>NZ_CP171978.1:0-2500 GCF_044055375.1 Variovorax sp. UC74_104
CCTATCTGGCGGCGATTCGCAAGCGTTTTTTCCGTGATGTCGAACTGGATCGACTGACTGAAGCCATCGTGGGGGAATTGATAGCGGCAGGCGCAGCCAGGATGGATAGCTCAGGCTTGCAGAACTGCTAGCGGCTTTTCCGCATTTTCCGGATCTGCAAAAGCAAAAACCCCCAGCCGATGACGACTGGGGGTTTCTGGGGCTGTAAGAGCCTGACGATGACCTACTTTCACACGGGAACCCGCACTATCATCGGCGCTGAGTCGTTTCACTGTCCTGTTCGGGATGGGAAGGAGTGGGACCAACTCGCTATGGTCATCAGGCATAAAGGGTTGTCTGACTGATCGTGCGATCAATCAAACGAATTCATAGAGTTTGGAATCAGCTTTTGGCGAATTGTTTTGAATGCGTCAACTTGGCATAACACCTTGATCAGACTGATCAAAGTTATAGGGTCAAGCCGCACGAGCAATTAGTATCAGTTAGCTTAACGCATTACTGCGCTTCCACACCTGACCTATCAACGTCCTGGTCTTGAACGACTCTTCAGGGGGCTCAAGGCCCCGGCAGATCTCATCTTGAAACGAGTTTCCCGCTTAGATGCTTTCAGCGGTTATCTCTTCCACACTTAGCTACTCGGCAATGCCACTGGCGTGACAACCGATACACCAGAGGTGTGTCCACTCCGGTCCTCTCGTACTAGGAGCAGGCTTCCTCAAATCTGCAGCGCCCACGGAAGATAGGGACCAAACTGTCTCACGACGTTTTTAAACCCAGCTCACGTACCTCTTTAAATGGCGAACAGCCATACCCTTGGGACCGGCTACAGCCCCAGGATGAGATGAGCCGACATCGAGGTGCCAAACACCGCCGTCGATATGAACTCTTGGGCGGTATCAGCCTGTTATCCCCAGAGTACCTTTTATCCGTTGAGCGATGGCCCTTCCATACAGAACCACCGGATCACTATGTCCTGCTTTCGCATCTGCTCGACTTGTCAGTCTCGCAGTTAAGCACGCTTATGCCATTGCACTATCGTCACGATGTCCGACCGTAACTAGCGTACCTTCGAACTCCTCCGTTACGCTTTGGGAGGAGACCGCCCCAGTCAAACTGCCTACCATGCACTGTCCCCGATCCAGATAATGGACCTAGGTTAGAACCTCAAACACACCAGGGTGGTATTTCAACGTTGGCTCCACAAGATCTAGCGACCCTGCTTCAAAGCCTCCCACCTATCCTACACAGATCTGTTCAAAGTCCAATACAAAGCTACAGTAAAGGTTCATGGGGTCTTTCCGTCTTTCCGCGGGGAGATTGCATCATCACAAACATTTCAACTTCGCTGAGTCTCAGGAGGAGACAGTGTGGCCATCGTTACGCCATTCGTGCAGGTCGGAACTTACCCGACAAGGAATTTCGCTACCTTAGGACCGTTATAGTTACGGCCGCCGTTTACTGGGACTTCAATCAAGAGCTTGCACCCCATCATTTAATCTTCCAGCACCGGGCAGGCGTCACACCCTATACGTCCACTTTCGTGTTTGCAGAGTGCTGTGTTTTTAATAAACAGTCGCAGCCACCGATTTTTTGCAACCCGTTCATGCTCCGCTGCTCGCTTCACACTAATAGGGCACACCTTCTTCCGAAGTTACGGTGTCAATTTGCCGAGTTCCTTCTCCTGAGTTCTCTCAAGCGCCTTAGAATACTCATCTCGCGCACCAGTGTCGGTTTGCGGTACGGTCGTTGTTAGCTGAAGCTTAGTGGCTTTTCCTGGAACCTCGTTCAATCACTTCACCAGCAAGCTGGCTCGATCGATGGCCTCGGTATATGTGCACCGGATTTGCCTAATGCACGCCTACTTCCATCTAAACCGGGATATCCAACACCCGGATGACCTATTAAGATCCGTCCCCACATCGCACTAACAATCGGTACAGGAATATTGACCTGTTTCCCATCAGCTACGCATCTCTGCCTCGCCTTAGGGGCCGACTCACTCTACGCCGATGAACGTTGCGTAGAAAACCTTGCGCTTACGGCGAGGGGGCTTTTCACCCCCTTTAACGCTACTCATGTCAGCATTCGCACTTCTGATACCTCCAGCACGCTTTACAACGCACCTTCACAGGCTTACAGAACGCTCTCCTACCACTTGCAATAAATTGCAAATCCGCAGCTTCGGTAACTGGCTTAGCCCCGTTACATCTTCCGCGCAGGACGACTCGATCAGTGAGCTATTACGCTTTCTTTAAATGATGGCTGCTTCTAAGCCAACATCCTGACTGTTTTAGCCTTCCCACTTCGTTTCCCACTTAGCCAATTTTAGGGACCTTAGCTGGCGGTCTGGGTTGTTTCCCTCTTGAGTCCGGACGTTAGCACCCGGTGCTCTGTCTCCCAAGCTGTACTCTTCGGTATTCGGAGTTTGCCTTGGTTTGGTAAGTCGCCATGACCCCCTAGCCAAAACAGTGCTCTACCCCCGAAGGTAATACTTGAGGCA
>NZ_CP171978.1:5000-900000 GCF_044055375.1 Variovorax sp. UC74_104
TTCGTTCCGTACAAAAGCAGTTTACAACCCGAAGGCCTTCATCCTGCACGCGGCATGGCTGGATCAGGCTTGCGCCCATTGTCCAAAATTCCCCACTGCTGCCTCCCGTAGGAGTCTGGGCCGTGTCTCAGTCCCAGTGTGGCTGGTCGTCCTCTCAGACCAGCTACAGATCGAAGGCTTGGTGAGCCTTTACCTCACCAACTACCTAATCTGCCATCGGCCGCTCCATTCGCGCAAGGTCTTGCGATCCCCTGCTTTCATCCGTAGATCGTATGCGGTATTAGCACAGCTTTCGCTGCGTTATCCCCCACGATTGGGCACGTTCCGATGTATTACTCACCCGTTCGCCACTCGCCGCCAGGATTGCTCCCGCGCTGCCGTTCGACTTGCATGTGTAAGGCATGCCGCCAGCGTTCAATCTGAGCCAGGATCAAACTCTATAGTTCGATCTTGATTTGCGCCTGATCTCGCGACCAGGCAAAACTCATAAAAAAAGAAATTGAAGTGAACTTCACTTCTATTCTCATGAGCGTTTTTAAGTCTTGCGACTTGTTCCGAAGAACTTGTGCAATTACCTTCAAACGCCCACGCTTATCGGCTGTAATTTTTTAACGATCACCGAAGCAACTTGTCGTTTACTTCGTTTGCTTGCTGCGATCAGCGAAGCCTTGTAGTCTAGCACGATTTTTAAAGAATCGCCAAACTTTTTTCGCTTTCTTTTTCTTCGTTATTCGCGACTCACAACTTTCATTGTCAGCCACCGAAGTCATTTCAGCGGAGCCTTGCAGTCTAGCACGATTTTTTCAAATCCACCAAACTATTTTGGCTTTTCACATCCGCCAACTTCTTTCGCAACCCGCAACTTTCATCGCAAGTCGCTGAAGCAGTTCGTTTCAGCGAAGCCTCCGATTATGCACTGTTTTTTCAAACGGCGTCAACTTTCGAAGACTTTTTCTTCACCCCATCCAACCAGTCCCGAAGAGCCCGTCAGACCCGAACACCACAGGCATTCAGCAGCGAAGCCCACGAGTATATGACAGATTTGGGCTTGCGCAAGACGCTCGTGAAAGAATCTTGGATCGGCGTCACAACGGGCTCTTCTCTGCTCCAGATATAGAGGAGGAAACACTCCCCAGGACGATCCGACATCCCCTCCTCCGATAATCCGCGCCACATGGCACTCATCACACTCCTCGACGCACAGCTCGCGTTCGGTCACGTCCCGCTGCTGGATCATGCGGACTTCTCTCTTCTCGAATCGGAGCGCATCGGCCTGATCGGCCGCAACGGCGCTGGCAAGTCCTCCCTGCTCAAGATACTGGGCGGCCTGGAAAAGACCGACGACGGCACCCTGCAGCTGCAGCAGAACCTCCGCGTCGCCTACGTCGCCCAGGAGCCCGCGCTCGACATGGATGCCGACGTCTTCACCGCCGCCAGCCAGGGCCTGGCTCCCGTCATCGCGCTGCGCGATCTCTATCTCTCCGGTGCCGAAGGCCTGGACCTCGACGCCCTTCAGTCCCAGATCGAAGCCTTCGACGCATGGAACTGGGAGCAGCGCGTGGAAGAGACGCTGCACCGCCTGCACCTCGACCGCGACGCGCGCGTCGGCTCGCTCTCCGGCGGCACCCGCAAGCGCGTGGCCCTTGCCCAGGCACTGGTGGCGGCTCCGGACGTCCTCCTGCTCGACGAGCCCACCAACCACCTGGACCTCGACTCCATCGAATGGCTCGAACAGCTTCTGATCGACTTCAAGGGCAGCGTCGTCACCGTCACCCATGACCGCAGCTTCCTGAACCGCGTCGCGACCCGCATCGTCGAGTTGGACCGGGGCAAGCTCGGCTCTTACCCCGGCAACTTCGAACAGTACCTCGCCCAGAAGGAAGAGCAGCTCGCCCAGGAGGCGGTGATCAACGCCAAGGCCGACAAGCTGCTGGCCCAGGAGGAAATCTGGATCCGCAAGGGCGTGGAAGCCCGCCGCACCCGCAGCCAGAGCCGCATCACCCGCCTGCAGGAGCTGCGTGCCAGCCACGCCGCCCGCCGGAACGTGCAGGGCAGCGTCAACATGGACGTGGCTTCGGGCCAGGCCAGCGGCAAGATCGTGGCCGAGCTCACCGACGCCACCAAGTCCTTCGGCGACAAGACCGTGATCCGCAAGTTCAGCGGCACCATCCTGCGCGGCGACAAGGTCGGCCTGCTCGGCCCCAACGGCGCGGGCAAGACCACCCTGCTGAAGCTGATCCTCGGCGAGCTCGAGCCCGACAGCGGCAAGATCCGCCGCGGCACCAACCTGCAGGTGGCGTACTTCGACCAGATGCGGGACAAGCTCGACCTCGACGCCACGCTGGAAGACTTCATCAGCCCTGGCAGCGAGTGGATCGAGATCGGCACGCAGAAGAAGCACGTCAAGAGCTACCTCTCCGACTTCCTCTTCTCCCCGGCGCGCGCCAATTCGCCCGTGCGCTCGCTCAGCGGCGGCGAGCGCAACCGCCTGCTGCTGGCCCGCCTGTTCGCGCGCCCGGCCAACGTGCTGGTGCTCGACGAGCCGACCAACGACCTCGACATCGACACCCTCGAGCTGCTCGAAGAACCTGCTGCAGGACTACGACGGCACCGTGTTCCTCGTGAGCCACGACCGCACCTTCCTGGACAACGTGGTCACCAGCACCATCGCGTACGAAGGCGACGGCCGCTGGCGCGAGTACGAAGGCAGCGTGCAGGACTGGCTGACGCAGTCCAAGCGCGCCCGCGAAATCGCCGAGCAGCGCCTTGCCGCGGCTGCGGCAGCAGCACCGGCGGCGGCTCCCGCCCCTGCGGCGGAAGCGCCCGCCCCGAAGGCGGCACCAGGCCCGCGCAAGAAGCTCTCTTACAAGGAGCAGCGCGAGCTCGACGCCCTTCCCGCTCAAATCGAGGCCCTCGAAACCGAACAGAAGCGCATCACCGAAATGCTCGAGCTCGACGGCGGCGCCATCTACGCCACCGACTCCTCTCGCGCGGCCGAGCTGGCGGAGCGCCACGCCAAGATCGACGACGAACTGCTGGCCGCCATGGAGCGCCAGGAAGAACTCTCCGCCGGGCGCTGACACCCGGGCGCGCCTGCCGTCCGACGCGCGGCGGCCGCCGACTAGGCTATATATGCGGCACCTCCCTTCAAGCCCCGGGAAAGCCGCATGCCTTCATCCTTCCAGACGTTCTTCCGCCGGTCGACGGCACTGCTGGCGCTGCTGACCCTCGGCGCCTGCGCGCAGCTGCCGCAGAACGTCGACCGCCCCGTCTCGACCGCCATCGCCGCGCCGGCCACCGGCACCGCACTGGCCGACCTGGTACAGCAGCGCCGGCAGGCCGAGAAGGCTCGCTACGAATCCGGCTTCCTGCTGCTGGGCGGTCCGCAGGCGGCCTACGGCAGTCGCCTGGCGCTGATCGAGGGCGCCCAGAAGACGCTGGACCTGCAGTACTACACCATCCACGCCGACGCCAGCACCGGCCGGCTGGTGCGCGGCCTGCGCGCGGCCGCCGAGCGCGGCGTGCGGGTGCGCGTGCTGCTCGACGACTTCCACACCACAGGCCGCGACGCGCTGGTGCTGGGCCTGGCCTTCATTCCCAACATCCAGATGCGGCTGTTCAACCCGCTCGCGGGCTCGCGCGATTCCACCTTCAGCCGCCTGCTCAACTCGATCGACGACGCCTCGCGCATCCAGCAGCGCATGCACAACAAGCTGTTCCTGGCCGACAACGTGCTGGGCGTGACGGGCGGGCGCAACCTGGGCGACGCCTACTTCGGCAACGCGACCAACGGCAACTTCGTCGATGTCGACGTGCTGGCCGCCGGCCCCATCGTGCAGGACCTGTCGCGCAGCTTCGACAGCTACTGGAACAACGAGCGCGCCTACCCGGTGCAGTCGCTGGTCACCCGCGAGGAGCTGCAGGCCATGCGCGACCGCGCGAAAAGGGCCGACCAGGAACTGGCCGAGGAATCGACCCGCCAGAAGGAAGGCGCCGGCGCCCCCACCGCCGAGCAGCGCGCCCGCGCCTGGGACGAGAAGCCGCTGGACCTGCGCACCGCCACCTTCGTCTGGGCGCCGGCCGTGATGCTGGCCGACAAGCCCGGCAAGATTCCGGCCGACTCGGACCCGGGCAACAAGAAAGCGCCCGGCCTCGTGGTGAGCCGGCCCGACGACAAGGCCGGCGCCTCCCGCGGCGCAGCCTCGCTGGAAGCCGCCTCCGACCTCGCCGCCAGCGGCGACACCGTGGTCGAGGGGCTGCTGCAGCTCATCGGCCAGGCACGAACCGACCTGACCATCATCTCGCCCTACTTCGTGCCCGGAAAGGACATGCTGCAGGCCTTCTCCACGGCCCGCGCCCGCAACGTGCGCATCCGCGTGCTGACCAACTCGCTGGCCTCCAACGACGCGCCGGTGGCGCACGTGGGCTACGCGCGCCACCGCGAGGCGCTGCTGAAGATGGGCATCGAGCTCTACGAGCTGCGCAGCGAGCAGGCGAGCTTCGGCAATGTCTTCGGTTCCTCGGGCGGCAGCAGTGCCCCCGGCGAATCTCGCGCGATGCTGCACTCCAAGGTGCTGGTGATGGACGGACGGCTGCTGGTGGTGGGCTCGATGAACCTCGACCTGCGCTCCCAGCTGCAGAACACCGAGATCGCGCTGCTGATCCGCAGCAACGAGCTTTCGCGCGCCGCCACCGAGCAGATCGAGCGCGGTATGAGCGAGCGCTCGTGGCACGTCGAGCTGGTCGACGGCTCGCTGGTGTGGCGGGCGCCCCAGGGCAGCGGCCTGAAGGACGCCACCACCGAGCCCGACGCCGGCGCCATGCTGCGGCTGATGCTCAAGCTCTTCGGGCCGCTGGCGCCGGACCAGCTGCTTTGAATGAAGCCTTGAGGCTGCCGCTCAGTGCTTGTGCTGGTGCGCCGATCCGGCCGCATCGGCACCTTCGGGCGCACCCACCGGCAGCGTCACGTCGAGCGTGGTCTTGGCGCCCTTGGCGTCCTGGAAGCTCAGCGTCATCGGCACGGTCGCGCCCTTCGCCAGCGCGCCCTTCAGGTCCATCATCATCACGTGGTAGCCGCCGGGCTTGAGCTCGACGGTCTGGCCCGCAGGCAGGTCGAGGCCGGCCGGGAGCTCGCGCATCTTCATGGTGTCGCCCTCCATCTTCATCTCGTGCACTTCGGCGACACCGGCGGCCGGCGTGGAGATGCCCACCAGCTTCGCGCCGGTGGGCGAGGTCAGCTTCATGAAGGCACCGGTGCCGCTCTGGCCCGGCACCGACTGGCGCACCCAGCCGTCGCGCACGTCGACCGTGGCCACGCCCTGCGCCACCACATTCAGCTTTGCGGCGGGGCTCTTCAAGCCGGCGGTGGAACTGCCCGAGGCCGGCACCTCGGCCCAGTCGGCCGCGCCCACGTCGCAGCTCTGCAGCACCTTGAACCACAGCGTGCCCGGCGTCGCGGGCACCTTGCCGCGCAGTACGAACTCGGCGCGCTCACTGCCAGGCAGCGCGTTGCCGGGCGTCTCTGCCGTCCAGCGGACTTCACCGTCGCCGCTCTTCTGCACGTCGAGCTTCCAGCCCTTGCGCGCCTGCGCGTCGCTCAGGACGAAGCCCTTGGGCAGGCGCACGGCCAGGCCGGTGGTGGCCTTGGCGCCTTCGCATGCGTGGCCGACGCGGAAGGCGGCGTCGTAGTCGCTGCCGACGGTCACGCCGCCCGGTCGCAGCGTGACGTGCGCCACCGCGGCGCCCATGCCGGCCAGCATGGCGCATGCGGCGGTGGTCCTGAGGATGGCCGTCGAAGTCGTTTTGTTCATGTCGTTTGGTCCTTGCGGTTGGAACGGGGAGTCATCAATCAAAGGTCGAACTTCAGCTCGGCCACGTAGGTGCGCTGCGGGTACGGGTGGAAGGCCCAGTACTTGTTGTTGTTCAGGTTGTCGATGCCGAAGGAGGCGCTCCACTGCCGGTCGATCCGGTAGCGTATGCGCGCATCAACCACGAAGAACTTCGAGAAGCCCATGTACGCGAAGCCGTTGGGGTCGCTGTTGTCGAGCGTGCCGTACTGCCTGCCGCTGTAGCGCGCGCCGACGGTGTAGCTCCAGCGGTCGTCGGGCCGGTAGGTGGCCAGCAGCGTGGCGCGCACCCTGGGCACGCGCGGCTGGTCGTGGCCGACGCTGGCCGGGAAGCCGCTGTTGGCGGTGATCTTCGAGCGGGTCAGCGTGAGGCTGCCGCTCAGGTCCAGCCCGCGCACGCCCACGTCGGACGCGTTCAGCGCCACCTCCAGCCCGCGCGTGCGGATGGCGTCGACGTTCTGCACCGTGCTCACCAGGTTGTTGAGCGCCTGGGTGTAGAGCGCGTCCTTCGTGTTCTCGAAGAAGAGCGTGGTGCGCAGCACGCCGTCGAGCCCCCAGCCCTTGAGGTCGCGCTCGGCGGTGAGCTCGGTGGTCCACGAGCGCTCGGGGCGCAGGTTGGGGTTGGTGTTGACGATCTGGTTGCCGCTGATCGAGCCCTGGTAGAGCTCGCTCACCGTCGGCATGCGCACCGCGCGGCCGGTGGAAGCCTTGAGCAGCCAGTCGGAGGTGGCCTGCCAGGCGACCGCCGCCTTGGGCGAGTCGTAGCTGTTCTTGCGCGGGGCAAAGTTCAGCAGCGTGGCGGCGTTGCCGAGCTGGCCGCCGTAGGCCTCCCAGCGCTCGTGGCGCAGGCCGAGCGTGGTCTTCCAGTCCTTGGCGAAGCGCCAGGTGTCCTGCACGTAGAGCGACTGCAGCCGGGTGTTGCCGTTGAAGGCCGAGAACGGCGAGACGGGCGAGCCGCCGATCCAGTCGAGTGTGTTGCCGACGCTGGTGCGCAGCCGCGCCGTGTCCTGCTGGAAGCCGAAGTCGACCACGTGCGCGCCCACGCCCTCGGCCGAGCCGGTGGGGCGCCAGGTGCCGGCCGCCTTGAAGGTGCTCCAGCCGGTGCCGCCCATGTCGGTGGTGCGGCCCGGGCCGCCGCTGAAGGCGCCCGGCAGCGGCGTGGTGGGCGTGCGGGAGGTGTCGCGCGAGTAGTCGTAGAGGCTGGCGGCCACCTCCCAGTCGAACACGCCGCCGGTGTGGCTCTTCACCGAGAGGCCGTGCATGTAGTGCGTGAGCGCGGTTTCGGTGGGGGCGAGCGCTGCGCTGGGCGAGTCGAGGTTGAAGGTGCGTCCGCCGATGTTCACCCTCCCGCCGTACACCGGCCGGCCGAGGGCGTCGCGCAGCCAGGTGTCGACGCCGCCGTGGGTGGTGTTGTTCCATGCGCCCAGCGTGTAGGTGGCGCGCACCGTGGGCGAGAAGTCGTAGGCCAGCTTGAGCTTGGCCTGCTCCTGCGTGGTGTCGTAGATGGTGGAGCCGCCGACCAGCCACCAGGGCTGGTTCGACGGGTTCAGCCCGCCCACCGCGCCGGTCACCGGCGTGCCCGCGCTGCCCACGGTGCCGGCGCTGACGAGCCGGTTGCCGAACACCAGCGCCTGCCCCTTGCTGTGCGTGCGCGAGGCGCTGAGCCACCACGACCAGTCGCCACTGCGGCTGCCCAGCGACAGGTCGAGCTGCTGCCCGGCCGGCGAGGAGTGGCTGTTGTAGAGGTCGAAGTTCGAGACGAAGCCGCTGAGCTTGACGTGCGCCTCGAACTTGGTCGGCATGCGCGTGACGTAGTCGACCACCGCGCCCACCGAGTTGCCCGGGTACGCCGCCGAGAACGGCCCGTACAGCACGTCGACGCGCTCGATCTCCTCGGGCGACACCATGCCCCAGCGCGGCGCGTAGGTGGCGCCGTTGCCCAGCGGGTTCGACAGCATGATGCCGTCGGCGTACACCATCGAGCGCGCGCTGTTCCCGGTACCCGAGGCGCGCGTGGCGAGTACGGCGTGGTTGAAGTCGCCGATGTAGCGCTTGCGCACGACCAGGCTCGGCAGGTACTTCAGCGCGTCCTCGCTGTCGGTGGCGTTGACGGTCTCGACGATCTGCTCGTGCGTCACGCCTTCGATGGTGGTGGGGATCTGCGCCGGCAGCGAAGTCGGCCGCCCGCCGGTCACGGTGATGGTGTTCAGCGTGCGGCCGCCGGGGCCGCCTTCAGGGACGTCGGCCGGCTGCGCCTGTTGCGCCAGCGCGGGCACGCCAAGGGGGAATGCCATGGCGATCGCCAGGGCGCGGGAATGCTTGTTCAAGAGGAACCTTCTCCACGGAGCTTCAAACCGGACGGGCCGGACAAGCCGCGTACGCGCTTCGGGCGCGCGTGCACGGCTACGGTTTCGAAAGCGTCAGGAGAGGTTTGGCGGCCCGCGCGCCGGCAGCGGCGCCGCGGTGGCCGCGGCCAGTCGCGCGGCGGGGATGGGCTGGACCACGCGGCCCAGCGGCAGGGGAAGATCGAAGGCCGGCGCCGCCATGGCCGGCGGCGGAGCGCCAGTCAGCACGCACAGCGGGCAGTCCATGTGCGAGGCGCCCATTTCCTTGACGCCGTCCTCGGTGTGGACCACCACCTTGATGGAGCCCGCGGCGGAGCACACCAGCTCCATGGCTTGCGGGTTCACCAGCGGCGACGCCACCGCCACGCCCAGCGACATCACGAACCACAGCAGCAGCCAACGCCCGGCGAGGGCGATGGAGCGGGTGGATCGGTGCAGCGCGTGCATGGCGGCCGCGATTATCGGCGCACTTTGCCCTTGGCGGCAGGGGCCGCGGCCTTGGAGGGCGCGCGGGCCCCGCCCCTGGACGCGGCGGGTGCCGCCTTGGCCGACTTTCCGCCCCTTGCGGCAGCCGCGGGCGTCGCCTTTCCGCGCTGGCCCTTGACCGCCTTGCCGCCGCGCACCGCCCTGGGCGATGGCGAAGGCGCCGCGAGCGCGGGCATGGGCTGCGCGGTCTGCTCCTGCGCGCTGGTGAGCACTGGCGTCACGGTGAAGCCGCGTGCCGCCATGAGCGTGGGCAGCCCCTGCGGGCCGATCATGTGCAGCGCACCGACCGCGGCGAACACGCCCTTGCCGCCTGCATGCAGGCGCTCAATGCCGTCGGCAAGGTTCGGGTTGCGGTCGTCGAGCAGGCGCTTGAGCAGCCGCTGCTCGGCGGGCGTGTTGAGGCAGTCGCACCATTCGGGGTAGCGGGCCAGCCGAGCCGCGTCGCTGCGGGCCCAGACCTCGGCCAGTTCCTTGATCTGGCCGCGCAGCTTGCCCGATTCGAGCTCGTCGAGCGCCGCGTCGACCTGCTCGGCCTCCTCGGACTCGGAGCCGCCGGTCAGCACCTTGAGCTGGTCGGCCGCATTCTCGAGAGCGACGATCGGCTTGTTGCTGTTGCGCGCGGCGACCGCCAGCGTCTCGTCCACGCCGAATTCCGGGTACAGCCCGTCGGCTCGCCCCACCAGCCCGGCCAGCGCCGTGACCTGCAGGATCGGCTGCAGCTTCGACAGCGAGCCCGGCGGCACGCAGGCCTCGCTGTTCTGGCGCTCCAGACGGCGGGCGCGCTCGCCGCTGAGCATGCGCGCCAGCAGTTCAGGGTCGGCCGGGCGGGCCATGGCGCGGGCGGTGGATTCGTCGCGCATGTCGAGTTCGAGCGCGACGGTGTCGCTCTGCGCCAGTGCCTTCTGGATGGTCGGGCCGGGCCGCACCCAGTCGCCGCGGCCGATGTGGATGGTGCCGTAGAGCCACGAGGTGCGCCCGTCGCGCTCGATGCGCCAGAGCACGCCGCGGTCGATGCCGTTGCGCACGACCACGCCGGGCTTCTCGAGGCTCGCGATGGCAGAGGGCGGGCAGGCCGCCCGGGCCGCCCCGAAGGTGAAGAGGAAAGCGATGCCGCACAGGGGCGCGGCGAGGATCCGGAGTATCCGCAAGGCTTGCTCCACGATGAAAGAAAGTCCGGCATTCTCACAGCACCGCTGCCCATAATCCGAAACCATGCAGAGCATCTTCCACCTTGCCTTCAATGTCCGCGACCTCGACGGCGCCCGCCGCTTCTACGGCGGCGTGCTCGGTTGCGCCGAAGGCCGCAGCACCGACACATGGGTCGACTTCGACTTCTTCGGCCACCAGATTTCCCTTCACCTGGGCGAGCCCTTCGCCACCGCCCCCACCGGCCGCGTCGGCGACGTGATGGTGCCGATGCCGCACTTCGGCCTCGCGCTCGCGCTGCCCGACTGGCAGGCGATGGCGAAGCGGCTCGAGGCCGCCGGCACCGAGTTCGTGCTGAAGCCGCAGGTGCGCTTCGAAGGGCAACCGGGCGAGCAGTGGACGATGTTCTTCCTCGACCCGTTCGGCAATCCGATCGAGGTCAAGGGCTTCCGTTCGCTGGACACCCTCTACGACAAGTAATAAGAAGAAGCAGCAGATGCTCCCGCGTGCGGCCGCCGTCATCGCTCCCCTCGCGCTGCTGTGCGCCACGCTCGCGCACGCCCAGCTCGACTGCGAGCTCAACGGCCGCAGCGTGAACCCCGACGACGGCAGCAGCACCGCGGGCAAGACCGGCCTGCTGCGCTGCAAGGACCGCTCGACCGGCGAGCTGCAGCGCGAGTCGCAGATACAGAACGGCGTGTCGATGGGCCTCGTGCGCATCTACGAGAAGGGCAAGCTCGCCAAGGAGCACAGCGTCAACGCCAAGGGCAACCTGCACGGCCGCGCGCGCGAGTTCTCGCCCACCGGCCGCGTGCTGCGCGACGCCACCTACGACGACGGCCAGGAGCGCGGACTGGTACGCAGCTTCTACCCCGACGGCAAGCTGCGCCGCGCGATCTTCTATCCCAACTCCGACACCGGCGGCGGCAACGAGCGCGCATCGGTCGAGTTCACCGAGCACGGCCAGCTCTCGGCCCTGCGCTGCGCCGACGCGCCCACGCTGGCGCCGGTGGTGGACGACGCCAGGCTCTGCGGCTTCTCGGGCACCGGCCCGTCGCAGGTCGACCTGTTCGACGCGCGCGGCATCCTGCGCTCGCGGCTCGCATACGTGTCGGGCAAGCGGGTGCGCGCGCAGAGCTTCTACGACAACGGCAAGACTTCGTCGCTCGACGAGACCGTGGGCAACCAGCGCACCGAGCAGAGCTTCTCGTCCGAAGGCGTCAAGCGCCGCGAGACCGCCTTCCTGCTGGTGGAGCGCACGAGCGTCCGCGTGCGCGAGCAGGCTTTCTCCGAAAAGGGCACGCTGGTGCGCGACCAGCGCTGGAACAGCGCGGGCGAGCCGATCGTCGACGACAGCTACTACATCAACGGCCAGCCGCGCAGCAAGTCGGCCTACAGCGGCAGCGGCGACGCGCGCAGCGTCGAGATCACCGAGTTCTACGACAGCGGCCAGCGCGCCGCGCAAGGCCGCTACGAGATCCAGGGCCGCAACCGGCAGATCCCGGTCGGCACCCATCAGCGCTTCAGCGAGAAGGGCACGCTGCTGGCCGAGTCGAGCTTCGACGCCAAGGGCCGCGTCACGCGCGAGCGCGCTTGGGACGAGAACGGCGAACTGCAGCGCGACGACGAAGTCTTCGAGGACGGCTCGCGCAAGGCATACACAAGGTAACTGGGCTCGCCCCCAGGCTGCGCGCACTTCGTGTCGCTCCTCCACCCCCTACCGGGGGCAACACCTGCGGCCCGGCGAAGCCGGTTCCGCGGTGTTTCGCGAAAAGAGCTGCTCCTGGCGAGCTCAGTCCAGCTTGATTCCTGCCTGCTTGATGATCGGGCCCCAGCGCTTCGATTCCGCGCGCGACAGCGCCGCGAACTGCGCCGGCGTGCCCGGCATCGCTTCCATGCCGAAGTCGTCGAAGCGCTTCTGCACGGCCGGCGTGCCGAAGGCCTTGTTCAGGTCGCCGTTGAGCTTGTTGACCACCGCCGCCGGCAGGTTGGCCGGGCCAAGGATGCCCTGGAACGCGAACACCTCCGTGTTGGGCACGCCCACCTCGGCCAGCGTCGGCACGTTGGGCAGCGGCTTGCTGCGCGCGCCGGAGCCGATGGCCAGCACGCGCACCTTGTTGCTCTGCATGACCGGCAGGCCCGAGGCCAGGTCGAGGAACATGCAGGGCACCTGACCGCCCATCACGTCGGCCATGGCCGGCGCCGCGCCGCGGTACGGGATGTGGGTGATGAAGGTGCCGGTGCGAACCTTGAACATTTCCATGGCCAGGTGGTGCGGCGAGCCGTTGCCGGGCGAGGCGTAGTTGACCTTGCCGGGGTTGGCCTTCACGTAGGCCAGGAACTCCTTGAAGTTCTTCGCCGGGAAGTCCGGGTGCACCACCAGGGCCAGCGGGAACTTGCCGATGGCGCCGATGTAGGTGAAGTCTTTCTCGGGGCTGAAGGGCAGCTTGCTGAACAGGTGCTCGTTGAAGGCCAGCACCGCGTTGTCGGCCGAGAGGATCGTGTAGCCGTCGGGCTTGCTCTTGGCGACGATGTCGGCGCCGATGTTGGTCGAGGCGCCGGGGCGGTTGTCCACCACGATCTGCTGGCCCAGCGTCTGGCGCATGGCCTCGGCCAGCACGCGCGCGATCACGTCGGTGCCGCCGCCGGCCGGATAGGGTACGACCCACTTGATGAGCTGCGCGGGGTACTCCTGCGCGCGGGCGAAGGGCGATGCGGCCATTGCGGCGCCGGAGGCGAGCGTGGCGAGAAGGGTGCGGCGATCCATGGAATCAGTCTCCAATCTGCTGGTTGTATGTATGTCGTTCCGGAAATCAGGAAGCGGACAGGGATGGTACGGGCAGAGCGCGCAGTGCGTCGGCCAGTGCGGTGCGGCAGCGTGCCTCGTCGCCGACCTGTTCGAAGAGCAGCAGCGCGAGCCGCGCGAGGAACAGCGATTCGCGCTCGGCGCCGGCTTCGGTGATGGCTCTCGCGCATTCGGCATAGAGGCGGTCGCGGGCGTCGGGTTGGAGCTGCGGTGTGGTGGTCGTCGTCATGCGGAAATCTCCCGGGCCGCGCGGGCCAGTGCGGGTTGCAGGGCGCCGGCCGGCAGGCGATGCCAGCGCGCGGCCACGTGGCCGTCGGGGCGCAGCAGGTAGACGGCGCCGTCCCTGGCGCCCAGCGCTTCGAACATGGCGGGCGACGCATGCGCGTCGGCACCGTCGATGCCCGGGCTCGCGATGCTGCGCACGATGAAGGGCAGCGCGCCCTTGCGTGCCCGCTCGATGTCGGCGGCAGGCAGCGCGACGAGGTCGGGCCGCAGCACCAGCAGCGTGAAGGTGGGCGCGATCCAGTCGGTGAGATGGCCGCGTTCGAGCTGCTGCTCGGGCATCGCCTCGCCCGGCAGCGGGCCGGCGGGCAGCGCATCGCCCTCGCTCGACAGCGGCGACGCCGCATAGCGCACCGCCTGCGTCTGGCGCGGGTTGATGAGCTGCGCGATACCGCGGTGCGCCTCCGACAGCGACAGCGCCCCCTCGCGCAGCAGGTCGAATCCGCGCGAGGGCGGCGACATGAACTCGGTGCTGCGCATCGCGTTCTCGGCGTTGACGTGGAAGGCCTCGATGCGCTCCTGCGAGTACGAATCGAGCAGCTCAGCGTCGGACAGCCCCTTCGCGACGAAGGAGAGCTTCCACGCGAGGTTGTCCGCGTCGTCGAAACCGGAATTGAGCCCGCGCACGCCGAAGATCGGCATTGCGTGCGCTGCGTTGCCCGCGAAGACGACGCGGCCGTGGCGGTAGCTTTCGAGCGTCATCGCGCCGGCGCGGTAGACCGAGGTCCATACCGTCTTCCAGGGCAGGTGGCCTTCGCCGATGGCGTCGAGGTGGCGCTGCACGAACTCGGCCACCGCCGCCGGCTGCAGCGCCTCCTCGGTGCTCTGGCCGGGGCGCAGCTGGTAGTCGATGCGCCAGATGTCGTCGGGCTGGCGGTGCATGAGCACGGTCGAGCCGGGGTTCCACGGCGGGTCGAACCAGGCGCGGCGCTCGGTGGGGTGGCCGCTCTTGAGTTCGATGTCGATGATCACGTAGCGGCCTTCGTAGCCCGTGCCTTCCAGCGCGAGCCCCATCGCCTTGCGCACGAAGCTCTGGCCGCCATCGCAGGCCGCGAGCCACCGGCCGCGCAGCCGGTAGGCGCCTTGGGCGTTGCGCACGTCGAGCGTCACGCCTTCGTCGTCCTGCGCGAGGCCGGTGAGCTCGGTGCCCCAGCGGATGTCGACGAGCCCCGGCGTGCGCTCGTTGCGGCGCAGGATCTCCTCCAGCAGGTAGTGCTCGGCGTAGTACTGCTCGAGGTTGATCATCGGCGGCAGCTTCTGCCGCTCGTCGTGCGGCATCTCGAAGCGGAACACCTCGGCGGTCTTGTAGAAGCTGCGCCCGCCGGTCCAGGGCAGGCCCTTGTCCATGAAGGCGCGCAGCACGCCGAGCCGCTCCATGATCTCCAGGCTGCGGCGCGAGATGCAGGCCGCGCGGCTGCCGACGCACACGGTGTCGTCGGCTTCGAGGATCACGCTGCGCAGGCCGTGGTTCGCGAGCCCCAGCGCGAGCGCCATGCCGACCGGGCCGCCGCCCGCGATCACCACCGGGTGGCCGGCCGCTTCGACGCCGTCGGGGCCGAGTTGCGGCGTGCGGGGTTCGTAGCGCGTGTAGTGGAAGGCGCCGACCGAAGGCGGCAATCCGGCATCGGCGCCGGGCTTCGGCGGCACGGGGCCGCTGGCGGCATCGCCCAGGGTGGCAGCGGGGGAGTTCGTCATCCGGCGGGATTGTCCCGATGCGGGGCGAGCGGCAATGTCATAACTTCGTACGAGGTGTTTACCCGTATCCATCCCCACTTCTCCTCCTTTCCTCACGCATGAGACGCTGGCGCATCCACCCTTGCGAGGACGCCGCGCTGGCCGCGGCCGTGGTCGGCGACGTGCTCTCCGGCGTGGGCACGCCGCTGCTCGCGACCAGCTACCTCAAGGCCATGCAGCGCGTGATGCCGGTGACCTTCTGCACCGTGTTCGTGGTCGATGCCGCCGGGCGCATCGAGCTGGTGTCGGCCGCCAGCAGCTACGGCAGCACCGCCGAGCGCACATCGGAACGCTACGTGGCACAGCGCTTCGACCTGCTCGACCCCAACATGGCCTGGCTCGCGGCGCGCAAGCTGCCCAGGCGCGCCCAGCTCTGGATGGGCCACCAGCGCGCCGACGAGGTGGCCGATCCGGTGTATCGCGCCGCCTGCTACGGCGACGTGGGCATCCGCGAGCGCGCGTCGGTGCTGTTGCTGCAGCCCACCGGGCAGCGCGTGGCGGTGAGCTTCTATCGCAGCCTCGCGCAGCCGGAGTTCGGCGCGGCGGACTTCGCGCTCATCGAGGCGCACGCCACGCTGCTGGCCGACGCCACCGCAGCGCACGGCCGCAGCGCAGTCGGCGCCCGCAAGGCGGTGGAGCCCGCCCTCGCCGAAAGGCTGCTGCGCCTGAGCCTGCGCGAGCGCGAGGTCATCGGCCATCTGATGGCCGGCCGCACCGCCAAGGAGGCGGCGCGCGAGATCGGCGTGGAGCTGACGACCGTGCGCACCCACCAGTACCGGGCGTTCCGGCGGCTGGGGATACGGTCGCAGAAGGAGCTGCTGCGCGGCGCGGGGCCGCACTGAGCGGGCCGCTTCAGTCTTCCGGGGTTTCTTCCTCGGCCTGCGGGGTTTCGTCGCCGGCCTGCGGTTTGACCAACGACACCGGCGCATCCTTCGGCCGCCCGGCCGTCGACACGATCTCCTGGTCGATCGCGCCGAAGATCGAGCGCCCATCCAGCCCCTTCATCTCGATGCGGATGGTGTCGCCGAACTTCATGAAGTCGGTGTAGGGCTGGCCGGTCTGGATGGTCTCGATGCAGCGCTTCTCGGCGATGCACGAGTAGCCCTTGGGCCACTCCATCTGGCCGTCCTTTTTCTCCACGCCCTTGTTGCTCACGGTGCCGCTGCCGACGATGCTGCCGGCGCGCACGTTGCGCGTCTTGGCGATGTGGGCGATGAGCTGGCCGAAGTGGAAGGTCATTTCCGGGCCGGCGTCGCACATGCCGACCTTGCGGCCGTTCCAGCTGCTTTGCAGCGCGAGGTGCACGCGGCCGTGCTGCCAGGCCTCGCCGAGCTCGTCGAGCGTGACGGCCACGGGGCTGAAGGCGGTGGCGGGCTTGCTCTGGAAGAAGCCGAAGCCCTTGGCGAGTTCGGCCGGGATGAGATTGCGCAGGCTCACGTCGTTGGCCAGCATCACGAGGCGGATGCCGTCGAGCGCCTGGTCGGGCGTGGCGCCCATGCGCACGTCGCCGGTGACGACGGCGATCTCGGCCTCGAAGTCGATACCCATGGCCTCGCTGGGCACGACCACGTCGTCGGTCGGGCCGAGGAAGTCGTCGCTGCCGCCCTGGTACATCAGCGGGTCGGTGTAGAAGCTTTCGGGCACCTCGGCGTTGCGCGCCTTGCGCACCAGTTCCACGTGGTTGATGTAGGCCGAGCCGTCGGCCCACTGGTAGGCGCGCGGCAGCGGGGCCATGCACATCGAGGGGTCGAAGGGAAAGGCGTGGCGCGCGCGGCCGGCGTTGAGATTCGCGTACAGGTCCTGCAGCTGCGGGCTCATGAAGCCCCAGTCGTCCAGCACCTGCTGCAGCCGGTTGGCGATGCCGGTGGCGTAATGGGCGAGCGTGAGGTCGCGCGAGACGACGACGAGCTGGCCGTCGCGCGAGCCGTCCTTCAGGGTGGCTAGTTTCATGATGCGGTGCGTGCGTGCGTGAGGACTGGAGCGGGCCGCCGGCACGGACCGGTCGCCGCTCCCACTTAAACTGGTTGGACGGGCGGCAGTTTACCGAGGTGGTCTTTGGTGAACCTCCGGGCCGGCGCCCCACTCCACATACCGATGCCGACGCTCGTCGCCCCTTCTTCCTCGCCGTCGCTGCCTCCCGGCCTGCCGGGGCGTCCGTCGTGGCGGGTGCTGATCGGGTTGACGCTGCTGGTGGGGCTGGTCCACGTGCTGCTGCTCGGGCTGGCGCCGATGGCCATCGGCCCGGAGCCCTCGCCGCTGGCGAACAAGTTCAGCACGCGCACCATCGTGATCGCGCCGCCGGCCGCCGAAGCGCCTGCACCGGCGGCCGCACCGGCCGAAGCGAAGCCCGCGCCGCCCCCGAAGCCCAAACGGCCGCGCGAAGCCTCGGTGCCCAAACCGAAGCCCGCACCGAAGCCGGCCCCCGCCGAGCCATCGCCCGAACCTGAGGCAGCCGCGACGCCCACGCCTGAAACGCCCAATCTGACGGCCCAGGCCGCTACCGATTCAGGAGCAACACCGCCCGAAGCGGCGGCCAGCGCGCCAGCTGGGGCGACATCGCCTTCCGGTGGCAGCGGAACCGGCACGCAGGCGGCGGCCGGGGGCGAGGCCTCGGGCACCATCGCCGGCACGCAGGCGATGAAGATCCCGGGCTCGGTCACGCTGGATTTCGAGGCCACCGGACAGAGTGGCTCATCCCCCCAGCGCGGCGTGTTCGGCGAGCTGGTCTGGCTGCAGGACGGCACCCGCTACGACGGCCGGCTGACGCTCAAGGCCGTGTTCTTCACCCTGCTCAACTGGCACAGCACGGGGCGCATCGGCCCTTCGGGCCTGGAGCCGGAGCGGTACTCCGAAAGCCGCAAGTCCGAGGTGGCGTCGCATTTCGTGCGCGACCAGAACCAGATCGTCTTCAGCAACAACGCGCCCCCGGTGCCGCTGCTGCCGGGCGCGCAGGACCGCATGAGCGTGATGATGCAGCTCGGCGGCCTGCTGGCGGCCAGCCCGCAGCGCTATCCCGCCGGCACCAGGATCTCGGTGCAGACCGTGGGCCCTCGGGACGCCGATGTCTGGGTCTTCGTGGTCGGAGAGGAGGAAAAACTCAGCCTGCCGGCCGGCGAATTCACCGCCCGCAAGCTCACGCGCGACCCGCGCAAGGCCTTCGACCGGAAACTGGAGCTCTGGCTGGCCCCGGAATACGGGTATCTACCCGTTCGGATCAAGCAAACCGAGACCAACGGGGACTTCGCTGACGCCCAGTTGCGCAAACCCCTGCCTTCAGGCCCGCCCAATTGAGGAGAAAGTCACACTAACGAAGCGAAAGGAGCCAGGGATATGCCAATTAGCCAGTTGGTTTTACAGATAGACAACCTATCTTGAAACTGGCGCGTTGATTGCTATCTAACCCCCATGAACGCCATCGACATTCTCACAGGGCCCGCCATGAACATGCTTTATGACTCGGAGTCTTTCGTCGTCGTGCACGTGCAGCCCAACGAGGGCGACGCGCCCGCGCAGCCGAACATGCCGGTCCTGGAGCGCCATGGCTTCGAGATCGTGGACAAGCGATCGGGCAAGGAGGTCTACCTCGACGGCTCCTGGGCCGAACTGTTCCAGCAGCAGATCGCCGCGTGGCAGCTCAATACCCCCACGCAGGAAGAAGTCGAAGACACGCTCGAGGGCTACGCCGAACTGGCGCACACCCCGGTTCTGGTGCACTGAGCCCGATCCGGCCAGCTTCCCGAAAGATCACCAAAAAGCGCCCCGAGGGGCGCTTTTTTCATGTCTTGCCATCCCGCGGCGCCCTCAGCGGTAGATCCACCGGAACATCGGCCCCACGATCAGCAGCACCGCCACCAGCCGGCAGACCTGGAAGGCCGTGACCACCGGCACGCCCAGTTGCAGCACCTTGGCGGTGATCGACATCTCGGCGATGCCGCCGGGCGAGGTGCCCAGGATCATCGTGGCCGGATGCAGCCCTGTCGCCCACGCCAGCAGCCACGCCACCGCGGCGCAGAGCAGCAGCATGCCGAAGGTGCCCAGCACCACCGAGCCCAGCCAGCGCGGCGCCGTGTGCAGGAACTCCCGGCTGAAGCGCACGCCCAGGCTCACGGCGATGACCAGCTGCGCCGTGTTCGACATCCAAGCGGGCACGGCCGACAGCGACTGGCCCGCGATGGTGAAGCCCATCGCCACCAGCAGCGGCCCGATGAACCACGGGTTGGTGCGCTTCAGCGCGCGCATCGCCAGGGCGCCGATGCCCGTCGCCGCTGCCAGCAGCGCAAGGCCGCCCGGGTTCACTTCCCGCACGCCGGGCGGGTTGATCTCCAGCCCGTGCAGCCCGCTCCACTGCATCGCGAAAGGGATGGTCACCGTCACCACCACCAGCCGCAGGCTGTGCGCCGACGGCCACGAGATCGGTACGCGCGCCGGCCGATTCGGCCATCAGCGTCATCTCCGACGCGCCGCCGATGGCGCCGGAGAAGTAAGTCGTGGCTCTCATGGATCGATCCGGTACATGCGGCATGCGCCCCGCATGCATCGCGTGCAGCCAGCGTCCGAAGCCCACACCCAGCAGCAGCGCCCACGCGATCGCCAGCACGATCGCCCACCACACGCTGGCCACCAGCCCGACCACGTGCGGCGTGAAGTAAAGCCCCAGCGCGGTGCCGATGGTCCACTGCCCCACGTTGCGCAGCGGCGTGAAGCTGGCGGTGGGCGCGCCTGCGATCGAGGCCAGCGACACCGCGAGCAGCGGGCCGATCATCCAGGGCAGCGGGGTGCGCAGCGCGAGGCAGACGCCCGCGGCAGCGAGCGCGAGCAGCAGCGTGGCCAGCACGCGAACGGGATAACGGGAAAGCACGGACCGGAAGAAGGGACGACAGGGAAAAGCGGCGGCGGACGGCACCGCGTGCGCGCGCCGGGGGCATAGTATGGCGCGATGCCCCTTCCATACTGGCCCGCCCGGGTTTCACGCTTCCTGCTGCCGCCCCTGTTCGCCGCGACCGCATTCACGGGCTGTTCGGCGCTGTCCTCTTTCTCCGGCGCCGATGCACCCGACGCTCCCATCGCGCGCCGCGTGGCCGCCCTGCAGCCGGTCGACGCCCTGCTGATCGGCGAGCAGCACGATGCGCCGGAGCACCACGTCATCGAGCGCGAGGCGGTCGAGGCGCTGGCCGCGCGCGGCCATCTCGCCGCCCTGGCGCTGGAGATGGCCGAGGAAGGCCGCAGCACCGCGCAGCTCGCGCCTACCGCCACCGAGGCGCAGGTGCAGGCCGCGCTCGACTGGAGCGACAAGGCCTGGCCCTGGGCCAGCTACGGCCCCGCCGTGATGGCCGCCGTGCGCGCCGGCGTGCCGGTGGTCGGCGCCAACCTGCCGCGCTCACGCATGAAGAACGCGATGGCCGACGTCTCGCTCGACGTGCAGCTCAACGGCGAGGCCTTCACCGCCCAGCAGGATGCCGTGCGCGACGGCCATTGCCGGATGCTTCCCGAATCGCAGATCGTTCCCATGACGCGCATCCAGGTGGGCCGCGATCGCGCGATGGCGCAGGCCATCGTCAAGGCGAGGAAGCCGGGCCAGACGGTGCTGCTGATCGCCGGCGCCGGCCATGTGGTGCGCACGCTCGGCGTACCGCAGCACCTGCCCGACGACGTGAAGATCGCCACCGTGCGGCTGCTGGCGGCACCCGCCTCAGCCGCCGGCCCCAAGACCGGCCCTCAGACCGGCGATTACGACCGCATCTGGCGCACGCCGCCGCTGCCCGAGAAGGACTACTGCGCCGAGTTCACGCGCCAGGCCAGGCCGCAGCCCAAGACCTGAGCTGACCTGAAAAGAAAAACGCCGCCGGCCCGAAGGCCCGCGGCGTTTTTTGTCGCCCCGGGAACGGCGCAGCTCAGCGAGAGCTTATCGTCGACACTGCCGAGTTGCCCGTCGCCGACGCCGTGATCTGGTTGCCCGTGGTGCGCAGCGTGCTGTTGCCCACCGGGCCCGAGATGCCGACGCCGAAGTTCACGCTGGTCACGGTGGCCGTCACCGCGCCGCTGTTGACTTGGTAGTTGCCCACCGCGGCGCTCGGCGCACCGGTGTTCAGCGCCGTCTGCGTCACGCGGTTGGTCGCGCTGTTGCCGAAGGCCTGTGCGGCCAGCGTGTTGCCGGGGACGCCAGCCGTGCCGTTCGACACGCCCGCGCCGGTGCCGTTGAGCGCCACCTGGTAGCTGGTGCCCGTGCTCGTGGCAGTCACCGCGCCCGCGTTGTTCTGGCTGTTGAGGATCGCGGCGCTCGCGCCGACGTTCAGCGCCAGCGGCGCGCCGACGAGGTTGGACGAGCCCGCAGCGGCCGCGCCGCCGTAGCTGCTGCCCGCGCTCGACTCCAGCACGTTGGTCGCCGCATTGCCGCGCGCCAGCGCCGCCGTGGTGTTGCCGTCGAGCGAGACGCTGCTGCCGTTGAGCGGCACCGCGCTCGCCAGCGTGGCATTGGCCACGGTGCTCGACGTCGCCGTCACGCCCGCCGTGCTGCTCTGCACGTTGAGAATGCCGGCGCTCGCGCCCTGCGTCGCGCTGCTCGCCACGGTGACGGTGTTGGTGGCGCGGTTGGCCGTGGCTTCGGCGAAGGTGCTGTTGCCCGAGATCGTGAACGCGCCGTTGGCCAGCGTCGTCGTGGGCGCGGCGTTGTCGTCGTTGCGGATCGTGGTGGCGGCTGTGCTGCTCACGGTCGATGCGGCCGTCTGGCGGTTCGACAGCACGTGGTCGGCGGTGGCCGCGATGTTGTCGGAGCTGCCGGTCTCGCTGAGCGTGGCGGAGCCCGTCGCGCCCGCCGGCTGGGTGTTGACCGCGCTCACGCTCAGCGCGTTGGCCGCGTCGTTCATCACGCCCAGCGCGGCGTTGCTGTTGCCCGAGAGCCGCACGGTCGAGTTGGTGGAGCCGGCCGGCGCGAACACTTCGAGCAAGGACGACGCAGTCACCGCCGCGGTGCCCGACTGGCTCGACTGCAGCGCGCTGCGCGCGCCCACGTTCGAACCCGCCAGTGCCACGCTGTTGAGCGCGGTGTTGGCCACGGCCTTGGCGCTCTGGCTGTTGCCGCTCACGCTCAGCGTGGAGGCGCCGACCGCAGACAGCGGTGCCGAGTCGATGCCGATGCTGCCCGTCGCGGTGGCTGACACGGTGCCGGTGCCGACCTGCACGTTGGCCAGCGCATGGTCGGCCGACACCGCGACAGTCGAGGCCGGCCCGCCGGTGGCGGTCGCCGATGCCGGCAGGCCTCCGGCGATGGCGCCGCCCTTCACGTCGATGCTGTTGGTCGCGGCGCTGCCGGTGGCGGCGGCTGTGGTGCCGTTGCCGTCCAGCGTGGCGCTGCTGCCGGCCAGCGCGGTCGGGCCGGTAAGCGTGAGCTTTGTCGCGTTGTTGGCATTGGCGGTCACGGCCGCGCTGCTGTCCTGCGCGTTGAGCACCGCGGTCTTCGCCGACTGCGAGGCGCCGCCGGCGAGCGAAGCCGCGTTGGTCGCGCGGTTGGCCGAGGCTTCGGAGTACGTCGTGTTGCCCGAGGCCGCGAAGCTGCTGTTGGTCAGGCCCGCATTGCCGGCCACCAGCCGGTCTTCGTTGTAGACGGCCGTGTCGGCGGTGCTGCCGACCGAGGTTCCGGCCGACTGGCGGTTCACCAGCACCTGGTCGCCCGTCGCCAAGGTGTTGCCCGGCAGCGGGCCCTGGGCGATGAGCGCGGGCACCGGGAGCGCGCTGGAGGTGCCGCCCGTCACGCTGAGCTTGTTGTCCACGTCGTTGATCACGCCCAATGCCGAGTTCGCGTTGTTCGACAGCTTCACCGACGAGCCCGACACCGAGGCCGGTGCAAAGGCCTGCGTGAAGGAGCGCGCCTCCACCGCCGCCGCGCTGCCCTGCGAGGACATCAGCGCGGCGCGCGCCGATACGCCGGTGGCCGCGAGCGCGATGGCGTTGCTGCCGGTGTTGGCCACGGCCTTCGCGCCCTGCGTGTTGTTCGAGGCGCTCAGCGTGGAGCCCGAGATGACCGCGCCCGGGGCCGTGTCCACGCCGAAGGCGGCCGCCACCTTCGAAGAGATGGTCGGGCTGGTCACCAGCTGGATGTTCGAGAGCGCATGGTCGGCCACCGCGCCTGCAATGCCCCCGATGTCGGCTGCGCCGCCGAGCGGCAGCCCGTTGCCCACCGCGATGGTGTTGCCCTTCACGTCGATGCGGTTGGCCGCGGCGTTGCCCGTGGCCGAGCCGCTTGCCGAGTTGCCGTCCACCGCCACCTGCGAGCCCTGGATGCTCGCGCCGCCCAGCACCACCTGCACGCCGTCCTTGTTGGTCAACAGCGGGCCTTCCTGGCCGGTCAGCGAGCTCACCGCCGCGCTGGTGAGCTGCAGGTTCTGCACCGCGGTGGTGGTCGAGACGCCGACCGCATCGATGGTCACGCCGTTGCTCGCGCTGTTGCTGGTCGCGCCGGCCAGCGTGGCGTTGCCGGTGGCGGCGATCTTCGAGTTGCTGACCGCGCCGCCGACCGAGATGCTGACTTCGGGCCCGCCGCTGCGCTGCGCCGACACCGAGCCCTGGCCCGACTGCGCGTTCTGCACGCTGAAGGCCGCGTTGGCGGCGAGCGTGCTGCCCGTGAGCGTCGCGCCCGACAGCGAGAAGCCGGAGGTGTCGATGTTGTTGCCCGTCACCTTCACCGTGTTGCCGGTGGCGCGGCTGCCGTAGGCCAGCGCCTCGGCCGTGTTGTCCGAGCTGGTGACCGAGCCGCCGGTCAGCGTGCCCGTGACTGTCGTGCGCGCCACGATGCCCCCGGCCGCGGTGGCGTCGACGACGGTGCCCGTGCCCGCCACCGCCTGCGTGTTGGTGACGTTGGCCACAGAGGCGTTCGCGCCGCTGACGTTGTTGACGTTCAGCGTCACGCCGCTGGCCGCATCGTTGCCGTAGGCAGCGGCGACGAAGGCGTTGCCGCTGTTCGCGACGCTCGCCGCGGAGACGTTGCCGGCGACCGTGGCCGCGAAGGTGTTGGGCCCGGTGGCTGCCGAATTGACGTTGGCCTGCACCGACTGGTCGTTGAGCACGCCGTAGGCGGCGCTCACCGTCGGCAGCGCGCCGGCCGCGTTGCTGAAGGGCAGCCCGCTGAGCGCGTCGACGGTGACGTTGGATGCCGGCGTGATGCCCAGGCCGGGCGCCGCCGCCACGTTGCCCGCGCTCACGCCGAGCGCGTTGGCGGCCGAGTTGCCGTAGGAGATGGCACGCTGCAGGTTGCCGGTGAGCGAGGCCGAGCCGCCGGCGAGGTTGCCGTTCACCAGGATCCGCGCCTCGGGGCTCGACAGCCCCGCGCCGACGGCGGAGTTCGCGTCGTTCATCTGCACGCTCGCAATGCCCGCGCCCGTGCCCACCGAGTTGCCCGTGAGCGTGAGCGTGTTGGTGGCGCCGCTGCCCAGCGCCACGGCTTCCTGCCGGTTGCCGTCCAGCGACAGCGTGCTGTTGCCCACCGCCGCGCCGCCGCCGTTGGCGGTCAGCCAGATCTGCGAGCCGATGTTCACGGCCGCGACGCCGCCGCCGTAGTTGCCCTGCAGGTTGGTGAGCGTGGCCGAGCCGCCGGCGGACACGCGCCCGTCGGAATCCGTGCCGCCCGTGAGCGTGGCGTTGCCGGTGCCCAGCGCCACCGTACCGGCCTGCAGCGCGAGGCTCTGCGTGATCTGGTTGCCCTGCGCGCTGGCCGCCGAGGTGTTGTCTGAAACGCTGACCGAGCTGCCCGTGGTCTGGCCCGTGCCGGGCGACTCGCCGGTCTGCGCCGCGATGACCGAAGGCAGCAGCAGCGCGCTGACCGGTGCATTCAGGTTGGCCTGCTGGTTCGACACCGCGGTGGTGCCGGTGAACGAGGCCGCGTTCTTGCCGGTGGCGATGGCGCTGGAGGCGGTGTTGCCCGTGACGGTGGCCGTGACGCTGTTATCCGCCAGCGTGACCGCGCTGTTCTTGCTCGACTGCACGCCGGCCAGGATCTGCGCGCCCACGGTCTGCGCGACGGTGATCACGCCGAGGTTGCCCTGGCTGTTGACGATGGCCAGGTCGCTGTTGACGTTGCTGGTCACGCCCGCGCCGTTGTGGATGCTGTTGTTGGCCGCGGTGGCCGCCGTGCCGCTGCCCGCGACGCTCACGTCGTCGATCAGGATGCGGTTGCCCGCAACGCCGGCCGTGGCGCCCAGCGCCTCGTTGCCCGTGGCCTCGCTGGAGATCGCGTTGCCCTGCACCGATAGCGACCCCTGCAGCACGTTGGAGCCGCCTGCGGGCGCGCCGCTGACGATGCCCACGATCACCGAGCCGGCGTTGAGCGCGCTGCGCACCGCGAGAATGCCGTTGCCGTTCGCCTGCAGGTTCGCGACCACCGCCGAGCCGGCGAAGGTGGGCGCGCCGCCCGACTGGATCTCGGCCGTGCTGCTGGCGCTGTTGGCCTTGAGCACGGCCGAGATCGAATTGCGTTCCAGCGACGCGGCCGTGGTCATCGTGTTGCCCGCGTTCGCGGTCAGCATCAGGTCGACCATGTTGCCCAGCACCTGCGCGCTGGAGCCCGCCCCCGTTGCCGACTGCAGCGAGGTGACGACGATGTTGCCCTTCGCGTCGAAGAGCGGTGCACCCGCCGGATAGGTCAGCACCGAGGTGCCCGCCTGCACCGGCGCAGCCGCCGCGGCTGCGCCCGAAATCACCGAGCTGCCGCTGTTGAGCGTGGTGGCGGCCGAGATGGTGTTGTCGGCGTTGACCACGCTGCCGGTCTGCAGCGTGCTCGATTCGGAGGCGAGCTTGCTGCCGGCCACGCTGCTGTCGATCACGCCCGTGTTGGTGGCCACGCCCAGCGTTGCCGCGTTGTTCACCGGAGAACCGGGCGCCGGCTGGATGCCGTTGCCGAAGCTGTTGCCGGTGGCGGTCGCGCCGATCAGGTTGCCGCTGGTGTTCACCGCCACCGGGTTCGGGTTCGATGGCGTGCCGGTGGAGGTGGTGCCCACGGTGGCGCCGGTGATGGTGGCGTTGACGTTGGCCGAGTTGGTGGTGCCCGCATTCACCGAGGGCGTGCCGGTGGCCGTGCCGTTGTAGGCGGCATCGACCGAAGTCTCCGCGGCCTGCGCGCCGGAGGCCGCGGCGATCAGCGCCAGCGCGACTGCGGTGCCGATGCTGCTGCGGCTGAACATGGGCGCGCGTGCGGCCCGGCTCTGGATCTTGCGTGCTTTCATGTCGTGACTCCTCGGATGTTGGATGCGGTCTGGCTTGGAAAACGGATGGATGCGCGGTGCGTGGAGCGCGCAGAGCGCCGGTCAGTCGCCCTTGACGGCGCTGTCGGAAGAAGAAGAAGCGGTAGGAGCTGAGGAAGGCGCGGCGCCGCCGACCACCGGGCTGCCGACGCGCAGCTTGGCGATCTCCTGCAGCCCCGGGCCGTCGCGATGGATCGAGGTGTCGGCCGCGTCGGGGCGCCAAGTGATGCTGATCGCGCCCGGCGCCACGCCGCGGTTGGCCAGCGCCGAGGTGACGGCCGCGATGCGCTGGTCGGTGAGCTCGTCGCGCTTGCGGGCGTCCCAGTTCTCGGTGTCGCGCGCCACCAGCACGATGTCGGTCGTGCCCTTCTTGGCCGCGCCCGCGATCTGGTCAATGAGCGCGAGCGAGGCGCCGCCCAGCGTGGTCGCGCCGAAGTCGAAGGGCACCTGCGTCGCCGTGCCCGTGAGGCGTGCGCCGCCCGCGCCGCCGGCGTTGACGGCCACGCTGCCCTGCGCGACCGGCGAGGTGACGGCCGCGCCGCCCACCGCCGCTTCGCCGGGGTTGTCGACCTTGCGCAGCTCGGCCGCGGGCGTGAGCGGAATGGGCTCCCCGCCGCCGGGGCGCATCGTCATGCAGGGCCGGTGGTCGACCTGCGTGACGGCGGCCATGAGGCGCACCACGCCCTCTTCCAGCGCGGCGCGCACGCCCATCTGCACCGGCTCCTGGCCCTTGGCGCCGATGTCCACGTCGTACAGCTTGCTGCCGAAGAAGCGGAACACGTTCAGGCCCACTTCGTAGCCGTTGAACTGCTTGGTGAGGCTCACCGTGCGCACCACCATCAGCGACTTGGTGTCGACGATGCGCAGGTCGATGCTCACCGACTGGCTGAAGGTGCGCGCCTTGACGCCCACCTGGTTCACGCCGAACTCCGCGCCGCCGGAGTTGATGTTGTAGTTGAGCTCGGTGATGCCACCCACGATGAAGTAGTCGGACTTGTTGATGGTGCCGCCGAAGTACGGCAGCCACGGCACGTTCTGCCCGCCGTTGGGGCCGCCGAGCTGGTGCGTGCGTCCGTCGCCGAGCTGGCGCCGGTCGGCATACGCGAGCTCGCGCTCGGCGATCACCGGGTCGAAGCGCTCGGCGATGCTCACCGCGCCGCCGAGCTTGCCGAGTGCCGAATACACCATCAGCGCGCCGCCTTGCGTGATGGCGTTGCCTTCGTTGATGCTGTACTTGCCGGTGTAGTCCTTCACGTCGCCCACGCCGATGATCACCGGCGGGCGCCGCGTGGCCGCGATGTGGTCGGAGTAGCAGGCGAGCACCGCCTCCATCGGCGTGACGTTGTCGCGCACCGCGGGGCCGAGCACCACGGGTGCCTCGTTCGGTGCGAAGCGCTGCTGCGGCGCGGAGACGCAGCCTGCGAGCGCCAGCGTGGCGAAGGCGGCTGCAAGAGCGAATGTGCGGCGGATGCGTTGCTGCATGACTCGCTCCCGCTCAGTTGAGCACGCCGAAAGCGCAGGCCGAGCTGCCGCCCACGCTCGCGGTCTGCGCACCGGTGTTGCCCTGCGCCGAATTCAGCGCCTGGTTGGCCGCGCCCTGCACCTGCGAACTGGTGCCGCCGACGATGCCCGATGCGACCGCGCCCGAGTTGGCCTGCGAGGTGCCCACCGTCGCGCCACCCAGCGTGCCCACCGCCGTGCGGCTGTCGTTGCCCGATGCATTCGAGGTGGCGCCCGCCGTGCTCGGCGAATTCGCGACCGTGCTGTTGTTGCCGTCGTTGCCGGTGGAGGTGGCCGAGACGTTGCAGTTGTACTGGCGGCCGACGTAGTTGTTGGTGTTGTAGACCGGCGCGGCGTAGTAGCCGCTCTTCTGCTTGCGGAGCATGTCCTGGATCGCGGCCTGGTTGACCTTGTCGGTGCTGGTCTGGAACTGCCATGCGGCGTTCTCGCCGACGTTGTTGGCGTGCGCAGCCAGAGGCATGCACAGCAGTGCCCAAAGAAATACGCGTTGCATGACGGTCCCTCTTTCGAAAATACACCCGATGGATTTACGAGTGCTGCGTTTCGCGGAGGGATGCTAGGGACCGGCTGCCATGGCCGGTATCCCTGGAACCGGTAGGCGGCATCCCGCGAACCGGTAGAAGTTAAGGAGGCCGGAAAGAAGAAGAGCCGGGCAGGCCGGCTCTTCAAGGCACAGGGCGGTGCAGGCCCTGCGTGGATTGCGGATGCTGCGCGGGCGCGCTCAGGCGTGCGCCTTGATCGAATCGGCCAGCGTGTTCACCAGCGTGTCGATGTGCGACTTCTCGACGATGTACGGCGGCGCGATCACCAGCACGTCGCCCGCGGGCCGCACCAGCGCGCCCTTGTGGAAGCAGTCTAGGAAGATCTCGTAGGCGCGCTTGCCCGGCGTGCCCGCGATGGGCGCGAGCTCTACCGCCGCGGCCAGACCGAGGCTGCGGATGCTGATGACGTTGGGCAGGCCCTTGAACGTGCTGTGGAATGCATCGCCCAGCACCTTGCCCATTTCGCCGGCGCGCGCGAAGAGGTTCTCCTGCTTGAACAGATCGAGCGTGGCGATGGCCGCGGCGCAGGCCACGGGGTGGCCCGAGTAGGTGTAGCCGTGGAAGAACTCGACCACGTGCTCGGGTGCGTCGGTCTTCATCATCGCGTCGTAGAGCTTGTCTCGGCAGATCACGCCGCCCAGCGGGATGACGCCGTTGGTCACGCACTTGGCGAAGTTCAGCATGTCGGGCACCACGCCGAAGTAGTCGGACGCGAAGTTGGTGCCCATGCGGCCGAAGCCGGTGATGACCTCGTCGAAGATCAGCAGGATGCCGTGCTTGTCGCAGATCTCGCGCAGGCGCTTGAGGTAGCCCTTGGGCGGCAGGTACCAGCCGGCCGATCCGGCCACCGGCTCCACGATGATCGCGGCCACGTTGCTCGGGTCGTGCAACGGCAGGATGCGCGTCTCGAGCTCGACCAGCGGGTCTTCGGCCCACACCGGCTCCTCGTTGTGGATGTAGGCGTGGTTCACCGGATCGTGGATGAAGCGCATGTGGTCCACTCGCGGCAGGAAGGCCGAGCCGAACACCTTGCGGTTGCCCGGGATGCCGCCCACCGACATGCCGCCGAAGCCCACGCCGTGGTAGCCCTTCTCGCGGCCGATGAACACGTTGCGGTGGCCCTCGCCGCGCGCGCGGTGGTACGCCAGCGCCACCTTCATCGAGGTGTCGGCGGCTTCGGAGCCCGAGTTGCAGAAGAGCACCTTGTTGAGGTCGCCGGGAGCGAGCGAGGCAATCATCTCGGCCGCCTTGAAGGCCTTATCGTTGCTCACCTGGAAGGCGGTGGCGTAGTCGAGCGTGTCGAGCTGCTTCTTGATCGCCTCGTTGATCGGCTTGCGGTTGTGGCCCGCGCCCACGCACCACAGCGAGGAGATGCCGTCGATCACCTTGCGGCCGTCGTGAGTGGTGAACTCCATGCCGTCGGCCGCGACGAACACGCGCGGGTCCTTGCGGAAATGACGGTTGGGGGTGAAGGGCAACCACTGGTTGTCCATGTTGAAGTCCTGGTAGGCCATGTCTCGCTCCTGCGGTTGGGTTATCGGGGAGGGGAAAATCGCGATTCTGGCACCCCTGCGACAATCCCACCCCTGGATAGGGATCACCCCCAGGCTTGCCCACTGCGTGTGGCCGCCAACCCCCTTGCCGGGAGGCGATACCTTCGGTCCGGCAAGCCGGTTCCGCGGTATCCCTGGAATCGGCACGTGGCGGTACAGCCGCCTGCCGGTCGATCGAGCAACTGAACTGATATGACAACGAATACGCCCGCCTACATCCTGAACCTCTACTGCCCCGACCGCACGGGCATCGTGCACGCCGTCTCGGGCTTCCTGCTCGAGCGCGGCGCCAACATCGAGGAGGCGGCCCAGTACAACGACCACGACACGGGTCTTTTCTTCATGCGCGTGCGCTTCGCCTGCGGCGCCCACAGCGAAGCCGTGCTGCGGGAAGAACTGAAGACATTCGCCACCGGCTTCGGCATGACGCTGCAGCTGCACGCGGCCGCCCAGCCGATGAAGACGGTGATCATGGTCAGCAAGGAAGGCCATTGCCTCAACGACCTGCTGTTCCGCTGGAAGAGCGGGCTGCTGGCCATCGACGTGCGCGCCATCATCTCGAACCACCGCGACTTCTACCAGCTGGCCGCCAGCTACAACGTGCCCTTCCACCACATCCCGGTGACGGCCGCGACCAAGGCGCAGGCCGAGGCGAAGCAGCTGGAGATCATCGAGGCCGAGGGCGCCGAACTCGTGGTGCTCGCGCGCTACATGCAGATCCTGAGCGACAACCTGTGCCGGAGCCTCTCGGGCCGCGCGATCAACATCCACCACTCGTTCCTGCCCAGCTTCAAGGGCGCCAAGCCCTACTATCAGGCCCACGACCGCGGCGTGAAGCTGATCGGCGCCACCGCCCACTACGTGACGGCCGACCTCGACGAAGGCCCGATCATCGAGCAGGACGTGGCCCGCGCCGACCACACCGATACGGTCGAAGACCTCACGGCCCGCGGCCGCGACACCGAGAGCCAGGTGCTGGCGCGCGCGGTGAAGTGGCACAGCGAGCACCGCGTGCTGCTGAACGGGCACCGCACGGTGGTGTTCCGCTGAGCATCCGGCAGCAGGCCCCCAAATAGACATGCCCCCTTTTCAGGGGGCATGTTCGCTTCAGGCACCGCCGTCAGTTGCGGTACGGATTGTTCGGCCGGCGGTCGTAGCGATTCGGCACGCCGTCGCCGTCACGGTCCCAGCGGCCCCTGTCGTAGACCCAGCGGTCGCCGTCCTGGCGCCACTCCGGTGCGCGGTAGGCATAGCCCGGGCGGGCGCGGACCCAGCCGCCGCCGATCCACACGTGGCGGCCGCCGCGCCACTCGTAATGTCCCGGCGCCCACACGTAACCGCGGCGCGGCGGGGGAACGCGCTCATAGCGCGGCGGAGGCGGCGGCGTCTGGATGGTGACCACGGGTTGCGCCTGCGCAGCCGTCGGAACGGTGATCGCGCCCACCGACAGAAGCGATGCAGCGCCGACGGAAAGAGCCAATGCGAGTTTTTTCATGAAGAACTCCTCATGAGTTGTTGGAGGAGCCTTCATGCTGCCCAGCCGTTGTGAACCTCCTGTAAGCCGCGCGCGAAGTCTTGTGTAAAGCTGTGACGCGCGTTTTGGGGTCTTTTTGGCTCGTGCTAGCGCTCACTCACAGCCGTTTCACAGCTGTTTTGCGGCCTTCACTCCTGCAGTTCGTGCAGGTCTATGGCCGTGGCCATCGCCGCATGGCCAGCCTTGTTGGGATGCAGGTGGTCGCCCGAGTCGAAGAGCGGGTTGAGCGCCTGCGGGTCTGCCGGATCGCGCAGCGCGGCGTCGAAATCGATCACGCCGTCGACGTCCTGCTTGCCGCGGATCCACCGGTTCACAGCCTCGCGCATGGCTTCGTTCCCTTCGCTCCAGTAGGGCGTGTTCCTGAACGGCGGCACGGTGCCGATCAGCACCTTCACGCCCTTGGCGCGCGCCTGCTTCACCAGCTGCCGCAGCCCCTCGGTGATGCGCTCGGCCGTGGGCATGTCGCGCGGCTTGAGCTCGGCGCCGGGCACCTTGGCGAACATCGCGCGGCCGATGTCGTTGGTGCCCAGCAGGATGATCGCGTGCGTCACGCCGCTCTGCTTGAGCACGTCGAGCTCGAAGCGAGAGAGCCCGCTGGGCCCGATGCCGTCGGCCAGCAGCCGGTTGCCGCCGATGCCGACGTTGAGCACCGCGACGTCCTGGCCGCCGGGCTGCGTGTCGCGCAGGCGGGTGGCCAGCATGTCGGGGTATGAGCCGATGGTGGCCTCGGCACCACCCGCGGTGATCGAATCGCCGAAGGCCACGACAGTGCGAATGGACTTGGTGGTGAGCACGTCGAGCCCGGTCACGACCTGGTTGAAGGAAAGCGGCACCGGGTTCTGGAGCTTCGGCGACCTCACCGCATTGCCGGGCGCCATCCATGTCGTGCCGGGCTCCTGCAGCGCGATAGTGGCGAAGGGCGCGGCGCGATCGAAGAAGGCGCTCGCGACCACGGTCTGCCCAGCCTCCACCGCCAGATCGACGCCGTCGCTCCACACCTCGGCACCAGGTGCGATCGTGACGCTGGACCGCCCGCCGAAGCGCAGTTCACGCAACGTCGTCGGCGAAAAGGCTTCGGCACCGGTGCCGCGCGCCGCGCTCGCGGCGGCAATGCGCAGCGGCGTCTTGCCGAAACGGTTCGAGAAGCGGATGCGGATGCGCTCGCCGTCGAGCGACAACTCCAACTTCTGGCGAAGCGTCCGTCCACGCAGGTCATTGCCCGCGGGCGAGGAGTACCTGGCACCTCCAGGGCTCGCGGCCAGCTCGGCGAAGTCGAGCGGCGCCACCGCCCAGCTCGCGACCCAATGCGCCTCCGCAGGCTGCCGCGGACGCCCGTCGGGCGTGACGGCCTGAACGCCGACGGCCAGCAGGGCAAGGAGGAAGGCAGCCACCCAGTGTGCGACGGCAACGTCGCGGAGGCGGGCTGCCCATCGGGAGACCAGGTTCATGCGCGCAAAGCGGCCCAGTGTACGGAGCCACTGTTCCCCCGCGCGTGACGAGGTCTAAAGCCCGGTTACCAGGTGTCTACATATGCAACCGCCGGTCCCTGCGCCTTCGTGGCCGATGAAAGGCCGCGCACCAGCCAGGTGCGCGTTTCCGCGGGGTCGATCACCGCGTCGATCTCCAGCGTCTGCGCCATGTGAATGGCCTCGCCGTTCTCGTACTGCTGCGCCACCAGCTTCTTGAAGAGCGCATCGCGTTCGGCGCCCTCGGGTGCGGCGGCCAGCTCCTTGCGGAAGCCCAGCCGCACCGCACCTTCGAGGCCCATCGCGCCGAACTCGCCCGTCGGCCAGGCCACGGTGAACACCGGCGCATCGAAGCCGCCCGCCGTCATTGCCTGCGCGCCCAGGCCATAGCCCTTGCGCAGCACCACGGCAAAGAAGGGCACGCGCAGGTGCGAGGCCACCATGAACATGCGGCACACGTGACGCACCTGCGCCTGCGCCTCGATCTCGGGCCCGACCATGAAGCCCGGCGTGTCGCACAACGAAACAATTGGCAGGCCGTGCGCATTGCACAGCTGCATGAAGCGCGCCGATTTGTCGGCCGCTTCCACATCGATGGCGCCGCCCAGGTGATGCGGGTTGTTGGCCATCAGTCCGACCGGCCTGCCCTCGATGCGCGCGAGCGCGGTGACGATGCCCGCGCCGAAGCCCGCGCGCAGCTCGAGCAGCGAGCCGGTGTCGGCCACGCCGCGCATCGCGGCGCGCACGTCGTACACGCGCAGGCGGTTCTCGGGCACCACGTGGCGCAGCGTGCGCGGGTCGGCGCACTGCCAGTCGGAGGTCGCGCCCTGGAAGTACGAGAGGTACTGCTTCGCCGCGGCTACCGCCGCGGCCTCGTCTTCCACCAGGATGTCGATCACGCCGTTGCGCGACTGCACGCCGCTCGGCCCGATCTGCTCCGGCGCGAAGGTGCCGAGCCCGCCGCCCTCGATCATCGCGGGGCCGCTCATGCCGATGTTGCTGCCCCTGGTGGCGATGATCACGTCGGCGCAGCCCAGCAGCGCCGCGTTGCCCGCGAAGCAGCGGCCATGCACGATGCCCACCACCGGCACCTTGCCCGACAGCGCCGCGAACTGGCTGAAGGTGTGGTTGTTGAGGCCGGCCACGATGGGCATGTCGGTGTCGCCCGGCCGCCCGCCGCCGCCTTCCGCGAACAGCACCACCGGCAGCTGCAGCTGGTGCGCCACCGCGAGCAGCCGGTCGGTCTTGTGGTGGTTGCGCATGCCCTGCGTGCCGGCCAGCACGGTGTAGTCGTAGGCCAGCACCGCGCAGCGCGAGGCCTCGGGCCCGAACAGCTTCGCATTGACGCTGCCCAGCCCCGTGACCATGCCGTCGGCGGGCGTGTTGGCGACGAGGTCTTCCAGCGTGCGCCGCCGCGTCTGTGCGGCGATGGCCAGCGCGCCGTACTCGATGAAGTTGCCGGGGTCGGACGCGGTGTCGCACAGGTCCGCGATGTTCTCGCGCGCGGTGCGGCCGCCCTGCGCATGGCGCTTGTCGACGGCCGCCTTGCGGTTGGCGTCGAGCGTGTAGGCATGGCGGTCGATCACCTTCCGCAGGTCGGGGCGGATCGCATCGAGATCCTGCTCGGCGCGAGCCTCTGCCTGCACGGCCTGCGCATCGACTGCTTCGAGCTGCACCAGCGACTGCCCTTCGACGAGATAGTCGCCCGGCGCCGCCAGCAGCGCCACCACGCGGCCGGCCACTGGCGCGTGCAGCAGGTGCTCCATCTTCATCGCTTCGAGCACGCCGAGCTGCGCACCGACCGGCAACACGTCGCCCACCTCGACCTCGAACTGCACGAGGCGCGCGGGCATCGGGGCCTTGACGGTGAGTTCGTCCGATCCGTCGTCGGCGACAACGGGCGGCGGCTCGGCGGACGCCGTCACCGTCTTCCTCGCCTGCTTCTCGAACGCCGACGCAGCAGCCAGCAGATCGCCCAGGTGCGCCTCCACGAAGCGTGTGTGCACCGCCTGCGTCGCGAACTCGGGCCGTGCCGCGATGGCGCGCAGCAGCGCCAGATTGGTGGCGATGCCCTCGATGTGGCATTCGTCGAGCGCGCGCAGCGAGCGGCGCAGCGCGTCCTCGAAGCGCGGCGACGGCGAATGCACGATGAGCTTGGCCAGCAGCGTGTCGTAGTGCGGCGAAGGCGCCAGGCCCGCGTAGCCGTGCGTGTCCACCCGCACGCCGGGGCCGGCCGGCAGGTCGAAGCGCGCGAGCGTGCCGCCCGATGGCCGCGCGTTGCCGCGGCCATCGAGCGTTTCGGCGTTGATGCGCCACTGCACCGCGAAGCCGCGCTGCGGCGCGGTGCGATCGGCCTCCACACCGAGCTCGGCCAGCGGCTGGCCGGCCGCGACGGCGATCTGCAGCTGCACCAGGTCCAGCCCCGTCACCGCCTCGGTCACGGTGTGCTCGACCTGCAGGCGCGGATTGGCCTCGATGAACACGAAGGGCAGCGTCGCCGAGGACGCATCGACCAGGAACTCAAAGGTGCCGAGCCCCCGGTAGCCCACCGCCTTGGCCATGCGCAGCGCGGCCTGCGTGACCTGCGCACGCAAGGCCTCGGGCAGCGAGGGGCTGGGCGCGATCTCCACCAGCTTCTGGAAGCGCCGCTGCAGCGTGCATTCGCGCTCGCCGAGGCTGGCCACAACCTTGCCGTCGCCGATCACCTGCACCTCGATGTGCCGTGCGTTCAGCATCAGCCGCTCGACGTACACGCCCTCGATGCCGAACGCCGCGCTGGCCTCCGACATGCAGCGCGCATGCGCCTCGGGCAGCTCCTGCGCGTTCAGCACCGCGCGCATGCCGCGCCCGCCGCCGCCGCCGATGGCCTTGACCATCACGCCCGCGCCCTGCGCCTGCTGCTCGGCGTAGAAGGCCTGCGCCTGCGCGAGCGTCACGGCGCCGGCGCTGCCGGGCATCACCGGCACGTCGCATTGCGTTGCGAGTTCGCGTGCGTGTGCCTTGTCGCCGAACAGGCCGAGCTGTTCGGGCGTGGGGCCGATGAAGACCAGGCCCGCATCCGCGCAGGCCTGCGCGAAATCGGTGCGCTCGCTGAGGAAGCCGTAGCCGGGATGCACCGCGTCGCAGCCCTGCGCCTTCGCTACCGCGATCAGCGCGGCGGCATCGAGATATGCGGAGGGGCCGGTGGCATCGAGCGCCACCGCCGTGTCGGCCAGCTGCGCATGCAGTGCGGCGGCATCGTCGCGCGCATGCACCGCCACGCTGGCGATGCCCAGGTCGCGCAGCGCGCGCACCAGGCGCACCGCGATCTCGCCGCGGTTGGCAATCAGAACTTTGGAGAACAGCAAACGGAACCTCTCAGTTTTTGTCTTTGAGCAGGCGGCGCAGCACCTTGCCCGCCCCGGTGGTGGGCAGCGCGTCGATGAAGCTCACCGCGCGCGGCGCCTTGTAGCTCGCCATGTTGTCGCGCGCCCAGGCGATGAGCGCATCGGCTTCGAGCGCGGCGCCGGTCTTGCGCACGATGAAGGCCTTCACTACCTCGCCCTTCTCCGCGTCGGGCTGCGCAACGACGGCCGCCTGCGCCACCGCCGGGTGCTTGATGAGGATGGTCTCGACCTCCTCGGGGAACACGCTGTAGCCCGAGACCTTGATCATTTCCTTGAAGCGGCCGATGAAGGTGAGGTAGCCGTCGGCGTCGATCTTGCCCATGTCGCCCGTGTGCACCCAGCCGTTGCGCAGCGTGGCGGCCGTGGCCTCGGGCTTGTTCCAGTAGCCCTTGAAGGTGCCGGGGCTGGTGAGCACGATCTCGCCGACCTCGCCCGCGGGCAGGTCTGCCAGCGTGTCGGCATCGACGATGCGGATCTTCACGCCCGGCACCGCGACGCCCTGCGTGCCCCAGCGCGGCGCATGGTGCGGGGTGTAGGTGTCGCAGGTGTGGGTCTCGCTCAGCCCGTAGGCGGCCTCGAACGAAGTGCAGCTGGGCGCATGCGAGCGCCACTGCAGCGCCAGCGGCTCGGTGAAGGCGATGCCGAAGCTGGTCACCGGGTTCATCTTCAGGCTGCGCAGGTCGAAGCCGCCGATGTCCGGCACCTGCATGCAGGCCACGTTCATCGGCGCGATGCTGTACCACCAGCTCACCTTGTAGGCAGCAATGGCCTGCAGCGCCGCGCGCGGATCGAAGCGGTGCAGCAGCACCGAGGCCGCGCCGGTGAGCACCGGCACGTTGACGCCCATCAGCATGCCGGCGATGTGATACAGCGGCGCGATGGACAGCAGCACGTCGTCGGGCCCCACGCCGTTGCAGTCGGCCGCCGCGCGCGTCTTGAAGAGCGCGTTGCCGTAGCTCAGCATCGCCCCCTTGGGCAGGCCGATGGTGCCCGAGGTGTAGGTCATGAGCGCGACGTCGTCCATGTCGATGGCCACCGGCTGCGGCCTGGCGTCGGCGCGCATCACGGCGAGGAAGTCTTCGCAGCCTTCGGCCGTGGCGCGGCCAGCCCTGCGCTCTGCCGCCAGCTCCGGCGGCAGGTCGAGCTCGGGCTCGGGCGGCAGCAGGTCGGCGTAGTGCACCACGAACACGTGTTCGAGCGCGCTCTGCGGCTGCACCTTGCGCACCACCGGCAACAGCGGCGCAGCCGCGACGATCACGCGCGCCTTCAGGTCGTTGACCTGGTAGGCCAGCTCGTGCTCCTTGTTGAGCGGCCCGCTCGGGCAGACGATGGCGCCGATCTTCTGGATGCCGAAGTGCGCGACAAGGTACTGCGGACAGTTGTTGAGGAAGAGCACCACCGGCTCGCCCTTCTTCACGCCCAGCGCCTGCAGGCGCGCGGCGAAGGCGTCGCTCGCACGGTCGAGCTCGTCCCAGCTCATCGCGTGGCCGTACCAGATGCAGGCGGGGCTGGCGCCGCGTTCTCGCGCGTGGGCGCGCAGGTACTCGTGCAGGGGCTGCTGCGGGCGTTCGGGCAATGTCTCCATGGCGTCACTTTCTCAGGGTTATCGATAGCAGCCCGCAAGGGGCTGGCGCTTGCCAATGGTGCATGGTGCACGAACAATCCTACCCATGGGTATAACTTCCGCGACACGGCAAAAACCCTCTGGAGACCAGAGCGACACCACGGCACAGCCGCACCTGCCGCAAGGCACCGGCCGCCAGCGCGCGGCCACGCAGGGCACCGACCTGCAGCGCGAGCGCATCCTGCAGGCGGCTGCGCAGCTCTTCGCGGCGCAGGGCTACGCCAACACCACCATGGCGCAGATCGTGCGCGAACTGGGCGTGACCAAGCCCTTCGTGTACTACTACTTCCGCGACAAGCAGGAGATCTTCGAGACGCTGTCGTGGCGCCCCGCGGTCGACTGCTTCACCGCGCTCGACTTCGCCGCCACCGACCCGCGCCGCGCGAGCGAGAAGGTGCTCGAAGGCCTGGAGCGGCTGATCCGCGCGACCATCTCGCACCACCCGGTGGCCTTCTTCCCGTACCGCGAGCCGCAGGTGTACCGCCCCGAGTACATCGCCGCGCAGAAGAAGCTCGCGCATCACTTCTACGAGCTGCTGTGCCCGCTGCTCGAGGAAGCGCGCGCCGACGGCGACCTCGACTTCACCGAAACCAAGATCACCGCGCTCGCAGCCTGCAGCCTGCCGGGCTTCCTCTACAGCTGGTATCGCCCGGGAGGGCGCCTCTCGCCCGACGAGGTCGTGGCCGAGCTCACCAGGCTGGCGAGCCGCGTGATCGGGCTGCGAACGAAGAACTGAAGACAACACCTCCGGAGACAAAGCACCATGAAGTCCAGCAAAGCGCCACTGGCGCGGATCGCCCTTGCCTGCCTGATTGCCGCCGCCGGCGCGGCACACGCCCAGCAGGCGACCTACAAGATCGCCTACATCGACCCGCTCTCGGGCCCCTTCGCCAACGTGGGCGAGCTGATGCTGATGCACACGCAGTACGCCATCGAGGACATCAACGCGAAGGGCGGCGTGCTCGGCGGCACGAAGCTGCAGCTGCTGCAATTCGACAGCAAGCTCTCGGCCCAGGAGAGCCAGAGCGCGCTGCAGGCTGCCATCGACCAGGGCGCGAAGGCCATCGTGACCGGCGGCTCGGGCTCCTCGGTGGTCACGGCCCTTGTGCAGTCGGTGGCGCGCTGGAACCAGCGCAACCCGGGCAAGGAGCTGATCGTGCTGAACCACTCCTCCATCGACCCCGAGATGACGGGCAAGGCCTGCAGCTTCTGGCACTTCCAGACCGAGGCCAACACCGCGATGAAGATGAAGGCGCTGGCCAACTACATCAAGAAGACGCCCGACGTGAAGAAGGTCTACTTGCTGAACCAGGACTACGCGCACGGCAAGCAGTGGGCGAGCTACGGCAGGCAGCTGGTGGGCCTGGCGCGGCCTGACATCCAGTTCGTGGGCGAGACGCTGCACCCTATCGGCCGGGTGAAGGACTTCGCGCCCTACATCGCCAACGTGAAGCAAAGCGGCGCCGACTCGGTCATCACCGGCAACTGGGGCCAGGACATGACGCTGCTGCTGAAGGCGGCCGGCGACGCGGGCTACAACCTGCGCTACTTCAACCACAGCGCGGGCTCGGTGCCGGGCACGGTCACGGCGGTGTCGCAGGCCAAGCTGGGCCAGCTGACCTGGGTGGCCGAATGGCACCCGGGCGAGGCCGATACGCCGAAGGTCGACGCGCTCGCCAAGGCCTACAAGGCCAAGACCGGCAAGGACTTCCTCGCGCCGCGCATCGACATGACGCCGCGCCTGCTGGCCGCGGCCATCAACAAGGCCGGCTCCACCGACACGGTGAAGGTCGCGCATGCGCTCGAAGACCTGAGCTTCGACTCCGTGGTGGGCCCGGTGCGCATGCGCGCCGAAGACCACCAGCTGCTGCTGCCGCAGGTCGTCAACACCATCGTGCCGGTGGACGGCAAGACGGTGAAGACCGGCTGGGAAGGCACGAACTATGGTTTTCGCACCGACGCGGTCTATACCGGGAACGAACTGGCACAGGGCACGGAGTGCAAGATGGTCCGGCCCTGAGCTATTTCTTCACGACTGCTGAAGAGGGCGGGGTCTTGTAAGGGAAACCCCGTCCTGCCTGTCGCCTGTGCCGTCGGGATACTCCGGCTTGCGAAGCCCGGATATCAGAGGCGGGTCCATTCCAAAGGCACAACAAGACCATGGCAGGCAAAAACTCGCTCCACCCGATCCCGCATCCGGCGAAGAAGCCCTTCGTCGGCAACCTGCTGTCGATCGGCTCCGACTCCCCCGTGCTCGACATGTGGAAGATCGCGCAGGACCTGGGCGGCATCTACTGGCTGGACATGCCGGGCATGCCGGTGATCGTGGTGTCGTCGCCCGCGCTGGTGGACGAGCTCTGCGAGGAGGAACGCTTCGACAAGAGCACGCGCGGTGCGCTGCGCCGGCTGCGCGCCGCGTCGCACGGCCTCTTCACTTCCGACACGCACGAGGAGACCTGGTCGAAGCCGCACAACATCCTCCTGGCCAACTTCAGCCAGCGTGCGATGCAGGCCTACCACCCGATGATGCTGGACATCGCCGGGCAACTGGTCACCAAGTGGGAGCGGCTCAATTTCGACGAGGAGGTGGACGTGGTGCGCGACATGACCGCGCTCACGCTCGACACCATCGGCCTGTGCGGCTTCGGCTACCGCTTCAACTCCTTCTACCGCGAAGGCTTCCACCCCTTCGTCGATGCGATGGTGCGCACGCTGGAGACGGTGCAGAACCGCCGCGGCCTGCCGCTCGAGGAGCTGATGCTCAAGAAGGAGCTCGCCCAGCAGCGCAAGGACATCCGCTACATGCACAAGATGGTGGAAGACATCATCGAGGAGCGGCGCGCGAGCGGGGCCGACATCGCCACCAAGCCCGACCTGCTGAGCTACATGATCGCGGGCGTGGACAAGAAGAGCGGCGAGAAGCTCACCGACAAGATGATTCGCGACGAGTGCATCGAATTCCTCATCGCGGGGCACGAGACCACCAGCGGGCTGCTGTCGTTCGCCATCTACTTCCTGCTGAACAACCCCGACGCCATGGCCAAGGCGCAGGCCGAGGTCGACAACGTGTTCGGCCCCGACACCACGCAGAAGCCCACCTACGCGCAGGTCAACCGCCTGCAGTACGTGATGCAGGTGCTGAAGGAATCGCTGCGGCTGTACCCGACGGCGCCTGCGATCTCGATGCGCGCCAAGGAAGACACGAAGATCGGCGGCCAGTACACGATCAAGAAGAACAACATGGTCATCATGCATGCGCTGGCGCTGCATCGCGACAAGGGCATCTGGGGCGAGGACGCCGACCAGTTCAACCCCGACCACTTCAGCCGCGAGGCCGAGCGCGAGCGGCCGGTGAACGCCTTCAAGCCCTTCGGCAACGGCCAGCGCGCCTGCATCGGGCGGCAGTTCGCCCTGCAGGAGGCGGTGCTCACGCTGGGCATGATCCTGCAGCGCTTCAACCTGGTGGACCACACGGGCTACAAGCTGAAGATCAAGGAAGCGCTCACGATCAAGCCGGAGAGCTTCAGGATCAAGGCGCTGCTGCGCGATCCGGCCACGCGCCCGCGCGGCAACATGAGCGATGCGGCCGCGGCGCCGGTGCAGCCCGCCAAGGCCGCCGAGCGCAAGCCGCAGGCGGCGCGCCACGGCACCTCGCTGCTGGTGCTGCAGGGCTCGAACCTCGGCACCGCCGAAGACCTCGCGCGACAGCTCGCGGAGGCCGGCGAGATGCGCGGCTTCTCCACGCAGCTGGCCTCGCTCGACGACTATGCCGAGCGGCTGCCGGCCAGCGGCGCGGTCGCGATCGTCTGCGCCTCGTACAACGGCGCGGCGCCCGACAACGCGGCCGAGTTCCACCGCTGGCTCGACAAGGCCGACGACTCGCTCAACGGCGTGCGCTTCAGCGTCTTCGGCTGCGGCAACACAGACTGGGCTTCCACCTACCAGGCAGTGCCGCGCCGCATCGACGAGCGGCTCGAAGCGCTGGGCGCCACGCGCGTCCACCCGCGCGGCGAAGGCGATGCGCGCGAGGACATGGACGGCGCCTTCCAGGACTGGAGCGACGCCCTGTGGCCCGAACTGGCGAAGGCCTTCGGCATCAAGACAGGCGCCGACACGCCCGCGCAGAGCGAGCCGCTCTACACGCTGGAAGAGCTGCCGCCGCCGCAGAAGAACGCGATCGTCGATGCGCTGGGCGCGGTGGCGCTGCGCGTCATCGAGAACCGCGAACTGCAAAGCGGCGGCAATGGAGAAGCCGGCCGATCCACGCGGCACGTCGAACTGATGCTGCCCGAGGGCCTCGTCTACCGCGCCGGCGACCACCTGAGCGTGGTGCCGCGCAACAGCCCCGCGCAGGTCGAACGCGCGATGGCGCGCTTCGGCTTCGACCGCACGGCCCACGTGCGCCTGCATGCCGTCGCGGGCCGCAAGGCCGCGCTGCCGGTGGAACAGGTGATCGCGGTCGACCGCCTGCTGGGCGACTACGTCGAGCTGCAGGACGTGGCCACGCGCAAGCAGATCGCCACGCTCGCGGCGTACACCGAGTGCCCGTTCACGAAACCGAAGCTGGAGGCCCTCTCGGGCAGCGACGATGCCTCGCAGGCCGCGTACAAGGCCGAGGTGCTGCACAAGCGCAAGTCGCTGCTCGACCTGCTGGAAGAGCACCGTGCCTGCCAGGTGCCGTTCGCCGTGTTCCTGGAGATGCTGTCGCCGCTCTCGCCGCGCTACTACTCGATTTCCTCGTCGCCGACGATGACGCCAGGCCGCTGCAGCGTGACGGTGGGCGTGGTGAGCGGGCCGGCCAAGTCGGGCATCGGCACCTTCGAGGGCGTGTGCTCCAACTTCCTGGCGCGCGCCGAGGCCGGCGACACGGTGCACGGCGTGGTGCGCGAGACCACGGCCGAAGGCTTCAGGCTGCCGGAAGATGCGAGCCGGCCGCTCATCATGGTCGGCCCCGGCACCGGCCTCGCGCCGTTCCGCGGCTTCCTGCAGGAGCGCGCGGCGCAGGCCGAGGCGGGCACCGCGCTCGGCGAGGCACTGCTCTTCTTCGGCTGCCGCCATCCCGAGCAGGACTTCATCTACGCCGACGAACTCCAGGCCTGGGCACGCCGCGGCCTGATGAAGCTGCACACCGCCTTCTCGCGCGCAGGCGAGCGCAAGGTCTACGTGCAGGACCTGATCCGCGAACAGGCCGCCCAGGTGTGGAAGCTGCTGGAAGCCGGCGCGGTGGTCTACGTGTGCGGTGACGGCTCGCGCATGGAGCCCGACGTGCGGCGCACGTTGAGCGACCTCGCGCGCGAGCATGGGCATGACAGCACCGCGTGGATGGACAGGATGATTGCCGACCAGCGCTACGTGCTGGACGTGTGGGCGGGGAACTGAGGGGTCAGGCTTCCAGCGCTGGAGCGAAGGTTTCCAGCGTGCCGCGCACGCACCAGCCGTCGGCGGTCAGCGCCATCACGCTGTCGGAGAGTCGTTCGAACCCGGCAGCTGCCCTGACCTTTTCGGCGGCGGCGCACATGCGGCCCAGCGCCTCGGCGCTGCCCCGGCTGTCGGCGAAGTAGACGACGTCGCGGCTCGGCACCACCGCGACCAGCTCGCCCTCGAAGTCCTGCGCGAGCTGCGCCCACAGATCAGGCAGCAGCAGCATGCAGGCCTCGAAGCCGTCGCCCGCGACGAGCGCCCTGTAGCAGCCGAGATCCCGCGTGCGGACATTGGGCGCCACCAGCCGCAGCATGTTGTCGATGGCCAGTTCGTACATCGACTGGGTGTCGAGCCCCGTCTCTAGCAGGCCCTCGCGCGTGAGCGTGACGAACTGCACCGACGTGTCGACCACGAAGCTCACCACCAGGTCGGAGTCGGCGGCGAGCGGAAAGGCCACGGCCTCGTGCGCCTTGCGGCTGCCGCCGAGCGCCTCGATCAGGCCAAGCATGGGCCGCATCGCTTCCTCGAGCAGGCCGGCATGCCTGATGCGAGGGTAGATGGGCGGGAGGCTGTGCATGGTGGCGCCATTGTTCGGGGCGGGACGGAGGCGCCGCAAGTGACGGAAGTCATGTCTGAAGGCATATGTCCGGCCAGCCGAAGGCCCGGAAATCACCGCCCGGTGCGTCAGAAAGCGAAAAAGCCGGCAACCGCCGGCTTTTTCGATCGAGCCCTTGCAGCTCAGGCTCCCCTGTCCGGATCCGGATAGACCAGCGGCCCCAGCACCCCGCGATTGAACGGCTTCCACTCGCCCTCCGGCTGCGCCAGCCGGTCCGCCACCGCATAGAGCACCGCCGGGTGCGCTCCCAGGCCCAGGTGGCTGGCGACGACCTCGATGTTCTCCGACTGCGGGCCGGTCTTCTCGATGCTGCAGCGCCATGCGACGACGCCGTCGGTGCGGCTGAAGATCGAGGTGGTGGGCACGGGCGGCGTGGGCTGCACGAACTTCATGCGGCGCGGGTCGTGCGAGCTCTGGCCGCTCACGCCTTCGTACACGCGCCATGCGTTGGTGGCGCGCGGGCTGCCCGAGAAGGGGCTGCCCAGCGTGATGACGTTGCGGATCATGTGCGAGTACGAAGAAGCCAGCATCCGCGCGTACACGCCGCCCAGGCTCCAGCCGATGACGCTGACCTTCTGGCCGCTGCCGTCGTGCAGCGTCTTCAGCAGTTCGACCATGCCTTGCTCCACGCCCTCGCGCGGGCCGAAGTTGCGGCCCTGGCCCCAGCCGTGGGCGTCGTAGCCGCGGCTGCAGAGGTATCGGCGCAGCAGCAGCGTGGAGCCGTCGCCCGCCACCAGGCCCGGCAGCACCAGCACCGGGTGCCCGTCGCCGCGCGGCGTGAGCTGCAGCAGGGGCCACATGGCGATGCCGGCGCCGGTTTCCCAGAGCGCGCGGGCTTCAGCCAGCAGCAGCAGGCGCGAGGGCGGCGTGATGTGTTCCTTGGCGTAGGTGGCGGTGGTCATGATGGTTGGCTCCTTTGTGGTTTTTATCTGCTTCAGGACGAACATGAGGCCCGCGGACCCAATGCCCTGTGGGACGACAGCGGCATTTATCCGAGGTATTTGGCCCTCAGGTAATCGAGGTAAGCCCTCGATTCGCCGGAAACATACGGGGAAACCAGCGTGAGCGTGTAGAAAGCCGCAAGGCCCGGGTCGGCCTGCGCCAGCGCCTCCCGCCCCGGCACCAGCCGCTCGAACGAGAGCCAGCAGGTGGTGGTGAAGACCATCTGCAGCGCCAGGATGCGGGCCTGCTCCGCGCTGGTCTCGATCACGCCCGAGGCCACGAGGCCTTCGCACAGCGTCTGCGCGGCGAGCAGGTTCTGCGCGGTGAGGGCCTGCGCGCGCTGGCCGAGCGCCGGGTATTCGCTGGCCAGGAAGGCCATGTCGCGGTAGATGAAGCGGTATTCGTCGATGGCCTCGAAGCGCAGGTGCAGCGCCAGCCAGAGGTCGTCGATGGCCGCGATGGAGGCCGATGAGCCGTTCAGGGCCTCCAGCCGCTGCTCGAAGCGCCTGAACAGCCATTCGACGATGAGCTGCTTGGCCTTGAAGTGGTAGTGCAGGTTGCCCGGGCTGATGCCCAGTTCCGCTGCGATCTTGTGGGTCGACACGGCCGCGAGGCCTTGCGCGTTGAACAGCGCGAGGCTGGCCTGCAGGATGCGGTCGCGCGTGGTGTTGGAGCTGGCCACAAGCGGCTTGCTGCTTTGCCTGCCGTTCAGCGCTTGCCGCGCCCGCGGGTTGTGCCTGCGCTGCCACCTGTGCCGGTGCCGGCTTCGAGTTGCACCACGCGCTCGCGCAACTGCGCCACTTCGTCGCGCAGGGCCTGCACCTCGGCGGCGTCGGGCATGCCCAGGCGCTGCATGGCGGTGGCGACGCGCTGGTCGAACACGTCCTCGAACTTGCGGATGCCGAAGCTGTCGAGCCCCAGGCCAGGGACCTTGCCCTGCCCGATGCCGAGCAGGCCTTCGATCACGTTGGCCTGGCGCTTGGCAACGTCGTTGCGCACGTTGTCCAGCGCCTTGAGGCCGGCGCGCAGCAGGACTTCGGCCTTGCCGGGCTCGGCGGGCTTCTTGCTCGCCGCGGGCGCCGCCTTACGGGGCGCCGTCTTCCCGGCGGCTGCCGGAGCCTTCTTCGCAGGCGCTGCCCTCTTCTTCAACTTTGCAGTTTCGTCAGGACGGGTCGCCATGCAGTGCTCCAGATGCCGGAAAAAGGGAAAAGGGCGCCGCAAGGCGCCCGGGGGTCAGGCCGCCTTGCGAGCGGCGGCGCGGCGAACCGGCTTCTTCGCGGCGGCGGCCTTGGCCTTCACCGTGCGAACCGGCTTGGCGGCTTGTTCGGTGCCGTTCACGCGGGCTTCGATCTGCTTGGTGCCGGCGGCGATGCGGTCGGCGATCTGCACCGAGACGGTGGCCAGCGGCTGGTTCAGCGCGCCGAGGGCGTTGATCACCGAGGTGGCGACCGGCGATTCGACGCGGGCCACGCGGCCGGCGACGGCTTCGATGCCGCTGGTGGTGCCGGCGGCGACGCGGTCCATCACCGAGACGATGCGGCCGGTGTCGATATCCACGCGGTTGGCCAGGAAGCCGTTGATCTTCTCCTGCGCGCCGATCAGGTTGGCCTTGACCTGCTCGCTCACCAGCGGGAGCTGGCGGCTGCCGAGGAAGTCGCTGTAGCGCGAAGCGGCGCCGCCCAGCAGGCGGTGCACGCCGGCGCGGTAGGCACCGACCAGGGTCTTGCCCGCGTCGTTGTACTGGCCGACGACGTGGACGGCTGCGGAAGCGATGGAGGTTTGCGTGGACATGATGGAGATTTCCTTGAAGTTGATGGGCTTCGCGAAGGAAACGAGAGATGAATCAGTCGCGATGGGCCTATCTTCTTCCGCGGGGCCTAGGCCTGGAAAACTAGAACGGTCGGAAAACTAGTCCAACTGCCCCAATTTTCTTCGGCCGGCCCGGCCTGCCGATCAGGCCACGGCGGCCCTGGGCGAGGCGCTCGACGAACGCTTGGCCGGGGCGGCCTTGCGGGCCGGAGGTTTGGGCGTGGCCTTCTTCGCGGCGGTTTTCGCGGGGGCCTTGGCTGCCACCTTCGCGGCGGCCTTCACTGGCGCCTTCTTCGCAGCGACCTTGACCGGGGCCTTCTTGCGAGCAGCCGGCTTCTTCTTTGTGGCAGCGGCAACGGGCCTGGCTTCGGCTTCGTCGTCCGAAGGCTCCGCCACCGTCTTCGGCGGCACCGGAGCGGGCGCGGCGCCGGCTGCGGCCGGGTGCTTCTGCGTCAGTTCCATCAGCAGCTTGTGCTCGGCCAGCATGTAGTCGCCGATCTCGGTGATGTCGGGCACCGCGCGGCGGCAGGCGATCAGGCCGTAGTCCATGCGGCCGTTGTAGCTCTGCACCGTCACGTTGAGGGCCGTGCCGTGGCTGGCGATCGACACCGGGTAGTAGCAGGTGACCAGCGCACCCGCGAAATACATCGGGAACGGCGCGCCCGCCACGTTGGAGATGGCGACGTTGGCCGCCGGCGGCAGCAGGTTGACAATGCCCGAGCGCCCCACCATCGACGCGATGCCCGACACCAGCCAGGGCGCGGCGAAGGTCGGAAAGTCGTCGAGGACCACCGCCTTGAAGCGGTTCATGGTCGACTTCGAGCTGGTCGACGAGGCGTTGATGGCCTTCAGCCGCTGTATCGGGTCGGTGATGTCGCTGGCCAGGCTCACGAGGATCATGCTGGCCTGGTTGTTCGCCGTGTCGTCGCCCGCCTCGCGCAGGCTCACCGGAACGCCTGCCACCAGCGGCTTGGCCGGCAGTTCGTTGTTGTCGGCCAGGTAGTGGCGCAGCGCGCCCGACACGGTGGCCAGCACCACGTCGTTGAGCGACACGCCGAAGTGCTTGGCGATGTACTTGGTCTCGGCCAGCGAGATGGTGCGGCCCGCGAAGGTGCGCTGGTTGGTGATCGACACGTTGAGCGACGTGCGCGGCGCGAAGAGGTTGAACTTCTTCGGCGCGGCGGCGGTGTCCTTCTCGGCCGCCTTCTCGTCGGGCTTGGCGAGGCCGCTGATGGCGCGCGCGATGGCCGGCGCCATCTTGAAGAGCTTCACATACTGCTGCGCGGTGTTGCGCAGCGCGGCGGTCGCGAGCTCGGCCATGCCCAGCTGGTAGTTGCTGGCGCGCGGGCGGCTGCGCGGCGGCTTCACCACGCGTCCGGTGGGCTCCAGGTCGAAGATGGCCTTGCCCACTTCCACGCCGGCCTGGCCGTCGATACCCGCATGGTGCACCTTGGTGTAGAGCGCCACCTGGCCGCTCTTGAGGCCGTCGATGATGTAGAACTCCCACATCGGGCGGCTGCGGTCGATGAGCGACGAATGCAGCCTCGCCACGTACTGCTGCAACTGCCGGTTGGTTCCGGGCCTGGGCAGCGTGATGTGGCGCACGTGGTAGTCGAGGTCGATGTCGTTGTCTTCCACCCAGACCGGGTTGGTCATGTCGAAGGGCATCAGCGCGAGCTTGCGCGTGAACACGTCGGCCAGGTGGATGCGGCTGGCCATGAACTTCTTGGCGTCCTCGTAGAACTCGCCCTTGTAGCCCTTGGGCAGGTCCAGCACGTTCAGCGAGCCCACGTGCATGGGCATTTCCGGCGTTTCCAGGTGCAGGAAGGTGGCATCAAGACCGCTCAGGTGTTTCATGTGTGGTGTCTCCTTGGTGGGGCATGAGCCGTCTGGCAGGATACCGTGGGCATCGCGTTCCAGGGCCTTCGCTTTTTCAGTGTTTCCACCGAGGGCAGGCACGGGCGCGACAGGGGTTTGCCCCAGTAATCCGAAAGTGCGGCATCCGCAAAGGCCCCTCGACAACCTCTCGCAGGGCGCCATGTCTTTCCATGCCTTTCCATGTCTTTCATGGGGCCTCCGCAAGGCCTCCGTAAGGCCTCCGTACACTGGCGCCATGACATCCAGCCTCCCCCCGCAACAGGACGACGACTACCTCTGGCTAGAGGACATCGACGGAGAGAAACAACTGGCCTGGGCGCGCGCCGAGAACGCCGTCACCGTGCAGGCCTACGCGCAGTCGCCTGCGTTCGAGGCGCTCCAGCAGGGCATCCTCGAGGTACTCGACTCCGACGAGCGCATTCCGATGGTCTACAAGATCGGCCCGCGCTTCTTCTACAACTTCTGGCGCGACAAGGCGCATCCGAAGGGCGTCTGGCGCCGCACCACGCTCGACGAGTACCGCAAGCCCCGGCCCGAATGGGAGACGGTGCTCGACCTCGACGCGCTGGCCGCGGCCGAGGGCGAGAACTGGGTCTGGCACGGCGCCGACTGCCTGGAGCCCGAATACAGGCGCTGCCTGATCTCGCTGTCGCGCGGCGGCGCCGACGCCGACGTGGTGCGCGAGTTCGACCTGGAGACGAAGCAGTTCGTGCCCGGCGGCTTCTCGCTGCCCGAGGCGAAGAACCACGTGGGCTGGAAGGACATCGACCACCTCTACGTGGCCACCGACTTCGGCCCCGGCTCCATGACCAGCTCCAGCTACCCGCGCATCGTGAAAGAGTGGCGCCGCGGCACGCCGCTGGAGAGCGCGGTGACCGTGTACGAGGGCCTGCACGAGGACATGTCCGTGAGCGCCTGGCGCGACAACACGCCCGGCTTCGAGCGCGACTTCGTCTCGCGCCAGATGGACTTCTACGAGAGCGAGACCTGGCTGCGCGGCGCCGACGGCAAGCTCGTGAAGATCGACGTGCCCGACGACTGCGACACCGACATCACGCGCGAGTGGCTGCTAGTCGAGCCGCGCGAGGACTGGACCGTGGGCGGCACTACGTACAGGGCGGGCTCGCTGCTGGCCACGAAGTTCGACGACTACATGGCCGGCAGCCGCGCGCTCACGGTGCTGTTCGAGCCCGACGACACCACGGCGCTCGACGACTACTCGTGGACGCGCAACCACCTGATCGTCAACGTGATGCACGACGTGGTGAACCGCCTGGAGGTGCTCACGCCCCCGGCCGACGGCAAGGGCCCATGGAAGCGCGAGGGCCTGGGCGGCGCGCCCGAGCTCTCGACCATCGCGGCGGGCGGCATCGACGAGGACGAGAACGACGACTACTTCCTCACCGTGAGCGGCTTCCTGCAGCCCACCACGCTCTACATCGGCACCATCGGGCAGGGCGAGCCCGAGGCGCTCAAGCACAGCCCCGCCTTCTTCGACGCCTCGCGCCACCGCGTGAGCCAGCACTTCGCCACCTCGAAGGACGGCACGCGCGTGCCCTACTTCGAGATCGCGCCGAAGGACCTGAAGGCCGACGGCACCAACCCCACGCTGCAGCACGCCTACGGCGGCTTCGAGGTGCCCTTGCAGCCCGCCTACAGCGGCAGCATCGGCCGTGCATGGCTGGACCAGGGCGGCGTGTACGTCGTCGCCAACATCCGCGGCGGCGGCGAGTACGGCCCGCGCTGGCACCAGGCCGCGCTGCAGGAGAACCGGCTTCGCACCTGCGAGGACTTCGCGGCCGTCTCCGAGGACCTCATCGCGCGCAGGGTCACCTCGCCCGCGCACCTGGGCGCCATGGGCGGCAGCAACGGCGGGCTGCTGATGGGCAACATGCTCACGCTATACCCGCACCTGTACGGCGCCATCGTGAGCGAGGTGGCGCTGCTGGACATGCGCCGCTACACGCACCTTTCGGCCGGCGCCTCGTGGATCGCGGAGTACGGCGACCCCGACCAGCCCGAGGAGTGGGAGTTCATCCGCACCTTCTCGCCCTACGAGAACGCGAAGCCGGGGCTGGCCTGTCCGCCTGTGCTCTTCACCACCTCCACCCGCGACGACCGCGTGGGCCCGGTGCATGCGCGCAAGATGCACGCGAGGATGAAGGCGCTGGGCTACGACAGCAGCTTCTACGAGAACCTGGAAGGCGGCCACAGCGCGGCCACGGACAACAAGGAGTCCGCCTTCATGGACGCGCTGGGCTACGCGTACCTGTGGCAACACCTGAGGAGCTGAAATGAGCAACGCGAACGTCACCCTCGAACTGATCGGCGCGCCCACCGACGTCGGCGCCAGCGTGCGCGGCGCCGGCATGGGGCCCGACGCGCTGCGCGTGGCGGGCCTGCCGGAGGCGCTCGCGCGGCAGGGCTATGCGGTCGTCGACCGGGGCAACCTCGCGGGGCCGGCCACGCCGTGGGCTCCGCCGGCCAACGGGCTGCGGCATCTGGACGAGGTGATCGCGTGGAACCGCGCCGTCTACGCGGCCATCGACGCCACGCTGGGCGCCGGCCACGTGCCGCTGATGATGGGCGGCGACCACTGCCTGGCCATCGGCTCGATCAGCGCGGTGGCGTGGCATGCGCGCAAGCGGGGCAAGAAGCTGCGCGTGCTGTGGCTCGACGCGCATTCCGACGTCAACACCGAGACCACCAGCCCCAGCGGCAACCTGCACGGCATGCCGGTGTCGTGCCTGCTGGGCCACGGGCCGGCGGTGCTCACGGGCTGGAGCGGCGAGCGCGCGGCGCTGCAGCACGACGCGATCCGCTTCATCGGCATCCGCAGCGTGGACGGCGACGAGAAGGAAGCCATCCGCACGCTGGGCCTGAACGTGTTCGACATGCGCCACATCGACGAGCACGGCATGCGCACCACCATGACCGAGGCGCTGCAGGACGTCGACGAAGACACGCACCTGCACGTGAGTTTCGACCTCGACTGCCTCGACCCGGCCGATGCACCCGGCGTGGGCACCGGCGTGCGCGGCGGGCCCACCTACCGCGAGATGCAGCTGTGCATGGAAATGATCGCCGACACCGGGCGGCTGGGATCGCTCGACGTGGTGGAGCTGAACCCGGCCCTCGACGTGCGCAACCAGACGGCCGAGGTGGCCGTCGAGCTCATCGAGAGCCTGTTCGGCAAGTCGACGCTGGTGAGGTAGAAAAGCTCAGGGGCGCTCGACCTGCGCGGCCTTAACGCGCGTCAGGTAGCCCTGGTAGGCCGGAATGGCAACGGCCGCCAGGATGCCCAGCCCGAAGATCACGGGCATCAGCCACGCGCCGATCAGCACGCCGATGCCGTTGGGCGGCGGCGGGGCGCCGAAGCGGTTGCGGCCCTTGGTGCCCGGCTTGAAGATCCAGATCAGCGCGACGAACGGAATCAGCGCCAGGAACAGCATCCAGCCAGACCAGTCCATGTCGTGCGAACGCTGGATGCCGGTCAGCACGTAGAAGACCAGGTAGGGAATGGCGAGCAGGAAGGTCAGCCCTCCGATCGCGCCTTCCGACCGCGCGAGGCCGGTGACGCCGAGGATCACGCCCAGCAAGACGGCCGCGACGATGAAGATGAGGTAAGAAAAAAGCGTGTACGCCAGGAAGCGGGCGCGTCCGATGCGGCCCTTGGCGGACCACAGCTTGACGGGCTGCACGGCGCCGGAATCGCCCTCGTACACGTCGGCCACCGCCGAGCGGGGCGCCGCGTACGGATTGGGATTGGTGAAATCGGTCGTCATGTTTTCTCTCTCCTCTGCTTTGATTTGTGAAGCACCCATTGTGGGCAAAGACCTTTACAAAAGGCCAGCCCTTTTGACTGCGTGGTAGCGATTCACCAGCGCCACGGCCAGGTCGGCAGGCTCCACGTCGACCGACAGCGGATCGTTGCCCACCACGCGCGCAAAGGCGTCGCGGCGCGACTGATCGAACAGGTGCGCCGCGGCCACGTCGACCGCGTCGCGCGCATGCACCAGCGGCTGGCTGGCGATGTGGCCCAGCACGCGCTCGCGCAGGCTCGCCACCAGCACCAGGTGCTTGCGGCGCAGCAGCTTGATGGCGGGGCGCAGCTCGGCGGCGTCCTCGTCGCGGAAGTTGGTCAGCACGATGACCAGCGCGCGCCGCTTCTGCACCCGCAGCAGTTCCTGCGCGGCCAGCAGGTAGTCGGAATGGGTGGCGCCGGGCTGGATGTCGTGCAGCCGGTTCATCAGCGCGTTGAGCGTGGCGCTGCCCTTGCGCGGGGCGAAGTCGCGGCGCTCTTCGGCGGGGCAACCGAAGGTCATGGCGCCGACTTCGTCGCCCTCCTTCAGCGCGACGTAGCTCAGCAGCATCAGCGCGTTGAGCGCCTCGTCGAAGTGGCTGCTGGCCTTCAGCGCCAGCGCGCCTTCGTCGGCGCGCATGCGGCGGCCGCAGTCGAGCAGGAACAGCACGCACTGGTCGCGGTCGTCCTGGAACTCGCGCACGATGGGCCTGCGCTGGCGCTGCGTGGCCTTCCAGTCGATGTGGCGCAGCGAGTCGCCGGTCTTGTAGTCGGCCAGCTGCCGGAAGTCGGTGCCGAGCCCGCGCTGCGCATAGGTCTTGATGCCGATCTGCGCGAGCCGCCGGTCGCCCGACAGCCACGCATAGCGCGCCAGCGCGGCGAAGTTGGGATACACGCGCAGCCGGCGCGGCTCGCCGAGCGTCTGCCGCATCTCGAAGCAGCCGAGACGGGTGCGCCAGCGCAGCTGCGTGGCGCCGAACTGCGCGACGCCGCGCTGCGTGGCGGTGGCCGTGTAGCGCAGCGCGACGCGCGAGAGCGCCGGCACCGTGTGCTCCTGCGGCAAGCCCTCGAAGGCGAAGTGCGTGTCCAGCTCGTCGAACACCGACACCCGCCAGGCCTGTGGACCTTCATTGACCAGCGTGAGCGTCAGCACGGTGGGCACGCCGAGCGAGAACGCGCCCGGCAGGTTGCGTTCGATGCGCAGCGGCGCCGCGCGCCACGCGCGCAGGCTGCTCCACAGGTCGAAGCCGGCGAGCACGAAACCCAGCGCCAGCAGCACGCCCGCCGCGACGGCGACGTAGTCCAGCGGCGCGCCCAGCAGCAGCGCCACCGCGGCGGCCGCGCTCAAGCCGGCCAGCGCCAGCACGGGCGGGCGCGCGGGAATCGGAATGGCAGCTCGCATCCGCGCGGTGCCTAGAGCCGCGGGGCTTCCACGCTGTCGCGCGCGGCACGCAGCAGGGTGTCCACGCCCATGCCTTCGAGCTGCGCGTCGGGCGAGATCGTCACGCGATGCCGCAGCGCGGGCAGCGCCTGGCGCGCCACGTCGTCGGGCGTGATGAAGTCGCGCCCCGCCATCAGCGCGGCGGCGCGGGCGGCACGCACCAGCGCCATGGTGCCGCGCGGCCCTGCGCCCGACGACAGCCCCGGCCAGTCGCGCGTGGCGCGCGCGATGCGCACCGCGTAGTCGATCACGCGCTCGTCGGCCTGCACCAGGCAGGCCAGCCGCTGCAATTCGAGCACCTGCGCCTCGTCGAGGCAGGGGCGCACGGCCTCCAGCGGAAACTGGTTGCCCGCACGCTGCCGCGTGGTGAGCTGAACGATGGCGTTCTCTTCGCTGTGGCTCGGAAAGCCGATGTCGATCTTCAGCAGGAACCGGTCGAGCTGCGCCTCGGGCAGCGGATAGGTGCCCTCGGTGTCGATCGGGTTCTGCGTGGCCATCACCATGAAGGGACGCGGCAGCGCCATGGCTTTGCCTTCGAGCGTGACCTGGTACTCCTGCATGACTTCGAGCAGCGCGCTCTGGGTCTTGGCCGGCGCGCGGTTGATCTCGTCGGCCAGCAGCAGGTTGGTGAACACCGGGCCCTGGTGCACGCGCAGGGTGCCGAGGCTGCCGTCGCCGCGCGAGGCGATGTCGAGCACCGCGTGGCCGGTGACGTCCGAGGGCATCAGGTCGGGCGTGAACTGCACGCGCGAATAGCGCAGCGTCATGGCCTGCGCGAGCGCGCGTGCGAGCAGGGTCTTGCCGAGCCCCGGCACCCCTTCGATCAGCACGTGGCCCGAGGCCACCAGCGCCACCAGCGTCTGGTCGACCGCCTCGAGCTGGCCGACCACGGCCTGGCCGACCTCGGCGCGCAGCGTCTGCAGCCACTGGGCCGCGCGCGTCAGTTCTTCGGGTTGGATGGCTTGCATGGGCGTCTCTCGGTTCAGGATGAAGAGGAAGAAGAAGGTGATGAAGAGGAGGAAGGCCGGGGCGTGAACGGGCCGTTGGCGTCGAGCCGCCTGCGCGCGGTTTCGAGCACCTCCAGGTCCACCGCCATGCCGCCGGCATGCCGGGCTCGCGCGCCGTCCATCGCGCGCGCGACCATGGCCGCGTCCAGGCCGGTCGCCCGGGCGATGGCGGCCGCGCGCGCCGCGGCATCGCGATGGGCATGGCCGCGCAGCTGGCGGCGGGCGGACTCGTCGAGCGCGCGCAGCTGCGCCGCGTGCAGTGCCTGTGCGCCGTGCATGTGCAGGAAGCCGGCGGTGCCGCGCACCTGCTCTGCCATGGAGCGCCGGTGCGTGCCGGCGGAAGGCGCCAGCGGCCCGAAGCGCACGGCCGCGCGCCACAGCGCGAATGCCAGCGCCAGCATGCCGACGACCAGCGCCACCCAGCCCCGGTTCCAGATCCAGAGCATGAAGGGCTCGCGTGCCTCCTCGACGACGAACCACACCTCCGCCCCGCTGCGCGCCTGCACGGCCGCGGCGGCGAACAACGCGTTGTCGGCGCGCAGCAGGTTCTCGTTGTGCCACAGGCCCCAGGGCATCACGGTGACGGTGCCCCTGCCGACCCGCACGCGGATCGCCTCCGTGGTGCCGCGCGCGCCGAGCACGGCCCACAGCGGCGGCGGCTGCCTGTCGGCAGCGCGGTAGTGCGACGACGCCCACCATGCGCAGATGCGGAAGCTGCGTCCGCCGGCATAGCTCGCGGGCACGGTGCCGGGCTCCGTGACGGCGTGGCAGTCCGAGTCCTTGGGCGGCGGCTCGAAGCGGCGCGAGGCGGGCTTTTTCTTCTTCGGATCGGGAGCGGCTTTATCTTTCTTCTCGTCCGACGCGGGCGGCTTCTCGCGGACCAGCGGAAGCCAGTCTTCCAGCTGCTCGCCGCTGACCAGGTAGTTGGGGATCACCAGGTGCCCGCCCTGCTCCACCCATTCGCGCAGGCGCCGGCCGCGCTCGGGGAACATGTCCCAGTGGCTGGAGGCGAGCACCAGCCGCGCCTGCGCGGGCGGCATGGCATCGAGGCTCTCGCGCCTGACCACCTTCATGCCGAGTTCGCGCAGCATGGCCTGCGCGCCGTAGAACCGGTTCTTCCTGGCTTCGCCGCTCGCGGGCGTGGGCACCTCGGTGTCCGCCCATTCGGTGGCGGAGACCAGCCAGAAGCCGACCAGCGCCACCACCAGCACCGCGAGGATGCGGACCACCCAGGCGCTGTTGTTGTTGCTGCTGCTGGCGCTGCTCATGCGGCCGCGCCCTTCAGTCCGTCGGCAGGCGCGCTGGCAGCGGCGGCTGCGTCGGGCAGGTGCAGGTCGAACTCGCCGCAGATCGCCAGCACCTGCGCCGTGCCGGGCAGCCGGCCGCCGTACGCGGCCAGTTGCCAGGCATCCACCAGCCTCACGAAGAAGGCCTGCGCCTCGGGCGCGAGCCGCGTCGCGGCAAGCGCCACGCACTCGCCCTCCGTGCTCGCGGCACGCACCGGCACACCGTGCGCATGCGCCAGGCGCGACAGCGCCCCGCGATACAGCAGCGACAGCGCCGGGCGCTGCTGCCCGCGCTGCCAGAGCGCGGCCGCGGCATTGCCGATGTCGTCCGGCAGGCTCTCGGGCCGGATGTCGAGGCTGCCGACATGGCTGGGCAGCAGCGCCTTGCCCGGCCGCGCACCGCCGGCGCGCACCCGCACCCAGCGATGCAGCCGGACCACCAGCCAAGCCACCGCCAGCGCCGCCAGTCCCCAGATCAGCCAGCGCGCCCCCTCGGCCACCGCCCGCACGAAATCGCGCAGCCAGTCGAGGCCGCCCGTCTTCTTCTCGGGCTCCTCTTCCTCTTCGTCGCGGTCCTTGAAGCGCAGCTGCTTCTCGGTCTTGGTGCCGGGCATGTTCGGGTCGGCACGCACCTTGTCGATCGCGGCCGTCACCTGCTCGCGCGTGGATGCAGTTCCGTCCGCAGCCAAGGCCGCCGAAGGCGCCATCACCCCCACGCACAAGAGCACGAGCAGCGCGACCACAAGCCCCCTTCCAGGGATACCGTGGAACCGGCTCTGCCGGGCCACCGGTATCGCCCCCTGCAAGGGGGTTGGCGAAGCGACACGAAGTGCGCGCAGCCTGGGGGTGCTACCTGAACCCACGACGGAACTCCTGCTCGATGTCCCAGGCCTCGAGTTCCACCCGGCGGTTGAGGTACATCGCGAAACCCGCCGCCACGTAGAACGGCTCCAGCACGCCGACGACGAGCGCATATGCGCCGGCAGTCAGGAGGCTCTGCAGTAGCGTGTCCGACTGCGTGAGCCAGCCGAACAGGTCGCGCGTGCCGCCCTCGGGCGCGAACCAGAACAGCAGCGACAGCAGGCAGATGTCGAGCGCCATCTCGGCATTCGCGAAGACCAGCTGCATCCCCGTGGCCGCGCCACGGCGTCCGCGCAGCAGCTGCGCGCGCCGCTTGCGCCGGGCGCTGCCGCGTTGTCCTTCGAGCTGCTCGATGGCCTGGGTGAACGAGCGCCAGGGCGAGAAGCGCCGCCACAGCAGCGTGCGCAGCAGCTGCCCGCCCCACACGGTGCGGCGGTTGGCCCACAGGTCGGACCAGCGCGTCTCCTGTCCGAACACGGCGCGCGAATGCACGAAGAGCAGGCTGCGGTCGAGCCAGGGCTTGAGCCAGAAGATCAGCAGGCTGGGCAGCCAGCCGGCGATCTCCACCGTGCTGAGAGCCAGCAGCACCATCACGACATGCACCGGCAGGAAGGTGCGCCACACCGAGCGCGCATGGCTGCGCACCAGCTGCGCGCCCAGGTCGGCGGCCTCGGCCATGGGCCGCGGCCGCAGCGCGATGGCGAGGCCGTCAACCTGCATCGTCGTCTCCCCGCTTCGCACTGGCGCGCGGCCGGCCCTGCCAGCCCAGGTAGGCCAGCACCAGCACCCAGCAGGCGCCGCCCACGCCGTACTTCACCGCCGGCGCGATCCAGCGCGCCGATGACCAGAACGCCTCGACCGCCGCGGCGGCCAGCAGCAGCCCGATGACGCCATAGACGATCACCACCGCATGGCGCGCCGCCAGCCGCAGCGCCTCGAGCCGCGTGTGCCGCCCCGGCGCCACCCACGAATAGCCGAGCCGCAGGCCCGCCGCGCCGGCCAGCACGATGGCGGTGAGCTCGAAGGCCGAGTGCGTGACCACGAAGGAGAGGAAGTTCCGGGCATGCCCCGCCCCGATCAGGTAGCCGCCCACGGCACCGATCTGCACCCCGTTGAACACCACCACCGCCGCGCTGCCCACGCCGGCGAAGATGCCCGCCGCGAAGCAGCGGAAGCCGATGCCGATGTTGTGCATGATGTAGAAGCCGAACATCTGCCAGTCGTCGCCCGCGCTGCGCGTGCGGCCCAACGACTCGGCGCTGTCGCTGTACATCGAGTCGAACTCCTGCACCGAGTTGGCGTCCAGCAGGTGCAGGATGAAGCCCGGGTCGCGCCAGGCCGCCCAGCCCGCCATCAGCAGCGGCAGCACGAACATCAGCGCGGAGACCAGCAGGTAGGCGCGATGGGCCCGCACGGCCTCGGGAAAATCGACCAGCGCGAGCCGCGCGAAGCGCGCGAGGCCGTAGTCATGCCGGCGGTAGATCAGCCGGTGCGCGCTCTGCGTGAGGCCCTGGAGCCGCTGCGTGAGATGGATCGGATAGGCGCGCGCCTGCGCCAGCGCGAGGTGCTCGCACACGCGGCGGTACAGCGTGGCAAGCCGGGCGCCGTCGAACTTGCGCTTGGTCTCGGCCACCCGGATGACGGCCTCGAGCTCGGCCCACAGGGGTGCGTAGGCGGCCTCGAAATCGAGCGGTGTCATCGCGCCGCCCTTCCCTGCGCATCGGCATTGGCGCCGGCACCTGCACCGGCGCGCCGGCCCAGCACCCACTGCGCCACGCCGAGCAGGCGCTGCGACGCGGAGGCGCCGGTGGCGTCGGGGCCCAGCACCGGCTCGGCGACGCGGGCGAGTTCGTCGAAGCGCTCCGGCGTGAGGCGCGTGGCGCGCCCCGCCCACGAGACGATGGCCATCTGCTCGCGCGCCGACAGCGGCCGCGCGGGCGCCTGCGGCTCGGCCGGCGGCAGGCTGCCGTGCAGGCTCACCTGGTCGCTGAACACCACCAGCGTGCCGGCGGCCAGGTCGCCCAGGCGCTTGCTGTCGTGGCGCCACAGCATCGACACGATGCCCGCGCCATAGAAGGAAGGAACGAAGTCGGCCGCGCGCAGCAGGTTGCGCGTGAGCGCGGCGGCGGGCGTGACGGGCAGGCCCGAGTCCATCACCACGCGCAGGCCCATCACGCGCTTGCCGGGCGTGGCCGCCGCGCGCGTGAGTTCGAACACTACCGGGTAGAACCACTCCAGGCAGAAGTAGGCGATCAGCAGGATGCCGAAACCCATCTTGCCGAGCATGCCGACGGTGATGGAGATCGCGACGAAGATGCCGAGCCGGATCGCGAAGTCGATGAGGTAGGCCAGCCCGCGCGCGACCAGCCCGGCCGGACGCAGCGAGAGCGCGATGCCTTCGGGGGTCTCGGCGGTGTAGAGCGTGTCGAGGCGCACTGCGGTCGCGCCCGGCTCAGGCTTGCAGCACGACGGTGTCGGCGATCTGATCGTGCAGGCAGCGGCGCGACGCGCGGAAGATGAAGAGGCAGTCGATCAGCACGTAGATGGGTCCGAGCAGCGGCCAGATGCTGGTGAAGAACAACGGGCCGTCGCGCAGCGCGAGGATGCGGCCGATCTGCGCGCGCGAACCGTCGGGCCGCGCGATGCGGATCTTGAACAGCGCCTTGCCGATGGTCTGGCCGCGGGTGGCCAGCAGGTAGCCGTGCAGCACGAGGTAGAGGACGACGCCGGAAGCCGCGCTGGAGATGCGCGGCTCCCACATGCCGAGGCCGTCGTCTTCCCAGAGATTGATGGGCGTGAATGTCGCAAGGAGCCAGATCGCCGCGATGGAAATGCCCGCGTCGAGCATCGCCGAGAGGAAGCGCGTGCCCCGCGATGCGAGCTCACCCGGCTGCGCGCCGCCGGGCGGCACCACGTCTTCCACATGGGATTGCGGAGGCGCGTAGCGCGCGTCCTGCGACTTGTCTTCCATGCCCGTCCCTCTCCGAAACGAATGAATTTTCGGAAGATTCTAGGACGTTCGATGTCGGCGGCGGCTGGAGGACTACGCCGGCGGGCGGGCGGCGATGACCGCCTGCAAGCGCCGCAGGTCGTCGAGCAACAGGTTCAGCGGCGCGGCCAGCAGCGCGTTCGATGCCTCGTGCCGCGACGAAGCCTGCGCAGCGCAGCGGGCCAGTTCGCCCAGGTCGTGAGGGGTGGACTGGCCCGCGAGCGCGTCGGCCATGCCGGCGATGGCCGCACCCGCCGCGCCTGCCGCTTGCGACACCTCGGCCTGCGCCCCAGGTGCCAGCCGCAACACGCGGTCGAGCACCGTGGCGTCCTGGAAGATGCGCGCCGCCAGCCTGGCCTTGTCGCGATAGCTGCCGCCGGTGCCGCCGCGGCGCCACCACCGGGCCTCCAGGTCGGCGCTGCCGGCCAGCGCGGCCAGGCGGCCCAGCGACGCGCGCGTGCCTGCCTGGATGCGCTCGATCTCCGCTGCATCGGTCGGCCGCCGCGACGCGGACACGCGCCTGCCGATGCCGCGCAGCAGCGCCGCGCAGCCCTCGTCGAAGCGCATGCCCGCGTGGTACTCCGACATCACCGTCGAGACCACCAGCGCCACGCCCACGCCGATGCCGATCTGCGCCAGGCGAAGCAGCGCCACCTGCAGCGCCGAATGGCCCGGAATACCGCCCGCCGACAGGATGATCAGCGCCGCCACGGGCGCGCTGCGCATGCCCGGCACGGACGCGCTGGCGAACGACAGCAGCATGACCAGGCCGAGCGTGGTCGCGAGCATCGGCGCGCCATGGTGATGCAGATAGACGCCGGCAAGCCCGACGAGCGCGCCGGCGGCGGTGCCGCGCACGCGGTCCCACCCTGCGTCGAGCGTGGAGCCGGCGCTGGGGCGCATGACGATCAGCACGCTCATCACGGCCCAGAAGCTCTCGGGCAGATGCAATGCCGTCGCCACGCCCCAGGCGATGGCGACGGCGGCCGCAAGCTGCGCGCCGGAGCGCCAGCGGCCATGCCGCCAGGGAGCGGCGAGGCGCTGCAGTGCGCTCGTGCCCATCATGACCCCGTAGTCTTCGCGTTACCGCCGAGCGCGGCCGAGATGCCGTCGATCAAGGCGCAGGCCTGCTGCAGCAGGGCGCGCTGGTCGGCATCGAGCGTGGCGCCGATCGCCTCGGCCAGCGCCGCCTCGCGCGTGCGCATGATCGCCTTCAGCCGGCGCGTGCCCTCCGCGGTGAGCGACAGCAGCCACTGGCGCCCGTCGCCCGGATGCGGCGCGCGGCCGATCCAGCCCTCGGCCTCCAGCTCGGCCAGCAGCCGCGTCAGCGACTGGAGCTTGACGCGCTCCAGCCCCGCCAGCGTCGTGGGCGTGCAAGGCCCATGCTGATGGAGCTGCCCCAGCACGCTGAGCTTGGCCACGCTGGGGCTGTCCGCCGCGGCACTGCCGCTTCGCAGTTGGCGGGCGAGCAGCGACACCGAGCCGCGAAGGCGAGAGGCGCATTGCGCCGGATCCGGGATGGTGGAAGCCATGCCCGGATTGTAAGACGTGTCTTGGTATCTGGAGCTTCAGCCCCGGTTAGGAGACGAAGTCACGGGATAGGTGACGGCGGGCGCCGGATCGGAGGCGGGCGCCGGTGCAGGCGACGGCGCGGTCGCCCCGGCCGGCGAGGCGACCGGCGTCTGCTCGGGCTTCGCCGCGGCCTCGTCCTGCGCTTCAGGGCCCGGGCCTTCGAGGAAGCGGTCGAGCAGCGCGAAGAAGCGGTCGTAGAAGCGCTCGTCGGTGAGCGTCTCGCTCGCCACCTTCACCATCGCGTCGTCGCTGCTGGTGAACGGCAGCGACAGCGAGCCGATCGCGCCCACGCCCAGGCTCGCCGAGTTGTTCACCTTCTTGAGCCCGTAGCGGTCCTGCAGCGCGGTGGCAAAGGCCACGGTGCTCCTGCCCGCCTTGCCGCTGCGGGTGCTTTCGCGCGCACAGACCACGCGGAACTCCACCTCCACGTGCACCTCGGCGGCCGGCTGGAAGCTCTTGCGCCCCGTCACGAGGTCGGAGTTGGCCGCCGTGATCATGTAGCCCTGGCTCAGCAGCGCACGGCGCGCCGCCTCGCAAGTTTCGGCCTCGGTGGCCTCGTAGTCGCGGGTGTGGGTGTTGGTGGAACTGAAAGCCTCGGGCTCGTAGCTGGCCTGGCGGGAAGCGCTGCCGCAGCCGGCGAGCAGGACAGCGGCGGACAGCAGGCCCGCGGCGAGAACCGATGTACGGACTGGCGTACGGCCCGGAGCAGGGATGGCGGACAGGGAATTGGAGTGCATGGACGGCATGAAGCGGCGAATGCTAACCGGCGGCCTTGCCGGCAAGCCTTCGAGCGCGCCGATGCACGCGCGTTCCCTCCAGGCCGTCGAAATTTTCAGGACCAGGGCAGCACGTGGTGCGCGCGCACCCGCGTCGCCGCGATCAGCCGGGCGTTCGGCGCGTCGGTGCTCTCCACCCAGGCGCGCGCCTCCTCGGCGCTGCGGCCGAACTGCTGGTGGCGGCGCACCAGGCGCTCCTCGCGCACCGCGTCGTCGATGTCCACGTACCAGACCTCGTCGAGCATCGCCGCCGCGCCCGCCCACGGGCCGGCGTCGTGCAGCAGGTAGTTGCCCTCGGTGATGACGAGTTGCGTCGAAGGCAGCACCGCGATCGCGCCGGCGATCGGCTCCTCGATCTCGCGGCGGAACTCGGGCGCATAGACGATGCCGCCGTCGGGCCGCTGCTCGCGCAGCCGCTGCAGCAGCGCGACGTAGCCTGCGCTGTCGAAGGTGTCGGGAGCGCCCTTGCGTCCGGCGCGACCCAGCCGTTGCAGCTCGACGTTGGCAAGGTGGAAGCCGTCCATCGGAACCACCTGGGCACGGTCCGCACCCACCGCCTGCAGCAGCGCCGCCGCGAGCGTCGACTTGCCCGCGCCGGGCGCGCCGACGAGCCCCAGCAGGCGGCGCTGCCCGGTGGCCATCAGGGCCTGCAGGCGGGCGGCGCTTTCGGGGGGGAGTTGAGGAAGCGGAGGAAAGGTCTGCGCGGGGGTGGTGGTCATGCCCCCGAGCGTAGCTTTTCCTTGAGTCAAAAAAGCATCGGCGCGCGTCGAGACGGCAGCGCTGTCACTTCAGGATCGAACGAAACGTCAGGCTGATGCGCTCTCGCACGCCTTCGGTCTTGGGAATCGCATGAAGCCAGTCCCGCTGAACCGCGTCCGACATGTAGAGCAGCGAACCGTGAGGAAGCGGGTAGTCGAAGCGCAAGCTGCTGTCGACCTTGCTGCGATATGCGATCGACCGCGTGGCTCCGATCGACACGATGGCGACGCCCGTACCGGGTGCCAGCGCCGTGGTGTCGTCCGAATGGAAACCCATCGACGACGCGCCGTCGGCATAGTGGTTCAACAGGCAGTTGTTGGGACGAAAGCCGAGCCTGGCCTCGATCCGGCCGCACAGGACCGCCAATTCGGAGGGGATCGGCACCGCCTCGTAGGCCATCTGCGAATAGTCGTACGGCACGCCGAAGCTGGCGGTCTTGCGTGCACGCATGCGCTCGTCCCACGCCACCGCGGACCGAAGCCATTCGAGAAGGGCATCGGGCGACGCGACGAACGCGGGATCGAGCTGGATGGGCGGGCCAATCATGGGCCCGCAGGATACAGGGACCGTCGCTTCGCGATCAGGGATACAGGCCGCGTTCCTGGCGAGCCATCAGGATGCGCTCGCAGGCCACCGCGTACGTCGCGGTGCGCAGCGTGATCTTGTGCTTGTCGGCCGTGTCCCAGATCTGGTTGAGCGCGTTCATCATGATGCGGTCGAGGCGCACGTTGATCTCGTCCTCGTCCCAGAAGAAGGACGAGAAGTCCTGCACCCATTCGAAGTAGCTCACGGTCACGCCGCCGGCGTTGCAGATCACGTCGGGCACCACCAGCACGCCGCGCTCGGCGAGGATGTCGTCGGCCTGCGGCACGGTCGGGCCGTTGGCGCCTTCGAGCACCAGCTTGGCGGTGGTCTTCTGTGCGCGCTCGGCGGTGAGCTGGCCTTCGAGAGCGGCCGGAATGAGGATGTCGCAGGGCGTGTTCCAGAAGTCCTCGTTCGACACGATGTCGCCGCCGGCCTTGAAGCCGACCACGCCGTCGGTGCGCGAGATGGGCACGAGCTTGGCGAGGTCGAGGCCGTTGCTGTTGACGATGGTGCCGGTGTGGTCCTGCACCGCGACGATCTTGGCGCCGGCTTCGGCGAAGAGTTCTGCCGCGACGGAGCCCACGTTGCCGAAGCCCTGCACCGCAATGCGCGCACCGCGCAGGTCCATGCCCAGTCGGCGAGCCGCCTCGCGGCCGGTGACGAACACGCCGCGGCCGGTGGCCTTCACGCGGCCCAGCGAGCCGCCCAGGTGCAGGGGCTTGCCGGTGACGACGCCGGTGGCGGTGCCGCCGACGTTCATCGAGTAGGTGTCCATCATCCACGCCATGATCTGCGCGTTGGTGTTGACGTCGGGTGCGGGGATGTCGGTGTGGGGGCCGATGATGATGCCGATCTCGCTGGTGTAGCGGCGGGTGACCTTCTCGAGCTCCTGCGGCGAGAGCTTCTTCGGGTCGACGCGGATGCCGCCCTTGGCGCCGCCGTACGGCAGGTTCACGGCGGCCGTCTTGATGGTCATCCAGGCCGACAGGGCCATCACTTCTTCGAGCGTGACGTCAGGGTGGAAGCGGATGCCGCCCTTGCCCGGGCCGCGGCTCATGTTGTGCTGCACGCGGTAGCCCTCGAAGTGGGCGATGCTGCCGTCGTCCATTTCGATGGGCACGTCGACGATGAGCGCGCGCTTGGGGCGCTTGAGGGTTTCGACCCAGCGGGCCAGCGGGCCGAGGTACGGCACGACGCGATCGACCTGCGAGAGATAGGTGCCCCACGGGCTGTTGGCTGTAGGACTGACGAAGGAGAGTTTTTCGCTCATATGCGTTCCCTTGTTGGTTTGTGAGGGTGGCCGCAACGATAGACCTCCGCCGCGCGTTGCGCCATGGCTTATGCGCGCCGCGGAGGCGGTTATGCAAGAGAGGTTGGTAGGCCTGCGATGCCGGCATTGCGCCGATGCAATCGAGCGATAGATAGATGCGTGCATCGCCAGATGACAGAAACGTCATCGACGGGTCATCGACCCGCGGATGCGCTTCTTAGAGTTGGCCTCACCAACCAGGACGAACCCAGCAACCAACGTCACACATCAAGGAGTAGCAACAGAATGAGCAAGCAAGCATCCGCCACCCGCCTGATCGGCACCGCCGCCCTCGCTGCCCTGCTGGGCACGATCGCCGCGCCGAGCTTCGCCGGCAACTACGCCGAAGGCGATCCGCGCCCCGCGCCGCTGGCCTCTTCGACGACGCGCGCCGCGGTGACCGCCGACGCGGTGCAGTGGCTGAAGACCGCCCCCACGCAGGGCTACACCAGCGGCTACCAGCAGGAGCCCGCCGTGGTCTCGGCCAACAGCCGTGCCGCCGTGGAGGCCGACACGCGCCTGTGGATCCAGTCGGGCCTGGCCGCCCGGCAGGCCGGCGAAGCCGGCGCCGATTCGATGAAGCCCGGCTATCGCGAAGCGGCCGCCGAGTACGCGAGGCTGCGCGCGAGCCCGGCCTACGGCGCGCTGGTCGACCAGACGCAGCTTCGCTGACGGCAAACGGGACGCACGGCGGCCCCTTGGCCATCCGAGGGTAGGCCGCCGGCAGTTCCTTGGTTCTATCTCCTACGACCGGAGGTCATAGGCCGCATCTTTTGCCACGATTCGATGCCCGAGCCGGATAATCCTCCGATGCTCGACCTGGACCGCATCGATCTGCGCCTTCTGAAGATCCTTCAGGAAGACGGCCGCATCACCAACCTCAAGCTGGCGGAGGCGGTGGCGCTCTCGCCCACCGCGGTGCTGGCGCGGGTGCAGCGGCTCACGCGCGACGGCTTCATCCAGGGCTACGAGGCGCGGCTCGATCCGCACAAGCTGGGCCGCGGCTTCACCGTCTTCGTCGAGGTGCTGCTCGACCGCACCACCCCCAACGTGTTCGACCAGTTCAAGGCCGCCGTGCAGGTGCGCGACGAGATCATGGAATGCCACATGGTCGCCGGCGGCTTCGACTACCTGCTCAAGACCCGCATGGCCGACATGGCCGCCTACCGCGAGTTCGCCGGCACCGTGCTGTGGCAGCTGCCCGGCGTGCGCGAGACGCGGACCTACGCGGTGATGGAAGAAGTGAAGAACAGCGCGCGGCTGCCGCTGGGGGTGTGAAGATCATTGACGCCAGGAATACCGCGGAACCGGCTTTGCTGGGCCGCAGGTATTGCCCCCTGCAAGGGGGTTGGCGAAGCGACACGAAGTGCGCGAAGACTGGGAGCGTGCCTATCTCGCGCCGAAGATCGCCGTGCCGACGCGCACCATCGTGCTCCCCGCGCTGATGGCCGCCTCGAGGTCCGCGCTCATGCCGAGCGACAAGGTATCGAGCGCGATGCCCGCGTCGCGGATCGACTGGTACACCGCATGCGCGCGCAGGCACAGCTCGCGCTGCGCTTCGAAGCCGGTCGCCGGCTCGGGGATCGCCATCAGCCCGCGCAGCCGAAGTTGTGGCAAAGCCGCCACAGCGCGCGCCAGCGCGAGCGCCTCTTCCGGAGGCACGCCGGACTTGTTGGCGCCGCCGTCCACATTAACCTGAAGGCATACATTCAGCGGCGGCAGATGCGCCGGCCGCTGGGCCGAAAGACGCTCGGCGATCTTCAATCTGTCGATGCTGTGGACCCAGTCGAAGTGCTCGGCCACAGGCCGCGTCTTGTTGCTCTGCAGGGGCCCGATGCAGTGCCATTCGAGGGAGGAACGCAGGTCGGCCAGCGCTTCGATCTTGTCCAGCCCTTCCTGCACGTAGTTCTCGCCGAAGGCCGACTGGCCCGCCGCGTGCGCCTCGCGCACCGCATCCGGTCCGAAGGTCTTGGACACCGCCAGCAGGCGCACGCCGGCCGGGTCGCGGCCGGCCGTTACACATGCCTTCGCGATCCGGTCGTTTACTTGCTGGAGGTCGTCGCCAATCATCGTCATAATCGTCCAAAATCGTATCAAAACGTCACGAAACCCGAGCCGAGGAGCCCCGTGGACATCACCCAACTGCTGGCGTTCAGCGTCAAGAACAAAGCCTCCGACCTGCACCTTTCCGCGGGCCTGCCGCCCATGATCCGCGTCAACGGCGACGTGCGCCGCATCAACGTGGACGCGCTCGACCACAAGGGCGTGCACGCCATGGTGTACGACATCATGAGCGACACGCACCGCAAGCACTACGAAGAGTTCCTGGAGGTCGACTTCTCCTTCGAGATCGACGGCCTCGCGCGCTTCCGCGTGAACGCCTTCAACCAGGCGCGCGGCGCGGCGGCGGTGTTCCGGACCATTCCCTCGAAGATCCTCACGCTCGAGCAGCTCAACGCGCCGAAGATTTTCGGCGAACTGGCGCTCAAGCCGCGCGGGCTGGTTCTGGTGACGGGCCCCACGGGCTCGGGCAAGTCGACCACGCTGGCGGCCATGATCAACTACCTCAACGAGAACGAGTACGGCCACATCCTCACGGTGGAAGACCCGATCGAGTTCGTGCACGAGTCGAAGAAGTGCCTGATCAACCAGCGCGAAGTGGGGCCGATGACGCTGTCGTTCTCCAACGCCCTGCGCTCCGCCCTGCGCGAAGACCCTGACGCCATCCTGGTGGGCGAGCTGCGCGACCTGGAGACCATCCGCCTGGCCATGACCGCCGCCGAGACGGGCCACCTGGTGTTCGGCACGCTGCACACCTCTTCGGCCGCCAAGACCATCGACCGGATCATCGACGTGTTCCCGGGCGAAGAGAAGGAAATGATCCGCGCCATGCTCTCGGAGTCGCTGCAGGCCGTGATCTCGCAGACGCTGTGCAAGACCAAGGACGGCCAGAGCCGCGTGGCGGCGCACGAGATCATGCTGGGCACGCCGGCCATCCGAAACCTCATCCGCGAGGCCAAGGTGGCGCAGATGTACTCCACCATCCAGACCGGCCAGGGCTCTGGCATGCAGACGCTGGACCAGAACCTGACGGAACTGGTGCGCCGCAATACCATCTCGGCAGCAGAAGCCCGAGGAAAAGCCAAGATCCCAGAGAATTTCCCGGGCTAGTCATGAGGCCCCCCGGCTTTTCACTTCGCTGCGCTGCGTGTAACTCCACCCCCCATGGGGGAGGCGCGGCCGCCTTGGGGCGGCCCGGCGGTCGGCCGCCAGCAGGTTCTATCTAAACAGATCAAGGAGCGCTCTCATGGAACGCGATCAAGCCAGCCAGTTCATCAACGACCTGCTCAAGCTCATGGTGAGCCGCAACGGCAGCGACCTGTTCATCACCGCCGACTTTCCGCCGGCCATCAAGGTCGACGGCAAGGTCACCAAGGTCTCGCAGCAGGCGCTGGGCGCGCCGCACACGCTGGCGCTGACCCGCTCGATCATGAACGACCGCCAGACGGCCGAGTTCGAGCGCACCAAGGAATGCAACTTCGCGATCTCGCCCACCGGCATCGGCCGCTTCCGCGTGAACGCGTTCGTGCAGCAGGGCAAGGTCGGCATGGTGCTGCGGACCATTCCCGCCAAGCTGCCGACCATCGACGGCCTGGGCATGCCGCAGGTGCTGAAGGAGGTGTCGATGACCAAGCGCGGCCTGTGCATCCTGGTGGGCGCCACGGGCTCGGGCAAGTCGACCACGCTGGCGGCGATGATCGACTGGCGCAACGAGAATTCCTTCGGCCACATCGTGACGGTCGAAGACCCGGTCGAATTCGTGCATCCGCACAAGAACTGCGTGGTGACGCAGCGCGAAGTGGGCATCGACACCGACAGCTGGGAAGCCGCGCTGAAGAACACGCTGCGCCAGGCGCCCGACGTGATCCTGATGGGCGAAATCCGCGACCGCGAGACCATGGAGCACGCGGTGGCCTTCGCCGAAACCGGCCACCTGTGCATGGCCACGCTGCACGCCAACAGCGCCAACCAGGCACTCGACCGGATCATCAACTTCTTCCCCGAAGAGCGCCGCGCCCAGCTGCTGATGGACCTGTCGCTGAACCTGCGTTCGCTGGTCTCCCAGCGGCTGGTGCCGACCGAAGACGGCCTGGGCCGCGTGGCCGCGGTCGAAGTGCTGCTGAACACGCCGCTGATTTCCGACCTGATCTTCAAGGGCGAGGTGGGCGAGATCAAGGAGATCATGAAGAAGAGCCGCAACCTGGGCATGCAGACATTCGACCAGGCGCTGTTCGACCTCTTCGAGAGCCACTCGATCAGCTTCGAGGACGCCATCCGCAATGCCGACTCGGCCAACGACCTTCGCCTGCAGATCAAGCTCAACAGCCAGCGTGCACGCAGCACCGACCTGGCTGCGGGCACGGAGCACTTCGCGATCGTCTGAGGCCGCGGGGGCTGCGGGAGGCCGGTGTCCGCCGGACGGCACCTGCGGCGGAATGGCCTTAAGCTGTGGCCCCATGAGCAGCATCAACCCCCGCACCTACGAATCCATCCCCGCGCAGACGGTGGCCTTCCTCGGCCTCGGCGTCATGGGCGGCCCGATGGCCGGCCACCTCGCCAAGGCCGGCCACAGCGTCACGGTCTACAACCGCACCGCCGCCAAGGCGCAGGCCTGGGCCGACGAATTCGGCCCGCCCGGACGCCATGCCACCACCCCGCGCGAAGCGGCGGCCGGCGCCGACATCGTGTTCTGCTGCGTCGGCAACGACGACGACCTGCGCTCGGTGGTCCTGGGCGACGACGGCGCCTTCGCCGGCATGAAGAAGGGCGCGGTGCTCGTCGACCACACCACGGCTTCGGCCGACGTGGCGCGCGAACTCTCGAAGGCCGCGCAGGCGCTGGGCCTGCATTTCATCGACGCGCCCGTCTCGGGCGGCCAGGCAGGCGCGCAGAACGGCGCGCTCACCGTGATGTGCGGCGGCGACGCGGCGGTGTTCGAACGCATCAAACCGGTGGCCATGGCCTTCTCGCGCGCGGTCACCCTGCTGGGCGAGAGCGGCGCCGGCCAGCTCGCGAAGATGGTGAACCAGATCGCCATCGCGGGCCTGGTGCAGGGCCTGTCGGAGGCCATCGCCTTCGGCCAGCGCGCGGGCCTGGACATGGAAGCCGTGCTGGGCGTCATCAGCAAGGGCGCGGCCCAGAGCTGGCAGATGGAGAACCGCGGCAAGACCATGATCGAAGGCAAGTTCGACTACGGCTTCGCGGTCGACTGGATGCGCAAGGACCTGGGCCTGGTGCTCGACGAAGCCAAGCGCAACGGCGCGCGTGTGCCTGTGACGGCGTTGGTCGACCAGTTCTATGCCGACGTGCAGCAGGCCGGCGGCCGGCGCTGGGATACCTCGAGCCTCATCACGCGGCTCAAGTGACGCAATGAAGAAAGCCCGCATCAGCGGGCTTTCCTGTCTTGGCGTGGCGGTTCTTCAGCGCACCGGCGAGGTCGTCACGCCGCTCGAGGAAGGCGTCGGCGTGGACGAGCCCGAAGCGGGCAGCGGCTCCATCGGCGGCAGCGGCACGCGCGAAGTGGAAGACGAGGAGGGCGTGGACGGCGCTGCCGAAGTCACAGGCGCCGGCCCCGTGCCGCCGCGCTGCGCAGCGGCCTGGTTCGCCGCCTGGCTGGCTGCCAGATCGGCCTCGCTCACGACCTCGACCACGCGCACAACCTTCACCACGCCCGACACGCCGCGCGTGATCTCGGTGGCGCGATCGGTCTCGCGGCGCGTGGCGATGCCCATCAGGTAGACCACGCCGCGCTCGGTCACCACCTTGAAGGAGTTGGCGAAGATGTCCTTGGCGTCGAGCAGCGAGGCCTTCACCTTGCCGGTGATGTAGAGGTCGTTCGAGCGGTCTTGGAAGGTGCTGGAAGAGCCCACGGTCAGCTCGTTGACCACCGAGCGCACGTTCACGATGCGGCTGACTTCGTCCTCGACGCGGCGGCGGTCGGCATCGCTGCCCACGGCGCCGGTCAGCAGCACCTGGCGGTTGAAGCTGGTGACGCTCACGTACATCTGGTCGTTGGCGATGTCGCGCACGCGGGCCGCGGCACGCAGCTCGATGCCCTGGTCGTCCAGTTGCGCGCCCGAGCTGCGGCGGTCGGTGGCCACCATGCCCACGCCCACCACGGCCGCGCCGCCGACAACGAGCGGCACGCAGGCGGAAAGACCCGTGACCAGTGCGGCGCCCAGGGTCAGGGCAAGGGCGAAACGTTGGGTCGATGTCGTCGTCATGGTCGTCAAGGTCATGAGGAAGCTTCCTGTTCTCCGAGTAACTGGGCGTCCACGCCGTCGCACAGGCAATGCAGCGCGATCTGGTGGATCTCGTGGATGCGCGCCGCACGCTCGTGCGGCACGCTGATCTGGACGTCGGTCTCGCGCAGTGCGCGGCCGATGGAACCGCCTGCGCCCGGCGCGGTATTGCCGAGCAGCGCGACGACGGTCATGTCGCGCTCGTGCGCCGCGGTCACGGCAGCCAGCACCGACGCCGACTGGCCGCTGATGCTCAAGGCCAGCAGCACGTCGCCGGCCTGGCCGAGCGCGCGCACCTGGCGGGCGAAGCGGTCGGCATCCGCGGCTTCGGCGCCGTCGGCGGCGGGGTCGGTGGCATCGCCGGGCAGCGCGATGGCACCGAGCTCGGGCCTCTCGCGCTCGAAGCGGCCCACGAACTGCGCGGCGAACTGGGCCGCCAGCAGGCCCGACACGCCGGCTCCGCAGGCGAGCACCTTGCCGCCGCTGGTCACGCACGCCAGGATGGCCTGCATCGCTTGAGAGATGGGTTTGCTGAGGACCGGCCCGGTCTGGTACTTGAGGTCGGCACTGTCGATGAAGTGCTGCTGAATCCGTTGCTCGAGCATGGGGCGGGATGATAACTGGGGCCTGTGAAACAAGACGTTCGAGTTGTGGAGCCTTCATCGAGGCTTCAGTTCCCTCGAGCTCGCCGTCAACCAGCGTCGAAGGCTGCCTGCAGCCACGTGATTTTCTCTTCGACCAGCACCACGTCGAAGCGGCACGGCGGCACCGTGCGCAGCCGGCTCAGGTAGTTCTGCGCGGCGAACACGATGCGCCGCCGCTTCGCTGCGGTGATGCTCCCGCCCGCGCCGCCGTGCGTGCCGGTGCTGCGATGGCGCACCTCCACGAACACCAGCGTGCCCGCGGGCGACGGGCGCGGATCGCGCATGATCAGGTCGATCTCGCCGCCGCCGCGCCCGGGCGTCCGATAATTGCGGGCGAGCAGCACGAGGCCGGCGTCCCGCAGGTGGTCGAGCGCGGCGTCTTCCGCCGCATCGCCCCGATGCTTCGTAGTGGTGTCGGTCTTCATGGCCCTCCCTGTCCGCGGCCTGCTTGCGATCTCTTTTTTTCTGACTTCTTGTTCGTTCCGACGGAGAAACCCCTTGGCTTCACTCGCCCCTGCTTCTTTCGGCGCCGCCCTAGCGGCCGCGCACGACGCCGCGGGTGCGCAGCATTATCCGCAAGGCACGCTCTACGTCGTCGCCACGCCCATCGGCAACCTGGCCGACATCACCTTGCGCGCGCTGCACGTGCTGCAACTGGTGGACGCCATCGCCTGCGAGGACACGCGCCACACGCAGGCCCTGCTGCGCGCCTACGGCATCGACCGCCCCGGCTCCCGGCTGCTGGCGGTGCACCAGCACAACGAGGCCGAGGCCGCGCAGGCCGTGGTCGCGCGGCTCGCGCAGGGCGAGCGCATCGCCTACGTCAGCGACGCGGGCACGCCCGGCGTGAGCGACCCCGGCGCGCGCCTTGCAGCCGCCGTGCGCGCCGCGGGGCAGCGCGTGCTGCCGCTGCCGGGCGCCAGCAGCGTGACCACGCTGATAGGCGCCGCGGGGCTGGTGGCCGAGGGCGGCGGTGACGGCAATGCCAGCAGCAGCGCCTTCGTCTTCGCGGGATTCCTGCCGAGCAAGTCCGGCGAGCGCGACACGGCCGTGCAGGCGCTGTCGCAGGAGCCGCGCGCGGTGGTGCTGCTGGAGGCCCCGCATCGCATCGAGAACCTCGCGCGCGCTCTGTCCACGCTGGGCGAGCGCCGCGTCACCGTGGGCCGCGAGCTCACCAAGCAGTTCGAGGAAATCGCCACCGTCGCCGCAAGCGCGTTGCCCGACTGGTTCGGCGCCGACCGCGACCGCACGCGCGGCGAATTCGCGCTGGTGCTGCACCCCGTGGCCGTGAGCGGCGACGGCGGCGCGGAAGGCGAGCGCGTGCTGCGCCTGCTGCTGGCCGAACTGCCCGTGAAGACGGCCGTGAAGCTCGCGGCGGAGATCAGCGGAGCCCCGCGCAATACGCTGTATGACGCCGCGCTGCGCATCCGCGGCGAGGCGGAGCAGGACTAGCCGTCCAACTCGGCGTAGCGCCTGAAGATGCCGTCTTCGTTGAACGCGATACGGCGCGGGCTCTGCAGATAGTCTTGCACGCGCTGGCGCCGCCGCACATTGGCGTGCAGCTTCTCGACCGCGGGCGTGGCAGCCAGCGCACGGGCCGTCGCCTTCGGGAAGGCATATCGCAGGCCGTCCACGAGTTGGAACAGCGACAGGTCCGCATAGGTCAGCGTGTCGCCCACCAGATGCTGCGTACCTGCGGGATTGCGCTGCAGCACCCGCTCAAACCAGCCGAGGAACTTCGGAATGCGCTCTTCACGAAAGGCCCGTGCGCGCAGCATCGCCGCGTCGCGCTGCTCATCGTAATAGGCGCCGACCGAGATCGGATGATGCGTGTCATGCGCCTCCGCCACCGCGTCGGCAATCGTGAGCTGGATCTGGTGCACCCACAGCCCGTCGGACTCGCCCACCCCCGACAGGCCCAGCCGCGGCCCGAGGTACAGCAGGATCGCGGCCGTCTGCCCGACCACGATGTCGCCATCGACGAGGAACGGCGGCGCGAAGGCAGGGCGCGCGGCTTCCGGGTCGTCCAGCCGCTCACCGAGAGCGGATCCGCCGCCGCCCTCGCCCTCGGGCAAGCGCGCCACGTCGACATAGTCCGCGCCGGCAGCTTCGAGCGCGAGCCGGACGAATTCACCTCGGCCCTGGATGGTGGGCCAGTAATGGAGTTGGTAGGGCATGCGGGAGATGGTGGCATGGGAGGGGAATGGGGGCAATCACGGGCTTCGCAGTGCGGGAACAGACCTAGCCATCAGCACCCCGGGCGTTCCGTGATCAAGGTAGAAGTTCAGATCCCCACGCTCAAGGAGCTCGAGTGATTGGAGGAAGAAGCGAGCAGAAAGCACGCTCGATTTCTTTCGTTTTGGCAGACGCCTTAAAAGCTTGAGGGTAAGTTTTGACGCTTCTCGCCCCAACCGTGAAGCTCATCATGCGGAAGGATTTTTCTCCGTCATAGAAAACGATTCCATCCAATCCATCGCGCACATTTCTCTCTGGATGCCTGAAGGAGCGCAATGCCCGGCTTAACGCAGGGAAGGATTCCGTGTTGCGCTCGATAAAAACCTTTCGAAGCAAATCATCTGGAATTTTCAATACGAGATTATTGAAGTACAGGATTGAATCATTGTTTTTCCACTGAATTCCACAAATCGAATCAATGCGATCGCCATTCGCAAACTCCTTGATTTTTTCGGCTAACTCTCGATTGTCAGGATCAGATCCAAGACTACTCCATGCAACAAAATGATCACTTCGCGCCCCGGCGAAAGAATCCATCGAGAACAGAATAAAAAATGCCAAGGCAACGACAATCTCAATTCGTTTCCAAAAATGAGCTATCTTCATCTCATTTCCTTTCAGTTGGTTCTCGGTTCCGGCTTTTTCCCCTTCTTCTCGGGAGGAACACCGATTATTTTGTTCAACGCATCCACGTCCATTGATTCCAAGCCAGGACTCGCAAGATCTCTTTTGGCTTGTTCGTAATAGGAAACAGGAACGAAATACTTCAGATAGCTTTTGCTTTTGATTGTTTTTTTATTCCTCCTTCCACTCTTTTCCATCACCTCAACCACTCTTTCGGCATCCATGTTGAAAGGTGAGAACTTGATGCGATCGTCTTGATTTCCACCGAGCAGGATCAGATTTTTTTCACCCGCCTTCCCGTACGCAAAGCCAACGTGATAGCCGTGCCCGTTCCTGCGCGTTGCAAGCGCGATCGCGCCGTATATCGGTTTCTCCAACTCCACGAAAAGCGGATTCCGCATCTTCCTTCCCTCATCCATTTCATAAAAGCCATGAGCTCTGCCGAGCGTGGCACGCCGATCCCAAAATCCCATGTTGTCTACCGGATAGCCAGCTTTCAACAAGCACCAATTGGCAAAGGCAGCGCACCACGCTCTTTGGGAAAGAAATTTCGATCCATCCCCTATCTCGACGTGATAGTCGATTTCCGCCTCTAACACTTCTTCTGTCTTGCCATATCTGATCTTCGCTTCAGCGATGGCGATAGACATCCACGGAGCCCTTCCCGGCACAGGATTGATCAGCGCCAGCACCTTCCCTTCGCCTTCCTTCGACCGCTCCGAGTCCGATGACCTGATTCCGGTCGGCACGGGAGGCGGTGGAGGAGAAACTGCTTTTGGCCTCGATGGCACTGCCGGGCTTGCCGGTGCACTCGCAGCCAGTGGCTTGGCAGTGGCCATGGCGGGAGGAGCAGTCGAAGTCCTGGGGTCCGGCTTGGTCTTGCCGCTCCCCACAATCAACAGCACCTCCCCCGGATAGATCCTGTCGTGCTCCCGCTTGTTGGCCTCCTTGATGGCTTCCACGCTGGTGCGATACAGCTGCGCGATCTTCCAGAGACTGTCGCCCGGCTGTACGACATAGCTCATGGGCTTTCTCTGCCCATGGGTCGAGCTGTTGATCTTTTCCGAGCCGGCGACGCCCTTCCACCTCTTGAATTTCGCCAGGAGGTTGAAATCCTTTCCGACGTCGCCCTGGATGGTTCCGACCGTCACGGCCTTCCTGCTCTTCGGATCCGCCACCTTGACGTGCACGGCTGAGTTGTCGGCCGGGTGAATCACGGGAGGGAATCGCCCTGCGGCATCGGACTTGACCGTTTCCTCCCTGTCTCCTCTTTGCAGAACGATCTCCGCGCCGGGCAATGGCTGGCTGCCGTCAGTCGCGTTGATCCTGCTCACGGCAACCCAGGTTTCCTTCCTGGTCCCGGCGTTGGCGTGAAACCCCTCGATCTCCGCGATGCTGTTCACGATCTTTTCGAGTTCGGCGTCGCTGCACTCGCCGATCTTTCTGCCGGCTGGAATGCCGCTGGTCTTGAGCAGATCGCGTATGTATTTCTCTGTGTCGTTTTCCTTCTTGGGGGCATAGACGGGAATGGCTTCGGAGATCGTCCTGTCGCCATGCAGGCGCTTCAGGTTTGCCTTCAGTTCCTCCCGGCCGGCGCCTTCATCGGGAAAGATCAGGAAGGTCCTGCCCGATCTGGTGGTGGCGAATCCGATGTAGCCCTTTGCTTTCCTGGGTGCAGGCACGCCGTCGACCTTCCTGGCAGTCAGGTCGCCGGGATTGTTGATACGCCATGGCAGCGTTCCGCCCGAGCGCAGCAGGTGACGGCCGTCTTCGCAGATGAATTCGGCGACTTCGATGTTGGGGTGGTAGGTTGCGGATATCAGTCTGGGCATGCTGGTGTTTCCCTCGCTCAAGCGAAGCCGTTCAGATGGGCTTCGACGGCGGACTCGGAAAGAAAGTGGCCGGGGTCGAAAGCACCTGCAGCCGATGCGTACATGGAGTCCTCGGCTCCCGGCGACTCGGTCTCGCCGTCGTCATCGGCCCGGGCATCGTCTTCCGCGCTGTCTGGCTCGGTGCGAATCGTCGGAACGGGCGTCCAGTCCCAGGCTTCTTCTCCCACCACCAGCACTGCCTCGTCCGGCGTTTCGAACGCGACGCGGGGCAATCGCCCGTCGTCGGGAATGACGCCTTCGGCCAGCGTCTGGCGCTTCTCGCCGAGGATCCGGTAAGGCAGCCCCGACATGCCCACGTGCTTGAAGATCTCGTCGCTGCCGAGGGGCGCGAAGCGCACGCTGTACTTGTCGTCGTGGCTCACGCCTTCCATGCGCCGGCGCTTGGCCATGTCCATCGGCCCTGCGTAGCTGTGGGTGGCCGCGTGCTCGCGCCAAAGGCCCTGGGTGCCGTGAACGATGCCCGAGGCGCTCCACCTGGAAAAACTACCCCCGCCGTTGACGACGATTTCTTCCTTGGCGGTGATGCTGATCCTGTCGGACTCCAGCTTGATATCGAGCCTGGCCAGCAGGTTGATGCTGTTCTGCAGTGCGACGATGTCGATGCCGGCCGTGGCTGCGGTCAGGCGGATTGCTTTGTATGCGAAAAGGCGCACGGCCTCTTTCACGCTCACCAGAAAGCTCCTGCCGGCGCTGATGCTGGTGTGTCCGCCGCTGCTCAGCGCGTTGTGCATGATGCTGGCGATGTGGGTGGCACCTGCCGCCGTGCTCTGGATGCCGGCCGCACTGGCGAGAACGAGGTGCGGTTCGCAGAGTTCAGGGAAATCTCCCTGCCGCGAAGGGCGGCCCTTGATCGCGTCGTTCTGTTCCTTGAGGGCCTGCGTGACCGCGTCTTGGTCGCCCGCTTCGTGCGCCTTCGCCTCCTGCGCAGTCTGGCTCTGGCGTTCATGCAGGTCGCGCGCAGCCGTCAGGCGTGCGACTGTTTCCCCAAGATCGGTGATGTGCGCATCGGCTCCAGGCCTCGGCTCGGTGCTGAGCAGCAAGCCCCTTGCGGCGCGCACCGCGGCATGCCCATCGGTACGCAGCTCGGCGCCCTCGCCCCGGTCGTCCTTGCGGCCTGCCGTGTCGTCGATGCGCCCGATGTGGCCGAGGCTCAGGCTGCTGCTGAGATGGTCGCTCTTGAGTTGTGCCTGGATCTTTCCGGGCTGATCGTCCAGCACCAGGTGGTTGCCGCGCGATCCGCCTGCTGCACCGGTATTCAATTCGCGGCTGCGGAGGCCCAATAGGTTCTGCTGGTCGGGCAGCCGCCACGCGGGCATGTTCTCGGCGTTGAACACACGGCCGGTGATGATGGGACAGTCGGGGTCGCCGCCCAGGAAATCGACGACCACCTCCTGGCCCACGCGCGGCAGCGCAGGCGCCCCGAAAGTCTCTCCGGCCCAGGCCATGGACACGCGGATCCAGCAGCTGGAATTCTCGTTGCGTTGCCCGATACGGTCCCAGTGGAACTGCACCTTCACGCGGCCGTACTGGTCGACCCAGATCTCTTCGTTCTTCGGTCCGACAACGATGGCGGTCTGGGGTCCGCGGGTGCGGGGCTTGGGCGTGATGCGCGGCGGGCGCCACGCATGGCTCACGGGCTGCGCCTCGAAGCCAAAGCGCTGGACGGAGCCTTCGCCGGCATCGGCGCCTTCGGTGGCCCGGAGGTTCTCCCTCAACTCGTAGTCGACGGCAATCAGAAGGTGCTTGCGGTTCTGATCGTCCCTCGGGTGGCCCGCCAGCTCGAAGATGCAACCCGGCGCGAGCTCTCGCCTGTTGGAGCGACCGCTGGCAACGCTGCCGCCGCTGAGTTGCTCTTCGATGCGGGTGCGTGCGCAGGCCTCGCCGTCGTCGTAGTGCCTGTAGCCGCCGGGCCATTCGTACAGCTCGATGTCGTCGTGCGCGTGGCCGGTGCGCAGCTCCCGTCGGCTGGAGAGATCCGCCTTTGGCTTGAGCGGGTCGTAGTCGTTGGTGAAGTGCAGGCCGGAGCGGACTTCTTCGCTCGTGCGCCATTCATGGATGCGTTCGTTCGAACCATCGCCGCCCCCGGTCATTCCCGCCTTCTCCAGCGGATGAAACCGCACCGTCTCCCCTCCAGGCAACGGATCGTGCGAGCCCGACACGTCATCCGCAAACACCAGCACCTGCCGCTGCGCCTCATGCCGGAAGTAGTAATAGATGCCCTCCAGCTCGCACAGCCGCGAGACAAAGGAGAAGTCGCTCTCGCCGTACTGCACGCAGTATTCCCACACGCGGTACTCGCGGGCCAGCCGCTTCTCCACGGGGTAGCCGTAAGCTTCGAGCACGTCGATGACGATGTCCGGAACGGTCCTGCCCTGGAAGATGCGGAAGTCGCTGCGCCGCGTCGCGAGCCACAGCCACGGGCGCAGCCTCATGCGGTAGAAGCTGTGCCGTGCGTCCTCCCCGGCCAGGCCGAAGGATGCGACGACACCGCCCAGGTAGCGCGTGCCGCCGCTCTCGGTCTGCATCGCCACGGTGGCGGTCTTGCCGAGCAGCGCTTTCGGATCGACGTTGTTGCTGCTGCCCAGCAGCTCCACCTCGAAATCGTGGAGCTGGCTCAGCGCCTCGCGGCCGGTCAGCCGGTGGAACTGCAGCGCTTCCCCCAAGGGGGTCTGAATGGAAACCCGGCGCGTCATCGCACCACCGCGGACGCAAACGCAACGGCGCACGGCGCCGGGCGAACATGCCGGCACGTGCCATCGAAGATGGACATGGATCCTCCCTGAAATCGCCGCTCTGATCGGCGGCATGTTTCGTCGGAGTATCCGGGCGCGCACGGCCTTCCATCCGGCAGCGGCGAGATGGCACGCGGATTCGTGAACGATTGCGCGTGCCGGCCGTGCCACGCACCCGCCCTCGACAGCCGGGGTGTCGAATGTTCACAGGTCGATGCCCGACGAGCCGGTCGTTCGCGATTTCCGGCAGCCGGCTGGCGCGCGTGGCCGCGGTCGGCCAGCTTCCGCTTCTTATCTACTTACTCTGTTATTTAAAGATAGTAGTAGTAGATAAGGGTAAACCCGCGCTGTGGACAGCGGCGTTTTTTCCTTTCGCGACAAGGACTTGCGGTCCCCGTACCACTGTGCGTGTGCCTGCTTCCGGCCTGCAACCGGAAATGGAACAACATCCTGGAAGTCGCTCCGGCTGTGGATAAGGCCCCACTTGTTCCGGAACTGTCCCCAGAGTTGTCTCGGCGAAGCATTCGGAATGCAGGGAGCGGTCAGCGCAGGCTTGTACCTGTCCCCGGGGACGCTCGATGTCGCGGACGGCATTCTGAAAATCGAACTGGACGGTCCCGGCCGCACGCTCCCGTTCGACGGCGAGGTGCAACAGGGCGATGGTCGCGATCAACACCGCCATGGCGAGCAGGAGCCAGAACTCCCCTCCCGGCGGCTGTGGATGCTGATGGCCTCGTCGATTGCGACTGCTCATGTGTGTTCCTCCGAATTCCTACCGCCAAACCGAAGAAGCACGCAGTGTGTGTTTTTCGCGCCGGCTAGCACGTCGGACAAAGCTGGCGGGATTTGTATGCCGCTTCCGATGCTCCCCCTTCCGCCGGTCCGCCGGTCCGCGCTCGACCGGCGCGGGCGCAGAAACCTCTAGCGATCCACGACGATGCGATGAATCTGGATCCTCTCGGGCAATTCGATCAACAGCTCCTTGTCCCGCGGAAGGTGGTGGACGGTCAGCGGATCGCCCTTCGTGAAGGCGGTCATCGATTCCATGTCGGGCCAGTAAGAGATGGTCGTGAACCAGGTCTCGTCCTCGCGGTCCTCTCGCAGTAGCTGGACGCCGAGCGCGGTCCTTTCCAACGGCGGTACGCCCTCGGCGCGGTTGTAGGCTTCGTACTCGTCGGCAACTTCGGGCCGGGTTCGGCCTCGCCAAATGCGGGCGATAGCGGGCTTGGGCTTGTTGGTCATGGTGGTCCCACTTCCTGGCAGGCGGCCTCGAGGCTCCGCGTCAGAAGGCGCTCTTGACGACACCGCCGTCGACGCGCAGTGCCGCTCCCGTGGTCGCCGATGCGAGCGGACTTGCCACGTAGGCCACGAGCGAGGCCACCTCCTGCGGCGAGGCGAAGCGCTTGATCAGCGACGTGGGGCGGACGTGGTCGAAGAACTCCGCCTCGACCTGTTCGAAGCTCTTGTCGCTCGATCGCGCCATGCCTTCCACGAAGTCGCCGACGCCGCGCGATTTCGTCGGGCCTGGCAGCACGCTGTTCACCGTGATGTTCGTGCCGGCAACCGCTTCCGCGAGCCCGCGCGAAACCGCGAGCTGCGCGGTCTTCGTCATGCCGTAGTGGATCATCTCGGTCGGAATCTGCACCGCGCTTTCGCTCGAGATGAAGATGATCCTTCCCCAGTTCGCGCGCTTCATTTCGGGCAGCACCAGGCGCGCGAGGCGCACACCGCTCAGCACGTTGACGTCGAAGAAGCGCTGCCAGTCTTCATCGGGGATGTCTTCGAAAGCCTTGGCCTCGAAGATGCCCAGGTTGTTGACGAGGATGCCGATGCCGGGGTTGCGGCGCACGACCTCCTCGGCGGCGTCGGCCCGGCTCAGGTCCGCGGCGTGGCCGGTCACCGTGCCATGCGTCTCCAGTCGGATGCGCTCCACCGCCTCGTCGACCGCCGCCTGCGACCTGCCGTTGACGATGACGCTCGCGCCCTCCTGGGCCAGGGTGTGCGCGATGGCGTAGCCGATGCCGGCCGTGCTGCCGCTGACCAGCGCCAGCTTGCCATTGAGTTGAAGGTCCATATCCGTTCTCCTTGTCGGTTCGAAGTCCGTGTCCGTATCCGTGTCCGTGAAGATTTGCCACCCGTGCCGTCGGGAGGCGAGTCGGGCCCGTCAGCCCTGGCCCAGGAAGTCGATCAGCGCCGGGATGACCTGGCCCGGCGCCTCTTCCATCAGCCAGTGCCCGGACCCCTTGACGATCACGCCCTGCACGTTGGTCGCCACCATCCTGCCCTGCTCGATCAGGAACGTCCCGCCCGCCTTTTCGCCGGAGAGGACCAGCATCGGCATGGGCAGCGGCGTCTTGCCCAATTCCGCGAACTCTGCCGCATCCTGCTCGAAGGCCTTGAAATATTCAAATCCCGCACGCATGCCGCCAGGTTGCGCGTAGGCCTTTGCATAGAACCGGCGATCGGCCTCGGGCACCGAATGCTTGGGGTCCGCCGCGAAGTCATTCCAGAAATGCTCGAAATAGATGCGCTCGCGCCCGCTCACGAGTGCCAGCGGCGTCGGGCCGTGGAAGTGGAAATGCCAGAGGTCGCGAAGGAGCCAGACGTTCTGCCATGCGCCGATGCCGGGCAGGAAGGCGTCCATGAGCACCACCTTGTCCGTCTCCGAAGGAAACTGGGCAGCGTACGCGTAGGCCACCATCAAGCCGATGTCATGGCCCACGATGCTGGCGCTGCGAATGCCCAGCGAGCGGACCAGCTCATGGATGTCGACGGCCATGTTCTTCTTTCCGTAGCCCGTCTCCGGCTTCGACGAATTGCCGGCCCCGCGAAGATCGGGCACGACCACCGTGTGCGTCTTGGCGAGCAGCGGCATCAGCGGATTCCACATGTGCCCCGTTTCGGCGTAGCCGTGCAGCAGCACGACGGCCGGGCCGGAGCCGCCGATGCGGTAGTCGATGCGGGTGCCGTTCACCTGCGCGCTGCCTGCGCGGAAGCCCGGGACGGCGTCGATGGCCGGTGCGGCATGCGCCGGGGCACCCATGGCAAGTGCGGCGCCGACCGCGGCCGCGCCAGCAATCAACGTCCGGCGGACAGGGCTGGGAAGGGAGGTGGGCTGGGTCGGGGTCATGCTGAGCTTCCTTTCTGTGTTTCGAGGTGACGCAAATTTATGATTCAGCTTCACTTCCAGAAAGAGCCCAAAGATGGTTTACTCATTCAGCTTTCCTGAATGATTGGAGCCAACCGCCATGGACCGACTGCGTGCTTACGAGGTGTTCGTCACGGTGGTCGCGCGGGGCAGCTTCACCAAGGCGGCCGACGCGTTGGACACCTCTCCGGCCAACGTGACGCGCTATGTCAACGAGCTGGAAGCCCACCTGCGCACGCGGCTGATCAACCGCACGTCGCGGCGCCTCTCGCTCACCGAGGGTGGTGAAGCGCTGTTCGATCGCGCGAAGTCGATCCTCGAGGAAGTGGCGGAGACGGAGGCGCTGGCCACCACCGCCTCGCTCCAGCCGCGCGGGCGCCTGCGCATCAACGCGCCGCTGAGTTTCGGCAGCATCGTGCTGGCGCCTTTGTGGCCGAGGTTCATGGCGAAGTATCCCGACGTCGAGCTGGACATCGCGCTCATCGACCGCGTGGTCGACATCGTCGAAGAGGGCTATGACCTGGCCATCCGCATCTCGCGGACCACGTCGGGCAACCACATCGCGCGCCGCCTGGGCCGCTCGCAGAACCTGGTGTGCGCCTCACCCGAATACCTGGCGACTCATGGCATGCCCGAGGTCCCGGCGGACCTTTGGCGGCACCAGTGCCTGGGCTACACGTACGGCGCCACATCCGACGAGTGGCAGTTCGCAGGCCCCGACGGGACGCTGGAGTCCGTGCGCGTGCGCTGGGCGCTGCGGGCGAACAACGGCGAAACCGCCCGTGCCGCGGCGCTCGCTGGCGTCGGCGTGATCTGGCAGCCGAGCTTCGTGATCGGAGAGGACTTGCGGGCCGGTCGATTGGTCGAGGTCATGCCCGGCTTTCGCATGCCTCCCATCGACATCCTGGCGATCTACGCAAGCCGGCGCCACCTCAGCGCGAAGGTGCGGGTGATGGTCGACTTTCTGGTGGAGGCCCTGCGAGATCCGCCGTGGGAAGAAGGCGAATCGGCGGCCATCGGCAAGTGACCCCGCTGCCGGCCCGAGGCACCGGGGGCGCAGGTTTCGATGGAACCCGGCGCCGCGGCACGATCCACCGAGGGCCCCCCGCAAACGCACATTTCACGCTTTTCTCCCTGCATCGTTCAGCATCAATGCGGCAGCGTTTTCCTTAGCATTGATCGGCATTGAACCCGCAAGAAAGGCTTTCGATGTCCAGGCTTCTCATCCCCTTCGAACTCGACAAACTCGGCGAGCCCCGTGAATACCGTCCGCCGGCGGAACGCGTCGTCGAAGGCGACATCGTGTGCCGCAACTGGGACGTCGACAGCGCGAAGGACGGAACGGTGCGCGCCGGCGTGTTCGAGTCGACGGTGGGCGTCAATCACTCCATCAAGGGGCAGACGTGGGAGTTCTGCCTGATCCTCTCCGGCGTGGTGGAGATCACCGAGCAGGGCCACGCGCCCATCACCTACCGGGCCGGCGACTGCTTCATCATGAAGCCGGGCTACGTCGGCACGTGGCGCACCATCGAGACCGTGCGCAAGGTATGGGTGACCGCTTGAGCCGCGTTGCCCCTTCACAGCCGAACCACGCGTGGAGTGAAGCCCGATGACGGCACCTGACAACGGCAGCAACAGCGACGGCGACGGCGCGCGCTCCTTCTATATCGACGGACGCTGGCAGGCCCGCGCCGAAGCCCCGGGCATCGCGGTCGTCGATCCGTTTTCCGAAGCGGTGGCGGGGCATGTCGCGGCCGGCTCCGCGGCGGACGTGGACCTGGCGGTCGCCGCGGCGCGCCGCGCCTTCGGTTCGTTCTCCAGGAGCACGGTCGGCGAGCGCGTGGCGCTGCTGGGCCGGATCCTCGCGCTGCTGGAAGAGCGGGCGGAACAGTTCGCACAGGCCATCACGACGGAGATGGGAGCACCCATCGGCTTCGCGCGAGCTGCCCATGTGCCGTTCGGAATCGCCCACGTGCGCGCACAGATCGAAGTGCTGGAGCGATACGAGTTCCTCTCCCAGAAGGATTCCTTCGCGATCGCCAAGGAGCCGATCGGCGTGTGCGCGCTGATCACGCCCTGGAACTGGCCCCTGTACCAGATCACCGCCAAGGTCGCGCCGGCGATCGCCGCCGGCTGCACGGTCGTCCTGAAGCCCAGCGAGCTGTCGCCGTTCAGTGCGCGGCTCTTCGCGCAGGTGATGCACGACACCGGCACGCCCGCCGGCGTCTTCAACATGGTGGGCGGCACGGGGGAGGTGGTCGGTGCGGCACTGGCCGCGCACCCCGACGTCGACATGATCTCCATCACCGGCTCGACGCGCGCCGGCGTTCTCGTGGCCCAGGCGGGCGCCGTGAGCGTCAAGCGCGTCGTGCAGGAACTGGGCGGCAAGTCGCCGAACATCTTCCTCGACGACGCCGACTTCAGGCAGGGCGTGGCGAAGGGCGTGCTCGCGGGCATGCGCAACGCGGGCCAGTCGTGCAGCGCGCCGACGCGCATGCTGGTGCCTGCATCGCGGCTGGCCGAGGTGGAATCGCTGGCCGCGGAGGCGGTCTCCGGCATCGTGGTCGGCGACCCGCGCGACGAGAAGACCTCGATGGGCCCCATCGCCAACGCCGCGCAGTACGCACGGGTGCAGTCGATGATCGCCAGCGGAATCGACGAAGGCGCCAGGCTGGTCTGCGGCGGCCCGGGCAGGCCCGAGGGCCTGGCGCACGGCTACTTTGCGCGCCCGACGGTCTTTTCGGATGTGACGCCCGGCATGCGCGTGACGCGGGAAGAGATATTCGGCCCCGTGCTGGTGCTGATGCCCTATCGCGATGAAGCAGAGGCCATCGCCATCGCCAACGACACGGTCTATGGACTCGGCGCAGCCGTGCAGTCCGCCGATCGTGAGCGGGCGCGGCGCGTGGCATCGCAGCTGCGCGCGGGCCAGGTGCACATCAACTACCCGGCATGGAACAGCCACGCGCCGTTCGGCGGCTACAAGCGCTCCGGCAACGGCCGCGAGTACGGCGTGCACGGGCTCGAGGAGTACCTCGAGACCAAGGCGATCGTCGGCTACTGACGCCGCCTGCGGGAATCGACCGCCATCGCCGCCGCGCATGCCTTCAAGTTTTCATTGACGCTCAAGGGACATACCGAGAATGCCTGCGCCTCTATCCGCCGTCGAGTCCAGTCCCGAACTGCCGACACATGCCGACGTCGTCGTGATCGGCGGCGGCATCATCGGCGTCTTTGCCGCGTACTACATGGCCAGGCGCGGCATGAAGGTCGCGCTGGTCGAGAAGGGGCGCGTGGGCGCCGAGCAATCGAGCCGCAACTGGGGCTGGTGCCGGCAGCAGAACCGGGACGCGCGCGAACTGCCGATGGCCACGAAGAGCCTGGACCTGTGGGAGCGATTCACCGAGGACACCGGCGAGGTCACCGGGTTCAGCCGATGCGGGCTGCTCTACCTCAGCAACAGCGAGAAGGAGCTCGACGGCTGGGCGCGCTGGGGCGAATTCGCGCGCTCCGTGAATGTGCAGACGCGCATGCTGACCGCGGGCGAAGCGGCGGAGCGCGGCCGCGCGACCGGCAAGCCGTGGAAGGGCGGCGTCTTCGCGCCGACCGACGGCACCGCGGACCCTTCCCGAGCAGCTCCGGCGGTGGCGCGCGCCTTCATGAAGCTCGGCGGCACCGTGCACCAGGGCTGCGCGGCGCGGGGCCTCGAAACCGAAGGCGGCCAGGTCTGCGCGGTGGTCACCGAGAGCGGAACGATCCGCACCAGGGTCGCGGTGCTCGCCGGAGGCGCCTGGGCGTCCTCGTTCTGCCGCCAATACGGCATCCGTTTTCCCCAGGCCGCGATCCGGCAGACGGCGCTGTCGGTGGCCACCGCAGGCAAGGACATTCCCGCGGCGCTCCACACGACCGGCGTGTCCATGACGCGCCGCGCCGACGGCGGCTACACGCTGGCCATCAGCGGCCGGGGGCGCGTGGACCCGACGCCGCAGCTGCTGCGTTTTGCGCCGCAGTTCCTGCCGATGTTCCAGCGGAGATGGCGCAATCTCGCGCCCGGTGGACTCGAAGGCATCCGCTCGGGCCATGAAGGCCGCGCCCGATGGCGGTTCGACGAGATCACGCCGATGGAGCGCATGCGCATCCTCGACCCGAGGGCGGACGCTCCGGTTGTCGACCTGACATACAGGCGCGCGGTCGAACTGGTGCCGGCGCTGGCGGGCAGTTCGGTGACCGCCGCCTGGGCCGGCTACGTGGACAGCACGCCCGACGGCGTCCCCGGCATCGGCGAGATGCCGGGCCTGCCTGGGCTCGTGCTGGCAGCCGGCTTCAGCGGCCACGGCTTCGGCATCGGCCCGGGCGCCGGGCACCTGATTGCCGACATCGTCGGCGGCACGCCCCCTCTGGTCGATCCCCGCCCCTACCACCCGAACAGATTCCTCGCCTCGGCGCGCGGGAAGGTGGCCGACTTCTAGGAATCGCCACGATGTCCGAGCCCTCCCGCGGCCTGAACGCACCGGCGCGCAGGATGCCGCCGCCGCAATTGATCGCGCTGCGCGAGGCGCATCTGGCGGATGCGGTCAGGCTGTCCGCCGCATTGGACTGGCCGTATCGCGAGGCCGACTGGCGCTTCGCTTTCGATCTCGGCCAGGGCTTTGCGGCGCAGGCCGGCGGCCGCCTGGTCGCCACGGCGATGTGGTGGCCCTACGGCCGGACGCATGCCTCGGTGGGCATGATCATCGTCGACGCGCGCATGCAGGGGCAGGGCCTGGGGCGCGCCCTGGTGAGCAGCCTGCTCGACGCTGCGCGCGACCGCACGGTGCTGCTGAACTCCACGAAGGAAGGGCTCCCGCTCTATGCGCAGTTCGGGTTCGTCGCCCGCGGCCGGGTGTTCCAGCACCAGGCTGCGATGGACGGCACGGTCGCCCTGGCCGCCGCACCCGTGCCGGCGGGCGTGCGTCCGATGCACGCGGCGGACGCCGGCAAGGTCCGGCAACTGGATCTCGCCGCCACGGGCATGGACCGGACCGCGTTGCTGGATGCGCTGTTCGGCGCGGGAACGACGATGGTCCTCGACCGTGGGACCGGCGCGTCGGCCTACGCCTGCATGCGGGAGTTCGGGCGCGGCCTGGTGATCGGTCCGGTGGTCGCGTCCGGCGCAGATGCCGCGGCGGACGCAACGGGCCTCATCGCCGCGCTCGCCCGCCTGGCCCGCGGCCGGTTCCTTCGCATCGACGTGACGGATGCCGCCGGCCTGTCCCCATGGCTGGAGAAATCGGGCCTGCCCTGCGTCGGCAGCGCGGTGGCCATGGTGCGCGAAACCCGGGCGCACCCGGTCGATTCCCGTGCGACCGCACGCCTGTTCGCCCTTTCCAACCAGTCGTTCGGCTGACCTTCATCTCCCCCTGCATGCGTCTTCGCGGGCGCTGGAAGTTCGTTCATGAAACTGATGCCCTATTGGCTCGATACCGCCCCCAGGTTCACCGGAGGGCAGACCGATGCACCCGCCGGCAGCGTCGATGTCGCCGTGGTGGGCGCAGGCTTCACCGGGCTGTCAGCCGCCATCGCACTGGCGAAGAAGGGGGCGAGCGTCGCGGTGTTCGAGGCCGCGACAGTGGCCAGCGCCGCCTCCGGCCGCAACGGCGGGATGTGCAACAACGGCTTCGCGCAGGACTACTGCGCGCTGGCGGGCAGGCTGGGGCGAGAGCGCGCCAACATGCTCTATCGCGCGTTCGATGCGGGCGTGTGCAAGGTGGAGTCGCTGATCGCCGAGGAAGGCATCGACTGCGACTTCAAGCGCGTCGGCAAGCTCAAGCTGGCCGCCAAGCCGGAGCACTACGACAAGCTGGCGCGTTCGCAGGCGCTGATGGAGAAGGAATGCGACCCCGACACCCACATGCTCACGCGGGCGGAACTGCGCAGCGAGATCGGCTCCGATCGATATTTCGGCGGCCTGGTCTTGCGCAAGAGTGCAGGCATGCACGTGGGCCGCTATGGCCACGGCCTGGCCGTGGCGGCTGCCAGGCGCGGCGTGCGCATCCATGAGAACACGCCCGTCACCGGCCTCGAACGCCAGGGCGGCTCGGCGCATCGGGTCGACACGCCCCGCGGCAGCGTCCACGCCCGGCAGGTGCTGCTGGCGACCGGCACCTCGGCCGTGGGGCCGCTGGGCTGGATCCGCCGCCGCATCGTTCCCGTCGGGGCATTCATCATCGTGACCGAGCCGCTGCCGGTCGAGGTGCTCGACCGCCTCACGCCGCGGCGGCGCATGACGACGGACACCAAGAACTTCGTCAACTACTTCCGCGTCACGCCCGATAACCGCCTCCTGTTCGGCGGCCGCGCGCGTTTCGCGGCGAGCAACCCCGCGTCGGATGAAAAGAGCGGCGCCATCCTGCAGCGATCGCTCGTGGAGCTCTTCCCCGAACTCAGGGACACCCGCATCGACTACTGCTGGGGCGGCATGGTGGACATGACGCGCGACCGCCTGCCACGCGCCGGAGAGCGCGACGGGCTCTTCTATTCCATGGGCTACAGCGGCCACGGAACCCACATGTCGACCTACATGGGCGCGATCATGGCGGAGGTGCTGGACGGCCGCGCCGACCTCAATCCATGGCGCGACTTCGACTGGCCGGCGATCCCCGGCCATTTCGGCAAGCCGTGGTTTCTTCCCATCGTGGGCGCCTACTACCGCTTCCAGGATTGGGTGCGCTGAACGCCTCGGCGACGCCAAGGGCCAGGGGCTCGCTGGCTCGTTGCCACCGCGCAGGCAGGCAGGTAGTGGATTAGTTCAACAAACCCCGTCACGCATATAAACGAACGACTGCGTGACTCGGCCTGCTGGCCGCGGGAAATTCCGCGCGAAAGCGGCAAGCGGGGACGTGGCTCGTGCGCGAACGAGGGGTGGGCACGTCCCGAATTCGCGTCCCCGCTCCCGGGCGACCTCGAGCCCTGCAAGCACGCATCGAGCAGCCTGCGACATCCATCGGTCAAGCAATACGCCATGCCCCCTCGTCCTCGCGCCCAGAGGCTCGCCACACTGGCGGGCCACCATCCCATGATCGTCGGCGCACTGGGGACAGTGTTGACCCTGATCGTGCTGTTCATCAGCGCCCTCACGCTCTGGAAGGACCGGGAAACGGCCGTCGAGCATGCGCACGGCATGTCGAGGAACGTCGCGGCCGTCCTGTCCGGCAACATCTCGCGCACCATCGAGTCGGCGGACCAATCGCTGCTCATGCTGATCGCCGCACTGGACAAGCCCGCCATCCGCAACCTCGACCCGGAGGTCCGGCACGAACTGCTGTTCGGCTCGACGCTGTCCGCCCGCTATGTCACCGGCATGGGCGTCACCGACGACAAGGGCCGACTCATCGACGGCTGCTGCTCCAGCACGCACCGGTGGGATTTCGGCGACCGGGACTACTTCACCGTGCATCGCGACTCTCCCGAGGTCGGCCTCTATGTCTCGAAGGCCTATCGCGCACGCTCGCGCGGGGGCGTCGAGGCCATCGCGCTGAGCCGCAGGATCAATCGGGCGGACGGCGCCTTCGCCGGGACTGCGCTCGTGGCCATCGACCTCGAGTACTTCAGCCAGCTGCTCGACAAGCTCAATATCGGCCCGCATGGCGTGGCATCGATCGTGCGAACGGACGGAACGCTGGTCGCGCGGACGCCGGCCATGGTCGACTACAGCTTCAAGGAGTCGCCGACCTTTCCTCGCATGCTGGATCGGGAGTCCGGCTTCTACGCGGCGCCGTCGGCCATCGACGGAACGCTTCGCCTGTACACCTTCCAGCGCGTACCCGGGACGCCGTTCATCGCGGTGGTCGCACCCGCCATGGACGACGCGCTGGCCCCGTGGAAGAAGCTCTCGTGGATGGTGGGCCTCTCCTCGCTGCTGGTGAGCAGCGCCTTCTGCGGGGGCGTGTGGCTCCTCGCATTCGCACTGCGAGGCCGGGTGATGGCCGAGGAGCACCTGAGGGAGCTGACCCAGACCGACTCGCTCACGGGCCTGAAGAACCGGCGCGCACTCGACGCGGCGCTGGAGAACGAGTGGGACCGGCTGCAGCGCAGCGGCAGTTGTCTCTCGGTGCTCTTCGTGGATGCGGACAACTTCAAGCGATACAACGACGAGTACGGCCATGCCCAGGGCGACGTCGCGCTGCAGCATCTCGCGGCCTGCATCGCAAGTCACGTCCGCCGGCGCGGCGATCTCGCGGCGAGGTATGGCGGGGAAGAGTTCGTGGTGGTCCTGCCCGACACGGACGAATCGGGGGCCATGCAGGTCGCCGAGGCCATACGCGCCGAAGCCGAGGGCACCCGTCTTCGCAGCGGCACCCAGGACCTGCCGCCCGTGACCGTGAGCATCGGGTGCACCACGGTTCGCCGGTCGAATCACACGTCGCTCGAGGCGCTGACGAAGGCAGCGGACGTCGCGCTCTACCGCGCCAAGGCCAGCGGGAGAAACGGCATTGTCTGGATGGCTGTCGAGCCTGCGCCCCGGCCGTAGCTTCGTCAAAGCCGGCTCAAATGTGACCATCGTGTAAATGAGAGTTGTTTTCATTGGGTGCTAGGATTCGCGCCCCGGCTTCGAGCCTCCCGCCAGGCTTCCAGCGCCTGGCGAAGCTTCTTCTCTCCCCTCCTCGCGACATCCTCTCCGTGCTTTCTTCTCCAAGCTCTCCCTCCCGTTTTCCCCGCGCCGCATCCGCCCTCGCCGCCATGCTGGCGCTCACGCCCGGCTCCGACCTGTTCGCGCAGGAGGCGGCCGACGCCGACACCTCCGCCACGCTCAGGACGATCGAAATCCAGGAACGCTCCGAAGGCTCGGCTTCGGGCTATGCGGGCCCTCGCGGCGGCACCGCCGCCACGCGCACCGAGACCCCGCTGATCGAAGTACCGCAGGCAGTGCGGGTGGTGCCGCGCCAGCTGATCGAGGACCTGGGCGCGACGCGGCTGGGCGACACCATCGACTACGTCAGCGGCATCGCGCGTCTCAACGACTTCGGCGGCACCTGGGACAACTTCGCGATCCGCGGCTTCAGCAACACGGAAGGCGGCTCGCTGCTCAACGGCTTTCCATCGGGCCGCGGCTATGGACCGCAGCGCGACGTGGCGAGCGTCGAGCGCGTCGAGTTCCTGAAAGGCCCGGCCGCCGCGCTGTACGGCAGCAGCGAGCCCGGCGGCACCATCAACGTGGTCACGAAGAAGCCCCAGTTCACCGCCGCGCACACCGTCGGCGTGGAGGTCGGCACGCTGGGCTTCCGGCGCACGACGCTGGACACCACCGGCCCGATCGGCACCAGCTTCGCCTACCGGCTCAACGCGGTGGCCGAGGACGGCGCGAGCCGCAGCAGCCTGATCGACAGCCGCAAGCAGGTGCTTGCGCCGGCGTTCACCTGGACGCCCGACAGCCGCACGGTGGTGCAGTACGAGGCCGAGCTCGTCCGCATCCGCGCGCCGCTCGATCGCGGCGTGATCCAGATCAACGGCAACGTCGGCGTGCTTCCGCGCGATCGCTTCCTGGGCGAGCCCGACCGGGGCAACATGCACATCGAGGGCGACACCCATCAGCTGACCGTGGACCGCGAGCTGGGCCAGGGCTGGCGCGCCCGGGTCGGCACCTCCTACCGCGAGACCCGCTACTTCGGCGACGCGGTCGACCTCAACAGCACGTTGCGGGCAGACAACCGCACCCTCAATCGACGGGACAGCTGGCGCAGCCTGCCGTCGCGCGACACGGCGGTGCAGGCCGAGGTCGAGGGCAAGTTCGCCACCGGCGGCATCGGCCACACGTTGCTGGCGGGCGTGGAATCCTGGAGGCTCTTCATGGGCCAGTACGGCGACTACTCGAGCGTGGCCACGGCGCCCTACGCGATCGACATCTACAACCCGGTCTACGGCCGGGCCCGGACCGCGCCGCTCTCGCCCCTGTTCAACACGCGCGACAGCCAGCGCGCCACCGGCGTCTTCGTGCAGGACCAGATCGACCTGTCGCCGCACTGGAAGCTGCTGGCCGGCGTGCGCTTCGACCGCTTCCACCAGGACTACGAGGACCTGCTGGCGCGCAAGACCACCGTCCAGAGCCATTCGGCTACGTCGCCGCGCGTGGGCATCACCTACCTGGCCAACGACCGGCTGTCCTTCTACGCGAGCGCGGGCAAATCGTTCCGGCCCAATTCGGGCGGCGACGAGAACGGCAACGCGTTCGCGCCGCAGTCCGGGCGCGCGCTGGAAGCGGGCGCCAAATGGCTTTCGGCCGACGAGCGCCTGAGCGCCACGATGGCGGTGTTCGACATCCGCAAGAGCAACGTGCTCACCCGCAGCCCGACCAACGCCAACTTCAACGTCGCCGCCGGGCAGGCGCGAAGCCGCGGCTTCGAGGCCGACGTGGCGGGGCAGCTCGATGCCCACTGGCGCCTGACGGGCAACCTGGCCTATACCGACACCGAAGTCACCCGCGACAACAACCCCGCCATGCTCGGGCGCAGGCTGGCCAACATTCCGCGCGTCAGCGGCGGCCTGTTCGCCATCCGCGAGGACAGGCTGCTCGACGGCCGCTACGGCATCGGCGGCGGCCTGGTGCATGTGGGCGAGCGCACCGGCAACGCCACCGACACCTACAGGCTGCCGGCCTACACGACCGTGCGACTGACCGCCTACTGGCAGATCAACCCGCGCGTCCGGCTGACCCTGGACGTGAACAACCTGTTCGACAAGACCTTCTACGTCGCCTCCTGGAACAACCTCACGGTGCTGCCCGGCATGGGCCGGCAGGTGGTGGCGGGCCTGCAGGCGAAGTTCTGACGGCGCGCCCGTCTCATCACGATCCCCGCCCGGGCAGCGGGGTGATTTCCTCCAGAAGGGTCGAGCCAAGCGCTCGCGTCGCCACCCCGGTCGATACCCGAGGGCGGGGAAAAAACAAAAAGCCGGACACCTTTGCAAGTGTCCGGCTTCTTAATTGGTCCCGCCGCCAGGAATCGAACCTGGATCTCAGCCTTCGGAGGGCCGAATTCTATCCGTTGAAATACAGCGAGGAATCTGGGTCCGGCATGCACCGGAGCCACGCATTATCGCCTATCAGGCGACGACGGTTTCGGCTTCGTCCTCAACGGGTGCGCCCGGCGACGGCCGGACGAAGCCCAGGCCCGCCAGGTAGACCCTGAAGGTGCGCCTGCCGGTGGGCACCAGGTCGAAGGCCTGGGGGTCGAGCAGCCAGTTCTGGATGAGCCCGCTGATCAGCGCGTGCAGCCCCTGCGCGGCCACATGGCCCGGCACCGGCAGCTTGATGCGGCCGCGGCGCGCGGCCATGCGCAGGGCTTTCTCGAAATCGGTCACGCAGGCGTTGCGTGCGTCCAGGTGGCGCTGCTGCACCGAGGCCATGTCGTGCGTGTACTCGACCTTGTGGGTGGCGATGTCGAACACGCGGCGCACCTGCGGGTCGGTGGTCATGAGGGTGAGCGCGTGCACCATGCCCTCCTCGATCTCGGCCAGCGGGTCCTCGACGTTGGGAGCGGTCGCGGCCGCCCTCGGCGTGGTCTCCAGCGGCAGGATGACGCGCTCCATCATCGCGTTGAAGAGATCGGCCTTGTCCTTGAAGTGCCAGTAGATGGCGCCGCGCGTCGCGCCGGCCTGCTGCGCGATCTGCTGCAGCGTGGTCTGCGAGACGCCTTGCGCCTGAAACAGCAGCTCCGCGGCATCGAGCAACCGATGCCGCGTGGCCAATGCTTCTTCCTTCGTACGACGTGCCACCAAGTCTCCTGATTTGTAAAGGCAACGCCCTCTATGTATCGTGGGGCCATTGCCTGGCTGTCACTATACATCCATGAATGTATGTAAACTAGCCGGCTTCCCCGATGGCCGACCTGGCTGTACAGGTTTCCGGTTCGCGCCGCGAGCCCGCCATCTCCCGTCTTCGCATCAAAGGAATCGCATGCCTCTCCTGCATGTCTCGCGCCAATCGTCCTTTTCGCCGCGCCTCGCGACCGTGGCCGCCATCGTCCTGCTGGTCCTCGCGGGCTGCGGCAAGAGCGATGCGCCCGGAGGTCCGGGCGGCGGAGGCGGTGGCGGCGGTCATCCCGCGCCAGAAGTCGGCGTGGTCGTGGCCACGCCGACGGACGTCGGACTTGTTACCGAACTGCCCGGCCGCCTCGAGGCCTCCCGCATCGCCCAGGTCCGCGCGCGCGCGTCGGGCATCCTGCTGAAGCGCGAATTCCGCGAAGGCAGCGACGTGAAGGCCGGCCAGCTGCTGTTCCGCATCGACCCGGCGCCGCTGGTGGCCGCCACCCAGAACGCGCAGGCCACGCTGGCCCGCGCCGAAGCCAACGCCGTGCAGGCCAAGGCCCTGGCCGAGCGCTACAAGCCGCTGGTCGAGGCCAATGCCGTGAGCAAGCAGGAGTACGCGACCGCCGTGGCCTCCGCCAAGCAGGCCGAGGCCGACGTGGCCTCGGGCCGCGCGGCGTTGCAGACCGCCAAGATCAACCAGAGCTATGCCGACGTGACCTCGCCCATCGCGGGCCGCATCGGCCGCGCCCTCGTCACCGAGGGCGCTCTGGTGGGCCAGGGCGACGCCACCGAGCTCGCCGTGGTGCAGCAGATCAACCCGCTGTACGTGAACTTCACGCAGTCGGCCTCCGACGCCATGAAGCTGCGCCGCGCCGTGGCCGCCGGCCAGTACAAGCGCGCGAGCGGCGAGGAGGCCGCGACCATCCGCGTGGTGCTCGAAGACGGCACCGACTACCCGCTCGAAGGCAAGCTGCTCTTCTCCGACCTCACGGTCGACTCCACCACCGGCCAGGTAACGCTGCGCGCCGAAGTGCCCAATCCCAAGGGCGAGCTGCTGCCCGGCCTGTATGTGCGCGTGAAGCTCGAGCAGGCCCAGGCCACCAACGCGATCACGGTGCCGCAGCAGGCCGTCACGCGCACGCAGCAGGGCGACACGGTGTCGGTGGTCGACAAGGACGGCAAGATCAGCAAGCGCACCGTCAAGATCAGCGCCGCCAAGGACAACCAGTGGGTGGTGCTCGACGGCCTGAAGGCCGGCGAACAGGTGATGGTCGACGGCTTCCAGAAGCTGCAGATGATGCCGCCCGGCACGCCGGTGAAGGCCGTCCCGTGGACCAAGCCGAACCCCAACGGCGGCGCGCCCAAGCCCGCCGCCGAGGCAGCCGCGCCCGCGGCAGCCGCCTCCGCCGAGAAGGCTCCGGCCGACAAGGCCCCGGCCGAGAAGAAGTAATCAGGAGCGCGCCCGCAAATGGCCAAATTCTTTATCGACCGACCGATCTTCGCCTGGGTGATCGCACTGTTCATCCTGGTGGTGGGCGGCGTGTCAATCACCCAGCTGCCGATCTCGCAGTACCCGCCGGTGGCGCCTCCCGCCATCGTGATCAACGTCGCCTACCCCGGCGCCTCGGCGCAGACGCTCGAGGACAGCGTGCTGTCCGTCATCGAGCGCGAGATGAACGGCTCGCCGGGGCTGATCTACATGGAATCGGTGGCCCAGGCCGACGGCACCGGCTCCATCACGATCAGCTTCGAGCCCGGCACCAACGACGACCTCGCGCAGGTGGACGTGCAGAACCGGCTGTCGCGTGCGACGCCGCGCCTGCCCTCCGCCGTGACCCAGCAGGGTGTGCGCGTGGACAAGTCGCGCAACAACTTCCTGATGTTCGTGATGCTGTCCTCGGACAACCCGAACTTCGACCCGGTGGCGCTCGGCGACTACGCCGCGCGCAACGTCGTGCCCGAGCTGCAGCGCGTGGTCGGCGTGGGCCAGGCCCAGCTCTTCGGCTCCGAGAACGCGATGCGCGTGTGGGTCGACCCGGCCAAGCTGCAGGGCTTCAACCTGTCGGCGACCGACGTCAACAACGCCATTCGCGCGCAGAACGCGCAGGTGGCCTCGGGCACGCTGGGCGACCTGCCCAACATCCCGGGCCAGGCCATCGCGGCCACGGTGACGGTGAACGGCCAGCTGGCCAACGTCGAGCAGTTCAAGAACATCGTGCTGCGCGCCAACACCGACGGCTCGACCGTGCGGCTGAAGGACGTGGCGCGCGTGGAGCTCGGCGGCCAGTCGTACGCCACCTCGGCGCGCCTGAACGGCGTGCCCGCGGTCGGCGTCGGCGTGCAGCCCACGCCCAACGGCAACGCGCTGCAGTCGGCCAAGGCGATCCGCGCCAAGATGGCCGAGCTCGAGCGCTACTTCCCGCAGGGCGTGAAGTGGGCCATTCCGTACGACAGCTCGCGCTTCGTGCAGATCTCGATCACCGAAGTGGTCAAGACGCTGCTGGAAGCCGTGGCGCTGGTGTTCGTGGTGATGTTCCTGTTCCTGCAGAACTGGCGCTACACGATCATCCCCACCATCGTGGTGCCGATCGCGCTGCTGGGCACCTTCGCCTCGCTGCTGGCGCTGGGCTTCTCGATCAACGTGCTGACCATGTTCGGCATGGTGCTGGTGATCGGCATCGTGGTGGACGACGCCATCGTGGTGGTGGAGAACGTCGAGCGCATCATGAGCGAAGAGGGGCTCTCGCCGCTCGAAGCCACGCGCAAGGCCATGAGGCAGATCTCCGGCGCCATCATCGGCGTGACGGTGGTGCTGATCTCGGTGTTCGTGCCGCTGGCCTTCTTCGCGGGCTCCACCGGCAACATCTACCGCCAGTTCTCGGCGGTGATGGTGGCCTCGATCGCCTTCTCGGCCTTCATGGCGCTGTCGCTCACTCCGGCGCTGTGCGCCACGCTGCTCAAGCCGGTGGAGGCGGGCCATCACCACGAGAAGACCGGCTTCTTCGGCTGGTTCAACCGCGGCTTCTCCCGCACGGCCAAGGGCTATGAAGGCGTGGTCGCGCGCATCCTGCGCCGCGCCGCGCGCTACCTCGTGATCTACGTCGCGATCATCGGCGCGGTGGTGTTCACCTACACCCGCCTGCCGAGCTCCTTCCTGCCGCAGGAAGACCAGGGCAACATCATCGTGAACGTGCAGCTGCCGCCTGGCGCCACGCAGGAGCGCGCGCTGTCGGTCATGCAGCAGGTCGAGGGCTTCATCCTGAAGCAGCCCGAAGTGCAGAGCATGGTGGGCGTGATGGGCTTCAGCTTCTCGGGCCAGGGCCAGAACGCGGGCCTTGCCTTCGTGACGCTGAAGGACTGGGAAGAGCGCAAGGACCCGGCCCACTCGGCCAGCGCGCTGGCCGGCCGTGCCTTCGGTGCGCTCTCGGGCATCCGCGACGCCTTCATCTACCCGCTGAGCCCGCCGCCCATTCCCGAACTGGGCAACGCCAGCGGCTTCAGCTTCCGCCTGCAGGACCGCTCGGGCGCGGGCCACGACGCGCTGATCGCCGCGCGCAACCAGCTGCTGGGCATGGCCTCGCAGAGCAAGGTGCTGGCGCAGGTCCGCCCCGACGGCCTGGAAGACGCGCCGCAGCTGCAGATCGACATCGACCGCGACAAGGCCAACGCTCTGGGCGTGAGCTTCGACGCGATCAACGCGACGCTGTCGACCGCGCTGGGTTCGAGCTACATCAACGACTTCCCGAACCGCGGCCGACTGCAGCGCGTGGTGGTGCAGGCCGACGCCCCGGCGCGCATGCAGCCCGACGACCTGCTCAAGCTGAACGCCAGCAACACGCAGGGCCAGCCGGTGCCGCTGGCGTCCTTCGCGTCCACCAAGTGGGTGACGGGCGCCACGCAGACGGTGCGCTACAACGGCTATCCGGCGATCCGCATCAGCGGCGACGCGGCCCCGGGCCACAGCACGGGCGCGGCGATGGCCGAGATGGAGAAGCTCGCATCGCAGCTGCCCGCCGGCTTCGGCTACGAATGGACCGGCCAGTCGCGCGAGGAAAAGCTCGCCGGCTCGCAGGCCATCATCCTGTACGGCTTCGCGATCCTGGCGGTGTTCCTCTGCCTGGCCGCGCTGTACGAGAGCTGGTCGATCCCGCTGTCGGTGATCCTGGTGGTGCCGCTGGGCGTGCTGGGCGTGCTGGTGGCGACGATGCTGCGCGCGTATTCGAACGACGTGTACTTCCAGGTGGGCCTGATCACCATCATCGGCCTCTCGGCGAAGAACGCGATCCTGATCATCGAGTTCGCGAAGGACCTGCAGGCCCAGGGCAAGGGCGTCATCGAGTCGGCGCTGGAAGCCGCCCACCTGCGGTTCCGCCCGATCGTCATGACCTCGCTGGCCTTCGGCCTGGGCGTGGTGCCGCTAGTCATCGCCTCGGGCGCCGGCTCCGCAAGCCAGCGCGCCATCGGCACCGGCGTGCTCGGCGGCATGGTGACTGGCACCGCGCTGGCCGTGATCTTCGTGCCGGTGTTCTTCGTGGTGGTGCGCAGCCTGTTCAAGGGCAGCAAGCGCCAGCACGAAGCCGACAAGCGGCATGCCGAAGCCGCCGGCATCTCCGCCGAGGAAACGAAACATGATTAAGAAATTCATTCCCACCGCACTGGCCGCGTCGATGCTGCTGGCCGGCTGCTCGCTGATCCCGACCTACGAGCGCCCCGCCGCGCCGGTGCCCACCACCTACCCGGGCGATCCGGCCCAGCCGCAGGGCGAGGCCGCGGCCAACCTGCCCTGGCAGGACTTCTTCACCGACCCGCGGCTGGCGGGACTGATCCGCACGGCGCTCGCGAACAACCGCGACCTGCGCGTGTCGGTGCTCAACATCGAGCAGGCGCGCGCGCAGTTCCAGATCGAGCGCTCGAACCTGTTCCCCGCGCTCGGCCTGACGGGCACGGGCTCGCGCTCGAGCCCCAACGCCTACCAGGCGATCGACCCGAGCCAGGGCAGCGTGGCCTCTTCGTACAGCGTCAACTTCGGCTTCACGGCCTGGGAGCTGGACTTCTTCGGCCGCATCCGCGCGCTGAAGGACCAGGCGCTGGCGCAGTACCTCGCCACGGACGAGACCCGCAAGGCGGTGCAGATCAGCCTGATCGCGTCGGTGGCCAACGGCTGGCTCACGCTGCTGGCCGACGACGAGCTGCTGGAGATCACGCGCCAGACGATGGTCACGCGCGAGGAGTCTGTGCGCCTGACCAAGATGCGCTTCGACAACGGCGTGTCGTCGGAGCTCGACTTCCAGGCCGCGAACTCGCTGCTGGAAACGGCGCGCGCCTCCTATGCGCAGCAGCAGCGCACCCGCGCGCAGGACGAGAACGCCCTCGCCCTGCTGCTGGGCGCGCCCGTGCCTGCCGACGCAACGGCCGGTGGCGCCAAGGGCCTGGAGGGCATCAAGCCGATGCCCGACGTGCCGGCCGGCCTGCCCTCCGACCTGCTGGCCGAGCGGCCCGACATCCGCTCGGCGGAGCAGCAGCTGATCGCGGCCAATGCCAACATCGGCGCGGCGCGCGCGAACTTCTTCCCGCGCGTGTCGCTGACCAGCTCGATCGGCACCGCGAGCAGCGAGTTCTCGGGCCTGTTCGACCGCGGCTCCAAGGCATGGTCTTTCGCGCCCACGGTGACGCTGCCGATCTTCGACGCAGGCCGCAACATCGCCACGCTCGACTCGGCCAAGGCCGGGCGCGAGATCGCGGTGGCGCAGTACGAGAAGTCGATCCAGACGGCATTCCGCGAAGTGGCCGACGCGCTCGCAGGCCGCGCCACGCTGGGCGAGCAGGTGCGCGCGCAGCGTGCGCAGGCCGATGCGGAGGCCGTGCGCTTCAAGCTCTCCGACCTGCGCTACCGCAACGGCATCGCCAGCGCGCTCGACCTGCTCGACGCGCAGCGCTCGCTGTTCACGGCGCAGCAGTCGGCGGTGACGACGCGCCTGCTGCAGCTGCAGAACCAGGTCACGCTGTACAAGACGCTGGGCGGCGGCTGGGCCACGCGCGACGCCGGCGACGCTGCGGGCGGCAAGGGCTGAGACAGACGCCAAGGCGTCCCATAAGGGAGGTCCCTTGCCCCGGCCGGCAAGGGCTCTCTCTATAATCGCCGGTTGGTTAGGAAAAGCCCCCCGACGAGCCCCCGATAATTGAGGACGCGAATGAGCGCAGACCCGCATTACCAGGCCACAGAAGAAGCCCACACCGGGCCGATCAAGAACCCGAAGCAACTGCTGCTCGCGGTATTTTTTTCCTTCATTGTCCCGATCCTGATCATCGTGGGTCTTGTCTCCTACGTGGTCTCGGGCAACAAGCCCGCCGGCACCGCCGAGGGCGACAACATGGCGCTGTACGGCGTGACCAAGGAAGCGCGCGACCGTGACGTGGCCGAGCGCCTCAAGAAGGTCGGCAGCATCGAGATCCGCGACGCCAACCGTCCGCTCGCAGCCGGCGAGGCCGTGTTCAAGGCCCAGTGCGTCGCCTGCCACGGAGCGCCCGGCATCCCTGGCGCCCCTCACCTGAACGACGCAGCAGCCTGGGGCCCGCGCATCGGCCAGGGCTACGCAACGCTGCTCGAACATGCCCTGAAGGGCAAGGGCGCCATGCCTCCACAGGGCGGCGGCGACTTCGAAGACCTCGAAGTGGGCCGTGCAGTGGTCTACATGGCCAATGCCGGCGGCGCCAAGTTCCCGGTGCCCGATCGCCCCGCTGCAGCAGCCGCGGCGCCCGCCGAAGGCGCTTCCGGCGCGGCTCCTGCCGCAGCGGCGGCCAGCGCGCCGGCCAAGTAAGCGTTTTCCCTGATCAGCAGAAAAAGAAAGCCGGCCCAGCGCCGGCTTTTTTGCATTCAGCCGCGCGAAACGGCTTCGGCGTGGCGTTCGGCGGGGCTCAGCACGTGACCGAAGCGCACGGGCAAGGTGCTGGCTTGCACGTTCTCAGGCGTCCACAGCCCCCGCTCCACGGCTTCCGCCGCGATGCCCACGTCCTGCGTGTGCACCAGCCCGAGCCCCAGCGGCGAGGCCAGATAGAGCCGGCCTTCCTCGTCGAGCAGGCAACCCGACACCGTGGCTGCCGCTCCCGTATGGGCGGTGACGGTGAAGCCGCCGCTCGCATCTTCGGCCACGCGCCACACCAGCGGCGACGCCTCCAGCTCCACGTACACCCGCTGCGGCCCGTTCTGGAAGAACCACTGGCCCTCGTCGTCGTGCTCGTAGTTGCGGTGGATGAATTCGATCAGCTTGTCGTGCCGCAGCATCGAGCCCTTGGCCGCACGGAACGGGCCCATGGCCTGAGTGCGGTCGTCGCGCATGTACCAGTTGCCGCGCGCGTCCAGGCCGAGCCAGCCGTAGCAGTGCGGCACGTTGGGCCACTTGGCGAGCGCCTGTTTGACTATGTCGTCCATCGCGTCATTCTCTTCCCGGCGACAAGCCCCCACCGTCAGCGGAAACGCCGCCGTGCAGCTGCAGCCAGCCGCCGACCTGTTCCGGCATGCCCCGCACATGCCCCGGCGGCAGCCCCATCGGAAAGCCGACGTGCCCGCCGTGCTCGGGCTGCCACAGCGTGACGTGCGAGCCCACCTCGCCGGGCTTCGGCAGGCTGTATGCCGGGATGAACGGATCGTTGCGCGCGTTCACCACGAGGGCCGGCACGCGGATCGAGGCGAGGTGCGGCTTCGCCGAGCCCCGCGCCCAGTAGTCGTCGGCATCGCGAAAGCCGTGCAGCGGCGCGGTGAAGACGTTGTCGAACTCGTAGAGATTGCGCGACGACACCAGCCGCTCGCGGTCGAACAGGCCCGGAAACTGCGCCAGCTTGGCCAGCGCCTTGGGCTTCATGGTCGAGAGGAACATGCGCGTGTAGACCAGCTTGTTGAAGCCCCGGCCGATGGCCTCGCCGCCCGCCGCGAGGTCGAGCGGCGCGCAGACCGAGGCCACCGCACTCACCACGCCGGAGGCGGTTTCGCCCGCTTCGCAAGCCCATCGCATCAGCGCATTGCCGCCCAGCGACACGCCCGCAGCCAGCACCGGCCCGCCGCCCTTGCGCGCGTGCTGCTCGCGCATGCGCGCGAGGATCCAGCCGATCTCCTCGAAGTCGCCCGAGTGGTAGGCGCGCGGCGCGAGGTTCATCTCGCCGCTGCAGCCGCGGAAATGGGGCACCGCGAAGGCCATGCCGCGCGATGCCGCGAAGGTGGCGAAGGCTTCGGCGTAGTGGCTGCGCGAGGAGCCCTCGAGTCCGTGGAACAGCACCAGCAGCGGCCTCGCGCCGGGCATCGGGGCATCGACGAAATCGACGTCGATGAAGTCGGCACCGTCCGGCGTCGACCAGCGTTCGCGCCGGTAGACCGGGGCCGGCCCGTCGAAGCGCCGGGCATAGAGCGCAGCCCAGATGGTCTGCAGGTTGCCGCCGGGCAGCCAGGGCGGCGCGGCGTAGTCCATCGACTGAAGAGAAGTTCCGGCAACGGCAGCCGGAGAAAAGGAAGCGGCGGGAGAGAGCATCAATGCAGGACCTGGGGCGGATCGTTCGCGTCGTCCGGCTCGCGCGCGGTGCCGGGGCTCGCGTGGTGCGCCACCATGCGCCAGCCCTGCGCGGTCTTGTGATAGACGTTGGTGGCCAGCACGAAGGCATGGCGCGGGCCCTCGGCGGTGAGCACCTCGATGCGCTCCAGCACGTTGTGCACCGCGCTCGCGAGCGACTCGATCTTGCGCACCCGCGCAGGCATCGCATGGATCGCGCCGTTGCCGAACATCTGCTCGAAGGCCGCGCGGATCGCCACGGACCCTACGAGCCTCGGGCCGCCGGGGTGCACGCAGAACACCTCGTCCTCGTCGGCCCAGCAGGCCATCAGCGCGTCGATGTCGCCGCGCTGCAGCGCTTCATAGAAGGCCGCCTCGACGTCGTCGGCGGTGCCGCCGATGGCCGCGGCGGCACGGAGTGGGGTCTTGGGCATGGCGTGATTTTGCCGCGCGCTCCATGACGCGGGCACTGCACCGCTTTGGCTCCGGCCGCACCGCGGTGCCGCAGCCGGGGCAAAGCTTCTGCTCCGTTTTGGACCAAATGGTCAAAACGACGGCGTCTAATTTTCATAAGCCGTTGATTTGAAAGGATTTATCCAACTGGCACGCCGTATGCATGAAGCCTCCCGAACCCGCAACAGGAGCCCTTCCAATGAACGTCGGCATCTTCATTCCCATCGGCAACAACGGCTGGCTGCTTTCCGAGAACGCACCGCAGTACAAGCCCAGCTTCGAGCTCAACAAGCAGATCACGCTGAAAGCGGAGCATTACGGCGTCGACTTCGCGCTGTCCATGATCAAGCTGCGCGGCTTCGGCGGCAAGACGGAGTTCTGGGACCACAACCTGGAGTCCTTCACGCTCATGGCCGGCCTCGCCGCGGTCACCAGCAGGATCAAGCTCTTCGCCACCGCCGCATCGCTGGTGATGCCGCCGGCCATCGTGGCGCGCATGTCGTCCACCATCGACTCGATCTCCAACGGCCGCTTCGGCCTGAACCTCGTCACCGGCTGGCAGCGGCCCGAGTACTCGCAGATGGGCATGTGGCCCGGCGACCAGTTCTTCGGCACGCGCTACCAGTACCTGTCGGAATACATCCAGGTGCTGCGCGACCTCTGGGGCAAGGGCTCGTCCGACTTCAAGGGCGAGCACTTCAAGATGGAAGACTGCCGCCTCAGCCCGCAGCCGCAAGCCGACATGAAGGTGATCTGCGCAGGCCAGAGCGACGCGGGCATGGAGTTCTCGGCCAAGTACGCCGACTACAACTTCTGCTTCGGCAAGGGGGTGAACACGCCCAAGGCCTTCGCGCCCGCGGCCGACAAGCTCATCGAGGCCGCCGCGAAGACCGGCCGCAAGGTCACGACCTACGTGCTGATGATGGTGATCGCCGATGAGACCGACGAGGCCGCGCGCGCCAAGTGGGAGCACTACAAGGCCGGCGCCGATCACGAGGCCATCGCGTGGCTGGGCCAGCAGGGCGCGGCCGACACCAAGTCGGGCGCCGACACCAACGTGCGCCAGATGGCCGACCCGACCTCGGCCGTGAACATCAACATGGGCACGCTGGTCGGCTCCTACGCGAACGTCGCGCGCATGCTCGACGAAATGGCCCAGGTGCCCGGCACCGAAGGCGTGCTGCTGACCTTCGACGACTTCGTGCAGGGCGTGGAGGCCTTCGGCGAGCGCATCCAGCCGCTGATGAAGAGCCGCGCGCACGTGGACAGCCCCGTGCCCTCGCAGGTCGAGCCCGAGCGCCTCGCGGCCTGATCGGAAGGAGCGCCACATGACCACTCCCGCACGCAACACCACGCTGAGCTCGAACACGCCCGTCGGCGCGCCGCGCGCCCCCGGTGCGCCCGCGCCGCTGATACTGCCCGCGCGGCCCGAACCGCTGGCGCTGCACACGAGCGACTCGGCACTGATCGTCGTCGACATGCAGAACGCCTATGCCTCCATCGGCGGCTACGTCGACTCGGCCGGCTTCGACATCTCCGGCGCGCAGAGCACCATCGCCAGCATCTCGCGCAGCATCGCGGCGGCGCGCGCGGCCGGCATGCTGGTCGTGTTCCTGCAGAACGGATGGGACGCGAACTACGTGGAAGCCGGCGGCCCCGGCTCGCCCAACTGGCACAAGTCGAACGCGCTCAAGACCATGCGCGCCAGGCCCGAGCTGCAGGGCAAGTTCCTCGCGAAGGGCGGCTGGGACTACGAGCTCATCGAGGAGATGAAGCCGCAGCCTGGCGACATCGTCGTGCCCAAGACGCGCTACAGCGGCTTCTTCAACAGCACCCTCGACAGCACCCTGCGCTCGCGCGGCATCCGCCACCTGGTGTTCACCGGCATCGCCACCAACGTGTGCGTCGAATCGACGCTGCGCGACGCCTTCCACCTCGAGTACTTCGCGGTGATGCTGGAAGACGCCACGCACGAGCTCGGCGGACCCGCCATCCAGAAGGCATCGGTCTACAACGTGGAGACCTTCTTCGGCTGGGTGTCCACGACGGAGCATTTCTGCAGCACCTTCGCGCCCTCCCTCACCACCCAAGCCGCTCAGCCCGCCAAGGCCGAAGCGGCCGTCGCCTGATTTCCCTTTCCACTCTCTTCGACAAGGACCCTCCACCATGCCCAAGCAAGCCATCATTCCTCCCGGCACCGGCGTTCCCATCGCTCCCTTCGTTCCCGGCACGCTCGCCGACGGCGTGCTGTACGTGTCGGGCACGCTGCCCTTCGACAAGGACAACAACGTGGTGCACGTGGGCGACGCGAGCGCGCAGGCCAGGCACGTGCTCACCACCATCAAGGGCGTGGTCGAGGCCGCCGGCGGCACCATGGACGACGTGACCTTCAACCAGATCATGCTCAAGGACTGGGCCGACTACGCGAAGATCAACGCGGTGTATGCCGAGTTCTTCCCCGGCACCAAGCCCGCGCGCTACTGCATCCAGTGCGGCCTGGTGAAGCCCGACGCGCTGGTCGAGATCGCGTCGATCGCGCACGTGGGCAAGAAGGCCTGAGCTTCATGAGCGCGCTGCACTACGAGGTGCACGGGCCGTCCGATGCAGCGGCCACGGTGCTGCTGTCGTCGGGCCTCGGCGGCTCGGCCGGCTTCTGGCAGCCGCAGCTCGGCGCGCTGATGGCCGCCGGCTACCGCGTCATCGCCTACGACCAGCGCGGCACCGGCCGCAGCCCCGCCACGCTGCCCGAGGCCTATGCCATCGCGGACATGGCGCGGGACGTGATCGAGATACTCGATGCGACGAACACCGCGCGGTGCCACTTCGCGGGCCATGCGCTCGGCGGCCTCGTCGGACTGCAGCTCGCGCTGGATGCGCCTTCGCGCATCGCGAGCCTCGCGCTCGTCAACGCGTGGTCGAAGCCCAACCCGCATTCGGCGCGCTGCTTCGATGCGCGGCTCGCGCTGCTGGGCGCATGCGGCCCGCGCGCGTACGTCGAAGCGCAGCCGATCTTTCTCTACCCCGCCGCCTGGGCCGCCGAGAACGCGCAGCGCGTGGCCGACGAAGTCGATCACGCCTTCGCGCACTTCCCGGGCGAAGCCAACATGCGGGCGCGCATCGCCGCGCTGCGCGCCTTCGACATCGACGCCCGCCTCGCCGACATCGCCGCGCCCGCGTTGATCGCCGCGGCCAAGGACGACACGCTCGTGCCCTGGACCTGCTCTCAGCGCCTGGCCGATGGCCTGCGCGACGTCACGCTCGACTTCGTGCCGCACGGCGGCCATGCCCACAGCGTGACCGAGGCGCAAGCCTTCAACCGCAGCCTGCTCGACTTTCTCTCGCGGGTCAGCGCACCCGCCGTTCCAGCATGACCTCCAAGAACACCCTCGACGACGCCGCGCTGTCGCTGCTCTTCACCGGCGCGCGCAGCCACAACGGCTGGACCGACGAGCCCGTCACCGACGCGCAGCTGAAGCAGATCTACGCGCTCGCGAGCCTCGGCCCCACCTCGGCCAACTGCTCGCCCGCGCGCTTCGTCTTCGTGCGCACGCCCGAGGGCAAGCAGCGCCTCGCGCCGGCCCTCTCCAAGGGCAACCTCGACAAGACCATGGCCGCGCCCGTCACGGTCATCGCCGCGTGGGACCGCAAGTTCTACGACAGGCTGCCTGCGCTGTTCCCGCACGCCGACGCGCGCAGCTGGTTCACCGGCAGCCCCGAGGCCGCCCACGAGACGGCCTTTCGCAACGCCAGCCTGCAGGCGGGCTACCTGCTGCTCGCGGCGCGCGCGGTCGGGCTCGACGCGGGCCCGATGTCGGGCTTCGACAAGGCGAAGGTCGACGCGGCCTTCTTCGAGGGTACCGACTGGACCGTCAACTTCCTCATCAACCTCGGCCACGGCGACGCGTCGAAGCTGTTCGGCCGCCTGACGCGGCTGGCCTTCGACGAGGCCTGCCTGCTGGCCTGAAGGAGTCATGCGAGATGCTGCACAACGCCATGGCCTCGAATCCCGCTTCATCGTCACCCAATCCCGCCCTGCTGCCGCAGGGCCTGCAGAAGGCCGACTACCGCAACGCGATGGCGCGGCTGGGCGCGGCGGTGAACATCATCACCACCGACGGCCCCGCAGGCCGCGCGGGCTTCACCGCATCAGCCGTGTGCAGCGTGACCGACGAGCCACCGACGCTGCTGGTGTGCCTGAACCGTTCGGCCTCGGTGTACCCGGCGTTCAAGGCCAACGGCGTGCTGTGCGTCAACGTGCTGGCAGCCGGGCACCAGTCGCTGTCCGCCCTCTTCGGCGGCAAGACGCCGATGGACGAGCGCTTCGCCGCAGCAAGCTGGAGCAGCAAGACCACCGGCTCGCCGGTGCTGGACGATGCAGCCGTGTCCTTCGACTGCCGCGTGGTGCATGCGACGAGCTCGGGCACGCACGATGTTTTTTTCTGTGAAGCCGTCTCCATCGCCATCGGCGGCGCGGCGCAGGGGCTGATCTACTTCGATCGGCGGTATCACGAGATCGCTGCGCCGCCATCCCACTGACCCGTTTTATCCCCTCTCCCCAAGGGGAGAGGGAGCAAGGCCTCAGCGCGGCACGATGCCCTGCAGCACGATGCGCTGAACGTTCTCCACCGCGCGCTCGAAGAAGGCCTCGTCTTCCAGCGTGTGCCCCGACAGCGCCTGCACCTGCACGCCGAAGTCCGCGTAGTGCTGCGTCATTGCCCACAGCGCGAAGATCAGGTGGTGCGGATCGACCGGCGCCAGCTTGCCCGCATCGATCCATGCGCGGATCACTTCCGATTTCTTCTCCACCAGCGTGCGCAGTTCGCGATCGAGTTCGTCGCGCAGCAGCGGCGCGCCCTGGATCATCTCCAGGCAGAAGAGCCGCGACGCATCGGGCCGGTCGCGCGAGACCACCAGCTTGCGGCGGATGTAGTCGCCGATGGCCTCGGCCGGATCCTGCTCCGCGCTGAAGCCGCGCAGCGGCTCGAGCCACAGCGCGAGCAGGTCGCGCAGCACGTTGACGTAGAGCTCTTCCTTGTTCGCGAAGTAGTAGAGCAGGTTGCTCTTCGACACGTCGGCGCGCGCGGCCACCTGGTCGATGGAGGTGCCGTGCAGGCCGAAGCGCGAGAACAGCCCCAGCGCCGCGCCGAGGATCGCGCTGCGCTTGTCCTCGATCTGGCGCAACCGGCGGTTCACCGCGGAGGCGCTGCGCACCGCCGGCTTCGCGCGCTTGCGCGCGGGGCTTTCCTTGCTGGCGTTCACGGCCAGTGCTTTGGTCTTCGGCATCTTTCCTCGTTCCTCCCTCGTTCGTTCAATCGCTCGATCGGTCGGTCCTGCCTCGGCAGGCGCTACGGCGCACCACTGTAAGGCCGTGGTGCATCGCCATGCGCCGCAACCGCCTTCGCGGCACGGCAATTCGCACCATGCTGACGCGACGAATGGGTTTTGTCCATTTGGTCCAACTGGCACAGACGTTGCATGGCGAAAGGCATGCCAAGCACGAGGAACCTGCCATGACCCTGCTTTCCGTACCCATCATCGATCTCGCGCCCTACTTCGCCGGAAGCGCCGAAGGCAAGGCGGAGGTAGCGAAGAAAGTCGACGAGGCCTGCCGCAGCATCGGCTTCCTCGTCATCACCAACCACGGCATCTCTGCGGAGCTGATCTCGCGCGTGTCGTCGCTCTCGCGCAAGTTCTTCGACATGCCGCTGGGCGAGAAGCGCAAGGTCGATCGTCCGCGCGAGGACGCGGTGCGCGGCTACAGCGCGGTGGGCGAGGAAGGGCTCTCCTACAGCCTGGAGGAAGCGGCACCGGGCGACCTGAAGGAGTCGTTCTCCATCGGCCCCTCGAACGTGCCGGACGACGACTACCACCGCGGCCCCGCAGCAGGCCCGCACTTCGAACCCAACAGCTGGCCGCCCATCGAGGGCTTCAAGGAAGCGTACGAGCAGTACTTCGAGGCGATGAGCGATCTCTCGCGCTCGCTGATGCGCGTCTTCGCGCTCGGCCTCTCGCTGCCCGAGACCTTCTTCGACGACAAGATCGACAGGCACATCAGCATGTTCCGCGTGCTGAGCTACCCGCCCCAGCGCGAGCAGCCTCTGCCCGGCCAGCTGCGCGCGGGCGCGCACAGCGACTATGGCAGCCTCACCATCGTGCTGCCCGACGACAAGGGCCTGCAGGTGTTCAACAAGGCCGGCCAGTGGGTGGACGTGCCGCAGGTCGAGGGCGGCCTGGTGGTCAACATCGCCGACCTCATGATGCAGTGGACCAACGACCAGTGGGTGTCCACGCTGCACCGCGTGATCAACCCGCCCTTCGAGGTGGCGAGCACCAACCGCCGCCAGTCGCTGGTGTTCTTCCACCAGCCCAACTACGACGCGATGGTCGAGTGCCTACCGAGCTGCCTCGCACCGGGCGAGCAGCCGAAGTACGCGCCCATCTCGTCGGGCGACCACCTCACCTCCAAGTTCGTCAAGCAGACGACCTTCGGCGGCACCAAGGTCGCGGCCTGAATCCTCGGAGGCGCCCGGATCACATGGCCCACCTGTCCTACGTCAACGTCTTCGCGAAGGACGTGGTCGCGCTCAGCGGCTTCTACCAGCGCGTGTTCGGCTTCAAGGAGATCGAGGCGATCCGCTCGCCCATCTTCCGAGGGCTGGACACCGGCAAGTCGAGCCTCGGCTTCAACGCGCTCGATGCCTACGAGCTGCTGCACCTGAGCGAGTTCTCCGACACGCGCGGCGTGAAGTTCCTGCTGAACATCGACGTCGACAGCCAGGCCGACGTCGACCGCATGGTGCCCGTCGCTCTAGAGGCCGGCGCCACGCTCGTGAAGCCGCCCTACGTCACCTACTACAACTGGTACCAGTCGGTGCTGCTCGATCCCGAGGGCAATGTGTTCCGCATCAACTTCATGATGTGACGCGCACTGCGACCACTTCATCTTTCGTCTCCGTTCTTCCCTCCGTCAAAGCCTCTACTCAAAGGTAGTTCCATGCAGCTGCGCACCCTCACTCCCAGCCTGGGCCTCGCGATGACCATCGCGGCCGGAGGCGCGTCCTTCACCACGCTGACCGCTGCGGCCGCCGACGGCTTCACGCTGAAGGACAAGCCGAAGATCGCGATGCTCTACTTCGGCCCCAAGAACGACGGCGGCTGGACGCAGGCCTTCGACGAGGCCCGCGTGAAGATCGAGAAGGAGATCGGCCAGAAGATCCAGTTCGTGGAGAACGTGCCCGAGGACGCGTCGGCCATCAAGCCCGCGGCCGAGAAATTCATCCAGCGCGGCGCCAACATCGTGATCGGCACCGCCTTCGGCTATTCCGACAGCTTCAAGGACCTGGCCGCCAAGTACCCCGACGTGGCCTTCCTCAACGGCTCAGGCACCACCAACGGCAGCAACCTCGAGTCGTTCTACGGCCGCACCTACGAGAGCCAGTACCTCTGCGGCATGGCCGCCGGTGCCGCATCGAAGACCGGCAAGCTGGGCTTCGTCGCGGCCAACCCCTTCGGCGTGGTGAACTGGACCATCAACGCCTTCGCGCTCGGCGCGCAGAAGATGAACCCCAACGCCACCGTCAACGTGATCTACACCGGCGCGTGGAACGACCCGGTGAAGGAGCGCGCAGCGGCAGCCGCGCTCATCGACCAGGGCGCCGACGTGATCGGCCAGCACGTGGACAGCCCCACGCCGCAGATCGTCGCGCAGGAACGCGGCGTGTACGGCACCGGCCACCACCGCGACCTGCGCCAGTTCGCGCCCAAGGCCACGCTGTGCTCCTCCGTATGGGTGTGGGACCGCTTCCTGACGCCGGAGCTCAAGAAGATCATGGCCGGCGGCTGGAAGCCCGCGCAGTACGGCGCCTTCATCGAGATGAAGGACGGCGGCACCGACATCGCCGGCTTCGGCCCGGCCGTGCCCAAGGACAAGGCCGCGCTCATCACCGCCGAGCGCGACGCGATCATGAAGGGCAAGCAGGTCTACGCCGGCCCGCTCGCCGACCGCGACGGCAAGGAGCGCGTGGCCAAGGGCGCCGTGCTTTCGGACGCCGACCTCTGGAAGATGGACTGGTTCGTCAAGGGCGTGGTCACGCAGAAGTAGGCCCGCAAACAAGGCAAGGCCGCACATGCCCAACGCGCTCGAACTCACCGGCATCCGCAAGACCTTCGACGGCTTCGCGGCACTGACCGACGCCCACTTCGCAGCGCGCTGGGGCGAGGTGCACGCGCTGCTCGGCGAGAACGGCGCGGGCAAGTCGTCGCTGATGAACATCGCGGCCGGGCTCTACGCACCCGAGGCCGGGCAACTGCTGGTGGACGACAACGCGGTGCGGTTCGCCGGGCCGCGCGACGCGGCGAAGCATCGCATCGGCATGGTCCACCAGCATTTCAAGCTGGTGCGGCCTTTCACGGTGGCGCAGAACATCCTGCTCACCGCGCCGCCGCCGGCGGAGTTCCAGAGCCACGGCGAGCGGCTGCGCGAGATCACGCGCGACATCCGCAACAAGGCGGCGGAGCTGGGCTTCGACATCGATCCGTCGAAGCGCGTCGATGCGCTGTCGGTCGCCGAGCAGCAGCGCGTGGAAATCCTCAAGGTGCTGCTGGCGGGCGCGCGCATCCTGATCCTCGACGAGCCCACGGCCGTGCTGACCGACCAGGAGGCCGCGCGCCTGCTGCAGACGGTGCAGGGCCTGGCGCGCAAGGGCGCGGCGGTGGTGCTCGTCACGCACAAGATGGCCGACGTGAAGACCTACGCCGACCGAGTGACGGTGATGCGCGGCGGACGCACGGTGGCCACGCTGAAGCCGCAAGAAGCATCGGTCGCCGAGCTGGTGAAGCTCACGGTGGGCGAGTCGATCGCCGCGCAGGGCTTCCAGCCCTCGGCGGCGCCGCGCGGGCCGGTGCGCCTTTCGGTGCGCGGCCTGCGCACGCCCGCATCGCCCGAGGGCCGCCGCGTGCTCGACGGGGTGGACCTCGACCTGCATGCGGGCGAGATCTACGGCCTCGCCGGCGTGGGCGGCAACGGACAGGGCGAACTGGCGGGCGCGATCATGGGCCTGGAAGGCGAGCCCACCGAGGGCGAGATGCGGCTCGAAGGCCATGGCGACCTCAAGACCATGCCTGCCTCGGTGCGCCGGAGCATCGGCATCGCGGCCATTCCCGCCGACCGCTACGGGCTCGCGCTCGCGGGCGGCCTCTCGGTGGCCGAGAACTACGCCATCGGCCGCGTGCATACCGGCCGCTACGGCCCCGTGTGGCGCCTGCGCCGCGGCCGCATCCAGGCTGACACGCAGGAAGCGGTGCGCGCCTTCGACGTACAGGGCGTGCGCTCGGTCGCGCAGAAGGCCGCGCTGCTCTCGGGCGGCAACGCGCAGAAGCTGGTGCTCGCGCGCGAGTTCGGCAAGTCGCCCACGCTGGTGCTCGCGCACAGCCCGAGCCGCGGGCTCGACGTGCGCGCCAGCGCCGAGGTGCACGCCAGGCTGCGCGCTGCACGCGACAGCGGCGCGGCGGTGCTGCTCATCAGCGAGGACCTCGACGAGGTGCTGCAGCTCGCCGACCGCGTCGGCGTGATGACGCGCGGGCGCATCGCCGGCGAGTTCGCGCAGCCCGCGGACCGGCAGGCCATCGGACAGGCGATGGTGGACCATGGCTGACGCATCCCTCATGGCCGACATGGCAGTTCCCTCTTCCACATCCTCCACGCCTTCCAAGGCTGCTGCTGCCGTCGCGCACGAGGCGCCGCGCAACGCGCAGTCCGTGCAACCGCTGGCCCGCCGACGCTACGCACTCGAGATCCGCCAGCACATGCCGTGGCGCTGGCAGGCGCTGATCCTCGCGGCCGCGCTGCTCGCAGGCTTCGCGATCTCGGCGGCGATCCTCATCGCGGCGGGCGTGCCCGCCGACGAGCTCGCCAACGAGTTCGTGACGCAGACCTTCTTCGACGGCCAGAACTTCCGCGCCGTGCTCTTCCAGGCCGCGCCGATGATCCTCGTCGGTCTCGCGGGCTGCGTCGCCTTCCGTGCGCGCTTCTGGAACCTCGGGCTCGAAGGCCAGATGATCTGGGGCGCCATCGGCGCGACCGCCGTCTCGATGTGGCAGATCGGCCCCGAGAACCTGCGCCTGCCGCTCATGTTCGTCGCGGCCATCGGCTGCGGGCTGCTGTGGGTGCTGGGGCCCGCGTGGCTCAAGCTCAAGCTCGGCGTGAACGAGATCATCTCGACGCTGATGCTCAACTACATGGCAGCCAACTTCCTGCTGCACCTGGTCTACGGCAGCTGGAAGGACCCGAAGGACAACTTCCCCTACTCGCCGCAGTTCCGCGCGTTCGAGCGCCTGCCCGAGCTCGGTGCGGGCATCGGCAGCTCGATCCTGCTGGCGGGCGTCGTCGCGCTGCTGGCGTGGTGGCTCGCGAGCGTGAGCCGCATGGGCCTGTACCTGCGCTTCGTCGACGCCAACCCGCGCATGGCGCATGCCAGCGGGGTGCCGGTGCGGCGCACCATCTACGGTGCGGTGCTGCTGTCGGGCGCGATGGCCGGGCTCGCGGGCTTCGCCGTGGCGGCGGGGCAGGAAGGCCGGCTCACGCAGGCCTTCTACCAGGGCTACGGCTTCTCGGGCATCCTCATCGCCTTCCTCGCGCGCAACAACCCGCTGGCGGCCACGGTGGTGGCGCTGCTGGTGGCGGCGCTGTTCGTCACCGGGCGCAGCCTGCAGGTGTTCTACCAGGTGCCGTTCTCGATGGTGCAGCTGATCCAGGCGGTGATCGTGGTGTGCGTGGCGTCGAGCGACTTCTTCATTCGCCACCGGCTGCGCCGCGTCGGCGGGGAGGCTGCAGCATGAACGGCGGCATCGTCCTCAACTGGCTCGCGAGCACGCCGGACTTCGCGGTGCCCTATGCGCTCGCGGCGCTCGGGCTCATCGTCTGCGAGCGCGCGGGCGTGCTCGCGCTCGGCGCCGAGGGGCTGATGCTGGTCGGCGCGCTGGCCGGCATCGGCGCGCAGATCGTCATCGGCCAGCCGGCCGTGTCGCTGGTGCTCGCGATGCTGGCGGCCAGCGTGGTGTCGGTGCTGTTCGCGGTGATGGTGATCTGGCTGCGCGTGAACCAGGTGATCGCCGGGCTCGCGCTGGTGTTCTTTTGCCAGGGGCTCACGGCGCTGGTGGGCTCGATGGCCGAGTGGACCAACCATGCGACCGAAGGCATCGGCGCGATGGGCCTGTGGCCGCTGTCGCTGCTGCCGGGAGTGGGACGGATCTTCGAGCAGAACGCGATGGTGTGGCTCACGCTGCCGATCTTCGGCGCGGTCGCGTGGTTCTTCGCGCGCAGCTCGGCCGGCCTGCGGCTGCGTGCGGTGGGCGAGAACCCGCAGGCGGCCGACGCGGCGGGCATCCGCGTGACAGCATGGCGCTTCGCGGCGGTGCTCGCGGGCTCGGCGCTGGTGGGGCTGGCGGGTGCCTACATCTCGGTGGTCAGCACCAAGCTGTGGATCGCGGGCATGACCGGCGGCCGCGGCTGGATCGCCGTGGGCCTCGTGATCTTCGCGCGCTGGTCGCCGTGGAAGGCGCTCGTCGGTGCGCTGCTCTTCGGCTGCATCGAGGCGCTGATTCCCCAGCTGGCCGCTGCCGGCGTGCAGTTGCCGCAGTACTTCGTGATGATGACGCCGTATGCGGTGACGCTCGGCGTGATGGTGTGGGTCGCGCTCTCGCGGCGCGGCGCCGATGAAGAGCCCGGCGCGCTGGGCCAACCCTACGTGAGAGAAGAGCGCCGATGAAGGCCTGGGTCTACAACGAGGAGCGCGAGCTCGACGCGGCGAAGTTCGCCGACTATCTCAACCCCGCCACCACCGCGGTCGTCTCCATCGACATGCACCGCGGCCACCTGGACGACAGCCCCGACTGCCCCTGCCCCGCGCCGCGTGCGCGCGACGTGGTGGCGCCCATCGACGGCTTCCACGACGCGGTGCGCGGGCTGGGCGTGCGCATCGTGCACGTCAGATCGGTGCTGCGGCCCGGCGGGGTCGACGACATCAACGGCATTCCGTCGGCGTGGCGGCGCACCTTCCCGCTGCATGTGGGCGAGATTCCCAACGCCGACGCGCACGCCATCGAGGGCTCGAAGTGGACCGAATGGGTCACGCGCGTGGAGCCCGGCGACATGCGCGTCGACGGCAAGCGCCGGCTCTCGGCCTTCTACCCGACCGACCTCGACTTCCTGCTGCGCAACCAGCGCATCGAGACCGTGGTGCTCGATGGCGGCTTCACCGACTGCTGCGTGCTCAACACCGCCTTCGACGCCAGCAACCGCAACTACCGCGTGATCGTGCTGCGCGACCTGGTGCGCGGCACCGATGCGCACCTTGAAGGCGCGGCGCTGGCGATGGTGTCGCTGCACCTGGGGCTGGTGATGGATTCGGAAGAGCTGCTGCGGGTGTGGCGCGGCTGAGCTTCAGCCCGGCACGCGCAACCATCGCGCGGCTACGATCTGCATGTCGCCCTGCGCCGACTCCCACACCAACTCCGGCGCCGCCACATGCACGCCCGGCGGCGCGATGCGCAGCGCCACGTCGACCAGCTCGGCCACCTTCGACGCGCGCACCGGCTGCTCGCTGCTGGGCACCATGAAGCGCACGACCGACAGCATCCACGCGGCCACGCGCTCGAAGGGGTTGGCGAGCTTCGCGTTGGCCGGCTTGCGCGCCGAGCGTACGAGGATCACGCGCTCGAAGCCGCAGGCCACCACGGCCTGCTCGTCGAGGCTGGCGAGCCCGCGCTTCAGCGCCTCGGGCAGCCGGCCCTGGTCGTGCGGCTGCACGATGGCCAGCGTCTGCACGCCGCATGAACGCAGCCAGCGGGCCAGCTCGGGCAGGTCGGAAGGCTCGGGCACCCACAGTGCGCGCTCGCGGTCGTGGTACAGGCGCGGCGGGTCGAAGGCGATGATGGCCGTGTGGGCCGAGGTCGGCGGCCACTGCGCGATGGGCAAGGCGGGGCTCAGGTAGGTCTCGACGCCGCGCAGCCCGTCGCGGATCGGCTCCTTCGCCAGTACACGGGTGTGCGCATGGCGGTGGCTGCCCGCCAGCCGCCGCAGCAGCTCGGCGCCCAGCGCGCCGGTCGCTCCCGCGATCAGCAGCGTGCCGAAGGCGGAGGAGGCGACGGGCAAGACCGCACGGTTGGCGGCTTGCAGGGCTTGCAGCGGATCGAGGGCCATGGAGCCGCCTATGCTACCTTCCGCATCTTCTGCGGAGGTAATGCAAATGATGATGAAGCGCTGGTTCCTGATCCTTGCGGCGGTCGTTTCCCTGAGCGGATGCGGCTACAACCAGTTCCAGTCCCTCGACGAGGCCAGCAAGTCGGCCTGGAGCGAGGTCCTCAACCAGTACCAGCGGCGCGCCGACCTCGTGCCGAACATCGTGGCCACCGTCAAGGGCGAGGCCAGCTTCGAGCAGGACACGCTCACCAAGGTGATCGAGGCGCGCGCAAAGGCCACCTCGATCCAGGTGACGCCCGAGACGCTCAACAACCCCGAAGCGTTCAACAAGTTCCAGCAGGCGCAGGGCGAGCTTTCTTCAGCTCTGTCGCGGCTGATGGTGGTGTCGGAGCGCTATCCCGAGCTCAAGGCCAACCAGGCCTTCCGCGACCTGCGCGTGACGCTGGAAGGCACCGAGAACCGCATCACGGTGGCGCGCAACCGCTATATCGAGAGCGTGCAGGAGTACAACGTGCTCGCGCGCAGCTTCCCGACCAACCTCACGGCCAAGATCTTCGGCTACGCGCCCAAGCCGAACTTCTCGGTGCAGAACGAGGCGCAGATCTCGACGCCCCCGACGGTCGATTTCAGCACTCCGAAAAAGTAACTCCCCCAGGCTTCGTGCACTTCGTGTCACTTCGCCAACCCCCTCGCCGGGGGCAACACCTGCGGACCGGCGAAGCCGGATCCGCGGTGTTCCTGGAACTGTTCGCGCGTGTTTTTTCGGCCGTCGTCGCTGTCTGGATGCTGCTGGCAACGGGCAGCGCGCTCGCGCAAAGCCTGCTGCCGATTCCCACGCTCACCGCGCGCGTGATCGACCAGACCGGCACGCTCGACGGTGCGCAGCGCAACGGCCTGGAGACCAAGCTCGCGGCTTTCGAGCAGCGCAAGGGTTCGCAGATCGTGGTGCTGATGGTGCCGACCACCGCGCCCGAGGACATCGCCAGCTACACGCAGCGCGTGGGCGATGCCTGGAAGATCGGCCGCAAGGACGTCGGCGACGGCCTGCTGGTGGTGGTGGCCAAGGACGACCGCAAGATGCGCATCGCGACGGCCAAGACGCTCGAAGGCGCGGTGCCCGATCTCGCAGCTGCGCGCATCATCGACGAGGAGATGAAGCCGCGTTTTCGCAACGGCGACTTCGCGGGCGGGCTGAACGCTGCGGTGGACCGGCTCATCGGGCTGGTCGACGGCGAGCCGCTGCCGGAGCCCTCGCGCAACACCGGTGGCGGTGGTGGCGGCAACGGGGGCTTCGACTGGGAGAACCTCGCGATCTTCCTGTTCGTCGGCGTCTTCGTCGGCGCGCCGATCGCGCGGGCCATCTTCGGCAAGAAGCTGGGCACGATGTTCATCGGCGGCGGCGTGGGCGTGGTGGTGTTCTTCATCACCACCAGCATCGCCATCGCGGTGATCGCGGCACTGGTGGCGCTTATCGTCTCGCTGGTCGCCGGCACGGGGCGGCCGGGTGGCGGAGGGGGTGGCGGCTGGAGTTCCGGCGGAGGCGGCTGGAGCGGCGGTGGTGGCGGCTTCAGTGGCGGCGGCGGAGGCGGCGGTTTCAGCTCCGGCGGCGGCGGCAATTTCGGCGGCGGCGGCGCGTCGGGGGACTGGTGAACACGATGCGGACCACGAACACGAAACCGGACGACGCGGGCCTCTTCGCGAAGCTGGGCCGCATCTGGCGGCACCGCTGGATTGACGAATCCGAGGTCCGGCGCGCGATTCCCCCGGCCGCGCTGGAGCGCCTCGCGCACCGCGTGACGGCGAGCGAGCGGCGCCACAGCGGCGAGATCCGCATCTGCGTCGAGGCCGGCCTTCCGATGTCGTACCTCTGGCGCCACGCGCCGCCGCGCGAGCGTGCCGTGACGCTGTTCGGCAAGCTGCGCGTGTGGGACACGGCACACAACAACGGTGTGCTCATCTACCTGCTGCTGGCCGAACACGCCATCGAAATCGTGGCCGACCGGGGCATCGACGCGCATGTCGACGATGCCGAATGGGCCGCCATGGCGCAGCGCATGAGCGCAGCCTTCCGCGAAGGCCGCTTCGAGGACGGGCTCACGCAGGCGCTGGAAGAGATTTCCGCGCTGCTGGTCGAGCACTTTCCGCTGGCAGAAGGCGAGCTCGACGTGAACGAGCTGCCCGACGAGCCCGTGGTGCTCTGACTCCTTTCTTCCTCCCTCCCCCGCTGGGGGAAGGAGCCAAAGTCACTCCTGAACTGGCAGCGCCCAGACGGCATCGCCGCCCACCGCATGGAAGCGCCGGCCCGGCGCAGATTCCATCAGCCACCCACCCGTGAACTCGCCGAAGGCCGGCAGCACCGCCTGCTGCCCGTCGCTCGCAAAGCAGGGCAGCCGCACGCTGTCGCGGCCCCGGCCGTGGAGCCTGCAGACGGGATGCAGATGCCCCGCGAGCACGAAGTGCGTGGCATGCGTCTGCGGATGGTGGCAGCAGGCGAAGGGGCCGAGCAGGAAAGGCTCGTCGACCACCTCGATGCCGAGTGCCGACGGCGGGTCGCCCGCGCGGCTGTCGTGGTTGCCGCGCACCAGGGTCATCGCGATGGCTGCATGGCGTACGCGCCAGGGCTCGACGGCGGCGAGCACCGTGCGCGCCTGCGCCGCGTGGAGGAAGTCGCCGAGGAACACGATGCGCCCGGGCTCGTGCCTTTCGATCAGCGCATCGAGCCGCGCGAGGTTCTGCTGCGTGGTGCCGACGGGCACCGGCTGGCCGAGTGCACGGTAGGTCGCGGCCTTGCCCAGGTGCAGGTCGGCCACGAAGAGCACGCGCTGGCCGGGCCACCAGAGGGCCCGCTCGGGCAGCAGGTGCAGCAGTTCGCCCGCCCAGTGGACGGCGAGCGGCGCGGTGGACGTATCGGGAGATCTCACCCGGCCAGTGTCGCAAAACCTGCGATCGCCTTGCAAAGGCCCTCCAGAGCCCCAAAATGCCTGCAATGACCGAATCGCCCCCGCTGCACATCGTCTGCCCGCACTGCCACACGACCAACCGCGTGCGCGCGGCGCAGCTGGGCAGCGCGCCCGACTGCGGCAGTTGCCACCGCCCGCTGTTCACCGGCCATTCGACGGCCCTGGCGGACGCCGCCACCTTCGACCGCCACATCTCCCGCAACGAGATCCCGGTGCTGGTCGATTTCTGGGCGCCCTGGTGCGGCCCCTGCCGGCAGATGGCGCCGGCCTACGAGCAGGCGGCTGCCCAGCTGGAGCCCCACGTGCGGCTCGCCAAGGTCGACACCGAGGCGGTGCCCGCGCTGGGCGCGCGCTTCAACATCCGCAGCATCCCGACGCTGGCGCTGTTCCGCGGCGGCCGCGAGGTGGCGCGGCAGGCCGGCGCAATGGGCGCGGCGGACATCGTGCGGTGGGTCAAAGCGCACGGCGCAGGCTAAAGCGGCGGCAGCGGCCTTGAAGGACGCGATGGCCGCCTGCGGTCGCGCCGCTGGCCCACCGGCTTCGGCGGCTTGCCAGGCCCTTCCTGCCCGAAGGCGAGCGTCCCCTTCACCCGCTCCACGCCGCCGGCGGTGAGCGCACCGCCCGCGGCCTTCTCGAGCTGCTCGACCATGCGCGCGATACGGTCGGCCACGTTCTCGTTCGACAGCTTCTCGCGGAACAGCTCGACCATCAGCGGGAACGAGAACGGCGTGGGCCGCACGAGCGGCTTCAGCACCAGCCGCTGCGTGGCGATGCGTTCGAGGCTCGCACGCAGGCGGCCGATCTCCAGTTCCTGCGCCAGCAGCTCCTGCTCGGCCTGCTGCAGCAGCCTGTTGCCGGGGTCGTACTTGCGGAACACTTCCCAGAAGAGCGACGACGAGGCCTGCAGCTGCTTGCTGCTGCGCTTCTCGCCCGGATAGCCCTGGTAGATGAGGCCGGAGACGCGCGCGATCTCGCGAAAGCGCCGCTGCGCCAGCTCGCCCGCGTTAAGCGATGCCAGCACCTCGTGCAGCAGCGCCGCGCGCTGGTCTTCGCCCTCGCCCTGCGGCAGCGTCAGCACCTGCGGCAGCAGCGCCGGCCAGTCGACCTCGGTTGCGCTCAGCAACTCGAAGCCGTAGTCGTTGACCGCGATCGAGAAGGTGCGCGCCTCGTGCTGCGCGACGCGCCACGCCAGGAGGCTCGCGAGCCCGAGATGCACGTGCCGGCCCGCGAAGGGGTACAGGAACAGGTGCGAGCCCTCGCGCGTGGTCAGCGTTTCGGCCAGCAGCGTCTGCGGCGTGGGCAGCGCCGACCACTGCTGCTGTATCTCCAGCAGCGGGCGCACGCACTGCAGCTCGGGCGAGTCGTAGCGCCCCTCGCCGGCCTGCGCGAGCTGCTGCACCACCGCGTCGGCCAGCGTGTTCGACAGCGGCATGCGCCCGCCGCCCCAGCGCGGCACCGCGGCCCGCTTGCCGCTCGCGCGCCGCACCCAGGCCGTCATGTCGTGGATGCGCACGAGTTCGAGCATGCGGCCGCCGCACAGGAAGCAGTCGCCGGGCTTCATGCGGGCGACGAAGCTCTCTTCCACGCTGCCGATCTTGGAGCCGCCGAGGTACTGCACCGAGATGCTCGCGTCGCTCACGATGGTGCCGATGTTCATGCGGTGCCGGCGCGCGAGCCGCGCATCGGGCACGCGCCAGACGCCCTCGGCGTCGGGCACCACGCGCTTGTAGTCGGGGTAGGCCGCGAGCGACGGTCCGCCCTGCGCCACGAACTCCAGGCACCACTGCCAGTTCTCGCGCGAGAGGCTTTCATAGGCGGCCGTGCCGCGCACCTCCTCGTACAGGTCGCCGGGCACGAAGCCGCCGCCCAGTGCCACCGTCACCAGGTGCTGCACCAGCACGTCGAGCGGCTGCTCGGGCGTGTGGCGCGCCTCGATGTGCCCGGCGGCGATGGCGGTGCGCGCGGCCGAACCTTCCACCATCTCCACGCTGTGCGTGGGCACGAGCGTGATGCGCGAAGGCCGGCCCGGCGCATGGCCCGATCGGCCCGCGCGCTGCAGCAGCCGCGCCACGCCCTTGGGCGAGCCGATCTGCAGCACGCGCTCCACCGGCAGGAAGTCCACGCCCAGGTCGAGGCTGGAGGTACAGACCACCGCCTTCAATTCGCCGCTCTTCAGGCCCAGCTCGACCCACTCGCGCACCTCGCGGTCGAGCGAGCCGTGATGCAGCGCGATGAGGCCCGCCCACTCCGGCTTGGCTTCGAGCATGGCCTGGTACCAGATCTCCGCCTGCGAGCGCGTGTTGGTGAAGACCAGCGTGGTGCTGCTCGCTGCGATCTCCTCGATCACCTGCGGCAGCATCGTGAGACCCAAGTGCCCGCCCCACGGAAAGCGCTCGGCCACGCCGGGCAGCAGAGAATCGATGACGAGCTTCTTCGGCACCTGGCCCTGCACGAGCACGCCGTCCTCGTGGCCCAGCAGCGCATGCATCGCCTCGCGCAGGTTGCCCAGCGTGGCAGACATGCCCCAGACCGCGATGCCCGGGTTCCAGCGCCGCAGCCGCGCGAGCGCCAGCTGCACCTGCACGCCGCGCTTGTTGCCCAGCAGCTCGTGCCACTCGTCGACCACCGCCATGCGCACATGCCCGAGCACCTCGCGCGCATCGGCACGCGCGAGCAGCAGCGAAAGGCTCTCGGGCGTGGTGACGAGCACCGTGGGCAGGCGCTGGTTCTGCGCGCTGCGCTCGGCCGAGGTGGTGTCGCCGCTGCGTGCGCCGGCACTCCATGGATGCACTTCCGCGCCGAGGGCTTCGAGGGGCTGCTGCAGCGCGCGCAAGGTGTCGGCCGCCAGCGCGCGCATCGGCGTGAGCCACAGCACGGTGAGCGGCTCGGCAACTGGCCGTGCGGTTGCGGGCGCGTTGGCCTTGCGCGCCCGCACGAAGGCCTGCAGCGCACCGAGCCACACCGCATAGGTCTTGCCCGCGCCGGTGGTGGCATGCAGCAGGCCCGACCTGCCATCGGCGATCGCCTTCCAGACCTCGCGCTGGAACTTGAACGGCTTCCATCCGCGCCCGGCGAACCATGCGTCGAGCGCAGCCTTGACCGCCTTGCTCCTTCCCCCTCTGGGGGAAGGCTGGGATGGGGGCAGACGGCCTTCAACAGGCAGCGCCTTCTCGATACGCCGCGTGCCCCCACCGCTGCCCTCCCCCAGCGGGGAGGGAGTGAAGACGGAGCTTGCGGCTTGCTACTCATGCGGGCAACAACGCAGCGAGCGTCTGCAAGGTATCGGCCTCGTCCACCGGCTTGTCCTCACGCCAGCGCAGCATGCGCGGAAAGCGCACCGCGATGCCGCTCTTGTGCCGCGTGCTGCGCGCGATGCCCTCGAAGCCGAGTTCGAACACCAGCGTGGGCTTCACGCTCTTCACCGGCCGAAGCTCTCCACGGTGGTCTTGCGGATGATGGCGTCCACGCGCGCCATCTCGGCATCGGTGAGGCCCGAGTAGGCCTTGGCGAAGGGCACGAGCTTGCGGTCTTCCTGCCCGGGCGGGCCGTCCCACACGGCGAATGTGTAGTCGCTGAAGAGGCTGGCGCGCCGGCCATGGCCGCGCTGCGCGTAGATCAGCACCGCATCGACGCTCAGCGGATCGATCTTCCACTTCCACCACACGCCCACGTCCTTGGTGCGGCCCACGCCGTACTGCGCGTCGCGGCGCTTGAGCATCATGCCTTCGACACCCATGGTGCGCGCCGCTTCGCGCTGGCGAGCGAGGTCGGGCCAGTCTGCCCCGGTGAGCATCGGGCTCGGCAGCAGCGAGGGATGGTCCATGCGCCCGACCAGCTCGTCGAGCAGCACGCGGCGCTGCGACTGCGGCAGCGCGCGCAGGTCGCGCCCTTCCCATTCGAGGATGTCGTAGGCCAGCAGCACCACCGGTATGTCGCGCAGCAGCTTCGCGCCGAGCGTCTTTCGGCCGATGCGCTTCTGCAGCTCGGCGAAGGGCTGCACGCGGCCTTCGCGCCATACGACGATCTCGCCGTCGAGCACCGTGCCGTCGGGCAGCGCCTCGCCGAGCGCGGCGAGTTCGGGGAAGCGCTCGGTCACCAGTTCCTCGCCGCGCGACCACACCCACGCCGCGCCCGCGCGCTTGACCAGCTGCGCGCGGATGCCGTCCCACTTCCATTCGACGATCCAGTCCGAGGGCGGCCCCAGCACCGCGTCGAACTGCTCCAGCGGCAGGTTGAAGGGATGGGCAAGGAAGAAGGGGTACGGCTGGCCGCTGGTCTTCTGCTCCTGCTCGGAGCCCGACTCGGGTGCGATGAGCGCCTGGTAGTCGGCGGCCCGCGGCCTTCCTCCGATGTGCGTGTAGCCCATGAGCCGCTGCGCCACGCGCTTGGCGTCGATGCCGCCCACGGCCGCGAGCGCCTGCGTGACCTGCAGCTTCGAAACGCCGACGCGGAACGCGCCGGTGATGAGCTTGAAGTACACCAGCCGCTCCTCGGGCGCGAGCTGCCGCCATTGCGCGCGCAGGCGGTCGGGCAGCTCGTCGGGCGTTTTCTTCGCGGCATCGCGCAGCGGCAGCAGATGTTGCTCGACCCATTCGGCAAGGCCCATGTCGTGCGCGTCGGTGGGCGGCGGCAGCAGCAGCGCGATGGTCTCGGCCAGGTCGCCGACCGCGTCGTAGCTCTCGTCGAACAGCCACTCGGGCAGGCCCGCCGCCTCCTGCGCGAGCAGCCGCAGCAGCTTGACGGGCACCAGCTGGCGCGGCTTGCCGCCCGCGAGGAAGTAGACGGCCCAGGCCGCATCCGCCGGGTCGGCCTCGCGCAGGTAGCGCTGCAATGCGGCCTGCTTGGCGAGGTTCGACGTGCTGGCGTCGAGCTCGTGGTACAGCGCGGCGAAGGCCTTCACGGCATCTCTCCTTCCCCCTCTGAGGGAAGGTTGGGATGGGGGCTGCCGGCGCTTGCATCGAGCGCTGCTTCCCCCTTCCCAGGCTCTCCCTCGGAGACAGAAGGAGCCCCCTGGTCGTCCTCGTCGCCGTACTCGGTTTTGAACGACTGCGCATCGAGCCCGTTCTCGGTGAGCCACCGCACCATCACCTGCACGCTGCCATGCGTGACGAACACGCGCTCGGCACCGGTGCCTGCGATGGCCTGCTGCAGGCCGGGCCAGTCGGCGTGGTCGGACATCACGAAGCCCCGGTCCACGCCGCGCCGCCTGCGCGCGCCGCGCAGCTGCATCCAGCCGCTGGCGAAGGCGTCGGCGTAGTTGCCGAAGCGCTTCATCCATGGCGAGCCCTGCGCGGAAGGCGGCGCGAGCACCAGCGAACGCTTCAGCAGCGCGGCATCGACGCCTTCGTCTCCCACGCGCAAGGTCGGCGGCAACGCCACGCCGGCCGCCCGGTAGACGGCATTGAGCGGCTCCACCGCGCCATGCACGACGATGGGCCCGATGCTCGCGTCCACGCCGTGCAGGATGCGCTGCGCCTTGCCGAAGGCATAGCAGAACAGCACCGAGGCGCGGCCGGCTTCGGCGTTGGCGCGCCACCAAGCGTCGATCTGCGCGAACAGCACCGGCTGCGTTGGCCAGCGGTAGACCGGCAGGCCGAAGGTCGATTCGGTGATGAAGGTGTCGCAGGGCACCGGTTCGAACGGCGGGCAGGTGCCGTCGGCCTCGGTCTTGTAGTCGCCCGAGGCGACCCACACGCGCCCGCCGTGCTCCAGCCGCACCTGCGCCGAGCCCAGCACATGGCCCGCAGGGTGCAGCGAGACGCGCACGCCGTGGTGCTCGATGGCCCCGCCGTAGGGCAGCGTCTGCAGCGCGATGTCGCTGCCCAGGCGCGCGCGCAGCGTGCCGGCGCTGTCGGTGTGGGCGAGGTAGTGCCCATGCCCGGCGCGCGCGTGGTCCGAATGCGCATGCGTGACGACGGCGCGCGCCACCGGCCGCCACGGGTCGATGTAGAAATCGCCGGGCGGGCAATACAGGCCCTCGGGCCTGGCGACGACGAGGAGGTCTTCTTCCTGCTTTGCGGGAGGCATGGCACGCCATCGTAGGCGCTGCCGGGGTTTGGCGCCGCCGCGCGGCGGGCGCAAAGCGTTGTGGGCGGGCGCCTACCCTAGGGGCGCTTCGGTCGGTTCTTAGCCATGTCGAGCACGTTCATCTTCATGCCGTTGGGCATGACCATGTCGCCGGGCTTCTGGTCGGCCTTGCAGGGGCCGATCCACTTGGCCTCCATCACGCTGTGGCCCTCGGCGCGGCCCATCAGCGGCGGGTTGTAGCTCGACTTGCTCTCCATGCGGTAGGCGGTGCTGAAGTCGCCGCTCATCACCGCGTGCGAGGTGGCGACGGTGTTGCCGATCTTGCAGACCGAGTCCATGACCAGCCTGCCGCCGTCCGCGCTCAGCTCCTGCTTCGAGCACATGTCCTTGCCCATGCCCTGGCCCATGTCGCGCAGCGCCTTGTCGCTGGCCGCGTCGATGCACTGCTGCATGGTGTGGTCGGCCGCGGCGTCCTTGCCGGTGCCGTCTCCTGTGCGGATCTCCCAGAGGCCGGGCTTGCGTGCGGGAAAGTCGAGCGCGAGCACGGGGCCCGCGAGGGCACCGGCCGCCACGCAGGCCACCACGGCGAAAAGACGGATGTTCATGGCAGGCTCCCCCGGCACTGGACGACGATGCCCGGTTTGTACCGCGCGCGCTGGCGCGGCGGTATATCGCAATCGGCCTACGCCGGTGCGGCCGCCGCAGCACGCTCACGCGTGGCGATGCCGAAGGCCACGCCCAGCGCGAAGCCGCCCAGCACGTCGATCAGCACATGCTGGCGCACCGCCATCGTCGAATAGACGATGCCCGCGGCCCACGCCACGTTGGCAACGCGCAGCCAGGCTGGCGCGCCCACCGCGCGCAGCTGCCGCGCCAGCGCGACGCAGGTGAACACCGAGAACGACACGTGCAGCGACGGAAAGGCATTGCCCGCCGAATCCACCATCTTGAGGAACTGCAGCGAGGTGCCCGGCGTGGTCTCGACCACGAAGTTGGGAATTGCCGTGGGCTTGAACCAGAACACGAGCAGCGCCAGCAGCGTCATCGCCGCGCAGCCCAGCGAGAAGCCCTGCAGCTCGCGCATGTCCCTGGCCAGCAGCACCGGCAGCGCGATGTAGCCCCAGAGCGACAGATACACCGGCAGCAGCCATGGCCAGAAGGCGATAAGCCCGTCGATGGGCGTGAGCGGCAGCACCCAGGCCTGGCCCGCGTTCTTCATGATCCAGAAGTACAGCGGAAAGAAGCCGAGCGTGGCGATGGTGTTGCCGACCAGCTTCAGGGGGAACAGCGTGATGCAGCGCTTCCACAGGGCCGCGAGCCACGGCGGCACCGCCGTTGGTGACGGTGCGGAAGAAGACGACGAAGAGGAGGAGGACGTGGCGTCGGACGCTGGAGGTGTCATGGCATCCCGGGCAGCGCGCCGCGCGCTACCAGGGCGTCCACTTTAATTCGCTTTTCGCCGAAGCCACCGTGCGTTCGATGAAGCGCACGCCGCGCGCACCGTCCTCCACGCGCGGATAGTCGGCCGCCAGCGGATCGGCCGGCCGGCCCGCGAGCCTGGCGCGGATGTCCGCCGCCACGCCCGCGTACACGTTCGCGAAGGCCTCGATGAAGCCTTCCGGGTGTCCCGCCGGCAGCCGGCTCGCACGCTGCGCGGACTCGCACAGCCACGGCGCGCCGCGCGTGAGCACCTGTAAGGGGCCATCGTGCGGCAGGTGCACCAGCCGGCTCGGCTGCTCCTGATGCCATTCGAGCGTGCCCAGCGTGCCGGACACGCGCAGGCGCAGGTCGTTCTCCAGGCCGGTGTTGATCTGCGAAGCCACGAGCACGCCGCGCGCGCCGCCCTCGAAGCGCAGCAGCAGGCTGCCGTCGTCGTCGAGCATGCGGCCCGGCACCAGCGCGCCGAGGTCGGCGCACAGGCTCTCGATGCGCAGGCCGGTGACGGTGGCCACGAGGTTCTCGGCATGCGAGCCGATGTCGCCGATGGCGCCGGCCGCACCGCTGCGCGCGGGGTCGGTGCGCCAGTCGGCCTGCTTGTTGCCGCCGCCGCCTTCGACATGGCTCGCGAGCCAGCCCTGGTTGTATTCGACGACGACCTTGCGCACCTCGCCGATCAGGCCCGAGCGCACCATCTCGCGCGCCTGCCGGACCATCGGGTAGCCGGTGTAGTTGTAGGTGACGCCGAACACCGTGCCCTTCTTCGCGACCGTGGCGACCAGCGCGTCGGCCTGCTCGCGCGTGTGCACCAGCGGCTTGTCGCACACTACGTGGAAGCCCGCTTCGGCGAAGGCCTGCGCCACCGGGAAGTGCACGTGGTTGGGCGTGACGATCGACACGAAGTCGATGCGCTCGCCCTCCGGGCGCTTCAGCTCGTCGGCCAGCAGCGCCTGCCAGTCGCCGTGGTTGCGCCCGTCGGCCAGGCCGAGGTCGCGGCCCGAGGCGCGCGCCTTCTCGGGGCTGGACGAGAGCGCGCCCGCGACGAGCTCGATCTGCCCGTCGAGCGCCATGGCCTTGCGGTGCACGGCGCCGATGAAGGCGTCGCGGCCGCCGCCGACCATGGCGTAGCGCAGTTTGCGAGGAGGTGTGTCGGTCATGTCGTGTCTTTCAGGGAACACCGCGGAACCGGCTTCGCCGGGCCGCAGGTGTTGCCCCCGGGAAGGGGGTTGGCGTAGCGACACGAAGTGCGCGAAGCCTGGGGGAGAACTCAGAACGGCGAGTTGGGGTGGTAGAAGTCTTTCGCGTTTTCCTTGGTGATCAGCACCGAAGGAATGATCGTCGTCGCCGGCAGCTTCTCGCCCTTCAGGCGCGCCTCGGCCGTGAGCTTGATCGCGTCGTAGATGAACTTGGGCGAGTAGCTCACGTCGGCCGTGATGCGCTTGTCCTTGCCGTCCATGATGGTCTTGACCATGCCCTTGGCGCCCGCGCCGCCGAAGATGATCTTGATGTCGTCGCGCTTGGCCTGCTCGATGGCCTTGAGCACGCCCACGGCCATGTCGTCGTCGGCGGCCCAGATGGCGTCGATGTTCTTGAAGCGCGTGAGGTAGTCCTGCGTGACCTTGAAGGCGTCGTCGCGGTTCCAGTTGGCGTACTTGGCGTCGAGCAGCTTGATGTCGGGGCTGTTCTTGAGCACCGCGTTGAAGGCGTCCATGCGCTCGTTGTCCAGCGTGGTCGCGATGCCGCGCAGCGCCACCACGTTGCCCTTGCCGCCCAGCTGCTTCACGATGTATTCGGCCGGGATCCTGCCGAAGGCGGTGTTGTCGCCGGCCACGTACGCATCCTGCGCGCTGGTGTCGGTGAGGCCGCGATCCACCACCGTCACGTAGGCGCCCTTGGCCTTGACCTGCGCGACCGGCTTGGTCAGCGCTGCGGATTCGAAGGGGAACACGACCAGCGCGTTGATCTTGGTGACCGTCGAAAGATCCTGCAGCTGGTTGGCCTGTTCAGGCGCGTTGGCGGCCGTCTTGATGGTGATCTTCAGGTCCTTGTGTTCCTTCTCCAGGTCCTTCTTCGCCTGGTTGGCCCAGTAGTTGATGCCCCCCATGAAGCTGTGCGTGGCCGCGGGAATCGAAACGCCGAGATTGACCTTCTCCGCGGCAAGCGCGGGCAGGCTGGCGAACGCGGCGGCGGCAACCGCCGTGAGAGCGAGGCGTCGGGTGAAAGTCGTCATGCTGGATGTCTCCTTGTGGTTGATGGAACGGGAACCGAAAAAAGAATGAACGGCTTGTTCGTGGAACACCGCGGAACCGGCTTTGCCGGGCCGCAGGTGTTGCCCCCGGCAGGGGGTTGGCGAAGCGACACGAAGTGCGCGAAGACTGGGGGCGAGCTCATCGTCTTCCGCGCTGCAGGAACGCGACGATGATGATCACAAAGCCCTGCACCGCCGCGTTGAGGTACACGCTGATGATGCTGGTGAGGTTCAGGATGTTGCTGATGACCGAGAGCAGCACGGCACCCACCACCGTGCCGGTGATGCTGCCCGCGCCGCCCTTGAGCGCCGTGCCGCCGACGATCACCGCGGCGATGGCTTCCAGCTCCCACAGCAGGCCGGTGGTCGGCGAGGCCGAGCCCAGTCGCGGCACGTACAGCAGCGTCGCGATGCCCACGCACACGCCGAGGAGCACGTAGGTGAGGATCTTCACGCGATCGACGTCCACCGCCGCGTAGCGCGCGACCTGCTCGTTGGAACCGATCGCCTGCACGTAGCGCCCATAGGCCGTGCGGTTGAGGATGAGGCCGCCCACGATGGCGACGATCACGAACACCCACACCGGCACCGGGATGCCCGCGAGGCTCGCGTAGTACACCGGTGCGTAGAGGTCCGACAGCTCGTTGTCGAGCGTGAGCGCACCGCCGTCGGCGAAGTACGTGAGGTACGCGCGGAAGATGCCCAGCGTACCCAGCGTCACGATGAAAGGCTCGATGCGCCCCTTGGTGATGAGCAGCCCGTGCGCAAGCCCGAACACCGCGCCGAGCACCACTGCGAGCACCGCGCCCATCACCACCGCCAGCAGCGGCGAGCCCGAGGCCGGTCCGGCCCAGTTGATGAACATGATCACGCTGCCCGCGATCAGCGCGGCCATCGAGCCCACCGACAGGTCGATGCCGCCCGAGATGATCACGAAGCACATGCCCACCGCGATGATGCCGATGAAGGCCGTGCGCGTGAGCACGTTCATCGCGTTGTCCAGCGTGGCGAAGTCGCCGTTCAGCAGCGTGCCGGCGATGCACAGCAGCACCAGGCCGATGACCGGGCCGAGGCCGTGCAGGCGCTCGGTCCAGCGCGGCGCGGCCTCGCTGCGGTGCTGCTGCTGCGCGGCTTCAAGCGTGCGCGGCGGTGGAGGTGTCTGCTGTTCCGGTGGCATGAGCGATGAGCTCCTCTTCTGTCAGATGGTCGGCGTCGAGCGTGGCGACGATGCGGCCCGCGCGCATCACCGCGACGCGGTGGCACAGGCCGATCAGCTCCATCAGCTCCGACGAGACGACGATCACCGCGAGCCCTTCGCGGGCGAGTCGCTGGATCAGGAAATAGATGTCGCGCTTGGCGCCCACGTCGACGCCGCGCGTGGGCTCGTCGAGCACAACCACCTTCGGCCTCGGCTGCAGCACCTTGGCGAGCGCGAGCTTCTGCTGGTTGCCGCCCGACAGCGACGAAGCCTTGACGTCGAGCGAGCCGGTGCGAATGCCGTAGTCCTTCACCGCCTCGGCCAGCGCGCCGCGCTCGGCCTCGGGCTTGAGCCAGGGTTGGGCATAGCGCTCCAGCGCCATCAGCGTGAGGTTCTGGCGCAGGCCGAAATCGACGTGCAGGCCCTTGCCCTTGCGGTCTTCGCTGAGGTACGTGAGGCCGTGCTTCGCCGCATCGCGCGGGTTGCGCCAGCCCTTGCCGTGCGGCACGGGCTGGCCCTGCATCTCGACGGTGCCGCCGCTCGCGGGCCGCAGGCCCAGCAGGCCTTCGAAGAGCTCGGTGCGACCGGCGCCCACGAGGCCCGCGAAGCCGAGGATCTCGCCGAGGCGCACCTCGAAGCTCGCGTCCTGCGCCCAGCCGGGCACGCTGAAGCCCTGCACGCGCATGGCGGGCGCGCTCGCGGTGACGGGGTCGCGCGGCGGATAGAGGTCGGCCAGCTCGCGGCCCACCATCAGGTTGGCCATCTGCTGGCGCGTGACCTCGGCCGTCGGCGCGCGAGCGACGAAGCGGCCGTCGCGCATGACGATGACATCGTCGGTCACGCGCTCCACCTCGTCGAGCTTGTGGGAGATGTAGACGATGGTCACGCCGTCGGCGCGCAGCTGGGCGATGAGCTTGAAGAGGCGTTCGGTCTCGCCGGGCGTGAGCGTGGCGGTGGGCTCGTCCATCACGAGCAGGCGGGCGCGGCGCGCGATGGCCTTCGCGATCTCCACGAGCTGCTTCTCGGCGACGATCAGCCTGCGCACCTTGGTGCGCGGGTCGATGTTCAGGCCGACCGCCGCAAGCGCGGAAGCGGCGTCGCGCTCCATGGCGGCGTCGTCGAGCAGCCAGCCCTTCTTCTTCTCGTGGCCCAGGAAGATGTTCTGGGCCACGTTCAGGTCCTCGGCGAGGTTGAACTCCTGGTGGATCAGCACGATGCCCAGCGCCTCGGCGTCGCGCGAGCTCGCGAACCGCTGCGGCTGCCCGTTGATCTTCAGCGTGCCGCCGGTGGCCGACTCGTAGCCCGAGAGGATCTTCATCAGCGTCGACTTGCCCGCGCCGTTCTCGCCGAGCAGGCCGTACACCCGCCCGGGCGCGAGCGCGAAGCTCACGCCGTGCAGCACCTGCACCGGGCCGAAGGCCTTCACGATGCCCTCGAACTCCACGGCGACGCTGCCCTTCGTCTGGATGGCGGTAGCGTTCGTCATGGCGCCACCCCGCGGGCCTTCAGCGTCTCCTGCATCGCGAGCACGCCGGCGCCGATCACGCCGCCCTGCATGCCCAGCGGCGTGTACTGGATCTCCAGGTGCCGCGTGGAAAGCGCCAGCGAGCGCTGATAGACGCTCTGCCGCACGGCAGCAAGAAACAGCGGCCCGATGCGCGTGATGCCACCGCCGATGAACACATGCGACGGATTGAAGAAGTTGACGACCGACGCGAGCATCTGCCCGATCAGGCTGCCCGCGCGCTGGATGATCGCGTTGGCGGCCGTGTCGCCGCCGCGGCTGGCCTGGCCCACGTCGACGGCGTCGATGCGGCCGTGCTGGCGCAGCACTTCGGCAAGCGCGGCGCTCTCGCCCGCTTCCGCGGCCTGCACCGCCATGCGCGTGATCGCCGGGCCGGCGGCCATAGCCTCGACGCAGCCGAGGTTGCCGCAATGGCAGCGCGGGCCTTCCTGGTCGACGCAGATGTGGCCGACGTCGCCGGCCGATCCGGCGGCGCCGCGGTACACCTCGCCGTGGCACACGATGCCGCAGCCGATGCCGGTGCCGATCTTGATGACGAGGAAGTTGCTCAGCGAGCGCTTCAGGCGCCACAGCTCGCCGAGCGCCATCAGGTTCACGTCGTTGTCGACGAAGACCGGCGCCGCGTAGTCCTCGCGCAGGTAGTCGCGGATCGAGAAGCTGTCCCAGGCCGGCATCAGCGGCGGATTGACGAGCTGGCCGATCTCGAAGTTGACCGGGCCGGGCACGCCGATGCCGATGCCGAGCACGTCCTTGGGGCCGTGGCCGCAGCGCGCCAGCAGCTCGCGCATCAGCACGCGAACGCGGGCCAGCACGACCGCCGGCCCTTCGCGCACGTCGGCGGGTTCGTCGTGCTGGGCGAGCACGCTGAGGTCGGGGCGCAGCACGGCCACGTCGAGGCTGGTGGCGCCTATGTCAACGCCGACGAGCACGCCGAGCCCGGCATGCAGCTGGAGGTTTTCGGGGCGGCGCCCGCCCGAGGAGCGCTGCAGGCCGGCCTCGGCGAGCAGGCCCTGGTCGACGAGACCGGCGATCAGCCCGTTGGCCTTGCTCTTGGAAAAGCCCAGCTGCTCCGCCATGGCATGGCGCGAACCGCCGGCCGACCAGAAGGTCGTTTCCAGCAAACGCATCTCGTCCGCAGTGATGCCACTCCAGGGTGCCACGCGCCTTGTCTCCAGTGTTCTTGTCTTGCGCCAACGGCCAGGCCGCCGGGCGAAGGCGAATACTAGGTGGCAGGCTTCAGCCGGACAAGGCCAAACTTCGACCTTATTAAGGTCAAAGACGGTTGCTTCCGAAGGATCGCAGGACGAAAAAAAGCCGCCTCGAGGGCGGCTTTCTTGTGCTCCAGCGAAGGGAGCTTACTTCTTCTGACGGTACTTGCGCAGCGCCGCGATCTGGGCGGCCATCACGGCCAGCTCGGACTGGGCCATCGCGATGTCGATGTCGCTCTTCGCGTTCTTCAGCGCTTCTTCGGCTGCGGCCTTGGCCTGGTTGGCCTTCTCGTCGTCGAGATCCTTGCCGCGGATCGCGGTGTCGGACAGCACGGTGACGGCGTTCGGCTGCACTTCGAGGATGCCGCCGGCCACGAAGACGAACTCTTCCTTGCCGTCGGCGGTTTCGATGCGCACGGCGCCGGGGCGGATGCGCGTGATCAGCGGGGTGTGGCGCGGGAAGATGCCGAGCTCACCGGCTTCACCGGGCAGCGCGACGAACTTGGCTTCGCCCGAGAAGATCGACTCTTCCGCGCTGACCACGTCCACATGAATGGTGCCTGCCATGGTGATTCCTTCTTAAGCGACCTTCTTGGCCTTCTCGAACGCTTCGTCGATCGTGCCGACCATGTAGAACGCCTGCTCGGGCAGGTGGTCGGCTTCGCCGTTCACGATCATCTTGAAGCCACGGATGGTTTCGGCCAGCGGCACGTACTTGCCGGGCGAGCCCGTGAACACTTCGGCCACGTGGAACGGCTGCGACAGGAAACGCTGGATCTTGCGGGCGCGGGCCACGGCCAGCTTGTCTTCCGGAGCCAGTTCGTCCATGCCCAAAATCGCGATGATGTCGCGCAGTTCCTTGTAGCGCTGCAGCGTGCCTTGCACGGCGCGGGCCACGTTGTAGTGCTCTTCGCCGACCACGTTAGGGTCGAGCTGGCGCGAGGTCGAGTCCAGCGGGTCCACGGCGGGGTAGATACCCAGCGAAGCGATGTCACGCGACAGCACCACGGTGGAGTCCAGGTGGGCGAAGGTGGTGGCGGGCGACGGGTCGGTCAAGTCGTCGGCAGGGACGTACACGGCCTGGATCGAGGTGATCGAGCCGACCTTGGTCGACGTGATCCGCTCCTGCAGGCGGCCCATTTCCTCGGCCAGCGTCGGCTGGTAGCCCACGGCGGAAGGCATGCGGCCCAGCAGAGCCGACACTTCGGTACCGGCCAGCGTGTAGCGGTAGATGTTGTCCACGAAGAACAGAACGTCACGGCCTTCGTCGCGGAACGACTCGGCGATGGTCAGGCCGGTCAGCGCCACGCGCAGACGGTTGCCCGGGGGCTCGTTCATCTGGCCGTAGACCATGGACACCTTCGAGTCCTCGAGCTTCTCGAGGTTCACGACGCCCGAATCGGCCATCTCGTGATAGAAGTCGTTGCCTTCGCGGGTACGTTCGCCCACGCCTGCGAACACCGACAGACCCGAGTGAGCCTTGGCGATGTTGTTGATGAGTTCCATCATGTTCACGGTCTTGCCCACGCCGGCGCCGCCGAACAGGCCCACCTTGCCGCCCTTGGCGAACGGGCAGACCAGGTCGATCACCTTGATGCCGGTTTCCAGCAGATCCTGCGAGGGCGACAGTTCGTCGTACGCGGGAGCCTTGCGGTGGATCGAAGCGGTGAGCTCCTGGCCCACGGGGCCGCGCTCGTCGATGGGCGCGCCGAGCACGTCCATGATGCGGCCGAGGGTGGCCTTGCCGACCGGCACGGTGATGGGAGCGCCGGTGTTGGTCACGATCAGGCCGCGACGCAGGCCGTCGGACGAGCCCAGTGCAATGGTGCGCACCACGCCGTCGCCGAGCTGCTGCTGAACTTCGAGAGTCAGCGCGCTGCCTTCGAATTTCAAGGCGTCGTACACCTTGGGCATCTGGTCACGCGGGAACTCCACGTCGACCACGGCGCCGATACATTGGACAATTTTTCCTTCAGCCATGGCGTTTCCTTCTGGATGGATCTCAATAAATTTGCGACAGGTTCTTGCAGAAGCGTCCTGGTGCCAAAACGGGCCGCTTTTGCAAGAATGCCGGCGGGGGCCGGCACCCTTGAATGTTCTGCTGTCAGTTTCCCATCAGCACTTCATGGCCGTCGCCTGTGCGGCGAAGGCGTCGGAAGCAGCCTTGCAGGCCTGACCCAGCGCAGCCTTGTCGGCGCCCATCGAAGCCCAGGTGGCCTTCGTCTGGTCGAGGCTTGCCTTCATGGCGTCGGCTGCAGCACCGCTTTGCGAAGCGACGCAGGTCTGCACCTTGGCCAGGTAGTCGTTGCATTCCTGCGGCAGGTCGGCGGAAGCCGTCGGCGCTGCGGCGGGAGCTGCCGCCGGCGCTGCTGCAGGAGCAGGCGCGGGAGCCGGAGCGGGTGCAGCAGGTGCAGCGGCGGGAGCCGGTGCAGGCGCAGGCGCCTCTTCCTTCTTCGAGCAGGCGGTCAGAGCGGCAGCAACAGCCACCAGAGCAAGCATCTTTTTCATTTTGCGCAGAGTCCCCTAAAAAAGGCCTTGGGTTACCGGGCGCGCGGAACGCACCCGATCAGCAACGCGGCCTGTTGCATTGCCTCAATCAAACGCCTGCGGCCGCAGCCGCGCCGGACACGATTTCCGACAGTTCCTTCGTGATGCCGGCCTGGCGGGTCTTGTTGTAGACCAGCTTCAGCTCGTTGATCACGTTGCCCGCGTTGTCGGTCGCGGCCTTCATGGCCACCATGCGCGCCGAGTGCTCGGAGGCCATGTTCTCGGCCACGGCCTGGTAGACCAGGGACTCCACGTAGCGCACCAGCAGCTCGTCGATCACGCTCTGCGCATCGGGCTCGTAGATGTAGTCCCACGAGTGATGTGCCGGATCGGCCTGCAGCGTCTCGGCCTTCAGCGGCAGCAGCTGCTCCACCATCGGCTCCTGCCTGATGGTGTTGATGAACTTCGTGTAGCACAGGTACACCGCCGACAGCTTGCCTTCGGCATAGGCGTCCAGCAGCGTCTTGACCGGCCCGATGAGCTTGTCCAGATGCGGCGTGTCGCCCAGCTGCGTCACATGGGCCACCACGCGGGCGCCGATGCGGTTCAGGAAACCCAGGCCCTTGTTGCCGATGGCGACCGACTCCACCACGCTGCCGGCCGACTGCGCTTCGCGCAGCTTGCCGGTGACGGCACGCAGCAGGTTGGTGTTCAAGCCGCCGCACAGCCCCTTGTCGCTGGTCACGATGATGAAGCCGACGCCCTTGGCGTCGTTCGTCTTCATGAACGCGTGGGTGTACTCCGGGTTCGCCTTGCCGAGGTTGGCTGCGATGTTGCGGATCTTTTCGCTGTAGGGGCGAGCGGCACGCATGCGATCCTGCGCCTTGCGCATCTTGGAAACCGAGACCATTTCCATGGCCTTGGTGATCTTCTTGGTGTTCTCCACCGATTTGATCTTGCCGCGGATTTCCTTACCAGCTGCCATGTGAGCTCCTTCTTGCGTCGGTCAAGGCGTCGATCAGGCGAACGACTTCTTGAACGCGGTGACGGCGGCCAGCAGTTCGGCTTCCGATTCCTTGTCCAGTGCCTTGGCCTTCTCGATCTTGTCGAGCAGCGCGGCGTGGCTGGACTTCAGGAACTGGTGCAGGCCATGTTCGAACGGCAGCACCTGCTTGATCTCGAGATCGTCCATGAAGCCCTTGTTCACTGCGAACAGCGACGCGCCCATCAGCGAGATCGACAGCGGGCTGTATTGCGGCTGCTTCAGCAGTTCGGTCACGCGGGCACCGCGGTCGAGTTGCTTGCGGGTGGCTTCGTCGAGGTCGGAAGCGAACTGCGCGAACGCGGCCAGTTCACGGTACTGGGCCAGGTCGGTACGGATACCGCCGGACAGGCCCTTGATGATCTTCGTCTGCGCCGACGAACCCACGCGCGACACCGAGATACCGGCGTTGATGGCGGGGCGGATACCTGCGTTGAACAGGTTGGTTTCCAGGAAGATCTGGCCGTCGGTGATCGAGATCACGTTGGTCGGAACGAAGGCGGACACGTCGCCGGCTTGCGTTTCGATGATCGGCAGCGCGGTCAGCGAACCGGTCTTGCCCTTGACCTCACCCTTGGTGAAGGCTTCGACGTAGTCGGCGTTTACGCGGGCTGCGCGCTCGAGCAGACGGCTGTGCAGGTAGAACACGTCGCCGGGGTAGGCTTCGCGGCCCGGGGGACGACGCAGCAGCAGCGACACCTGGCGGTAGGCAACGGCCTGCTTGGACAGGTCGTCATAGACGATCAGCGCGTCTTCACCGCGGTCGCGGAAGTATTCGCCCATCGTGCAGCCCGAGTAGGCCGCGACGTATTGCATGGCTGCCGATTCCGAAGCGGAGGCCGCGACCACGATCGTGTAGTCCATGGCGCCGGCTTGTTCCAGGGCGCGCACCACGTTCTTGATCGACGAAGCCTTCTGGCCGATCGCGACGTAGACGCAGGTCATGTTCTGACCCTTCTGGTTGATGATCGCGTCGATCGCCACGGCCGTCTTGCCGGTCTGGCGGTCGCCGATGATCAGCTCGCGCTGGCCGCGGCCGACGGGCACCATCGAGTCAATGGACTTCAGGCCGGTCTGCATCGGCTGGTCGACCGATTTACGGGCGATCACGCCAGGGGCGACCTTCTCGATCACGTCGGTCATCTTGGCGTTGATCGGGCCCTTGCCGTCGATCGGCTGGCCCAGGGCGTTCACCACGCGGCCGACGAGCTCGGGGCCCACCGGCACCTCCAGGATGCGGCCCGTGCACTTGACGGTGTCGCCTTCGGAGATGTGCTCGTACTCGCCCAGAATCACGGCGCCGACCGAGTCGCGCTCGAGGTTCAGCGCCAGGCCGAACGACGGCGTGCCGTCTGCCGTGGGCGGGAACTCGAGCATTTCGCCCTGCATCGCGTCGGACAGGCCATGCACGCGCACGATGCCGTCCGTCACCGACACCACGGTGCCTTCGTTACGGATGTTGGCGCTGACCCCGAGGCCCTCGATGCGGCTCTTGATCAGTTCGGAAATTTCTGCGGGATTGAGTTGCATGACTCTTTCCTTCTTTCTTTGAGGCTACAAGTAGAGGGCTGGAAACCGTCAGGCCGCCAGCGCAACTTTCATTTGTTCAAGGCGCGCTTTGACGGAGGTGTCGAGCACCTCGTCGCCGACCACCACACGGATGCCGCCGATCAGTTCAGGCTCTTGCCGAACCGTGACCTGGAGCTTGCGACCGAAGCGCTTCTCGAGCGCGGCAGACACGTTGGCCAGTGCCGCGGCTTCGATCGGGAAGGCGCTATAGACCACTGCGTCGGACGAGCCGCTCTTCGCGTTGGCCAGTGCCCGGAACTGCTTCGCAATTTCCGGCAGCACCGAAAAGCGCCCGTTCTCGAGGAGTGCGGACAGGAAGTTCTGGGCAGGAGCGGCCAGCGGTGCACCGAATGCACCGGCGACCACGCCGATCACCTGTTCGGCCGTGGCCTTGGGGTTGTCGGCGAACTGCTGGAGCTCCGGATTGGCCGCGATGGCGGCAATCTTTTCGAGCCAGGCGCTGGTTCCGGCCAGATCGGAGGACGCGGACGACGACGCCTTGAAGAGCGCCTCGGCGTAGGGGCGTGCAATGGTGGCGAGTTCTGCCATGGCTTCTATCAGAGTTCGGTCTGCAGACGGGCGAGCAGGTCGGCGTGAACGCCCGCATTCACTTCCTTGCGCAGGATCTGCTCCGCGCCCTTGACGGCCAGTGCGGCGACCTGCTCGCGCAGGGCTTCGCGGGCCTTCAGTGCCTGCTGTTCGGCTTCGGCGCGTGCGGCTGCAACGATCTTGTTGCCTTCCTCGGTCGCGCGGGCCTTGGCCTCTTCAACGATGGCCTGGGCGCGACGTTCGGCGTCGGCAAGACGTTGCGCGGACTCGTTGCGCGCCTGGCCCAGTTCGGCTTCCACGCGCTTGTTGGCGGCGGACAGCTCGGACTTGGCCTTGTCGGCGGCAGCGAGGCCTTCGGCGATCTTCGCGGCGCGGTCGTCCAACGCCTTCGCGATCGGCGGCCACACGTACTTCATCGTGAACCCGACCAGGATCAGGAACACGATCATCTGAACGATCAGGGTACCGGTAATGCTCACTTTTCACCCTCTCTATGGGATTGAATCGAAGCCATTCGCTAGCAGGGCCAGGGAACGACGACGCAGGTCCGACGAGAAAGACTTACTTCGGCAGGTTGGCGATTTGCGACAGGAACGGGTTGGCCGTTGCGAACCACAGGGCGATACCGGTGCCGATAATGAACGCGGCGTCGATCAGGCCGGCCAGCAGGAACATCTTGGTTTGGAGTTCACCCATGAGTTCGGGCTGACGTGCGGCCGACTCGAGGTACTTGCTGCCCATGATGCCGATGCCGATACATGCGCCCACAGCGCCCAGACCGATGATCAGGCCGGCGGCCAGTGCAACAAAGCTAATAACTTCCATGATGACTCCTAGAGGACTTTGGTTGAAGAGAAAAACAAAAACAAGAACGAAAACTGACGATCAGTGGTGATCGTGGGCCTGGCCGATGTAGACCAGCGTCAGCATCATGAACACGAAGGCTTGCAGCGTGATGATCAGGATGTGGAAGATGGCCCAGGCCGTGCCCGCGATGATGTGGCCGATGGCCAGGCCGATGCCGGTGGCCGACATGGACCAGGCACCGCCCATCAGGGCGATCAGCAGGAAGATCAGTTCGCCAGCGTACATGTTGCCGAACAACCGCATGCCGTGCGAGACCGTCTTGGCGACGAACTCGATCATCTGCATGGCGAAGTTGAAGGGGTACAGAGCCCAGTGATTGCCGAAGGGCGCGGTGAACAGCTCGTGGACCCAGCCGCCGGCACCCTTGATCTTGATGTTGTAGTAGATGCAGATCAGCAGCACCGCCACCGACATGCCCATGGTCACCGACAGGTCGGCGGTGGGCACGACGCGCAGGTAGGCGTGGTGCGGGTCTTCGCCGGCGATGTGGAAGATCTTGGCCCAGATCGCCGGGAACAAATCGACCGGGAACAGGTCCATTGCGTTCAGCAGGAAGATCCAGACGAAGATGGTCAGGGCCAGCGGCGCGACGAACTTGCGGCTCGTGGCGTTGTGAACGATGCCCTTGGCCTGCTGGTCGACCATTTCGACGAGCAGTTCGACAGCCGCTTGAAAACGGCCGGGAACACCCGAAGTGGCCTTGCGGGCAGCCAGCCAGAGCAGCCAGCAACCCAGGATGCCGAGCGTGATCGAGAAGAAGAGAGAGTCGAAGTTGAAAACCGAGAAGTCGGCCACACCTCCGGGCTTGGAGCTTTGCAGGTGCGTCAAGTGGTGAACGATGTATTCACCCGCGGTCTGACCATGTTCCGCAGCGTTTTCAGCAGCCATTCCGTTACTCGTCTCTCAGTTTCCGGCGCCGGGGCGAGAACATCACCGCCAACCAGGCCGCCTTCATTGTCACCACCAGGCCGATCAGCATTGCTGGCCAGCTCAGCGCCGTAATAAGCCTTGGCGCAGCGATCAGCATCGCCATCGACAAGGCCATCTTGACCATTTCCCACAGGAAGAATCCGAACACCGCAGTGCCCGGATTCAGGGAGGAAAACCGGCCGGTCAACCCGCGCGCGAAGACCGCCGATGGAACAACCACCGCGATCGCGCCATATGCGGCGGACCAGCCCAGATTTTGCCTCCCCGTCAGCCCCCAGGCGGCCAGAGCCACCACCAGACCGACAACCAACTGCCCCGCGATCACCCGCCAAGGGGAGATCGATGGGTTCTTTGCTCGCAGCTCACGCGCCTCATCGGCGGTCAGCGGCTTGAATTCCGTGTCGAGGCCTTCACCGTTTTCACTGGCCTCCGAGTCATGACGGGCGATTGTTTTCATTTCGAATGAAGCCCGGATGACGACCCAGAATTTCTACAAAGCCATTGATTATAAGTAAAAACCCAGCCTGTCCCGCCACCCGTGCTGTCGCGCACGCAAAACGCTGCCGCATTCCCTGACCGGAGCCCGACGTGGCGTGCGCAACCATAATTCCGGCATGCACCCTATCACCGACGCCCTGCCCGCCACGCTTTGTTACCTCGATGGCGAGTACACCGCGCTGCGCGACGCGAAGATCAGCGTCCTCGACCGCGGCTTCATCTTCGGCGACGGCATCTACGAATACGTCCCCGTCTACTTCGGCCAGCCCTTCTGCTTCGAGGAGCACATGGCCCGCCTCGACCGCTCGCTCGCCGAGCTGCAGATCGAGAACCCGCTCTCGCTCGCGCAGTGGCGCGAGATCGTGATGCGCCTCGTCGCACCCGCAGGCGAGGCGCCGCAGTCAGTGTACTTTCAGGTCACTCGCGGCGTGGCCCCGCGCGACCATGCGATGGTGCGCGGCATCCGCCCCACCGTGTTCGTGATGGTGAACCCGCTGCCGCCCATCTCCGAGGCCGTCCGCGCCAAGGGCGTGGCCTGTGTCACCGCGGCCGACTTCCGCTGGCAGAAGGCGCACATCAAGAGCACCAGCCTGCTGGGTGCCGTGCTCGCGCGGCAAATCAGCGTGGAGGCCGGCGCGGCCGAGACCATCATGTTCCGCGACGACTGGCTCAGCGAGGCCTCGTCGAGCAACGTGTGGATCGTGAAGGACGGCAAGCTGATGGGCCCGCCCAAGAACAACCTCGTGCTCACGGGCATCCGCTACGGCCTCTTCGAGCGCATGAGCAGGACGCTCGGCATTCCGTTCGAACTGCGTCCCATCTCACGCGAGGAAGTGTTCGCCGCCGACGAAGTGCTGATCTCCTCGGCCAGCAAGGAGCTGCTGCCGGTCGTCACGCTGGACGGCAAGCCTATTGGCAATGGCCGCCCCGGCCCCATCTACGAGAGCTTGTACGAGGCCTACCAGGAGGCCAAGGTACACAACGCGCGCAAGCAGCAAGAGCAGAAACACGGAGCCCCGGCATGACCGACAGCAACACCCCCGCCACCGAAACCACCTCGATCCCCGATCCGCGCAAGGAATCGCTGATCGAGTACCCCTCGCAGTTCCCGATCAAGGTGATGGGCGCCAAGGTCGACGGCTTCGTGCACGCCGTCACGCAGATCGCCGAGCGCTTCGACCCCGCCTTCGACGCCACCACCGTCGAGCTGCGCGACAGCAAGGCCGGCAACTACCTCGGCGTGACCATCACCGTCACGGCCACCAGCCGCGAGCAGCTCGACGACCTGTATCGCGCGCTGTCCTCGCATCCGATGGTCAAGGTCGTCCTCTGATGCCCGGGCCCGCGGCGCGGCAGGCCATGCGATGACCGACACCATCGCCGCCCCCGCTATCGAGCTGCGCCCGCTGGGCCGTGTCGACTACGCCGACACCTTCGCGGCGATGAAGCAGTTCACGCTCGAGCGCACCCCCGAGACGCCCGATGCGCTATGGATTTGCGAGCACACGCCGGTGTTCACGCAAGGCATCGCGGGCCGGCAGGACCACATCCTCAACCCTGGCGCGATACCCGTCGTGCAGACCGACCGCGGCGGGCAGGTCACCTTCCACGGCCCCGGCCAGGTGGTGGCCTATCCGCTGATCGACCTGCGCCGCGCGGGCTACTTCGTCAAGGAATACGTCTACCGCATCGAGGAATCGGTGCTGCGCACGCTGGCGCACTTCGGCGTCACGGGCCACCGCGTGGCAGGCGCCCCAGGCATCTACGTGCGGCTGGACGACCCGTTCTCGCACGCGGCGCTGACCGGCCCGATGCCCGCGGCCGACCCGTTCCGCGGGCTCGGCAAGATCGCGGCGCTGGGCATCAAGGTGAGCCGCCACGCCACCTATCACGGCGTGGCGCTCAACGTGCGTATGGACCTCGAACCCTTCTCGCGCATCAACCCTTGCGGCTACGCGGGGCTGCAGACGGTCGATCTTTCTACAATCGGCATCCAAACCACATGGGAAGAAGCCGCCGCGGTGCTGGGCCAGAAGCTCTGCACCTTCCTGGCGCCTTGACACACCAATGAGCACCACAGAAGTCGTCCGCGACGCACAAAGCGCCGAAACCTACAACCCCCTGGCCAAGCAGAAGGCGGCAGCCAAGCTGTCACGCATTCCCGTCAAGGTGGTGCAAAGCGGCGAAGTGCTCAAGAAGCCCGACTGGATCCGTGTCAAGGCCGGCAGCCCCACCACCCGCTTCTACGAGATCAAGCAGATCCTGCGCGAAAGCAACCTGCACACCGTCTGCGAAGAAGCCTCCTGCCCCAACATCGGCGAATGCTTCGGCAAGGGCACGGCCACCTTCATGATCATGGGCGACAAGTGCACGCGCCGCTGCCCGTTCTGCGACGTGGGCCACGGCCGCCCCGATCCGCTCGACAAGGACGAGCCGCTCAACCTCGCAAAGACCATCGCCAGGCTGCGCCTGAAGTACGTGGTGATCACCAGCGTCGACCGCGACGACCTGCGCGACGGCGGCAGCCAGCACTTCGTCGACTGCATCAGGAACATCCGCGAGCTCTCGCCCACCACGCAGATCGAGATCCTCGTGCCCGACTTCCGCGGCCGCGACGACCGCGCCCTCGAGATCCTCAAGGCCGCGCCGCCGGACGTGATGAACCACAACCTGGAAACCGCGCCACGCCTCTACAAGGAAGCGCGCCCCGGCAGCGACTACCAGTTCAGCCTGAACCTGCTCAAGAAGTTCAAGGCGCTGCACCCCAGCGTGCCGACCAAGAGCGGCATCATGGTCGGCCTGGGCGAGACCGACGATGAAATCCTGCAGGTGATGCGCGACATGCGCGCCCACGACATCGACATGCTGACCATCGGCCAGTACCTGTCGCCGTCGGGCTCGCACCTGCCGGTGCGCCGCTATGTGCACCCCGACACCTTCAAGATGTTCGAGGAAGAGGCCTACAAGATGGGCTTCAGCCACGCGGCGGTGGGTGCGATGGTGCGGTCTAGCTATCACGCGGATCAGCAGGCGCACGCCGCCGGCGTTTGACCGGACCGCGTCGAAGACGAAGAAAGAAAGGCCCCATCGAGGGCCTTTTTTCGATTCAGGGGAGAGCAGATGCCGCCAGCCACCGTCCTGACCACCCTCTCGACCCGCCCCGTCCCCGGCCTGGTCGAAAACCACGCGGCCTATGCGCGCCGGCACGGCTACGCGCACCACGTCGTCGACAGCACCCACGTGTGGGGCCCGCGCCAGCCGGTCTACTTCCGCTACCACGCGATCTACCACCACCTGCCGCGGATCGCCGAAGGCGGCCTGCTGCTGGTGCTCGACCAGTTCGCGGTCGTGTACGAGCCCCGTGCGCTGGAAGAGACTTTCGAGGGCATCGACGCGCTGGTCAGCGCGCAGCCCGACGACGACGCGCTGTGCAACACCAGCATGCTCCTGCTGCGCAATACGGCCGAGGTGCGCGAGAAGCTTCGCCAGTTGGTCGACCATGTCTCCCACTGGGCGGTGCGCATCCTGGAAGACGACGAGCAGCCTGAGAACTCGCTGGTCGCGCATGTCTTTCCGCCACGCCCCTGCGGACTGGCGCTGCCCAGCGGCATCTACCCCAACGTGCAGGCCAGCTGGCCCGGTGGCGGCTATCACGACTCCATCCGCGGCGTGCGGCCGCTGGTGGCCAGCGACGCGCCCACCTGGCACCGCGCGGGCCCCGCCAACCGGTGGACGCCGACGCTGGACTACGACTTCCGCGGCGTGCAGAACCTGGTCGACGAGGCCGCGGCGCTGGCCGCGGGCGAGCAGCCGCCCAGCGTTGCGCTCGCCGAAGCCGCGCTGCCAGACGGCGACGAGCTGCACCTGAACCCCGGCGCGCGCATCGCCTTCGTGAGCATCTACACGCACCACATCGCGAGCTACGGCCGCATCCACGAGGAGAGCTTCGCGCGCTACTGCCTGCGCCATGGCTACGGCTACCACCTCTACCGCAAGGTGCCGGAGTTCGCGAACGGGCTGACGGGCTCGTGGGCCAAGCCGCACGTGATGCGGCACCACCTCGCGGAGCACGAGTTCCTGCTGTGGGTCGACGCGGACATCATCGCGATGAACCAGTCGCTGCGCATGGAACCGCTGGTCGACGGACGGGAAGCCCTGGTCGGCAACGACCATACGGCGTGGAACATGAATTCCAGCGTGGTCGGCGTGCGCAACACGCCCGCGATGCATGCGCTGGTCGAGGACGTCTGCCGGCAGATCGAGAATGCGCCCGACCGCTCCTCGATCCACGCCAACGGCGGCGACCAGACCTACTTCGCGAACGCGTTCAGGGCGCGCGGCCTCATCACGCAGACACAGGTGGTCGATGCCCTGTCGCTCGACGCCCCGGTGATCTACGCCACCGGCGACAGCCACTTCGTGCACTTTCCCACGCAGCACACGCCGCTGCGCGCGGCCTCGATGCACGCCTGGAACCTGCGCAGCCTCGCGCTGGACGCCGGCGGCTAGCAAGTCCGGCGCGGCCTCTTCTCGGGACACCGCGGAATCGAGTGCGCGAAGCCGGTGAGGCGCTCCAGCGACACGGCTCAACCGCGCGTCGCGTTCTCCTTCATCTTCGCCAGCGCGATGGCGATGGCCGCGCCGCCCAGCGTCTTGATCAGGCCCGAGTGCTGCGCATAGAACTGGCTCACCTCATCGATCACACCCGCGTGCTGCTGCTCGGCATGCGTGGCGATCTCGGTCACCTGCGCGGGCGAGAGCTGCGAGGCCTGGTCGGGCGTGACCTGCGTCTGGCCCGGCTGCAGCATGCGCCCGAGCACGCCGCCGGCCAGCGCCGAGGCGGCCGCGGGGCCCAGCGTGGCCAGGATCTGGTTGAGCACGCCCGCCTGCTGTGCCGGCGACGACTGGCCGAACAGCTGGCCCACCGTGTCGCCGAAGGGCGGCGTCTGGTCCGAGCGCATCGCCGCGGCGAGCCCCGCGCCCAGTTCGCCGGGCGAGGCGTGCTGCGCGACCTGGTCGATGTGGGCCTCGGCGTTGTTGTTATTGCCGATGGCCTGTTGGAGGATGTCGAGTAGACCCATGGATGACTCCTTGTAACGGGAACGGGGAACGGACTGCCTCAGCGGCTCACGAGGTGCCAGACCCCGAGCAACACGGCTGCGCCGACCACCGAGGCGATGAAGCCGGCTCCCGCGCCCGCCGCATACCAGCCCATGGCCTGCCCCGCATAGGTGGCGACCAGCGAGCCCGCGATGCCGAGCACCGCCGTGAGGATGAACCCCATCGAGTTGTTGCCTGGCAGCACGGCGCGGGCCAGGAGCCCGGCGATGAAGCCGATCAGAATCGTCCAGATGATGTGCACGGTAGCTCCCTGTTGGTGACGGCAAGCGCCGCTGCTGCTTGGCGGACAGCGCCCGGGGATCGTGTTCCCGCGTTCCTGAGCGCCAACTGACGGCGCGCCGTCCTGCAGCCGCGCGGTCGCCAAGGCGCTGGCTGGAAGCGGGAGCATTTCGCTATCCTGCCGGCTGGCCAAGAAGAAGGAAGAGATGACTTTGCAAACGCACCCTGCCGTCCAAGCCGCCATGGAGCGCAGTTTCGGCGCCATCGCCGACCTGGTCCGCCTCCACGCGCAACACACGCCCGACCACGCCGCGCTGTCGGACGCGAACCGCACGCTGGACTACCGCTCCCTCGACGCGCTGATGGACCGCGTCGCGGCCAGCCTGCAGCGCGACGGGCTCAAGGCCGGCGACGCGATCGCCATCTGCGCCTCGTCGTCGGTGAACTACGCGGCCGTGTTCCTGGGCGCGCTGCGCGCGGGCGTCGCGGTGGCACCGCTGGCGCCCGGCTCCGCACCCGCGAGCCTGGCGCGCATGATCGAGGACGCCGAGGCGCGCATCCTGTTCAGCGACGCGTCGGCGGCCGAAGTGATCGGCCCCGCGAAGGAAGGCGGCATCGCGCGCGTGGCGCTCGACGGCTCGCAGGTCGGCCGCGGCATCGACGAATGGCTGGCGCCTGCCGGTGCGCGGCCCGAGCCTGTGGACGTGCAACCGGGCTGGGCCTTCAACATCATCTATTCGTCGGGCACCACGGGCGAGCCCAAGGGCATCGTGCAGGGCCACGGCATGCGCTGGGCCCACGTGCAGCGCGGCGCGAAGTACGAGTACGGGCCCGACTCGGTCACGCTGCTGTCGACGCCGCTGTACTCCAACACCACGCTGGTGGTGTTCTTCCCCACGCTGGCCTTCGGCGGCTGCGTGGTGCTGATGCCCAAGTTCGACGCGCTGGGCTACCTGCAACTAGCACAGCAGCGCCGCGTGACGCACACCATGCTCGTGCCGGTGCAGTACCAGCGGCTAATGGCGCACCCGCGCTTCGACGAGCACGACCTGTCCTCGTACAGGCACAAGTTCAGCACCAGCGCACCCTTCGGCGCCGCGTTGAAGGCCGACGTGCTCAAGCGCTGGCCCGGCGGGCTGGTCGAGTTCTACGGCATGACCGAGGGCGGCGGCACCTGCATCCTGGAGGCGCACCTGAACCCCACCAAGCTGCACACCGTGGGCCGGCCCGCCGAGGGCAGCGACATCCGTCTGATCGACGAGGACGGCAACGATCTGCCGCGCGGCGACACCGAGGTGGCCGGCGAGGTGGTGGGCCATTCGGCCGGCATGATGACCGGCTACCACCGCCAGCCCGCGAAGACGCGCGAGGCCGAGTGGTTCGATGCCACCGGCAAGCGCTTCATCCGCACCGGCGACGTGGGCCGCTTCGACGCCGACGGCTTCCTCACGCTGTTCGACCGCAAGAAGGACATGATCATCAGCGGCGGCTTCAACATCTACCCGAGCGACCTCGAGGCCGTGCTGCGCGGCCATGCGGCGGTGGCCGACGTGGCGGTGGTGGGCGTGCCTTCGGAGCAGTGGGGCGAGACGCCTGCCGCCTTCGTGGTGCGCCGCGAGGGTGACGCCACGAGCGAAGAAGAACTGCTGCAGTGGGCCAATGCCCAGGTCGGCAAGACACAGCGCCTGGCGCGCCTCGCCTTCATCGACGAGCTGCCACGCAGCGCGATCGGCAAGGTGCTCAAGCGCGAGCTTCGTGAACTCGCCGTCCGCTGACACCGGCGCGGGGGCAGCGCCCGACCACGGCGGCGGCGGCAACGGCCTGCTGTGGGTGCTGGTCGCCGTGGCGGTGCTGTTCGCCTTCCTGCACCCGCGCGCGCCCATGGACTGGCTGCGCCTGGTCGACTGGCAGACCGTCGGCGCGCTCGCCGGCCTGCTGGCCATCACCCAGGGCGTGGAACGCAGCGGCATGCTGCAGGCCACCGCGCAGCGCCTGCTCGCGCGCACGCACAACCAGCGCAGCCTGGCGATGCTGCTGACGGCCAGCGCGGCTTTCCTCTCCGCCCTGGTCACCAACGACGTGAGCCTGTTCCTGCTGGTGCCGCTGACACGCGTGCTCGCCACCCAGGCGCACCTTCCGCTCGCACGGCTGGTGGTGCTGCAGGCGCTCGCGGTGAACGCGGGCTCCGCGCTCACGCCCATCGGCAATCCGCAGAACCTCTATGTGTGGCACCGCTCGGGCGAAGGCTTCGTCGCCTTCATGGGGATGATGGGCCCGACGGTGGCGGTGATGCTGTTCTGGGTGTTCGTGGCCGTGTGGCTGCTGGTGCCGCGCACACCGATCGAGCTCAAGCCGCAGGCCGAGGCGGCGCCTGTGCAGCCGCGCATGCTGGCGCTGTCGGGGCTGCTGTTCGTGGGCTTCGTGATCGCGCTGGACCGGCACTGGCTTCTCGCGGGCCTGGGCGTGGTGTTCGGCGTGTTCCTGGTGAGCTATCCGCGCGTGCTGCGCGGCATCGACTGGGCGCTGCTGGCGATCATCGCGCTGATGTTCGTGGACCTGCGGCAGTTGGCGGAGCTGCCTGCCGTGGTCGCGCTGCTGGGCCACTGGCCGATCACCGAGGGCTGGCGCGCGTACCTCGCGGCCATCGTCACCTCGCAGTTCATCAGCAACGTGCCTGCGGCGATCCTGCTGGACGGCCACGTGCGCGACCTGCCCGCGCTGGCGGCCGGGGTGAGCGTGGGCGGCTTCGGCTGCGTGCTGGGCTCGCTGGCCAACCTGATCGCGCTGCGGCTGGCAAAGCTGCCGAACGGGCTGAGCGAGTTCCATCGCATCAGCATTCCGTTCCTGATCGTCTGTGCAGCCTCGGCGGTGCTGCTGCGGCTGGGGTGACAGCGGCAGAGGGCAGGCGGAAAATCGCCGATTCTTCTGCACTGCCCCTTCAATGCACACGCCCGCCACGCACACCCTGGCCCTGCGCGACTACGGCCACTCGCACGGCAGCCACGCGCACGACCATTTCCAGGTGCTGATCGGCCTGGACGGCGTGCTCGAAATCGAGGTGGAAGGCCGAGGCGCCGGCATCGCAGCCGGCGAGGCGCAAGTGGTGGCGCCGGGCGACCGGCACGACTTCAGCGCCCGCAGGCACGGCGCCGTGTGTCTGGTGCTCGACACCACGCAGCCCGCATGGGCCCGATGCGCCGAGCGCGCACCGCCCGGCTCGCCGCAATTGCACGCGCTGGCGCGCTACCTGGCGCAATGCATGAAGCAGCCGCAGGCCTCGGCACTGGCGCTGCAGCACGGCCCCGCGCTGCTGCTGGAGGCCTGGAGCCCGTCGCCGGCGTCCTCCGCCGAATCGCGCCGCCGCCGCATCGACTGGCCCCTGCTCGCCGACTGGGCCCGCGTCCGCTGGCACCAGCCGCTGGCCGTGGCCGACCTGGCGGAGGTCGCCTGCCTGAGCCCCAGCCAGTTCGCCCAGCGCTGCCGCGACGAGCAGGGCATGGGCGCGATGCAGTGGCTGCGCTCGCTGCGGCTGGCGCATGCGCGCGAGCTGCGGCTGGGCGGCATGAGCGTGGCGGAGACGGCGCGGCGCACGGGGTATCGGTCGCCATCGGCGCTGACGGCGGCCCTTCGGCGCTGACTTTCTCCCTGCCTGCAACACCCGAACCGTCGTTTCGCGACGACGGACCGTCATTGCGCGACGACCGCATCGCGTAGCCTCGCCGTCCATGCCATCGACCGCCTACGCAATGATCGCCATCGCCCTGTGGACCACGCTCGCCTCGCTGGGCACCTCCCTGTCCCACCTGCCGCCCTTCCTGCTCACCGGGCTGGCGCTCATCATCGGCAGCGTGCCGAGCTGGCCGCTGGTGCTGCGCGACCGCTCTGCCTGGAAGGTGCCGCCGCGCACGCTGGCGCTGGGCATCTACGGACTCTTCGGCTATCACTTCCTGCTGTTCATCGCGCTGCGCTACGCGCCGCCGGTGGAGGCCAACCTGGTCAACTACCTCTGGCCGCTGCTGATGGTGGTACTGGCGCCGGTGCTGCTGCCGGGCGTGTCGCTGCGGCCGCTGCACCTGGTGGCGGGGCTGCTGGGTTTTGGCGGCGCGGCAGCGGCGATCCTGGGCGCAGGCGGGGGCGGGGGCGCTTCCGCCGCGGGGCACTGGGGCTTCGTGCCGGCGCTGGCCTCGGCCTTCGTGTGGGCGAGCTATTCGCTCTGGACGAAGCGCGTGCCGGCCTTCCCGACCTCGGCGATCGGCCTGTTCGGGCTGGTCTCGGGCGCGCTCTCGCTGGCCTGTCACGCGGTGCTGGAACCGTCGGTGCCGCTATCGGGCCGCGACTGGCTGCTGCTGGTGCTTTGCGGCCTCGGCCCGCTGGGCGCGGCCTTCTTCGTGTGGGACATGGCGCTCAAGCGCGGCGACGCGCGGCAGATCGGCATCCTGAGCTACATCACGCCGCTGGGCTCGACGGCGCTGCTGATGTTCGTGACCGGCCGGCCGCTGACCTGGACCATCGTGCTGGCAGCCTGGCTGATCATCTCGGCGGCGATCATGGGCACGCGCGCACGTTGATCGTGACGATCGCGGTGATGCATGCGTGCTGAATCAGGCTGTATCCGACGGGGCGCCTTCATCTTTTCTGGCTAGAGTGGAGGCTCGGTAAAAAAAGGAGCCAACCCACATGGACGACAAGAACAGGGATTTCGAGATCACGCCAAAGCTGGTGTTCGACCTGAACCTGGCGCTGTACCTCGACCTGGTGGCCGCGCTGGAGGGCGCGGGCGCCGTCACCTACCGCCAGATGGCGGCCCGGGTGCTCAACATCAGCATGGATGCGCGCAACGACGGCGAAGCCGGCCTGTCGACGGTGCTCGAGGGCATCGCCCGGGGCTTCGCCGGCCACGGCGACGGCCTGTCGATCGAATTGCTGAAGGCCGCCCGCGGCCTGCGCGAGGACGACGCGCTGGGCGACATCCCGATGCGGCCCGACCTGGGCTGAGCCGGAGCGCCGCCTCCGGCGACCCGGCCTGCGACTCGACTAGTCCTCGGCGACCTGCAGCACCAGCTTGCCGAAGTTCTCGCCCGCGAAGAGCTTGTTCAGCGACTCGGGGAAGGTATCGAGCCCCTTCACCACGTCTTCCTTGCTCTTCATGCGCCCATCTTTCAGGTAACCGGCCATCTCGGCGATGGCGATGTGGTACCGGTCGGCATAGTCGAACACCACGATGCCTTCCATGCGGGCGCGGTTCACCAGCAGGCTCAGGTAGTTCCTCGGGCCCGCCGAGGGCATGCTGTTGGCGTTGTTGTACTGGCTGATCGCGCCGCAGATGATGATGCGGGCCTTGCGCGCGAGCCGCGCCAGCACCATGTCGAGGATCTCGCCGCCGACGTTGTCGAAATAGATGTCCACGCCCTTCGGGCAGTGCGTCTTCAGGCCCTCGCGCACCGCGGCGGCGCCGGCCTTGTAGTCGATGCAGGCGTCGAAGCCCAGCTCCTTCACCACCCAGTCGCACTTGGCCTGGCCGCCGGCGATGCCGACCACGCGGCAGCCCTTGATCTTTGCCAGCTGGCCCACGGTCTGGCCGACCGCGCCGGCCGCGCCCGAAACCACCACCGTCTCGCCCGGCTTGGGCATGCCCACGTCCATCAGGCCGAAGTAGCCGGTCATGCCGGGCATGCCCAGCACGTTGAGCCACTGGGTGATGGTGCCCACGCTCAGGTCGATCTTCACCAGCCCGTTGCGCTTGACCTGGTCTTCGGGGATGAGGATGTATTCCTGTACGCCCAGCGTGCCGTAGACGGTGTCGCCTACGGCGAACTGCGGGTTCTTCGAGGCGATGACGCGGCCGACGCCGCCGGCGCGCATCACTTCGTCGATGCCCACGGGCGGGATGTAGCTCTTGGCGTCGTTGAGCCAGCCCCGCATGGCGGGGTCGAGCGACAGCGACAGCGTCTTGACGAGCACGCCGCCCTCGGCCGGCTCGCCGACGGGCTCGGTGGTGAACTTCCAGTTCTCGCGGGTAGCCGTGCCCTCGGGGCGCTTGGCGAGGCGGACCTGGTGGTTGGTGAGTGGGGTGCTCATGGTGTCTGTCTCCTTGACCTTGGATGAGGGGCTTGGCGGGCGCTCGGGCGTTCGGACGCTCGGACGCTCGCTCGGGGCGCTTGCATCGTAGTCGCGGGCCCGGGCCGGGCTGGTAGCGCAGGTGACAGGCAAGGCGGCGGCGGAGCCGCCGGCTCCTCAGGTCAGCCTGACGACGATCTGCAGCCCCGGGTGCGCATTGCGCAACGTGAGCTTGCCGCCGTGCGCCTCGGCGATCAGCCGGCACAGGTACATGCCCAGGCCCACGCCGCCGGTGGCGCGCGCCCGGGCGCCGTCGGTGCGGTAGAAGGGTTCGGTCAGGCGTTCGAGCTGCTCCTCGTCCACGCCGGGGCCGTGGTCGCGCACCTCGATCTCGGCGCCCTGGCTGCTGCCGTCGAGCGCGGCGCGCAGCGAAACGCACGGCGGCCGGGGCGCGTCGGCGCTGTAGCGCAGCGCGTTGTCCAGCAGGTTGCGCACCAGCAGGCGGATGCGCATGCGGTCCACCGCGTGCGGCGGCAGGCCCTCGGCCAGGTCGAGGTGCACGTGCCCGGCGCCGGGCATCTCGGCCACGATCTCGCGGATCAGCGCCGCCAGGTCGACGGGCTCGCGCTGCAGCGCCACGTGCGGGCTGGCGAGGCGCTCGCTCTCCAGCAGGTCGCTGATGAGGTCGCGCATCTCGTTGAGGTCGCGCAGCAGCGCGTCGCGCTCGGCCTGCCCCTCGGGCGTGGCCGGCAGCAGCTCGGCATTGAGGCGGGCGCGCGTGAGCGGCGAGCGCAGCTCATGGCTCAGCGCCAGCAGCAGCCCGCGCTTGGCGTCGAGCATGGCCTGGATGTCCTCGGCCATGGTGTTGATGCGCTCGGCGAGGTCGCCCAGGTCGTCGTTGCGGCGCACCGGAATGGGCTGCGTGAACTCGCCGCGTCCGAAGCGCTGCGCGCCTTCGCGGATGTCGATCAGCGGCCGCAGCAACCGGCTCACGTAGGCATAGCCCAGCAGCACGCAGGACAGCAGCAGGCCCAGCGTGGCCCAGCCGATGACGCGCGGCGCCAACTGCCAGAGCTTGGGCGACCAGCCGAAGATCACCCGATGCCCGTCGGCCGTGGGGCGGATGAACCATTTGTCGCCGCCGAAGACGTCTTCGCGGTCATGCATCCAGCCGCCGGGGCTGCTCGCGCCGCCGGGGTTGGAATCCCAGTTGACCTTGGGGCCGACGATGCGGATGGTGATCGGCAGCCGCGCCACCAGTGCCTGCGCGCGCGCCACGTCGGGCGGGGTGCCGATCTCGGCCACGAGCCGGTCGGCGTAGTCGGTCAGCATGGGCTTGGCGGCCTCGGCCCAGCCGGTGGAGAACGACTTCTTCATGCCGCCCATGAAGACGGCCGCCATCACCAGCGCGAGCAGCACGAACATCAGCACCAGCCGCACGCGCAGCGAACGTCGCCAGCGGCGCTTGCCCTGCACCTTCTCGTTCCAGCGCGCGTGCCATTTGGCGTGCCAGTCGCCGCGCGTCATCTCGTCGCGGCACTCCTCGCCGCGCCACCGCATCCTGCGGGACTCCCTGCCTCGGCCGAAATTCATGCAGGCTCGCTGCGGGCCACCGCCAGCGCATAACCGGCGTTGCGCAGCGTCTTGATGCAGTCCAGCGGCTCGAGCTTCTTGCGCAGCCGGCTCACCACGATGTCGACCGCGCGCGTGTAGAGTTCGGCCTCGTGGCCGCGCAGGCGGTTGAGGATGTCGTCGCGGCTGAACACCTTGCCCGGCTCGGCCGCCAGCAGCGCGAGCAGCTCGAACTCGGTGCCGGTGAGCTCCACGCGCTCGCCGTGGCGCAGCACCTGGCGCCGGTCGAGGTCGATCGACAGGCCGTCGAACACGCGGTATTGCGTGCCGTTGGAAGCGGCCTGCGGCGTGCTGCGCTGGCGGCGCAGGATGGTCTGCACGCGCGCCACCAGTTCGCGCGGCTCGAAGGGCTTGGGCACGTAGTCGTCGGCGCCGAGTTCGAGGCCGACCACGCGGTCCATCACTTCGCCGCGGGCGGTGAGCATCACGATGGGAATGTCGCTTTCCTTGCGGATCTCGCGGCACAGCGCGAAGCCGTCCATCTCGGGCAACATCACGTCGAGGATGGCCGCGTCGTAGGTGCCCGCGCGCAGCCTGGCCAGCCCCTCGCTCGGGCGCACGGCGCTCTCGAGCGTGCAGCCGAAGCGTGCGAAGTAGGTGGTCAGCGGCGCGGCGAGGTGCTCGTCGTCGTCGATCAGCAGGATGCGCGGCATGGCGGGATTGTGCCTCCGGACGAGAAAGTGGCGAATGACCTCGCTGACCATCAGACCCGCCGGCATCGCACCGCCCAGGTCAGGCCCGTCACGAGAGTGGAAAGCAGCAGCGCGTGATAGACCACGTCGGGCACCGTGCGCGGACCGATGCCAGCGACGATGGTGCCAAGGCCGACCAGCGTGCCCAGCAGCGCGAAGCCCTGGCCGAAGATGGCCGCGCGGCGCGCATGGTGCGGGCGCAGCCAGGTCTCCACCGAGGCCAGCACCAGCACGGTGGCGATCACCGCCTCCGCGGTGCGCGCCGCCGGGTGCGCGTAGCCGGGCACGAGCAAACCGGCGTGCACCATCGACGCGATGCCCAGCGTGAGCGCCTCGGTCAGCATCCATGCGCGCGCGGCCGGCGCGTGCACGGCATGCGAGGCGGTGGGGTCGTGGCTCATGTACTTGTCGCTCACCACGGGTCCGCCTTGCCGATGCGGCCCAGGTGCGTGGCGGCGAAGCCGCTCGCGTACTTGAGCCCGTAGCCCAGCGCGTGGTCCATGCCGATGTGGGCCAGCCAGATCAGGCTGCCCGCCACCGCCCACGGCATGGCCGCGAGAACGCCGAGCGCCAGCAGCAGCACCGGACCGACGTACGAATGCGCCGCGTTGTAGAGCGCCGCGCCCGTGCGCGAACCCGCGAGGTAGCCCAGCAGGGACAGATCGGGCGCGAGCAGCCAGAGCGCGAACACGCCCCAGCCCGCGCCGAACTGGGCGTAGGCGGCCAGCGCCACGCCCAGCACCACCGCGCCTTCGAGGCGCAATAGCGTGCGCACGCCGCCCGTAGCTACCGTCACGGCTCCTTCGGGAGACACCGTGGAACCGGCTTCGCCGGTCCACTGGTGTCGCCCCCGGAGAGGGGGGAGGCGAAGCGACACGGAGTGCGCGAAGCCTGGGGGTGAGCCAGCCCTAGCCATGACGGCTCCAGCGGCGGCCGCCGCGCTCCATGAAGTCGCGCACCTTCTGCTGCTGCGCGGCGTTCAGGTTGTCGTAGAAGTCGGCGGCTGCCGCGATGATCTCGGGGCTGCCGTTGCGCACGGCCGTGGTCTTCTCGTCGATCAGGCGGGCGGCGCCGGCCTGATCGAGCTTGTTGCCCGCGAACAGCGCCTTGAACTGCGAGCGCGGATCGCCCGAGCCGCCGGCACCTCGCATGGCCTCGCGCTGCGCCTGCAGCTTCTCGGCCAGCACCGTGAGCTTCTGCTTCTGGTTGGCGTCGAGTTCGAGCTTGCTGCCCACGCGCTCGACCATCTTCGCGCGGAACTCGGCGCTGTCGCCGCCCCAGCCGTGTCGGTAGCTGCTGCAGCCGGCGATGCTGCCTGCGACCATTGCGGCACCCGCGAAGCCGAACAGAGTGCGTTTGATCCAGTGTTTCATGGTGATTCCTTGTGTTCCTGATGTTGTGTTGAGGAGGAAGCTCCATGGTGCGGATCGCACCTGGCCAGGTCCTCTCGCCGCGGTTGCGGCGTGTTTCGTTTTATTGCGGCAGGCGTGGCGACAAGCGGGCCCGCTTACAGGCGGCTGCTCTTGGCGTTGGCCGCGGCGGCACGCGCGTCGACGGGGTTCTGCATGGTCGAGATGACCTGGCTGTTCACGCGCGAGCTGGCCGACACGTTCTGGTCGGGCGCGGCGGCCGCGCGCACGGCTTCGGCGACGATGCGCGCGCGCTCGGTCGACACGGCCATGGTCTCGGCGCCGCGCGAGCCGCGCACCACGTTCTGGTCGGGCGCCGACGCGGTGCGCGCGGCTTCGACGTTGACCTCGGCGCGGCTCTTGGCCGACACGGCGGGCTGCACGCCCTCGTAGCTCTCGGCCTTTGCGCCAGCTGCGGCGAGCATGGCGAAGGACGCGACGGCGACGATCTGGGTGAAGGAGATGGAGTTCATTTCAGGCCTTTCTTGCAGTGGTTGAAGAGAAGGCCTGATCGTGCTTGCGGGGGGTGCGCAAGTCCTTTCGCCGCAGTTTCGGCGTGTTTCGTTAAGTTTCAGCCCGCCCCCAGGCTGCGCGCACTTCGTGTCGGTGCACCAACCCCCTACCGGGGCAACACCAGCGGCCCGGCAAAGCCGGTTCCGCGGTGTTTCCCGAATGAAGAGCCTGATCAGCCCGCCATTGCGGCGGCAGGATCGTCGGAGTCGAGCACGCTCTGCGCCCAGGCCTCGAGCTTGCCGGTGTCGGCGCGCAGCACTTCCTGCTTGACCGCGAGGATGCGTGAGGGATGCATCGAGAAGCTGCGCAGGCCCAGCCCCAGCAGCAGGCGCGTGAAGGCCACGTCGCCCGCCATCTCGCCGCACACGGCCACGCCCTTGCCCTGGCGGCGGCACTCGGCGATGGTGTCGGCCACCAGTCGCAGCACGGCCGGGTGCGCCGGGTCGTACAGATGCGCCACCGATTCGTCGGCGCGGTCGATGGCCAGCGTGTACTGGATCAGGTCGTTGGTGCCGATCGACAGGAAGTCGAAGTGCCTGAGGAAGATGCGCAGCGTGAGCGCGGCAGCGGGAATCTCGATCATCGCGCCGAGCTTCACGTTGCCGTACACCGCGCCGCGGTTGTCGAGCTCGGCGCGCGCGAAGTCGATCAGCGAGAGCGTCTGGCGGATCTCGCTCGCGTGCGCGAGCATGGGAATGAGCAGGTGGATCTCGCCGTGCGCCGCAGCGCGCAGGATGGCGCGAAGCTGCGTGAGGAACATCGCCGGATCGGCCAGGCTCCAGCGGATGGCGCGCAGGCCCAGCGCCGGGTTCAGGTGCTCCTGCTTGTTGGCCGAGATGCTGTCCAGCGGCTTGTCGGCGCCCACGTCGATGGTGCGGATGGTGACGGGCATGCCCTGCATGCCCTCCACCGCGCGCCGGTAGGCCTGGTATTGCTCTTCCTCGTCGGGCAGGCGGGTCTGGCGCGTGCTCGTGTCGCGGCCCATGAAGAGGAACTCGCTGCGGAACAGGCCCACGCCCACGGCGCCGGCCTTGACCGCGCCCGCGGTGTCTTCCGGCATCTCGATGTTGGCGAGCAGCTCCACGCGCTGGCCGTCGAGCGTGACGGCGGGCTTGTGGCGCAGCCGCGCGAGCCGGCCGCGCTCGAGGTCGCCCTGGCGCTGCTTGAAGCCGTACTCGGCCAGGATGATCGGCGACGGGTCGACGATCACCACGCCCGCATCGCCGTCGATGATGACCCAGTCGTCTTGCCGCACCAGCTGGCTCGCGGTGCGCGCGCCGACCACCGCCGGAATGTCCATGCTGCGCGCCACGATGGCGGTGTGCGAGGTGCGCCCGCCCACGTCGGTGACGAAGCCGGCGAACACGCTCTTCTTGAACTGCAGCATGTCGGCCGGAGAGAGATCGTGCGCGATCAGCACCAGCGGCACGTCGATGCCGTCGCCCGCGGTGGGGTCGTCGCTGTCTTCGCCGTCGTCGACCGGCGCGGCCGCGCGCTTGCGGCGCGGCGGGCTCGGCGCCAGCACGGCGGCCGTGCCCTTCATGCGATGCAGCAGGCGCTCGACCACCTGCTCGAGGTCGGCCTTGCGCTCGCGCAGGTACGGGTCCTCCATCTCGTCGAACTGCCGCGCGATGATCTCCAGCTGCGTGGTCAGCGCCCATTCGGCGTTGTACAGGCGCTCGCTGATCCAGTGCTTGACGCCGCCGCTGAGGGCCTCGTCCTGCAGCAGCATCTGGTGCACTTCGAGCAGCGCCGCGAGCTCGTGCGGCGCGTCGTTCGGGCCCATTTGCGCGACGTTGGCCTGCAGCTTCGCCAGCTCGTCGGCCACCGCGTTGCGCGCGCTGCGCACGCGGTCGATCTCGGACTCGATCTCCTCGGGCTTGATGAAGTAGTGGGCGACGTCGATGCGGCTCGACACCACCAGCACGGCGCGCCCGATGGCAATGCCACGGGCAACGGGGAGGCCGTGGACTGCGAAGGTCATGCCCTCAGTCCCCCGATCCGCTTTGGGTGCGGTGCTTGCATGAATTCGCGGGATGCCGTCGAACCGGCTTGGCCGGGCGACCGGCATCGCCCCCGGCGAGGGGGTTGGCGTTCACACGAAGTGAAAAAGCCTGGGGGAGAACCATTTCATTCGCCTTCGCCGAACTTGTCGTCCATCAGGTGGACGATGGCGTTCATCGCTTCTTCTTCCTGGGGGCCGTTGGTTTCCAGCTCGACGGTGGTGCCGATGCCGGCGGCCAGCATCATCACGCCCATGATGCTCTTGGCATTGATGCGGCGGTCGCCGCGGGAGAGCCACACCTCGCAAGGAAAGCTGCCTGCGAGCTTGGTCAGCTTGGCCGACGCGCGTGCGTGCAGGCCCAGCTTATTGCTGATGGTCACGGATTTCTTGATCACTGTGCTTTCTTTTCGCCTGGTTCTGGGGAGCCGCCGCCGCCACCTGCATGACGCCCGCGGTGCCGCCCGCGAGGGCGCGCTGCACCAGCGTCTCCAGGGGTTCGTGCCGGTAGGTGACGGCACGCAGCAGCATCGGGAGGTTGACCCCCGCCACCAGCCGCGACCGCACGCCGTCCACCAGCTTCTGCGCCACGTTGCAGGGCGTGGCGCCGAACACGTCGGCCAGCACCAGCACCTGCGAGCGCGGCGCGTGCAGTTGCTGCGCGAGCGTGATGCGAGCGGCGGCCAGCGTTTCTTCGGGCGACACGTTGGGCAGCACGTCGAGCGCGACGATGGCCTGCTCGCAATCGGGAAACACATGCAGCGCGCACTGCCGCATCGCGTGCGCGAACGGTGAGTGGGCGATGATGAGGATGCTGTTCATGCGGGACGGAGGACGACGCGTCGATTATGCGGGGGCGTCCAGTGGAAGTAGATATGCGACATAACGCGACAGCCGCGGAAAACGGACAGTGCCGCGCGAAGCGGGTCGGGCGCGCCACGCACGCCGCGAGCCGAGACAGCTATCAGAACCATAGCAGGCAGTGCCATCGCGGCGGGCATGCCGCCGGTCATGGAAGCCTCAGGCCCTCGAAGAATGTCTTCGACGCCTCGGCCGAGGAAGGTCGTCCGAGCACCGTGGCCTGGTAGAGCGCGACGGTGCCGTCCTTCTGCGACTGGGCGAACCAGAGCACCTGCAGCTGCGTGGCGGCGCCCTGCGGCGGCAGCGCGTCGAGCCGCAGCGGAGCGGGCACAGCGGTCGCTCGCTGCACGCCGGGGTGCGATGCCGCCACCTGCGCATCCCCCAGCTGGCCGCGCGTGGCGGCCTGCCAGGCACGCAGCCAGGCTTCGGCCTGCTCGGGGCTGTTGGCGGAGGCATGCGCGATGGCGAAGGTCGCGCCGCCGGCCTCGCAGCCCGTCATGTCGACCTGCACCGATTCGGAGCCCAGCGGCAGCGCGCGGGTGGCGCGGTCGGCCTTGCAGGGCAGCATCGCGATCAGGCCGGCCCCGGCGATCGGCACCTCGCGCCAGTTGAAGGCGGGGCTGCAGGCCGCGAGCAGGGCGGCCGCGGCCAGCACGAGCCGGGAACAATGGACGACAGCAGGCGGCATGGGGCAGCGATTATCGAGCGGCGCCGGGCTCGCGGGATGTCGCCAGCACGATCCGGCATGCGGAACTAAAATCGCGCCGCCCTCCTCTTGCACGAAGCCATGAAGAAATACCTCGCTGCAGCCGCCGTCGTCGTCGCATTGGCCACCGGCGTGGGCGTGTACCTCGGCTCCGGCGCCACCGCCGCCCCCGCCTCGACCTTCGTGCTGCTCGACGGCACTCAGAAGAGCACGGCAGACCTGAAGGGCAAGGTCACCCTGGTCAATTTCTGGGCCACCAGCTGCGTGACCTGCGTGGGCGAGATGCCCAAGGTCATCGCCACCTACGACAAGTACAAGGCGCAGGGCTACGACACCCTGGCCGTGGCCATGAGCTACGACCCTCCGAGCTACGTCGTCAACTTCGCCCAGACGCGCAAGCTGCCGTTCAAGGTGGCGATCGACAACACCGGCAGCGTGGCGCAGGCATGGGGCGACGTGAAGCTCACGCCAACGACCTACCTGGTCAACAAGCGCGGCGAGATCGTGAAGAGATACGTGGGCGAGCCGGATTTCGCCGAACTGCACAAGCTCATCGAAAAACTGCTGGCTGAAGCCTAGAACTGGCTCTCCCCCAGGCTACGCGCACTTCGTGTCGCTTCGCCACCCCCTTCCGGGGGCGATACCGGCGGCCCGGCGGAGCCGGTTCCGCGGTATCCCTGGATGAACAAAAGGGCGCCTCTTGGGAGCGCCCTTTTGTCTTGTTGCGATCCGGCTTACTGCGCGCGGAAGCTGTCGTGGCAGGCCTTGCAGCTCGCGGCGGTCGGGCCGAACTGGGCCTTGAGCGCGTCGATGTTGCCGGCCTTGGCGGCGGTCGCCAGCTTGCCGGTTTCCTCGATCAGCTTCTGCTGGCGCTCCTTGAACTTGGCGTCTTCCTTCCAGATCTCGGGCTTGGCCTTGCCGCCTTCGGTGCCGGCTGCAAAGCCTGCCCAGGGGAGCTTGGCCATGTCGGCGACCACTTCGGCGTTGGCCGCGGCAGCGGCGGCGTCGTAGGGCATGCGGCCGTTGGCCATGGCGCCGAGGCGTCCGAAGTGCTGGCTCATCACGAACAGCGCGCTCTGGCGGTACTTGATGGCGTCTTCGGGCTTGGCGAACTGGGCGGCCGCGGGAAAGGTCACGGCTGCGCAGGCAGCTGCAACGGCCAGGGAAGCAAATCGGTTCATCGTGGATCCTCGTTGTGGAGAAAAACGCCGTCGTGCGCGGCGCTGCGGGCGAGTGTAGGGGCGGGCCGTGTCGGGCGCATAGCGACAACCCGAAGCAATCCGGGGCCCGGACTTTGCTAATCTGCGCCTTCCGCAGCATCGCGCCCCCGCGCCTTCCTCGATGACCGACTCCTCCGTGGCCGCCTTTCGTGCGGCCTCCGGCCCCGGCGCCAGCACCCGGGTCTGGGACCTGCCGACGCGCCTTTTCCACTGGGCGCTGGCCGTCGCCGTGATCGGCATGATCGGCACCGGCCTGAACGCAGCCATGGAATGGCACTTCCGCCTGGGGTACACGGTGCTTGCGCTGCTGCTGTTCCGGGTGCTCTGGGGCTTCGTCGGCGGGCGCTGGTCGCGCTTCGGGGCCTTCATCTACGGACCGGGCTCGCTCACGGCCTACCTGCGCGGGCGGGCGCATCCGGATCACCTGATCGGGCACACGCCGCTGGGCGCGCTGTCGGTGTTCGCGGTACTGGCCATCCTCGCGGTGCAGGTCGCCACCGGGCTGATGGCCGACGACGAGATCTCCGCCTCGGGGCCGCTCACCCGCTTCGTCTCGGGCGAAGTCGTGAGCCTGGCCACCGGCTGGCACAAGGCTCAGGGCAAATGGACCGTGATCGCGCTCGTGAGCCTGCACGTGCTGGCGGTGCTGTTCTATGTGCTGGTCAAGCGGCACCGCCTGGTGCGGCCGATGGTGACGGGCGACAAGCTGGTTTCCTCGGAAAGCGGCCAGGTGGCACCGAGCCGCGACGATGCCGCTTCGCGCTGGCTGGCGCTGGTCCTGTTCGCGCTGTGCGCAGGCGTGGCCTGGTGGATTTCCTCGCTGCGCGTATGAGCTTCTCGGTGTCACGCCCCCTGCCGCTGTCGGCGGTGCCCGCCGTGGTGCTGCTCACGCCCGAGGAAGCGCACGAGATCGAGGCGGTGCGCACGATCTTCCGCGACTACGCCGGCTCACTGGGCATCGACCTCGGCTTCCAGGATTTCGACGGCGAACTGGCCCAGCTGCCCGGCGAATATGCCGAACCGCGCGGCATGCTGCTTCTTGCGCTGGTCGATCCGGCGAACGTGAGGGAAGACGCTGGGCGCCAGGCCCCGACATTGCAGCGCGCCGACGGCACGCTCGCCCACGTGGCGGGATGCTGTGCGCTGCGCCCGCTGGACAACGCGGACTACGTGAACGCGGCCGAAATGAAGCGCCTGTACGTGCGTCCCGGCTTCCGCGGCCTGGGCCTGGGCCGCCAGCTGGCGGAGGCGATCCTCGATGCGGCACGCAGCGCCGGATACGGCTGCGTGCTGCTCGACACCCTGGATGACATGGAGTCGGCGCGGGCACTCTACGAAGACCTGGGCTTCGTGGAAGTGCCGCCCTACTATCACAACCCCGTTGCCGGGGCTCATTACTTAAAAGTGGATCTCTGATCCACCGGCCTCAGCCGCGGGCCTGGGCCAGCAGCGTGTCCGCGTCGCTCACTTCGAACTTGCCCGGTGCCTCGACGTTGAGCGTGGCGACCTTGCCGTCCTTCACGAGCATCGAGTAGCGGTTGCTGCGCAGACCCATGCCGCGGCCGGTCAGGTCGAGCGTGAGGCCGGTGGCCTTCGCGAAGTCGGCGCTGCCGTCGGCCAGCATGCGCACCTTGGTGCCGGTCTTCTGGTCGCGCGCCCAGGCGCCCATCACGAAGGCGTCGTTCACGCTCACGCACCAGATCTCGTCCACGCCGGCGGCCTTGAAGTCGTCGAAATGCTGCACGTAGCCCGGCACGTGCTTGGCCGAGCAGGTGGGAGTGAAGGCGCCGGGCAGCGCGAACAGCGCGATGGTCTTGCCAGCCGTTGCCTTGGCCACGTCCACGGGGTTCGGGCCGATGCTGCAGCCTTCACCCTCGACTTCGGAGTATTCCTGCAGGGTGGCCGAGGGAAGGGTGTCGCCGACTTTGATCATTGAAAGTGCTCCTGAAAAAGAAAAACGGCCCACATTGTGGGCCGTTTCCGGATCGGATGCCCCTGGGGGCTCCAATGATTGATCAGACCAGGACGGCCTTCTCGACCAGACGGGTCACGACCCAGTTCTTGGTCTTCGAGATCGGACGGCTTTCCGTGATCTCGATGGTGTCGCCCAGCTTGTACTCGCCCTTTTCGTCATGGGCGTGGTACTTGCTCGTCTTGGCCACGATCTTGCCGTAGAGCTCGTGCTTCACACGGCGCTCGACCAGCACGGTCACGGTCTTGGCACGCTTGTCGCTGACCACCTTGCCGATCAAGGTGCGCTTGAGGGATTTTTTAGCTTCCGTCATGTTCACTCCTTACTTGGCGGCTTGGGCTTCTTGCTGCTTCTGAGCAAGAATGGTCTTGGCGCGCGCGATGTCGCGACGGGTCACGCGCAGCGTCGAGGTGTTCGACAGCTGTTGCGTGGCCTTCTGCATGCGCAGGCCGAAATGGGCCTTCTGCAGATCCTTGATTTCGGCTTGCAGGCCTGCGACGTCCTTCGTGCGCAGGGTTGCGGCCTTCGTCACCTTGGCGGCAGCCGCGGTGTTCTTCTTACGTGTTGCCATGGATGTTCTCCTCTCAGGCGCCGAGCTGGCGAGCGACGAACGTCGTGCGCAGCGGCAGCTTGGCGGCGGCCAGGCGGAACGCTTCGCGAGCGAGTTCTTCGGGCACGCCGACGATCTCGAACACGATCTTGCCGGGCTGAATCTCGGCGACGTAGTACTCGGGGTTGCCCTTACCGTTACCCATCCGCACTTCGGCGGGCTTGGTCGAGATCGGCTTGTCCGGGAACACGCGGATCCAGATACGGCCACCGCGCTTCACGTGACGCGAAATCGCGCGGCGAGCGGCTTCGATCTGGCGCGCCGTCAGGCGGCCGCGGTCGGTGCATTTGAGACCGAAGTCACCGAACGCGACCGAGTTACCCGTGGTCGCGATGCCGGTGTTGCGGCCCTTTTGTTCCTTGCGGAACTTTCTGCGTGCAGGTTGCAGCATGTTTTGTTACTCCGTGAGGGCCCCAGGCACTTGCGTGCCCGGGAGCGACCGATTACTCGGTCTTGGCACCGTCCGCTGCTGCAGCGGGCGCGGCTTTGCGGACGCGCTTAACGGCGGGTTTCGAGTCTGCACCGGCACCGCCGGTTGCTTCTGCGGGCTTGTCGCTGCCATCGGCCGGAGCGGTGTTGCCACCGATCGGGCCACGGGCACCGGCACGCGGGCCGGGGCCGCGGCGGTCCGAACCCGGACGGTCGCCACCAGGGCGGCCATCACGGCGGGGACCACGCGGGCGGCGCTCTTCTTCGGGACGCGGCGTCTCGACGGCGGGCAGGTCGTTACGACCCAGCGTGTCGCCCTTGTAGACCCAGACCTTGACGCCGATGACGCCGTAGGTGGTCTTGGCTTCCGAGGTGCCGTAGTCGATGTCGGCGCGCAGGGTGTGCAGCGGCACGCGGCCTTCGCGGTACCACTCGGTACGAGCGATTTCGATGCCGTTCAGGCGGCCGGCCGACATGATCTTGATGCCCAGGGCACCCAGACGCATGGCGTTCTGCATGGCGCGCTTCATGGCGCGGCGGAACATGATCCGCTTCTCGAGCTGCTGCGTGATGCTGTCGGCGATCAGCTGCGCATCGATTTCGGGCTTGCGCACTTCTTCGATGTTGACTGCAACCGGCACGCCGAGCTGCTTGCCCAGTTCGCGCTTGAGGTTCTCGATGTCTTCGCCCTTCTTGCCGATCACGACGCCCGGACGTGCCGAGTAGATCGTGATGCGTGCGTTCTTGGCGGGACGCTCGATCATGACGCGCGACACCGAAGCGTTCTTCAGCTTCTTCTTCAGGTATTCGCGAACCTTGATGTCTTCGGCCAGCATGCCCGCGAAATCGCGGTCGCTTGCGTACCAACGGCTGGACCAGTTACGGGTGACCGCAAGGCGGAACCCGGTTGGGTGGATTTTCTGTCCCATATTTCTTCCAGGCCTTCTTAGTTGCCAACCGTCACGTACACATGGCACGTGGGCTTGCTGATGCGATTGCCGCGACCCTTGGCCCGCGCGGTGAAGCGCTTGAGCGTGGCGCCTTGCTCGACGTAGATGGTCTTGACCTTCAGTTCGTCGATGTCGGCACCGTCGTTGTGCTCGGCGTTGGCGATTGCCGATTCGAGCACCTTCTTGACGATCACAGCGGCCTTCTTCTGCGTGAATTGCAGGATGTTGAGCGCTTGATCGACCTTCTTGCCGCGGATCAGGTCAGCGACCAGACGGCCCTTGTCGACCGACAGGCGGACACCGCGGAGGACTGCACGTGTTTCAGACATGGTCGTTCCTTACTTCTTCTGGACTTTCTTGTCCGCGGGGTGCCCCTTGAACGTGCGCGTGAGCGCAAATTCGCCGAGCTTGTGGCCGACCATCTGGTCGGTGATGTACACAGGCACGTGTTGCTTGCCGTTGTGCACGGCGATGGTCAGACCGATGAACTCGGGCAGAACCATCGAGCGGCGCGACCAGGTCTTGATCGGCTTCTTGTCCTTGGTCGTCACGGCCTTGTCGGCCTTGGCCACGAGGTGGTGGTCGACGAACGGACCCTTCTTGAGAGAGCGAGTCATTGGCTATCCCTTACTTCTTGCGACGCGACACGATGAAGACCTGCGTGCGCTTGTTGTTACGGGTGCGATAGCCCTTGGTCAGATTGCCCCACGGGTCGACAGGATGGCGGCCTTCGCCAGTCTTGCCTTCGCCACCACCGTGCGGGTGGTCGACCGGGTTCATCACCACGCCGCGAACGGTCGGGCGAATACCCATGTGACGCTTCACACCGGCCTTGCCGAGCTGGCGCAGGCTGTGCTCTTCGTTCGCAACTTCACCGATGGTCGCGCGGCATTCGATGTGGATGCGGCGGACTTCGCCCGAGCGCATGCGGACCTGGGCGTAGACGCCTTCACGGGCAAGCAGCGTGGCCGAGGTACCGGCCGAACGAGCGATCTGCGCGCCCTTGCCGGGTTGCAGTTCGATGCAGTGGATCGTCGAACCCACCGGGATGTTGCGGATCGGCAACGTGTTGCCGGCGCGGATCGGGGCTTCGGCGCCCGACAGCAGCGTTGCACCGGCTTCCAGACCGCGCGGAGCGATGATGTAGCGGCGCTCGCCGTCGGCGTAGCAGACCAGAGCGATGTGGGCGGTACGGTTCGGGTCGTATTCGATGCGTTCGACCTTGGCCGGGATGCCGTCCTTGTTGCGCACGAAGTCGACAACGCGGTAGTGGTGCTTGGCACCGCCGCCACGATGACGGATCGTGATGTGGCCGTTGTTGTTGCGGCCGGCCTTCTGGAACTGGGGTTCCAGCAGGGCTGCGTGAGGAGCACCCTTGTACAGGTGGTCACGCGAGATCTTCACCGCGCCGCGTTGGCCCGGCGAAGTGGGTTTCATCTTGATGACGGCCATGATTAAGCGCCTTCCCCGACGAGGTTGAGCTCTTGACCGGCCTTCAGGGTCACATAGGCCTTGCGAACGTTGTCGCGGCGGCCGACGGACTTGCCGAAGCGCTTGGTCTTGCCCTTGGTGTTGAGCACCGACACGCCCTTGACTTCGACCTTGAACATCAGTTCGACAGCGGCCTTGATCTCGGGCTTGGTGGCGTCTTGCAGCACCTTGAAAGTGACAGCGTTCGACTTCTCGCCGACCATCGTGGCCTTTTCGGACACGATCGGGGCGACCAGCACCGACATCAGTCGGCCTTCGTCGAACGTACGTTCAGCGGCGGTAGGGTTCACGCGGCTCATGCGAACATCTCCTTGAGCTTGTCGACGGCACCCTTGGTGACCAGCACCTTCTTGTAGTGAACCAGCGACACCGGATCGGCGTAGCGGGGTTCGACCACGAGAACGTTGACCAGATTGCGCGAGGCGAGGTACAGGTTTTCGTCGACTTCTTCGGCGATCACGAGCACGGACTCGAGATTCATCGCCTTGAAACGGGCTGCCAGCGGCTTGGTCTTGGGCGAATCGACCTTGATCGAGTCGACCACGGCCAGACGGCCTTCGCGAGCGAGCTGCGAGAAGATGGACGCCATGCCGGCGCGGTACATCTTCTTGTTGATCTTCTGCGAGAAGTTTTCGTCAGGCATGTTCGGGAAGATCCGGCCGCCCCCGCGCCACAGCGGCGAGGAAGTCATACCGGCACGGGCGCGGCCCGTTCCCTTTTGCTTGAAAGGCTTCTTGGTCGAGTGCTTGACCTGCTCGCGGTCCTTCTGGGCGCGAGTGCCTTGGCGTGCGTTGGCCTGGAAAGCAACGACGATCTGGTGGACCAGGTCTTCGTTGTAGTCACGGCCGAACACGGTCTCGGGGGCGTCGTACTTCGACGCGGCCTGGCCTTGTTCGTTCAGGAGTTCGAGTTCCATTACTTCGCTCCTTGGGCCTGCGGCTTGGCCTTGATGGCGGGACGCACGGTGACGAAGCCACCCTTCGAACCCGGAATCGCGCCCTTGATGAGCAGCAGTTGACGTGCTTCGTCGATGCGGATCACGTCGAGGTTTTGCGTGGTGCGGGTGACGTCGCCGAGGTGGCCCGTCATGCGCTTGCCGGGGAACACGCGGCCGGGATCCTGCGCCATACCGATCGAGCCGGGCACGTTGTGCGAACGGCTGTTACCGTGCGACGCGCGCTGCGAGCTCATGTTGTGACGCTTGATCGTGCCAGCGTAGCCCTTGCCGATGGAAGTGCCCTGCACGTCCACCTTCTGGCCCACGGAGAAGACGCTTGCCACCGGGATCACGCCGCCAGCCTTGTGCTGACCAGCGGTATCGGCGGTAACGCGGAATTCCTGGATGATTTCACCGGCTTCGACACCCGCCTTGGCGAGGTGGCCGGCTTCGGGCTTGGTCACGCGCGATGCCTTGCGCGAACCGAACGTCACCTGCAGGGCGACGTAGCCATCGTTCTCTTGGGACTTGATCTGGGTCACGCGGTTGTTGGACACATCCACCACCGTGACGGGAACTGCGTCCCCGTCATCGGTGAAGAGACGCATCATCCCCACCTTGCGGCCCAGCAACCCGAGGGAGTTGCTCAGACTCATTTGTTTTCTCCAAAAATGGAAACTTCCTTCGCCGCTGCCACTTCAATTGGCGACAGCGTTTGTCGGGCTTCCCCGAACTGCGGAAGAAGGTTGATAAATCTCTGCTCGCATAGCGCCCATGCGGACGCAACAAGGGCAGAGCCAGCGATTATAGCCCGCGCTGCGGGCTTGGCGCAAGCGTCGTCTTGCGGGGCTTTCAGGCCTTGAAAGCCCCGTTATGGGGCGTTTTGCGGGTTATTTAGGCTCTTTGGCCGGCAGCGAGATGATTTTTTCGCCTTCCGCGGACGACTTCAGCTCGCCCGCGGCCTTCATGGCGGGAGCGCTCGCACCGGTCTGGATCGGGATGGCGACGATGCTCATGGCGCCGTTCTGCGTGACGAAGACGTTCAGGTAGGCCAGGCCTTCTCGATCGCTGGTTACCGTTGCGGTCGCGGTCGTGCTCTTGCCAGCGGGAAGCGTCAGATTGCTGCTGGTCGTCAGGGTCAGGCCGGCATCGGTCGTCAGGCGTGCGGTGGCGCCAGCCGGATCGCTCACGCCGTCGAACTGCAATACGACCGAGATCGCCCGGCCGACCGTGGCCGCGCCCTCGACCCGGTACTGGATCGAGACGCCGGAGTCGTTGGGCTTGCGCGCTGCGGCTGTCATGGGCAGGACATAGCCGGAAGAGGCGGCGCCCTTGGCGGTACGCGGCGTCGGCGCGCCGTCCGCACATGCGGATGCGGCTACAAGCGCCAGGCATGCGGCGGCGATCATCGAGCTGGAACGGAGGTTCATGGCGGCCTTCCTCGCTGCTGTCTATTTATTGAATCGAAACGTTGAAGCAGGTGCTTGCAGCGGCGTTATTGACATCGTTGACGACCAGAACATAGTCGCCAGCCGACAGGCTGACCGTACTCGTATTCCGGCTCACCACCCCGCCCCGGTAGATCACGAAGTTCGGACTGGCGCCCGCCGGCGGACTGACCGTGACCTGGTAGTTGCGGCTGGCCGGCGCCGTGAACCGCAGGTAGGCGAAGCTTCCGAGCTTGTTCCCCTGGCGCGGGGGAGGGTCCTCAGCATTCGTCACGCAGGCCTGCGTGACCGAGCCTCCGACCGCCGCGGTCGTGTACATCGGCAACACGAAGCTCACGGTTGGCGTACCGCCATCGTTGTTTTCCTGCGCGCCGTAGGGATCGTTCGAGGCCGCGCTGATGTTCTGGCCCGCGAGCAGCGTCGCCAGCGCCGGCGCGTTGCCCGATGCGACCGAGTTGAACGCCGCCGTGAACGGATGGATCGAGGTCACGGGCGCGCCGCTTCTGAACACCGCGCTCGTCAGCGTGTCGTGGATGGGCTTGAAGCCCACCTGCTGGTTCAGATTCCAGAAGATCGACTGGATCGAGGACTCGCTGAACCAACCCGGATTGCTGTTCGTCGGCCCTCTCGTAAGATCGAGGCTTCCGCCCTCGGCCTGGCCGGGGCCGCCCGAATCGACATAGTTGCTGCGCCCCAGCGCGATGCCCGACCAGCCGTTGCCCCATCCTTCGGAGAAGGCCAGGCGGCGGTCGACGCGCTCGCTGGTGGAGTGCGCGCCGCCCGTCGAGTCGTCGCGGCTGAAGGAGGCCTGGTAGTAGTGCCCCCACTCATGCGCGATGACGGGCGCATCGAATTCGTCGGTATCCACGTCCTCCTTGCCGAGCACGTAGATCTCGGCACCCGAGCTCCTGCCGACGAAGAAGGTGGTGCCGATCTGTCCCTGCGCGATGCTGCCGCTGGCGTTCGTGTTGTTGACGCTCCAGAACACCTTCAGCGACGGAAACGCCGTCGCCGGCGCCGCCGTCAGCACCTTCTGCATCGCGGTGTAGACCGTATCCATGATGGCGAACGGCCCCGACACGCGCTGGCTCGTGTAGTTCGAACCGCCCCAGCCGCTGGCGGCGCGCAGGTCGCGGGTGAGCGCCGCGGTGCCGGTGGAGAACGCCGACGACTGCATCGAATAGATGGCGCTCGATTGCGTGTTGTCGCGCACGGTGACGTCCCAGCTCGGGAGCGCTCCGGTGCGGGTCATCTGGGCACGCACGCGGACGATGACATTCGTGTTTCCTGGAACGCTCGCCGAATAGGCGCCGTTGTCGTCGGTGGAAGTGGTGGCCAGCTGGCTGCCGCTGGCGGCGTCGAGCACCTCGACGAAGGCTGCGCGCACCGGCTTGACCGCGGTGCTGGCATACACGAGGCGGCCATTGGGATTGGGCACCGACTCGTAGGTGGCCGTGCCGCTCAGCGTGACCGGCGCCGTCGGGATGATGGGAAAGAAGGGAATGCCACCGCCGCCGCCCCCTCCTCCGCCGCCACAGGCGGTCAGCAGCGCGGCTGCTGCGATGCAAGCCACAAGGCTCGAAGCAAAGGAGATACGGTGTCTCATGGTGGTGCTGCCCTCGTTTCAGCTACCCGGCGCCTCGATCATTGACGGCGGCCGGCACAGGAGGATGCCACATTCGTGAGACATAAAGCACAAAACCCGCCTGCATTTCTGCAGGCGGGTTTTGCAGCAATTGCGGCTCGAAGCCGAATGGATTACTGCAGCTTGATCTCGACGTCCACGCCGGCCGGCAGGTCGAGCTTCATCAGCGCGTCCACGGTCTTGTCGGTCGGGTCGACGATGTCCATCAGGCGCTGGTGCGTGCGGATTTCCAGCTGGTCGCGCGACGTCTTGTTGACGTGCGGCGAACGCAGGATGTCGAAGCGCTTCATGCGGGTCGGCAGGGGCACGGGGCCCTTGACGATCGCGCCGGTGCGCTTGGCGGTGTCCACGATTTCAGCGGCCGACTGGTCGATCAGCTTGTAGTCGAATGCCTTCAGGCGGATGCGGATCTTTTGCTTGGTAGCCATGGTGATTCCTTTGCTCCCGTCTTGATTACAGGTCGAGGATCTTCGCCACGACGCCCGAACCCACGGTACGGCCGCCTTCGCGGATGGCGAAGCGCAGGCCTTCTTCCATGGCGATCGGAGCGATCAGCTTCACGGTGATGCTGACGTTGTCGCCGGGCATGACCATTTCCTTGTCCTTGGGCAGCTCGATCGCGCCGGTCACGTCCGTCGTGCGGAAGTAGAACTGCGGACGGTAGTTGTTGAAGAACGGCGTGTGACGGCCGCCTTCGTCCTTCGACAGAACGTACACCTCGGCGGTGAAGTGCGTGTGCGGCTTGATCGAGCCGGGCTTGCACAGCACCTGGCCGCGCTCGACTTCTTCGCGCTTCGTGCCGCGCAGCAGCACGCCCACGTTGTCGCCGGCTTGACCCTGGTCCAGCAGCTTGCGGAACATTTCCACGCCGGTGCAGGTGGTCTTGACCGTCGGGCGGATGCCCACGATTTCGATTTCTTCACCGACCTTGATCACGCCGCGCTCGACGGCGCCGGTCACCACGGTGCCGCGACCCGAGATCGAGAACACGTCTTCCACGGGCATCAGGAACGTGCCGTCCACGGCGCGCTCGGGCGTCGGGATGTACGTGTCCAGCGCTTCGGCCAGCTTCATGATCGAGCCTTCGCCGAGTTCGCCCTTGTCGCCTTCCAGGGCCAGCTTGGCCGAGCCGTGGATGATCGGGGTGTCGTCGCCGGGGAATTCGTACTTGTCGAGGAGTTCGCGGACTTCCATTTCGACCAGCTCGAGCAGTTCCTTGTCGTCGACCATGTCGCACTTGTTCAGGAACACGATGATGTAGCCCACGCCCACCTGGCGAGCCAGCAGGATGTGCTCACGGGTCTGGGGCATCGGGCCGTCGGCGGCCGAGCACACCAGGATCGCGCCGTCCATCTGGGCGGCGCCGGTGATCATGTTCTTCACGTAGTCGGCGTGGCCGGGGCAGTCGACGTGTGCGTAGTGGCGGTTGGCCGTTTCGTATTCGACGTGCGCGGTGTTGATCGTGATGCCGCGGGCCTTTTCTTCAGGCGCAGCGTCGATCTGGTCGTAGGCCTTGGCTTCGCCGCCGAACTTCGACGACAGCACCGTTGCGATCGCAGCCGTCAGCGTGGTCTTGCCGTGGTCGACGTGACCGATCGTGCCCACGTTCACGTGCGGCTTGGTGCGGGTGAATTTACCTTTTGCCATTTTTCAATCCTTGAAAGAGCAGCCCCGTGTATTGGTTTTATGTCTGCATCCGGTTGCTGGTTCGCCCCGCACGGGAACAGGGCGGCACCGGATCGCAGACAAGAGGGACCGCGCACTGCGCGGCCCGACATTCTTCTTAATCAGTTGGGGACAGAGCAAATTTGCTGCGCAAATCTTGGTCTGTCCCGCAAAGACATTACTTGGCGCGAGCGGCCACGATGGCTTCGGCGACGTTGCGCGGAGCTTCGGCGTAGTGCTTGAACTCCATCGTGTACGTGGCGCGGCCTTGCGACATCGAGCGCAGCGTGGTCGAGTAGCCGAACATTTCCGACAGCGGCACTTCCGCCTTGATGGCCTTGCCGCCACCGACCATGTCGTCCATGCCCTGCACCATGCCGCGGCGGGACGACAGGTCGCCCATCACGTTGCCGGCGTAGTCTTCAGGCGTTTCCACTTCCACGGCCATCATCGGCTCGAGGATCACGGGGTTGGCCTTGCGGGCACCTTCCTTGAAGCCGAAGATCGCGGCCATCTTGAACGCCATTTCGTTCGAGTCCACGTCGTGGTACGAACCGAAGTGCAGCGTGACCTTGACGTCCACGACGGGGTAGCCCGCCAGCACGCCCTGGCCCAGGGCTTCCACGATGCCCTTCTCGACCGCGGGGATGTATTCGCGAGGAACCACGCCGCCCTTGATGGCGTCGACGAACTCGAAGCCCTTGCCGGCTTCCTGGGGTTCGATCTTCAGCACCACGTGGCCGTACTGGCCCTTGCCGCCCGACTGGCGAACGAACTTGCCTTCGGCGTCTTCGACGGTCTTGCGGATCGTTTCGCGGTAAGCCACTTGCGGCTTGCCCACGTTGGCTTCCACGCCGAATTCGCGCTTCATGCGGTCCACGATGATTTCGAGGTGGAGCTCGCCCATGCCCGAAATGATGGTCTGGCCCGATTCCTCGTCGGTCTTGACGCGGAACGACGGGTCTTCCTGTGCGAGGCGCTGCAGCGCAATGCCCATCTTTTCCTGGTCGGCCTTGGTCTTGGGCTCGACAGCCTGCGAGATCACCGACTCGGGGAACACCATGCGCTCCAGCGTCACGACGGAATCCGGATCGCACAGGGTTTCGCCCGTGGTCACTTCCTTCAGGCCCACGCAGGCGGCGATGTCGCCGGCGCGGATTTCGCTGACTTCTTCGCGGTTGTTGGCGTGCATCTGCACGATACGGCCGATGCGCTCCTTCTTGCCGCGCACCGGGTTGTAGACGCTGTCGCCCTTGGAGAGCACGCCCGAGTACACGCGCACGAAGGTCAGCTGGCCGACGAAGGGGTCGGTCATCAGCTTGAACGCGAGCGCGGAGAACTTCTCCTCGTCGTCGGCCTTGCGCACCACCGGCTCTTCGCTTTCGTCGGTGCCGGCAACCGGGGGAATGTCCGTCGGAGCGGGCATGTATTCGATCACGGCGTCGAGCATGGCCTGCACGCCCTTGTTCTTGAAGGCCGAGCCGCAAAGCATCGGCTGGATTTCGCCGGCGATGGTGCGCTGGCGGATGGCCTTCTTGATTTCCTCTTCGGAGAGCTTTTCGCCTTCGAGGTACTTGTTCATGAGGTCTTCGCTCGATTCGGCGGCGGCCTCGACCAGCTTCTCGTGGTATTCGTTGCAGACATCGACCAGGTCGGCCGGGATCTCGCCGTAGGTGAAGGTCACGCCCTTGTCCTCGTCCCAGATGATGGCCTTCATCTTCACGAGGTCGACGATGCCCTGGAACTTGTCTTCCGCGCCGATCGGGATCTGGATCACGACCGGGTTGGCCTTCAGGCGGTCGATCATCATCTGGCGAACGCGCAGGAAGTTGGCGCCGGTGCGGTCCATCTTGTTGACGAACGCAAGGCGGGGCACCTTGTACTTGTTGGCCTGGCGCCAGACGGTTTCCGACTGGGGCTGCACGCCGCCGACGGCGTCATAGACCATCACGGCGCCGTCCAGCACGCGCATGGAGCGCTCCACCTCGATGGTGAAGTCCACGTGGCCGGGGGTGTCGATGATGTTGATGCGGTGCTCGGGGAAGTTCTGGGCCATGCCCTTCCAGAAGCAGGTGGTGGCAGCGGACGTGATCGTGATGCCGCGCTCTTGCTCTTGCTCCATCCAGTCCATCGTGGCGGCACCGTCGTGCACTTCACCGATCTTGTGGTTCACACCGGTGTAGAACAGGATACGTTCGGTCGTCGTGGTCTTGCCGGCGTCGATGTGCGCGGAGATGCCGATGTTGCGGTAGCGCTCGATGGGGGTCTTGCGGGACATGATTTACTTTCGGGTTGAAATGCGTTGAGCGCTGGGCCCCGGGTACAGGCACAACGCCCGAAACCCGACACCCAACGCCCAAGCGAAGTTTGGTTTTTAGAAGCGGAAGTGGCTGAAGGCGCGGTTGGCTTCTGCCATGCGGTGCACTTCGTCGCGCTTCTTCATCGCGCCGCCACGGCCTTCGGTGGCTTCCATCAGTTCGTTGGCCAGACGCAGGGCCATCGACTTCTCGCCGCGCTTGCGGGCGGCTTCCTTGATCCAGCGCATCGACAGGGCGAGGCGGCGGACGGGACGGACTTCGACCGGCACCTGGTAGTTCGCACCGCCGACGCGGCGCGACTTCACTTCGACCATCGGCTTCACGTTGTTGATGGCAACGGTGAAGGCTTCGAGGGGGTCCTTGTCCGGGTTCTTCTTCTCGATGAAGTCGAGTGCACCGTAGATGATGCGCTCGGCAACAGCCTTCTTGCCGCCTTCCATGATCACGTTCATGAATTTGGACAGCTCGACATTGCCGTACTTGGGATCCGGCAGGATTTCACGTTTGGGGACTTCGCGACGACGTGGCATTTTCTTAACCTCTTTGCTTCAGTTGGCACCGTTTCCGGCACCGCGAGAGCCAGCTGGAACTCTCACTTACTCGACCCGACGTTGGGTCACTTCGTTCGATATACCCGCCAAGGTAACCGAACACCGTTTGTTTTTGACGACAGGAAGACCTATCAGGCCTTCTTGGGACGCTTCGCGCCGTACTTGGAACGCGACTGCTTGCGGTCTTTCACGCCTTGCAGGTCGAGCGAACCGCGAACGATGTGGTAGCGCACACCGGGCAAGTCCTTGACACGACCGCCGCGAACCAGCACGACGCTGTGTTCCTGGAGGTTGTGGCCTTCGCCGCCGATGTAGGAAATGACTTCGAAGCCGTTGGTCAGGCGGACCTTGGCAACTTTACGAAGCGCCGAGTTCGGCTTCTTCGGCGTCGTGGTGTAGACGCGGGTGCAGACACCGCGACGTTGCGGCGAGTTCTGCATGGCAGGGCTCTTCGAAGCGATCTTTTCGACCGTCCGACCCTGACGCACCAGTTGATTGATGGTTGGCATGAATTAAAAAGTCCCCAAAACGAGAAACGCCCCGGCCCTGGCTGTGAAACCGCCCTTGTCGTGACTCAAGGAGGCCGGGAATGACGAAAACGTGAAACCCTTCGGAAAATTCCGAAAAGCCCACGAGTATAGCAAACGAGTCTGAAAACGGCAAAGCCGGACAGCCTCGCAGGCCTGCCGGCGGCTTTCTGCGCCTTTCAGGCTACTTGATCCAGAGCCGCAGGGCGTCCCAGGCGCGGCCGAAAACGCCGGCCTGCTCGACCGGCTCCAGGGCGACGAGCGGCACGTCGGCCAGGGGCTGGTCGTCCAGCGTGACCTTGAGCGAGCCGACCGGCTGGTACTTGGTGAACGGCGCCACCAGCGGGTCGGGGCGCGACACCTGGGTCTTGATCTTGTTGGCCGTGCCGGTCGGGACCGCCACCACGATGGGCTCCGGGCGCCCCAGCTTCAAGGTGTTGGCCTTGCCCTTCCAGACGGCCGGGGTGGCAGCCGGCTGGCCGCCGTCGAACAGGCGGACGGCGTCGTAAGCCGTGTAGCCCCAGTTCAGAAGCTTCTGCGACTCGTTGGCCCGCACGGTCTCGCCCGTGGTGCCCAGGACGATCGACAGCAGCCGGCGCCCGCCCGTCAGGTTCGGGAAGTCGCGCTTGGCGGTGGCGATCATGCAGTAGCCGGCGGCATCGGTGTGGCCGGTCTTCAGGCCGTCGACGGTCGGGTCGCGGAACAGCAGCAGGTTGCGGTTGGTGTCGTTGGTCGACGGGGTGCCCGGGTAGCGGTACTTCTTGATCGCGTAGTACTTGGCTTCCTCGGGGAAGTCGCGCACCAGGCGGGTCGCCAGGATGCTCAGGTCGCGGGCCGTGGTGGTGTGGCCGGGCGCCGTCAGGCCTTCGGGGTTCTTGTAGGTGGTGTTCTTCATGCCCAGCACCTTGGCCTGGGCATTCATCATCTCGACGAAATGCTCGACCGTGCCACCCACGCCTTCGGCCAGCGCCACCGTGGCGTCGTTGCCCGACTGCACGATCAGGCCCTTGATCAGGTCTTCCACCGGCACCTGCATCTTGGGGTCGATGAACATGCGCGAGCCGGGCATCTTCCAGGCGCGCGGGCTGACCGGCAGGGTCTGGGTCAGCGTGATCTTCTTGGCGCGCAGGGCGTCGAACACCAGGTAGGCGGACATCAGCTTGGTGAGCGAGGCCGGCTCCACCGGGCTGTCGATGTCCTTCTGGGCCAGGATCTGGTTCGCGGTCACGTCCAGCAGCAGATAGCTGCGCGCGGCGATCTCGGGCGGCGCCGGCATCTGGGCGGCGGCGATCAGGCTGAAGGAGGCGGCGGCGGTAAAGACCAGCGCGCGGAGCGCGCCTAGAAAACGATTCATTGGGAGTTCGGAAAGAGACGAAAACAAGCCTGAGCGGCTTTCAGGCGATGTCCGCGCGCAGATGGCGGACGACCAGCCCCTTGAGCAGCGGCAATTGTCCGTGAAAGAAATGACCGCCCCCGGGGATGACTGTGACAGGAAGTGACTGCGGCCGCGCCCAGTCCATCACGGCGGACAGGGCCACCGTGTCGTCGGCCTCGCCATGGACCACCAGCGCGCGCTCGTGCGCCTCCACCGGCAGCGCCGCGACGTTGTTGCGCGCCGCCGCCGTGCCGACCAGCACGATCTGCCGGATGTCGCGCCCGCCCCAGAGCCTGGAGACGGCACCGCTCGCGACGAAGGCGCCGAAGGAGAAGCCGGCGATCGCCAGCGGCCCCTCGGGCGCGAGTTGCCCGACGACGTTCAGCATGTCCTCCAGTTCGCCGCGACCCTCGTCGTGCACGCCTTCGCTGGCGCCCACGCCGCGGAAGTTGAAACGCACCGTGGTCCAGCCGGTGGCGACGAAGGCGCGCGCCAGCGTCTGCACCACCTTGTTGTCCATCGTGCCGCCGAAGAGCGGATGCGGATGGGCGATGACGGCGATGCCGCGCGGGGTTCCGGCGGGCTGGTCGCGCTGCACCTCGATCGCGCCGGCGGCGCCCTGTAGGCTGATCTTTTCTGTCTGGGAATTCATTGGCGCAGGTACGAGCAGAGGGTCGGCGGAAAAGTTCAGCGCCCCACGTTCGGCGGCAGCAGCAGGCGTTCGACCACCTGGCCGTTCTTCAGGTGCGACTCGACGATCTCGTCGATGTCCTCGCTGTCGACGAAGGTGTACCAGACGGCCTCGGGGTACACCACGGCCACCGGCCCGCCCGCGCAGCGGTCGAGGCAGCCGGCCTTGTTGACGCGCACCTTGCCGGGCCCGGATAGGCCCTCTTCCTTGACCTTCGCCTTGCAGCGGTCGAAGCCTTCCTGAGCGTTGTGCATGGCGCAGGAGTCCTCGCCGTTCTTGCGCTCGTTCAGGCAGAAGAAGATGTGGCGGCCGTAGTAGCCGGACGGGGCGGCTGGGGTGGAGCTGGGCATCGGCGGATTTTAGTGACCACCCTCTTTACCCTCACTCCGGCCGAGCAATCCGCACGCTCAGCTCGTCGGAACCGCCCCGGACCGCCCGCGGCGCGACAAGGCCGCCACCACGTAGAGCATCACCGCGTAAGGCCATACCCAGCCCAGCCACTGCGCCAGCCCGTGGAAGCGAATGAAACGCCCCTGCTCCCATGTGGCCAGCGTCTGCGCGAAATACGCGCTCTCGGGCGCCTGGTTCAGCAGGCTCAGCTGCAGCACCAGCCCCATCAGCAGCAGCGCCGCGCACAGGCGGCGCGGCGCGAACAGCAGCAGCACGCCGGCGAAGAGCGCCGCCGCCATGCCGACCTGCACCGGCAGCCCGAGCCAGGCCCAGGCATGCTCCGGCCCGTAGCTCAGCGCCGCGGACAGCGCCGATGCCGCGATGCCCGCCAGCAGGGTCAGCGGCAACAGCACCGCCCGCTGGACCACCGAGCGCGCGACGAGGTATCCCAGCAGGCACGGCACCAGCGCACCCAGCATCACGCACAGCAGTTCCACCGCCGGCACCAGCGGTTCGAGCTCGAACTGGCGCACCGGCAGCCAGTCGATGAAGGGCGTGTCGAGCAGCCACTCGGAGATCGCCGCCTCGAGCCGCTCGAACACCTGCCCGAGCCCGAAGGTCACCGCCGCCGGGAAAAGCAGAGCGAACGGCCACAGCGCCAGCAAAACCAGCGCGCCGCGCGAGTCCTCGGCGAACCACTGCGAGCGGGCGCGGCTCCAGTGCGCGACCGCGCCCAGCCGCTCGAGTCCCGCAGCCACCACCGCGCCGACGACCGCCCCCAATGCGTTGAGCCCCAGGTCCACGTTGGAAGGGATGCGGGCGGGCAGGTAGCTCTGCAGCGTCTCCATGGCGAACGAGAGTGCCGTTCCCGCCACGGTGGCGCGCAGCACCGCACGCCAGACCCCGGTGGCGCGCCCCGTGCGCAGCACCGCCAGGGCGCACAGGAAACCGAAGGGCACGTAGCCCGCCACGTTGACCGCGAAGTCGAAGCCCGTCCAGTACTTGGGCCAGGGCGCCGAGAGATACGCCCACGGCGCGATCCCCCTGGTCGCGCCAGTCGGCGAACGGATAGAGGCTGGCGTAGACGATCAGCGCCGCGTACGCCAGCGCCAGGGGAAGCGCGGCGGACTTGTGCGGCCTATCCACCGTTTGCACCCGCCGCCTAGAACGGCTTGACGACCACCAGGATCACGATGCCCAGCAGCAGCAGCACCGGCAGTTCGTTGAACCAGCGGAACCAGCGGTCGTTGCGCCGGTTCTCGCCGGCGGCGAAGCGTCGCAGCAGCACGGCGCAGCCATGGTGATAGCCGATCACCACCAGCACCAGCGCCAGCTTGGCATGCATCCACCCGTTGCCCGGGCCGCGCCCGATGCCGTAGCCCAGCCAGAGCCACAGGCCGAAGCCGATCGCGGGAACCGCCAGGAAGGTCGTGAACCGCAGGAGCTTGCGCGCCATCAGCAGCAGGCGCTCGCGCTCGGCCACCGACTCGGGTGGAACCATCGCCAGATTGACGAAGATCCGGGGCAGGTAGAACAGCCCCGCGAACCAGCTTGCAATGAAGACGATGTGTAGAGATTTGACCCAGAGCATGGCGGCAGTTTAGTGGCGCGCCCTCTCCGACATGGCCCCGTTTCCCCTCGGGTCGCTTGTACGACAGGCAAAAAAAAGCCCGACGTCTTCACGTCGGGCTGGGAAGCCCTTTTGCTGTCACACATCAAGGCACCCGCTCAGGGAGGAAAAGCGGGGAGCGGCAAGCCGCCCGCTTCAGAATTTAACAAAGACGAAACAAGGTTTCAAGCGACTGGGGCACTTTCTTTGACATTTGAAGCAAAAAACTGAGAACCTTGGTTCTACGAATTTCCGTAGTTGTAGGACAACCGAACGCCCGTGCCAGGAGGCTGTAAACAACCGCTTCGGGCACAATTTTCGGGTATATGACGTCATCATCCTCCCCCCTGGCCATGTTCCCCGCCGGGCGACCGCGACGCCTGCGCCGCGACGCTTTCACCCGCAACCTGGTGCGTGAGCACACACTGACGGTCAACGACCTGATCTACCCGGTGTTCGTCCAGGAAGGCGAGAAACGCCGCGATGCCGTCCCCTCGATGCCCGGTGTGGACCGCCTGAGCCTCGACCTGCTCCTGCCCGTGGCCGAGCAGTGCGTGGCGGCCGGCATTCCGGTGCTGGCGCTGTTCCCGGTGATCGACGCCAGCCTCAAGACGCCCGACGGCCGCGAGGCCTTCAACCCCGACGGCCTGATTCCCCGCGTGGTGGCGGCGCTGAAGGCGCGCTTTCCGGAACTGGGCGTGATGACCGACGTCGCCCTCGACCCCTACACCAGCCATGGCCAGGACGGCCTGCTCGACGACGCCGGCTACATCCTCAACGACGCGACCGTCGACGTGCTGGTGAAGCAGGCGCTCGCCCAGTCGCAGGCCGGCGTGGACATCGTGGCGCCCAGCGACATGATGGACGGTCGCATCGGGGCCGTCCGCAACGCGCTGGAGGCCCGCGGCGACATCCACACGCGCATCATGGCCTACAGCGCCAAGTACGCCAGCGCCTTCTACGGCCCCTTCCGCGACGCCGTGGGCTCGGCCGCCACGCTCGGCAAGAGCAACAAGAAGGTCTACCAGATGGACCCGGGCAACAGCGACGAGGCCCTGCGCGAAGTCGCCATCGACATCGCCGAAGGCGCCGACATGGTGATGGTGAAGCCCGGCATGCCCTATCTAGACATCGTTCGCCGCGTGAAGGACCAGTTCCACGTGCCCACCTTCGCCTACCAGGTGAGCGGCGAATACGCCATGCTCAAGGCCGCCGCCCAGAACGGCTGGCTCGACCACGACGCCGTGGTGCTCGAAAGCCTTCTGGCCTTCAAGCGCGCGGGCGCCGACGGCGTGCTGACCTATTTCGCGCTCGACGCCGCGCGCCTGCTGCAGAAGTAACGGCGCGCCGGCAACCGGGCATGCGCATCTTCGAAATCAACCGTTCGCAGGTCAGCGAGCACGCCGCGCTGGCGCCGCTGGCCGTGCCGGGCGCCTGCGGCGCGAGCGGCTACCTCTGGATCTCGCTCACGCGGGATGAATTCCGCGCCTCGCTGGCCGAAGTGCAGCAGATCCTGCAGACGCTGTGCAAGACGCAGCTGGTCGACCTGCACGTGGCCGACCTGCTCAACGACCAGCTGCCCTCGCACTACGACTACACCTCGCTGTACGACGTGCTGGTGTTCCGGCGGCTGGCCAACGGACAGGGCCAGGCGGCGCTGGGCAACGGCAAGGGCAGCACCAACGAAGCCCCGCCGGCACCGGTCACGCCTCCCCGCCAGCCCCGCAGCGGCCCGCCCGTGCTGCGCCGCGTCGACACCCGGCCGGTCGGTTTCGCCGTGTTCGACCGCGTCCTGCTGTCCGTGCACCCCGAGGACGGCGCGGTGCGCGACGCCTTCGCCGCCCGGCTGCTGGCCGCGGCCTCGGCCGACGGCGCCACCCCGGCGCTCGACGTGCGCGCCACTTCGGCCCGCCTGCCGACCAGCCCTTCGGACCTGATGCTGCGCGTCATCAACCAGATCGTCGACGGCTACCTCGACCTGCGGCGCGAACTCACCAAGCAGCTCGACCACTGGCAGACCGAACTGATCGACCCGCGCAGCCGCTTCACCAACTGGGGGGCGCTGATGGAAGCGCGCCAGTCGCTGCACCACCTGGACGAGATCTGCGAGGACCAGCGCGCCGCCATGCAGGACTGGATCGACTCGCTGGAAACGCTCCCCGTACCCAAGGGCGAGCTCGAACAGCGGGAGCTCATCATGATCCGCAGCCGCGACGTTCTCGAGCACATCGAGCGCGTGGTGCACCACGTGCACCGGCTGGAGCAGAACGCCGAGACCGCCGTGCAGATGCACTTCAGCGTCCAGGGCCACCGCGCCAACGACATCATGCGGGTGCTGACGGTGCTCACCGCCGTGTTCCTGCCGCTGAACCTCATCGCCGGCATCTTCGGCATGAACTTCGAGTTCATCCCGCTGGTGCACAAGGCCGACGGCTTCTGGATCGCGATGACGTCGATGCTGGTCATCGCCGTGCTGCTGGTCGTGATCTTCTGGCGCAAGCGCTACCTCGCCCGCACGCGCTGACCGCCGCCGCAGCCTCCGCGGCCAAAGAAAAAGGGCCACGCTTTCGCGTGGCCCTTCTGCATTTCGGCAGTCCCGGAGGACCGCTTCAATTGCTTCGATTACTTGGCGACGGCGCCCGAGCCTTGCTGTGCCTGAACGCGAGCGTCCATCGGGTGGGGCATGGTCGAGATGACCTTGCTGTTGACGCGCGAGCCGCCGGTCACGTTCTGGTCGGGGGCGTAGGCGGTACGAACGGCTTCGGCTTCGACGATCGAACGGTCCTTCGACACGGCGACCGTTTCCGGGCCACGCGAACCGCGGGTCACGTTCTGGTTCGGAGCCGACGCGGTGCGAACGGCTTCGGCGTTGACTTCGTCGCGGCTCTTGGTCGACACGGCGGTGTTCACGCCTTGGTAGGTTTCAGCCTGAGCGCCGGTAACGGCCAGCAGGGTCAGGGCAGCGGCGGCGAGGATTTGCGAGGTCTTCATGTTCAGTTCTCCTAGGGTGTTCGTTGGATGGTTCGTCCACCAGGCCTGCTGGTTCGCGAGCCTGTGCGGCGAGTTTCCGGGGGAACGGCATTGCCGGAACACTCGGTTCAGAGACACCGTGTTTCCTCTATTGAAACAATGCCGACATCGAGGCATGCAAAGCAAAAAAGCCGGGCCCGGTTCACACCGGCCCGGCTTTCAAGAGAAGAAGGCTTCCGGCCTATGGCCGGGGTGCTGCCTGGAGCTGCGGCGGCACTTCGCTGTTGACGAAGGCGCGGCGGTCCAGGTTCTGGTTGGGCGCATGGGCCGCGGCCACCGCCTCGGCGCGGACCGAAGCCCTGTCGCGCGAACTCGGCCGCGAAACCAGGGGCGCCGCAACGACGTCGCCGTAGACATTGCCTCCGCGCGCCGCCGCGTCCGCACCGGACACCACGTCGCTGCGGCTGGTGACGGCCTTGAGCGGCTGCACCGGTTCGAAGCCCTGCGCCTGCACGCCGGAAGCGGCAAGCAGCGACAGGACGGCGGCGGCAATGAGGTTCGAGGTCTTCATTTCAGTTCCTTCCAGCGGCCCAGCCGGCCTGGCGACGCTGGCGTGTAACCGAAGTGTCGCCCAAGCCGGCTAGTAAAAACCCGGGAGAATCGAACCATCGCGTTCCCAAAACGGAAACAATGGACCCATCCACATGGACAGCCTCGATCTGATCAGAACCTTCCGGGAAGTCGCCTCGCACGGCAGCTTCTCCCAGGCAGCCAAGAGGCTGGACATGTCGAAGGCCACCGTCAGCAAGTATGTGGCCGAGCTGGAAACCCGCTTCGGGGTGCGCCTTCTGAACCGTTCCACGCGCTCCGTGAGCCTTACCGACGCTGGCCAGCTGCTGCTGGAGCGCAGCACGCCGGTGCTGGAGATGGTCGAGCTCACCCAGGCGGAGCTGCAGGAGCGCGCCAGCCAGCCCGGCGGACGGCTGAGGATCTCGGCGCCGCACGGCATGGGCAACGGCGAGTTCCCCAACCTGCTGGCCGACTTCATGCGCTACTACCCAGACGTGAGCATCAGCCTGCAGCTGACGAACCGCACCGTCGACCTCGCGGAAGAAGGCATCGACGTCGACATCCGCAGCGGCCCGGTGGAAGACGCCAACCTCATCGTGCGCAAGCTCCGGCGCATGGAAATGGTGGTCTGCGCCTCGCCCATCTACTGGAAGAAGCACGGCAAGCCCGAGCACCCGCGCGACCTGGCCACGCACGACGCCCTCACCCATTCCCTGCTCGGCGCGCAGCCGGTATGGCGCTTCGACGACGGCGGCCAGCCTCTGGACGTGAACGTCAAGAGCCGCATGGACTGCACCGAGGGCGCGCCGCTGATCCGCGTCGCGATGCGCGGATTCGGCGTGATCTACCTGCCGTCGATCCTCGTGCAGTCGCACGTCGAGCATGGCGAGCTGGTGCCGGTGCTGCAGGACTACACGCGCAAGGACATGTGGCTCTCGGCCGCATACCTCCAGCGGCGCCACAACAGCGCCGCGCTGCGGGCACTGCTCGATTTCCTGCAGACCCGCGTGGGCGACGGGCACGGCTCCAAGCGGAAACCGGCACCATGAAAAAAGCCCGGCATGCCGGGCTTTTCCTTCGTTCGCCGCAGCGGATCAGCCGACGTGCTTGGCGAAGAACGCCAGCGTGCGCTCGCGCGCCAGCTTGGCGGCGTCGGCGTCGTACGAGCCGCGCTGGTCGCAGTTGAAGCCGTGGCCCACCGGGTACACGTGCACTTCGACCTCCGGATGCGCTTTCTTGAAGGCCTCGACGGAGTCCAGCGGAATCCAGTGGTCCTGGTTGCCGAAGTGCGCGAGCACCGGCACCTTGGGCTGGCGTGCCGTTTCCTCCGGGGTGGTCATGCCGCCGCCGTAATAGGGCGCCGCCGCGGCCAGGCCGGGCAGCAGCGCCGCGGCGCGCCAGGTCAGCAAGCCGCCCCAGCAGTAGCCGACGATACCGACCTTGCCCGCCTTCGAGGCGTAGGCAATGGCAGCCTCGATGTCCTGCAGCACGCCGGGCGGCGGCAGCGCCTCGACCGCCGTCTTCAGGCCGAAGCCGTTCTTCATGTCGTCTTCCGAGTAGCCCAGCTCCACGCCCGGCTTGACGCGCTGGAAGGTCGACGGCGCCACCGCCAGGTAGCCTTCGGCCGCGTAGCCGTCGGCCACCGAGCGGATGTGCGAGTTCACGCCGAAGATTTCCTGCACCACCACCACGGCGCCGCGCGGCTTGCCCGCGGGCTCGGCCACGTAGGCGGGGAATGTGAGGCCGTCCTTGGCCTTGAGATCGATGAATTGACCCATGTGTCTTGCTCCTGGATGGCAGATAGATGAATAAATGCCGGGTTTACGGGCGCAGCGCCCGCTCGACGAAGTCGAGGCGGTCCTGCCCCCAGAAAATTTCGCCGTCGATGACATAGCTCGGCGCGCCGAACACCTGGATGTCGATGGCTTCCTGCGTGTAGGCCTCGTAGCGCTCCTGCACCGCCTGGCTCTGCGACTGCTCGCCGCGCTTGGGCGACAGCCCGCATTCGACCACGAGCGAGTCGAGCACCTTCGGATCGCCGATGTTGCGCTCCTGCACCCATACGGCCTGGAACACCGCCGCGCACATGCGCATCGCGGCCTCGGTGCCGTCGTGCATGTCGACCGCGATGATGACGCGCGCCGCGTCGTCGCTGGCCACCGGGAAGAACTTCGGCTTGACGTTCAGCGGCAGCCCCAGGTGTTTCGAGAAACGCGCCAGGTCGACCAGCCGGTAGGCCTGGCGCTGCGGCGCGCGCTTGCCCAGCGGCAGCCCGCCCGACACCGGGAACACGCTGCCCATGTCGATGGGCCGCACCCGCACCGTGGCGCCGGCCGCCGCGGCAATCGCCTCGAAGCGGGAATGCCCCAGATAGGTCCACGGGCTCTGTGGCGCAAAGTAATAGTCGATCGTCTTGGTGCTCATGCGCATGCCCCCGGTGATGTAATCCAAGCCGGCCGTTTTAACTGACACGCAGTTTCTCTGCAGGAGGTAGGTTTTGGACCAGGTGCTATTGATCACGGGCGGCGGCCGCGGCATCGGCGCCGCCACCGCCCTGCTCGCGGCCAGCCGCGGCTACGCGGTGGCCGTCAACTACGCCACCAACTCGCTGGCCGCCGACGAAGTGGTGCGCACCATCCGCGACGGCGGTGGCAACGCCATGGCCGTGCAGGCGGATGTGGGCGACGAGGCGCAGGTCCTGGCCATGTTCCAGAAGGTCGACGCCAGGTTCGGCCGGCTCACCGCACTGGTCAACAATGCCGGCGTGGTCGACGTGACGGCGCGCGTCGACGAGATGAGCTTCGCGCGGCTGGAGCGCATGTTCCGCATCAACGTGATCGGCAGCTTCATCTGCGCGCGCGAGGCGGTGCGGCGCATGAGCACGCGCTACGGCGGCTCGGGCGGCGCCATCGTCAACATCTCCAGCGGTGCCGCGCGGCTGGGCTCGCCGGGCCAGTACGTCGACTACGCCGCCAGCAAGGGCGCCATCGACACCTTCACCATCGGCCTGGCCAAGGAAGTGGCCGAGGAAGGCATCCGCGTCAACGCGGTGCGCCCCGGCCTGATCGACACCGAGATCCACGCCTCCGGCGGCCTGCCCGACCGCGCCTTCGAGCTCGCGCCCACCGTGCCCATGAAGCGCACCGGCACCGCCGAGGAAATCGCCGGTGCCATCCTGTGGCTGCTTTCGCCCGAGGCCAGCTACACCACCACGGCATTGCTCGACGTCACCGGAGGCCGCTGAGCATGAGCACCTCCATGGACCTGATCAAGCCGCTGGTCACGCTGGTGGCCATCGTCAATCCGCTGGCCATCGTGCCCTTCTTCATCCACTACACGCAGGGCTACAGCGACGCGCAGCGCCGCCACACGGTGCGCATGTCGGCCTTCAGCGCCTTCGTCGTCATCGCCGTGAGCGCGCTGCTGGGGCTGCAGCTGCTGTCCTTCTTCGGCATTTCGATCGCGAGCTTCCAGGTCGGCGGCGGGCTGCTGCTGCTCATGAGTTCGCTGTCGATGCTCAACGCCAAGCCGGCCGAGAGCAAGACCAACGTGGAGGAGCTTCGCGCCACCGAGGTGAAGGCGTCGATGGGCGCGTCGATCGCGGTGGTGCCGCTCACCATTCCGCTGCTCACCGGGCCGGCCACCATCTCCACCGTGGTGATCTACGCCGACAAGGCGCAGCACCTGTGGGAGCTGGCCATCCTGGTCGGCTACGGCGTGGTGGTGGCGCTGGCCACCGCCCTGGCCTTCTCGCTCGCGCAGCCTATCGCGCGCGTGCTGGGCAAGACCGGCATCAACATCATGACGCGGCTGATGGGCCTGATCCTCGCCGCGCTCGCGGTCGAGGTGATGGCCGACGGGCTCGGCAAGCTGTTCCCGATCCTGAACAAGATGGGCTGAGAACCGGCCGGCTGCTTCGGTTCAGGCCAGCATCTTCTCGATGATCTTCCAGTGCGCCGGCTCCACCGGCGTGATCGACAGCCGGTTGCCCTTGCGCAGCACGACCAGGTCGGCCAGCTCGGGTTTCGCGCGCAGCTCAGGCAGCGCCAGCAGGCGCGTCTTGCGCAGCGCCTGCACGTCGACCAGCAGCCAGCGCGGATCGTCCTTCTTCGACGCCGCGTCGTAGTAGGGCGACTTCGCGTCGAACTGCGTGGGATCGGGCTTAATGGCAGAGGCCACCCGCGCGATGCCGGCGATGCCCGGCTCCGGGCAACTCGAGTGATAGAACAGCACGCCGTCGCCGACCTTCATGCCGTCGCGCATGAAGTTGCGTGCCTGATAGTTGCGCACGCCGGTCCACGGCACGGTGGCATCGGGCGCGGCGAGCGCATCGTCGATCGAGACCTCGTCGGGCTCGGATTTCATCAGCCAATACTGGGGCATTGCGGGCTCTTCAGCGTAGAAGTTCGCCGCAAATATAAACCTCGGCCGACCTGCGCGCCTTCATCGCGGAACACCGCGGAACCGGCTTTGCCGGGCCGCAGGTGTTGCCCCCGGCGAGGGGGTGTGCGCAGCGACACGAAGTGCGCGAAGCATTGGGGAGTGCCGGATTACGGTGTCACATAGTCCGACACGACCACCCATTTCCCGTCTTTGATCTGCGACAGGCGCGACTGGTCATTGCCCAAGCGCTTGGTGGCCGTGTAGCTGCTCTTCGGGCTGCCGAACATGTCGGGCTCGAAGGTCATGCTGTCCATGGCCTTGATGAAGCTGTCGGTCGTGAGGTTCGGGCCGGCCTTGGTGGCGGCCTTGATGAACGAGTCGATGATCACGTAGCCGTACACCGAGAACACGGTCGGGTCCTCGTTGAACTTGGTCTTGTACTTGTTGGCCCAGAAACGCAGCGGCTGCGACTGCTCGTCGGTGTAGGGGTTCTGCACCGTCATGGTGGCGTAGACGCCGTCCATCGCCTTGCCGCCGAGCTTGTGGATCAGGTCGGTGTAGGCCGCGCTGGAGCCCAGGAAGGTCGGGTTGAAGCCGGTCTTGCGCGCCTCGCCCACGGTGCCGATGGTCTCGCGGATGATGGTGCCGAGCACCACGAGGTCGCAGTTGGCGGCCTTCATCTTCGCGACCTGCGAGCTGAAGTCGGTGGCGCCGCGCTTGAACGAGGTCTTCTCCGCCAGCTCCATGCCCGCGGCCTTCAGGCCCGCCTCGGCGCCGCGCTGCACCTCCAGGCCGAACTCGTCGTCCTGGTAGATGGTGCAGACCTTCTTGGCGCCCTTGTCCTTGATCATCTTCGGCAGCGCCAGCCGGATCTGGTCGTAGTAGGTGGCCGCGAACGAATACTTCAGGCGGTTGAGCGGCTCGTACATCTCGCGCGCCGCGGTGATGGGCATGTAGTTGATGACGTTCTTGTCGAACTGCACCGGCATCGCAGCCATGTTCTGCGCCGTGCCGATGTGGCCGGCCATGATGAAGATCTTTTCCTGGTTCACCAGCTTCTGCGCCGCCAGCACCGCCTTCTTCGGGTCGTAGCCCGAGTCCTCCACGAAGAGCTTGAGCTTGCGGCCGTTGACGTTGCCCTGCTCGTTGAGCTCGTCCACGCGCAGCTGCATGCCGTTGCGCGCCTGCTTGCCGAAGCCCGCGAGCGGACCCGACAGATCCTGGATGGTGCCGATGCGGATCTCGTCCTTGCTCACGCCCTGCTGCTGCGCGGACGCGAGCGTCGCGGTCAGTCCCAGCACGGCCAGCGTCGTCAGTGTCTTGAGCTTCATGCGGTTGTCTCCTCGGGTTGACGAAAAAAACGAATCACCGGTACATGGCTTCTATGCGCTCGGCGTACTTGGTCTGAACCAGCTTGCGCTTGAGCTTCATCGTGGGCGTGAGCTCCTCGTCCTCGGCGCTGAGCTGCGTCTCCAGCAAAAAGAACTTCTTGATCTGCTCCACACGCGCGAACTTGGCGTTGACGCGATCGATCTCGCCCTGGATCAGCTCCTGCACCTCCTTGGCCCGCGTCAGGCTCTCGTAGTTGCTGAACGGCACGTCGTTGTCCTGCGCGAATTTCTCGACGTTCTCCTGGTCGATCATGACGATCACCGTGAGGTAGGGCCTCCTGTCGCCGATGACCACCGCATCGGTGATGTAGAGGCTGAACTTGAGCTCGTTCTCCAGCTCGCTGGGCGTCACGTTCTTCCCGCCCGCCGTGATGATGATGTCTTTCATGCGGTCGGTGATGCGGAAATACCCGTCCTCGTCCATCACGCCCACGTCGCCGGTGTGCAGCCAGCCGTCGGCGTCGATGGTCTCGGCCGTCTTCTCCGGCAGGTTGAGGTAGCCCATGAACACATTGGGGCCGCGCACCAGGATCTCGCCGGTGGCGGGGTCGACGCGCACCTCGTTGTAGCTGGTGGCCGGCCCGATCGAGCCCGGCTTGATGCGCGCGGCCGGCACCGCGGTGGAGGCGCCGCACGACTCCGTCATGCCCCACACCTCCAGCATCGGCACGCCCAGCGCCAGGTACCACTTCACCAGCTCCGGCGAGATGGGCGCCGCGCCCGTCACCAGGAAGCGCGAGCGGTGGATGCCGATGAGCTTGCGCGCATTGTCCAGCGCGAGCGCGCGCGCCAGCCTGAACTTGAGCTTCAGCCCGGTGCCCACCGGCTGGCCCGCCAGCACGCGCTCGGCGATCCGTTCGCCCACGCCGATGCTCCACCTGTAGGCGGCCTGCTGCAGCGGGCTCGCTTCCTTCAGCGCGATCATCACGCCCGAATAGAACTTCTCCCACACGCGCGGCACCGCCGTGAAAACGGTGGGCGCGATCTCGCGCACGTTCTCGGGCACCGTCTCCGGGTTCTCGACGAAGTTCAGGATCGAACCGGTGTACATCGCGAAATACTCGCCGCCCATCCGCTCGGCGATGTGGCACAACGGCAGGAAGCACATGCGCTCGTCCTTGTCGTCCTGTGCCACGAGCGTGTTGTAGCCGCGCGCGGTGTACACCAACCCGGCGTGGCTGTGCATCGCGCCCTTGGGCTTGCCGGTGGTGCCCGAGGTGTAGACGAGGATGGCCAGGTCCTCCGGGCGGCATGCCGCGACCGTGCGCTCCACCGCCTGCGGGTCGGCGGCCAGGCGTTCGCGGCCGAGGGCGCGCAGCGCGTCGAGGCTCATCACGCCGGCGTCGTCGAGCTCGTGCAGCCCCTCCATGTCGAACACGATCACGCGGCGCAGCCCCGGCAGGCCGGCGCGCACCTCCAGCGCCTTGTCGAGCTGCTCGTCGTCTTCCACGAAGAGCACGGTGGTGTGCGAGTCCTCGCAGAGGTAGTGCACCTGCGAGGCCGCATCGGTCGGGTAGATGCCGTTGGACACGCCGCCGCAGCTGAGCACCGCCAGGTCGGCCAGCACCCATTCGATGACGGTGTTCGACAGGATCGACGCGCACTCGCCCGGCGCGAAGCCGATGGCCTGCAGCCCCGCCGCAATCTCGCGCACCGCGTCGGCCGTCTGGTGCCAGCTCCAGCTGCGCCAGATGCCCAGCTTCTTCTGCCGCATCCAGATGTTGTCGCCGCGCTGCTTCACCGCGTTCCAGAACATCGCGGGAATGGTGTCGCCGGGCACGACCACGTCGAGCTTGGGCGCGAAGGTGTTCAGGTCCCAGAGTCCTCGCTGCATGGCCGCTACCTCCAGGTCTTCTTCTTTTTCCAGCGCCGCTCGCCGCGCACGCCGTCGTCCTTCATGCCGAGATAGAACTCCTTGATGTCCTCCTTCTCCCTCAAGCGGTCGCAGGAGTCTTCCATCACGATGCGGCCGTTCTCCAGCACGTAGCCGTGGTCGGCCGCGTTGAGCGCCATGTTGGCGTTCTGCTCCACCAGCAGGATCGTGGTGCCGCGCTCGCGGTTGATACGCACCACGATCTCGAAGATCTCCTTCGTCAGCTTCGGGCTCAGGCCGAGGCTGGGCTCGTCCAGAAGAATCAGATGCGGCGCCGCCATGATCGCGCGCGAGATCGCCAGCATCTGCTGCTGCCCGCCCGACAGCAGGCCGGCGTCTTGCGCGGCACGCTCGCGCAGGATCGGGAAGTAGCCGTACACCGTCTCGATGTCGCGCGCCACGCCGTCGCGGTCCTTGCGGGTGTAGGCGCCCATCAGGAGGTTGTCCTTTACCGACAGCAACGGGAACACCTCGCGCCCTTCAGGCACGTGGCTCAGCCCCTGCTGGACGATGTAGGCCGGGTCCTTTGCGGTGATGTCCGCACCCTGGAACTCGATGCTGCCCTTGCGCGGATCGATGATCCCGGAGATGGTCTTGAGGATCGTCGTCTTGCCCGCGCCATTCGAGCCGAGCACCGTCACGATCTCGCCCTTGCGGACCCTGAGGCTCACGCCCCTGATGGCCTTGATCGGGCCGTAGGCGCTCTCGACGTTCATGAGCTGGAGGACTGTGTCGCTCATATCCGCCCTCCACCACCCAGCCAAGCCCGGTGTGCGGCGCGGCGCGGCCGCCCCCTCTGTGCCGCCGAGGAGCGCAGCGTTTCGCGGACAAGGGCTCGCAGCTGTTTGAGCGAAGCGAGTTCTGCGAGACCCCGCGAAACGCGAGCACCGCAGGGGAGCCGCGAAGCGGCCGGCATAGTGGGGGCGGACGCGCCGTGCCGCATGCCGGGCGCTCCCAAAGAGGCAACGAACGAAGCATTCACGCCGCCACCCTCCTCAAACTGCTCACATCGTCCACGGTCCCCAGATAGGCCTCGACAACACGAGGATCGGCCTGCACCTCGCCCGGAGACCCGGTAGCCAACACCTCGCCCTGGTTCATCGCCAGCACCCGATCGGAAACCTTCGACACGAGCGACATGTCGTGCTCGACCATCAGCACCGACACGCCCAGCTCATGCTGGATGTCCTGGATCCAGAAGGCCATGTCCGCCGTCTCCTCGACGTTGAGGCCGGACGAAGGCTCGTCTAGCAGCAGCAGCTTCGGCTCCGTGCACAACGCACGCGCCAGTTCCACCACCTTGCGAACGCCATAGGGCAGCCCCGCCACCATCGAGTCGCGATGGTGCTGCAGGTCCAGCAGGTCGATCACCTGCTCCGCCTTCTCGCGCGCCGCGATCTCCGCGCGCCGCGTGGCCGGCGTGAAGAACACCTCGCTCCAGAAACCCGTCTGCCGGTGCGTGTGGCGGCCGATCAGCAGGTTGTGCAGCACCGTCGCGTGCTCGAAAAGCTCGATGTTCTGGAAGGTGCGCGCGATGCCCAGCGCCGCAATGGCATGCGGCGCCTGCTGCGTCAGCGCCAGCGGGCCGCCGGCCTCGCCATGCCACGTGATCTCGCCCGTGGTCGGCGTGTAGATGCGGCTGATGAGGTTGAACACCGTCGTCTTGCCCGCACCGTTCGGCCCGATCAGCGTGAACACCTCGCCGCGCCGCACGTCGAAGCTCACCTTGTTGACCGCGAGCACGCCGCCGAAGCGAACGCTCAGCTCCTTCGCGGAAAGAAGAACGTCGCCGCTGCTCATCTCAACCGGTCCGACTTGGTGAACGACTTCTGCCGCTTGAACAGGCCCTTGCGGTAGAACGGAAAGAGCTGCAGCCAGGTGCGGATCTTCAGCCAGCGCCCGTACAGCCCCAGCGGCTCGAACAGCACGAACGCGATCAGCACCAGCCCGTACACCAGCCCTTGCAGGCCCGGCGCCTGACCGATGGCCGCCGGCAGCCAGTCCTTGCCGATGGAAATGAGCTGCGGCATCGCGATCAGGAAGATCGCGCCCAGGAACGCGCCGTGTACCGAACCGAGCCCGCCGATCACCACCATCAGCAGCAGGTCGATCGACTGCAGGATGCTGAACTGGTCGGGCGAGATGAAGCTGAGCTTGTGCGCATACAGCGCGCCACCCAGCCCGGCGAGCGCGGCCGATATCGCGAACGACATCGTCTTGTAGCGCGCCAGGTGGATGCCCATGCTCTGCGCCGAGATCTCCGAATCGCGAATGGCGACGAAGGCCCGCCCCGTCGGCGAGCGCAGCAGGTTCAGGATGCCCAGTGTCGCCAGCACCGCCACCACGAGGCAGAGGAAGTAGAAGCCCTCGCCCGAACCCAGCGACCAGCCGAAGAGCTGCGGCGACTTCACGTGCAGCCCCGCGTTGCCGCCCGTCATGCTCTCCCAACGCGCGAACACCTCCTCGACGATGAAGCCAAACGAGAGCGTCGCGATGCCCAGGTAGATGCCCTTCACCCGCAGCGCCGGCAAGGCCACCACCACGCCCACCGCCGCCGACAGCGCAGCGGCCGCGACCAGCGCCAGCGGAAACGGCACGCCGATGTTCGTCAGCACGCCCTGCGTGTAAGCCCCCGCGCCGAGGAACGCCGCGTGCCCGATGGAGAACTGCCCCGTGAAGCCCGCCAGCAGCATCAGCCCCAGGCCGACGATGCCGTAGATCAGCACGAAGGTCAGCTGCGCGAGCCAGTACTCGTCGATGATCCAAGGCGCCGCGAGCAGGAAGGCCACCAGCAGGCCGTACCAGAACACTTGGCCGCCGTGCTTGGCGAGGCGGATGTCCTGGTCGTAGCTTGTCTTGAAGATGAAGCGCATCTGAGATCTACACCTTCTTGCGCAGCTTCTCGCCGAACAGCCCGTTCGGCTTGATCATGAGCATCAGCAGCACCACGATGTACGGCGCCGTGTCCTTGAACCCGTCCGGCAGGTAGAAGCCCGCGAACGATTCGACGATCCCGATCACCAGCCCGCCGACGATCGCGCCCGGCAGGCTGCCGAAGCCGCCCACCACCGCCGCCGGAAAGGCCTTCAGCCCGATGAAGCCCATGTTCGCGTGCACGAAGGTGATGGGCGCGAGCAGCATCCCCGCGATGGCCGCCACAGCCGCCGCCAGGCCCCACACCAGCCCGTTGAGCCGCTTCACCGGAATGCCCATGTAGTAGGCCGCCAGCTGGTTCTGCGACGAGGCCTGCATCGCGATGCCCAGCTTGCTGTAGCGGAACATCGCGAACAGCAGGCCGCACAGGATGGCGGTGGCCACGATGATCACGAACTGCTCCAGGTTCACCACCAGTTCGCCCAGCTTCCAGATCTGGTCCTTGTAGGGCACGGCCAGCGTGTGCGTCTCGGTGCCGATGCCCGGCACCATGGTGACGAGCCCACGCGCCACGTAGGCGATGCCGATGGTCAGCATCACGATCGAGAACTGCGGCTGCCCGAGGATGGGCCTGATCACCACCAGCTCCAGCAGCACGCCGAAGGCCGCCATCGCCACCACCGCGAAGATGGCCGCGAGCCAGAAAGGCATGCCGAAGAGCGACATGCCGGCGAACGCACCGAAGGCGCCGAGCATCATCAGGTCGCCCTGCGCGAAGCTCACCGTTTCGGTGGCCTTGTAGATGAGCACGAAGCCCAGCGCGATCAGGCCGTAGATGCAGCCTTGCGCGATGCCCGACAACAGCAGTTGGAGGATCTGCATCGGCGCCCTCTGCCGCGCCTACTGCCGGAAGCCGCCGGCCGCGTCGTGCAGCGCGAGGCGGCGCGAGCCGGCCACGATGTCGCTGGGCTTGAGGCCGTAGACCTGGCGGATCGAATGGCTGAAGTGCGTCGAGTCGGGGTAGCCGGTGTCGAGCGCGATGTCGGTCAGGGTGCTGCTCTGGCGCACGTAGCGCAGCAGGCTGCGCGCGCGCTTCCAAGCCCTGAAGGCGCGGAAGGCCATGCCGGTCTCCTGCTTGAACAGGTGCAGGAAGCGCGAGAACGACAGGTGCACCGAAGCCGCCCATTCCTCCGCCGATGCCGGTGCGGCCGGATCGGCGTTGATGGCGTCGGCCACCTTGCGGATGCGCGCGTCGAGCGCGCGCGGCGCGAGCGGCTCGCCGAAGAACATGGTGTCGAAGTCGAAGCCCTCGAAGTTCATGCCACGCGCAGAAGCGGCGAGCAGGTTCGCGTGGGCTTCGCGCACACGCTGCACGAAGGCCGGTGCTTCCACCGGGCCGCAGTGCTGAAGAAAGGCCGGCATGCGCGCCGGATCGACTGACTCCGACTCGATCAGCAAATTGAAGATCAGCGGATGCGCGGTCTCCACCTCGTGCGGCACGTGCGGCGGCACAACGATGAACTCGCCGCTCATCCACGCCCCGCCACCGATGCGGATGCGCGTGGGCGGCGCGCCGGCGGGAGACACGTACACGCCGTGCCCGCCCATCGTGCGCTCGGCAGCGGCACCGAGCAGACCGGCGTAGAACACGCGATGCGGCGTGAGCCACATCAGGCGTTCGCCTTGCCTCTGGGCACCGCGCGCGGGCGGCGGCGTCGTCCTCGTTCGCTGCATGGTGCTTGTCTCCTGCATCGGTGGACTGCCGCTTCGTGGCGGCGTCCTTTGTTGGCTGGATCGTAGCGGCGCGGGCCGCCAGCGCGATATGGGTTTGCGCCGATTTGCGCGAGGACTTTCCCTATGCCGCCGCGAACGCGCGGCGCAGCTCGGCGGCGCAAAGCGCGACCGCCGCATTGGCCTCGTCGAGCACCTTGCCCATCGGCACGAAGCCGTGGATCTGGCGCTCGAAGCACACGTAGACCGCGCTGTTGCCCGCGGCCGTGAGCGCCTCGGCGTACGCGGCGCCTTCGTCGCGCAGCGGGTCGTAGCCGGCGGTGAGCACCAATGCCGGAGGCAGCCGCGAAAGATCGGGGTGCAGCAGCGGCGAGGCGCGCCAGTCGAGGTCGTGCTTCGGGTCGGTGATGTAGTGGTCGTGGAAGTAGCGGATGGTGTCCGCCGTGAGCAGGTAGCCCTGCCCGTTGCTCTGGTGCGATGCGTGGCCGCGCCGCATGTCGGTGGCCGGGTAGATCAGCAGCTGATGGACGATGGGCAGGTCGCCCGCGTCGCGCGCGGCGATCGACACCACCGCCGCGAGGTTGCCGCCCGCGCTGTCGCCGCCCACCGCCAGCCTGTTCGCGTCGAGCCCCAGCGCGGCGGCCTCGCGGCGCACCCAGCGGGTGGCGGCCAGCACGTCGTCGACGGCGGCGGGAAAGCGATGCTCCGGGCCCATGCGGTAGTCGACCGCGACCACCGCGCAGCCCGCGCCGTTGGCCAGCTGCCGGCACAGCACGTCGTGCGTGTCGAGATCGCCGATGACCCAGCCGCCGCCGTGGTAGTACACCAGCACCGGCAAAGGCCCCACGCCAGAGCCCATCGGACGGTACAGGCGCACCGGGATGGTGCCGTGCGGCCCGTCGGCGGCGAGGTCGCGCACCTCGGCCACTTCGGGCGGCAGCGGCTGCGTGGCGGTGCGGCGCTCGCGATAGAAGGCCCGCGCGTCGGCGGGCGACAGGGTGTGCGTCGGCGGAATGCCGCGCGCCTCGATGAAGTCCAGCAGGGCGCGCGCCTGGGGATGCAGCATGGTGTCTCCGGTGGATCGTTGCGAGCGTCCAGTGTGGGAGGCAACGGGGCCGCGCGGTATCCGCACGCACCCGCACCCGACGGGGCCCGGCAAGCCCCCGCACCATGCCCGCGCCCTGGCGGCGCGGCTTGCGGAAACTGGCTACGCCTTGCGCGGCTTGACCAGGGAGGCCGCTTCCTTGGCGAGCTTTCGGGCGGTGTCGGTGTCGGCAGCATGCACCAGCGCCACGCCCATGCGGCGCTTGGCGAAGCTCTCCGGCTTGCCGAACAGGCGGATGTCGCTGCCGGGCACCTGCAGCGCCTCGGCCACGCCGTCGAAGGCGATGCCGGTGGCGTCCACGCCGCCGTAGATCACGGCGCTGGCGCCCGGGCTCTTGAGCGAGGTGTCCACCGGCAGGCCGAGGATGGCGCGCGCGTGCAGCTCGAACTCGTTCTGCCACTGGGTGGCCATAGTGACCATGCCGGTGTCGTGCGGGCGCGGGCTGACTTCGCTGAACCAGACCTCGTCGCCCTTCACGAAGAGCTCCACGCCGAAGAGGCCCTGGCCGCCCAGGTCGGCCGTGACGGCCTGCGCGATCTGCTGCGCCTTCTGCAGGGCGGCGGGCGCCATGGGGTGCGGCTGCCAGCTTTCCACGTAGTCGCCGCTCACCTGCACGTGGCCGATGGGGTCGCAGAACTGCGTCTGCACGCTGCCGGCGGCGTCCTTGGCGCGCACGGTCAGCAGCGTGATCTCGTAGTCGAAGTCGATGAAGCCCTCGACGATCACGCGGCCATGACTGACCCGCCCTCCGGCCATGGCGTAGTCCCAGGCCTTCTGCACGTCGGTGGGGCCGTCGATCTTGCTCTGGCCCTTGCCGGAACTGCTCATCACGGGCTTGACGATGCAGGGGTAGCCGATGCCCGCGTCGATGGCCGCCTGCAGCTCGGCCAGCGAGTCGCAGAACTTGTAGGGGCTGGTGGGCACGCCCAGCGTCTCGGCGGCCAGGCGGCGGATGCCCTCGCGGTCCATGGTCAGGCGGGCGGCGCGGGCGGTGGGGATCACGCGCACGGTGCCGGCTTCTTCCAGCTCCTGGAGCATGGGCGTGGCGATGGCCTCGATCTCGGGCACCACCAGTGCGGGCTTCTCGGCCTCGATCAGCGCCTTCAGCTGCGCCGGATCGCTCATGGTGATGGTGCGCGCATGGTGCGCCACCTGCTGGCCGGGGGCGTTCTCGTAGCGGTCGACGGCGATGGTCTCGACGCCGAGGCGCTGCAGGGCGATCAGCACCTCCTTGCCGAGTTCGCCGGAGCCCAGGAGCATCACGCGGGTTGCGGAGGGGGAAAGGGGGGTGCCGAGGGTGGTCATGGTCGGAAGTCGGGAATTCGAAAGGGGGCGGAAAAAAGCAATCGCAGGACTGTAAGCCACCCGCAGCCGCCGGTGTCGCACGCGGGAACGGCGCGGGCGCGGGGCTGCTTCACAATCGATGTTTCCGCCGCGGCGCCAGCCGCGCGCTCCCCCTTTCTTTTTGCTTTCTCCAAGGAGTTCTCTCATGGCTATCCAGACTGTAGGCATCATCGGCGCCGGAACGATGGGCAACGGCATCGCGCAGGCCTGCGCGGTGGCCGGCGTGAACGTGGTGATGGTCGACATCGCCCAGCCGGCGGTCGACAAGGGCCTGGCCACGGTGTCGGGCAGCCTCGACCGCCTGATCAAGAAGGAAAAGCTCACCGCCGAGCAGAAGACCGCCGCGCTGGCGCTCATCCAGGGCTCGACCAACTACGAAGACCTGAAGGGCGCCCAGCTGGTCATCGAGGCCGCCACCGAGAACCACGCGCTCAAGCTCAAGATCCTCAAACAGGTCGACGAGATGCTGGCGCCCGAGGTCATCATCGCCTCGAACACCTCCTCGATCTCGATCACCCAGCTGGCCGCCGCCACCTCGCGCGCCGACCGCTTCATCGGCATGCACTTCTTCAACCCGGTGCCGATGATGGCGCTGGTGGAACTCATTCGCGGCTACCTCACGAGCGACGCCACGCACGACACGGTGAAGGAACTGGCCGAGCGCCTGGGCAAGTCACCGATCACGGTGAAGAACGCCCCGGGCTTCGTGGTCAACCGCATCCTGGTGCCGATGATCAACGAAGCCTTCTTCGTGCTGTCCGAGGGCATCGCCACGGCCGAAGACATCGATGCCGGCATGAAGCTGGGCTGCAACCAGCCCATCGGCCCGCTGGCCCTGGCCGACATGATCGGCCTGGACGTGTGCCTGGCCGTAATGGAGGTGTACCTCGAGCAGTTCGGCGATTCCAAGTACCGCCCCTGCCCGCTGCTGAAGGAAATGGTCGCAGCCGGCCAGCTCGGCCGTAAAACGGCCGCGGCGTGTACACGTACTGATCCGCAGATCCATAACAACAACACGGAGACAAGACCGATGACTGCGATCCCCACCACCCCACCGGCAGAAGGCTGCATCAACACCCAGGTGCTCGGCCACGTGCTGCTGATCGGCATCAACCGCCCCGCCAAGCGCAACGGCTGGACGCCGCCGATGTTCAGGCAGCTGGCCGAGGCCTACACCCGGCTCGACGACGACCCGGAGCTGCGCGTGGGCGTGCTGCATGCCTTCGGCGACCACTTCACGGCGGGCCTGGACCTGCCGGCGGTCGCCGAATACATGAAGCGCGGCGAGAAGGCGATTCCCGCCGGGCTGGTGGAGCCGCACGACTTCGGCCTGCCCGACTACCGCCGCCGCACCAAGCCGATGGTGGTGGCGGTCAAGGGCATCTGCTTCACGGTGGGCATCGAGCTGATGCTCGGCGCCGACATCGTCGTGGCGGCCGACAACTGCCGCTTCTCGCAGATGGAAGTGCAGCGCGGCATCATGGCCACCGGCGGCGCCACGCTGCGCATGGCCGAGCGCGCGGGCGTGGGCAACGCGATGCTGCACCTGCTGACGGCCGACGAGTTCGACAGCGCCGAGGCCTACCGCCTCAACTTCGTGCAGAAGGTGGTGCCGGCCGGCCAGGAGCTCGACGCTGCGCTGGCCATCGCGCAGCGCATCGCGGCGCAGGCGCCGCTGGCGGTGGTGGCGACGCGGCTGAACGTGATCAAGGCCGTGGAGCAGGGGCCGCTGGCCGCCGTGTGGGAGTTCATCGAGACGCAGAAGCGCCTGTCGAACAGCGAGGACGCCGCCGAGGGCGTGCGCTCCTTCATCGAGCGCCGGCCGGCGCGCTTCAGCGGCCGCTGACCCCTTCATCATCCAGAACAACGAACAACAACATGTCCCTCTTCATTCGCACGGCACTCGCCGCCGCATTCACCCTGCTCGCCGTGAACACCACCTCCGCACAGACGCCCACGCCTCCCGCGCTGCCCGACCCTGCCGCCACCTCGGTCGATGCCATGGGCTGGATGAAGGGCTTCCCGCCCCCGCCCGACAAGCTGATCACCTTCGACAACCCGGCCGGCGGCGTCTTTCCGCGCACGCGCTGGAGCTTCTCGCACGTGCGCGAAACCGTGCCCACGGCCAACGTATGGCGCGGTCCCGGTGCGGCCAGCCCGCTGCCTTCGGCGCCGGCGCCCTTCGACATCGAGGCCGTCACGTTCAAGCCCCTTGGCGGAGAGCAGACGCTGAACTTCGCCCAGATGATCTCCGGCACCTACACCGACGGCATCCTCGTGATGCACCGCGGCAAGGTGGTCTACGAGAAGTACTTCGGCGCGCTCACGCCCGAGCGCCCGCACATCGCGATGTCGGTCACCAAGTCCTTCGTCGGCACGCTGGCGGCCATCCTCGCGGACGAGGGCAAGCTCGATCCGGCCGCACTGGTCACCAAATACATCCCCGAACTCAAGGACACGGCCTACGGCGACGCCACCGTGCGCCAGGTGATGGACATGACCGTGGGCGTGCACTACTCCGAGAACTATGCCGACCCCAAGGCCGAGATCTGGGACTACGCGCGCGCCGGCGGCATGCTCACCCAGGGCGCGAACTACACCGGCCCGAAGTCGTTCTACGAGTTCCTGGTCACGCTGAAGAAGGAAGGCGAGCACGGCGAAGGCTTCGCCTACAAGACGGTCAACGCCGAGGTGCTGGCCTGGATCGTGCGCCGCGCCAGCAACCAGTCGCTGGCCGACCTGCTGAGCGAGAAGATCTGGCGCCGCATCGGCGCCGAGCAGGACGCCTACTTCATGGTCGACCGCATCGGCACCGAATCGGGTGGCGGCGGCCTCAACACCGTGCTGCGCGACCTCGCGCGCTTCGGCGAGACCATGCGCAACGGCGGGCGTGCCTCCAACGGGCAGCAGGCGATTCCGAAGGCGGTGGTGGAAGACATCCAGCGCGGCGGCGACCCCGCCAAGTTCGTGAAGGCGGGCTACCCGCTGCTCAAGGGCTGGTCGTACCGCGACATGTGGTGGGTGTCGCACAACCCGCACGGCGCCTACATGGCGCGCGGCATCCACGGCCAGAGCATCTACGTGGACCCGAAGGCCGAGATGGTGATCGTGCGCTACGCGGCGCATCCGGTGGCGGCCAACGGCGCGAACGATCCGCTGACGCTGCCGGCCTTCCAGGCGATGGCCGAGGCGCTGATGCGCCCTTGAGCCTTCTCAGTTCGAAGCCCGCTCGCGGGCGATCACCAGGAGCCCGTCCATGATCAGGCTCTCGACCAGTTCGAAGTGCCCGTTCATCACGGGCGCCATCTTCCAGCCCGCGCCGCCGGTCATGTAGCAGGCCGGCTCGGCGCCGCAGTGCGAACGCACGTGCTGCACCATGCGCTCCACCGCGCCGGCGATGGCGTAGGTGCCGCCGCTGGTCAGCGCGTCGCTGGTGTTGGTGGGAAATTCTCGCACCTCGCCGGTGGGCACGTGCAGGCCCGCCGTGCCCGATTCGAGCGCGCGCAGCATGATGCCGTGGCCCGGCAGGATCAGGCCGCCGAGGAACTTGCCGTCGGCGTCGATGGCCTCGACCGTCACGGCCGTGCCGATCAGCACCACCACCATCGGCCGCGGCGCCTGCCCCGGCCTGGCGGCGGCCAGCATGCGGTGGCGCGCGCCGATCATCGCCACGAAGCGGTCGGCGCCCAGGCGCGTGGGGTGGTCGTAGCCGTTGACGATGCCGGCCTCGCCCGCGCTCGACATCACCCAGCGCGGCGTGCAGTCGAAGTGCTCGACGATCTGCTCCTCGGCGCGTCGGCGCACCGCGTCGCCTGCCACCACGCAGCCCAGCATGGAGCCGGGCGAGGGCAGCTCGGCCCACGGGCCGTCGGCCAGCCGTTCGATGTGGTCGAGGAATTCGGCGCCCTGCGCCTGCAACGCGGCGCCGGGGCGGGCCGAGTCGTAGAGCGCCCACTTGAGGCGGGTGTTGCCGATGTCGATGGCGAGGAAGGGGGATGACATGCGCGGGATTATTGCGACTTTGTTGTTATTCCAGCTGGCACGTCGTTGACACACGCGGCATGGGCCTACGCCGGCGCGCCGGGTTCCGCCCCTACATTGGCGGGTTCCACCCACCACCGCACAAGGAGAGAACCATGGGATTGCTCAGTTTCATCAAGGAGGCTGGTGAGAAGCTGTTCGGCGGCTCGTCGGCCCATGCCGCCACGCCCGACGCCAACCAGGCTGCCGCGGCCGCCATCAAGACCTACATCGAGACGCAGAACCTCGGCCTCACGGGACTGGAAGTGACCTACACCGCGAGCACCGGCGTGGTCACCCTCGCGGGCCAGGCGCCGTCGCAGGAAGCCAGCGAGAAGGCGTCCCTGGCCGCGGGCAACGTGGCGAACGTGACCAGCGTGGAGAACAACCTCGTCGCGCCTGCCGCGCCGCCCGCCCAGTACCACGACGTGGTGCGCGGCGACACGCTCTCGGCCATCTCGAAGAAGTACTACGGCGACGCCAACAAGTACAACGTGATCTTCGAGGCCAACAAGCCGATGCTGACGCATCCGGACAAGATCTATCCGGGGCAGAAGCTGCGCATCCCGGCGCTTTGAGCAAGACACGGGGTCAGGCCCCGTTGTGCCGCCAGGCCCCTGGCGACACGCCGTACTCGCGCTTGAACGCGCGGTTGAAGGCCGCCTCCGACTCGTAGCCCACGCCTTCGGCGATACGCGCCAGGTTGCACTGGTCCCTGCGCAGCATGCCTGCGGCCAGGATCATTCGCCAGCGCGCGAGGTAGTGCATGGGCGGCACGCCCACCAGTTCGGCGAAGCGGTCGGCCAGCACGCTGCGCGAGGTGTGCGTCTCGTGCGCCAGCGCGTCGACCGTCCAGTTGCGCGCGGGCTCGGCATGCATCAGCGCCAGGCAGCGGCTCACGTGGGGGTCTCGCAGGCCCGCCAGCCAGCCCGGGTTGTTGGCGGGCATGGATTCGATGTAGCCGCGCAGCACTTCGGCGAACAGCACCTCCGCCACCTTGGCGGCGACCATCTCCGATCCCGGCGATCGTGAAGCCGCATCGCCCAGCACGAAGTTGACCGACTGCTCGATCCACGGGCCCGCCGGCCTGCTTCGCAGCTGCGTGGTGAACAGGCGCGGAATGTTCGCCATGACGGGATTGGGCGCGTCGCCCTCGTACGCGAACCAGCTGCACACCAGCAAGGTGCGATCGCCCTCGCCGCCATAGCGCACGCGCTCCAGCTCGGGTGCCCGCGGGCTCACCACATGCGACATGTCCACCGCCGCATGGTGCAGGCCGCTGCCCAGCACATGGGAGTCACCATGCAGCGCGGCGATCACTTCGCCCGCATGCGCGCGGATCGGCTCGCCGCCGTCGACCTGCGCCCAGCATTCGCCCTGCAGCACCAGGTGGCAGATGGCCAGCCGCTGCGCGCCGGGCCTGAGCAGCTGCGCGATGTCCGTACCCTTGGGTACCTTGAAACACCAGGGTGCATGCATGTCCCCGTTCAGGAACAGCGCGCCCTCCAGGCGGATGGTCCGCAGCACGTCCGACAAGACATCCATGGTCACCTCCCGGGGCAAGCGAGGGCGGGGTTTCGGTCAATAAGTCAGGCGAGGCGGGCAAGACGCGGCGGCTTCGCCTCGGCACCATAGGTCCTGGTCGCCTTCGACCGATTCTGACAGCCAGACAGGAGTACCACCATGCCCAAATTCGTCATCGAGCGAGACATCCCCGGCGCCGGCAAGCTCACCCCGTCGGACCTGAAGGCCATCTCGCAGAAGTCCTGCGGCGTGCTCAGCAGCATGGGCACGGACATCCAGTGGATCCACAGCTACGTGACGGACGACCGCGTCTACTGCGTCTACCAGGCCACCGACGCCGAACTGGTGCGCCGGCACGCGGAGCTCGGCGGCTTCCCGGCCAATCGCGTGGACCGGGTCTACAGCGTGATCGACCCGGCCACGGCCGAGTGAGGCGATCGGCCCTTCCCCGTCAGTTCTGCCGCCACGGCAACCCGCGCTTGCGCCAGCCGCCGGTCAGCCCGCGGTGGCCGTTCTCGTCCGGGTTGCCCTCGAAGCCTTCGAGGATGTTGTAGGCCTCCACGCCCAGTTCTGTCGCGCGCTTGGCCGCTGCGATGGAGCGCACGCCGCTGCGGCACAGCAGCACCACCTTCCTGCCGCCTTCGGCCGCGGCACGGATGCCCTCGTCGAAGGCCGGGTTCAGCGCCATGCCGGGCCATTGCTTCCATGCCAGCGGCACGGCGCCGGGCACGTAGCCGACCCATTCGCGCTCGGCGTCGGTGCGCACGTCGACCAGCACGGCCTCGCCGCTGGCGGTCCATTGGGCGGCCTGCTCGGGCGTCACGTCGCCGGCGTAGCCCTTGTTCTCGACGGGTTCGGTCATTTCTCTCGTGTCCTTGGGATGCGGGTTTTCATGGGCCGGAATTTTTCACCGGTTCGTGAAAACCCTGTTTGTTGAGTGCTCCCGCGCGCCAAAGATGGCGCCTTGGGCCTGTCGAACCATAACTCCAAGACGGACAGCCTGGGTTTTCCCAACTCAGAACCGTTTGGAGAGAGACAAATGACAGACAGCAAGATGCCCCGCCGCCGCGGGCTGCTCAAGGGCGCGGCCGTGGCCGCCGGCGCCATGTCCGTGCCGATGGTCAGCATGGCCCAGACCACCACCCTGCGCTTCCAGAGCACCTGGCCCGCGAAGGACATCTTCCACGAGTACGCGCAGGACTACGCGAAGAAGGTCAATGACATGGCGGGCAGCCGCCTGAAGATCGAGGTGCTGCCCGCCGGCTCGGTGGTGCCCGCCTTCCAGCTGCTCGACGCGGTGGCCAAGGGCACGCTCGACGGCGGCCACGGCGTGGTCGCGTACTGGTACGGCAAGAACTCGGCGCTCGCGCTGTGGGGCTCCGGCCCAGGCTACGGCATGGACGCCAACATGGTGCTGGCCTGGCACACCTACGGCGGCGGCAAGGCGCTGATGGAGGAGATCTACAAGGGCCTTAACCTCGACGTGGTCTCGTACCTCTACGGCCCCATGCCCACGCAGCCGCTGGGCTGGTTCAAGAAGCCGGTGGCCAAGGCCGAGGACATGAAGGGCCTGAAGTTCCGCACCGTGGGCCTGGCGGTGGACGTGTTCACCGACATGGGCGCGGCCGTGAACCCGCTGCCCGGCGGCGAGATCGTGCCCGCGCTGGACCGCGGCCTGATCGACGCGGCCGAGTTCAACAACGCCTCGAGCGACCGCGTGCTGGGCTTTCCCGACGTGGCCAAGAACTGCATGCTGCAGAGCTTCCACCAGAGCGGCGAGCAGTTCGAAGTGCTCTTCAACGGCGCCAAGCTCAAGGCGCTGCCGGCCGAACTGAAGTCGATCATCGAATACGCCACTCAGGCCGCGAGCGCCGAGATGAGCTGGAAGGCCATCGACCGCAACTCGAAGGACTACGAGGAGCTGAAGAAGGCCGGCATCAAGTTCTACAAGACGCCCGACGCGGTGCTGCGCGCACAGCTCGCATCGTGGGACAAGACCATCGCGAAGAAGTCGGCGGAGAACGCGATGTTCAAGAAGGTGCTCGACTCGCAGCGCGCCTTCGCCGAGCGCGCGGGTCAGTGGCAGAACGACTACGCCGTCGATTTCAAGATGGCCTACAACCACTACTTCGGACGGCAGGCGAAGAAGACCTGAGCCAAGGGATCGATGCGACGCGAGGGCACCCGGGCGGTGCCCTCTTTTCATGCCTGCGCCCAAGCTGCCGCGCAAGACACGGATGACGCGGCGAGGAGTTCGTTCCGATGCAATCTTTCCTGCTGGCGGTCGACCGGTTCTCCACATGGATCGGCAAGACCTTCGCCTGGTGCGCCCTGCTGCTCACGCTGCTGATCAGCTGGGAGGTGTTCTCGCGCTATGCCCTCAACAAGCCCCACGCCTGGGTGCTGGACGCGCAGATCATGCTGTACGGCACCATGTTCATGACCGCGGGCGCCTACACGCTCTCGAAGAACGGCCACGTGCGCGGCGACGTGCTCTACGGCTTCTTCCGCCCGCGCACGCAGGCGCTGGTGGACCTGGTGCTCTACATCGTCTTCTTCCTGCCCGGCATCGTGGCGCTGACATGGGCCGGATGGATCTACGCGGGCGAGTCGCTCGCCATCCGCGAGCAGACATTCTCGGCCGAGCCGCTGCCGCTGTACCCGTTCAAGTTCGTGATTCCGCTGGCGGGCTTCACGCTGCTGCTGCAGGGGCTGGTGGAGATCATCCGCTGCGTGCGCTGCATCCGTGACGGTGCCTGGCCCTCGCGCGAGCAGGACGTGGAGGAAGTCGACGTCGAGAAGCTCAAGGAGATGGTGCACGTGAAGGACGAGGACATCGCCGCGCTCGACCGCGTCGTGGTCTCGAAGGAGGCCGCGCGATGATCCGCCGCGAACTCTGGTTCGGCCTCTCGTTCATGGCGCTGATCGTGATCGGCGCCGTGGCGGTGCTGGCCAACGCGCCCACCATCACCAACGGCCACCTCGGCCTGCTGATGCTGTCGCTGGTGGTCGTGGCCATCATGCTGGGCTTTCCCACGGCGTTCACGCTGATGGGCATGGGCATGCTCTTCACCTGGCTGGCCTACGACCGCGACTGGCACCGCACGCTCGACCTGATGGTGCAATCGGCCTTCAAGACCATGGCGAACGACGTGCTCATCGCGGTGCCGCTGTTCGTGTTCATGGGCTACCTGGTGGAGCGCGCGAACCTCATCGAGTCGCTCTTCAGGAGCCTGCACCTGGCGCTCGCGCGGCTGCCCGGCGCGCTGGCGGTGGCGACGTTGGTGACCTGCACCATCTTCGCGACGGCCACCGGCATCGTGGGCGCGGTGGTCACGCTGATGGGCCTGCTCGCGCTGCCGGCCATGCTGCGCGCGGGCTACAGCGTGCCGCTGGCGGCCGGGGCGATCACGGCGGGCGGCTGCCTGGGCATCCTGATTCCGCCTTCGGTGCTGCTGATCGTGTACGGCGCGACGGCGGGCGTGTCGGTGGTGCAGCTGTACGCTGGCGCGTTCTTTCCGGGGCTGATGCTGGCCTCGCTCTACGTGCTGTACGTGATCATCGTCGCATGGCTCAAGCCGCAATGGGCGCCGCCGCTGCCGCACGCCGAGCGCGTCGTGCCGCTGCCGCCGCTGTCGCAGCGGCTCGCTGACAGCCCGGCCGCGCATGCGCTGGTCGGCCTGCTGAAAGGCCGCCGCAACGCCGGCGTGCCCTTCTCGCATGTGCTGAAGCAGCTCGGCATCGTCGCGCTGCCGGGCGTGATCTTCCTGCTGCTGGCCGCCTTCAGCTACAAGGCCGTGACCACGGTCGAAGCGCAGGCGCGCTACGAGATCGAGGAGATCGGCGCGGTGCGCAGCAGCACGCCGGAGTCCGGCGGCCTGCAGGAGCCTCCGGTCGAAGGCGGGCTGCAGGAGCCGCCGCAGGAAGGCGGCCTCCAGGAACCTCCCAGCGAAGATGCGCAGCCGGCGGCACCGGCCGGTGCGTCGGCTCAGGGCTCGCTGGCGGAACCGCCGGGCGCATCGGCGGCACCCGCTGCAGCAGGAGCCGCTGAACCCACCGCCCCCGCCGCCACCGAAGCCGCCACGCAGCGGCCCGCGCCGACCTGGTGGTGGGTCACCTTCGCCGTCTTCGGCGCCATCGTCACGCTGTTCTATCTGTTCCTGAGCTTCGCGCGGCTCGAGATCTTCAAGATGCTGCTGGCGTCGTTCTTCCCGCTGGTGCTGCTGATCCTCGCGGTGCTGGGCTCGATCGTGCTGGGCCTGGCCACACCCACCGAAGCGGCCGCCATGGGCGCGCTCGGCGGCATGCTGCTGGCGGCCGCCTACCGGCGGCTCAACCTCGCGGTGCTGAAGGAATCGGTGTTCCTCACCGCCAAGACATCGGCCATGGTGTGCTGGCTCTTCGTCGGCTCGGCCATCTTCTCGGCCGCGTTCGCGCTGCTCGGTGGACAGGCGCTGGTGGAGGAATGGGTGCTCGGCATGAACCTCACCAAGGTGGAGTTCCTGATCCTGAGCCAGGTCATCATCTTCCTGCTGGGCTGGCCGCTGGAGTGGACCGAGATCATCGTGATCTTCATGCCCATCTTCATCCCGCTGCTCGACAACTTCGGCGTCGACCCGCTGTTCTTCGGTCTGCTGGTGGCGCTGAACCTGCAGACCGCCTTCCTCTCGCCACCGGTCGCGATGGCGGCCTTCTACCTCAAGGGCGTGAGCCCGCCGAACGTGACGCTGAACCAGATCTTCCTGGGCATGCTGCCCTTCATGGGCATCCAGGTGCTGGCGATCGTGCTGCTGTACATGTGGCCGCAGATCGGGCTGTGGTTGCCGCAGCTGCTGTACAAGTAGCCACGGCAGGCCCGGCCGGGAGAGGCGGCTTCAGCGCCGCCTCTCCACATACGGCCGCGCCTGCAGCAGCACGATCCTGTCCCCCCACCGTCGCCCACTCGATGTCCTGATCGACGCCGTTGAAGGTGCGCTTGACCGCCGCGCCCACGTTGGCAAGCCGCACCACAAGCTCGTCGGTCAGCACGTTGCGGCCGGCTTCCACCGGCACTTCCTTCACGCCGCCGTCCTTGTCGAGCTGCAGCGCGGTGTCTTCGGCCGAGCGGCTGAGCACCTGGATGGCCTTGGACCAGCTCGAGTACATCACCTGCTCGGCCACGCGGCGGCCCTCGACCACGCGGATGCCGATGCCGCGCTTGGCGGAGATGTAGGTGATGTGCGGGTGCCCGGCGTCGAAGGGGTCGCGGGTGATCATCACGCCGGCGTTGGTCGAGTCGATGGCGGTCTGCACGAACACGCCCATGAGGACCGATTCGGCGCCGAAGCCCGCCGCCGTGCGGGCCTCCCAGGCCTCGGGGTTGAACACCGAGGCCCAGACCTTCTTCACGGCCACTTCGAGCGCGTCGCCGGTCTTGACGTTGGGCACGGTGGTGTAGAGCCCCGCTCCGCTGAAGCCGGGCAGGTCCTCGGAATTGGACGAGCTGCGCACGAACACGCCGCCGCCTCCGAGCTGCGACTGCCATGCGGCGCGCCAGCCGGCCGCAGTGGCGGCATCGACGGGCCATTGCACGATCTCGTCGCGCAGCTGCGCCAGCGCCTTCTGGCGCACCTTCGGATCACTCGCGAAGCCGGGCTGCTGCTGCATGCGCGCGATGCGGTCGGCCAGGCCGTTGGCGCGCATGAAGCGGTCGTAGTGTGCGAAGGGAATGCAGAAGCCGTCGGGCACCGAGGTGCCCGGGATGTGCGCGGCCTGCATCGCTCCGAGGTTCGCTGCCTTCACGCCGCACTGCGCACTGTTGCGCGCGCGCAGCGAGGCCAGCGGAAGCAGCCGGTTTTCGCGCAGATCCGGCTTGATGGCGCGCGCGCTGCCGGGCACGGCGCCAGCAGCGCCGGCAGCGGCGGTGCGCACCGCACGCGGCGGCAGAGCGGCGATCTCCTCCGCCGTGAGCCTGCGCACCTGGTAGCCCGAGCTGGCCACCTTCAGCGCCACCCACTGGCCGGCGTGCTCCTTCAGCACGCCGGCGGCGTCGCGCACGTAGGCGTTGGGAATGCCCCAGCCCTTGGCCAGCAGGTTGACGTGCGAGAGCGCGGTCGAGGGCCGCTCGGTCAGCACGGCCGCCACCGGCGGCAGGCCGATGGGCACCTGCCGCAGCACGGCGATGTCGTCGGGCAGCAGTGCGTTGATGCCCGATTCATCCTCCACGATACGTACGCGGCCGGTGGCGGTGCCGAGGTTCATCGGCAGGAAGGGCTGCTCGCGGATCAGCGCCTCCTGGCTCACGAAGTCGATGCCGGCTTCCTTCGCCACGCGCTCGTGTAGCGTGGAGTTGGTCTTGAACTTCATCGGACCGAAGAAGCTGGCCCTGACCTGCTGCTCGGCCTGCCGCAGCAGCGGCGCGGTGAGCTTGTCGCCCTCCCAGAATTCGTAGGTGAAGCTGCCGATGTTCTGCTGCCAGCTCAGCGTGCCGAACAGGAAGCGGCGGTCGGGCACGAGGTAGTTGCGGTCGATCTCGCGCTTGCCGGCGCCGGGCGCGAGCCGCGTGTCGCGCAGGAAGCGCACGTGCAGCTGGTAGCGCGGCGTGTCGATGTAGTACATGCGCGGCGGCTTCGCCTGCCGGTCGACCACGAAGAGCACGTGCGCGAGCTGCATCGGCGTGCCGGCGTCGTAGACGCGGGCGAGCTGGTCGAAGTCGCCCTGGCTGCGCAGCGCGGGCAGCGACGAAGGCACCGAGGGGCGCGGCACGAGCTGCGCGGCGGGGCCTTCGGGCGGCTGATTCTGTGGCTGGTTCTGTTGCTGGTAGTACGACGGCTTGCGCGCGAGCTGCGCGTCGGCGGACATGGCCGCCAGTGTTGCCGCTGCAGCAGCCACGCAGAAAACGATCGCGCTACCGTTTTTGAAGCGCGGTTTGCCCGTGGGCCGTGTGTTGTTCTGGTTTTTCATGGGGTGTCCCTCCTTACAGCCGGTTGCCGAATGCACGCGCGCTTCACCAAGCAGGGGATGCGCGGTGACAGCGGCAGCGGATTCTCGCGCGTTACAACTCCAGTGCTTGCGCAACGTCCCGAGGATCAGAGAACAACGCCATGAACCAACCCGCCCCTTCCATGCTTGCCGCGCCACGCCGATGGCTGCTCGGCATCGCGCTGCTGTGCGTGGCCTTCGCAGCCAGCGCGCAGCAGGACCCGCCCGGCCGCATCGCGCGGCTCAACTACCAGCAGGGCACGGTGAGCTTCGCGCCCGCCGGCGCCGACAGCTGGTACGACGCGCAACCCAACCGCCCCCTCACCACCGGCGACCGGCTCTGGACCGACCGCAATGCGCGCGCCGAGCTGCACGTCGGCTCCGCGGCGCTGCGGCTCGACGGCCAGACCCATGTCGAATTCACCGAGCTCGACGACGACACGGCGCGCATCACCTCGAACCAGGGCAACCTGCAGCTGCGCGTGCGCGACGATCTCTCGGGCCAGCGCTTCGAGGTCGACACCGGCAACCTCGCGGTAGTGATCGACGAGCCGGGCGAATACCGCATCGCCGCCGATCCGGCCGCCGGCACCACCTGGGTGGCGGTGGCTTCGGGCCGGGTCACGCTCCATGGCGAGAACGGGCAGTCGCAGTCGCTGGGCGCGCGCCAGCAGCTCACGGTGGCGGGCCGCGATCTTTCCGCCGTGGGCGGCGCGCCGCAGCAGGGCGGCGGCTTCGACGCATGGGTGGCCGAGCGCAACCGCATCGAGGACCAGTCGATCTCCGCGCGCTACGTGTCGCGCGACGTGGTCGGCTACCAGCAGCTCGACGCGTACGGCGACTGGCAGAGCGACCCGACCTACGGCGACGTGTGGTTCCCGCGCAATGTCGATGCCGACTGGGCGCCCTACCGCGACGGCCAGTGGGTCAACGTCGCGCCCTGGGGCCTGACCTGGATCGACGCCGCGCCCTGGGGCTTCGCGCCCTCCCACTACGGCCGCTGGGCGCGCGTGGGCCCGCGCTGGGGCTGGGTGCCCGGTCGGCCGAACGGGCGGCCCGTGTATTCGCCGGCACTGGTGGGCTTCGTGAACGGCGGAGGCAGCGCGGGCGGCAACGGCGGCGTCGGCTGGTTCCCGCTGGCCCCGGGCGAACAATGGCGCCCCGGCTACCGCGCAAGCCAGCGCTACCTGGACCAGGTCAACCGCATGGCCATCTACAACCGCCAGGCGCTGCGCAGCGACTTCTATGCCAACCAGCAGATGCCGGGCGCGGTGACCGTGGTGCCCGCCGACCGTTTCGGCCGCGGCCCCTTCGGACGGCGCGACCTGATGCGGTTGCCGGACGACCGCTTCTCGCGCGGCCCGGTGGCGCCCACGCCGGGCATCACCGTCAACGCCTTCGGCGGCTTCGGCCGGCCCGCCGCGGTGGCGCCCCCGGCCGCTGCGCTGGTGGCGCGGCAGCAGCAGATCCAGCTCCAGCAGGCGCAGCAGCAGCAACTGATGCAGCAACAGCAGCAGATGGAATGGCAGCGCCAGCAAGGCTGGAGACAGCAGCAGGATTCACGCCAGCAGCAGGACTGGCGCGCGCAGCAGGAATGGCAACGGCGCGGCGAGCAGGAACGCTGGCAGCACCAGCAACAACAGCAGTTGCAGCAACAGGCGCTGCGCCAGCAGCAGGAAATGCAGCAGCGCGCCGCGCAGGCGCAGGCCTTGCAGCAACAACAGCTGCTCCAGCAGCAGCAAGCGCAGCAGATGCAGCTCCAGCAGATGCGCGCGGCCCAGCAGCAGGCATTGGCGCAGCAACAGCAGCTTCGTCAGCAGCAGGAGATGCAGCAGCGTGCCGCGCAGATGCAGCAGCAGGCACAGGCTCAACAACAAGCCTTGCAGCAGGCCCAGCTGCGCGCGCTGCAGCAGCAGCGCGGCATCCAGCCGGCGGCGCCCCAGCCGCAGCCGCAACCCGGCCAGCGCGGTGACGATCCGCGCCGGCTGTGGACCTCGCCGGACTCGCGCCAGTAGCGGTAGCGCTTCAGCCGCGCGGCGCGGCTTCCGAAGGCTGGCCGCACTGCGCGCAGAACTTCGCGCTGGCCTGCATCGCGGTGCCGCACTGCCTGCAGGCCGCCGGCTGCATCGAGCCGCCGCATTGCTGGCAGAAACGCGCGCCCGGGCCGTTGATTGCGCGGCATGCGGGGCACGCGCTGTTGGCGCCACCACCACCCGCCGGCGGCGCGCTGCTGCCGTAACCGTATCCGCCGTGCGAGCCGTGATGGCCTCCACCGCCGCCGTGCCGCGATCCGCCGTGCCCTCCGAAAAGTCTTTCAAACATGCCCATGTGCATCTCCCTGGAAACAGGCTGTCCGTGGAAGCGTCGCCGACGGCGATGAACTCCCACTGGGGCCCGGGCACAGTGGAATCCCTGAACCAGCTCCAGGGTCAAGCAAGCCCCGACGAAAGCGCCGGCTTCGCCCCGGCCGCTACAGTCGGCGGCCAAGGAGCAAGCCTTTCATGCCCACATTCGACTTCGATCTCTTCGTCATCGGCGGCGGCAGCGGCGGCGTTCGCGCCGCGCGCATGGCGGCGCAGACCGGCGCCCGCGTCGCCCTAGCCGAGGCCGCCGAGCTCGGCGGCACCTGCGTCAACGTGGGCTGCATTCCCAAGAAGCTCTACAGCTACGCGGCCGGCTATGCCGAATCCTTCGAGGAGGCCGCGGGCTACGGCTGGAAGCTGCCCGAGGCGCCGCAGTTCGACTGGGCGCACCTGAAGGCGCAGCGCGCGAAAGAGATCACGCGGCTCAACGGCATCTACGCCTCGCTGCTGAAGAACGCGGGCGTCACGCTCGTCACCGGATGGGCCCAGCTGATCGATCCGCATACGGTGGAGGTCGACGGCAAGCGCCACACCGCGCGCCACCTGCTCGTGGCCACCGGCGGCACGCCCTTCGTGCCCGACATCCAGGGCCGCGAGCACGTCGTGACCTCCGACGCGATGTTCGACCTCGACCCGTTCCCCAAGCGCCTGCTGGTGGTGGGCGGCGGCTACATCGCCTGCGAGTTCGCATCGATCTTCAACGGGCTGGGCGCCAAGGTCACGCAGCTGCACCGCCGCGCGCACCTGCTCACCGGCTTCGACGACGACGTGCGGCAGTTCCTGGCCAACGAGATGGGCAAGGCCGGCGTCGACGTGCGGCTGAACTGCGATGTCGCATCGGTCACACGCCACACCGGCAATAACGGCAGCACCGGTGGCTTCACGGTCACGCTCGCGCGCGGACAGCAGATCGAAGCCGACACCGTGCTCTTCGCCACCGGCCGCGTGCCCAACACGCAGGGGCTGGGCCTGGAGGCGGCGGGCGTGGCGCTCGACGAGCGCGGCGCGATCGCGGTCGATGCGCACTACCGCAGCTCGGTGCCGTCGATCTACGCGGTGGGCGACGTCTCCACGCGCGTGCAGCTCACGCCGGTGGCGCTGGCCGAGGCGATGGTGGTGGTCGACGAGCTCTTCGGCAAGGGCAAGCGCCGGCTCGACTACGAGTTCATTCCCACCGCCGTGTTCACGCATCCGAACATCGGCACCTGCGGCTACACCGAGCTCGACGCGCGCGCGAAATTCGGCGAGGTGACGGTGTTCTCGAGCGAGTTCAAGTCGCTGCGCCACACGCTGTCGGGGCGCAGCGAGCGCACCTTCATGAAGCTGGTGGTCGACAAGGCCACCGACCGCGTCGTGGGCCTGCACATGGTGGGCGCCGATGCCGGCGAGGTGGTGCAGGGCTTCGCGGTGGCAATGCGTGCCGGCGCGACGAAGGCGGTCTTCGACAGCACGGTGGGCATCCACCCCACGGCTGCCGAAGAGTTCGTGACGATGCGCGAGCCGATGCCGGGATGAAGGCTCGCCCCCAGGCTTCGCGCACTTCGTGTCGCTTCGCCTTCCCCCTACCGGGGGCAACACCTGCGGCCCGGCAAAGCCGGTTCCGGCGGTGTTCCCCCCAGCTAGGGGTCAACTCGGGCGTTGCTTGCCCTCGAGCAACTTCACCATCACGAACAGCACGCGGTTCGCCGGCGTGGGCACGCACAGCGCCTCGCCGCGGCGCACGATGAGGCCGTTGAGGTGGTCGATCTCGGTGGGCTTGCCTCGCGCGAGGTCCTGCGCGGTCGAGGAGTACTGCGACGGCATGGTCTGCGCGATGGCGCGCACGGCGGCGTCGGTTTCGCCCACCACTTCAACGCCCTCGGCCTTCGCGACGGCGAGGCATTCGGCCACCACGTCGCGGATCACGTCGGCCACGCCGGTGCCGTTTACGAGCACGCCGTAGGGCAGCTGCGTGACGGCCGAGAGCGCGTTGTAGGCGCAGTTGAGGATCAGCTTGGCCCAGAGCGATCCGCGCACGTTGGGCGATATTTGCGTGGGCACGCCGGCGGCCTCGAGCTGCCGCGCCACTTCCTCGCTGCGGGCCGAGGGCGCGATCACCAGCTCGCCGCGGCCGTGGTGCTTCACGTGGCCGGGGCCGGCCATCTCGGTCGCGACGTAGACGACGGCCGCGGCGACTTCGTTCGACGGCGGCAGCACGGCGCGCACGCGCTGGTCGTTGTCCACGCCGTTCTGCAATGTGAGCACCAGTGCGCCGGGGGCGAGATGCGGCTTGATCTGTTCGGCCGCAGATTCGCTGTCGGTCGATTTCACGCAGAACAGCACGAGGTCGGCGCCCTGCACGGCCGATGCATCGGTGCTCGCGGCAACGCGCACGTGCTCGTCGAAGGCCCTGGTCTCCAGGCGCAGGCCCCTGGCGTCGACGGCCTCCACGTGCGAGGGGCGGCCGATCAGCACCACCTCGTGCCCGGCACGCGCGAGCATCGCCCCGTAGTAACAGCCGACCGCGCCGGCTCCCATGACTGCGACTTTCATCGGTTCGTCTCCTTGCTTGTCCATGCGGGGCGAGAGCCTGGCCAGGATGGCGGCTTCATGCCTCGATCTCCACGCCGCGCGACTTCAGCCCCTCGTCGAGCAGCCATTCGCGGAACGCCGCGAAGGCCGGCAGGTCGAGGCGGTCGGGCCGGTAGCAGAGGTAGTGTCCCTGGTTCACGCTCACGGGCGTGCCGCAGGGGCTCAGCAGCGCGCTTTCGGCAAGCTCCTCCTGCACCAGCAGCTTCGGCACCAGGCCGATGCCCAGTCCGTTGAGCGCCGCCTGGATCAGCGCCGAATACTGGGCGAAGCGCGGCCCGGCCACGGTCTGCACCTCGGGCACGCCATGCTGCACGGCCCACAGGCGCCAGGCGGTGGGGGCGCCCTCGTGGTGCAGCAGCGTGTGGCCGACGATGTCGGCTGGCTGCGCGATGCGGTGGCGCCCTTCCACCAGCGAGCGCGCCACGATCAACACGAACTCGCGCCCCGCGATGTATTCGGACACCACGCCGGGCCAGCCGTCGGGGCCGTAGCGGATGGCGGCGTCCACGCCGGCCGGAATGCCGTCGCTGGGCTCTAGGTGGCGGCTGAAGCTCAGCATCACGTGGCGGCTTTTCTGGCTGAAGGCGGGCAGGCGCGGAATGAGCCACTTGGTGAGGAAGGTGGGCACGCTCGCCAGCGTGAGCAGGCCGGCGCCAGCGTCGCCCGAACGGGCCTCGAAAGTTGCGGTTTCGATGGCACGCAGGCCGCCGGAGATCTTCTGCCAGTACACGCGCCCCTGCGGCGTGAGCTGCACGCCGCGCCCGTTCTTCTGCAGCAACTCGCGGCCCAGGAAGGCCTCGAGCCCCGCGATCTGCTTGCTGACCGCGCTCACGGTAATGCACAGGGCCCCGGCCGCGAGCGTGATGCTCTGGTGGCGCGCCACGGCGTCGAAGGCCAGCAGTTCCTGGATGGTGGGGCAGTCGCGCTTCATGCATGGCCTCGCTTCATGAAAGCTGCGTGAAAAACGCTTTCCGATTGCTCAAGTGTCGTCATCCAACTTTCACCCATAAGTACGCATGCGGTTCCTAGAATTCGAGGCGGCGCGGCGGCATGGCCGGCGCGAACAGTAGCGCATCCGGAAAGTATGCCGGGTGTCCATGACATTGGAGACAAACTTGGTTCGCGTCATCTCGCTCGTCTACGGCCTGTACCTGCTGCTGCCCATCGCGCTGCTGCTGGTCGGCAGCGTGGGCGGCAACTGGACCAACACGCTGCTGCCCACTGGCATCACCGGGCAGTGGTATGCCGACCTCTGGCTCGACACCTCCTTCCGCAAGGCCTTCGTCAGCAGCCTGGTGGTGGCGCTCTCGGCCTGCGCCATCAACACCGTGCTGGCGCTTCCGCTGGCCTATGCGCTGTATCACGGCGCGCGGCGCGGCGGCAGCCTAGCGGCGCGCATCGTGAGCGCCACGCCGGTGGCGGTGCCGGCAATCACGCTGGCCTTCGGCTACATGATCGTGTTCAACACCGACCTCGCGCCCTGGCTGGGCTCGATGCCGCTGCTGATCGCCGCGCACGCGATCCTCACGCTGCCCTACCTCACCAACACGCTGCTGACCGACCTGCGCCACCTCGACCTCGGCCGGCTGGAGCAGGCGGCCGCCACGCTCGGCGCCTCGGGCTGGCAGCAGTTCACCGGCATCGTGCTGCCCAGCCTGCGCCAGAGCCTGATCAGCGGGCTGGTGATGGTGGCGGCCATCTCGGTGGGCGAGTTCGGCGTGTCGAACCTGCTCACGAGTTTCCAGAACCGCACCTACCCGGTGGTGCTGCTGCAGGCCTTCTACGGCGCGACGGGTTTCGCCTGCGCGGCCACGGTGATCCTGCTGGTGCTGGCGAGCGCGTCGGCGCTTCTTTCCTCCTCCCTCGTGAAGCAACGCGCATAAGCGGCAGAACCGATACGCCATGAGCCTCCTCCTCGACAAGGTCAGCTACAACTACACCGGCAGCACGCACGGGCTGCACGACGTATCGCTGGACGTGCGCACCGGCGAGCTGGTCGCGGTGATCGGCCCCAGCGGCTCGGGCAAGTCGACGCTGCTGAAGCTGGTGTCGGGCCTGGAGACGGGCCACACCGGCCGCATCGCGCTCGACGGCGAGGACATGTCGCGCACGCCGGTGCACCAGCGCCACATCGGCATGGTGTTCCAGAGCTACGCGCTCTTTCCGCACCTGAGCGTGCTCGACAACGTGGCCTACGGCCTCAAGCTGCGCAAGGTGGCAACAGCCGAGCGGCACCGCCGCGCGCAGGAGCTGCTCGACATCGTGGGGCTGGGCGAATTCTCGCGGCGCGCCGTGGCGCAGCTCTCGGGCGGGCAGCAGCAGCGCGTGGCGCTGGCCCGTGCGCTGGCCATCGACCCGCGTGCCCTGCTGCTCGACGAGCCGCTCTCGGCGCTCGACGCCAGCGTGCGCGGCCACCTGCGCGACCAGATCCGCGCCATCCAGCAGCGCTTCAACGCCACGACGCTGCTGGTCACGCACGACCAGGAGGAAGCGCTGGCCATGGCCGACCGCGTGGCGATGCTCAAGGACGGCCGGCTGCTGCAGATCGCCACGCCGCGCGACATCTACGAGAACCCCGCGAGCCGCGCGGTGGCCGAGTTCGTCGGTCTCTCGACGATCCTGTCCGCGAAGGTGGCCGCGCCCGGCCGCCTGGACATGGGTTTCGCCGAGCTCTTCGCCGACACCGGTCAACGCCCTTTCGGCACCGAAGTGCAGGTGCTGGTGCGGCCCGAGCACGTCCGGCCCGACCCGGCCGCCGACGCCGTGAACCGGCTCGCAGGACGCACGGGCGCCCAGCGCTACCTGGGCGCACTCACGCGCTACGACTTCGAAGTGCCGGGCGCGGGCAAGCCCTTCCTCGCCGAATCGGCGATGCCGGCGGCAGAGGCCATCGCCATCGCTCCGGAACACCTCCGTTTACTGGACCACTGAACCCATCCTCCAAGGAGCCACCATGCAACGCAGACATCTGATCCAGGCCGCCGGCGCACTGCCGCTGGCCTCTCTCGCGGCTCGCACCGCATTCGCCTTCGACGGCCCCGAGCTCTACGCGGGCGAGAAGGCGCTGTACGCCGAAGCGCAGAAGGAAGGCCTGTGCGTCTCCTTCGACACCGGCCCCGAATGGGCCAACTGGAAGTCGCTGTTCCGCGACTTCAAGAAGCGCTATCCCGAGATCGAGCTGACCTACAACGACATCGGCTCCGCCGCCACCGTGGTCTCGCTCGAGAAGACCAGGCGCCGCCCGCAGGCCGATACCGCCTACTACTTCGCCGCCTCCGCCGTCGACGCCGCGAAGAAGGACGTGGTCGCGCCCTTCAAGCCCGTCAACTTCGACAAGCTTCCGGCCGTGTTCCGCGAGGCCGAAGGCCGCTGGTTCACCATCCACACGCTCAACATCGCCTTCCTGGTCAACAAGAAGCTGGTGAAGAACATACCCACCGGCTGGGCCGACCTGCTCAAGCCCGAGTTCAAGAACACGGTGGTGTACCTCGACCCGCGCTCCACCGGCATCGGCCAGGTGCTGACCTTCGCGGCGGCCTACGCCAACGGCGGCAGCGTCGACAACGTGCAGCCCGGCACCGACTACCTCGGCAAGCTGCATGCGGCCGGCAACGTGCTGCGCGTGGAAGGCACCACGCCGTATGCCAAGTTCCTGAAGGGCGAGATCCCGGTGTGGATCAGCTACGAGAACGACGGCCTGAAGGCCAAGCACGTCGACGGCATGGGCGACGCGGTGGAAGTCGTGATCCCCAAGGAAGCCAGCGTGGCCGCTCCCTATGCCATCAGCCTCGTGAAGAACGGCCCGAACCCGAACGCCGGCAAGCTGTGGCTCAACTTCATCATGAGCGAGGCCGGCCAGTCGCTCTTCGCGCAGGGCTTCGTGCGCCCCGCCGTGCCGGGCACGCCGCTGGCCGCCGACGTGGCCGCCAAGATGCCGGCCGCACCGCAGATCAAGCCGCTCGACGTGGTGAAGGCCTCGGAGCGCAAGGCCGAGGTCGACAAGCTCTGGGCGCAAGCCGCACTGGGCAAGTAGGCAGCCATGCGACGCTTTGGCGCCTGGCCCGCGTGGGCCTTCATGGCGCTGTTCTTCGCGGTGCCGCTGGCGGCGCTGCTGCCCGAGGCCTTCGGCGAGGGCGGCAGCGCCTTCGGCCGGCTGTTCGGCAACGCGCTCTTCTTCGGCGCGTTGCGCAACACGCTGGCGCTCGGGCTCGCGGCGGGTGCCATGTCGGCGCTGGTGGGCACATGCATCGCGATCGAGCTCGCACGCCAGCCCGAGGGCCGGCGGCGCTGGATGATGACGCTGCTGGGCCTGCCGCTGGCCTTTTCGGGTCTGGTGATCGCCTACGGCTTCATCCTGGCCTTCGGCCGCGCCGGCTTCGTGACGCAGCTGCTCGCGGGCTTGGGGGCGGACCCGGCGGCCATCGGCAGCTGGATCTACAGCGTGTCGGGCCTGGGTTTTGCGTATGCCTATTACCTGATTCCGCGCGTGGCGCTGTCGCTATACCCGGTGTTCGCCAACCTCGACCTGCGCCCGGTGCAGGCAGCGCGCACGCTGGGTGCGTCGAAAGCGCGCGCCTTCTGGGACACGGTGGTGCCCGAGGTGATGCCCTCGGTGCTGTCGAACGCCTGCATGGTGGCCGCGATCGCGATGGGCACCTACGGCACGGCGCTGGCGCTGGTGGGCACGCAGCTCAACATCCTGCCGCTGATGCTGCTGGCGCAGGTGGGCGACGGCGGTTCCGATTTCGCGGTGGCGGCGGCCCTGTCGCTGGTGCTGATGGTTGTGTGTGTGATCGTGATGGGAGTGGGCGATGTCTTTACGCGAAGGCGCGAGCGCGGTGGCGCTGCCGGTGCCGGTCACTGAGGCGCTGGCGCGCCTCGCGCAGAAGCAGCGGGGGGCGCAGCGCCACCGCCAGCCGGTGGCCATCATCGGCCCCGGCGACGGCGGTGCGGCCGAATGCGAAGCCGCTTATGCGGTGGCGCACGCGCTGGCCGGCGCGGGCATGGCCGTGGTCTGCGGCGGCCGCGGCGGCGTGATGGCGGCGGCCTCGCGCGGCGCCGCGGAAGCCGGCGGCATCGCCGTGGGCATCCTGCCCGAGGACGACGACCGCAACGCCAACGAATGGCTCAGCGTGGCCATTCCCACCGGCATGGGCGAGATGCGCAACGGCATCGTCGCGCGCAGCGGCGTGTGCCTGGTCGCCATCGGCGGCAACATGGGAACGCTGTCCGAGATGGCACTGGGGCTCAAGTGGGGCAAGCCGGTGTTCGTGATGCATGGCGACGTGGCGCTGCCGGGGGCGGTGCAGGTCTCGGACGTGAGCGAGATGCTGGCGAAGGTGCTGGCCTGCCTCCTGGACGACTGACCCCCAACCCGATCACTGACTGACCGGGCAGCCGCATTGCACAATGCCGGCATGCCCTACATGCCCACATTCGTCGCCCCCGCCCGCTTCACCGACGCCGCCGCAGCGCTCGAACAGGTCAAGTCCATCTACAACGGCGGCCTGGCCCACTTGCGCGAATCGATGCTGCGCTTCGTCGGCGGCGAGGAACTGCCGGGGCGGGTGCGGGCCTGCTACCCCTTCGTGCGGGTCCACACCCACACCGTCTCGCGCCACACGCCGCCGGCCAACGCCGGGCTGAGCTACGGCTTCGTCGCCGGCCCCGGCCGCTACGAGACCACGCTCACGCGCCCCGACCTGTTCGCGCGCTACTACCTCGACCAGTTCCGCCTGCTGCTGGAAAACCACCAGGTCGAGCTCGAGGTGGGCACGAGCACGCAGCCGATCCCGATCCACTTCTCCTTCGCCGAGAACGACCACATCGAAGGCACCATGAGCGCCGAGCGCCGCGCCCTCATGCGCGACGTATTCGACCTGCCCGACCTGGGCGTGATGGACGACGGCATCGCCAACGGCACCTTCGAGGCGCGCGACGGCGAGGCTCAGCCGCTGTCGCTGTTCACCGCGGCGCGGGTGGACTACTCGCTGCACCGCCTGCGCCACTACTCGGGCACGGCGCCGGAGTGGTTCCAGAACTTCGTGCTGTTCACCAACTACCAGTTCTACATCGACGAGTTCGTGCGCCTGGGCCACGAGGCCATGGCCGACGAGAACAGCGAGTACGTCGCCTTCATCGAGCCCGGCAACGTGGTCACGCGCCGACGCGGCCTGCCCGCCGGCTCGAGCGCCACCTACGGCCACCTGCTCGACGGCAGCCAGGGCACCGCGCCGCCGCGCCTGCCGCAGATGCCGGCCTACCACCTGGTGCGCGAGGACTGCAGCGGCACCACCATGGTCAACATCGGCGTCGGCCCGGCCAACGCCAAGACCATCACCGACCACATCGCGGTGCTGCGCCCGCACGCCTGGATGATGCTCGGCCACTGCGCCGGCCTGCGCAACACGCAGCAGCTCGGCGACTACGTGCTGGCCCACGCCTACGTGCGCGAGGACCACGTGCTCGACGAGGAGCTGCCGCTGTGGGTGCCGATTCCGGCGCTGTCGGAGATCCAGCTCGCGCTGGAAAAAGCCGTGGCCGACGTCACGCGCTACGAGGGCCCCGACCTGAAGAAGATCATGCGCACCGGCACGGTGGCCAGCACCGACAACCGCAACTGGGAGCTGCTGCCGGGCAACCAGCCGCAGCGCCGCTTCAGCCAGAGCCGCGCGGTGGCACTCGACATGGAAAGCGCGACCATCGCGGCCAACGGCTTCCGCTTCCGCGTGCCCTACGGCACCCTGCTGTGCGTGAGCGACAAGCCGCTGCACGGCGAGATCAAGCTGCCCGGCATGGCCAACCACTTCTACCGCGAGCGGGTGGAGCAGCATCTGCGCATCGGCATGCGGGCCATCGACATCCTGCGCGAGGAAGGCTCGTCGCGGCTGCACAGCCGCAAGCTGCGCAGCTTCGCCGAAGTGGCGTTCCAGTAATGGCATTCCCCTAAGAAGAATGGCTCCAGCAGGGGCCGGCGAGGGCGCGGGCCTCAGGGTTTGTCCTGCCTGAAGCCGCGCGGGAATGGCGCTTTTCGCGGACATCATCCGGTCTATCCCACGACAACCGGAAAGAAGATGACCCAGTCGCGCTCCGTTTCCTCCATCTCCCGTCGCAGTTTCTCTGCATGGATCGCGGCCTCGGCCGCGGCAGTCGGCGGGGGGCAGGCCGCCCTGTGGCCGCGCGCGGCCCACGCGGCCGATGCGCCGCTGAGCAACAGGCTGCGCATCGTGATTCCCGCCAACGAGGGCGGAGGCTGGGACCAGACCGGCCGTGCGCTGGGTGCCGCCATGCTGGCATCGGGCGCGGTCGGCAGCGTGGTGTATGAAAACGTCGGCGGCAAGGGCGGCACGATCGGGCTTGCGAAGTACGTCGAGAAATACGACGCCGACCCCGACACGCTGCTGATGAGCGGCATGGTCATGGTCGGCGCGGTCGCGCTGCAGAAGCCCACGGTCACCATGGCCAACATGGCGCCGATCGCCCGCCTCACCAGCGACTACGAGGTGATCGCGGTGAAGGCCGATTCCCCCATCAAGACGCCGAAGGACCTGATCGCGCAACTGCACGCGGACGCGGCCAACACCGTCATCGCGGGCGGCTCGGCCGGCGGCGTCGACCACATGTACGCCGGCATGCTGGCGCGCGTGGCAGAGGCCTCGCAGTCGCTGGTCTACCAGGCGCACCCCGGCGGCGCGGAGGTGGTCGAGGCGCTGGAAAGCGGCAAGGCCGCCGCGGGCATCTCCGGCTACAGCGAGTTCGCGGAGAGCCTGGCCAGCGGCAAGCTGCGGGCCATCGGCGTGTCGTCGAAGCGGCCGTTCCAGGGCATCGCCTCGGTGCGCGAGCAGGGCGTGGAAGCCGACCTCGCGAACTGGCGCGGCGTGCTCACCGGCCGCAAGGTGCCGCCGTACCGCAAGGCGGCGCTGTTGACCGTGGTGAAGCGCGCCACCGCCACCGACACGTGGCAGAAAGCCATCAAGCAGAACAACTGGGACCCGTTCTGGCTGGAGGGCAAGGAGTTCGAGAGCTTCCTCGAGACCGACACGGCGATGGCCGGCCCGCTGATCTACCTGCTGAAGCTGAAAGCCTGAGCGTTCCGGGCCCTGGCAGGACCGGGCCGCCTGGTCGTTTGTTCGGGTTTTCCCCGATCAGGCGACACCGGCTTTTGACATGGTTTTCGTCCATCATCCCGTTACTTTTACGGGGAGATTGAAACAAAATGACGCATTCCATGCCAACCGACCTCTCTCGTCGCGGTTTTGCCGCACTCTTTGCATCGGCCGCCGCGGCAGGCGCGGTGCCCGCTTCGCTCTGGCCCGCTGTGTCCCGTGCGGCCGAGCCGCAGCTGATTCCGAAGCTGCGCATCTTCATTCCCGCCAATGAAGGCGGCGGCTGGGACCAGACCGGCCGCGCCCTCGGCGCCGCCATGGTCGCCTCCGGCGCGGTGGGCGACGTGGCCTACGAGAACCTCGGCGGCAAGGGCGGCACCATCGGCCTCGCGAAATACGTCGAGAAGTACGACGCCGACCCCGACACGCTGCTGATGAGCGGCATGGTCATGGTCGGCGCGGTCGCGCTGCAGAAGCCCGCCATCACCCTCGCGCAGGTCGCGCCGGTGGCGCGCCTCACGAGCGACTACGAGGTGGTGGCCGTGAAGGCCGACTCGCCGATCAAGACACCGAAGGACCTGATCGCGCAACTGCGCGCCGATGCCGCGAAGATAGTCATCGCGGGCGGCTCCGCAGGCGGCGTGGACCACATGTACGCCGGCATGCTGGCACGCGTGGCCGGCAACGCCGGCGCGCTGGTCTACCAGCCGCACCCGGGCGGCGCGCAGGTGGTGGAGGCGCTCGAATCGGGCAAGGCCGCCGCCGGCATCTCGGGCTACAGCGAATTCAGCGAACAGCTCGCCAGCGGCAAGCTGCGCGCCATCGGCGTGTCGGCCAAGCGCCCCTTCCAGGGCATTCCGTCGGTGCGCGAACAGGGCGTGGACGCCGACCTCGCCAACTGGCGCGGCGTGCTCACCGGCAAGAAGGTCACGGCCGAGCGCCGCGCCGTGCTGCTCGAGGCGGTGCGCCGTGCCACCACGGCCGAGGTCTGGCAGAAGACCATCAAGCGCAACAACTGGGACTCGTACTGGATGGCGGGGAAGGACTTCGAGAGTTTTCTCGATCTCGATACGGCGATGGCTGGGCCCCTCATTTATCTGCTCAAGCTCAAGGCTTGAACCCGGAGTCCTCATTCAGGAACGCCCCATGGACAGGCCCGAGCTTGATCAGCAAAGCCACCAGCGATTGCAGTTCGTGGCGATGCGGAATATCCGCTTCGGCGAGACCCCGCCATTGGCGACGTACTCATAGGAGGTCGCACCCTTGGCGCCTTCCGCATTGAGCAGGGCCAGGTACTTGTTTTCGTCGCCGCCTGTCGGCTCGTCGACGGCGTAGTAGTAATAGCTCGTCGATGCCCCGTTCACCTTGACGTAGTACGGCGTGGTGCCATAGAGAATCAAGGGTATGGAGCCCTTGAGCCCCATCCCATTGAGTTGATCCAGCCACTCCTGGAGCGAAGCCGAACGCGGCGCCGGAGACTCGTAGGTGCACACGTCGCTTGCGCCCTTCTGCCGCATCATGAGGGTGTCGAACGATCCACTCGCCAGCCGGCAATAGCCCTGGGCGCCCGCCGCGTTGAGGCGGCTCAGCGAGCTGGCAATGTTGCTATCGATATCGACCTTCATGTACTCGTAGGTCGCCGTTTCCGCTGCTGGCTTGCCGAAGAGCGATTTCAGCGTGCCGTCGGTAATAACCATGAACAAGGCCATCGTGACGAAACTGGCGGCAGAGTGCCCACTGGGAGGAGTGATCGTGTCCATCGACCAGATGTAGGCATCCTCGGATGAGGACTTGCCGAAGATGGCGTTGCCCGTCGCCATGTAGAACGAGCCGGTGTAGTAGTAGCCGGAGAATGCGGGACTGTTCAGCTGGTTCAGCACAAGTCCGCGAAAGCGCGGGTCGAAGGGGCTGATGCTGTCTTCGATCTTGCCGAGCTTGTAGGTGCGGGTGACGATCGTCCCGGATTGAGGCCCGGTGATTGGTGACGAATCTGTTCCTGGGGTCGTACCTGGACCGGCGACAGGCCCCGAACCTGGTTGCACGACAGGTTCGGCTTGGGGAGCCCGGCCCCGCGGCGGGATTTGTTCCAGGGTCGGCATTTGCGCCACCTGCCGGGGCCGTCGTGCCTGAGGGCATCGCAAATCCGGTGAGGCCACTGCCCCCTCCGCCGCCTCCCCCGCCACCGCATGCACCAAGAACCACGCAGCACAGCGCTGCCCAAATCTTTGTAGCCACAGACTCGTCCTCCCAATTTTGGAGAGGATCATAAGTGGCTCTCCTTCCTTCAAGATCGGGACATCCCCGGCCCTGGAAAGCGGCTTTTCTATGTACCGTCCCGGGCCTCGAATCAGCTGAAGAGCTCCGGCATCTCCCGCAGCGCCTTCGGCGTCAGCGTGAGCGCGCGCCCGTCCAGCTCCTGCCTCGCCCATCCGCGTTTCAGCGACAACTGCAGCCATGCCGCGCCCAGCGCGCCGCCCAGGTGCGGGCGGCGCTCGCTCCAGTCGAGGCAGGCGCAGGCGAAGCGGCGGCGCGAGCGGCGCACGGCGTCGATTTCCACGCCCAGGCTTTCCAGTGCGATCGCGCCTTCGGGCGTGAGCTCGTACGAGCCGCTGTGCAGCCCGCTGAGCCAGCCTTGCGCATGCAGCCGGTCGTGCAGCGCGACGCCGGCGGTGCCCGCCATGTGGTCGTAGCAGGTGCGCGCGCTGCGCAGGCGGCTGGGCGTGCTGGGCTTGAACTCGGGCGCCGGCGGCGTGCGGGGCGTGCCGGCCACCACCATCAGGCTTTCGAGCGCGGAGGCGACGTCGTCGTTGGCGAGGCGGAAGTAGCGGTGCTTGCCCTGCACCATCACGTCGACCAGCCGTTCCTCCTTCAGGCGCGCCAGATGCGCGCTGGCGGTGGATGCGGCCACCTCGGCGACGGTGGCGAGCTCGGTGGCGGTGCGTGCGTGGCCGTCCATCAGGCAGCTCAGCATGCGGGCGCGCGCCGGCTCGGCGATGGCACCGGCCAGGCGGGCGAGCTGGAAGTCGGCGGAGGAGGAAAGGGTGTCGTCCATGCGCCCATCCTAAGACGGCGGCGCAAGCCACACTTCGTTCGCGGGCGAAGTGTGGCGGCCGCATCGATCGCACACTGGCGCTCATGAACCCAAGCCCCACGCACTACGCCCTGCCTGCCGATCCGGTCGCGGCAGCCACCCACGCCGATCCGTATCCGTACTACGCGACCCTTCGCGACGGACCGCCGCTCGCGTGGAACGAGAAGCTGCGCCTTTGGGTTGCGAGCCGCGCCGACGTCGTCGAGCAGGTGCTGCAGGCCCACGGCGCGCTGCGCGTGAGGCCGGCCGCCGAGCCGGTGACGCGCGCCATCGCGGGGAGCCCCGCCGGCGAGGTGTTCGGCCACCTGGTGCGCATGAACGACGGCACCGCGCATCAGGCGCACCGGCCCGCGCTGCAGCGGGCGCTCGCCGGGCTCGACCTCGACGCTGTTCATGCGGCCGCCCTGCAGGTCGCGCAACGCGTGCCGCGGGAGCAGGCGCTGTCCGATACGCTGTTCTCGATGCCCGTGCAGACCGTCGCGCACCTGCTCGGCTTTGCCGACGAAGCGCTGCCGCAGGTGGACCGGTGGATGCGCAACTTCGTGGCCTGCCTGTCGCCGCTGTCCACGCCCGATCAGCTCCAGCGCGCGAGCACCGCCGCCGCGGAGCTGATGACACGCTTCGAGATCCTGGCAGCCGGCACGCCGCCCCGGCACGGCACGCTGCTCGCCGCCGTGCTGGCGCAGAGCGCGGGCGACGCGCCGCTTTCGCGCTCGCTGCTCGCGAACCTCGCCGGCCTGCTTTCGCAGACCTGCGACGCCACGGCGGGGCTGGTCGGCAACAGCCTGGTCGCGCTGATGCGCGAGCCTTCGCTGCTGCCCTCGACGGGCACGCGCGACGGCCTCCAGGCCATCGTCGAGGAAACCGCGCGGCACGATCCGTCGGTGCACAACACGCGGCGCTTCGCCGCCGAGGCCGTCACCATCGCCGGCACCGAACTGGCTGCGGGCGATGCGGTGCTGGTGCTGCTGGCCTCGGCCAACCGCGACCCGGCCTTCAATCCGGAGCCCGACCGATTCATGCCGGTGCGCGCACGGCGCCGCATGCTCGGCTTCGGCCACGGCATGCACGCATGTCCCGGACAGGCACTGGCCTGCACGCTGGCGGCAGCCAGCCTGCGCACGCTGCTGCATCGCGGCCTCGACCTCGATGCGCAGCGCCTGCGCGGCTGGAGCTACCGGCCGTCGGTCAACGGCCGCATCCCGGTGTTCCACTGACCGGTGCCCGCGAGGTGCGGCGACAGCTGCGCCTCGCCCCAGCGCAGCGGCAGCGCTCCCGGGCGGCGCAGCGCATGCTCGACGTGGAAACGCACCAGCCGCTCGGCCCCCTCGAACGCGTCCACCTCGGGCCCGTTCCAGATGATCTCGGCCGTGGCCGCCACATGCAGCAGGTCGCCGCTGTCGAAGTCGACGAACAGCAGCCCGGCGCGCGGATGCGCCGCCAGGTTGCCCAGCGTGTTGAAGAAGCGGTTGCCGTTGAAGTCCGGCAGCGTGAGCGTGTCGTCGCCATCGATGCGCACGAAGCCCGGCCGGCCGCCGCGATGCGACACGTCGACGCCATGCGAGCTCGCATCGGCCGCGTCGCCTGTCGCCGCCTCGTCGGGATAGGCGGTGGCGATGAACAGCGTGTCGGCGCTGCCGATGAGGCGGTGCGCCGCCAGGTCGAGCCGGTCGAGCCACTGCGCCTGCGGTGCCGCGCCGGCGCGCGGCGGCACGAACACCGGCTCGCGCGCCTGGATGTAGCGCGGGCAGTTGCCGAAGCTCTGCTGCACCGCGACCATGAAGCCCGCATCGTCGAGCGCCTCGACCGTGCCGTTCATGCGGTTGCGCCGCCGCGTGTGCGGCTGGATGCCGAGCAGGCCCAGCGTGGCGCCCTGCTTCAGCTGGCCAACAAGAGGATCATCCGCCGCCGGCAGCGCATCGACGCGCAGGTGCGTGGGGTCGGGCGAGTGCACGAAGCCGACGGGCGCGGCGAGCACGCTGGCCCAGGGCTGCAGGCTTTCGTCGATGCTGCCGGCCACGATGAACGGCAGCAGCTCGAAGAAATCGCGATGCTGGTCGGGCATGTAGTCGCGGATCACGCGGGGCCCGGCGACCTCCATCTGCTCGCGCGAGCCCGCCAGGGCCTGCAGCGCGCGCTCGCCCGCGTGGAAAGGCGCGGCGATCATGAGCCGGCCCCCACCGCGGGGCCGCGGGCGTGCGCACCATCGGCACGAAGCCCGGCAGCGCCTCCACGCGCCCGAGCCATTCGCGCACCTTCGGATAGCCGTCGAGCGAGACGCTGCCTTCGGGCGCGCGTGCCACGTACGCGTAGTTTGCGATGTCGGCCAGCGTGGCGGTCGGGCCCGCGAGGAAGGGCTGCTGCTCCAGGTGCATTTCCATCACCGACAGCAGCGCGTGCGAGCGCTTGACGATCTCCGTCGGGTCGGCCGGATGGCCGAACAGCGCGATGACCCGCGCCGCCGCCGGACCGTACGCCAACGGACCCGCCGCCACCGAGAACCAGCGCTGCACGCGCGCCGCGCCGACCGCATCGCGCGGCATCCAGCGCGAGGGATCGGTCGCATAACGTTCGTTGAGATAGACCAGGATGGCGTTGGAGTCGGCCAGCGTGACCTCGCCGTCCTCGATCACCGGCACCTGGCCGAAGGGATTGCGCGCCAGGAACTCCGGCGTGCGGTTCTCGCGCTTGCGCATGTCGATCTCGACGCTCTCGAAGGGCAGCCCGAGCATCGCGAGGAAGAGCCGCACGCGATGCACGTGGCCCGAGATGGCGGAGCCGTAGAGCTTGATGGGCTGCACAGGTTGAGAGAGGCGGGCGGCGGTCATGGACGATTCCTTTTCTGCGAAGAGTTGGGGCATGGGCTGGATTCTTCTCTCTTGCGTGGATCGAATGAATAGCCATTCCCGTATTTGACTGCTGCGTTTTCCGGTTTAATCGCTCCATGGATCGTTTCAAGGCCATGCAGACCTTCGTGCAGATTGCCGACCAGGGCAGCCTGACTCGCGCCGCCGAGGCGCTGGGCACATCGCTGCCCGCGGTGGTGCGCTCCCTCGCCGCGCTGGAGGCCCACCTGGGCGTGCGCCTCTTTCACCGCACCACGCGCCGCCTCTCGCTCACCGAGGAAGGCCGCAGCTACCTGCCCAGCGCGCGCGAGGTGCTGCTCGCGGCCGACGCAGCCGACCTCGCGCTGAAGGCCGAGGCGCGCGAACCGGCGGGCCAGCTCACCATCACCGCGCCGGTGCTCTTCGGCCACATGTATGTGGCGCCGGCCATCGTGCGCTTCATGAAGCGCTACGAGAAGGTGCGCTGCAGCGTGCGGCTGTACGACCGCACGGTGAACCTGCTCGACGAGGGCATCGACGTAGGCATCCGCATCAGCCCGCTTGAAGACTCCTCGCTCGTCGCCCAGACCATGGGCACCATCCGCCGCGTGCTGGTCGCGAGCCCCGACTACCTGGCGCGGCACGGCACGCCGACGCATCCGCGCGAGCTGAACGGCGCACCCTGCGTGCGCGGCCGCGTCGACGCGCCGGCGCATTGGCAGTTCTACGAGGGCGCAAAGGCGATCAGCGTGATGCCCGACAACTGGCTGGAGTTCAACCACCTCGCGCCGGCCATCGAGTCGTGTGCGGCAGGCATGGGCTTCGGCACCTTCTTCTCGTACCAGGTGATGCCGCACGTCGCGCAGGGGCGGCTGAAGCTGGTGCTCGAAGACTTCGAGCCGCCGCCGCGCCCGGTGAGCGTGATCTATCCGAACGCGCGGCTGCTGCCGGCGCGCACGCGGGCGTTCATCGACTGGATGAAGATGGAGTTTGGCGGGCTCAGGCTTTGAGGAAGATGCGCCGGCTTTGCGAAGCCTCGGGCAGCAGTGCTGCAACCAGACCGTGCAAAGCTTCGTGCACTTGCGCCAGAAACTCCTCGAGCTGGCCGGGCAGTGCATCAACGCGCGACACGCAGACGCTGGCCGGCTCGCCGATATGGACCGAGACCTGCCATTGCCCCATCTTGTTGGCCATGCGTCCGTGGCGCCAGTACTCCCAGGCCTGTGCCATCGTCTTCACGGCGCGCTGGCCGGGAAACTCGGGGGTGCCGCGGCATATCGCCGTTCAACAGGTAGCGCAGCCGCCCGATGTCAGCCTTGTCCTGAGCACACTCGGTACGCAGCGCGCGCCCGACGGCATCGGCATCGACGGCGTTGTGCGGCACCAGCCACATCAGGTCGAGCAGGTCCTTGAAGCGCGGCCGCACCAGGCACTGGTGCAGCTTCCAGGCGATCTGCAGGTCGAGCGCGCAAGTGCTCGGCAAGTGGAACGCCTCGCCGAGACACGGCCGGTAGTGCAACGGCACGGGCGGAGGGTCCAACTTCAGGTTGAAGCTCACGTCCAGCCGGAAGCGATGCAGCGGGGTTTGCGAATCGCCGTCGAGCACGCAGCCGTCAATGTCGGTGCTGACGGTGGGAAAGTCGTCGTCCATGGCGTAGTCGATCATTCGCCAGAACGCGTTGTCGATGAACGGACGGAAGTGCAGGCCGTCGTCGAGGTGCACCGTGGTCACGGACTGCGCCCATGTATTCAGCTGCCGGGCGCTGCGCTCGCGGTCGAAGGGCTCGGTGCACACCCAGTCGATGTCGCGCGACAAGCGTTCGTTGTCCTGCCCCGGCCCGCTCAGGTATTGGCGCGTGACGAGGCTGCCCTTGAGCATGAAAGGGCCACCCACCCATGCCGCGCGGCGCATGAAACCTTCCAGCAGAACGAGCTCGCGCGCCTGCTCGACCGTCGCCCCGGTCCGCCGGGCTTCGTTCTCGATGCCGGCCTGCGTCACCGGCAGGGTCATGCCGAGGCTTCCAGCCATCCCGCGTCCATCGACTCCCGGCTGTCGAGCAGGCAGATCTCCGTCTCCTGCTTGAGCAGCGGCCAGCCCTGGCGCTCCAGCTGCCCGGCCAGTGCCGCGACGCGTGCCCTGAACCCGTCCAGCGGTTCGCGGCTGCGCAGGGTGACGAAGCGCACGTCCGTCTCGCCCTTCAGGCTGTTGCGCGAGAGGCGCGCGCCGTGCGTCTCGCACAGGTGCTGCAACGCGGAGGCGTCGTGCACCCGCAGCTTGCCGTGCCATTCGAAATACTCGCCGGGCCGGCTCAGGCATTCGTGGCCCTGGATGGGAGCCTCCACCTTCACGCGCAGCACGGCCATGCCCGCGCGCGCCAGCCATTGCGCGAGCGCCATCGCCTCGGCCTTCGCCTCGGCCAGGTCGCCGCGCAGCCAGGTGGTGGCCATGGGCTGCTGCTTCTGCTCGCCGTGGGCGAGGTCGATCAGCAGCGGCTTGAGCCCCACCTGCTCGCACACCTCGACGAAGGAGGGAATCCGCGCGGCATCCATCGCACCGCAGGTCAGGTGGAGTTCGAGCCGGCCTTTCAGCAGCGGTGGAATCGTGTTCATGGCGCGGCCACCCGAGCGGGCAGGGGCTTGCCGTCGCACAGCGCGGCCGTGTCGCTGACCATGCCGCGCACCGCCTCTTCCATGCCGAGGTTCAGCACCGACATGAATTCACCGTTGCCGTTGGCCCAGTTGGTGCGCGTGCCCATGCCGTGGTACTGGCGCACGACGGCTTCGGTGCCGGGCATGCGGTAGGTGGCCTGCAGCACGACGTGCGAGACCAGGTTCAGGCCGGCCGACCACGAATGCGCCAGGCGCAACGCCACGTCGGCCGTCACCTGCCGCGCATTGCCGGACGCGGGCAGCGCGGCCGTCGCGACCCGCAGGCCGTAGCGGCTTGCCGACTGCAGCGCGCCGCGTGTCCAGGCACTCGCGTCGCCGCCGCCCTGGATGGACTGCACCGCCAAGGGCGTGGCGTGCAGCGTAGGCATCATGACGGTCAGGTTGCCGACGCTGGCCTTGTGAGGGCGCACGTCGTCGATCTTCGGCAGGTACAGGGTGCAGCCGCTCGCCACGCGCAGCGGTGCGACCGGTGTGCTGTTGGGCCGCTCCGCAGGTTCCGGCGCCGGCTCGTACACCATGGGAAGCGGCTCGGTCTCGGTCAGCGCATGCGACGCGACGGGTGCGGCAAGAAGCACGGAGAAGGCACCGAGCGCGGCGGCGGCCCTCGATGCGTGGCGTGGCGTCATGGGGCTGCGCTCCTGACCGAGTAGAGGGCACCGTCCTGGTCGCGGAACAGCACGCGTCCCGGCCGCTCGTCGAAGCTCGGGCCGGCTAGCGTCACCCAGGAGCCGTTGACGTTGAAGCGTGCGGTCTTCACCGCACCGGAACGCACGCCTGCGACATCGAGCGCCACCGCTTGCAAGGTCTGGGCCATCGACTCGCGCATCACGCCGCGCAGCACCTGCCCGTCGTCGGCGGTGAGGCGGCGTATGACGGCGGCACGCGCGACGCCGCCCACCGGCGTCTGGAAGATGACGGCCGCGCGGTACGAGGGCTCGCTCCTGCCGTCCTGCCAGAGAAGGGCCGAGGTGCGCGTGGTGAATGCGCCCAGCCCGGGCTCCAGCGCGTATTGCAGCAACAGCACCATGTAGGCGGGGCCGTTCTTCGTGGCGGCGATGCGGGCCTCGTGCTCTGCCTTGACCGGCATGGCGGGAAGCAGCTCCGAGGAGCGGATCTTCAGCGGAAACGAACTCGGCTCGGCCAGCTGCGCCTCGAGCGCCCGGGCGGCCTCGGTACGGTAGTCGTAGTCGAGCAGCGGGCCGACGATGGCCTGCACCTCGGCGCTCATCTCCTTCTGGCGCGACTGCTGCACCGAAGAGTCGATGAGCGCGCCGACGAGCCCGCCGCCGGTGGCGGCACTCACGCCCGGCGGCTGGGCAGAGAACATGAAGCTCTCCTGCGCGACGACGACGCGCAGGTCGACCTCCTGGACCTTGTTGCGGTCCGCGGCCGCCAGGGGCCTGTGAAACGGCGCGCAGGCGCCGAGCAGCAGCAACGCCGTCAGCGCCAGCCAGAAACGCAGCATCCTAGGCTCTCCCCCGTGTCAAATGCCATTGGCTCATTCATCCCTCTGTCGATGGGTGCGGCGATTTTGCCGCTGCCGGGAGCGTGGTCCGCCCCGGGTTATCGAGGGCCCATGGTGCCGGTCGTCTTCAGGCGGCTGTCGAGAATCCAACCCATAGTGTCCTCGCCCGTTTTCGGGTGGATGAACAGCACCTGAACCCACTCCTTGTATGGCGTGTAGACGGTGACGCGGTCCTTGGGGATCAGGAAGCGGCCGCTGTCGCAGGCGGCGTCGGGCGCCGTGTACAGGCGGGCCCGGCCGGTGCCGACGACGACAGCGCCGTAGCGCGGAACGAAGCCAGGGCTCGCATTCGCAACCGCATGAAGCTCCCCGCACTTGCGGCTGTCGGCCGGTGCCGCCGCCACGGCCTGGACTGCCAGCGCGGCAAGGCCCGCCACGCACCAGGATGAAATTGCTCTGGACATCGGCGGATTGTCCATCGATTGAAGCGATGGGACGCCCGCCGCGCGGCTGCGTCAGAATGGCCGCGTGCCGCCTACACATTTCTCCACACCGCCTCCCCTTTTCCACGCAAGCCACCTGCACAAGCGCTATGGAGACGCGACGGTCGTGGACGACCTCTCGTTCGAGATCGCACCCGGCGAATGCCTGGGCGTGATCGGCCCGAACGGCGCGGGCAAGACCACCACCATCCGCATGTGTCTGGGCCTCACCGCCCCCGACGGCGGCGAGATCTCCGCGCTCGGGCTGCAGATGCCGCGCGATGCGCTGGCGATCAAGGCGCAGCTCGGCGTGGTGTCGCAGTTCGACACGCTCGACCCCGACTTCAGCTGCGCCGAGAACCTCGTGGTGTACGGCCGTTACTTCGGCTTCGGCAAGGCGCAGGTCCGCGCGCGCGTACCGCAGCTTCTGGAATTCGCGGCGCTGTCGCACAAGGCAGATGCGAAGCCGGGCGAGCTCTCGGGCGGCATGCGGCGGCGGCTGTCGCTGGCGCGCGCATTGGTCAACGACCCGAAGCTGCTGCTGCTCGACGAGCCGACCACCGGCCTCGACCCGCAGGCGCGGCACCTGATGTGGGAGCGGCTGCAGGTGCTGCTGCAGCAGGGCAAGTCGATCCTGCTGACCACGCACTTCATGGACGAGGCCGAGCGCCTGTGCTCGCGCCTGCTGGTACTGGACCACGGCCGCAAGATCGCCGAGGGCCGCCCGCGCGACCTCATCGCCGAGCACCTGGAGCCCGACGTGGTCGAGGTGTACGGCAACGGCGCGCTGTCGCTGGCCGAATCGGCCGAGCTGAAGGCGATGGCGGCGCGCGTGGAGGTCAGCGGCGAGACGGTGTTCTTCTACACGCAGGACGCGCGGCGGCTTCTCGACGCGCTGACCCGCCACGGCGGATTGCGCACATTCCATCGGCCCGCGAATCTCGAAGACCTTTTCCTCAAGCTCACGGGTCGCCAGATCCGCGAGGACGGCTGAACAATGAACACGACGACAGCAACAACAAGCGCTCCCTCTTCGCCCTCACCATGGCGCCCGCCCGAGCTTTCGCCGCGCTGGTGGCCCGTGTTCCTGCGCAACCTGCTGGTGTGGCGCAAGCTCGCCATTCCGAGCCTGATCGGCAACATCGCCGAGCCGCTGATCTGGCTCGTGGCCTTCGGCTACGGTATGGGCGCGCTGGTGGGGCAGGTGTCGGTCGACGGCACGAAGGTGCCGTACATCCTGTTCCTCGCGAGCGGTTCGATCTGCATGAGCGCGATGAACGCGGCGAGCTTCGAGGCGCTGTACTCGGCCTTCTCGCGCATGCACGTGCAGAAGACCTGGGACGGCATCATGAACGCGCCCGTAGGTCTCGACGACATCGTGCTGGCGGAGATGCTGTGGGCGGCGTTCAAGTCGATCTTCACGGTGACGGCGATCCTGTTCGTGATGCTCGGGCTGGGCATCAGCCACAGCCCGAAGCTCGTGGTCGCGTGGATGGTGCTGATCGGCGCGGGCATCACCTTCTCGTCGATCGCGCTGATCTTCAACGCGCTGGCCAAGGGCTACGACTTCTTCACTTATTACTTCACGCTGTTCATGACGCCGATGATGTTCCTGAGCGGCGTGTTCTTTCCGCTGGAGCAACTGCCCACCGCCGTGCAGGCCGTGGCCGCGTGGCTGCCGCTGACGAACGCTGTGGCGCTGGTGCGGCCTCTCTTCATGGACCAGTGGCCGGCCGGCTGGTGGGTGCACGCGGTGGTGCTGGCGGTGTATGCGGTGGCGTCGTTCTGGATCGCGCTGTCGCTGACGCGCAAGCGGTTCAGGGCATAGCGGGCTCGAGGCCGCCGGGCGGCCGCCACGCGATGACTCCCGCCGTTCGGGCGCGGACCTCGGGCGAAGCCAGGCAGGTGGCAACGGATTCGTAGCCCGGCGCACCGGGATGCGGCGCTACCTGCATCGGCGGGCTGTGGTTGGCCGGGCAGAGGATGATGGTTTCGTCAGGGCCCACGGCGGACAGGTCGAGGATCGCGCAGGAGCGGGTGAGCATGAAGACGGGCCGCGCGGCCGAGCCTCTTCTGCGCAGCCATGCGATCAGTGCCTCCTGTGTCGGCCGGTCGAGGCCTTGCTCGATCATGTCGACGATCAGGGTGGTGGAGCCTTCGGCTTCGAGCGCGGCGAGCAGTATCAGCAGGGCGTCCGATGGCGCGGCACCGTCTTCGATGAGCCAGGCTATGGCCTCGTCTACTTTCGGCTTCAACCAGCAGTCGGCGCGCAGCCTTGTTTTCGCTTCCGCCATCCCGGCTTCCTCGAGCCTCTGCAGCCCCACAAAGACAGCGTCGGGCAGCGCCTGCGCGAGGCTGTGCGCGAACCGGGTCTTGCCGCTGCCCAGCGGGCCGATGATGTAGTTCAGCGAGCGGATGTCACGCAACTCGAAGAGCTCTCCGCCCCAGGGCCACGGGAGTTCGAATGCGACGCGGACTTCGCGCGCCGGCGCCCGCAGGCTCATCAACTCGTCGATGGTCGGCGCACGGCCTTGCATCAGGTCGCTTCGCAGGCCGCGGACCTTGTCGACCGTGTCGGCAAGCTGGCGCAGCTGCGATTCCAGCGCTGCCTGGTGCGCCGCGAGCGTCGGCTCCAGGCCGCTGGAATTGCCGCCCAGCACGCGTTCCACCTGCGCGAGGCTGAAGCCGAGAGCGCGCAGCGCGACGACCTTCGCGGCACGGTCGAGCTCCTCGCGGCCGTAGGTACGCCATCCCGCGTCGGTCCGGCCGGGCGCCACGAGTCCGCGCTGCTCGTAGAGCCGCAAGGCCTTGGCCGAAACGCCGAGCCGCTTGGCGGCTTCCGATGGGCTGAGAAAGCGGGTGGTGGATGGCATGAAGAGAACCTTTTTCGACAGTCTCTCTTTTTAAGACCTGCCCCTGGGGCCGGGTCAACAGGTGGAACCGAAAGATTTGGCCCATGAGCCTCGCGGGTTCAGAATGCCCCGTTCCCGGGCGACTGTAGCCTCTGCCGAAACCGATGCTTGCAAATTAGGTTGCACACAATTTAATTGCTCGCTACAATTCAGCCCATGCGTTCCACCCAAGTCTCCGCCGACGAAATGCTCAAGCTGGACAACCAGCTGTGCTTTGCCGTGTATTCGGCCTCGCTGGCCATGACCCGGCTGTACAAGCCGGTGCTGGAAAAGCTTCAGCTCACCTACCCCCAATACCTGGTAATGCTCGCCCTCTGGGAGCAGGACGGCCTCATGGTCTCCGAGCTCGGCGAGCGCCTCTCGCTCGACTCGGGCACGCTCACGCCGCTGCTCAAGCGCCTGGAGGCCAACGGCTACGTGGCCCGCGTGCGCGACGTGGCCGACGAGCGCCGTGTGCACATCACGCTGACCGCCGCGGGCCGCAGGCTCAAGAGCCGCGCATCGAACGTGCCGGCCTGCCTGATGGCCGCCGCCGAGTGCTCGGTGCCCGAGCTGATCTCGCTCACCCAGCAGATCCAGACGCTGCGCGACCGCATCAAGAAGGCGGCCTGACGCAACGCGACATGTTTCTCCCGCTCCGGTCGGCCTCCGCAAGGAAAAAGAACGAAGCCTTTTCACCACCCTCCCTTCAACTTCATCACCACCAAAGGAATCACCATGACCACCAAGCTCGACAAAGTGCTCTACACCGCAGAAGCCCACACGGTCGGCGGCCGTGACGGCGCAGGCAAGTCCAGCGACGGCGCCATCGACGTCAAGCTGAGCTCGCCCGGTTCCGGCAAGCCCGGTACCAACCCCGAGCAGCTGTTCGCGGTCGGCTATGCCGCCTGCTTCATCGGCGCGATGAAGGCCGTCGGCCCGAAGATCGGCGTGAAGGTGCCTGAAGACGTCGCCATCGACTCCAGCGTTTCCCTCGGCCCGACGAACGGCGGCGCCGCCTACGGCATCGCCGTGAAGCTGGCGATCACGCTGCCGGGCCTGGATGCCGACGCCAAGCAGAAGCTGGTCGACACGGCTCACCAGGTCTGCCCGTACTCGAACGCGACCCGCGGCAACATCGACGTCGAACTGACGATTGCCTGAGCCCACGGCGCACATGAAGAAAGAAGCGGTCCGGCCACAAGCCGGGCCGCTTTTTTCATGCCCGCCGATGTCTCACGGGTGACGCCGGAAGCCGCCGCGCGATGGCGCCTTTCATCAAGCTTGGCTAACGTTGGCGAACCTTACAACCGCCAGGAGCCACGCTCATGAGCACCACCAGCCTCCTCATCCGCAAAGACCAGCTTTCCACCACGCGCCTTCACACCGCCACCGACGAAGCGCTCGCCGACGGGCAGGTGCGCGTGCGCATCGACAGCTTCGCGCTCACTTCCAACAACATCACGTATGCCGCATTCGGCGACGCGATGAGCTACTGGCAGTTCTTCCCGAGCGGCGAGGAAGGCTGGGGCAGCATCCCCGTGTGGGGCTTCGCGAGCGTGGTGCAGTCGCTGCACCCGGGCGTGCCGGTGGGCGAGCGGCTGTACGGCTACTGGCCGATGGCCTCGGGCGCGGTGCTGAGCCCCGGGCGGCTCTCGCCCGAGCGCTTCACCGACATGGCACCGCACCGCGTCGAACTGCCCGCCGTCTACAACCAGTACTTCCGTTGCGCGAGCGACCCGCTCTACACGGCCGGCACCGAGGACATCCAGGCGCTGCTGCGCCCGCTGTTCATCACCTCGTGGCTGATCGACGACTTCATGGCCGACAACGATTTCTTCGGCGCCGACACCATGCTGCTGTCGAGCGCATCGAGCAAGACGGCCTATGGCACCGCCTTCCAGCTGCACAAGCGCGAGGGCATCGAGGTGATCGGGCTGACCTCGCCCGCCAACGTGGCCTTCTGCGAGAGCCTGGGCTGCTACGACCGCGTGGTGGCCTACGACGCGCTCGATTCCATCGCGGCCGACACGCCCTGCGTGTACGTCGACTTCGCGGGCAACGGCGATTTGCGCAGCGCCGTCCACGAGCACTTCGCCAACCTGAAGTACAGCAGCTCCATCGGCGGCACGCACGTCGAGCAGCTCGCGAGCAAGGGTGCAGGCAAGAGCCTCCCGGGCCCGCGCGCCACGCTGTTCTTCGCGCCGGCGCAGATCAAGAAGCGCACCGCCGAATGGGGCCCGGAGGAATTCGGCCGACGCATGGTCGCGGCCTGGCACGACTTCATGGGCACCGTCACCGACACGAAGGCGCCCTGGCTTCGCGCCGAGCATCACGACGGCGCCGAGGCCGTGCAGGCGGCCTACGCGCAGGTGCTGGCGGGCAAGGGCGATCCGCGCACCGGCCACGTCCTTTCCCTTTCCAGGCAGGCCGTCAGGTCCTGAAGCGGGCCGGGGCCCGGCGGCGACGACAATCGCCGCATGACCCGAATCTTCCGCGGCGCCCGCGAACACACATCCCTATGAGAGCCTCACGCCAGACGTGGTGCTCGACGCGCTCGCGACGCTCGGCCTTTACGGCGACGGCCGGCTCACCGGCCTGAATTCCTACGAGAACCGGGTCTACCAGGTTCACCTGGAAGACCGCAGCGTGGTGGTGGTCAAGTTCTATCGCCCCGGCCGCTGGAGCGAGGCCGAGATACTCGAGGAGCACGGCTTCTCGCTCGAGCTGGCCGCCGCCGAGGTGCCGGCCGTGCCGCCCCTGGCCTTCGACGGCAGGACGCTTCACCACCACGCCGGCTTCGCCTTCAGCGTGAGCCCCTACCGCGGCGGCCGCGCACCCGAGCTCGACGACTTCGAGGTGCTCGAATGGGTGGGCCGCTTCCTGGCGCGCATCCACACGGTGGGCAGCGCGAAGCCTTTCGAGGCCCGGCCCGCGCTCGACCTGCAGAGCTTCGGCATCGCATCGCGCGACTGGCTGCTCGCCAACGACAAGATCCCGCTCGACGTACAGCGCGATTGGGAGAAGGCCTGCAACGAGGCGCTGGACATGATCGGCGCCACGGCGCTGGCGGCCAGCCCGCCTTCGGCCGACTTCCAGCCGCGCAAGCTGCGCCTGCACGGCGACGTGCATCCCGGCAACATCCTCTGGACGCCCACCGACCGCCCCGGCGGCGGCCCGCACTTCGTCGACCTTGACGACGCGCGCACCGGCTTCGCGGTGCAGGACCTGTGGATGCTGCTGTCGGGCGACCGCGCGCAGCGCACCGCGCAGCTGTCGGGCCTGCTCGACGGCTACGAGCAGTTCCGCGAATTCGACCGCCGCGAGCTGGCGCTGATCGAGCCGCTGCGCACGCTGCGGCTCATCCACTACAGCGCCTGGCTGGCGCGGCGCTGGGAAGACCCGATCTTCCCAATCAACTTCCCGTGGTTCGGCTCCAGCGACTACTGGAAGGGGCAGATCCTCATGCTCGAGGAGCAGTGCGAGCAGATGGCGGAAGAGCCGCTGTACGCATGATCACGCCTGACTACGCCTGATCTTCCCGCGCGGCGGCAAGGAGGCTGTCCGCCACGCCCTCCAGCAGCCGCTCGACCAGCACGTTGGCCGGCCCGTTGCGCCAGATGCCGTAGGCCTCCGACTGCGCCACCGCCCTGTCGAGCGGCCTGAACACCGCACCGCGCAGGGCCGAATGCCGCATCGCCTGCGGCACCAGCGCCACGCCCAGTCCCTGCGACACCCATGAGACCACCGCCAGCCAGTGGCGCACCTCGTGCCTCACCTCGGGCAGGAAGCCCGCGTCGGCGCAGATGCTCAGGATGCGCTCGTGGTAGTCGGGCGAGACCTCGCGCGAGAACAGCACGAAGGGCTGCTCGCGCAGGTCGGCCGGCGTCAGCACCCGCTTGCGCGCCAGCGCATGGCCTGCGGGCAGGCAGGCCACGAAGGGTTCGGACAGCAGCAGCCGGTGCTGCAGCTCGGGCGGCACGCGGTGCGTGTGGGCGAAGCCCAGGTCGAGCCGGTCGTTCATCAGCTCGGCGATCTGCATGCCCGAATTGAGTTCGCTCAGCGTGATGCGCACCGCCGGATGCTTCGCCTGGAAGGCGCGCAGCGCCTGCGGCAGCCCGCGGTACAGCATCGCGCCGACGAAGCCGATGCGCAGCCGCCCGGCCGACCCCAGCGCCACATCGCGCGCCTCGATGGCGGCCTCTTCGGCCTGCAGGAGCAGCCGGCGCGCCGAAACCCGCAGCGCCTCGCCAGCAGGCGTGAGCCGCACCTCCTTGCTGTTGCGCTCGAAGAGGCGCGCACCCACGTTGTCCTCGAGCTGGCGTATCGCCACCGACAGCGGCGGCTGCGAGATCGACAGCCGCCGCGCCGCGCGCCCGAAGTGCAGCTCCTCGGCGAGCACTGAAAAGTAGCGCAGGTGCCGCAGTTCCATGGATAGTCAGATCGAATCGAACAAGACCAAATCGATATTAGACACGGATCGTCGCGGCTCCAACAATGCGCCAAACAAGGAACCCCAGGAGACAACGCGCATGTCCGCAGAGCACGCCCATCCGATCCCCGATCGCCACGGCCAGAACCTGTTCACCACCGACGCCGAGCTGCACGCCCTGCTCGCGCTCTACCTGCCCGAAGACCTGCGCCGCCACATGCAGCCGCACTTCGAGCGCCTGGGCGGCCTTGCGGGCTGCCTGATCGACGAGCTGGCCGGCACCGCCGACCGCAACCCGCCCGTGCTGAAGCAGCGCACGCGCACCGGCCTCGACGAGCAGACGATCGTCAAGCACCCCGCCTACGTGGAGATGGAGCGCCTCGCGCTCGCCGAGTTCGGCCTGGCCGCCATCTCGCACCGCGACGACACGCTGGGCTGGAAGGGCAGGATGCCGCCGCTGGTCAAGTACGTGCTGACCTACCTGTTCGTGCAGGCGGAGTTCGGCCTGTGCTGCCCGGTGTCGATGACCGACTCGCTCACGCGCACGCTGAAGAAGTTCGGCAGCCCGGAGCTGGTCGCCAAATACCTGCCGCGCCTCACCTCGCTGGACTTCGACGAACTCGCCCAGGGCGCGATGTTCATGACCGAACAAGCCGCCGGCTCCGACATCGCCGCCACCGCCACGCGGGCCCGCCGCGAATCGGACGGCAGCTGGCGCCTCACGGGCGACAAGTGGTTCTGTTCGAACCCCGACGCCGACTTCGCGATGGTGCTCGCACGCGCCGACGACGGCCCGCAGGGCATGAAGGGCGTGTCGCTCTTCCTGCTGCCGCGCCGGCTCGACGACGGCAGCCTCAACAGCTACCGCATCATCCGGCTGAAGGACAAGCTCGGCACGCGCTCGATGGCCAGCGGCGAAATCCGCCTCGAAGGCGCCACCGCCTGGCTGGTGGGCGAGGAAGGCCGCGGCTTCGTGCAGATGGCCGACATGGTCAACAACTCCCGCCTGTCGAACGGCGTGCGCGCCGCCGGCCTGATGCGCCGCGCGGTGGCCGAGGCCGAGTTCATCGCATCCGAGCGCCGCGCCTTCGGCCGCACGCTGGAGCAGATGCCGCTGATGCAGCGCCAGCTCGACAAGCTGCGCCTGCCCTCCGAACAGGCCCGCACCATGGTGTGCCAGACGGCGCTGGCGCTCGCGCGCTCCGACGCGGGCGAGCCCGATGCGTACGCGCTGCTGCGCATCCTCACACCGCTCATCAAGTTCCGCGCCTGCCGCGATGCGCGTAAGGTCACGGGCGATGCGATGGAAGTGCGCGGCGGCTGCGGCTACATCGAGGAATGGAGCGACGCGCGCCTCGTGCGCGACGCGCACCTGGGCTCGATCTGGGAAGGCACGAGCAACATCGTGGCGCTGGACGTGATCCGCGCGGTGAAGCGCGAAGGCTCGCTGCCGGTGCTGCGCGCGCATTGCGCGAAGCTGCTCGATGACGCAGCGCTCGCCCCCGGCTTCGAAAAGTCGTTGCGCAATGCACTCGACCGCGCTGCCGCGCTCACCGAAACGGCCGCGCGCGAAGGCGGCGACGTGCTCGCGCGCCAGGCCGCCTCCGCCCTCTACCACTGCTCAAGCGCCATCGCGATGGCCTGGGAGGCCTCGCGCGGCGGCTCGGCGGCGCGCATGCGCTGGGCGCAACTGGTGCTGCTGCACCGTGTGCTGCCGCGCGATCCGCTCTCGCCCGACGCGATGCCGGCGGACTGGAACGCGACAGCCGTTTCGCCCACGGCCGTGCTCGTCTGAGCTTTCTCTTTCATTCGAAGAATCGGAGACATCCCTTGAAACGCTTCACCTTCCTGCTGGCCGCCTGCGCCACGCTGATGACGGCCATGCCCGCCGCGCAAGCGGCCGACGCCTTTCCCTCCAAGCCCCTGATGCTGGTCGTGCCCTTCCCGCCCGGCGGCCCCACCGACGCCATGGCGCGCACCCTCGCCGCCGAGATGAAGGACCGCCTCGGCCAGCCCATGATCGTGGAGAACCGCGCGGGCGCCGGCGGCAACATCGGCGCCGAGTACGTGGCGCGCGCCGAGGCCGACGGCCACACGCTGCTGTTCGGCACCTCGGGCCCGCTGGCCATCAATTCGAGCCTGTACCGCAAGATCAACTACGACCCGGTGAAGAGCTTCGCGCCGGTGATCCAGGTCGGCTACCTGCCCAACATCCTGGTGGTGAACCCGTCGCTGCCGGTGAAGAACGTGCAGGAGCTGGTGGCCTACGCCAAGGCCAACCCGGGCAAGCTCAGCTATGCCTCGTCGGGTAACGGCGCCTCGTCGCACCTCGCGGGCGTGCTCTTCAATTCGGTGGCGGGCACCGACCTGCAGCACATCCCCTACAAGGGCACCGGCCCCGCGCTCAACGACCTGCTGGGCAACCAGGTCAGCATGACCTTCACCGACATCCTCACCGCGCTGCCCTACGTCAAGACCGGCAAGCTGCGCGCGCTGGGCGTGGCCACCGTCGCGCGCTCGCAGGCGCTGCCCGACGTGCCGACGATTTCCGAGCAGGGCTACAAGGGCTACGACGTGAGCGTGTTCTTCGGCATCGTCGCGCCGGCCGGCACGCCAGCGGATCGCGTGAACAAGCTCAACCATGCGTTCACGGAGGTGCTGAATTCGCCCAAGGTGAAGCAGATGTTCGCGGCCCAGGGTCTCGAAGTGCCTGCCGACACTTCGCCGCAGAAGCTCGGGCAGTTCATCGCGGGTGAGTCGGTGAAGTGGAAGGACGTCGTGAAGAAGTCGGGGGCGCAGCTCGATTGATGCTTCAGTCGTTCGGGGCGTGATCACGCCGACGGGGTACCTTGCTCCGCGAATGTCCCCCGGCCTTCGGCCTCCTCCTTTATTTCGCTGCGCAAGGCACCCCATCGTCGTGATCGATGGACGCAGCGCTCATGCGCCCCGCGCGAGCAGAGAGCCCATCGTGCACAGGGCGTCGGGTACTCCCCGCAGCGAAATAAAGGAGGAGGCCGAAGGCCGGGGGACATTCGCGGAGGGGAGTACCCGGCGGCCTGTGCACGCGCCCTGAAAAGCAAAACACAGGAACAAGAAATGACACAAGCCCAAGGCGCCCTCGCAGGCATCCGCGTCCTCGACATCTCCCGCATCCTCGGCGGCCCCTACTGCGGCCAGATCCTCGGCGACCACGGTGCCGACGTGCTCAAGGTCGAGCCGCCGCAGGGCGACGACACGCGCACCTGGGGCCCTCCCTTCAGGGAAGGTGTGGCTTCTTACTACCACGGACTCAACCGCAACAAGCGCGTACAGCACCTGGACTTCTCGACGGAAGAAGGCCGCGAGGCGCTGCTCGCGCTGGTGGCCGAAGCCGACGTGCTGATCGAGAACTTCAAGACCGGCACCATGGAGCGCTGGGGCATCGGCTACGAGGAACTGTCGAAGCGCTTCCCGCGCCTGGTGTGGTGCCGCGTGTCGGGCTTCGGCGCCGACGGCCCGCTGGGTGGGCTGCCGGGCTACGACGCCGCCGTGCAGGCCATGACCGGCATCATGAGCATCAACGGCAAGGCCGACGGCGGCCCGCTGCGCGTCGGCTTGCCGGTGGTCGACATGGTGACCGGCCTCAACGCGGTGATCGGCGTGCTGCTCGCGCTGCAGGAACGCAACCGCAGCGGCCGCGGCCAGTTCGTGGAGGCGGCGCTCTACGACAGCGGCCTCTCGCTGCTGCATCCGCACGCCGCCAACTGGTTCATGGACGGCACCGAGCCGCGCCGCACCGGCAACGCGCATCCGAACATCTATCCCTACGACGCGCTCGCTACCGGCACCGACCCGGTGTTCGTCGCCGTGGGCAACGACCGGCAGTTCGCGAGCATGTGCCGCTGCATCGGCCTGCCCGAACTCGCGGACGATCCGCTCTTCCGCACGGCCGGCGCGCGCTCGGTGAATCGCGCGCAGCTCAAGCAGCGGCTCGAGGCGGCGATGGCGGCATTCGACGGCCGCGCGCTGGTCGATCAATTGATGGCCGCCGGCGTACCCGCCGCGCCCGTGCTGCCGGTGGACGCCGCCCTGCAGCATCCGCACACGCTGCACCGCGAGATGGTGGTGGAGATGCCCGGTGGCTACCGCGGCATCGGCGCGCCGGTGAAGCTCAGCCGCACGCCGGCGAGCTACCGGCACGCGCCGCTCACGCCGGGGGGATGCGTTCCTGCCCCCGGAAGATTCAACGCAGCAATGACGACCGCCCCCGGCCGATGCCGTAGTACGCGATGCCGGCCGACTCGGCTTTCGCGTCGTCGTAGAGATTGCGCCCGTCGAAAATGACGGGCGGCACGTTCAGCTCCTTCGCGATGAGCGCGAAGCCCGGCTGGCGGAACTCCGCCCACTCGGTGACCACGGCCAGCGCATCGGCACCGCGCAGCGCTTCCTGAGCGGTGCTGCACCAGTGCACGTCGTCGCGTTCGCCGACGAGGCTGCGCGCATTCGACATCGCCGCCGGGTCGTAGGCCCGCACGCGCGCCCCGGCGGCCCACAGGCGTTCCAGCAACACGAGGCTGGGCGCGTCGCGCATGTCGTCGGTGTCGGCCTTGAAGGCCAGGCCCCACACGGCGATGGTCCGGCCCGCCAGCGTGCCGCCGAAATGCCGCGACATCAGCTCGAACAGCCGGCCCTTCTGCTCGTGGTTGGTGACGGCCACCGCCGGGAGGATGCGCAGCGCATGGCCGTTGCGTTCGGCGGCATGCACCAGCGCCCGCACATCCTTCGCGAGGCAGGAGCCGCCATAGCCCGCGCCGGCCTGCAGGAAGTCGGGGCCGATGCGCCTGTCGGCACCTATGCCGCGACGCACCGCCTCGATGTCGGCGCCCGCCTGCTCGGCCACGCGGGCCATCTCGTTCATGAAGCTGATGCGGGTGGCGAGCATCGCGTTGGCTGCGTACTTGGTGAGCTCGGCCGAGCGGCGGTCCATCACGAGCAGCTGCTGCTGCGGGTCCTGGATGAAAGGCGCGTAGAGCCGGGTCAGCAAGTCGATGGCCCACGGGTCCTCGCTGCCGATCACCACGCGGTCGGGCTGGCGGCAATCGCGCACGGCCGAGCCTTCGCGCAGGAACTCGGGGTTCACCGCCACGGCAATGCGGTGCCGCGTGCCGCGCTGCGCGAGCTCGCCGCCCAGCACGGCTTCGACCTGCGCGGCCGTGCCCACGGGAGCGGTCGACTTGCAGACCACCAGCGCGTCGCGGCCGCGATGCCGTCCGATGGCGGCGGCCACCGCGATCACGTGCCGCAGGTCGACCCGCCCCTGCGCATCGGCCGGCGTGTTCACCACGATGAAGAGCAGATCGCCGTACTCGCAGGCCGCGCGCTCATCGGCCGTGAATTGCAGGCTGCCGGCGGCGATGCCCGAGGCCACCAGCGCCTCCAGCCCCGGCTCGTGCAGCGGCATCCGACCGCGCTGCAGCCCCTCGATGCGCGCCATGTCGGCGTCCGCGCACAGCACCTCGTGGCCGGCCTCGGCCAGGCAGGCGGCGAAGCTCAGGCCCACGTAGCCCGCGCCGAAGATGGTCACTTTCATGGGCGGCCCCATGGCGTGCGGCACTGGTGGCGGGCGCGGTTGTGCGATAAAAGCAGGATGCAAGCCTTCAAAACGATGTCCGGACAGGAAAATTCGATGATGCCCGATCAAGTTGCCTCGCATTGCGCGCTGGTCCTGGAGACCAACAACCTGCGCGGCGGCGCCGATGCCGAGGCCAGGGCGGGTGCCAGCCTGCAGCGCCTGGTCGCGCTGCTGGCCAGGCAGAAGCTGCCGCTCGCCGCGCTCGCGCAGGTGGTCATCACGCACGACGGATTGAGCCCTGCCACCTGCGAGGCCGTGAGCGCGCTCGCGGGCCGCCCGGTCGACTTCGTGCGCATCGACGCGAGCACCGGCTACTACGACGCCAAGAACGCCGGCTTCGCGGCCACCGACGCGCAGCGCTGCACGCACGTGGTGTTCGCCGACGCCGACTGCCTGCCCGACGACGACTGGCTGCTGCAGATGCTCCTGCCCTTCACCAGGGGAGCCGACGCGCCCGCCGTGGTGGCCGGGCGCACCAGCTACGCGGCCAACGTGGTGGGCACCGCGCTCACCACCATCGACTTCATGTACTTCCCCAATGCCGACCACGCCGGCGCCACGAGCAACTTCTACGCGAACAACGTGGCCTTCCGCCGCGAGGTGTTCGAGCAGCACAGCTACCAGGCGCTCGACGGCGTCTACCGCGCGCACTGCCAGGTGCTCGGCATGCGGCTGAAGGCGGCGGGCGTGCCCATCCACTACGCGGCCGCGGCCCACACTGAGCACCGCCTGCCCGACACGCGCGCCGAGGCGCTCAAGCTGCGCTGGATGCGCGGGCAGGACACCTACTCGCTCACGCCGCACCTGCTGCGCAGCTACGTGTCGCCGCGCTGGCAGTGGCTCGCGAAGAGCGGCCCGATCGGGCCGCTGGCGGTGCTGTTCACGCGGCTGGGCTTCAGCATGAAGGCGCTGAACCATCAAGACCTCCCGCCGCTGCGCGGGCTGCGCTGGCTCGCAGGCGTGGCGTTGATCCTGGGCTTTTCGGCCGTCGACATGCTGGGCGCGTTCGCGCGCGGCATCGGCTGGCACACCACGGGCCACACCAACGCCGATGCGCAGGCGCTGTCGTACCACCGCCCCTGAACGGCGCTTCACCTCATCTCCAGAACAACAAAAAAGACAGGAACCATGTCCCTCCCCTCTTCGTTTTCCGCCCGCCGGCTGGCGCTCGGCATCGCGCTCGCGGGCGCCTTCACGCTGGCCGGCGCGGCAGACTTCGCCGGCCGCGGCGTCTTCAACTTCAGGTCCGACGCCGGCTGCCCGTTCGCCGCGCTCGCGGGCAAGGGCAACGACTGCAACCGCCTCGCGCTCGACGACCCGGACACCCGCGCCGCGCTCGACATCGGCGCGTACACCATCCGCTTCGTCAACACCCGCAGCTACGCCGGGAAGACCATCGTCGGCGACGTGCTGCTGCAGGGCTCCGGACAGGCGCGCGGCGGCCAGCGCGTGCCGCTGACCTTCCACGCGCTGCTGAGCCGCTCGGGCAACGAATGGTCGGTCAGCAGCCATGCGCACACGCCCATCGGCGGCGAGTTCAGCGACATCCGCATCGACCCCTACCAGATCGTGGTGGTGAGCGAGTCGACCACCGACCACGTGCTGCTCACCGCCGACCAGATCGTCGACGCGCTGGCCCGACCCTCGCTGACGGCGCGCCTGGCCAACGTGTTCGTGCAGGTGGAAGACAACCGCGCCGATGGCGCGAAGGACGCCGACATCACCATCGGCCTGGGCCTGAGCGGCGCCTCGAAGTCGGTGGCGCGCGCGCGTTTCCGCGCGCCCGGCGCCAAGGGCCGCGACCTGGCCGAGGCCATGCAGCAGGGCAACTGGACGCTGGAGCTGCAGGCGCTGAGCGGCCAGATCCCGCGCCAGGTGGTGCAGCGCGACCTGTTCCTGTACGGGCTCGAATCGCAGTCGCTGCTGCAGCCGCTGTTGCAGCGCGGCTTCCGCAAGAACGAGAAGCTGGTGCTCGGCGCCGCGAGCGGCAAGGGCTACGTGCGCTACGACGGCCAGCAGCGCGAGTTCGCGGGCGCCGACGCGTCCGCGCGCGCCTTCCTGCAGGACAGCTTCATCGGCCTGGTGCTGGGCTGGCAGCAGCAGCACTCGCCGGTGAAGACCAAGACGGATGCCCGCTGACTCGCCAGCCGGCGCTTCGGCCGGCTTCGACTGCCTCTCGCCGCCGCGTCTGCGCGGCTGGCCCGCGCTGCAGGCCTGGCTGGTGCACCACGTCAAGCGCGCCGCGCTGCGCCAGCTGCATGCGAGCAATGCGGGCGAGATGCTGCTGCTGCGCTTCTACCTCGTGGGCGAGGAATCGTCGGAGCAGGCGCTGCAGCGCGAGCTGCGCATCGCGCCGCCCGAGTGGCTCGCGCGCCAGCTCGACCAGCACCTGGCCGACGAGCAGCTGCATGCGCGCCTCTTCGCGCAGGCCATCGTCGAGCGCGGCGGCAGCGCGCAGGCGGCCGCATCGCCGGAGGAGGCTCCCCGGCCCGACTGGTTCAGCCGCCGCAAGCTCGCGCGCTGGCAGGCGCTGATCCGCCGCCACGCGCCGCACTTCGCGCACGGCGGGCTGGTGCCGGCCTACGCCATCGGCCTCGCGGCCGAGCAGATGGCCTCGCGCATCCTGCAGCGCCACTGCGCGCTGATCGGCCCGCAGCACGCGCTGCATCCGCTGCTGTCGCGCGTGATGGCCGACGAGGACCGCCACATCCGCCTGTGCACCCGCACGCTGCAGCGCTGCGTGGCGCCGCATGAAGAGGCGCGGCTGGCGCAGCTGATGCGCGAGGTGCGCGACACCGAGCGCGGCTTCGGCGTGACCGGCGCGCTCGGCATGTGGCTGGCCGGCATGGCGCTGCGCCTGCGGCCCGGCTCGGCACCGCCGGTGCGGCACCACGCCTGAGCGATGCCGCCGCGCATCCTCTACCTCGCGACCGCGGACGCGCGCGGCCACCTGATGCGCGCGCAACTGCTCACGCATGCGCTGCGCGAGGCCGGCGCGCAGGTGCGCGTGCTCACCACCTCCGACGAAGGCGCGCGCTTCCTCGCCGGCTTCGGCATCGAGGCGCCGGTGCTCTCGCGCCACTACGCGGTGCAGTTCGACGCGCAGCAGAACATGCTGCGCCGCGAGACCGACCGCAACGTGGCGCAGTACATGTTCAGGCCCGAACGCATGCTGCGCGACGTGTGGAAGCTGCGCGCGCACTTGCGCGACGCCGACCTGGCGGTGAACGACTCCTTCCACCCCGCGCTGCTGCTGATGGGCTGGCTGCCGTTCTGGCGGCGCAAGGTGGTGCACGTGTACGGCGCGAGCCTGCGGCATGCGCTGGAGACCAACTTCAGCGGGCGCATGCCGGGCTTCGTCGCCCGGGTGTTCGGCCGCATCGTGGCCTGGCAGATCGACCGCAGCCTCGCGCGCATCGAGCACGACTTCGCCTACGGCGAGCCGCAACACGACGGACGCGGCCGCCATCGGTTGGCCACGCCGGTGGCGGTGGTGGACGCGGCAGGGCACGGCGATGAGGCGCGGCAGATGGCGGCCGTGTATCTCAATCCGCATTTCCAGGAGCCGGCGCTGGCCGACGGGCTGGAACAGGGCCTTGCCGACGCCGGCGTGCCCGCGCACCTGGTCGGCGAAGGCTACGCGCACCGGGCGCACTGGCATGCGCGGGACGAACACTGGATCGAGGCGGCGGCGCGCAGCGCCTTCATCGTCTCGGCGCCAGGCATGGCGGCGCTGTCGATCGCGGCGGTCTACCGCAAGCCGATCCTGCTGCTGCTCACCGACCAGCCCGAGCAGGCGATCAACGCAGGCCGCGCGGCGCAGCTCGGGCTGGCGCACCGCGTGGTGGTGTGGCGCGGCGACGCGCCGAAGTTCGCACGGGCCGTGGCCGCCGCGGCGGGCGATCTGCTCGACCTGCCGGATGGCGAGGCGAATGCGTCCGAAGGGCGGCAGGCCGCCATGGAGCGGCTTCGGCACTGGACCGTATTGCTGTCGGGGCTGGCGGAGGCCGCGCGCGGCCCGTAACGCGCCGCTGCCTCAGTGACTGCCGGCCGAGCCGCGCGCCGAATCGATCACCGCGCGGAAGAGCCGCGCCATCGCGCGCACCGGTGAAATCTCCGACCACCGCGCCGGTGCGGCGGCCTTCGGCGGCGCTGAGATCAGGCCCCGGCCCATGCGCAGCGACACCTGCAGCTTCCTGAGCGTGAAGCCCGGCCGCGCCGCCTTGCGGCGCTTGCCGGGTCCGCGCGCGGTGTCGGCCACGACGAACTGGAGCACCAGGCACTTGCGCCCGGCGGCCGGCTCCACCTCGAACACGAGGCTGCGCCGCCGCGCGCCGGTGACGCGCTGGCCGGGCAGCACCGCGCCGTCGAGCATCACGTGCACGCTGGTGGCCTTGGCATTGCTGCGGTAGTCGATGCGCACCTCGACGCGATGCGGCTGCATCTGCGACAGCGGCAGCGATCGCGCCGACAGCGCCGGCAGCGGCACCACGAGGCAGGCCAGCTCGCCCACGCTGCGCGCGCCCTCGCCGTCGAAGCCAGCCCAGCCGTGGCTCAGCCAGCTCATCGCGGGGCTGCCGGGGTGGAAGAGGTAGGGGCGCTCCAGTTGCAGTTCGGCCATTTCGGCCAGGCCCCGGGTCTGGTCGTCGAGGCCCCAGCGCGTGAGGAAGGCGCGGTCGATCGCGGCAGCGGGCCAGGCCGGGAAGCTGCGAGCCGCCCCGCCGCTTCGCTCATCAGCCAGGCCGCAGGCCTCGGCCATGAAATCCATCGAGCCCAGCTCGGCACCGACCGGTATCCAGCCCGAACAGGTCCTGGGCAATTGCTCCGGCGCGTTGCGGTCGGCGCGGATCAGCGCGTGCGCGGGCTTGCGGAAGTAGCGCGCCTCGGTGAGCACGCTCGACGACAGGCTGGCGGCGAAGTGCACGTTGGCCGCCGACAGCAGCGCATAGCTGTTCTCGCTGGTCCACGCCACGTTGGGAATGGCGCGCGCAATGGGCGCGAGGTCGTGCAGCGCGCTTTCGTAAGGGTGCGGCTTGACGACCAGCAGGTCGACGCCCTGCGCCAGCTCGCGCAGCGGCGCGATCACGCTGGCCGGATGCATGGTGCGGCCGCCGCTGACGAGCGACAGGTCGACCAGGCTCTGGCCGAAGAAGAGGCCCACGCGCAGCCTCGGGTCGAACAGCGAGGCCGCGCCGTGGCGCGCGAAGCGGCCCTTGAGCGCGCTCGCGTGGTTCCAGAAGAGCTCTTCGTCCACGCGGCGCGCGAGCAGCGCGACCTCGACGGCGGGGTCGTTGGTGCGCGCGCAGAAATGCAGGTGCTCCGTGAAGCGGCGCGGGTCGATCTCGATGTCGAGGTAGCTGGCGCCCGAGCGGTCGATGCAGTGCTGCTGCGCCGGCGTGAGGCCCCAGCCGATCACCAGGCACCCGGGGCCGAAGGCCGGCATGCCGTCGCGCCCGGCGAACGCGTGCAGGTCGGCGATGCAGGCGCGCGCCCAGCCCGCGGGCGTGCAGGGCAACTCCAGCCGGTCCATGAGCCGTGCGACGTCGATGCGTCCGCCTTCGGACAGCGGCGAGGCCTCGCTCGACGGTAGCCCCAGCCGGCCCAGGGCGGAGTCGAAGAAGCCGCGCAGGAAGCGCCGGTTGGCGACGTGGTACTGGAGCCCGTTGGCGGGCGAGCGGAAGAAGTCGTCGGCGAAGACGACATTGTGGAACCGGCGAGTCATGGTGGCCTCGGGAGGCGGCTCTCTCCTGCGCTGCCGCGAGCCGCCCCGCCGACCTTTCTTGTGCGTGCGATGCGCCAATCTAGGCAGCCACTCTTAGCCCGGCGTGAGCAAGGGCCCCGGCTTTCGCAAAGTTGCCGTAAAGCGCGCGGCTCCCCGCCGGCCTTCAGTCCAGCGAAAGATTCAGATCACGGATCAGCGGATGCCACCGCGCCGATTCGCCCCGCAGCAGCGCCGCGAACTGCGCGGGCGCGTCGCCCCCGGGCTCCACGCCGTACTCGGCGAGCCGGCGCAGCACGGCCGGGTTGTGGATGGCGCTGGCCACCGACTGCTGCAGCCGCGAGACGATCTCGCCCGGCGTGTTGGCGGGCACCACCAGGCCCATGAGCGCGGCGGCCTCGACGCGCGGCAGGCCGATCTCGGCGAAGGTGGGAACGCGCGGCAGCTGCGCGAGGCGCGAGGGGTTCGCCACCGCCAGCGGCCGCAGCCTGCCGCTCTGGATGAAGCGGCGCGAGGCGGCCAGGTCGCACATCATCACCGGCACCTGTCCGCCGGCCACGTCGGCCACCGCGGGCGCGGCGCTGCGGTAGGGCACGTGGACCATCTCGAGGCGGGCCTCGCGTTCGAGCAGTTCCATCGCCAGGTGCTGCGGGCTGCCCGTGCCGGCCGAGGCGTAGCTGACCTTGCCGGGGAAGGCGCGCGCGTCGTCGATGAAGGCCCGCGCGTCCTTCACGCCGCTGGCCGGGCCGACCAGCAGCACCATCGGCAGCCGGCCGAGCAGGGTGACGGGCGCGAAGTCGCGCGAGGGGTCGTAGCTGAGGTTGCGGTAGAGCGCCGGGTTGAACACCAGCGTGCCGCTGTCGGCCGACAGCACCGTGTAGCCGTCGGCCGGGGCGCGCGCGGCTTCCATGGCGCCGAGCGCGGTGTTGCCGCCGGCGCGGTTCTCGATGACGACGGACTGCCCCGCGTCGATGGCGAGCTGGGCGGAGATGGTGCGCGCGACGATGTCCGCCCCGGCTCCCGCCGCGTACGGCACGATCCAGCGGATGGCCTTGGCGGGGTATGCCACCTGCGCCTTCGCCGCGCGATGGACTCCCCCGGCCGCGAGGGCGGCCATGGCGGCGAGTTTCAGCAGGAGCGATCGGCGGGTCATCACGGGCGACTGTCTCCGGGGGAGATACCGGCCGCCATGTTAGGCCGGGCCGCGTGTCCGCGTGAGGGGCACGCCTATGGGCGCATCAGGGACGCACCAGGGGCCGCATCAGGAGCCGCGTCACGGCGCGACGGGATTGCCCGGCGTGCCGGTGTCACGGGCCGAAAGCGCGGCGGCGGCCGTCGCGGCCGCGGCGGGCGGGCGGTAGGTGACGTTCACCGCGGGAGCAGCGGGCGCCGTGGGCTCGGGCGGCGGCCGGGTGATCTTGACCAGGGGCGCCCGCCTGACGGTCGCCGCCGGCGCTGCGCTGGCGGATGCCGCGGCCACCGGAGCGGGCGGGGGAACGGGGCCCACGGGCGTGAAAGGGGCTGCGGGCGTCGAGTAGTACTGCACCGGAGCCGGCGCGGCGGCCGTCCCGGGGGAAGCCGCAGGCGCGGCAGAAGCCACCGCGCCGCCTGCGGCGGGCGCTACGGCTGCCGTAGCCGGTGCCGCTGGAGCCGCGGGCGCGGCGTTGGGGTCGTAGAGCACGGCCCCCTTGCTCACGCCCGTGCGCACCGGCCCCACGCCGACACCCACGCCGGCCGAGCCCGACACCTGCCCGCCGTTGTTCACGGCCACGCCCGCGCCGAGCGGGCCGAAGCCGGTGTTCAGGCCCACGGAGAAGTTGCCGTCCTTGGTGGCGCCGAGCCCCAGCGAGAGCCCGGGCACCAGCGGAATGCCGACGTGGTAGTGGGAACAGCCGCCCGCCAGGAGCAACAGCGCCGCCGCCGGAACGACGGCCGCTGCCCGTATGACGCGCGGCCGGCCTTTCACACCAGCAGCGCGTTGACGCGCCTCACGTAGGCCGCCGGGTCCGCCGGCAGGCCGCCTTCGGCCAGCAGCGCCTGGTCGAACAGGATGTTGGCCAGGTCGTCGAAGTGCGAGGAGCCCTCGAGCTTCTTCACCAGCGGATGCTCGGCGTTCACTTCGAGCACCGGCTTCAGGTCGGGCGCGGGCTGGCCGGCCTGCTTGAGCATGCGCGCGAGCTGCGTGCTCATGCCGCCGTCCTGCACCACGAGGCAGGCGGGCGAGTCGACCAGGCGCGTGGTCACGCGCACGTCCTCGGCCTTGTCCTTGAGGGCCGTCTTGAGCTTCTCGAGCATGGGTTTGAACGACTCGGCGGCCTCTTCGGCGGCCTTCTTCTCGGCCTCGTCCTGCAGCTTGCCGAGGTCGACCGCGCCCTTGGCCACGCTCTGCAGCGGCGTGCCGTCGAACTCGTTGAGGTAGTTCAGCGCCCACTCGTCGACGCGGTCGGTCATGAGCAGCACCTCGATGCCCTTCTTCTTGAAGACTTCGAGCTGCGGGCTGTTCTTGGCGGCGGCGAGCGTGTCGGCCGTGATGTAGTAGATGGCGTCCTGGCCTTCCTTCATGCGGGCCTTGTAGTCCGCGAAGCTCACGCTCACCGAGTCGGTGGTGGTGGAGGCGTAGCGCAGCAGCTTGGCGATGCGGTCGCGGTTGCCGAAGTCCTCGCCCAGGCCTTCCTTGAGCACCGCGCCGAACTCGGCGTAGAACTTGGCGTACTTGCCCGATTCGTCGGCGGCGGCAGCGGCGGTTTCCGCAGCGGTGGGCGCGTTCTTGTCGACCACGTCCGTCACGCCTTCGGTCGGCTCGGGGGCCGGCACCGATTCGCCCGAACCCACGTCGATCCTGCCCTCGCCGCTTTCCGGCGCGGTCTTCTGCTTCTTCGCCAGGTCTTCCAGCATGCCGAGCACGCGCTTGGTGCTGCCTTCGCGGATCGCCTTCACGTCGCGGCTTTCCTGCAGCAGCTCGCGGCTCACGTTCAGCGGCAGGTCGGCCGAGTCGATCACGCCCTTGACGAAGCGCAGGTAGCTGGGCATCAGCGCGTCGGCGTCGTCCATGATGAAGACGCGCTTGACGTAGAGCTTCACACCCGCGCTCTTGTCGCGGTTCCACAGGTCGAAGGGCGCCTTGGCCGGGATGTACAGCAGCTGCGTGTACTCGGTGCTGCCTTCCACGCGGTTGTGGCTCCAGGCGAGCGGGGCCTCGTAGTCGTGGCTGATGCTCTTGTAGAACTCCTCGTACTGCTCGGGGGTGATGTCCTTCTTGGGGCGGCTCCACAGGGCGTTGGCCTTGTTGACGGTTTCCCATTCGCCGGTCTTCACCATGTCGCCGGGCTGGTCGTTCTCGCCGTCCTTCCACTCTTCCTTCTCCATGAGGATGGGCAGGGAGATGTGGTCGGAGTACTTGCCGACGATCTGCTTGAGCTTCCAGGCGTTGAGGTATTCGTCGGCATCCTCACGCAGGTGCAGCGTGATGCTGGTGCCGCGCTCGGGGCGGGTGATGTCGGCCACCTCGAAGTCGCCGGCGCCGCCGCTGGTCCAGCGCACGCCCTGGTCGGCCGGCAGGCCCGCGCGGCGCGACTCGACGGTGATCTTGTCGGCCACGATGAAGCCCGAGTAGAAGCCCACGCCGAACTGGCCGATGAGCTGAGCGTCGGCCTTCTGGTCGCCGCTCAACTTGCTCATGAAGTCCTTGGTGCCGCTCTTGGCGATGGTGCCGAGGTTGTCGATCGCCTCCTGGCGCGACAGGCCGATGCCCTTGTCGGTGATGGTGATGGTGCGCGCGGCCTTGTCGAAGCTCAGGCGCACGTCGAGGTCGGACTGGCCTTCGTAGAGCTCGGGATGGTCGAGGGCCTCGAAGCGCAGCTTGTCGCAGGCGTCCGATGCATTCGAGATCAGCTCGCGCAGGAAGATTTCCTTGTTGGAGTACAGCGCATGCGTGACGAGATGCAGCAGTTGCGCGACTTCAGCCTGGAACGGGAGTTTGGTTTTGGAGGAATCAGCCATGGATAGAGAAATGTCGAAAGCCGAAAAATTCTAAGTCGGGCGCGGCGCCGGAAAGCGCCCGCGCACCAACATCCTCAATTGGGTTGTCTTTTGTCTTCATCAAGGGCAAATGAAGCTCAACGTTCCATTTTTGGCATTCCTGAAGACCCGGCGCCCATGCGCTTCGCTGGGGAAAACCCTCCGAGCCCGGAAAAATTGACTCTTGTTAACAGTTCTGAAATATCCTGACGACTGCCAAGAAGTGACAGAGAACAGGGGTCCAGCCCCGGGGAACGAGACAGGGATGACGTCTGATGACTTGCACGTCGCCACGGGCCGTTTCCGGCCCCCCCGGAGCCGCAAGGCGCCCGGTGGCCGCCCTTGCATGGCTCGAGTGCACGACGGCCCTCGCATGGCTGTCCTGCGCGCCGGCCCAGGCGCAGCCCCAGCAGAAACCGCAGGCGACGGCCCCGGCCGCCCACGTCGTGGCTGACGCGCGCATCGAAACCCTCGACCGCGCGCAGGCCGAGCAGGCGCGGCTGAAGGCGCTCGCCGATTCCGCGCCCAAGGCCTACGAAGACCGCTTCATGACGTCCGACACGGACACCCCCGCGGCCGACGCGACGCCCGAGTCCGAGCAGCCGCAGGGCTACCGGGCCTGGCTGGTGGAAAGCCGCATCGGCTTCGGCGACGCCACCACCACCGGCTACGGCCGCCAGCGCGCGACCGAGTTCGGCCAGCGTTTCGAATACCGCCGCGAAACCCTCAACTACGGCGAATTCGTGCTGCAGGCCGACGGCCGCCACCTGGGCGGCGACAACAGCGCTAGCGGCCTGGGCATCGGCTCGCTGGGCTATGCGCGCGAAGCCACCAGCGGCCGCTTCACGCTGCGCAACCTCGGCTTTCCGCTGACCACGCAGACCTTCGCCGACACCGCCGTGGGCGACATCCAGAGCGAGCTCACCGGCGGCCTGGCGCGCAACTACAGGCTCTCGCTGGGCTCGACCACGGTGCGCGGCGCGTCCATGCGCGTCTACGGCAACGACTTCGACCTGCGCGGCGGCTTCGGCCAGCGCGGCAACCTGACCGGCGGACCGTACCCCGGCTTCGAGAAGAGCCAGGGCACGCTCGGCTGGCTCGGCGCCACGCTGCGCCTGGGCGACCCGTGGTTCGCGTCGTTCCAGTTCGACCGGGCGCGCAACGTGCCCGCCTACTACTACGACCCGCTCACGGCCCGGGGCTACGGCAGCAAGGACGTCGCCAGCTGGGCGGGCTCGGTGGGCTGGGGCCGCGAGGTGGTGCGCGACGGCGACTTCAAGGCCCGCGCCACGCTGGTGGGCAGCCGCGTGAGCTCGTCCACGCCCGGCGTGCCCACCGGCGATTCGCGGGGCCTGTTCATCGAAGCGAGCGCGCGCACGGGCCTGTACCGCCACGAGTTCGGTGCCTACACCGCGCGGCCCAACCTGTATTTCGGCGACTACGCGCTGGCGACCGGCACGCGCGGCGCGTACTGGCGGGTGGACCGCAACACCAGCCGCCTGAGCTGGGGCGTCGGCCTGGACTACGAGCGCTCCCGGCGGGACGTGAACTTCAACCTCGCGGGCTACCGCCGCTTCGGCGCGAGCGGCAACTTCCAGTACCTGTTCGACCGCGACAACTCCGTGGGCGGCAGCCTGAGCGTCTACCGCACGCGCTACGACGGGCTCCCCGACGGGAGCATCGCGGGCGGCAGCGGCGACGGCCGCAGCCTCTACGGCAGCGCCTTCTGGCAGACCCGCTTGTTCGACTGGCCGCGCAGCCGCTTCTCGCTGACGGTGCGCCGCAACGAACTGATCGTGCTCGGCGACTCCGCGGCCACCGGCCAGGAGCTGCAGTGGGAGCAGGACTGGATCGGCGGGCGCCGCGAGACCATGCGCCCCGAGCTCACCACCACCGTCGGCTACGCGCGCGACCGCAGCGGCGGCACCTCCCGCAGCTACCCGACGGCGGGCCTGCAGTTGCGCTACTGGATCGACGATGGCTTCCACGTCGGCGGCAACCTGCGCTACACCTCGCAAAGCGGCGGCCTCTACACCAGCCGCGGCCTGTCGGGCTCGCTCACGGCCGAGAAGGAGCTGGGCATGGGCTGGCGCGTGGGCTTCATGGCCAACTTCAACCAGGCGCGCGCGTCGCTGCTGCCGACCTCGTATTCGTCTCCCAACCTCTATCGCAGCAACGAGAAGGCCGCCTACGTCTACCTGCGATGGGAAGGCAGCGCCGGCACCGCTTTCCGCCCGGCGGGCGCGCGCGGCGAAGGCGCGGGCGGCGGCAGCGTGTCGGGCCGGGTGTTCTACGACGCCAACCGCGACGGCGAGCAGCAGTCGGGCGAAGGCGGCGTGGCCGGCGTCGAGGTGCTGCTCGACGGCCGCTACCGCGCCACCACCGACCGCGACGGCCGCTTCGAATTCCCGCTGGTGACCACCGGCCGCCACCAGCTGACGCTCACGCTCGAAAGCGTGCCGCTGCCCTGGGGCGCGGCCGGCGAGACCGGGGTGAGCGTGAACGTTCCGCTGCGTGGCCGGGCCAGCGCGGAGATACCCGTCGTCAAGGTGGGCGAATGAGCCGCACCGACCTTCCTTTTTTCCACCCCGCCGCATCCAACCAGAAGGAGTTCCCATGATCCGAACACCCCTCGTGCGCAGCATGCAGATGCTTTCGCTGGCAGTCCTCGCGCTGGCCGGCGGGCAGGCCCCGGCCGAAAGCCAGTACGGCTCCGGCACGGGCACCATCACCGCCCAGGCCAAGGTGAACCTGAGTGTGACGGTGCCCAAGCTGATCCTGCTGCGCGTGGGCTCGACCAACACCACCATCGACACCGTGACCTGGGCCTCCACCCTCAGCATTCCGCCCGTGCCCACCACGCCGGTCACGGGCAACAACACCAACGTGGACTGGAACGGCGCGGCTCCCACCGTCACGCCCGCCTCGACCACGAACACGCTCAACGTGTACGCCTGGACCAACGCGGGCGCCGGCACCATCAACTGCGCCATGGGCACCTGGGCGCCCGCCGCCGGCGGGCCGGCGAACGCGGACTTCACCGTCGCGACCACGGGCACGCTGCCGCACCCCGGGGCCAACCTCGGCGCCTGCGCCTCGACCTCGTTCCCCTCGAACGCGGTCGCCTCGGGCACCTGGGCCTACACGCTCGGCGGCACGCCCGCGGGCTGGGTGGCGGGCACCTACACGAACACCATCACGTACACGGCCCAGGGCATCTGATGCCTGGGCGTGCGGCGACGGCGATGGCGCTCGCGGCGGCCCTGCTCGCCGCCACGTCCGCGCGCGCCGTCATCACCACGGTCACCGACACCGGCAGCACCTACAGCCTGACGCTTCGCGTCGGCTCGGCCGGCGCGACCGTCGACACGGTGGCTTTCAGCGTCACCGGCGCCAACGCGGGGCTGACCCCCACGGCCGTGGCCGGCACGCCGGCCATCGACGTGTGGGTGATGCCGGTGCGCCCGGTGGCCAACACCACCGTGGCGCGGCCGGTGACGCTGCGCGTGGATTCGTCCGTTGCGCTGACCTGCCAGTCGGGCGGCTGCGGCACCACGGCCATTCCCTTCAGCAAGATCAGCTGGGTGGCCACGAACAACAGCAGCGCGGCCTCGGGCGACATCCAGAACGGCCGCTTCGACACCACCGCCAACCAGTCGATCGCGAGCTACGACGCGAACGCCACCTTCTGCGTCGGTCCGCTCGGCCTGCCCTGCGTGCTGGGCGTCGGCACCTGGACCTACCTGTCGCGCAACGTGACGGCCACGCGGCTGCAGTTCAGCTACGACAACGACGTCGTCTACCCGGGCGGCAACTACAAGGGCACCGTGCGATTCACGGCGTCGATGGAATGAAGCCGCCGCGCCTTCGCCGAGCGACCGCCGCCGCCGCGCTGCTGTGCGGCGCGGTGCTGGCGGCTCCCGCATGGGCGATGGTCGCCCGGCTCGACGACTCGGCCTCGCCGCGCGCGCACCTGCGCAGCGATTTCAGCAATGCGCAGGCGATGGACGGCCACGTGGTCGTGCTCCCCCTCGGGCGCATCGAGTACCGCCTGGCCATGACGCCCCACATGGGCCGGCGCGCGCGCATCTTCTACGTGATTCCCGCCAGCGTCGCGGGCCTGCGCTCCCCGGCGGGAATGCTGGTGCAGTGGCGCGGCAGCGGCGCATTCGCGAGCGGCAGCGGCCGGCCCGGCGACCGTGTGCAGGTGTGGAACGGCGTGGTCCAGGCTCCGTGGATGAACGAGACTTTCGAGCTCACGCTGCGCATCGATCCGCGCGAGCTGCGCATGCCCGCAGGCTCGGCGTTGAGCTTCGAGTCGTTCTTCGAGATCGAGACATTGCCATGAGACACCCCCTGAGTCGCTTCGCGCCTTCCCCCTCTCCTTCGGGAGGGGACGCACCCTGTGGCCCGGCGAAGCCGGTTCCACGGGTGCCCTCGCGTCCTTCTGCCTTGCGCTGCTCGCGGCCGCCGGCATGGCAAGGGCCGCGCCCTTCGAGCTGGCCGTCACGCCGTCGCGCTTCGAGCTCTCGGGCAAGCCCGGCGCGCGCCTGGGGCAGTCGCTCGACATCCACAACCTGGCATCGACCGCCACCGAGGTCTCGATGCGCACCATCGACTGGAGCTACTCGGCCGAGGGCAACATCGGCTACCACGACGAGCTGCTGCCCGGCAGCTGCAGGCCGTGGGTGGTGCTGGAGCGGCGCAGCCTCTCGGTGCCGGCGCGCAGCAAGCGCTCGTTCCGCTTCCAGGTGGAGCCGCCGGCCGACGCGCCGCGCGGCGAGTGCCGCTTCATGATCGCCATCGAGGGCACGGAGCCGGCGCAGCAGACCGTCATCCGCAACGGCGGCGCCAGCCTGAGCCTGCCGGTCACGGGCCGCATCGCGGTGGCCGTGTACGTCATGCTCGACGGCGCCGAGCCCAGGCTCGAGATCAGGCAGATCGCCAGCGGAGAAGCCGGCGCGCGCGCGCCGCGCGGTCGTGACCGTGGCCAACACCGGCGACGCGCACGGCCGGCTCGAAGGCAGCCTGGACGCCACCGACAGCAAGGGCCGCGCGTTCGAGCTGGTGCCCGAGGGCACGCCGATCCTGCCGGGCCAGACGCGCACGCTGGCGCTGGTGCCCAAGGCCGAGAACGGCCAGCCGGCGCCGCAGCCCGTCTATCCGGTCAAGGCCAGCGGCAGGCTCGACTGGGACAAGGGCAGCTTCAAGGTGGACGTGGAGCTGAAATGAAACTCCCCATGGCCTCGCACGCTTCGTGCAGCTTCGCACTTGCTGGCGCACTTACCGGCGCAGTCGCCGGCGTGCTGGGCACGGGCATCGCCCAGGCTGCGTCCAGCACCGCCGGCCCCAGCGCCTCGGTGCCGCTGAGCACCGGCGTCAACCTGGACTTCACGATCGCCATCGACAAGTTCATCTTCTTCCGCATCGGCGACGGCGCCTGGCCCACGCCCGGCGGCACCACGAGCACGGTGAGCTTCGTGCTGACGCCGTCGATCCCGGGCGGCCCGACCACGCCGGTCGCCGGCAACAACACGCCGGTGAACTGGAGCGGCGCGGCGCCGGGCTTCAGCGTCACGCCCAGCAACAACGCGCTGCCCGTCGAGGTGCGCAGCAACGGAGGGCAGATCACGCTGCGGGCGACGGCCACGACGCCGCTGGCGAGCGGCGCCAACACGATCCCGCTGTCGGAGATCACCATCGCCAGCAGCGACGCCAACCTGCCCGCGCCGCAGATCCCGAACACGGGCACCGGCACGGCGGTGAACGTCGCGGGCACGGCCTTCGCCAACCTCGTCACCCAGCGCACCGCGACCTGGACCTTCTCCTACGCCAACCTGGCCAGCCGCACCGCGGGCACCTACACCGGCCAGGTCACCTTCACCGCCAGTTCGCCCTGAAGCGGCGCGTTTCGGAAAATCGTTCACGGTGCTCGGGCGAGCCCTATCTAGGTAACGACTCCACCTCGCGCGTCCAGCGGTCGATGATCCGCTTGCGTTCGGCCGCCTTGCCGTACTTCTCGAAGTCGTACTTGATCAGCTTCACTTCGGCCATCGACGGGATGCGCGGGTCGGGCTTGAAGGTCTTGTTGGCCGGCGACTGCAGGCTGCCCGCCTTGCCGCCGATGGCCTGGCCCGCGGGGCTCATCAGCCAGTCGTAGTAGCGCTTCGCGTTCTCCTTGTTGCGCGCGCCCTTCACCAGCGCGATGCCGCCGATCTCGTAGCCCGTGCCCTCGCAGGGCGCGGCGGTCTTCACGGGAAATTTGTCGTAGCGCCAGCGCTCGAAGCCGAAGATGAAGCTCACGCCGATGGCCACTTCGCCCTTGGCGACGTTGGGCGCCTGCGCCTGGCCGCTGCGCGTGTAGCTGGTGACGTTGCGGTGCAGCTTCTTCAGGTATTCGAAGGCCGCGTCCTCGCCCATCTGCTGCACCAGGCCCGCGATGATGGTGTAGGCCGTGCCGCTGGTGGCCGGGTGCGAGATCTCGATCTCGCCCTTGTACTCGGGCTTGATCAGGTCGGCCCAGCACTTCGGCTCGTGCAGCTTCTTCTTTTTCAGCACGTCGGTGTTGAAGCCGAAGCCGATGGCGCTGGTGTAGAAGCCGCCCACCATGTTCTGCGAGAGCGCGTACTGGCGCACCGCCCAGTCGTGCAGGTCGTTGATGTAGGCCGGGCGGTAGGGCTCCAGCAGCCCCTGCTCGGCCGCCTGCAGGAACGGGTCGCCGGTGCCGCCCCACCAGATGTCGGTCTTGGGGTTGGCAGCCTCGGCGCGCAGCTGGGCGCCGATCTCGCCGGTGCCCTTGTGCGCCTGCTGCACCTTGATGCCGGTCTCGCGCGTGAAGGCCGCGGCCGCTGCCTCGCACCAGCCGGCGTCGGTGCTGCACAGCGCGTTGACGGTGCCCTGCGCCAGAGCGTTCGGCGCCGCCAGAAGGAATGCGGCGGCAATGCCTGCCGCGGCGGCGATGTGTCGGATGGCGAATGGGCGCATGCGCGGGTCTCCTCGTCGTGGTTCTCGAAGGCCGCAGGATAGCGCCGGCGCTCAGCGCGCGGCCAGCAGCGGCGGCAGGTGCTCGGCCAGCCAGTCGGTCACCACGCGCGTCTTCAGCGGCAGGTAGCGGCTGCGCGAGCGGATCACGTTGAGCTCGAAACCGAAGGGCCGGGGCTCGTCGAACACGCGCACCAGCGTGCCCGCGGCGAGCGCGTCGGCCGCGAGCCATGCCGGCAGGCGTGCAAGGCCCATGCCGCCATTGGCCGCCTCGAGCAGCACCTCGGCGCTGTCGCAGCGCAGCCGCGACGGCGGCGTCACCTCGACGAGGCGGCCTTCGGCGTCATGGAAGCGCCAGGACGACACCTGCCCGTCGCGCGCGTAGAGCACCGCTCCGTGCTCCTTCAGTTCGTCGACGCCACCCGGATGCCCGTGCGCGGCAAGGTAGCCGGGCGAGGCGCACAGCACCATCCACTGCATGCCGACCGGCCGCGCGACCAGCTCGGCGCTGTCGGCAAGTTCGCCGCTGCGGATGGCGAGATCGAGCCCCTCCTCGACGAGATCGACGCGCCGGTCGTTGAACGAGAGCTCCAGCGACAACTGCGGATGGTGCCGCGCCAGCGCCAGCAGCAGCGGCCCGACCTTCAGCCGCCCCAGCATCGCCGGCATGCTCAGGCGCACGAGGCCCGAGGCGGTGCTGCGCGCCACGTCGGCCACGGCCTCGGCCGCTTCGAGCTCGGCGAGCGCGCGGCGGCAGCGCTCGTAGTAGCCGTGGCCCTCTTCCGTGAGGCTCTGGCTGCGCGTGGTGCGCAGGAAGAGCCGGGTGTCGAGCCGCGATTCGAGCCGCGCGATGCTCTTGGCGACCGCCGAGCGCGTCACGTGCAGGCGCTGCGCGGCCAGCGCGAAGCTGCCTGCCTCCACGGCGGCGACGAATTCCTCGATTCCTTGCAGGCGTTGACCCATTGGATACTTTCAGGCGCCATTAAAAGGAAAATTATCCTCCACCGGATAGCTTCACTCGTCAATAGCATGAAGGCTTCCTGTCTTCCCCTTGGAGCTCATTCATGCAAGAACCCCGAACGCTGCGCCGCTGGCAGCTTCCCGAATTCGGCCGCGTCCATCTCGAACAGGCCGAGGCCCCATTGCCCGAGCCGGGGCCGAACCAGATCCTCGTGAAGGTCGGTGCTGTGTCGCTCAACTACCGCGACCTGCTGATGACGCGCGATGGCATGGGCATGGCGCTCGAACTGCCCTTCGTGCCCGGCTCCGACATGGTCGGCACCGTGGTGGCCGCGGGCCCGGGCGTGACGCGCTTCGCCGTGGGCGATCGCGTCATCGACACCTTCTGGGGCGGCTGGATCGACAGCCACTGGCACGCCGACACCACGCTGCTCGGCGGCCCCGGGCCCGGGATGCTGGCCTCGCACGTGCTGATCGACGCCGCCTGGGCCGTGGCCGCGCCCGAGACGCTGAGCCTCGCCGAAGCCAGCACGCTGCCGTGCGCGGGCCTCACCGCGTGGTTCGCCCTGGCTGAAACGGGTGCGCTCCGCGCGGGCGAGACGGTGCTGATCCACGGCACGGGCGGCGTCGCCCTGTTCGGCCTGCAGATCGCCCGGCTGCACGGCGCGCGCGCCATCGTGGTGACGGGCGGCGACGAGGCCAAGCGCGCGCAGGCCCTTGCGCTCGGCGCCACGCACGTGCTCGCGCGCGGCGCTGACTGGCCCGCTGAAGTACGGCGCCTCACGCGGGGACGCGGTGTCGACCACGTGCTCGAACTCGCGAGCGGACCCAACCTCGACCGCTCGCTGCAGGCCGTGAAGCAGGGCGGACGCGTGTCGATCATCGGCATGCTCGAAGGCGAGACGCTGAGCGCGTCGTTCTACGTGATGGTGCTGGGCCGCGTGACGGTGCAGGGCATCGGCGTGGGCCACCGGCGCGCGCTCGAAGACCTGGTGCGCGCCGTCGACGCGAACGCGCTCAAGCCGGTGATCGCCGCGCAATACGGCTTCGACGAACTGCCCGCCGCACTCGATCACCTGGAGCGCGGCGCGTTCGGAAAGATCGTCGTGACGATGTAAAAGATCACGAAATGCGTTGGTGCCGCAGATGCAACGCAGTTGCGGCAATGCACGAAAGCAGCGCCATCCGTGAACAGGTTCCGTTAGTGCCAACGACTTGCTCGACGCCCTCTATTTGCGTTCCTAGAATCCGCCCGCGCATCGCCTCGCGGGCTGCGCGCCTTCTCAACTTCAGGATGGAGCGTTATGGAACACAGTACCTATAAAAAGTGGTCTGCCGAGTTCATTGGTACTTTCTGGCTCACGCTCGGAGGCTGCGGAAGCGCGGTCCTGGCGGCGGCCTTTCCGAATGTCGGCATCGGCCTGCTCGGCGTTTCGCTGGCCTTTGGCCTCACGGTGGTGACGGGGGCGTACGCACTGGGTCCGGTCTCGGGCGGGCACTTCAATCCGGCGGTATCCATCGGCCTCGCGGCCGCGGGCCGCTTCAAGGCTTCGCAGCTCGCGGGCTACATCGTGGCGCAGGTGTTGGGCGCCATCGCGGCGGCGGGCATTCTCTATCTCATCGCCACCGGCAAGCCGGGCGCCGACATCGGCGGCTTCGCCACCAACGGCTATGGCGAGCACTCGCCCGGCAAGTACGGCCTCACGGCCGCATTGCTGTGCGAAGTGGTGATGACGGCCGTGTTCCTTATCGTGATCCTCGGCGCCACCGCGAAGCGCGCGGCCGGCGGCTTCGCGGGGCTGGCCATCGGCCTGTGCCTCACGCTGATCCACCTGATCTCGATTCCCGTCACCAACACGTCGGTCAACCCGGCGCGCAGCACGGGCCCAGCCCTCTTCGGGCCGTCCCATGCGGTGTCTGAACTGTGGCTCTTCTGGGTAGCGCCCATCGCGGGCGCCATCATCGGCGCGGTGATCTACCGCGCGCTGCTGAGCAACGGCAGCGACGACTGAGCCTCGCCGCCGCCGTCGCATTCATCGACGGCAGGGGAACCGGCCTCGGCCGACTCGGCGGCCTCAGCTGCCGCTGGCCGACTTCACCAGCGGCAGCGAAGTCGATTGCCCGATCGCCTCGGTGCCGCTCGCGTGCGAGGCCGCATACGCACCGGCCTGGATGTCGGAAACCGGCGTCGTCGAACTCATCGCGGGCGCGCTGGTCGACTGGCCGACGGGCTCGGTGCCGCTCGGACGCGCAGCGGCCATCGCGCCGGCCTGCACTTCGGGGTTTTCTGGCGAGTTCATCTGCAGCGGATGGAAGTCCGATCCATCGGTGGTTTCGGCCGATGCGGTGACGGCGCCCATGGCTGCCAGCGCAGCGAAGGAACCGACGGCGAGAAGCTTGAAGGAAGTGCGCATGGTGTGTGTTCTCCTGATTGATTGAAGCAGGCTGTCTCCGGTCACATGCCATCGCGCGAACTGCGCGTGGCAGGACCTGAACGCACTCTAGGCACGCAGACTGAGTTGGATGTGAGCGAAGAGTTAGGCGCGAGTGAGCGGCGCGCCTTTTGCTGGAACTTTGGGCCGCACCTGCCTCGTTCGCCGGCGTGCGGCCCCGGCTAGGCCGCGGGCGGCGCAGGCAGATGCACCCGTGCCATCAGCCCGGGCCCGTCGGTGCGATTGCGCAGCTCGATGCGCAGCCCGTGCCGCTCCGCCGCCGTGCGCGCAATCGCAAGCCCCAGTCCGCTGCCGCCCGCCGCGGCGCCGGGCACGCGGAAGAAGCGGTCGAACACGCGGTCGATGGCCTCCTTCGGAATGCCGGGGCCGTTGTCGAGCACGTCGACCACCGCGTGGCCATCGACCTCGTGCAGCCTCACGTCGACCACGCCGCCCTCGGGCGCATAGCGCAGCGCGTTGTCGATCAGGTTGTCGAACACGCTGCGCAGCTCCGCCGCCGGTGCGAACACCACGGCGGCGATGCCGCCTTCGAAGCCGACGTCCACGCGCCGCGCATCGGCCAGCACCATCAGCTGGCTCACGCTGTCGCGCAGCAGCACCTCGATGTCGACGCGCTCGCTCGCGTGACCCGCATGACCCGCACGCGGCGCGTCCTGCCGCGACAGGTGCAGCAGCTGCTCGATCAGGTGCTGCGCGCGCGTGACGCCCGCCTCGAGCTGGTTGAAGCGCTCGGTGGCTTCGCCGGCCGGCACGTGCGCGCGCAGGTTCTCGATCTGCAGGCCGATGGCGGCCATCGGCGTGCGCAGCTCGTGGGCCGCGTCCTGCACGAAGCGCCGCTGCGTGGCGAAGGCGCTGCGCACGCGCGACAGCAGATTGTTGAAGGCGCCCACCAGCGGCGCGATCTCGTCGGGCACGCGCGCGAGCGACAGCTCGGTGGGGCTTCGCTCGTCCTGCGAGGCCACGTCGCGCGCCACCGCGCGCAGCGAGCGCGAGGCCGCCGACACGATGATCCACAGGATCAGCAGCGCCAGCGGCAGCAGCAGCGTGATCGGCAGGCCTTCGAGCAATGCGCGGCGCAGCGCGCGGCGGCGGCGGTAGTCCTCGTTCTGCAGCACCTGCACGCGCGGCTGGTCGGCGCGCGAACCGGGCTCGGCGGTGAACACGCGCCAGGCCGAGCCCGGATGCGCGCCGGTGTTCACGTCGCTGAAGCCGGGCCGGGCCTGCAGCGGCACCGTGAGCACCGGCCATGAAGTGGCGCGCAGCGTGCCACCGTCGGGGCTCCATCTGCACGATGAAGGCGCCGCGCGAGAAGGCGGCCTCGCCGTCCATCGGGCGCGGCAGCTTCTGCGGATCGCTGCCCGCGTACGACTCGGCCACCAGGCGCATCTGGTCGTCCAGCGCGTTGTGCACCAGGTTGCCGTAGGCCACGAAGGAGAACCACGCCGTGAGCACGGCCGCGCCGAGGTGCAGCGTGATGAGCCAGAACAGCAGCTGCGTGCGCAGCGAGCGCGGCCGCCACCAGCGGCCCGGGCCGCGCGAAACTCCGTTCATTGGCAAGGCAACCCGTCTGCCTGTTCGCGGAACACCGTGGAACCGGCGACACGAAGTGCGCGAAGCCTGGGGGCGAGCATCATCATGCGGCTACGCGCCAGCCCAGTCCGCGCACATTGCGGATCGCATCGGCGCCGAGCTTGCGGCGCATGCCGTGGATCAGCACGTCGATCGCGTTGCTGGTGACTTCCTCGCCCCAGCCGTAGATGCGGTTCTCGAGCTGCTCGCGCGAGAGGATGGCGCCGGGGCGCTCCAGCAGTGCGTGCAGCAGCGCGAACTCGCGCGCGGTGAGCGCTTCGCGCGCGCCGTTGACCACCACCTCGCGCGTCGTGAGGTCGAGCTGCAGCGCGCCGCTGCCCACCAGCGAGTGCGCGGCGCCGTCGCGGCGGCGCACCACGGCACGCATGCGCGCGAGCAGTTCGCGGAATTCGAAGGGCTTGAGCAGGTAGTCGTCGGCGCCGAGGTCGAGGCTGTGGATGCGGTCGTCGAGGCCGTCGCGCGCGGTGAGCACCAGCACCGGCGTGGCATCGCCGCGTTCGCGGGCACGGCGCAGCACCTCGGTGCCGTCCTGCCTGGGCAGGCCCAGGTCGAGCAGCACGCAGGTGTAGCCGCCGTCGCCCAGCGCGCTCTGCGCCAGCTCGCCGTCGCGCACCCAGTCCGCAGACCAGCCCGCGCCCTCGAGCGCCTGCTTCAGGCTGCGCCCGATCATTTCATCGTCTTCCACCAACAGCACGCGCATCGCGGCGACTCCTTCGGCCGCAAGGTAGCACGCGACCGGGATGATCGGAAGAGCCTGCGCCGCGGCGCAGAGTAGGTGTGAATACTTAGGGCACGCTTAGGCGGCGGGCGCGATACGGGGTTACTGTCCGGGTCAGGCCAGGCGCACGGCGTGGCGTTCGCCCTCGTCGTCCGAAGTGAAGGCCAGCAGGTCGAGGGCCTCCTGCTCCACGCCGGCGCGGTCCGCCTTCGACCAGCGGCCGAAGGGCTCCAGCAGCACGTTGGCGACGTTCCTGCCCTTGTTCTTGCCACGCTCGATCTTCCACACGCCCGCGACGAAGCCATCGAGCAGCACCGTGCCGCGCACGATGCCGTTGACGGTGAACACGCGTGCGCGATGCGCCTCGCTGAGGATGCGGCTGCGGTCGGCGTGCGAAAGCAGCAGGTTGTCCCACTCGGCCACGAGGCGCGGCGGCGCGGGCGTGTCGGGGTCGGGCCGCGGCGCGCGGGGCAGGTCGAACAGCTCCTGCCCGTCTTCGCCTGCGAACACACGCAACTGCGGACGCAGGCGTTCGGCGACCGCCTTCCATCCCGTGAGGCCCGACCATGCGCCGGCATCGGCCAGCGTGGCCGGGCCGAAGGCGGCGAGGTAGCGCAGCAGCATGTCGTCCTGCGTGGCGGGAGGGGCTTCCACAGCCTCCCCGAGCCAATCGCCCAATGGCTGCAGCACCGCGCTCTGGTGCGAGTTCCAGGTGCCGCCCGGCGGCAGGTGCACGAGCGGCAGGTTGTTGCGGATCAGCGCGGCGAGCGATGCGGCCTCGCGGCCTGTCCACCGCAGGCCCAGCGCCTGACCGAGCTCGGCGCCGGTACGCGGCCGTTCGCCGAGCAGTACGCGCCCCGCCGCGATCACCGCCGCGCGATCGAGCCCTTCGAGTTCCTTCTTGTGCGTGCTGCCCAGCAGCCCCCGCTGATGCACGGGCTCCAGCAGCGGGCGCCATGCCAGCGCGTCCTGCGCGGTCATCAGGTGCAGCGTCGCGCGCAGGGTCGACATGCGCACGATGCGGCGCCTGCGCAAGGCCTCGGTGAGCTGTTCGCGACGGAAGCCCTCGATGCGGCTCCAGAGGCCGATGTAGGGCGGATTGGGTGCCTGCGCCTGCAGCCCGGCCAGCCGCTCGACGGCCTGTGTCGCGCTCAGTTTGCGCCGCTCAAGCAGCATCTGCCGCGCCAGCGTGGCGCGGTTCAGCGCGCGCAGGCTCAGAACTTCTCGTGCGGCGCGAGGTATCGCCATTGCCCCAGCGGCAGGTTGCCGAGCATCACCCGGCCGATGCGCACGCGCTTCAGGCCGACCACCTTCAGGCCCACCAGCTCGCACATGCGGCGGATCTGCCGCTTCTTGCCCTCGGTGAGCACGAAGCGCAGCTGCTCGGGGTTCTGCCAGTCGACGCGCGCGGGCTTCAGCGCCTGGCCGTCCAGGCTCAGGCCGTGGCGCAGCTTCGCGAGCATGGCCTTCGGAAAGACCGCCTGCACGTTGGTGGTGACGGGGTCGTCGTCGTCCAGCCGCACCAGCTGGCCGGTGGGCGCGGGCTGGCCCAGGCCGTGATAGGCCACGCGCACGAGGTACTCCTTCTCCATCGTCGAGTCCTCGCCGATGAGCTGGCGTGCGATGCGGCCGTCCTGCGTCATCACCAGCAGCCCGGTCGAATCGATGTCGAGCCGGCCGCAGGGCGCGAGGCCGCGCAACTGCTTCGGGCTGAAGAAGAAGCGTGCGTTGTCGTCGGCCCAGCGGTTCTGCGGCGTGAAGAGCTTGACCGCCGGGTCGTGCCCGTCCTCGGCCTGCCCGCTCACGTAGCCGATGGGCTTGTTGATGAGGATGGTGACCTGGCTGGCCTGCTGGCCCTTGGCAGCCTTGTCGACCTCGATGCGGTCGGCCGGCGTGACCTTCACGCCCATCTCGGCCGGCCTGCCGTTGACCTTCACCCAGCCGTTGGCGATCCATTCGTCGGCTTCGCGGCGCGAGCACAGCTTGAGGTCGGCCATGCGCTTGTTGAGGCGCACGGCATCGGCAGGAGAAGTGGAAGGCTCGGTCATCGCAGGCTTGATCAATGGGCGGCACCGATGCTATCCTGAACCCAGACGCGAGTTGATCGCGTTATTTTTGGGGGATTCCCAAGTGAGCACACGCAAGTACCAGTACGCCATCGTCATCGGGCGTTTCCAGCCCGTCCATTTCGGACATCAACGACTCATCGAGGAAGGCCTTCGCGCCGCCGAGCGGGTCATCGTGGTGGTCGGCTCCGACCGGCAGCCGCGCAGCGTCAAGAACCCCTTCACCTTCGACGAACGCGAGCGCATGGTGCGCGCCTGCCTTCGCGGCACCGAGCAGATGCGCGTGAGCGTGGTCGGCGTGGGCGACTCACCCTACAACGACCAGATCTGGATCGCGTCGATCCAGTCGGCGGTCGAGCGGCTCATCGCACAGGACGGCCATGCGCCCGCCAAGGCCAAGGTGGCGCTTGTGGGGCACCTGAAGGACGCGTCGAGCTACTACCTCAAGCTCTTCCCGCACTGGGAGTTCGTCGGCCAGAACAGCGTGGAGAGCCTCAACGCCACCGACGTGCGCAGCCTCTACTTCGACCCCGAGAACCGCGGCCAGCTCGCGCGCGCCGACCTGCCCGACGGCACCGCGGCCTTTCTCGAACAGTTCACCCGCACGGCCGACTACGCCGAGCTCTGCGAGGAGCGCGCCTTCCTCGCCGACTACCGCGACAAGTACCGCTATGCGGGCAGCGAATTCCCGCCGATCTACACCACGGTCGATGCGGTGGTGGTCGAAGCCGGCCACATCCTGCTGGTGCAGCGCAAGTTCCATCCCGGCAAGGGCACCTGGGCGCTGCCCGGCGGCTTCGTCGGCCAGCACGAGCGGCTGCAGGACGCGGCCATCCGCGAGCTGAAGGAAGAAACCCGCCTGAAGGTGCCGGTGCCCGTGCTCAACGGCAGCATGAAGGCCAGCCACGTGTTCGACGCGCCCGACCGCTCGCAGCGCGGCCGCACCATCACGCACGGCTTCTTCTTCGAGCTGGCGCACAACCAGTGGACGGGCCTGTCGGAGGTGCGCGCCGACGACGATGCGGCCGAGGTGCGCTGGGTGCCCATTGCCGAGTTCCTCGACATGCAGGAGCGCATCTACGAAGACCACTTCTTCATCGCGAATCATTTTTTGGGTGGCCTGGGCAAGAACTGAACGCCCGGCCTTGTCAGCAAGAACGGCACCCGGTTGACGGGTGCCACAGTGAAAGGAGCTTTCACATGAACCGCAATCTCACCTCCACGCCCCTGGGCAACAACCTGCTGCTTCGCACCGACTCGTACAAGGTCTCGCACTGGATGCAGTACCCGCCCGGCACGCAGACGGTGTACAGCTACATCGAGTCTCGCGGCGGCATCTTCAGCCACTCGCTCTTCTTTGGCCTTCAGGCCTACCTGCGCGAATACCTGCAGACGCCGGTGACGCGCGACGACGTGGAGGAAGCAGCCGCGCTCATGGCCGTGCACGGCGAGCCCTTCAACCGCGAGGGCTGGCTGCGGCTGATCGAGAAGCACGGCGGACTGATGCCGGTGCGCATCCGTGCCGTGCCCGAGGGCAGCGTGACGCCGGTGCACAACGTGCTCGCGACCATCGAGAACACCGACCCCGAGTTCTTCTGGGTCACGAGCTTCCTCGAAACCGAACTGCTGCGCGCCATCTGGTACCCGACCACGGTGGCCACGCTCTCGGCCGCAGCGCGCACCACGCTGCTGCGCTACCTGGAAGCGACCTGCGACGACCCGCAGGGCCAGATCGCCTTCAGGCTGCACGACTTCGGCGCGCGGGGCGTGTCGAGCCTCGAATCGGCCGCGCTCGGCGGCATGGCGCACCTGGTGAACTTCATGGGCACCGACACGCTGGCCGCGCTGGTGGCGGCGCGCCGCTACTACGACTGCGACGTGGCGGGCTTCTCCATTCCCGCCGCCGAGCACAGCACCATCACGGGCTGGGGCCGCGACCATGAATCGGACGCGTACAGCAACATGGTCGACCAGTTCGGCAAGCCCGGCGCCACGTTTGCGGTGGTGAGCGACAGCTATGACATCTTCAACGCCTGCGCGCGCATCTGGGGCGACGAGTTGAAGGCGAAGGTGATGGCCTCGGGCGCCACGCTGGTGGTGCGGCCCGACTCGGGCGACCCGGCCGAAACCACGCTGAAGGTGGCGCGCATCCTGGCCGACCGGTTCGGCACGACGACCAATGCCAAGGGCTTCCGCGTGCTGAACAACGTGCGCATCATCCAGGGCGATGGCGTGAACCTCGATTCGCTGCGGCTGTGCCTGTCGAACTTCTATCACAACGGTTTCTCCACCGAGAACATCTCCTTCGGCATGGGCGGCGGGCTGCTGCAGCAGGTCAACCGCGACACCATGCAGTGGGCGATGAAGTGCTCGGCCATGCAGGTGAACGGCGAGTGGCGCGACGTGTACAAGTCGCCCGTTGGCGATGTGGGCAAGGCTTCGAAGAAGGGGCGTCTTGCATTGGTGCGCGATGCGAACGGCATCGAGAGCACCGTGCGTGAAGAAGCGCTGGCGGCAGGCCAGGCCGATCTGCTGCAGACGGTGTTCGAGAACGGGCGCATCGTGGAGAGCACCACGTTCGATGCCGTTCGCGAGCGGGCTGCTGCGGGGGTGAATCAGTTCATCACTTCGCGGGCGCCGCTCTGAGGGTTGGAGCCCAGGGGCATTCAGGGCATGTGCACAGGCCACCGGGTACTCCCCTCCGCGAATGTCCCCCGCCCTTCGGGCTCCTCCTTTATTTCGCTGCGGGGAGCACCCGATGCCCTGTGCACCACGAGCGCTGCCGTTGTGCTGGCCGATCAACAAGTGCTCTGAACGATCACGCCGATGGGGTGCCTTGCGCAGCGAAATAGAGGAGGAGGGGCGAAGCCCCGGGGGACATTCGCGGAGCAAGGTACCCCGTCGGCGTGATCGCGCCCCGAACCACAACCACGAACCACGGCCCCAAAGTCACTGCCACATGCCATCGCCATAATCCGCCGCGCAAACCCCGGATTCCATGACCAAACTCCTGATCCTCAGCGTGAGTGCCGGCAACGGCCACGTGCGTGCAGCACAGGCGCTTGCCGCCACCGCCCAGTCTCTCGCCCCGCCCTGCACGGCGGTCCACATCGACGCGATGGCCCATGTGGCCGCGGGGTTCCGCAAGGTCTACACCGACTGGTACATCCAGCTCGTGAATCGCGCGCCCGAGCTGTGGTCGTACCTGCATCAGCGCACCGACGTCACGCCGCACCACGCACCCTCGCAACGCCTGCGCCGCGGCATCGAGCGGCTGAGCACCGGCGCGCTGGTGCGCGAGATCCGCCGCGAGAAGCCCGACGCGGTGGTCTGTACCCACTTCCTGCCGGCCGAGCTGCTGATGCGCGAGCGCAACCGCGGCCGCATCGACTACCCCGTGTGGCTGCAGATCACCGACTACGACCTGCACAACATGTGGCTGGTGCCGGGGATGGCGGGCTACCTCGCGGCGACGGAAGAAGTGGCCTTCCGCCTGCGGGCGCGCGGTATTCCGGCCGAGCGCATCCACGTCACCGGCATTCCGGTGATGCCGGCTTTCTCCGAACCCGATGCGCCCTCGCTGGCGCGAGATGCCTGCGTGGCCCGGCTCGGCCTCGATCCTTCGCGGCCGGTGCTGCTGATGGCTTCGGGCGGCGCGGGCGTGGGCGATCTGCCGAGCATGGTCGAGCGCGTGCTCGGCCTCGGCGGCGAAGGCGACTTCCAGGTCATTGCCGTGGCGGGCCGCAACGTGGAGGCGCACGGCAAGCTCGAGGCGCTGGCCAGGCGCTATCCGGGGCGCGTGGTGGCCATCGGCTTCACCAACGAAATGCACAGGATGATGGCCGCGGCCGACCTGGTGGTGACCAAGCCCGGCGGCCTCACGGTGTCGGAGTGCCTCGCGCTGGGCAAGCCGATGCTGCTGATCTCGCCCATTCCGGGTCAGGAAGAACACAACGCCGGCTTCCTGATGGAAGAAGGCGCAGCCTGGCTGGCCTACGACGCCATCGGCCTCGACTACAAGGTGGCGCGCCTCATGGCCGATCCAGCCAAGCTCGCGAGCATGGCGACGCGCAGCCGCGCATTGGGCAAGCCGCAGGCGGCGCGATCGGTGCTGAGCCACGTGCTGGGAACGCCCGCATGAGCTCCGTCGTCGAAAAGACGAGCGTGGCCCGCACGCTCGGTTACCTGGCCTGGGTCATCGTCATGGCCTTCTTCTTCGCCAACGCCGAGATCCAGATCGAAGGCGGCGCCGGCTGGGCCACGTCGCTTCCCACATGGCGCATCGAGAACAGCATCTGGCTCGACCTCTTCTGGGGCGGCCGCGCGATGACGGGCTACCACGCCTGGGTCTTCACCTTCATGGCGCTGGTGTTCTTCTCGCCGTTGGCCTTCAGCGGACGCTGGACGTGGCGCGACGTGGGACTGGCGGCGGCGGGCCTGATCGTGTTCTGGGTCTGCGAGGACTTCACCTGGTTCCTCATCAACCCGGCCTTCGGCTGGGAGCGCTTCAACCCGGCGGATGCGTTCTGGCACAAGCACTGGCTGTGGGGCGCGCCCGTGGACTACTGGGGTGGCCTCGCGGTGGCGGCGATCATCCTGGCGACGCGGCACTGGCCGCGCAAGGGCGGGGGCGGCCGATGAGCAGCAGCAACAGCAGAAGAAGACGCAAGGAACGCGGGCAGGAGCCCGTCGCCGAAGCACCGCGCCCCGGCCACTGGGCCGATCCGCTGGACGCGCTGGGCGTGGAGAACCTGCACCGCATCACGCCCACGCTGTATCGCAGCGCGCAGCCGAAGCGCTCGAACCTTGCCGCGCTGCAGTCGCTGGGCATCCGCACGGTGGTGAGCCTGCGTTCGTTCAACGACGACCGGAAAGTGTTCGCAGGCAGCGGCATCCGGCTGGTGCGCGTGCCGATCAACACCTGGTCCATCGACGACGCCAAGGTGCTGCGCGCGCTGCAGGCCATCCGCGCGGCCGAGAAGCAGGGCCCGGTGCTCATCCACTGCATGCACGGAGCCGATCGCACCGGCGTGGTGGCGGCGGTCTACCGCATGGCACTACAGGACTGGGACAAGGACAGCGCCCGCCAGGAGATGCTGCGCGGCGGCTACGGCTACCACACGCTGTGGCGCAACATCCCGCGCTACATCGAGCGGCTCGACCCGGCCGCCATGCGCGACGCGCTGGCCCAGGCGCCTGCGATTCCGTTGGTGTCCTGAAGGCGCCAGCAGGCCGCGAAAGCCGCTCCTATACTGGCCGCCCCGTGGCCGAAGGCCATCCGCGAACCTGACCAGAAGGGCTCTTCCATGGCACTCCAAATCCGCTCCCTCATCCGCTCCAGCGGCGAACTCGAACTCTCGCTGCACGACGACCCCATCCCCGAGCCGCAGGCCCACGAAGTGGTGATCCGCGTCGAGGCATCGCCATTGAACCCGTCGGACCTGGGCCTGCTGTTCGGCGCTGCCGACATGAGCACCGCCAAGGCCTCCGGCACTGCCGATCGCCCCGTCGTCACCGCCACCGTGCCCGAGCGCGTGCTGCCCGCCATGAAGGCGCGGCTCGACGAATCGATGCCGGTGGGCAACGAAGGCGCGGGCGTAGTGGTGAAGGCCGGCTCCTCGCCGCAGGCGCAGGCACTGCTCGGCAAGACCGTGGCCGCCATCGGCGGCGCGATGTACTCGCAGTACCGCTGCCTCGCCGCCGCACAGTGCCTGGAACTGCCGGCAGGCACCACGCCGGCCGAAGGCGCCTCGTGCTTCGTCAACCCCCTCACCTCGCTGAGCATGGTCGAGACCATGCGCATGGAAGGCCACAAGGCGCTGGTGCACACGGCCGCAGCGTCCAACCTCGGCCAGATGCTCAACAAGATCTGCCAGAAGGACGGCATCGCCCTCGTCAACATCGTGCGCAAGCAGGACCAGGAAGACCTGCTGCGCGGCCTCGGCGCCAAGTACGTGTGCAATTCGAGCTCGCCCACCTTCATCGAGGACCTGACCCAGGCCCTCGCCGAGACCGGCGCCACCCTGGCCTTCGACGCCATCGGCGGCGGCAAGCTCGCCGGCCAGATCCTCGGCTGCATGGAAGCGGCCATCAACCGCACCGCCAAGGAATACAGCCGCTACGGCTCCAACACGCACAAGCAGGTCTACATCTACGGCGGCCTCGACCGCAGCCCGACCGAGGTGGTGCGCAACTTCGGCATGACCTGGGGCATGGGCGGCTGGCTGCTGTTCCCCTTCCTGCAGCGCCTTGGCGACGCCGGCACGCAGCGCCTGAAGGCCCGCGTGGTCGCCGAACTGAAGACCACGTTCGCGAGCCACTACACGCGCGAGGTGTCGCTGGTGGAGATGCTGCAGCTCGATGCGATTGGCGTGTATGGCAAGCAGGCGACGGGGGAGAAGTTCCTGCTGAATCCGAACAAGGGCGTCGCGGCCTGAAGAAAAAAGGGCGGCCCCGAGGGACCGCCCTTCCAAGGCCATCAGCTCTTCACGAGCATGGCCATCTCGTTCGCAGGTGCCACTGCGTAGTGGTCGAACTGCATCGTGTACTGCGCACGGCCCGAAGACAGCGCGCGCAGGTTGCCGATGTAGCCGAACATCTCCTTCAGCGGCACATGCGCCTCGACGACCGCGGCATTGCCGCGCATCGACTGGCCGCGAACCATGCCGCGCCGCCGGTTCAGGTCGCCGATGCAATCGCCCAGATAGTCGGGCGGCGTGATGACCTCCACGGCCATCACGGGCTCCAGCACCAGCGGTCCGGCTTTGGCCGCCGCCTCCCGGAAGGCCGCAGCGGCAGCCAGCTCGAAGGCCATCGCCGACGAGTCGCGCTCGTGATGACTGCCGTCCACCAGCGTGGCCATGAAGTCCACGCAGGGGAACCCGGCAACCACGCTCGATTGCGCGGCCCGGCGGATGCCGGCCTCGACCGCGGGGATGAACTCGCGCGGAATGGCGCCGCCCACCACCTGGCTCTCGAACACGATGCCCGCGCCTCGCGCCAGCGGCGCAATACGCAGCTTCAGTTCAGCGAACTGACCGGGGCCGCCGGTCTGTTTCCTGTGCACATGGTGCACCTCCATTTCTCTCGATACCGTTTCGCGGTAGGCAACCTGCGGACGCCCCACCGACACTTCGACGCCGTGCTTCGCGCGCAGCTTCTCGATGGAGACATCGAGCTGCAACTCGCCCATGCCCGACAGGATCGTCTGGCCCGATTCGGCGTCCTGCCGCAGCTGCAGGCTCGGATCTTCCCGCAGCATGACCTGCAGCGCCTTCGACAGCGACTGCTGGTCGGCCTGCGCCTTGGGCTCGATCGCGACATGGATCACGGGCTCGGGGACGCTGATTTCCTCCAGGTGCACCGGATGATCCCGGTCGCACAGCGTGTGACCGGTCAGCGTGTCCTTCAGCCCGACGATGGCGGCAATGTCGCCGGCCACGAGCTCGTCGCGTTCGATGCGGTCGTCCGCATGCACTTCATACAGCCGCGCCGCGCGTTCCATGCGGCCCGTCGCGGCATTCAGCACCGTGTCGCCACGCCTGAGCCTGCCGCTGTAGACCCGCACGAACACCATCGAACCGTGGTCGTCGCTGGCGATCTTGAACGCGAGCGCCGAGAACGGCGCCTGTGGATCGCTGGCCGAGACCACTTCGCCCGGCTTCGGCAGCCAGTCGACGACGGCATCGAGCAGCGGCTCGACGCCGCGATTGCGGAACGCCGAACCGGCAAGCACGGGCACGAACGCACTGGACAGCACAGCCTTGCGGATGCAAGCGCGCAGCACCTCGGCCGACGGCTCTTCGCCGTTCAGGTAGGCGCTCATGGCTGCTTCGTCCTGTTCGACAGCGAGCTCCACGAGCCGCTCCCGATGGTGCCTGGCCGCCGCGAGGAAGTCAGTAGGCACGTCGGCCACACGGTATGGTCGGCTCGCATCGTCCTTGTCCCAGACGAGTGCACGCATGCCGACGAGGTCGATCACGCCACGGAAGTCGCCTTCCGCGCCGAGGGGCAGTTGCACGGGCACCGCCTTCACGCCCAGCCGTTCTTCCATCATTGCGACGACGCGCAGGAAGTCGGCGCCGAGGCGATCGAGCTTGTTGACGAAGGCGATGCGCGGCACGCGATACCTGTCCGCGAGGCGCCAGTTCGTCTCGGTCTGCGGCTCCACGCCGGCCACGCCGTCGAACACGACGACCGCACCGTCGAGCACGCGCAGCGAACGATTCACCTCGATGTTGAAGTCGATGTGGCCGGGCGTGTCGATCAGGTTGATCTGCGCCGCGTTCCAGTGGACCGTGATGGCCGCGCTGCTGATGGTGATGCCGCGTCTCTGCTCCTGCGGATCGAAGTCCATGCGCGCGGTGCCACGGCTCACGTCGCCGATGCGATGGCTTTCGCCCGCGTAGTACAGGATGCGCTCGGTGGTCGTGGTCTTGCCCGCGTCGACGTGGGCAATGATGCCGATGTTGCGGAGATTTCTGGGTTTCGGGTTCATGACGAATCTTTCTTTTTCATTGGATCGAAGCACGCGTTGCGGCGCTGCGCTTCGAAAGCCTGGTTGGCACGCGCCAGCCCCAGGCAAGAAAAATTCGCCTGAAGGGCTAGCGACGAACGGTGTCGTGCGGGTCAGCGATGCGGCGGCCGGAGCCCGGGCGCACGGGGTCCACGCTCCGGCGGAGGCGAATCGTGGCGATCAGCTTGTCGTAGGTACGCATGGCGGTCTGAGGATGAGGACGCAGAAAAAACAAAACCCCGGAGGGACGAACCTGCCGGGGTCTTCAACACCGGAAGGCGCACCGCCTTCCGAACGCGATCGAGGGCGATGTCAGTTGGCGATGAACGCCTCGATGGCTTGAGTGAATTTCATGGTGGGCGGGATTGTGGGGATCTCTGTTAACAAAGGCAAGCACCACGGTGTGCGGTGTTGGCCGGAAGTCACGGTAGCGAATATGCGGCCTGCATCGAGCCTTGCAAGCCCTAGACGACCAGCCTGTACCCCACCGCCGTCTCCGTCAGCAGATGCTTCGGCTGCGCCGGATCGGCCTCCAGCTTCTGCCGCAGATGCCCCATGTAGATCCGCAGGTAGTGGCTCTGGTCGGTGTACGACGGGCCCCAGACCTCGCGCAGCAGCTGGCGCTGCGTCAGCACGCGGCCCGCGTTGGCGACGAGCACCGACAGCAGGCGGTATTCGGTCGGCGTGAGGTGCACCTCGGCGCCGGCGCGGCGCACCAGGCGTGCGGAACGGTCGAGTTCGATCTCGCCGAAGCGGAACAGCGCCTCGGGTGCCGCTTCCTCCGTGCTGCTGGCGGCGCGCGGGCGCCGCAGGTTGGCGCGCACGCGGGCCAGGAGCTCGCCGGTGCCGAAGGGCTTGGTGAGGTAGTCGTCGGCTCCGGCGTCGAGGGCGGCGATCTTGTCGGCCTCGTCGGTGCGTGCCGAGAGCACGATGATCGGCACCGCAGACCAGCCGCGCACGTCGCGGATCAGCGAAACGCCGTCGCCGTCGGGCAGGCCCAGGTCGAGCACGAGCAGGTCGGGCTGGCGGGTGCCGGCCGCGGCGAGCCCGTCGCGCAGGGTGCCGGCCTCATGAACCACCCAGCCCTCGGCCTCGAGCGCGCCGCGAACGAACCGGCGGATCTGCGGCTCGTCTTCGATCACGATGGCGGTGGGAGAAGGCATGGGGTCAGATTTGGGCTTCGGCAGGCTCCGGCGGCTCGCGGCGCGGGAGGGTGACCGTGAATTCTGCACCGCCATCGCGCGCATTCTCGGCAGTGATCTCGCCGCCGTGTGCGCTCACCACGGCCTTGCAGATCGCCAGGCCCAGGCCAACACCCGGCGTCGCCGACTCGGCCTCGCCGCGCGTGAACTTGTCGAAGAGCTTCTGCTCGTGGCCCAGCAGTGCGGCCGGCAGGCCGGGGCCGTGGTCGCGCACGGTCAGCACCAGCGCGCCGGGCTCCGCGCGCGCGCCGACCACGATGGGCGGCGCGCCGTACTTGGTGGCGTTCTCCAGCAGGTTGACCAGCACGCGCTCGATGAGCACGGCGTCGAACTCGACCAGCGGCAGGTCGGGGTCGAGCGCGGTCTGCACCACGGTGCCGCCGAGCGAGGTGCGCGCCGCGCGAATGGCCGAGCCCACCACCTCCTCCACCGACTGCCAGTCACGCCGCAGGTTCACCGCGCCGCCTGCGATGCCGCTTTCGAGCCGTGCCATGTCGAGCAGGTTGCTCACCAGCGCATGCAGCTCGTGCGCCTGCGCGACGATGGCGCGCGCGGCCTCGGCATGTTCCTCGGGCGGCAATGTCTGCAGCGACTCGGCCAGTGCGATGAGCGCGGTGAGCGGCGTGCGCACGTCGTGCGAGATGGCGCCCAACAGCGCGTTGCGCAGGCGCTCCGATTCCATCTCGACCACGGCCTGCTGCGCCACCTCGACATAGTGCACGCGCTCCAGCGCGATGGCGATCTGCCGCGCCAGCGTGTCGAGCTGCTGCGCCTGTTCGGGAATGAGCAGCCAGCGCGGCTGTGCGGGCGAGAGCGCGAGCACGCCGCGCACGCGCATCGGCGCGCGCAGCGGCACGTAGTGCCAGGGCTGCGCGGCGAGCGTGGCGGTGGCCAGGCCGGCGCTCTGGCCATGGCGGAAGGCCCAGTCGGCCACCTGCGGGTCGAAGCCTTCGGGTGCATCGGCGGGCATGACGAGCTGGTCGGCCGCGTCGGTCACGAGCACCAGCGCATCGCCGCCGAAGTGACCCCGCACGGCGGCGGTGCCGAGCGAGACCACCTGCGAGGCCTCCAGCGCGGCCGACAGCTCGCGGGTGAGTTCGAACAGCGATCGCGCGCGCCGCTCGCGGCTGGTCGACACGCCCGCCGCGAAGCGCAGCCCGGCCGTGAGCTGCCCCACCAGCAGGCCGACGCCGAGCATGATCGCGAAGGTCAGCACGTACTGCACGTCGCTCACCGCGAACGACAGGCGCGGCGGCACGAAGAAATAGTCGAAGGCCGCGACGTTGAGCAGGGCCGCCAGCGCCGAGGGCCCGCGCCCGAAGCGCATCGCCACGCCCACCACGCCGAGCAGGAACAGCATGACGATGTTCGACAGCTCCAGCACGCTGGCCAGCGGCGTGCACAGCAGCGTGAGCGCGATGCTGGTGGCCGCTGCCCACGCGTAGCCGGGCCAATGGATGGGGGCCTTCTCATGGTCGTCGCTGTCGACGAGCGCGCCCTGCAGCGAGGTGCGCGGCAGGCGGCGTGCACTGTCGGCGGGCGCGACTTCCATGATGTCGAGCGCCGGCGCGCGTAGCGCCAATGCGCGCGCGAGCGGCACCGCCCTCGCGGGCCACCAGCGCCGCCAGCCTGTCTCGGGCTGCGAGCGCCCCAGCACCAGCGTCGCGCAGTTCAGGCGCCTCGCCTGTTCGGCCAGCTGCTCGGCGACGTCGGACCCGGTGAGCACGGCCGTGGCCGCGCCCAGTTCTTCGGCGAGCTTGAGCACCGCGAGGATGCGGTCGCGCTCGGCGGCGGCCAGCCGCTGCAGCCGCGGCGTCTCGACGTAGACCGCATGCCAGCGCACGTTGAGCTGACCTGCGAGCCGCGCCGCCGTACGCACGGTCTGCGCCGCACCTTCATGCGGGCCGACGCAGGCGAGGATCGCGCCCGATGTGTTCCAGGCCTGCAGGTCGCGCCCGCTTCCGACCGCGCCCGATTGCTCCACGCGCCAGCCGCGCACGTCGTCTTCCACGTGTTCGGCGGTGCGCCGCAGCGCGATCTCGCGCAGCGCGATGAGGTTGCCCTTGCGGAAGAAATTCTGCGCCGCACGCTCGGCCTGCTGCGGCAGGTAGACCTTGCCGGCCGCCAGCCGCGCGGTGAGCTCGTCGGGCGTGACGTCGACCAGCACGACCTCGTCGGCCTCGTCGAGCACGGTGTCGGGCACGGTCTCGTGCACGCGCACGCCGGTGATGGCGCCGACCGTGCCGTTGAGGCTTTCGAGATGCTGCACGTTGAGCGCCGACCAAACCTCGATGCCGGCGGCCAGCAGCTCCTGCACGTCCTGCCAGCGCTTGGCGTGGCGCGAGCCCGGGGCGTTGGTGTGGGCGAGCTCGTCGACCAGCAGCACGGCCGGCTTGCGCGCGAGCGCGGTGTCGAGGTCGAACTCGGCCAGCGTGCGGCCGCGGTACGCGATCTCGCGCAGCGGCAGCGCGTCGAGCCCCGCGAGCAGCGCGGCGGTCTCGCTGCGGCCATGGGTCTCGACCACGCCGATCAGCACGTCGCGCCCGGCGGCGCGCTCGCGCTGCGCAGCACTGAGCATCGCCCATGTCTTGCCGACGCCCGCGCTGGCGCCGAAGTAGATGCGCAGCTTGCCGCGCTGGGCGCGCGCCTCGTCGCTGCGCAACTGCGCGAGCAGCGCGTCGGGGTCGGGGCGGAGCACTTCGTTCATCGGCGGCAAAGGTTAGCGCATCGGGCCGTCCTTGCGGCGGCCTGCATGGCGCCGCGCGGTGCGCGACAGCGCCCACCACGCGAAGCCCAGCGGAACGAAGAGCGCTGCCATGGCCAGCAGCGCCATCAGCAGGTCAGTGACCATGGCGCAGGCCGCAGCGTGCGAGGTGCTCGCGCCAGCTCACGAGCCGGCCGATCTCGCCCGAGGGCACGCATTCGACCAGCCGGTGCAGCACGTCGGCGTAGCGGGCAAGAGGCAGGCGGATCATCAGGCGCACGCAGGGCGCGTCGCTCTCCTGCGAGCTGCAGGCATGCAGCAGCGGCTCGCAGCGCACCACGCCGGCCTCGGGGCAGCCGGCGATGCTGCGGCGCACGCGCAGGGCGTCGGCGCAGCAGACCGTGACGTCGAGCACGTGGAACGGGCTGTCGTTGCCCTTGCCGGTGTTCATGGAAGCGCGCGTTCTCGGCACGCCGGGGTGTTCTCGATAGGCGGCATAGGCCATGGCTTTTTTCTCCTCAACGCGGTGTCGAAGGACTGAATGAACCGGAGGCCGCGTCCAGCGCGATGTTCAGCGCCAGCACATTGACGCGCGATTCGCCCAGGAAGCCCAGCAGCGGCTTCTGCGTGTTCCTGTCGATCAGCGACTGCACCTGCGACAGCGGCATGCCGCGCACGCGCGCCACGCGCGCCGCCTGGTACTGCGCGGCGGCGGGGCTGATGTCGGGGTCGAGCCCGCTGGCCGAAGCCGTGACCAGGTCGACCGGCACCGGCGCCGTGTTGTCCGGATCGGCCGCGCGCAGCGCTTCCACGCGCGCCTTCACCGCATCGGTGAGCGCCGGGTTGAGCGGACCCTGGTTCGAGCCGCCCGAGGCGCTCGCGTTGTAGGGCTGCGGCGCGGTGGCCGAGGGCCGGCCCCAGAAGTGCTTCGGATCGCTGAAGTTCTGGCCGATGAGCTTCGAGCCCACCGTGGTGCCGTCGATCACGATCAGGCTGCCGGCCGCCTGCGCGGGAAACGCAGCCTTCGCGACGCCGGTGACGGCCATCGGGTAGATCAGGCCGGTGAGCGCGCTCAGCAGCACGAAGAGCACGAGCGCGGGGCGGACGATGCCGCCTTCGCTGCCATTGCCTTGGACATTGACGGTGTTGTTGTTTTTCATGACTGAATACTCCTCAGACGAGATGCACGGCGACCAGCAGCCAGTCGATCAGCTTGATGCCGATGAAGGGCACCAGCAGGCCGCCCAGGCCGTAGATGGCGAGGTTGCGGCGCAGCAGCGCGGCCGCGCCCACGGGCCGGTAGCGCACGCCCTTGAGCGCCAGCGGGATCAGGAACACGATCACCAGCGCATTGAAGATCACCGCGCTCAGGATCGCCGACGACGGGCTCGCCAGCCGCATCACGTTGAGCGCGCCCAGCTGCGGGTAGGTCGAGATGAAGATCGCCGGGATGATGGCGAAGTACTTCGCCACGTCGTTCGCGATCGAGAAAGTGGTGAGCGAGCCGCGCGTCATCAGGAGCGCCTTGCCGGTCTCCACCACCTCCAGCAGCTTGGTCGGGTTGGAGTCGAGGTCGACCATGTTGCCGGCCTCCTTGGCGGCCTGCGTGCCGCTGCCCATGGCCACGGCCACGTCGGCCTGCGCGAGCGCGGGGGCGTCGTTGGTGCCGTCGCCGGTCATCGCCACCAGGCGGCCTTCGGACTGGTACTGGCGGATCAGCGCGAGCTTGTCCTCGGGCGTGGCTTCGGCCAGGAAGTCGTCCACGCCGGCCTCGGCGGCGATGGCTGCCGCGGTGAGCTTGTTGTCGCCGGTGATCATCACCGTCTTGATGCCCATGCGGCGCAGCTCGGCGAAGCGCTCCTTGATGTCGGTCTTGACGATGTCCTTGAGCTCGACGATGCCCAGCACGCGGTTGCCCTCGGCCACGGCCAGCGGCGTGCTGCCGCGGCGCGCCGCTTCCTCGGAGGCGCGCAGCACCTCTGGCGCCGCCGTGCCGCCAATGGCCTCGACGTGTCGGCGCACCGCGTCGACCGCGCCCTTGCGCAGCAGCACGAGGTCGGTGTCCAGGCTGTTGGGGGCGGCTGGCAGATCGGCGCCGCTCATGCGTGTCTGCGCGGTGAAGGCGACGAAGCGGGCGCCCTCCACCGGCGTCAGCTCCAGGCCTTCGCGGCGCGCGAGCTCGACGATGCTGCGGCCCTCGGGCGTCTCGTCGGCCAGCGAAGAGATCATCGCGGCGCGTGCGAGGCGCGCCTTGGTCACGCCCGGCGCGGGCAGGAAGGCGCTGGCCTGGCGGTTGCCGTGCGTGATGGTGCCGGTCTTGTCGAGCAGCAGCACGTCGACGTCGCCGGCGGCCTCGACCGCGCGGCCCGAGGTGGCGATCACGTTGGCCTGCATCATGCGGCTCATGCCGGCCACGCCCACGGCCGACAGCAGGCCGCCGATGGTGGTCGGAATCAGGCACACCAGCAGCGCGACCAGCGCGGTGAGCGACACCACCGTGCCCGCACCCGCGGCCTCCACGCTGAAGATGGAGAACGGCAGCAGCGTGACCGTGACCACCAGGAACACGATGGTCAGCGCCACCAGCAGGATGGTCAGCGCGATCTCATTGGGCGTCTTTTGGCGCTTGGCGGCCTCGACCATGCCGATCATGCGGTCGAGGAACGATTCGCCCGGGTTCACCGAGATGCGCACCACCAGCCAGTCGGACAGCACGCGGGTGCCGCCGGTCACGGCCGAGAAGTCGCCGCCCGACTCGCGCACCACGGGTGCCGATTCACCGGTGATGGCGCTCTCGTCGACCGAGGCCACGCCTTCGATGACTTCGCCGTCGAGCGGGATCACGTCGCCGGTTTCCACGAGCACCACGTCGCCCTTGCGCAGGTTCGGTGCCTGCTCGGGAAGCCACTGGGCGCCGTGGTGCGGCTCCTGCAGCTTCTTGGCCCAGGTGTCCTTGCGCAGGCCGCGCAGCGAAGCGGCCTGCGCCTTGCTGCGGCCTTCGGCCAGCGCCTCGGCGAAGTTGGCGAAGAGCACCGTGAACCACAGCCAGACGGTCACGGCCAGCACGAAGGCGGGCTTCATGCCGGTGTCGCCCGGGAAGCTCAGCGCATGCACCCAGAGCACCGTCGTGAGGATGCTCCCGATGTAGACGATGAACATCACCGGGTTGCGCCACTGGGTGCGCGGGTTGAGCTTGGCGAAGGCGGCCCACAGCGCGGGCCTGACCAGCGCCGCATCGAAGAGCGAGAGAGAGGTTTTTGTATTGGCGGTCATGGTGCGCTCCTTCTCATTTCCAGAGCACGAGGTGCTCGACGATCGGGCCCAGGGCCAGCGCCGGCACGTAGTTGAGCAGGCCGACCAGCAGCACCGTGCCGATCAGCAACGAGACGAAGAGCGGGCCGTGCGTGGGCAGCGTTCCGCTGGTCACGGGCAGGCGCTTCTTGGCGGCCAGCGCGCCGGCCACGGCCAGCACCGGCACGATCATCGCGAAGCGGCCGAGCCACATCGCGAGCGCGAGCAGGCCGTTGTAGAAGGTCGTGTTGGCCGACAGGCCAGCGAAGGCGCTGCCGTTGTTGTTGGCGGCCGAGGTCAGCGCGTACAGGATCTCCGAGAAGCCGTGCGCGCCGGGGTTGGCAATGCCGGCCTTGCCCGCACCCGCGATCACCGCCACCGCGGTGCCGGCCAGCACCAGGATCGGCGTCACCAGGATGGCGATGGAGATCAGCTTCATCTCGCGCACCTCGATCTTCTTGCCGAGGTACTCCGGCGTGCGGCCGATCATCAGGCCGGCGATGAACACCGCGAGCATCGCGAAGATCAGCATGCCGTACAGGCCCGAGCCCACGCCGCCGAACACCACCTCGCCGAGCTGCATCAGCACCAGCGGCACCATGCCGCCGATCGGGGTGAGCGAGTCGTGCATGCCGTTGACCGCACCGCACGAGGCGGCCGTGGTGATGGCGGCGAAGAGCGAGGAGGCGTCGATGCCGAAGCGCACCTCCTTGCCCTCCATGTTGCCGCCGGCCTGAAGCACGCCGTGGATCTGGTCGACGCCCAGCGGAGTCAGCAGCGGGTTGCCGGCCTGCTCGGCGGGCGTGATGACGATGACCGCGACGACGAACATCACCGTCATCGCCGCGAGCACCGCCCAGCCCTGGCGCATGTCGCCCACCACGTGGCCGAAGGTGAAGCACAGCGCGGCCGGGATCAGGAAGATCGCGATCATCTGCAGCAGGTTCACCAGTGCCGTCGGGTTCTCGTACGGATGCGCCGAGTTGGCGTTGAAGAAGCCGCCGCCGTTGGTGCCCACCATCTTGATGGCTTCCTGCGAGGCGACCGGGCCCATGGCGAGCGTCTGCGTCTTGGTGGTGGCGTCTTCCATCACCGGCTGGCCCTTCTCGTCCTTCAGCGGCTGGCCGTCGGCGCCGTTCTTCGGCTGCTGGAAGGCGGTGGTCTCCAGCGTGTTCGCTTCCTTGTAGGCGTCGAAGTTCTGGATCACGCCCTGGCCCGCGAAGACCACGGCCAGCACGAACGAGATCGGCACCAGCACCCACAGCGTGACGCGCGTGATGTCGGCCCAGAAGTTGCCCACCAGCCCCTTGCCGTCGCCGCGCCGGGCGAAGCCCCGCACCAGCGCGAAGGCCACCGCGATGCCGGTGGCGGCGGAGAAGAAGTTCTGCACCGTGAGACCCAGCATCTGCGTGAGATAGCTCATGGTCGACTCACCCGCATAGCCCTGCCAGTTGGTGTTGGAGACGAAGCTCACCGCGGTGTTGAAGGCCGAGTCGGGCGACACGGCCGCCATGCCCGCGGGGTTGAGCGGCAGCCAGGCCTGCAGGCGCTGCAGTGCATAGACGAAGATCGCGCCGATGGCATTGAAGGCCAGCAGCGCGAAGGCATAGCGCAGCCAGTGCATCGACTGCTCGGGCCTGGTTCCCGAGAGCCTGTAGAGCGGCGCCTCGACGCGCTGCATCCAGCGCGGCACGCGCTCGTTGCACAGCGCGGCAAGGAACTTGCCCACCGGCCATGCGAGCAGGCCCAGCAGCACCAGGAAAAGGGCCAGCAGGCCCCAGGTGGAGGAGGTCATTTCAGAATTCCTCCGCGCAGATCAGCGCGAACACCAGGTACGCGAAGAGAACCACGGCGATCAACGCGCCGAAGCCATAGAGAACTTCGAGGCTGATCACGACGCGGCTCCATCGGCGGCGGCGTTCGGCGCCTTCTTGTTCGACGGGTTCTTCGGCGCATCGAGCCTGTCCAGCCCGACCACCATGGCCCCCACCACGGCCCACAGCGCCAGCAAGGCGCCCACCCAGACGATGTCCATGCATCACTCCTGCATACGAGAAAAGATGGGAGTCAGTCTCGGCAGACGGGCGTCAAAACGGGGGAAAGAGTAAGGGGGTGGGCGTAAAGAAAGCGTAAAAACGCGAATGCCCTGCGCAAATAGCCCCTGCCTGCGAGGGCCATTGCCCAGCCCCATCGACAGTCGATCTCCGCCGTCAAATAATCAAAGCACTTTGCTTGATTAATAATGAACCTGCGATGAACAAGCAATCCAAAGGCCTGCCCCCGGATGCCGCCAGGCCCGCCTGGATGCCGCACCAGCCGGCAGACCGCATCCTCTCGACGCTCAAGACGCGTGGAGCGCTCGGCATTCCCGACATCGCCAAGGTGCTCAACGTCACGGTGGAGGCCGTGCGCCAGCAGATGGCCAAGCTGGAGGCCGAGGGGCTGGTCGATTCGGAAAGCCGCTCCAGCGGCCGGGGCCGGCCCACGCAGATCTGGCGGCTCACCGGGGAGGGCCACAAGCGCTTTCCCGACACGCACGCCGAGATGACGGTGCAGATGATCAGCGCCGTCATCAGCGTGTTCGGGCAGAAGGGCATGGACCAGCTCATCGGGGCGCGCGAGGCGACGATGCGTGCCAACTACACCGAGGCCATGCGCGGCGCGCGCAGCCTGAAGACACGGCTGGAGCGGCTGGCCGAGATCCGCAGCCGCGAGGGCTACATGGCCGAGTTCCGGTCCGATGAGGAAGGCGATGGCTTTCTCTTCATCGAGAACCACTGCCCCATCTGCACCGCCGCGCAGGCCTGCACCGGCTTCTGCCGCAGCGAGCTGCAGCTGTTCGACGAAGTGCTGGGCCCCGACGTGAACGTGAGCCGCGTCGAGCACATGCTCGCGGGCGCGCGGCGCTGCGCCTACCGGATCGAACCCAAGGCCAGGGCGAACGCCTGAGCCCCTTTTTTCTTTTTTCAACCACCACGAGGAAATCACGATGGAACACAAGCTACCACCCCTGCCCTACGCGCTCGACGCACTGGCCCCTGAGTACTCGCAGGAAACCCTCGAGTACCACTATGGCAAGCACCACAACGCCTACGTGGTGAACCTCAACAACCTGCAGAAGGGCACCGAGTTCGAATCGCTGACGCTCGAAGAGATCGTCAAGAAGTCCAGCGGCGGCATCTACAACAACGCCGCGCAGATCTGGAACCACACCTTCTTCTGGAACTGCATGAAGCCCCAAGGCGGCGGCGCTCCCACCGGCGCGCTGGCCAAGGCCATCGAAGCGAAGTGGGGCAGCTACGACGCCTTCAAGGAAGCCTTCGTGAAGTCGGCCGTGGGCAACTTCGGCTCGGGCTGGACCTGGCTGGTGAAGAAGCCTGATGGCACCGTGGACATCGTGAACACGGGCGCAGCCGGCACGCCGCTGACGACTGCAGACACCGCGCTGCTGACCGTGGACGTCTGGGAGCACGCCTACTACATCGACTACCGCAACCTGCGCCCGAAGTTCGTCGAGACCTTCCTGGCCAAGCTGGTCAACTGGGACTTCGCCGCCAAGAACTTCGGCTGATCGATCTCTCGATCAGTCGTTGATCAGGTTCAGGATGTTCCCGTCCGGGTCCTTGAACCACGCGACCTTCATGTCGCCCATGACGTGGAGGTCGCCCACCAGCTTCGCATGAGGCATGTCGTAGTGCTCGAAGCGCACGCCCCGCGACTTCAGCGCATCCACGATGCGCTCGATGTCGCCGCCGACCGACCATGTCACGGCCGTCGCCTGGTTGGTGCCCGCGAACTGCGAACGGTACACGTTGATGCGCGTATTGCCGCTGCGATAGACGATGACTTCGTCGCCTTCCGCATCGACCTGCGACAGGCCCAGCGTGTCCTCGTAGAAACGGCGGGCCGTGGCGAGGTCTTTCACCGCCAGGTTGGCCACCGCGTTGATGTTTCCGAGCATGCGAGTCTCCTGTAGGGCCCGGCGGACCATCGAGCGGCGCCAGGCGAGCCAAAAATACTCAACCATCCGGTGCAGTATTCAGTGCTCGCCGAGACCCTGTCAAGTCAGGTTCCCGACAAAAGGTTTCAGCGCTTCGAGGCCACGTTGCGCGCCAGCAGGCACAGGAGTTCGTACATCAGCGTGGCGCCCAGCAGCGCGGTGTTGCCCGACGGGTCGTAGGGCGGCGACACCTCGACCACGTCTGCGCCGACGAAATCCAGGCCGTCGAGGCCGCGCAGCAGGCCCAGCGTTTCGCGCGTGGTCATGCCACCGATCTCGGGCGTGCCGGTGCCCGGCGCGAATACCGGGTCCAGGCCATCGACATCCAGCGACAGGTAGGTGGGGCCGTTGCCGACGATGCGCCGAGCCTCCTGCACGATCGCCTCGACGCCCCTGGCCTCGAACTCCTCGATGAAGACCACGCGCATGCCACTGTCCAGCGAATAGCGCCAGCCTTCGTCGGAGTTCTGCGCGCCGCGGATGCCGATCTGGATAGTGCGCTTCGGGTCGAGCAGCCCGGCCTCGACCGCGCGGCGAAACGGCGAGCCATGGCTGAACTTGGAGCCGAGGAAGTCGTCCCAGGTGTCGGTGTGCGCGTCGATGTGCACCATGCCCAGCGGCTGGCGAGGCGCCATCGCCTGGAACACGGGAAAGGTGATCGAGTGGTCGCCGCCCGCGGCCAGCACCGTCTTGCCGGCGGCGAACAGCGGCTCGAAGAAGCGGCGGATGTCCTCGTGCGAACGCTCCAGGTGGTACACGTCGGTGAAAGGCACGTCGCCCACGTCGGCCACGCGGCACGCCTCGAAGGGGTTGAAGCCGCTCACGTGGTGGATGGCGCGCGTCATCGACGACATGTTTCGAATCTCGCGCGGGCCGTAGCGTGCGCCGGGGCGCGCCGTCACGCCGCCGTCGAACGGCACGCCGGCCAGGGCGATGTCGAAGTCTTCGAGGCGCTGTGCGAAGGGCACGCGCATGAAGGTCGGGATGCCGCTGTAGCGCGGCAGCGTCTGCATGGCGGTGTCTGTGTGCATGGAGAAAGCAGCTTCAGAACGTGGCGGGGGTATTGGTCCACAGCACCCGGGTCTGGGTCTTGCCGGGATTGCGGTAGCTGTGCGGCACGTCGCTCGAAAAATAGAACGAGTCGCCGGCCGACAGCAGGTAGACCTCGTCGCGCAGGCGCAGCTCGAACTCGCCCTCGATCACGTAGCCCATTTCCTCGCCGGCGTGTGCGATCTGCTCCAGGCTCTCGGCCTTGGGCTCGAGCACGTGGATGTCCGCCTGCAGCAGCTGGCCGCGAATCGGCACGATCACCCTCTCGAGCTTCACGCCGCGCTTCTTGCCCCGCAGGCCGGTGAACTCGATCACCGGGCGTTCGGACGCCCGGGTCACCGGCGACGTGGGCGGCGCGAAGGAAGCCGTGAGCTCGGCGACGTTGGTGTCCAGCGCGCGCGCCAGGCGGTGCAGGTTGGCCAGCGACGGCATGACCTGGCCACGCTCCACGCGCGACAGCAGGCTTTCGGAGCAGCCGGCCGCGTCCGCGAGCGCCTTCAGCGTCAGGCTCCGCACCATGCGCGCATGCTTGAGCCGCGGCCCCAGCGCCGACAGCGCGAGGTCCGCGTCCGCACCAGCCGCCGGGGGAGAAGAGGCCACGGGCAGGGGGGTCGTCTTCTTGGAAGTGCGCATGTCGAATCGTCGGTGAGCCGGCGGCGGGCCGGGGAAGGTCAGGCAGTTGCCAGCACGGTGAAATGCACTTCGACCGGGCGGTTGTCGTTGATCGGGACAATATCCTGCGGACAGGCCGACATGACCACCACGCAGTCCATCTCGGCGCGCAGATCCACATGGTCGCCGGCCTTGGATACGGGCGGCAGCCAGTCTACGCCGCCCGATGGGCCCACCGGAATGTTCATCCACAGATTGAGCGGCTGCGGCACCTCGCGTGCGCGCAGGCCGATGGCCTTGAGCGCCATGCGCATGTTGTCGGCGCAGTTGTCGTGGTACTCGGTCACGCCGAGGTTCTGGTAGCGGTAGGCGTCGCAGGCGGCCATGAGCGTGTCGTGCACGCCGGGCGAGGTGTCTGCCAGCAGCGTCATGATGGGTCGGCGGCGGTTGGTGGCCAGCGGATCGCCGGCCTTGGGAATGATGCGGTCGATGACGGCGCGCGCGTGCTCCATCGACATGAATTCGCTCAGGTCGTCGGCCTTGAACGCCCAGAAGTCGCACACCTGGCTGCCGTGCGTGTTGATGACGCGGATCACCTGGCCCTTGGCGAGCCGCACGGCACGGCCGTTGCGCGCGGGGACCTCGTAGCGCCTGCCGAGCTCGGGCGTGCCGTCGGCCGACACGGGCTCGCGCAGCGTGTTGTTGGCACCGACGGGTTCGCCGTTGTCGGCGACGTGGGTGTGCGCATGGGAATGGGAGATGGCTTGGTCGTCCATGGTCTGGCTAGTCCTTTGAAGGTTCGTTGGGGATGGAGGAAGCGAGCGGCCCGGCCAGCCGCGCGAGGCACCAGGCCAGGGCACGCGTGCAGGCTGCGAGATCGTCGATGCGGGTGTCTTCGTCGGGGTGGTGGCTCACGCCGGCGCGGCTGGGCGCGAACAGCATCGCGGTGGGACAGAAGCCGGCCAGCGGCATGGCATCGTGGAAGGCGCCCGAGAGCATCTCGCGATGGCTCAGCTGCAGGGCGGCACAGGCCTCGCGTGCGAGGCTTGCGAGCGCGGCGTCGAAGCGCACCGTGGGTTTGTCCTGCAGCACCTCGACCTGGCCTCCGGCCGGCAGCGCCGCATGGATGAGCTGGCGCACCGCATCGAGCGCGGCAGACTCGGGATGGCGGGCATCGACGGTGAAGACGACGCGATCGGCGATCGTGTTGATCGACCCAGGGCTGCACTCCCATCGCCCGATGGTCAGGCGCAGCCGGTCGTCGCCGTACTGCGCCGCGTGGTCGAGCAACGCATGGGCCATGCGCACGGCCTTGGCCTGGGCATCGTCGCGCGAGGCCGGCGGCGTGGTGCCCGCGTGCGCACTGCGCCCAGGCACGGTGATGCGGAACCACCGCACACCCTGGATCGCCGTCACGCAGCCGACCTGCAGGCCCTCGGCCTCCAGCACCGGCCCCTGCTCGATGTGTGCTTCGACGAAACAGTGCACCGGGCGCGCCAGCGGGGTGTCGTCCATCCAGGCCCAGCCTTGGCGCTGCGCCTCGCCGCGCAGGTCGTCCACGGCGGCATCGCGCGCTGCCTCGAAGCACAGGCCTTCGCCGTCGCGCACGCCGAGGAACGCATCCAGACACTGCGGCGCGGTGAAGGCCACCGAGCCCATCAGCCCGGGTGCGAAGCGCGAGCCTTCCTCGTTGGTCCACATCGCCACTTCGATCGGCCGGCGTGTCTGCAGGCCGAGACGGTCGAGCGCGTCGAACACCTCCAGGCCCGCCGCGACGCCGAAGGCGCCGTCGAGCCAGCCGCCCAGGGGCTGGGTGTCGATGTGGCTGCCGGTCACGACCGGCGACAGCTTCGATTCCTGTCCATCGCGCCGCACGAACACGTTGGCGGCGGCATCGATGCCGATGCGGTAGCCGGGCCGCTGCGCGAACGGCTGCACCAGCCATCGCCGCGCGGCCAGTTCGTGCGCGCTCAGCGCCTGCCGAGCCACACCGCCGCTGGTGCCCGTACCGACGGCGCCATGCGCCGCCAGTCCGCGCAGTCGCGCCTCGAGGCGCGCGGCGTCGACCGCGTGCGCCACCTCGTGGGCCACGGTCGCATCCCCCACTTCGTCGAGCAGGTTCATGCGGCCGCTCCTGCCGCGGCATTGCCCAGGCTGCGGCGAATCCACGGCTGCAGGAACGCCCGGATGCGCGGGTGTTCCGGCTGGTGGATCACCTCGCGCGGCGTGCCGATCGTCACGATGCGGCTCTTCTCCATGAACACGATCCGGTCCGACACCTCGGCCGCGAAGCTCATCTCGTGCGTGACCATGATCATGGTCATGCCGCCGCGCGAGAGCGACTTGATCACCTCCAGCACCTCGTCGACGAGCTCCGGGTCGAGCGCGGAGGTCGGCTCGTCGAGCAGCATCACCTCGGGGCCGACCGCGAGCGCCCGGGCGATGCCCACGCGCTGCTGCTGCCCGCCGCTGAGCTGGGGCGGACGCGCGTCGGCCTTGGCCGACATGCCCACGCGCTCCAGCGCCTCCCCGGCAACGCTGCGGGCCTGGTCTTCGCGCAGCCCCTTGGCCAGGGTGAGCGGCGCCATCACGTTGGCCAGCACCGTCATGTGCGGCCACAGGTTGAACTGCTGGAACACCATGGCGACCGGCGAGCGCACCTCGGCGATCACGCGCTCGCTCTCGCGGACCAGTGCGCCGGCTGCGTTGCGGCGATAGCCGAGCAGAGCGCCGCGGATGCGGACCTCGCCCTCGTCGTAGGCCTCGAGAAAAGTTCATGCAGCGCAGCAGCGTGGTCTTGCCCGAGCCCGAGGGGCCGATCAACGACACGACTTCGCCCTTGCGGATGTCCAGGTCGATGCCGGACAGCACGCACTGCGTGCCGAACGATTTGCCGACGCCGCGCATGGAGACGATGGGAACGGTCACGGAAGCATTCATGGGCGGGGTGTTTCTCGAAGGGCCGACCACGCGCGCAGCGTGCCGGCCGCGCGGTTGACGAGCAGCGACAGGCCCCAGTAGCTCAGCGCCAGCAGCAGGTAGGGCTCGACGTAGACGAACTGCTCCGACACGACCTTGCCGGCGGTCATCGTCAGTTCGGGATAGGTGATGACCGAGGCCAGCGCGGACTCCTTCATCAGCAGGATGGTCTGGCTCGCGATCAGGGGCAGGCTGGCGCGCAGCGCCTGCGGGCATTCGATGGTGGCGAAGATCTGGCGGGAGGACAGGCCCATGCACCGGGCCGCCTCGATCTGGCCGCGCGGAATGCTCTGCCAGCAGGCGCGAAAGATCTCCGCGAAGTACGCGCCGCCGTACACGGCGAGCGTGAGGCCCGCGGCGGCGAACGGATCGAGCGAGAGGCCCGCGCTCGGCAGGCCGAAGTACACGATGAAAAGGTGGATCAGGAACGGCACGCCGCGCCACACCCCGGTGTAGGCGACATAGAGCCAGCGCGCCGCGCGCCAGCCGGTTTCGCGCAGCGCGTGAAAACCGAAGCCCACGACCAGCCCGCCCGCCAGTCCCACCAGCGTGAGCAGCACGGTACGCAGCGCGGCCGAGCCGAACTCGGGCAGCAACTGGCCCAGGAGCGCGGCGTCGATCATGGCCGCTCCATCCGGGTGCGCAGCCAGTGGCCGAGCCACAGCACCGCACCGGTCATCAGCAGGTAGCACAGGCCCACGCAGACGTACACCTCCAGCGGCCTGAAATTGGCCGCCACGATCTGCCGGCCGCTGCGCCCGAGGTCGGCCACCGCGATCACCGAGACGATGGCCGAGCTCTTCACCACGTCGATGGCTTCGGACACCACGGCTGGCCACACGGCCCGCGCAAGCTGCGGCAGCTGCACGTGGCGGAAGATGCGCGCGGGCGGCATGCCGAACGAGGCGGCCGCCTCGATCTGCCCCGCCGGCACCGCCACCAGCCCGGCGCGCAGGATCTCGCACTGGAACGCGGCGGAGTTCAGGCCCAGCGCGACGATGGCCACCAGCAGCGGCGGCAGATCGACGCCGTAGGCACTGGGCAGGTAGAAGAGCATGAGCAGCTGCACCAGCAGCGGCGTGCCGCGAAAGAAGCTCAGGTAGGTGCGCACCGCGGCGGGCAGCACGCCCCGGCCGCCGCGCCGCAGCGACAGGCCCAGCAGCACCGCACCCCAGGCAAAGCCCAGCAGGATGGCCGCCACCGCCACGCTCAGCGTGGTGGCGAGGCCCTGCAGCAGTACCGGCAGGTAGGCGGCCAGGCGCTCGAAAAGGGTTGCCGCGTTCATCGGACGGTGCGTGGTGCTCAGGAAGCGTCGTTTCTTGCGGGCCCGCTCACATCTGGGGCGCCGGCACCGCGTCGGTGGGCACGTCCATCGTGAAGCCGAACCACTTCATCTGCAGCTCCTTGAGCTTGCCGCTCTTCTGGGCGCGCGCGATGCCGTCGCTGAAGAACTTGACCAGCGGCGCGCTGTCCGCATCCTTGCGGCCGACCCAGCCGAAGTAGGTCTTGGGGCCGATGGGCGCCGGCATCACCGCGTAGATGTCGCCGCGCGTCTTGACCAGCGTCGCCAGATTGGAGAGCGACTGCGCCACCGCCGCGAGCCGGCCAGCGGCCAGGTCGGCATAGGCTTCGTCGAAGCTCACGTATTCGCGGATGGTGACCGCCGGCTTGCCTTCGGCCTGCAGCTTCTTCGCGTAGTCTTGCAGCGCTTTCAGCTGGGCCGAGCCCGCCTGCGAGCCGACCGTCTTGCCGGCGATGCCTGCGGGGTCGGCGAGCGCGCTGTCCTCCTTGCGCTTGACCAGCGCCGTCGTGGCGTCGGCGATGGGCACGGTGAAGGCGAACTTGTCGGCGCGCTCCTTCGTGAGCGTCACCGAGGTCACGACGAAGTCGAAGCGCTTGGTCGCCAGGCCCGGCAGGATGCCCTGGAACGGCACGTCGAGCTGCTTGACCCGGACCTCGGGCAGGTCCGCCAGGATCAGGCGCATGAGGTCGGGGCCGTAGCCCACGATTTTGCCGTCCTGCAGGAACTCGAAGGGCGCGAACTGCGCCTCGGTGCCGACGACGATTTCCTTCTTGCTCTTCACCGTTTCCAGCATGTCGGCGCTGTGCGCGGCACCAAGCAGAAACAGGGAAAGAACGCCAGCGATTGCGCGATGTAACAGCATGACCAGGCCCTCGGGTGTGGATTGAAACAGGTGTTAACGGGATCAGCAAGCTACTTGCATTTATGCAAGTTACTTGCACAACGCGCACACAAGTTTCATGCCAGCCGAAACCGGGCTGGCGGCACAGTCGTGGTGCGAACGGCAGCACAAAAGGAAGAATGGGCCTCTTCCGGCGCGCACCGGGCGCACTGCAGGCGTGCCAAACCGTCGCGAGCTGCCACATCTGGAGAAGACGGCCATCGCGAACCGCGAAATCCCGGCCTGGCCGGTTGCGGCACACTGCACCGCTGGTGCAGTGAGGCGAAGCGAAGCCTTCAGGCTGCAACCCGATCAGCGATCAGTCCAGAGACAAAGAGAACCCATGATCCGAAAACTCATCCGCCCGCTGGCCATTGCGCTGGCAATCCCCATGGCGTTCGCCGGCATTGCGGCGCACGCACAGTCCACCGCCTATCCCGCCAAGCCCATCCGCATGGTCGTGCCCTTCCCGCCCGGTGGCGGCACCGACATCCTCGCGCGCCTGGTGGCCCAGAAGCTCACCGAGGCCAAACACTGGACCGTGGTGCCCGACAACCGCGCGGGCGCAGGCGGCACCATCGGCATCGCCGAGGCCGCGCGCGCGACGCCCACCGGCTACGACATCGTGATGGGCCAGAAGGACAACATGGTCGTCGCGCCCTGGCTCTACAAGAACCTGAGCTACAACCCGGTGAAGGACTTCACTGCCGTGGCCCACGTGGCCTACACGCCGGTGGTGATCGTCACGCAGGCCAACTCCAAGTTCAAGACGCTCGACGACGTGGTGAAGGCCGCGCGCGCCGCGCCCGACACCGTCACCTACGGCTCGCCCGGCAACGGCACCACCATCCACCTGGCCGGCGAGATCTTCAACGGCGCCGCCAAGATCAAGATGCGCCACGTGCCCTACAAGGGCTCCAACGCAGCCATGATGGACGTGCTCGCGGGCAACGTCGACCTGATGGTGTCGTCGGTGCCTTCGGCCATGGCGCAGATCAAGGCCGGCAAGCTGCGCCCGCTGGCCGTCACCTCGGCCAAGCGAAGCACCTCGCTGCCCGAGACGCCCACCGTGGCCGAGCTCGGCTACAAGGACTTCGACGTGAGCACCTGGTACGGCCTCTTCGTGCCCGCCGGCACGCCGAAGGACGTGGTGGCCACGCTGAATGCCGAGGTCAACAAGCTGCTGGCCACGCCCGAGATGAAGGCGGCCATCATCGCCCAGGGCGCCGAGCCGCAGAGCATGACGCCCGAGCAGTTCGGCGCGCTGCTGAAGACCGACTACGAGAAGTGGAAGGGCATCGTGCAAGCCTCGGGCGCGACAATCGAATAAGCCTTCGCGTCGCAGAATGGTGTCTCCAGAACAGGCCGCAACGACGGCATGGAGACACCGATGGTTCCTTCGCTTCCATTGAAGACGGCTGCCCTCGCGGCGGCCGTCGTCCTCTTCCAGGGCTGCGCGCAAACACCACCTGCCGCGCAGAAGCCTTCAGACGCCACCGTCGCCGCGCACGTCGCCGCAGCCACCAAGGCCGCGGGCACCGACCTCGGGCCGCTGCTGTCGCTGTGCAAGCCCGCTCCGGCCACACGCCCGCCGCAGGAAGAGCTCGACAAGGGCCTGCCCCTGCTCATCAACAAGCCCGCACCGCCGCCGGCCAGGGCCTTCGACAACCTCTACTTCGTGGGCGCCGACTGGGTCAGCGCCTGGGCCATCAAGACCTCGGACGGCATCATCCTCATCGATGCGCTCAACAACCAGGTGGAGGCGGCCGCGCTCATCGAAGGCGGCATGCGAAAGCTGGGCCTCGACCCGGCGCAGATCAAGTACGTGATCGTCACGCACGGCCACGGCGACCACTACGGCGGCGCCCCCTACCTCGCGCAGAAATACCGCGCGCGCGTGGTGATGAGCGATGCCGACTGGACGATGACCGAGACCAAGCTGGAATTCGCCACGCCGATCTGGGGCGCGCCGCCCAAGCGCGACATCTCGGTGAAGGACAGTGACCGCGTCACGCTGGGCGACACCACCGTCACCCTCTACCTCACGCCGGGCCACACCATGGGCACGCTGTCGCCGGTGTTCGACGTGAGCGAGAACGGCAGGAAGCACCGCGCCATGCTCTGGGGCGGCACGGGCTTCAACTTCGGCAAGGACGTGCCGCGGCTGGACAACTACATCGCGTCCACGAAGCGCATGGATTCGATCGTGAAGGCGCAGAACATCGACGTGATGCTGTCGAACCACTCGAACGTCGACAGCTCGCAGGCCAAGATGGCCGCGCTGCGCCAGCAGCCCGCGGGCGCAGCGAACCCGTTCGTGATGGGCACGCCGACGGTGGAGCGTGCGCTGGGCGTGATGGGGGAATGCGCGCAGGCGCAGCGGGACAGGTTTGCGATGCAGTGAAGCGGGGCCTGCTCCTTCCCCCTCTGGGGGAAGGTCGGGATGGGGGCAGTCGGCGCTTGAAAAGGCCGCTGGCGGCGCATGGGCCGCGTGCCCCCACCCCTGCCCTCCCCCAGCGGGGGAGGGAGAAATACCGGACTCAGTCCGGTACGAACTTGCGATTGAAGACGTCCACGTCCCCTACGTCCTCGAACGTCACCACCTGCCCCATCTTCCCGTCCTTCATGCGGCAGGCCGAGAACAGGCTGTAGCGCCCCTTGAAGCCGAACTCGTTCATCACGATCAGCGCGTAGGGATGGGGCACGAACACCTGGTGTTCGAACACGATGCGGTGCACGTTGCGCGGCGAGGGAAAGAGCTTGTACTCGCCGGTGTCGATGGCCTGGGCCGTTGCCATGGGGTCGCTCGCCTTCCGCTCAATCGGGGTCGCGCACGTCGGCCACCGGCTTCGCGCCGAAGTCCGCGCGCGCCAGGTACTTGAGCACCTTGGCAGCAGCGCTGGCGGGGCTGTCGAGCATGCCTTCGTTCTTCATCTTCTCGAAGCGCGTGCGGTCCGGAAACTTCTCGGCCGACGCACCGCGCAGTTGAACCTGCATGTCGGTGTCGATCACGCCCGGCGCCAGCGAGACGATGCGCGCGCCGTTCGGCGCATTGGCCTCTTCCAGCGCCACGGCGCGCGAGAAGTGGTCCATGCCGGCCTTGGCCGCGCAGTAGGGCGCCTGGCTGCCCATGGCGTTGCGGCCCAGGCCCGAGGAGATGTTCAGCACCTTGCGCACACCGTGCCATTCGCGCGTGGCGCCCAGGAACGCCGCCGTCAGCAGCATCGGCGCTTCCAGGCCGATGCGCAGCGCCTGCGACAGCTCGGACCCCACCGCGCGCGACAGCGGCGCCGGGTTGCCGACCGTGCCGGCGTTGTTGATGAGCGTGACGCTGTCGAAGCGCTGCGCGTCGACAGTCTTGAGCCAGGCAGAGAGGCGCTCGGCGGCGGCAACGGGGTCGGACAGGTCCTGCTCCCATTGCGTGATCTCGGCGCCGGCGGCCTTGGCCGCTTCGGCCAGCGCGGGCGACTGCTTGCGCGAAATGCCGATCACCGTATGGCCGGCCTGCAGCAACTGCTCGGCCATGGCCTGGCCCAGGCCGCGCGAGGCGCCGGTGATGAGGGTGAGGTGGGAGGTGGACATCTGGAAAAGTCTTTGTTGATGGAACGAAGGCCGGAAGGTTAAAGCGAATCGCTTGTCCCTACTTGAACTGCTTCCTCAGGAAGTTGCGATGCCGCGCAATGTGCTGCATCTGTGCCGGCGCGATGGTGCCGCCCAGGTCGACCTCGTCCGCGCCGTTGAGCACCGCGTTGGCATTGGCCATCGCGCGCGCCACCACCTCTTCCTCGCTCACGCCCAGTTGCGCCGCGAGATCGAGCGCCACGCGGCGCATCGCGCGCTGCGAGAGCATCCACATCGCGCCGAAGCGATCCCACGCGAGAGCGGCTTCCTCGGCCTTCTCGCGGTCGGCGAGGATCTCGCTGAGCGGCTTGGCGAGCACGGCGTCCAGCGCCTCGATCTTCTCGGTGAGCGCCTCGTTGCGCGCGAGCGCTTCCTCGAGCGTGGGGCCGGTGTCTTCCGCCTTCGCTCTCGCCTTCGCAGGAACTTCGGGCTGCGGCGGGATGAAGGCGGCCTCCGCGTTCGCGGGCACCACCAGGAGCTGGTCCTTGAGAGTCATGTTCTTTCCTTTTCCGCCATAGCGTTCTTCTTGTTGTTCGACATCGCGGTCGCGCGCAGGCCCGGCAGGTCGAGCACGCGCAGCCCGCCGTATTCCACGCGGATCAGCCCCTGCGCCGACAGGCCGTTGAGCGCCTCGTTCACGCGCTGGCGCGAGAGGCCGACGAGGTAGGCCAGCTCCTGCTGCGTGATCCGCAGCACTTCGCCCACGCCGGGGTACAGCACCGGGTTGAAGAGCGACACCAGGTTGCGCGCCACGCGCGCGTCGGGGTTGTTGAGCCGGTCGATCTCGAGCGCCGCGATGAACTGGCCCAGCCGTTCGTTGAGCTGGTTCATCACGAAGCGGTTGAAGCCGATGGAGTGGTCGAGCAGCCAGTGGAAGCTCTCGATCGGCAGGCCGGCGATCAGGCTGCGCCGCAGCGCCTGGATGTTGTAGCGGTAGGGCTCGCGCTTCATCACCGTGCCTTCGCCGAACCAGCCGCCGGGCGGCACGCCGGTATAGGTGACGGAGCCGCCATCGGCGTTGTCGTTGCTCATCTTCAAGAGGCCCTCGACCACGCCGAACCAGTAGGTGGGCGAGCGCCCGACGCGGCACACCAGGTCGCCGGGCTCGGCCTCGCCGACCACCAGCGCGGCCTCGGCGCGACGGCGCTCGGCAGGAGTGAGCTTCGACAGCCACGGAATGCCTTCGAGCTCCGCGGCATCGGCGGGACGCACCCGGTCCCTGATGGTCGAACCGCCGAGCGCGCCGTTGTGGTTGGAATTGCCGTGAGGCATCGGGAAACTCCGGGGAGTAGTGTCCCTAGGATTGTCGTTGGAACGACAACCGGGCGTCAAAGTGAGTCCTACGATCCGCCCACTGTGCAAACAACCGCCCCCACCTTTCCCCGTCTGCTGCTCGCGCACGCCGAGGCCCGGCCCGAAGCCCCCGCCATGCGCGAGAAGGACCTCGGCATCTGGCAAACCTGGAGCTGGAGCGCCGTGGCGCAGGAAGTTCGCGAGATCGCCTGCGGCCTCGCGAGCCTGGGCTTCAGGCCTTTCGACAACCTCGCGATCGTCGGCGCCAACCGGCCGCACCTGTACATGTCGGCGGTCGCGGCGCAGAGCCTGCGCGGCGTGCCCGTGCCGCTGTACCAGGACGCGGTGGCCGGCGAGATGGTCTTCATGCTGCAGGACGCCGGCATCGAATTCGTGATCGTCGAGGACCAGGAGCAGGTCGACAAGCTGCTCGAGTGCCGCGAACTGCAGCAGGGCGGGCAGCCGGGCATCCGCTACATCATCTACGACGACCCCAAGGGCCTGCGCCACTACGACCAGCCCGGGCTCATGAGCTACGAGCAACTGCGCGCACTGGGCCGCGAGTTCGACAAGTCCAACGTGGGCCACTACGACCGCGCGGTGGCCAGCGGCGAAGCTACCGACGTCGGCGTGATCCTCTACACCTCCGGCACCACCGGCCGCCCCAAGGGCGTGTGCCAGACGCATGCGAGCTTCATCGCGGCGGGACGCGGGGGCGTGGAGACCGACAGGCTCGGCCCCGGCGACAACATCATGAGCTACCTGCCGATGGCGTGGGTGGGCGACCACCTGTTCTCGGTGGCGCAGTGGCTGGTGGGCGGCTTCACGCTCAACTGCCCCGAGTCGAGCGAGACGGTGATGAACGACATGCGCGAGATCGGCCCGAGCTACTACTTCGGCCCGCCGCGCACCTTCGAGGGGCTGCTCACCGCCGTGTCGATCCGCATGGAGGACGCGGCCGCGCCCAAGCGCTGGCTGTATGCGAAGTTCATGGCGCTGGCGCAGCGCGTGGGCGCCGACATCCTCAACGGCGCGCCGGTGAGCCTGCGCGATCGCCTGATGTACCGCCTGGGCGACCTGCTGATCTACGGCCCGCTGCGCAACGTGCTGGGCATGAGCCGCATCCGCGTGGCCTACACGGCGGGCGCGGCCATCGGCCCCGACCTGTTCCGCTTCTATCGCTCCATCGGCGTGAACCTGAAGCAGTTCTACGGCCAGACCGAGACCTGCGCCTACGTGTGCCTGCAGCAGGACGGCAAGGTCAAGCTGCAGACCGTGGGCACGGCCGCGCCAGGCATCGAACTCAAGATCGCCGACGACGGCGAGGTGCTGGTGCGCGGCGTGTCGGTGCTCAAGGAGTACTACAAGCGCCCCGACGCCACCGCCGAGGTGCTGGACGCGAACGGCTACTTCCACACCGGCGACGCCGGCGTGCTCGACAGCGAGGGCCACCTGCGCATCATCGATCGCGCCAAGGACGTGGGCCGGCTCGTGGGCGGCGCGATCTTCGCGCCCAACTACATCGAGAACAAGCTCAAGTTCTTCCCGCAGATCAAGGAGGCCGTGTGCTTCGGCAACGGCCGCAGCGAGGTCTGCGCCGCCATCAACATCGACTACGAAGCGGTGGGCAACTGGGCCGAGCGCCGCGGCCTGGCATACGGCGGCTACGTCGATCTGGCCGGCAAGCCCGACGTGCTCGCGCTGGTGGCCGAGTGCATCGCCAAGGTGAACGCCGACCTGGCGGCCGAGGACGGCATGGGCGAGACGCAGATCGCGCGCTTCCTGGTGCTGCACAAGGAGCTCGACCCCGACGACGACGAGCTGACCCGCACGCGCAAGGTGCGCCGCGGCTTCATCGCCCACAAGTACGCGGTGCTGGTCGACGCGCTCTACGGTGGCAGGAAAGAGCAGTTCATCGAGACCCAGGTCAAGTTCGAGGACGGCCGCACGGGCTCGGTGAGCGCCACGCTGAAGATCGTCGACGCGAAGCGCTTTCCGTTGATCAAGGTGGCCGCATGAACGCGCACAACCTCACCGAGGCATCCATGCTTGCAACAACGACACGAGGCGGCCGCAAGGATGGCGACGTCATCCTCGACGTGCAGAACATCTCCCTGAGCTTCGGCGGCGTGAAGGCGCTCACCGACATCAGCTTCAACGTGCGCGAGCACGAGGTGCGGGCCATCATCGGGCCGAACGGCGCGGGCAAGAGCTCGATGCTGAACTGCATCAACGGCGTCTACTGGCCGCAGCAGGGCTCCATCACCTTCCGCGGCAAGACCTTCAAGCACATGAACTCGCGCCAGGTGGCCGAGATGGGCGTGGCGCGCACCTTCCAGAACCTGGCCCTCTTCAAGGGCATGAGCGTGCTCGACAACATCATGACGGGGCGCAACCTCAAGATGAAGAGCGGCCTGTTCGCGCAGGCGCTGCGCTGGGGCCCGGCCGAGCGCGAGGAGCTCGCGCACCGCGAGTTCGTCGAGCACATCATCGACTTCCTCGAGATCCAGGCGCACCGCAAGACCCCCGTGGGCCGCCTGCCCTACGGCCTGCAGAAGCGCGTCGACCTGGGCCGCGCGCTCGCGATGGAGCCGCAGGTGCTGCTGCTGGACGAGCCCATGGCGGGCATGAACGTCGAAGAGAAGCAGGACATGAGCCGCTTCATCCTCGACGTGAACGACGAGTTCGGCGCCACCATCGTGCTGATCGAGCACGACATGGGCGTGGTGATGGACATCTCCGACCGGGTGGTGGTGCTGGACTACGGCAAGAAGATCGGGGACGGCACGCCGGATGAAGTCCGGAACAACGAAGACGTGATCCGGGCATACCTCGGCGTGGAGCATTGAGCATGGGCTTTTTCCTCGAAACCCTCTTCGGCGGTCTCATGGTCGGCATGCTCTATTCGCTGATCGCCATCGGCTTCGTGCTGATCTACAAGGCCTCCGGCGTCTTCAACTTCGCGCAGGGCGCGATGGTGCTGTTCGCGGCGCTGGCGATGGCGCGGTTCGCCGAGTGGTTCCCGCAGTGGTTCGGCTTCCAGAGCCAGATCCTCGCGAACATCCTGGCCTTCGTCGCGGCCATGGCGGTGATGATCGTCGTGGCCTGGCTCATCGAGCGGCTCGCGCTCAGCAAGCTGGTGAACCAGGAAGGCATCACGCTGCTGATGGCCACGCTGGGCATCGCCTACTTCCTCGACGGCATGGGCCAGACGATCTTCGGCAACGACATCTACAAGATCGACGTGGGCATGCCCAAGGAGCCGCTGATGGTGCTGGAGAACACCTTCCAGGGCGGGCTGCTGCTGAGCCAGGAAGACCTGATCGCCGCGCTGGTGGCGGCGGGCCTGGTGGTGGTGCTCGCCGTGTTCTTCCAGAAGACGTCCACCGGCCGGGCCCTGCGCGCGGTGGCCGACGACCACCAGGCCGCGCAGTCCATCGGTATTCCGTTGAAGCGCATCTGGGTGATCGTGTGGTCGGTGGCCGGCTTCTCGGCGCTGGTGGCCGGGATCATCTGGGGATCAAAGCTGGGCGTGCAGTTCTCGCTGTCGCTGGTGGCGCTGAAGGCGCTGCCGGTGGTGATCCTGGGCGGGCTCACTTCCATTCCGGGCGCCATCATCGGCGGCCTGCTGATCGGTGTCGGCGAGAAGCTCTCCGAGATCTATCTCGGTCCGATGTTCGGCGGCGGCATCGAGATCTGGTTCGCCTATGTGCTGGCGCTGGTGTTCCTGCTGGTGCGTCCGCAGGGCCTGTTCGGCGAAAAGATCATTGATCGGGTCTGAGATGTTCTACAGAGAAAACGGCCAATTCAAGTCGAGCTACCGCGCCGACCAGCAGATCTTCCCGATCGCGCAGGACCGCCTCGCGATCCTCGTTCTGCTGCTCGTGGCCTTCGTGGTGGTGCCGCTGGGCGTGTCGGACTACTGGATGCGCGCCATCCTCACGCCCTTCCTCATCCTGTCGCTCGCTGCCCTGGGGCTGAACATCCTGGTGGGCTACTGCGGGCAGATCTCGCTGGGCACGGGCGCCTTCATGGCGGTGGGCGCCTACGCGGCCTACAACTTCCAGGTGCGCATCGAGGGCATGCCTCTCATCGCATCGCTGCTGCTGGGCGGCCTGTGCGCCACGGTGATCGGCGTGCTCTTCGGCATTCCGAGCCTGCGCATCAAGGGGCTGTACCTCGCGGTGGCCACGCTGGCGGCGCAGTTCTTCACCGACTGGGCCTTCCTGCGCATCCAGTGGTTCACCAACAATTCTTCTTCCGGCTCGGTGAGCGTGGCGGGGCTCAACGTGTTCGGCGTGCCCATCGAATCGCCGGTGCAGAAGTACCTGTTCTGCCTGATCTTCGTTTCGGTGTTCGCGCTGCTGGCAAAGAACCTCGTGCGCAGCGCCATCGGCCGCGAGTGGATGGCGATGCGCGACATGGACGTGGCGGCCGCGGTGATCGGCATCCGCCCGGTGTACGCCAAGCTCACGGCCTTCGCGGTGAGCAGCTTCATCGTCGGCGTGGCCGGCGCGCTGTGGGGCTTCGTGCACCTGGGCGCGTGGGAGCCGGCTGCGTTCAGCATCGACCGCTCGTTCCAACTGCTGTTCATGGTGATCATCGGCGGGCTCGGCTCGATCATGGGCAGCTTCTTCGGCGCCGCATTCATCGTGCTGCTGCCGCTCTTTCTGAACCAGCTGCCCGCGTGGCTGGGCTTCTCGATCTCCACCGCGCTGGCCTCGCACCTGGAGACCATGATCTTCGGCGCGCTGATCGTGTTCTTCCTGATCGTCGAGCCGCACGGCCTCGCGCGGCTGTGGTCCACGGCCAAGGAGAAGCTGCGGCTGTGGCCCTTCCCGCATTGAGGTGATGAGTTCCGTTCGTAGAAAACCCGGCACCGAGGTGCCCACAAAGGAGACAGGCATGAAACTGAAATCGCTCGCTCTGACCGCCGCCCTGGTGGCCAGCACCCTCGGCGCCATGCTCGCGCCATCGCTCGCGCAGGCGCAGGCGAAGGAACAGTTCTTCCCGCTGCTGGTGTATCGCACGGGCCCCTACGCACCCAACGGCACGCCCTGGGCCAACGGCAAGCAGGACTACATCAAGCTGGTCAACGCCAACGGCGGCATCAACGGCGTGAAGATCGCGTACGAGGAGTGCGAGACCGGCTACGCCACCGACAAGGGCGTCGAGTGCTACGAGCGCCTGAAAGGCCGCCCGGGCGTGGCGCTCTTCGATCCGCAGGCCACCGGTATCACCTTCGCGCTGACCGACAAGGTGCCCACCGACAAGATCCCGCTGATCACGCTGGGCTACGGCCTGGCCGCCTCGCAGGACGGCGGCGTCTTCAAGTGGAACTTCCCGCTGATGGGCTCCTACTGGACCGCGGCCGACATCCTGATCCAGCACATCGGGAAGAAGGAAGGCGGCATGGACAAGCTCAAGGGCAAGAAGATCGCCCTCGTGTATCACGACTCGCCCTTCGGCAAGGAACCGATCCCGCTGCTGCAGGAGCGCGCCAAGCAGAACGGCTTCGAGCTCTCGCTGATCCCGGTGACCGCGCCCGGCGTGGAGCAGAAATCGGCCTGGCTGCAGGTGCGCCAGCAGCGGCCCGACTTCGTGCTGCTGTGGGGCTGGGGCGTGATGAATTCCACCGCCCTGAAGGAGGCCGTTGCCACCGGCTACCCGCGCGAGAAGATGTACGGCGTGTGGTGGGCCGGCGCCGAGCCCGACGTGAAGGACGTGGGTGCGAACGCCAAGGGCTACCACGCGCTGGCGCTGAACACCTCGGGCACCGAGCCCAAGGTGATCCAGGACATCCTCAAGCAGGTGCACGACAAGGGCCAGGGCACAGGTCCGAAGGACGAGGTGGGTTCGGTGCTCTACACGCGCGGCGTGATCATCCAGATGCTGACCATCGAGGCCGTCAAGCGCGCGCAGGAGCGCTTCGGCAAGGGCAAGGTCATGACCGGCGAGCAGGTGCGCTGGGGCATGGAGAACCTCGCGCTCGACCAGAAGAAGCTCGACGCGCTGGGCTTCTCGGGCGTGATGCGACCGGTGAGCACCTCGTGCCAGGACCACATGGGCTCCACCTGGGCGCGCGTGCACACCTGGGACGGCGCGAAGTGGGGCGACATGTCCGACTGGTACCAGGCCGACGAGCAGATCATCAAGCCGATGGTGAAGACGGCTGCCGACAAGTACGCGGGCGAGAAGAAGCTCACGCGCCGCGAAGCAGCGGATTGCCAGTCCTGATGCGCTGAGCAGGCGTTCCGTGGCGGCTCGCGAGAGCCGCCATTCGCAAGAGCGGCGGGTATCGCACGTCGCCGTTCTTTCGAATGCTTCGGACCACACCATGAGCGAATCCAACATCCTCCTCAACGTCAACGGCATCGAGGTCATCTACAACCACGTGATCCTGGTGCTCAAGGGCGTGTCGCTGACGGTGCCCGACGGCGGCATCGTGGCGCTGCTCGGCGGCAACGGCGCGGGCAAGACGACCACGCTGCGCGCGGTGAGCAACCTTCTCGCGGGCGAGCGCGGCGCGGTCACCAAGGGCACCATCGAGCTGCGCGGCGAGCGCATCGAAGCGCTGTCGCCGGCCGAGCTGGTCAAGCGCGGGCTGATCCAGGTGATGGAAGGCCGCCACTGCTTCGCGCACCTGACCATCGAGGAGAACCTGATGACCGGCGCCTACACGCGCACCGACGGCAAGGCCGCGGTGCAGCAGACGCTGGAGAAGGTGTACGCGTATTTCCCGCGACTGAAGACGCGCCGCACCTCGCAGGCGGCCTACACGTCGGGCGGCGAGCAGCAGATGTGCGCCATCGGCCGCGCGCTGATGGCCAACCCGACCATGGTGCTGCTGGACGAGCCCTCGATGGGCCTGGCGCCGCAGATCGTGGAGGAAGTGTTCGAGATCGTGAAGGACCTCAACGCCAAGGAGCGCGTGACCTTCCTGCTGGCCGAGCAGAACACCAACATGGCGCTGCGCTACGCCGACTACGGCTACATCCTGGAGAACGGCCGCATCGTGATGGACGGCGAGGCCAAGAGCCTGCGCGAGAACGAGGACGTGAAGGAGTTCTACCTGGGCGTCGGTGGCGCGGACCGGAAAAGCTTCCGCGACGTCAAGAGCTACAAGCGGCGCAAGAGGTGGCTGGCTTGACCGTTCCGACGTTTTCGCCGCGTTGCCATTCGGGGCGCGATCACGCCGACGGGGTACCTTGCTCCGCGAATGTCCCCCGCCCTTCGGGCTCCTCCTTTATTTCGCTGCGCAAGGCACCCCATCGACGTGATCGGTTCAGAGCTCTGGTTGATCGGCGATCACCCACAGCGTGCCCTGGTGCACAGGCTACCGGGTGCTCCCCGCAGCGAAATAAAGGAGGAGGCCGCAGGCCGGGGGACATTCGCGGAGGGGAGTACCCGGTGGCCTGTGCACGCACCCTGAACACATCAGCGTGGTTGAAGAACCGAATTGAAAGACAAAGGGTACGGACATGACCGACCACTACGACAAGCTCGAGATCCGGGACCCCGCCGAACGCGAGCGTGACCTGCTGGCCGCGCTGCCGAAGCAGATCGCTCAGGCGCAGACCGCGGCACCCGCCTTCGCGAAGATCCTCGATGGCGTGAAGCCCGCCGACGTCACCACGCGCGACGCGCTCGCGAAACTACCGGTCACGCGCAAATCGGAATTGCTCGAACTGCAGAAGGCGCGCCGTGCGGACGACCCCTTCGGCGGCTTCTCGTCGATCGTGCGCGGCCCGCGCATGCCGCGCGTGTTCGCGAGCCCCGGCACCATCTACGAGCCCGAGGGCGAGGCGCGCGACTACTGGCGCACCGCGCGCGCATTGCATGCGGCGGGCTTTCGCGGCGGCGAGCTCATCCACAACAGCTTCAGCTACCACATGACGCCCGCGGGCTCGATCATGGAAAGCGGCGCGCACGCCATGGGCTGCACCGTTTTCGCGGGCGGCACCGGCCAGACCGAGCAGCAGCTCGAGGCGATGGTCGACCTCAAGCCCGAGGGCTATGCGGGCACGCCGAGCTTCCTCAAGATCCTGCTGGAGAAGGCCGAGGAGAAGAACCTGAAGCTGCCCTCGCTGACCAAGGCTCTCGTCTCCGGCGAGGCCTTTCCGCCGAGCCTGCACGACTGGATCGCCGCGCGCGGCGTGAAGGGCACGCAGTGCTATGCGACCGCCGACCTGGGCCTCATCGCCTATGAAACCAGCGCACGCGAGGGGCTGGTGCTCGACGAGGGCGTGCTGGTGGAAATCGTGCGCCCCGGCACCGGCGATCCGGTGCCCGACGGCGAAGTCGGCGAGATCGTCGTCACCACCTTCAACCCCGACTACCCGCTGGTGCGCTTCGGCACCGGCGACCTCTCGGCCGTGCTGGCGGGCACCTGCCCCACGGGCCGCACCAACAGGCGCATCAAGGGCTGGATAGGCCGTGCAGACCAGACCACCAAGGTGCGCGGCATGTTCGTGCATCCCTCGCAAGTGGCCGAGATCGCACGGCGCTTTCCCGAAGTGCAGCGCGCGCGGCTGGTCGTATCCGGCGAGACGGGCGACGACAGGATGACGCTGCAGCTCGAATGCGCGGGCGCGGCTCCTGAAGGGCTGGAAGCGCGCGTGGGCGAGGCCATCCGCGAAGTGACCAAGCTGCGCGGCGAAGTCGTCGTGGTGGGCGCGGGCTCGCTGCCCAACGACGGCAAGGTGATCGAGGACGCGCGCAGCTACAAGTAGCGGCGATACAGCCCGCGCACGGTGGCGCGCGTGAGCACCACCGCGAGCACGGTGTAGACCAGCACGAGCGCCAGCGCGAAGCCGACGAGGCTGCCCGCGCTGTTGAAGCCGTGCAGCCAGACCGCCATCGCCAGCCACGCGAGTCCGGCCGCGATGCACAGCAGCTGCACCAGCACGAAGGCAAGCACCGACGCTCCCACCGCCCTGAACGGCCGCACCCGCGAGAAGACCGGCGCGGCGCCCAGCCATGCGCCCCAGAACGCGAGGCCGAAGGCCGCGAGCGGCGGCACCACCCAGGCGACCAGCAGCGCGGGACCGTCCAGGCCTTGCGTCATGGAACTCCATCGGCTCATGGCGGCGCCGCTCCACATCTGCAGCGACGCGAACACCGAGGCAGCCACGAGCGCCACCGCACGGCGCGTCGGCGGCCCGCCTGGCACCTCGTCGGCCTGCGCGTCCGCCGATCCGGCACGGGCGCCCCTGAGCGCGATCCAGGCCGAGAGCCAGATGCCCAGCACCAGCACGATCAGCTGGGCCACGGACTGCAGGAACACGAACACCGGCATCGCCGCGCGCATCGAGGTGAAGCCCAGCGATTCATGAAAGCGCCCGCCCGGCATGAAGAGAAGCTGAAGGTCGTATAGCAGCGGACTCAGCGCGTAGAAGTTCAGCAGCAGCACCACGACGTAGGCCGCGGCGTAGCGCATGCGCGGCTGCGGCAGCCCCGCCACGTTGCCGGCGCCATGCCTTTCCAGCGCATTGCGCCCGTGGCACCACGCGATCGCCGCCGACAGCACCCAGCCCATCGCGATGCTGCAGACCATCGGGATCCAGACGCCGGGCAGCGCATAGGCGCTGCGCAGCTGCCCGGACTCGGGCGAGTCGGGCCAGAGCCGGACGGCCATGTTGAGAAGCACCATCACGGCGTCGATGGCCACAGTGATGAGCGCGAGATCGCGCGGCAGGCGCAATGCCTGCGACTGGAGGGGAGTCGCCGTCATGGAGGAAATACTTTCGCCTTTCACGATGCAAGGTGCGGCCTGTGCGGCCGCGCCCTGCGGAAAAGGCGAGCGTATCGGATGGCGGCGTGCGCCCCCTGTAGGCTCAGTGCGCGAGTGCGGCTTCGCCCGACTCCTGCGGCTCGGGTCCGATGTAGATCGACTGCGGACGGATCAGCCGCCCCTTCTTCACCTGCTCGCGCGCATGCGCCACCCAGCCGCTCACGCGGCCGGCCGCGAACACGCAGGTGAAGCTCTCGCGGCCGAAGCCCAGGGCTTCCAGCAGCAGCGCGGTGTAGAACTCGACGTTGGTCTCCAGCGCGCGGCCCGGCTTCTTCTCGCGCAGGATGGCGAGCGCGGCCTGCTCCGCCGCCTCCGCCAGCGCGAAGCGCGCCGCGTTCACGCTGCCCTCCTCGCCGAGCCGCCCCAGCGCGCCCTTGAGCGCATCGGCGCGCGGATCGCGCACACGGTAGATGCGGTGGCCGAAGCCCATCAGGCGCTGGCCTTCGGCCACGGCCTGCTCCAGCCATGCCCGGGCATTGGCGGCGCTGCCGATGGCATCGAGCGCGTCGAGCACCGGCCCGGGCGCGCCGCCGTGCAGCGGCCCCTTCAGCGCGCTGATGCCCGCGAGCACGGCCGATGCGAGCCCTGCCCCGGTCGATGCGACCACGCGCGCCGCGAAGGTCGATGCATTGAGGCCGTGGTCGCACACCGTGACGAGATAGGTGTCGAGCGCGGCGCTCTGCGCGGGCGTGGGCGAGCGGCCATGCAGCATGCGCAGCATGTCTGCGGCATGCTGCAGTGCCTCGTCGGGCGCCAGTGCCGGCACGCCCAGGCGCCAGCGCATCACGGCGGCGGTATAGACGGCCGGCGCAGCCACGAGGCGCAGCGCGGTCGGCAGGTCGTCGCCATCGGGCAGGCGGGCCATCAGCGCGCGCACGGCCTCGATGGGCGGCATGCGGCACAGCAAGGCGTCGTCGTTCGGCTGCAGCAGCTCGAAGGCCTCGCGGCGCGCACGGCCGATGGCGCGGCGTAGTGCCGAGGCGGCAGGCAGCGTGTCGAAGAAGCCCTCGAAGAGCAGGTGCACCACGTCCTCATAGCGCCAGCGCTGCGCGATCTCGTCGAGTTCATGGCCGCGGATCACCAGCCGGCCGGCCGCGCCGTCCACCTCGGACAGCACGGTATGCGCAGCCACCACGCCTTCGAGGCTGCCATCGTCGTTGTTCATCGCTCTTTGCTCCTGGTTGTCACGATGGCATCGATTCTGGTCCGGTGGATATTGACGTCAATCTTGATCTATTCTGTCAACATGACCATCAAGAAGACGCAGCCGCTGTGGCTGCCCGCGGCCGACGCGCTCGAACTGATGCAGGTGCGTCCGCAGACGCTCTACGCGAGCGTGAGCCGCGGCCGCATCCGCGCCAGGCCCGATGCGGCCGACCCGCGCCGCAGCCTCTACCACCGCGACGATGTGCAGCGCATCGCGGCGCGTGCGAGAGGCCGGCGCAGCGTCGAGACAGTGGCGAGCGAGGCGATCCAGTGGGGCGAGCCGGTGCTGCCCTCGGCTGTATCGACAGTGGCCGAGGGCCGGCTGCTGTATCGCGGGCAGGACGCCTGCGAACTCGCAGCGCACGCCACGCTGGAGGATGTGGCGGGCCTGCTGTGGGAAAGCGCGCCGCCGCGCCTCCACGCCACCGCCTTGCCTTCCGATGCGGAGGGCTCGGATGCAAACCCGTTGCAGGCCGGACTACTAGCGCTTGCAACGCGCGCCGCCTCCGACCTGCCCTCGCGTGGCCGCTCGGCAGGCGTGCTGCAGGCTGAGGCAGCGGCGGCGATCGGCGCATTGGCCGATGCCATGCTGCGCGCCGCACCACCGCATACCGACACCCCCATGCACATGCGACTGGCCGCAGCATGGCGCCGTCCGCGCGCGGCCGACGACCTGCGCCGCGCGCTGGTGCTGCTGGCCGACCACGAACTCAACGCTTCGACCTTCGCGGCACGCGTGACCGCATCGACCGGCGCCTCGATGGCGGCCTGCCTGCTCACCGGCCTTTCGACACTCACAGGTCCGCTTCATGGCGGTGCTTCCGCCGCGGTGCAGGCGCTGATGCGCAATGCAGCCGCCATCGGCACCGAAGCCGCTGTACGCGAATGGCTTTCGCACGGGCGGCCGCTGGCTGCGTTCGGGCATCCGCTCTATCCGGCGGGCGATGCGCGCTGCGCGGCGCTGCTGGAGCACATCGCGCTGCCGGCCGAATTCGCGCAGCTGCGCGAGATCGGCGAGAGGCTGCTGGGCGAGGCGGTGAACATCGATTTCGCGCTCGCCGCCCTCGCCGCCGTGCACAAGCTGCCGGCCGGCGCGCCGCTCACGCTCTTCGCGCTTGCGCGCAGCGTGGGATGGACCGCGCACGTGCTCGAGCAGCAGGCCGCGGGCCAGCTGATCCGCCCCCGCGCGCGCTACACGGGCCCGCTGCCCGCCACGGCGGAAGCGGTGCCGATCAGTGCGCCACCGGCTCCCGCGCGTGCTCGAAGAGCTTCGTCATCTCGCGATTGAAGGCGGGAATGTCGTCGGGCTTTCGGCTGGTGACGAGCTTGCCGTCGACGACGACTTCCTTGTCGCTCCACTGCGCGCCCGCGTTCTTCAGGTCGGCCTGCAGCGAAGGCCACGAGGTCATCTTGCGGCTCTTGACGCCGCCGGCGTCGATCAGCGTCCAGGGGCCGTGGCAGATCGACGCGATGGGCTTGCCGGACTCGACGAAGGCGCGCACGAAGGCGACCGCCTTCTCGTCGATGCGCAGCGTGTCGGGGTTCACGACGCCGCCCGGCAGCAGCAGCGCGTCGAAGTCGTCGGGCCTGGCGCTCTTGAGCGGCACGTCGACCGCGAAGCTGTCGGCCGGATCGTGATGGTTCCAGCCGCGCACGCTGCCCTGGGCGGGCGAGACGATCCGCGTCCGCGCGCCGGCGTTGTCGAGCGCCTTGCGCGGCTCGGTCATCTCGACCTGCTCGAAGCCGTCGGCCACGAGGATGGCGACCTTCAATCCATCGAGCGACGAGGATGACGCCGTGGTGGTCGATGCAGTGGTCGATGGGGTGGTATTGGACATGGGTGAAATCTCCTTTTGAAGCTTCACCCTAGGTCTGCCCCGTGCAGGCCGCATCGTCCGTCGCCGGCTCCGCCTGTCGGACAGTTCGACGGCCGGCAAACTTCTCTTACGAAGAGTGGGCCTGCTCGCTACTTGCCGGGCCCCGCGCGCTTCACGCCGCCGCGGAACCCGTTCGGCAGGCCCGGGTTTGGAAGCCCCGCCGCACGCCCCTCCAAGGTGCGCAAGACGGCCTTCGGCTAAGGGCTATTCGCTATAGGTCAGGTCCTGGTCAGCCCTTAAGATCACGGCGTTTTTATTCCCCCCTTTCGGAGACGACATGAAGAAACTGTTCGCCCTCGCGGCGATTGCCGCCGCGGCCGTCGGTGCACACGCCCAGGACTTCCCCGCGGGCAAGACCGTGACCCTGGTGGTGCCATTCGCCGCCGGCGGCCCCACCGACCGTGTCGCCCGCGACCTGGCCGAAGCCATGCAGAAGACGCTGGGCACCACCATCGTGGTGGACAACACCGCCGGCGCGGGCAGTTCCATCGGCACCGCCAAGGTGGCGCGCGCCAATCCCGACGGCTACACGCTGCTGCTCAACCACATCGGCATGTCGACGATGCCGGCGCTCTATCGCAAGCTGCCCTTCAACGTCGAGACCGACTTCGAATACCTGGGCATGGTCAACGAAGTGCCGATGACGCTGATCGGCAAGCCCGGCCTGCCGGCCAACAACTACAAGGAACTGACGACCTGGATCTCGGCCAACAAGGGCAAGATCAACCTCGGCAACGCCGGCCTGGGCGCCGCCTCGCACCTGTGCGGCCTGCTGTTCCAGAGCGCGCTGAAGGTCGAGATGACGCCGGTTCCCTACAAGGGCACCGCACCTGCCATCGCCGACCTGCTGGGCGGCCAGATCGACCTGCTGTGCGACCAGACCACCAACACCACGTCGCAGATCGAGGCCAAGAAGGTCAAGGCCTACGCCGTGACCACGAGCAAGCGCCTGACCACGCCCGCGCTGAAGGACCTGCCCACGCTGGACGAGTCGGGCCTCAAGGGCTTCGAGGTGACGATCTGGCACGGCGTGTACGCGCCCAAGGGCACGCCGGCGCCGGTGCTGAAGAAGCTCAACGATGCCATCAAGGCCGCGATGAAGGACCCGGGCTTCATCCAGCGTGAAGAAGCGCTGGGCGCGGTGATCACCACCGACAAGCGCACCGAGCCGGCCGAACACAAGAAGTTCGTGTCGTCCGAAATCGCGAAGTGGGGCCCGATCATCAAGGCCGCAGGCGTGTACGCCGACTGATCGATTCACGACAGCACACGCAGCCGAAAGCAGCCGCAAGGCCGCCTGAGCCCCCCGGGGCCAGGCGGCTTTTTCGTTATGCTGCGCGGGATTTCTTCCTCCCCCATCCCGCCCTTTCTCCTTCTTCATCCTCCATGCGTCTTCGCAGCGCGGCCCTTCTGCTCTTCATGGCCCTGCTGGCACGCGAGGGCATGGCGCAGACACGAACGCTGCTCTGGGTGTGGGACCGGCCCCAGCTCTTTGCCTCGCTGCCCGAAGCCACGGGCGTGGCCTACCTGCATGCCACCGTGCGGCTGAGCGGCACCGAGAGCCGCACCAGCTGGCGCCAGTGGCCGCTGCGCGTCGCGCCGGGCGCGACGGTGGTGCCGGTGGTCCACGTCGCGCTCGACAACCTCTCGCCCTCGCCCCTGAACGAGGCGCAGCAGCAGGCGATCGCCGCCGCCGTCGAGCATGCCGCCACGCAGGGCAACCGCTCGGGATGGGTGCAGCTCGACTTCGAGGCGAGGCGCAGCCAGCGCGAGGCCTACGTCGCGCTGCTGCGCCGGCTGCAGCCGCTGCGCGAAGGCGGCACGCGGCTCTCGGCCACGGCGCTGGCGTCGTGGTGCATGGACGATCCGTGGCTGCCGGCCGGCCTGCTCGACGAGATCGTGCCGATGTACTTCCGCATGGGCGCGGAGTCCGCACGCATCCGCCAGCGGCTTGCCACGACAGGCAAGGCCGCCGTGCCGGCCTGCAGGGACGCGGCGGGCCTGATGCTCGGCGAGGACTGGCCCGCGCTGCGCGACGTGAAGCGGCGCTATGTGTTCCATGCGGGCTCGTGGAAGAACGAAGACTTCGAAAAACTTCAGATCGGAAACAGGGAAAACTACAAATGACTCTTTCGACAACGGGAGGCCGCAGGCTGCTCGCCGCTGCCGCACTGGCCGCGGCAACACTGCTCGGCAGCGCGGCCGCACATGCCAGCGGTGGCTACGACGCCGAGGACCTGTTCTTCGCCAGCACCCGGCCCGACCAGCCGGTGCGCGAGTTCGTCGAGCGGCCCGCGGGCTACTACACCGGCTATCTGGTGCCCTACCAGGTGCTCTGGTACTGGCGCCTTCGCGGCCAGAGCTTCTCGCTCGATGCGGTGCGCGCCTTCACCGACCTGCTGGAGAAGCTGCCGCGCGAAGACAACGGCATGGCCGAGACCGACGACGCATGGATCGAATGGCGCAAGGCGCGCGACGACGCCATGGCGAAGCTCGATCCAGCATCGCCGCGCGACAGGCCCAACATGCCGCCGCCGTCGCAGCGACCACCGAACTGGAACACCGGCACCCTGCAGGCGGACCCGAACTGCTTCTACGGCGACGCCTTCAGCAGCGCCGCGAAGACGCTGGCCCAGCGGATGACGCGCGCGGCCGGCGACAAGGCGGCAGCACCCTTCGTGCTGCACTGGCTCAAGACGCAGGACGCGGTGTTCGGCGCCTGCGACAAGGAGCCCGGCACCGCCCCCGAGCTGCCTGCGGGCGCCCCCGCATGGCTGCAGGCCGACCATGCCTACCAGCTGGCCGCACGGCAGTTCTATGCCGGTGAGTTCGACGACGCCGACGCAGCGTTCGCCGCCATCGCGGCCGACAAGGCCAGCCCCTGGCACGATCTCGCGGCCTACATGCGGCTGCGCGTGCTGGCGCGCCAGAACCCGGGCGATCCGCCTTCGGAGGGCTCGGAGAACAAGAAGGAAAGCGCCGAGGCGCTCAAGAAGCAGGCCGAGCTCGACAAGCAGGTCGACGCCATCGCCCCGCCGCTGCTGAAGAACCCGCGGCTGAAGGCGCTGCATCCTTCGGTGCACCGGCTGGCCGAGGCGCTGCGCATCCGCTACCTGCTGCCCGCCACGCGCATGCAGCGTCTGGCCGACGGCCTCAAGACCATCGGCCAGCCCGACGCGGCCGCCGCGAAGCTGCTGCTTCTGAACCACGAGTTCCGCGCCTGCGGCTTCTTCGGCGGCTGCAGCTACATCGGCCCGGCGCAGACCTCCGACCTGATGCAGTGGCTGAGCACCGTGCGCGGCTTCGACGGACCGGGCAGCGGCCTCGAACCCGACGGCAAGTGGCGCGAAACGCTGAGCTGGAGCCGCTACCAGCGCACGCACGACCTCGCCTGGCTGATGGCCGCCGCGAGCCTGGTACCGGTGGCCGCCGCCAACGACGACAAGCGCGAGGCCGAGCTGCAGGCCGCGCTCGCAGCCGTGCCGGAAGACCACCCGGCGCGCTTCGCCGCCACGCAGCTGCGCGCGCAGCGCATGTTCGCGCAGGGCCGCTACAAGGAAGTGCGCGAACTCGTGGCTTCCACGGCCGATTCGCCGCTGATCGCGCACAGCCTCTCGGGCCAGAACCTCGTGAAGGCCTTGCTGCTGCCGACCGCCGCGTCGGAAGAGGAATGGCGCCGCCTCGCGATCCGCCCCGTGGTCGCGCGCCGCGATCCCGAAGCGATGGAAGCGAAGCCGAGCGCGGTGCCGCTGGCCAGTGCCTTCGACGAGGACGTGGTGCGCTTCCTCAACACGCGCGCACCGCTGGCCATGTGGCTGCGCCTGGCCGCCGAGCCGGCCCTGGCGCCCGCGCTGCGCGACAGCCTGCTCGAGACCGCCTGGACCCGCGCCGTGGTGGCCGGGGACTACGCCGCGGCCCGCCGCGCGGCGCAGATGCGCGTCGCCTCGCCGCCGCAGGCGGGCGCGGCCAAGGGCGCCGACACGATCGCAGGCATCCGCCGCTCGGCGGCGCTGCCCGAGACCGACGGCGCCGCGTGGCGGCACCTGCTGCTGGAGCGCATGGCGAGCACCACCGAGGTGCTGCAGCCACCGCACTGGCCCGCCGCCGAAGGCATCCGGCCGACGCCGCTGAAGCTCGGCATCGGCGCCGGCTACTCCGAGCGGAACACGGTCGGCAGCTACGGCAAGTGGTGCCGTCCGCTGGGCGTGCCGACCTCCGGGCCGCAGGCGGCCACCGCCGCCGACTTCGAGATGCCCGCCTTCCTGCCGCAGGAAGAACGCAGCCGGCAGGCCGCGCTGGTCGAGAAGCTGCGCACCGTGCCGCAGGACTCGATCTACTTCACGCAGGAAAGCCTGGCGCTGATGCAGCGCGCCCGCACGGACCCGCTGGTGCCGCAGGCGCTGTCGGTCGCGGTGAAGATGGCGCGCTACACCTGCCAGGACAAGGCGGCGGGCGACTGGTCGCGCAAGGGGCTGCAGGCCCTGCGCACGAACTATCCGAACTCGCCGTGGACGGCCGCCACGCCGTACTGGTACGGCGGGCGCTGAGCGGCCGGGCAGACGGTCGGCGGGCTACTTCGGGCGTATCGCGTCGGCCGTTCCCTGGATGAAGGCCTTGATGCTCTCGATGTCGTCATTGGAGAGCTTGCCCGTGAAGTCGGGCATGCCGCGCGACATGGCCGGGCCCTTGAGCACGAACTTGTCGAGGTTCTCGATGTAAGCGGCGTCCATGTAGCCGAGGTTGGGGATGTTGCCGCCGCGGTCCACGCCCGGCACGCCGTGGCAGAAGACGCAGTTGCTCACGTAGAGCATGGTGCCGGCCTGGACCTTGGCGGGGTCGTACTTCACGCCCTGCACCAGCTTGTCCATGCGGTACTGCACGAAGTCGGGCATCTTCGCCGTGCCGCCCACCGCGAAGGTGTAGACGGTGCCGGGCCCCTGCCGCTCGGTGGCGCGCTGCGCGAGGCCGTAGACGCCGCCCCAGCCCACCGCGACCGACACGTACTGCTTGCCGTCGACCATGTAGGTCGAGGGCGCGGCCACCACGCCGGTGCCGGTGGGCGTCTCCCAGAGCTTCTCGCCGGTCTTCGCGTTGTAGGCCAGCAGGCGCCCGTCGGCCGTGCCCTGGAACACGAGGTTGCCGGCGGTAGTGAGGGTGCCGCCGTTCCAGGGCGATGCGTAGTCCACGCCCCAGGCTTCCTTCTGCGCCACCGGGTCCCAGGCCACGAGTCGGCCGAAGGGCTTGCTCTTGGGCGGCTCGGCGTTGGCGAACTTGCCCAGGTTCCAGCCCAGGCCCGAATGCGGGCGGCCCGGCACGTTCTCGTCGAACTTCCAGTCCTTGTCGTCCATCAGGTTGATCGGCACGTGCTGCGCGGGCAGGTAGGCGAAGCCGGTCTTCGGGTTGAACGACATCGGGTGCCAGTTGTGCGCGCCGAAGGGGCCGGGGATGCTGTCGCCGGGCTTGGTGGCGTCGCGCGCGGCGGCGATCTCGACGGGCCGGCCGTTCCTGTCGTAGCCGGTGGCCCAGTTGACCTCGACGAAGTTCTTCGCCGAGATGAACTTTCCATTGGTTCGGTCGATGACGAAGAAGAAGCCGTTCTTCGGCGCATGCAGCAGCACCTTGCGCTGCTTGCCGCCGATCTTCACGTTCGCCAGGATCATCGACTGCGTGGAGGTGTAGTCCCAGTTGTCGCCGGGCGTCTCCTGGTAGTGCCACACGTACTTGCCGGTGTCGGGGTCGAGCGCCACCACCGAGCCCAGGTAGAGGTTGTCGCCGCCCTTGGGGCTGCGCGCCTTGTGCGACCAGGGCGAGCCGTTGCCGGTGCCCACGTACATCAGGTTGAGCTCGGGGTCGAAGGCGAAGCTGTCCCAGGCGGTGCCGCCGCCGCCGGCCTCCCAGTACTTGCCGCTCGGGTCCCAGGTCTTGGCGGCACGCGCCATCGATTCGTCCTCGAAGGGCTTGCTCGGGTCGCCCGGCACCACGAACCAGCGCCACTTCTGGTCGCCCGTCTTCGCGTCGTAGGCGGTGACGAAGCCGCGCACGCCGTACTCGGCACCGCCGTTGCCGATGATGACCTTGCCCTTGAACACGCGCGGCGCGCCGGTGATGGTGTAGCTGCCCTTCTGGCCCTCGATGGTGTTCTTCTCCCAGACCTTCTGGCCGGTGGCGGCATCGAGCGCGATGAGGCGCCCGTCGTAGGCCGCCACGTAGACCTTGCCCTCGTAGATCGCGACGCCGCGGTTCACCACGTCGCAGCAGCCCCTGAAGCCCTTGGACTTGTCGACCTGCGGATCGAAGGTCCAAAGCCGCTGGCCGGTGCGCGTGTCGACGGCGTGCACCACGCTCCAGGAGGCGGTGATGTACATGATGCCGTCCACCACCAGCGGCGTCGCTTCCACGCCGCGCGTGGATTCGAGGTTGTACGACCAGACCAGCCCCAGGTCCTTCACGTTGCCGGCGTTCACCTGGTCGAGCTGGCTGAAGCGCGATTCCGAATAGTCCAGGCCCACGCTGGGCCAGTCGGGCGTCTTCTTCTGCGCGGCGTTGGCGCGGATGAATGCGCCATCCACCCGCTTGGTCGCGGCGGCGGCGCGGTCCTGTGCGTTGTTCTGGGCCGTGGCCGTGTTCGTCGCGCCCAGGCACAGCAAGGCGCCGGCGAGCACGAGCAGCCCGGAGTGTGTTTTTTTCATCGCAGGTCTCCTTTGTGCGCCAAGAATCGTCGGGACGGGCCGCGCGTTCATCTTGGGGATTTCCCCAGTCCGGCGCTGTTCCATTGCGGAACACATTCGACGGCGGAGTGAATCCTGAACCGGGAGGCAGCAAGCCCATGGCCCTCGACAGAAGCCCAGTTGGAAGAATCGGCACGCCCGACGCCCCGCGCCAGCTCTTCGCCAGCACGCCCGCTCAGCGCGTGGCGCTCGCGCGGCAGCAGTTCTTCGAGGAAGGCGTGCGCCCCTCGGGGCTGGTGGGCGAGGCGGTGATCCAGTCGTGGATGCGCTGCAGCCGCACCCACGCCGACCGCCAGCGCATCGTGCCCTTCGACCCGGTCACGCCGAGCCGCCTGCACGCCACGCTGGCGCGCAACCGCCAGCTGCTCGAAGCGGCGCGCCAGGAGCTGGGGCAGATGGAGCACGCACTCGCGGGCACCGACTGCCGCGTGATCCTCACCGACCGCGAGGGCGTGGTGGTGCACGTCACGCAGCAGCCGGCCGCGGCGCAACAGCCGGTGCTGCGCAAGACGGCGCGCGTGGGCGTGAACATCTCCGAGCGCATCGTCGGCACCACGGCGCCGGGCATCGTGGCAAGCACCGGGCAGGCCTGCACGGTCGACGGCGCGGAGCACTACTTCGACCTGCTGTGCCACATGCGGTGCGCGGCCGCGCCGATCCGCGATGTGACGGGGCAGCTCGCCGGCGTGCTCGATCTCACGGTGGAGGCGCGGCGCTTCGGCTTCGACGCGGCATCGATGGTGGCGCTGTACGCCACCACCATCGAGAACAGGCTGCTGCAGGCGCAGTCGCGCGACCACCTGATCCTGCGCTTCCAGGCCAGCCCGACGCTGCTGGGCACGCCGCTCGAAGCGCTGGCCGGCATCGCGCCCGACGGCACCATCGCCTGGCTCAACAACGCCGGCGCGCGGCTGCTGGGGCGGCTGCCCGAGGCGGCGGACGAGCGCGACGTGGAGTTTTTGCTGGGCCACGACCTCGCGAGCCTGCTGCGGCTCGGGCGGCGCGAAGCGGCGCAGCCGCTGCGGCTGGCCAGCGGCCTGGGCGTGTGGGTGCAGGCGCAGCTCAAGGGCGGTGCCGATGGCGCGGACTTCCGCCATGCGGTGGCGATGCCGGGCGAAGCGTTGCCGCTGGCCATCGAGACGCGCGAAGCGCGACAAATGCAGTTCGCGGCAGCCGAGGCCCGCCCGGACGCGGACAACGCGCAGGCCTCGCCCCAGGCCGAGACCACGCTGCGCGAGCACAGCCGCAAGCTGATCGAGGAGACGCTCGCCGCGCACGGCGGCAATGTGTCTCAGGCGGCGCGGCAGCTGCGCGTGTCGCGCGGCACGCTCTACCGGCGGCTGCGGGGCTGGCGCGACGAAGCTGCGGCCGCGGCCGGCGGAAGGGACTGAAGGCCGCTCAGCGCCTGGGCAGCGCGTAGGCGATCACATGGTCGCCGGTGCGCGTGCCGAGCGAACCGTGGCCGCCGGCCACCACCAGCAGGTACTGGCGCCCGTCGGCGCCGCGGTAGGTCATCGGCGTGGCCTGTCCGCCGGCCGGCAGGCGGCTGCGCCAGAGTTCCTTGCCGTCGTTCACATCGTAGCCGCGCACGAACTGGTCGAGCGTGCCCGAGAGAAAGGCCACGCCGCCGGCCGTCAGGATGGGGCCGCCGAGATTGGGCACGCCCATCGCGAAGGGCAGCGGCAACGGCGAGCTGTCGCGCACCGTGCCGTTCTTGTGCATCCAGGCGATCCTGCCGGTGCGCAGGTCGGCCGCGGCCACGTAGCCCCAGGGCGGCGCCTGGCACGGCAGGCCGAGCACCGAGGTGAAGGCGCTGAGCTTCACCGCGAAGGGCGCGCCGAAGTTCTCGCCGAGCGCGGGCAGGCTGTCGTTGGGGCGGTTCTTGCCCTGCACGTAGAGCGAGGTGTCGTCCGCGCGCGGCACGAGCCTGGAGACGAAGGCCAGCGACGCGGGCGTGGCGAAGACGATCTGCCGGCGCGGATCGACGGCCACGCCGCCCCAGTTGAAGACGCCGAAGTTGCCCGGATGGATCAGCGAGCCCTCGGTCGAGGGCGGCGTGAACCGGCCCTCGTAGCGCAGCCGGTGGAAGGCGATGCGGCAGGCCAGCTGGTCGAAGACGGTGGCGCCCCACATGTCCGACGGCTTGAGCGCCGGCGGATCGAAGGACAGGGCCGACGAGGGCTGCGTCGGCGCGGTCACGTCGCCCGCGGCGGCGCCCTGCGGCACGGCCCGCTCGTTCACCGGCAGGATGGGCTTGCCGTTGCGGCGGTCGAGCACGAAGAGCTCGCCCTGCTTGGTCGGCTGCACCAGCGCCGGCACGGTCTCGCTGCCCACGCGCAGGTCGACGAGGCTGGGCTGCGCGGGCACGTCGTAGTCCCACAGGTCGTGGTGCACGGTCTGGAAGCTCCAGCGCACGCGGCCGCTGGCCAGGTCGAGCGCCACCACCGCCGACGAATACTTCTTCGCGCCTTCGCTGCGCGCGCCGCCCCACTGGTCGGGCGGCTGGTTGCCCATGGGCACGTAGACCAGGCCCAGCGCCTCGTCCACGCTGGAGATCGACCAGCTGTTGGGCGAGTTGGCCGTGTAGGTGCGGTCGGCGGCGATGGGGGCGGTCTCCTCGGGGTTGCCGGAGTCCCAGTTCCACACGAGCGCGCCGGTGTTCGCGTCGAAGGCGCGGATCACGCCCGAGGTCTCCTTCGTAGAGACGTTGTCCAGCACCGTGCCGCCCACGATGAGCAGCGAGCGCGCCACCACCGGAGGCGAGGTCGAGTAGTAAGAGCCCGCCCGCACGTTCGGCATGTTCTTCCAGAGATCGATCTGGCCGCTGCCGCCGCCGAAAGCCGGGCAGGGCTTGCCGCTCGCGGGGTCGAGCGCGATGACGCGGCCGTCGGCGGTGGGCATGAAGAGCTTGGCGTCGCAGCCGGCCGATGGCGTGGCTGCCTGCGCGGGCGGTGCGGATGAGGCGGCGGCGCCCGGGTAATAGGAAAGCCCCCGGCAGGTCAGGTGCTGCAGCGCGAGCGACCCCGCGATCTGCGGCGTGTAGCGCCACACCTGCCGGCCGGTGGTGGCGTCGAGCGCGATCACCGACTGGTGCGGCGTGCACAGGAAGAGCCGCTCGCCGATCTTCAGCGGCGTGACCTCGAAGGTCGTCTCCTCGGGATCGCCGGGCTGGCCGCGCACGTCGCCGGTGCGGAAGTGCCAGGCCTCCTCGAGCTGCCCCACGTTCTGCGGCGTGATCTGGTCGAGCGCCGAGTAGCGCTGGCCGAAGCCGGTGCCGCCATAGGCCGTCCACTCGTCCGCCGGGGCCGCAGGGCCTGAAGGTGCGCTCGCCGTGGCGGCCGTCGCATCGGCCGGGGGCGCGATGCCTTCGATGCGGCGGGGTTCGCGCATCCAAGAGAACACCGCCGCCACCAGGAAGGCCGCGAGCACCACGCCGAGCACGGTGCGCGCGCTTCCCACACCCGCGGCATTGCGCAGGGCGAGCGGGCGCGTCACCCACGGCGTGAGCAGCAGCAGGCCGACCACGAAGAACACGTCGCCGCGCGCGGCCAGCGGCCACCAGTCGAGGCCGACCTCCCACAGTGCCCAGGCCAGCGTGAGGAGCACCACCGCCGCATAGACCAGCAGCCCGGCGCCGCCACCGCGCCGAAGCAGCAGCGCTGCCGCCACGAGCCCCAGGCCCGCGAGGAGGTAGTACCACGAGCCGCCGAGCGCGACGAGCCATGCGCCCGCGACCACGAGCGCAAGGCCCGCGAGGCCGACGAGCACGGCCAGCACGACGAGCAGCGCGGAAGATGCGGGAGCGCGGGCGGACGAAGGCTTCATGACTTGGACTCCGGAGGCGGAGTCCAGACGCTAGACCGCTGCGTGCGGGCCGCGCGTAGGCCGAAGGCTCAGGCGGCGGCGAGAACCTGCGCGGCGCGTGCCCGGCGCGCCTTCGCATCGGGCTGCAGCGGCCTTAAGTACTCGTGCAGCGCCAATGCCGCGGCGCCCACCGCGGCCGCGAGTTCCTCGTAGCGCGCGGTGCGCAGGTCCGGCGCGGGCATGCCGGCGCCGTCGGCGTGGCGCTTCACGCATTCGAAGGCGGTCTGCACGAAGCCGCGATGGTCGGTGCAGGCCTTGCCGCCCAGCACGATGGCGCGCGGATTGAAGGTGACCCACAGGTTCTGCAGCAGCACGCCGAAGAAGGCGGCGGCACGGCGCGTGTCGGCGCCCTCGCGTTCCAGCACGCGCGAACCGAAGAAGGCCTCGGCGCAGCCGCGGCGGCCGCAGGAGCACAGCGGGCCGTCGAGTTCGAGGATGGTGTGGCCGATCTCGCCGGCCATGCCCTGCCCACCGGTGAAGAGCCGGTCGTTCAGCACCACGCCGGCGCCCACGCCCACGTCGCAGTTGACGAAGATCAGCGGGTCTTCGCCCTCCTGGCCCACGCTGGTCGCGAACTCGTACTCGCCGAGCACGGCGGCATCGGCGTCGTTCTGCAGCTGCACGGTCACGCCGGGCAGGCCGACGGCGGCAAAGGCTTCCTCGAGCGCCGGCAGCAGGCTCACGTTGCGCCAGCCGAGGTTGGGCGCGAAGCGGACCACGCCGGTGCAGTCGTCCACCGCGCCCGGCACGCACACGCCGATGCTCGACAGGCGCAGCCCGAGCTGCTTCAGCCGCTCGTGCGCGGCCGCGGCCATGCGCGCGACCAGCGCGCACACGCCGGCCGGCGATCCGTCGGTCAGGGCGTGGCTCTGCGAATGCAGCACCTCGCCCTGCAGCGACATGCACACCAGGCGCACGGTTTCCACCGCGATCTCCACGCCCATGAGCGCGCGCACGCCCACGTTGATCTGCAGCGGCGTGGAAGGCCGGCCGAGGCCGTCGGCCACGGTCGTGCCGGCCTCGCTGAGCCAGCCCTCGTCGATCAGCTCGCGCACCAGCAGGCTCACGGTCGACTTGGTGAGGCCGCTCTCGCCGGCCAGCCTCGCGCGCGAGAGGCCCGGCTGCGCGCGCAGCAGCCGCAGCAGCACGCTGCGGTTCATGCGCTTCACGAGCTGCTGGTCGGCGGTGGTGGTCACGTCGGGTCTTCGTTCAGGCGAGTGCCGCAGCGGAGTCGGCGTGGTGGGCCTGCTCCTTGCCCTCGGGCCGCTTGCCGGCAATGATCATCCCGAGCACCTCGTCCTCGGTCACGTCGGCGGTACGGTAGGTGCCCACGAGCTTGCCGTTCTTCATCACCGCGAGGCGGTCGCTCAGCGAGAACACGTCGGGCATGTCGTGCGTGATGAGGAAGATGCCCACGCCGTCGGCCTTGAGCTGCTTCACCAGGCCGCCGACCATCGCGGTCTCTTCGGGGCCGAGCGCGGCGCAGGGCTCGTCCATGATGAGGATGCGCGCATTGAAGTACAGCGCGCGCGAGATCGCCACCACCTGCCGCTGCCCGCCCGAGAGCCGGCGCACCGGCACGCGGATGTTGGTGAAGTTCCTGTTGAGGCGCTGGAAGACCTTGCGCGCCTGCACTTCCATGAAGTGATCGTCGAGCGTGTTCCAGGCCGTCATCTTCTCGCGGCCGAGGAAGAGGTTGGCCACCGAGTCGAGGTTGTCGGCCAGCGCGAGCGTCTGGTAGATGGTCTCGATGCCCTGTGCCTGCGCTTCGGCCGGCGTGCGGATGTTGACCTTCTCGCCGGCGATCAGCGTGTCGCCCGAGTCGATGGGGTAAGCGCCCGCGAGCATCTTCATCAGCGTGGACTTGCCCGCGCCGTTGTGGCCCAGCAGCGCGACCACCTCGCCGGGGTAGAGGTTCACGCTCACGCCGTCCACGGCCTTCACGCCGCCGAAGGCCTTGCGGATCTCGCGCAGTTCCACCAGGGGTTTGGATGTGTCGATGTCTGCCATTTCAGTTCTCTCCAAACTTGCGGCGGTAGAGCACGTCGAACACCACCGCAACGATCAGCACCTGGCCGATGATGACCATGCGCTTGCCGATGGGCACGTCCAGCAGCAGCATGCCGCTGTCGAGCGACTGCATGATGAGCGCGCCCAGCACCGAGCCGAAGATCGAGCCGCTGCCGCCCGCCAGCGCCGTGCCGCCGATGACGGCTGCCGCAATCACGTACAGCTCCATGCCCGTGCCCAGCGAATTGGTGCCGGCGTTCAGGCGCGCGATCGACACGATGGCCGCGACGGTGACCAGCACCGCCAGCAGCGCGAACAGCATCAGCGTGACGCGCTTGACCGGAATGCCCACCAGCGCCGCCGCGTCGGGGTTGCCGCCCATCGCGAACACGTAGCGCCCGAAGCGCGTGCGGTGCACGATGAACGACAGCACGATGGCCACCACCGCCCAGATCAGCACCGGGATCGGAATGCCCTGTGGCTCGTTCTTGGACGAAATCTGGTAGCTGTTCATCACCCACGCGAAGCCGAACACCACCGCCACCGGCACGGCCGTGATGAGCACGTCGAGCCACAGCGCCTCGGTGGGCATGTCGTAGCGCTGGCGCGCGCGGCGCTTCTGCACCATGCGCGCGAACAGCACCACCGCCACGAACGCGGCGAGCACCCAGCTCGCGGTGACGCCGATGCCGCCGTCGTAGCCGCCGCCCAGGCGCTGGAAGAACTCGTCGTTCACCGGCTGCGTCTTTCCGTCGGCCACCAGGAAGGCCGCGCCGCGGAAGGACATGAGGCCGCCCAGCGTGACCACGAACGAAGGCACGCCCAGCACCGCCGTGAGCCAACCCTGGTAGATGGACACCAGCAGCGCCACCGCGAGCCCCGCAAGGCAGGCCGTGGGCCACGACCAGCCCGAGGTGTACTGCAGGTAGGCGATGAGCACGCCCACGAAGCCCATCACCGAGCCCACCGACAGGTCGATGTGCCGCGCCACGATGATGAGCACCATCACGGTGGAGACGATGCCCACCACCGCCGTCTGCTGCGCGACGTTGTAGAGGTTCTCGGGCGAGAGGAACACGCCGCCGGACATGACGCTGAACGCCACGGCCATGATGACCAGCAGCACGCACATCAGGATCAGCCGCAGGTCGACGCCGGTGCGGCGCCACCAGCCCGGCGTGGATGACGAAGGGTTGCTCATGTTTCGGATCCTTTTTCTGGGCTGCGCGGACTACGAAGAGATGCGCAGGCCCCCGCCGGCCGGGCCCGTGGGCGCCGGCAGCTGGTGCGTTGCATGGGAAAGGGAGAAAAGCCGGCGCGCTTTCCGCGGATGGCGCCGGCGGGGTTGCTCGTCTGTTGCGCCGCTTTACTTGCAGGCCGCGGGCGCGCTCGCGCCCGTCACGCCCTTGCAGAGCTCGTCCTTCTTGATCCAGCCGGCCTTGACCACGACGTCGAGGTTGTCGCGGGTCACGGCGACGGGCGTCAGCAGGCGCGACTGCAGCGCGACCTTCTTCGGGCCCGAGTTCCACGGCGCGGCCTTGTCGACCGGCTTGCCCTGCGACAGCGCGATGGCCGCGGCGGCGGCTTCGCGGCCGAGCTCGCGCGAGTCCTTGAAGATGGTTGCGGTCTGCGTGCCCAGCGCGATCCGGTTGAGCGCCGCGAAGTCGGCGTCCTGACCCGACACCGGAATGCCGCGGATGCCCTTGGCCGTGAGCGCTGCCACCGCGCCGCCGGCCGTGCCGTCGTTGGCCGCCACCACCGCGTCGACCTTGTTGCCGGCCTTGGTGAGGATCTGCTCCATGTTCTTCTGCGCGACCTCGGGCTTCCAGCCCTCGGTGTATTCGTCGCCGACGATCTTGATGTCGCCCTTCTTGATGGCGGCGTCCAGCACCTCCTGCTGGCCGGCGCGCAGGAAGTCGGCGTTCGGGTCGCTGGGCGAGCCCTTGATGATCACGTAGTTGCCCTTGGGCTTGACCTTGAAGACCTCGCGCGCCTCCATGCGGCCGACCTCGACGTTGTCGAAGGTGATGTAGAAGACGCCCGGCGCTTCGATGAGCCGGTCGTAGGCCACCACGGGCACCTTCTGGCGCGTGGCCTTGGTGACTGCCGGCAGGATGGCGTCCTTGTCCATCGCCAGCACGATGAGCGCCTTCGCGCCCTTGGACATCAGGCCCTCGATGTCGCCCAGCTGCTTCTCGGGCGAGCCGCCCGCATCGGCACTGATGTACTTGGCGCCGAGCTTTTCCAGCTCAGCCTTGATGGCGGCCTCGTCGGTCTTCCAGCGCTCTTCCTGGAAGTTGGACCAGCTCACGCCGACGACGGTCTGCGCCATCGCGCCCACGGCCGTGGAACCGAGTGCCGTGGCGAAGGCCATGGCGGCCAGGGTTTGTTTCAGTCGCATCGATGTCTCTCCTGTTGGTTCGCCCTGTCGATCGGCCATGGCCGCCGCAGTAAGAAATTAGTTAGTTTGAAGGGCGAACTAACTATCCCATCGCGGCGGGATTCGTGGCATCCGGGAATTCCCGAAGCGCATTCGAGGGCTCCCGCGCCCCTTTTTGCGAGACGCGGTCCTACGCGGCGGGACCGTACGGCCCGGTATCTTTCGCTGCCCCCGCCCCGGCGGGAGCCCCATTGAGCCCATTGACCCCATTGACCACCACTCCCCGACGCGCCAGGCGCGCCGCCCACAAGGAGACGACGAAATGTCCACCGACATGCTCAGGCAGATTGCCGCCACGCGACTGCCGATGGTGATGTCCTCGCCCCGGGACATCGATGAAGTGCTGAAGCTGCGCGCCGCCGGACTGGTGATCGCGCTGGTGCCCTCGGCCGCCGACATGGCGAAGATGCCGGGCCTGCGCGTGGTGCAGGTGCTCGCGGTCACGCAGAAGGGCTTCGAGACGCTGCAGTGCGTGCGCTATCCGGGCGAAGGCGCCCACGAGAAAAAGGGCCAGGAAGCCCTGGCCCTTTCCTGAGGCGCGCCGCTCGCCTCTATCTGGTCATTCATTCACCCGCTCATTCGCGCGTACGCGCGGCGTTGCGCAGGTCGCGGATCTGGTCGTGGTTGCGCTGCGCGCCCTCGGCCTGCATGGAGACGACCCTGCGCACTTCGAGCGGCAGGTTCTGCTTGAGCGCCTTGCGATAGCGCGCGACCGCCGCGTCTTCGCCGCGCTCGCACGACTCGAGGATCGACAGCTCGCTGTTCGCGCCCAGCGATCCCTTCACGTGCACCCAGCCGCGATGCAGCGCGCCGCTGGCGGTGCCGCCCGAGGCCGGCGTGCCGCCGTAGGTGGTGATCAGCGCGATCAGCTCGACGCCGGCCTGCCTGCATTGCTCGGCGCGATTCGCGAACAGCTGCTTGGTCGCGGGATCCTTCACCTCCTCGGCGCAGGCGCGGAAGCCGTATTCGCCGTCGCGCGCGTTCTCGAGAAGGTCGTTGAGCACGTCCACCACTTCGTCGTTGCCCAGCGTGGGGCCGGTGGTCAGGGTGTCCGCCGCGATTGCTTCGGTGTATGCCATGTCGTGGTCCTTTCGTTGCCTGCCTCGCGGCAGGCCGGGTCTTCGGAGTCCAGCCTTGCCGCCCGGCGCTGATGGCAGCGGCCGCGGGCGGTGTTGGCGGCTGGTCGAAGACCCATCTTGGAAAGATCGACGGCATCGCCGCGTCGGCCCATCGGGCAACGCGGCGTAGGCGAAGGACGACCCGGCTCAGTCGATGAGCTGCGTCTTGATGGCGTAGTAGGTCAGGTCGCTGTTGGTGGAGAGATTCATCTTCTCCATCAGGCGCGTGCGATAGGTGCTGATGGTCTTCACCGACAGCGAGAGCGCCTCGCCGATGGCGCCCACGGTCTCGCCCTTCGCCAGCTTGAGGAACACCTGGAACTCGCGCTCCGACAGCTGCTCGTGCGGCGGTGCGCTGCCGTCCTTGCGCTCCAGCTGGCCCGCGAGCAGTTCGGCCACCGAGGGCGAGATGTAGCGCCGGCCCAGCGCGATGGTGCGGATGGCCTTGGCGATCTCCTCGGGGTCGCATTCCTTGTTGAGGTAGCCCGATGCGCCCTGGCGGATCAGGTTCACCGCGTAGTGCTCCTCGGGGTAGCCGCTGAGGATGAGCACGCCCAGGTCCGGCGCCTTGGCGCGCACCATGGCGAGCGCGTCGATGCCGCTCTGGCCTGGCATGGACAGGTCCATCACCAGCACGTCGATGTCGGTCGTGCGCACGAGGTCGATGGCCTCGCGGCCGCTGCCGGCCTCGCCGACCACGCGGAAATCGACGAAGGTGGAGAAGAACGACTTCAGGCCTGTGCGGACGACCGCGTGGTCGTCGACGATGCCGATCTTGATCATGTGATGAGCCTCCTGTGATGTGGTTGTTGAGGGCCGCATGCCCGCGCGTCGGCAGGCAGCGGAAGGAGGGCGTCACGATGCCACATGCGTTCGCGCCTCGGGGCCTCCGAAGTCGGGTCGCGCGCTTGTCCTGCACGGGTTCGCTGAAACGTCTCGCAACGATGTAGGAGAGCAGGCGGGTGGCCACCCCGCGCGGCAGTGACAGAGCTTGCCCGCTCCTCTGGATTTCTTGCCCGATCCTGTGAAGACACGGCTGCCGCGTGAATGCCGCCGCGGCACGCGGGTAGAGTGCCGGGCAAGTTTTCGAAGCGAGCAAGATGTCACCCAGACCGGACGAGGAGGACGCGAAGGACTCGAACGACGCCGGCGCCGCGGCACGGTGCAGGGCCCTGCAGGCGGCGATGGCGCGGATCATCGGCGCGCGCACGCCGGCGCCGGGCGACTACGACACGCCCATCGCGAACCTCGGCTTCTTCCGGCGCGAGTCGCCCGCGCCGCCCGCGGTGTGCATGGTCGAGCCGAGCATCGTGCTCGTCGCGCAGGGCGCCAAGCGGATGTGGGTGGGCGGCGAGGCCTATCCCTACGACACCTCGCGCTTCCTCGTCACCTCGCTGGACATGCCCGCCAACTCCGAAGTGACGGCGGCGAGCCCGCGGCAGCCTTGCCTGGGCCTGATGCTCAAGCTCGACGTGCGCGTGCTGGCCGAGCTGATCGCGCAGGGCAACCTGCCGCCGCAGCGCGAGCGCCCCATCGGCATCGGCGTGGGACTCGGCGAGGCGACGCCCGCGCTGCTGGCGCCGATCGCCCGGCTGGTGGAACTGCTGGACGAGCCCGAGGCCATTCCCGTGCTCGCGCCGATGATCCACCGCGAGATCCACTACCGGCTGCTGCTGAGCGACCAGGCGGCCAGGCTGCGGCAGATCGCCTCCGTGGACGGGCAGGGCCACCGCGTGGCGAGGGCCATCGACTGGCTGAAGCTCAACTACGCATCGCCGCTGCGCATCGACGAGCTCGCGGCCCGCGTGCAGATGAGCGCGCCGACCTTCCACCACCACTTCCGCCAGCTCACCGCGATGAGCCCGCTGCAGTACCAGAAGTGGCTGCGGCTGAACGAGGCGAAGCGGCTGATGCTGAACGAGCACTTCGACGCGGCGAGCGCCGCCTTCAGGGTGGGCTACGAGAGCCCGTCCCAGTTCAGCCGCGAATACAGCCGCCTCTTCGGTGCCCCGCCCAGGCGGGACATCGAGGTGCTGCGCGAAGGAGCCAGGCGCGAGGCCGGGCAAGCGCGGCTTCCGCCGGCCGCGAACTGACGGAGCCTTCGCCGCCTCATCGGATCGGGCAAGAAAACAAGAGGATTGCTCTATCGATCGGCGTGCCGCTTCAGAAGAATGGGAGTCCCTGGCCCCGCTCGCAGGCGGGGACCGATTCCGATGCGGGAAGCCGGCCGCGGCTCCCGTCCTGAGAACCTTTTTCCGAAGCCAGCGATTCCATGAGCCACGGACAGGGGGCAACAGCCGCCGTTCTCCTACTGCCGAAGCCCATGGGCCGCGATATCAGCACTGATCAGCATTGATCGCCACCACCCGAACCTCGAACAGCAGGAGCCGACATGGACAGTCCCACGACCCCACTGATCTCCCGGCGCGACGCGCTCCTCGCAGGAGCAGCCACCGCCGCGGCGATCTCGACCTCATCCGCGCCAGCAGCGCCGGCGACGGCACAGGCGGCACCCGCGGCCAGCGCCGCCGGATTCCGCGCGAAGCTCTCGCTGAACGTCAACGGCATGGCGCACGCGCTCGACCTGGACACGCGCACCACCTTGCTCGACGCCCTGCGCGAGCACCTGCAGCTGACGGGCACCAAGAAAGGCTGCGACCACGGCCAGTGCGGCGCCTGCACGGTCATCGTCGACGGCAGGCGCATCAACTCATGCCTGACGCTCGCCGTGATGCACGACGGCGCGCAGGTCACGACCATCGAGGGCCTGGGCACGCCGCAGAACATGCATCCGCTGCAGGCCGCTTTCGTCAGGCACGACGGCTACCAGTGCGGCTACTGCACGCCCGGCCAGATCTGCTCGGCCGTGGCGGTGATCGACGAGGTCAGGCGCGGCATCCCGAGCCACGTGAGCGCCGACCTCACGGCCCGCCCCATCCTCTCGGCCGAGGAACTGCGCGAGCGCATGAGCGGCAACATCTGCCGCTGCGGCGCCTACTCCAACATCGTCGAGGCCATCACGGAAGTGGCGGGGAGCAAGGCATGAAGGCTTTCACCTACGAGCGCGCCGCCACCCCGGCGCAGGCCGCGTCCGCCGTTGCGGGCCGGCCCGGCGCGAAATTCATCGCCGGCGGCACCAACCTGCTGGACCTCATGAAGCTGCAGATCGAGGCGCCGGTGCATCTGGTCGACGTGAACGGCCTGGCGCTGGACCGCATCGAGCAAACGCCCGAGGGCGGCCTGCGCATCGGCGCGCTGGTGCGCAACACCGACCTGGCGGCCGACGAGCGCGTGCGCCGCGACTACGGCGTGCTCTCGCGCGCGCTGCTGGCCGGCGCATCGGGCCAGCTGCGCAACAAGGCGACCACCGCGGGCAACCTGCTTCAGCGCACGCGCTGCCCCTACTTCTACGACACCGACCAGCCCTGCAACAAGCGCCGTCCCGGCAGCGGCTGCAGCGCCATCGGCGGCGTGACGCGGCAGCTCGCGGTGATCGGCGGCAGCCGGTCCTGCATCGCCACCAACCCCAGCGACATGGCCGTGGCGATGCGCGTGCTGGACGCCTCGGTCGAGACCGTGCGGCCCGACGGGCGCACCCGCGTGATCCCCATTGCCGACTTCCATCGCCTGCCCGGCGACACGCCCCACATCGAGACGGCGCTGGAGCGCGACGAGCTCATCACCGGCGTGACCCTGCCGAAGCCGGTCGGCGGCACGCACGTCTACCGCAAGGTGCGCGACCGCGCCTCCTACGCTTTCGCGCTGGTGTCGGTCGCGGCCATCGTGCAGCGCGACGGCTCCGGCCGGGTGGCGCTGGGCGGCGTCGCGCACAAGCCGTGGCGCATGGAGGCTGCCGAATCCGCCATGCCGCAGGGCGCGAAGGCCGTGACCGCGCGGCTGCTCGCCGATGCGCAACCCACCCACGAGAACGCGTTCAAGCTGCAGCTCGCCGAGCGCACGCTGGCCGCGGCCATCACGCAAGCGAGGAGCTGAGCATGAGATTCGACACCCCCGCCACCACCAACCCCATCGACCAGCTGAAGATCATCGGCAAGCCCACCGACCGCATCGACGGCCCGATGAAGACCACCGGCTCCGCGCGCTACGCCTACGAGCGCAACGCCGAGATGCCGAATGCCGCCTATGGATATGTGATCGGCGCAGGCATCGCGAAGGGCCGCATCGCGTCGATGGACACAGCTGCCGCCCGGACGGCGCCGGGCGTGCTGGCCATCGTCACCGCGCGCAATGCGGGCAAGCTCGCCAAGGGCGACTTCAACACGGCGAAGCTCCTGGGCGGCCCGGAGATCGACCACTACCACCAGGCGGTGGCGCTGGTCGTGGCCGAGACCTTCGAGCAGGCGCGCGCGGCCGCGCAGCTGCTGCGCATCGAATACGAGCGCACGCCCGGCCGCTTCGACCTGGCCGCCGAGAAGGGCACGGCGCAGATGCCCGCCGCCAACCCCTTCTCGGGCGAGCCGCAGACGAAGACGGGCGATTTCGCCAGCGCGTACGCGGCCGCCCCCGTGCAGCTCGACGCGACCTACACCACGCCCGACGAGTCGCACGCGATGATGGAGCCGCACGCCTCCATCGCGCAGTGGCAGGGCGACAAGCTCACCATCTGGACCTCGAACCAGATGATCGCCTGGGGCGCCGGCGACGTCGCCAAGACGCTCGGCATCCCGAAGGCGAACGTGCGGCTGATCTCGCCCTTCATCGGCGGCGGCTTCGGCGGCAAGCTCTTCGTGCGGGCGGACGCGCTGCTCGCGGCGCTGGGCGCGCGGGCTGCGCGACGGCCGGTGAAGGTCGCGCTGCCGCGGCCGCTGATGGCGAACAACACCACGCACCGGCCCGCGACCATCCAGCGCATCCGCCTGGGCGCCGGCCGCGACGGCAGGCTCACCGCCATCGCCCACGAAGGCTGGTCGGGCGACCTGCCGGGCGGCCAGCCGGAAACGGCCGTGAACCAGACCCGGCTGCTGTACGCCGGCGCGAACCGCCTCACGACCACGCGCCTGGCCGTGCTCGACCTGCCCGAGGGCAACGCGATGCGCGCACCCGGCGAGGCGCCCGGGATGATGGCGCTGGAGATCGCCATGGACGAGATGGCCGAGAAGCTGGGCATCGACCCGATCGAGTTCCGCGTGCTCAACGACACGCAGGTCGATCCCGAAAAGCCGCAGCGCCCCTATTCGCAGCGCAAGCTGATCGAATGCCTGCGCACCGGCGCCGAGCGCTTCGGCTGGAACAGGCGCAACCCGGCGCCGGGGCAGCAGCGCGACGGCCGCTGGCTCGTCGGCATGGGCATGGCCGCCGCGTTCCGCAACAACCTGGTGATGAAGTCCGGCGCGCGCGTGCGCCTGGACAACCGGGGCATGGTCACCGTGGAAACCGACATGACGGACATCGGCACCGGGACCTACACCATCATCGCGCAGACGGCCGCCGAGACCATGGGGGTGCCGCTCGACAAGGTGCTGGTGCGCCTGGGCGATTCGGCGCACCCGGTCTCGGCCGGCTCCGGCGGGCAATGGGGCGCCAACAGCTCGACCTCGGGCGTCTTCGCGGCATGCATGAAGCTGCGCGAAGCGGTCGCCGCCAAGCTGGGCCTTCCGGCGGCCGAGGCGGAGTTCGCCGACGGCATGGTGCGCGCCGGCTCGCGCGCGGTGCCGCTGGCCGAGGCGGCCGGCGCGCAGGGGCTGGTGGCGGAGGACAGCATCGAATTCGGCGACCTCGACAAGAAGTACCAGCAGTCGACCTTCGGCGCGCATTTCGTGGAAGTCGGCGTCGACGCGGCCACCGGCGAGATCCGCGTGCGGCGCATGCTCGCGGTGTGCGCCGCGGGGCGCATCCTGAACCCGAAGTCCGCGCGCAGCCAGGTGATCGGCGCGATGACGATGGGCGTGGGCGGCGCGCTGATGGAAGAGCTCGCGCTCGATAAGCGGCACGGCTTCTTCGTCAACCACGACCTGGCGGGCTACGAGGTGCCGGTGCACGCCGACATTCCGCACCAGGACGTCGTCTTCCTCGACGAGACCGACCCGATCTCCTCGCCGATGAAGGCCAAGGGCGTGGGCGAGCTCGGCATGTGCGGCGTGGCCGCGGCGGTGGCGAACGCCGTCTACAACGCGACGGGCGTGCGGGTGCGCGACTACCCGATCACGCTCGACAAGCTGCTGGATCGGCTGCCGCCGGTGGCCTGAACCTGCGGGCAAGCAGGAGGAGGCGGCGGGTAAGCCCGGTGCCGCGAGTCCGTCTCGCTTGATACGATTTTTTCCGGAACGCCCGCTCCAAGGGCGTCGGAGACAAGATGGACTCGAGCATTTCCAGCAGCGCCGCCCACGGCGCGCATGGCGCGGGTGTGGCCCTGTACCGCGTCATGGTGCGGATACGGGCCTTCGAGAACGCGGCGGAGACCGCCAGCCAGGGCGGCGTGAGCGCCTACGGCCAGCAGGCGGCGGGCGCCGCCAAGGTGCGCGGGCCGCTGCACCTGTCGACCGGGCAGGAGGCGGTGCCGGCAGGCGTCTGCGCCCACCTGCGCGCGAGCGACTACCTCACTTCCACCCACCGCGGCCACGGCCACACGCTGGCCAAGGGCGCCGACCTCGCGCGGATGATGTGCGAGCTGTTCGGCAAGGCCACCGGCTTCAACGGCGGCAAGGGCGGCTCGATGCACATCGCGGACTTCTCGGTCGGCATGCTGGGCGCCAACGGCGTGGTGGCGGCGGGGCTGCCGATTGCGGTGGGCGCGGCGCATGCGCAGAAGCTGCTGAGCAAGGGCGACGACATCACCGTCTGCTTCTTCGGCGACGGCGCGATCAACCACGGCCCCTTCCTCGAAGCGCTGAACTGGGCGCGCGTGTACCAGCTGCCGGTGCTCTTCGTCTGCGAGGACAACCGCTGGAGCGCGACCACGGCGAGCGGCCCGATGACGGCCGGCGAAGGCGCCTCGGCGCGCGCCGAGGCGATGGGCATCGCGTCCACGCAGGTCGACGGCAACGACGTGTTCGCGGTGCACGCGGCCGCCGCGAAGCTGGTGGCGGAGGTTCGCAACGGCGGCGGGCCGCGCCTGCTGCATGCGCTGACCTACCGCGTGAAGGGGCATGTGTCGGTGGACGTCGCGGCGTACCGCGATCCAGCCGAACTGGCCGCCGCGCTCAAGACCGACCCGATCGCGCGGGCACGCGGCCATCTGCTGGCAGCCGGCGTTGCCGCCTCGACGCTCGACGCCATCGAGAACGCCGCGCGCGACGAGGTCGATACCGCCCTCGCGGTCGCCGACGCGGCCCCGTGGCCCGAGCCGGCCACCGCCTTCACCGACGTGCAGACCGTCGGGGAGGGCCAGTGGCGATGAAGCACGAACTGAGCTATTCGGAAGCCGCCCTGCTCGCCCTGCAGCGCGAGATGGAAGCCGACCCGCGCGTGGTGGTGCTCGGCGAGGACGTGGGCCGCGGCGGCATCTTCGGCCAGTACAAGGGGCTGCAGCAGCGCTTCGGCGAAGGTCGCGTGATCGACACGCCGATCAGCGAGGCGGCGATCATGGGCGCCGGCGTGGGCATGGCGCTCGCGGGCTTGCGTCCGGTGGTCGAGATGCGCGTGGTCGACTTCGCGCTGTGCGGCATGGACGAGCTGGTGAACCAGGCCGCCAAGAACCGCTTCATGTTCGGCGGCCAGGGCCGCGTGCCGCTGGTGGCGCGCATGCCCGGCGGCATCTGGGACGCCTCGGCGGCGCAGCATTCGCAGTCGCTCGAAGCCTGGTTCGCGCACCTGCCGGGCGTGGTGGTGGTGTGCCCCTCGACCCCACAGGACAACCACGGCCTGCTGCGCGCCGCGCTGCAATGCGGCGACCCGGTGGTCTACATCGAGCACAAGACACTGTGGGGCGCGCGCGGCGAGGTCGACGAAACCATCGCCGTGCCGCTGGGCAAGGCGGCGCGCGTGCGAGAGGGCGATGCGCTCACGCTGGTGAGCTGGAGCCGGCAGATGCAGGCCTGCGCGGCAGCGTGCGATGTGCTGGCCGCCGAGGGCATCGCGGTGGACCTGATCGACCTGCGCACGCTGTGGCCGTGGGACCGCGAGACGGTGCTGTCCTCGTGCGCGCGCACCGGCAGGCTGCTGGTGGTGCACGAGGCGGTGCAGGCCGCGGGCTTCGGCGCGGAGATCGCGGCCAGCGCGGCGGAGGCCACCGGCTGCCGCGTCGCGCGGCTGGGCGCCCCGCGCATTCCGGTCGGCTACGCGCCGGTGCTGGAGGCGCAGTCGCGCGTCGGCACGGAAGCGATCGTGGCCGCGGCAAAAAGGCTCGCCGGCTGAAGCACGATCGATCGGCCATGGACCCGCTCTTCTTCAAGCTGGTGAGGGTCGTGAACCTCACGGCCCGGCCCTTTCACGAGCGCGTGGGCCGCGAGCACCGGCTCACGCTCAACGAGTGGCGCACGATGGCGGTGCTCGCCGCGCAGCCCGGCCTCAACGCCACGCAGGTGGCCGACCAGACCGGCCTCGACAAGATGGCGGTGAGCCGCGCCCTCGCCGGCCTGCTGCGCCACAAGCGCGTACAGCGCCACGACGACCCGACCGACCGGCGCAGCAGCCGGCTCTACCTCACGGCCGCCGGCAAGGCGCTGCACGAGACGGTGGGCGCCCTCGGCCGCGAACGCGAAGTCGCGCTGTTCGGCGGCATCGATGCCGCCGAACTGGCCCAGCTCGACGCCACGCTCGACAAGCTCATCGAGGCCGTGCAGCGCGGCACCCCCTGACCGCAACCACGAGCAGGCCGCGCCCCATTCCAGAACACCACGGAACCGGCTTCGCCGGGCCGTCGGTGTTGCCCCCGGAAGGGGGTTGGCGCAGCGACACGAAGTGCGCGCAGCCTGGGGGCGAGCCAAGTCAAGCCGCGAAGCCGCCGTCGATGTTCAAGCTCGCGCCCGTCACGAAGCCGGCTTCGGGGCTGGCGAGGTAGCCGACCATGCCGGCGATTTCTTCCGGGCGGGCGTGGCGGGCCAGCGCCATCAAGCCGTGCATCGACGCGGCGTTGGGGCCGTCGACGGGGTTCATGTCGGTGTTGACCGGGCCGGGCTGCACGTTGTTGACGGTGATGCCGCGCGGGCCGAGGTCGCGCGACAGGCCCTGCACCAGGCCGACCAGCGCCGACTTGCTCATCGCGTAGGCGCTGCCGCCGGGCCAGGGCATGCGCTCGGCATTGGTGCTGCCGATGTTGATGATGCGGCCGCCCTCGCCCATGTGGCGCGAGGCCGCCTTGGCCGCGACGAACACGGCGCGCACGTTGATGGCCAGCGTCTTGTCGAAGTCTTCGAGCGAGAACTCGTCGAGGGTGCCGCCGAGGAACACGCCTGCGTTGTTCACGAGGATGTCGATCCTGCCGAAGGTGCGGGCGGCTTCGTCGATGCCGGCAGTGAGGGCCGCGGCGTCGGCGCTGTCGATCTTCAGCGCGAGGGCGCGGCCGCCTTCGGACTGGATGCTGCGCACCAGCTCTTCGGCCGGCGCGGCCGAGGCTGCGTAGCTGAAGGCCACGGCGGCGCCGTCGCGTGCCAGGCGGCGCACGATGGCCGCGCCGATGCCGCGCGAGCCGCCGGTGACGAAGGCGACCTTGCCGGTCAGGACGGGGGAAGAAGAGGACGAGGACGAGGAGGAAGTGGTGTTGGAGACCATGATTTTTCCGTTGAAGTGGAGGAAGAAGGCCTCAGTCTGAGCTTTTCATTCCATCTCCGGTAGCCATCAATCCATCCAATCAAATTCAATCAATAGTTGAAGATGAGACCGACAATGCCGCCATGGAACCGCTCAACCACCTCGAATCCTTCGTGCAGAGCGCGGAGGGCGGCAGCTTCTCCGAGGCCGCACGGCGCCTGGGCCTGACGCCGGCCGCCGTCAGCAAGAACGTGGCGCGCCTGGAGGCGCGGCTGGGCCTGCGGCTGTTCCAGCGCAGCACGCGCAGCCTGAAGCTGACCGAGGGCGGCGAGCGCTTCCTCGCGCAGATCGGCGGTGCGCTGGCCACGCTGCGCGAGGCGGTGGCGGGCGTCGACACCGACGACGGCCAGCCCTCGGGCACGCTGAAGGTCAGCATGGGCCAGGCCTTCGGGCGCGAGCACGTGCTGCCGCTGATGGGCGGGTTCCTCGCGCGCTACCCGGCCATCGTGCCCGACTGGCACTTCGACAACCAGCAGGTCGACCTGGTGGGCGAAGGCTTCGACGCGGCCATCGGCGGCGGCATCGAACTGCCGGCCGGGCTGGTGGCGCGCGAGCTGGCGCGCATCCACGTGGTGGCGGTGGCCTCGCCCGCGTACATGGAGGGGCGCAAGCCGCCCCGGCATCCGTCGGACCTGGCGGCGCTCGACACGCTGATGCGCCGCTCGTCGCCCACAGGGCGCGTGCGCAGCTGGACGCTGCGGCGCGTGCGCGGCGCAGGCGAAAGCGAAGGGGAACGCGAGGTCAGCGTCGAGCTTCCGCGGCCGCGCGCCATCTTCAACGACCCCGAGGCGATCGCGCATGCCGCGCTGATGGGACTGGGCGTGGCGATGCTGCCCCTGCCCTTCGTGGAGCGCGGGCTGCGCAGCGGCGAGCTGCTGCGGCTGGTGCCAGACTGGTACCAGGAGGCGGGCGCGGTGTGGCTCTACTACCCGAGCAAGAAGCTGCTGCCGCCGAAGACGCGGGTGTTCATCGACTTCGTGCTGGAGCGCTTCCGCGAGGAGCGGTTCGCGCAGCGGATGCAGGTGGCCTGAGGCGCCGCGGACCGCGCGCTGCCGACTCCCTCACGCAGCCACGGGGTTTTCACCCGCGACGGCCGGGGCGTGCGCCTGTACAAACGCGCGCATGACCAATCAGACTTTCTCTTTCTCCCCGAATCGCCGCACCGTGCTGGCCGCATCCGTTGCCGCCGCGCTGACCCTCATCACCGCGCCGTCGTGGGCCCAGGCCACCTGGCCGACCAAGCCGGTGCGCATCGTCGTGCCCTTTGCGGCCGGCGGCACCACCGACATCCTGGCGCGTGCCGTGGCGCCCGAGCTTTCCAAGGCCTTCGGCCAGCAGTTCATCGTCGACAACCGCGCCGGCGCGGGCGGCAACGTGGGCGCCGAGATCGTGGCGCGCGCGCCGAACGACGGCTACACGCTGCTGATGGGCACGGTGGGCACGCACGGCATCAACCGCGCGCTGTACCCCAAGCTGCCCTTCGACCCGATCAAGGACTTCGCGCCGATCACGCTGGTGGCCGCCGTGCCGAACGTGATGGAGATGAACGCCGACAAGGCGAAGTCGCTGAACATCCACAACGTGCAGGACTTCATCAAGTACGCCAAGGCCAACCCGGGCAAGCTGAACATGGCCTCCAGCGGCAGCGGCACCTCGATCCACCTGGCGGGCGAGCTGTTCAAGAGCATGACGGGCACCTTCATGGCGCACATCCCGTACAAGGGCTCGGGCCCGGCGCTGCTGGACATGGTGGGCGGCAATGCCGACGTGATGTTCGACAACCTGCCTTCGTCGATGACGCAGATCAAGGCCGGCAAGCTCACCGCGCTGGCCGTGACGAGCGCACAGCGTTCGCCGGCCCTGCCCGACGTTCCGACAGTGGCGGAAGTGGGCGGGCCCTCGCTCAAGGGCTACGAGGCGAGTTCGTGGTTCGGGCTGCTGGCGCCGGCGGGCACGTCACCGGAGATCGTGAACCGCATCCAGCAGGAAGTGGCCAAGGCATTGGGTACGCCGGCCATGAAGGAAAAGATGCTCGCGCAGGGCGCGATCCCGAGCGGGAATTCGCCTGCGGACTTCACGAAGCTCATTGCGAGCGAGCATGTGAAGTGGGCGAAGGTGGTCAAGGACTCCGGCGCTAAAGTTGACTGACCCCCAGGCTGCGCGCACTTCGTGTCGCTTCGCCACCCCCCTTGCAGGGGGCAACGCCTGCGGCCCGGCAGAGCCGGTTCCGGCGGCGTTTCACGTAAAGACCGAGGGCGGCTGATCTTTTGTGATCAGGTCTTCCAGGTCACGTCCTTCTTTTCGGCCAGGGAGTCCTTGAGCATGTGCAGCAGCGGGATCGCGCGCTGGTGCAGGCCGACGTGCTGCTTCTCGGCCTCGTTGGCGTGGCCTTCGACGGCGTAGTCGTCGTTGTTGTGGGCGTTGGAGGCCTCGCGCGCCAGGGCGGCTTCGAGGGCCGCGATGGCGCCGGGGATCTGTTCGACTGTGATGATGCCCTGCGGGGCGGCGGACTTGCCGACGATCTCGAGCAGTTGGCGGGCATGCACTTCGAGCATCACGAAATCGGGAGCGGCCCGGGACTGGAATCGATAGAGCATGGTGTTCTCACTCACTTGTTGTAGATGTAGTCACGCGCAAAAGGGTACACCGATTGCGCGCCGCGAAGGACGCCGTGTTCGACCTTCCCGTCGGGCCGGGTGGAAAGCATCTGGTGCAGCGAGATCCAGCCCTGCTCGAAGCTCATGGCCGAGCCCGCAAGGTACAGCCGATAGGCGCGCAGGATGCGTTCCGCGTTCTCTTTCTGGCGGCCGCCGCTTCGTTGCAGCACTTCCCGCGCGGCGTCGAGCTGCGACTCCAGCGCGTCCGACCAGGCCCAGAGCGTGCGCGCGTAGTGCGGCCGCAGGCTCTCGGTGTCGACCATCTCCAGGCCGGCCGCGGCGGTCTCGCGCAGCACGTGCGTCACGTGCAGCAGCTCGCCGCCCGGAAAGATGTACTTCTCGATGAAGTCGCCCATGCCGGCGCCGAGCTGGCGGTAGTTGAGCTCGCCGGAGGTGATGCCGTGGTTCATCACCAGGCCGCCGGGCTTGAGCAGCGCATGGATCTTGCGGAAGTAGGTCGGCATGTTGGCCGCACCCACGTGCTCGAACATGCCGACGGAGGAAATCTTGTCGAAGGGCTTGTCGGTGGGCACTTCGCGGTAGTCGCGCAGCTCGACGCGCACGCGGCCCTGCAGGCGCTTTTCTTCGATGAGCCGCTGCACGTGCGCGTGCTGGTTCTTCGACAGCGTGATGCCTGTGGCGTCCACGCCATAGTGCTCGGCCGCCCACAGCAGAAGCGCGCCCCAGCCGGAGCCGATGTCGAGATAGCGCTCGCCGGGCTGCAGCATCAGCTTGCGGCAGATGTGGTCGAGCTTGGCTTCCTGCGCCTGCGCCAGCGTGAGGTTGGGCGTGCGGAAGTAGGCGCATGAATACACGCGGCGCGGATCGAGCCACAGCGCGTAGAAATCGTCGGAGACGTCGTAGTGGAACTCGATCTGCGCCGCGTCCTTGCGCAGCGAGTGCGAACCGTGCGACTTGGCCCGGTGCTGAAGGCGGCTCCACCAGCCGGTGTCGGTCTCCGCCGGGTTGCCGGGGAGCATGCCGACCGTGGCGTCGATCAGGTCGCGCATGGCGCCCTCGATCTGCACCTTGCCCTCGACGTAGGCCTCGCCGATGGCCCCCACCTGCCGTGCCGCCAGCTTGGCCAGCACCGTCCACTCCTTGAAGGCCAGCGTGACGCGGGCTCCGGCCTGTGCGACGCGCCTGCCATCGGGCAGCTCGAGCGCGATGGGGACAGGCAGCGACGCCAGCTGCGACTCGATCTTGGGTATCAAGTGTTGCATGGGGCCATGGTATTGATTTTTCCAAGCTTTTGCATGACTTCCCGTGTCGGCGCAAGCCGCGATCTGGGCTGGCTCGCAGCCTGCGCGAACCCGGATTGACATTGGATTGTTTATGTCTAAACTATTTAGCCATGAACAGACTCGACCCGTCCAAGTCCGCTCCCGCCTCGGACCTCCAACGCATCCTGTGCATCGGCGGCGGGCCGGCAGGCCTGTACTTCGCCCTGTTGATGAAGGCGCGCAACCCGGCGCTGCAGATCACCGTGGTGGAGCGCAACCGCCCCTTCGACACCTTCGGCTGGGGCGTGGTGCTGAGCGACCAGACGCTCGCCAACCTGCGCGCGGCCGACGCGCCGACCGCGGCGCTCATCGGCAACGAGTTCCACCACTGGGACGACATCCAGGTCTTCTTCAAGGGCCGCCAGGTGCGCTCCGGCGGCCACGGCTTCTGCGGCATCGGCCGCAAGCGGCTGCTCAACATCCTGCAGGAGCGCTGCCTCGAACTGGGCGTCGAGCTGGTGTTCGAGACCGACGTCGCCGACGACCAGGCGATTGCCGCCAAGTACGAGGCCGACCTGGTGATCGCCAGCGACGGCCTCAACAGTCGCATCCGCCAGCGCTACGCCGACGTGTTCAGGCCCGACATCGACCTGCGCAACTGCCGCTTCGTGTGGCTGGGCACGCACCAGACCTTCGACGCCTTCACCTTCGCCTTCGAGCAGACCGAGCACGGCTGGTTCCAGGCGCACGCCTACCAGTTCGACGACAAGACATCGACCTTCATCGTCGAGACGCCCGAGGCCGTCTGGAAGGCCCATGGCCTCGACCAGATGGAGCAGCCCGAGGCCATCGCCTTCTGCGAGAAGCTCTTCGCCAGGTACCTCGGCGGCCACTCGCTCATCAGCAACGCCACGCACCTGCGCGGCTCGGCCAACTGGATCCGGTTTCCGCGCGTGGTGTGCGAGCGCTGGACGCACCGCATCGACGTCGAAGGCCGCTCCGTGCCCGTGGTGCTGATGGGCGACGCGGCGCACACGGCGCACTTCTCGATCGGCTCGGGCACCAAGCTCGCGCTGGAAGACGCGATCGACCTGGCCAACGAGTTCGCGCAGGGCGGCACGGTCGACCATGTGCTCGAAGGCTACGAGGCGCGCCGCAGCGTCGAGGTGCTGAAGATCCAGAACGCCGCGCGCAACTCCACCGAGTGGTTCGAGAACGTGCCGCGCTACACCGGCATGCAGATCGAGCAGTTCGCCTACTCGCTGCTCACCCGCTCGCAGCGCATCAGCCACGAGAACCTGCGCCTGCGCGACACGCAGTGGCTCAGCGGCTACGAGCAGTGGCTTGCAGGCGGCAAAGCGATGCCGCCGATGCTCATGCCCTACAAGGTGCGCGGGCTCACGCTGAAGAACCGCATCCTGGTGTCGCCCATGGCCACCTACAGCGCGGTCGACGGCGTGCCGCAAGACTTCCTTTTGGTGCACCTGGGCGCACGCGCGCTCGGCGGCGCGGCCATGGTGTTCGTCGAAATGACGAGCCCGACGCCCGAAGGTCGCATCACCCCCGGCTGCACGGGCCTCTACAACGATCAGCAGCAGGCCGCCTTCAAGCGCATCGTCGATTTCGTGCACACGCAGTCGAGCGCCAAGATCGCGATGCAGCTCGGCCACAGCGGCCCCAAGGGCTCGACCCGCGTGGGCTGGGAAGGCACCGACGAACCGCTCGAGAGCGGCAACTGGCCGCTGCTGGCCGCGAGTGCGCTGCCCTACGGCGAGCAGAACCAGCTGCCCGCTGCCATCTCGCGCGCCGAGATGGACACGCTGCGCGACCAGTTCGTCGACTCGACCCGCCGCGCCGCCGAGTGCGGCTTCGACTGGCTCGAGCTGCACTGCGCGCACGGCTACCTGCTGTCGGCCTTCATCAGCCCGCTCACCAACCTGCGCACCGACGAATACGGCGGCGACATCGAGGCGCGCTGCCGCTACCCACTCGAAGTGTTCCGCGCCATGCGCGCCGCGTGGCCCGCCGACAAGCCGATGAGCGTGCGCATCTCGGCACACGACTGGGCGCCCGGCGGCAACACCGATGCCGACGCCATCGTGGTCGCGCGCCTCTTCAAGGAGGCCGGCGCCGACTTCATCGACGTGTCGTCCGGCCAGACCACGCGCGCCGCGAAGCCGGTGTACGGCCGCATGTACCAGACACCGTTCTCCGACCGCATCCGCAATGAGGTCGGCATCTCGACCATCGCGGTGGGCGCCATCACCGACGCCGACCAGGCCAACAGCATCATCGCGGCCGGCCGCGCCGACCTGTGCGCCATCGCGCGCCCGCACCTGGCCGACCCCGCATGGACGCTGCACGAAGCCGCCAAGCTGCAAAGCCGCGACATCGAATGGCCCGTGCAGTACCTGAGCGGGCGCGACCAGATGTATCGCGAGATCGCCAAGCAGCAACAGCTCGCGGCCGCCGCCAATGCAGCGATGGCCGCGCAGAACAGCGAGGAGACGCACTGACATGGACCTCGAAGCGCGCGCGCACAGCGAACACACGGAGGCACTGCGGCTGTGGCTTCGGCTGCTCACCTGCACCCAGCTGATCGAGAAGCAGGTGCGCAACGAACTGCGCTCGCAGTTCGCCACCACGCTGCCGCGCTTCGACCTGATGTCGCAGCTAGAGCGCTCGCCCGAGGGCCTCAAGATGAACGAGCTCTCGCGCCGCATGATGGTGACCGGCGGCAACGTGACCGGCATCACCGACCAGCTCGTGTCCGAGGGGCTGGTGGAGCGCATCAACGTCGAGGGCGACCGCCGCGCATGGCGCGTGCGCCTCACGCCGCGCGGGCGCAAGCTCTTCAATGAAATGGCGCAGCAGCACGAGGACTGGATCGTCGAGGCCTTCGCTGGCCTCAGCGCCAAGGAGATCGCGCAACTGCACAAGCTGCTGGGCAAGGTCAAGCAGCACTCGCACAACCAACTACTGATGGCGGAGACCGAATGAAGCACTACATCGGCGCGGGCAATCCCATGCGCGCGCAATTCGAACCCAAGGCGGCCTACAAGGCGGAGCACTTCGCATGGGGCTTCGAGGCCGGCGTGGGCACCATCACGCTGAACCGGCCCGACCGCAAGAACCCGCTGACCTTCGACTCGTACGGCGAACTGCGCGACCTTTTCCGCGCGCTGGCCTACGCCACCGACGTGAAGACGATCGTCGTGACCGGCGCGGGCGGCAACTTCTGCTCCGGCGGCGACGTGCACGAGATCATCGGCCCGCTGACCGGCATGCGCATGCCCGAGCTGCTGGAGTTCACGCGCATGACGGGCGACCTGGTGAAGGCGATGCGCGCCTGCCCGCAGCCCATCGTCGGCGCGATCGACGGCGTGTGCGCGGGTGCCGGCGCGATGATCGCGCTGGCCTGCGACCTGCGCTACGGCTCGCCCGCCACGCGCACCGCCTTTCTCTTTACACGCGTGGGCCTCGCCGGTGCAGATATGGGCGCGTGCGCACTGCTGCCGCGCGTGATCGGCCAGGGCCGTGCGTCGGAGCTGCTCTTCACCGGCCGCGCGATGACGGCGCAGGAAGGCCATTCGTGGGGCTTCTTCAACGCACTGCATGAAAGTGATGCGCTGCTCGAGGCTGCCACCAAGGTCGCGCGCGACCTCGCCGAAGGCCCGACCTTCGCGCACGGCATGACGAAGACGATGCTGTCGCAGGAATGGTCGATGACCATCGACCAGGCCATCGAGGCCGAGGCGCAGGCACAGGCCATCTGCATGCAGACCGAGGACTTCAAGCGCGCCTACGAAGCCTTCGCGGCCAAGCGCAAGCCGGTCTTCGGCGGGGACTGACGCGATGTTGACCAAGGCTCCCGCACCACCTTCGACGGCGCACCTTGCGCTGCCCTTCTTCGACGACGCGCACCGCGCGCTGGCCGACGGCCTTCTGCCCTGGGCCGACGCGCAGCAAGTCGGCGAGCACGACGACCGCGCGGCCTGCCGCGACTGGGTCCAGCGCCTCGGCGCCGGCGGCTGGCTGCGCTACTGCGTGCCGGGCAGCTCCGGCGGCGCGCTGGAGCGGCTCGACTCGCGCGCCCTCGTGCTGCTGCGCGAGACGCTCGCCTACCACTCGCCGCTCGCCGACTTCGCCTTCGCGATGCAGGGCCTGGGCAGCGGCGCGATCACGCTCGCGGGCACGCCGCAGCAGCACGTCGACTACCTGACCGCCGTGGCCAAGGGCAGCAAGATCGCGGCTTTCGCGCTCAGCGAGCCCGAGGCCGGCTCCGACGTGGGCGCGATGGCGATGCGTGCCGAAGCGACCGCCGACGGCTGGAAGCTGAACGGCGAGAAGACCTGGATCAGCAACGGCGGCATCGCCGACTTCTACTGCGTGTTCGCAAAGACCGACCCGGCGGGCGGCACGCGCGGCATCACCGCATTCATCGTCGATGCGAAGACGCCGGGCCTCGACACCTCCGAGCACATCGACGTGATGGCGCCCCACCCGCTGGCCACGCTGCGCTTCGAGAACTGTGTCGTGCCGCGCGCCGCACAACTGGGTGAGCTCAACGGCGGCTTCAAGCTCGCGATGCGCACGCTCGACATCTTCCGCGCCTCGGTGGCCGGGGCGGCGCTCGGCATGGGCCGGCGCGCGCTGGCGGAAGCGATCGCCCATTCGAAGAAGCGCCGCATGTTCGGCCAGACGCTGGCGGACTTCCAGCTCACGCAGGCGAAGCTCGGCGAGATGGCCGCGCTGATCGACGGCGCGGCGTTGCTCACCTACCGCGCCGCATGGATGCGCGACGACGCCGAGCGGCGCGGTGCACCGGCAGTGGGCGACGTGTCGGCCGCTGCGGCCATGGCCAAGATGTGCGCGACCGAGAACGCGAGCCGCGTGATCGACATGGCGCTGCAGATGCACGGCGGCCTCGGAGTGAAGGTTGGCACGAAGGTTGAAAGCCTCTATCGCGACATCCGCTCGCTGCGCATCTACGAGGGCGCAACGGAAGTTCAACAACTGATCATCGGCAAATCCGTTCTACGGGGATAAACACCGTGTCTGCCCAAGTCGACCGCTTCGTTCACGACCGCTTGCCGCCCGCGGCGCAGCTGCCCGTCTTTCGCTACGACCTGCCTGAGCTGCAGCTGCCAGACCAGCTCAACCTGGTCGAGGAGCTGCTCGACAAGGCGGCGGCGAAGGGCTTCGGCGACAAGCCGATGCTGCGCTCGCCGCAGGGCACGCTGACCTATGCGCAGGCGGCCGTCGAGGTCAATCGCATCGCACAGGTGCTGGTCGAGGATCTCAAGCTGGTACCGGGCAACCGCGTGCTGCTGCGCGGCGGCAATTCGGTGGCGATGGCGCTCGCGTGGTTGGCGGTGGTGAAGGCCGGGCTGATCGCGGTGGCGACGATGCCGCTGCTGCGCGCGAAGGAGCTGGGCGACATCATCGAGAAGGCGCAGCCCGTGGCCGCGCTGTGCGACGGGCGGCTGTTGGACGAACTGGCGATCGCGCAGCGGGAGCATCCGGTGCTTGCCTCGGTGATCGCATTCAACAAGCCCGACGCGGAAGACTCGCTCTCTGCGCGCGCGGCGAAGAAGAGCGGCGTATTCCAGGCCTGCCCCACGGCTTCGGACGACATCGCGCTGCTGGCTTTCACATCGGGCACCACCGGCAAGCCGAAGGCGCCCGTCACGACGCACCGCGACGTGCTCGCGATGTGCCAGACCTGGCCGCGCCACGTGCTGCGCGCACGCAGCGACGACATCGTCGTCGGATCGCCGCCGCTGGCCTTCACCTTCGGGCTCGGCGGCTTGCTGGTGTTTCCGATGTGGGCCGGCGCCTCGGTCTACTTCCCCGATGCGCCGTTCACGCCCGAAGGGCTGGTGAAGCTCATCAACGAGGTCGGCGCGACCATCTGCTACACGGCGCCCACGTTCTATCGCCAGATGGCGCCGTTCGTGAAGCAGCACGGCATGCCCACCCTTCGCATCAGCGTGAGCGCCGGCGAAGCCCTGCCCGATGCCACGCGGCAGCTGTGGAAGGAAGCCTCCGGCATCGAGATGCTCGACGGCATCGGCGGCACCGAGGTCTTCCATATCTACATCTCGGCTGCCGGCGCCGACGTGCGCCGTGGCGCGGTCGGAAAGGTCGTGCCGGGCTTCACCGCGAAGGTGGTGGACAACCAGGGCAACGAAGTGCCGCGCGGCACGGTCGGCAAGCTCGCGCTGCAGGGGCCCGTGGGCTGCCGCTATCTGGACGATCCACGGCAGACCGATTACGTGAAGAACGGCTGGAACTATCCGGGCGACTCGTTCGTGCAGGACGACGACGGCTATTTCTTCTACCAGGCGCGCGCCGACGACATGATCATCACCGCCGGCTACAACGTCGGCGGGCCGGAGGTCGAGGACGCGCTGCTCAAGCACCCCGCGGTGGCCGAGTGCGGCGTGATCGGCAAGCCCGATCCGGAGCGCGGCATGATCGTGAAGGCGTTCTGCGTCCTCAAGCCGGGCAACGAAGGCAACGCCGCCCTCGTGAAGGTGCTGCAGGACCACGTGAAGGCGACCATCGCGCCGTTCAAATACCCAAGGGAGATCGAGTTCGTGCCGGCGCTGCCGCGCACCGAAACCGGCAAGCTCCAGCGATTCAAACTGAGACAACCCAACACGACGACATCATGATCAACAAACTCCTGCAACCCGAAGGCTGGCTGCCTCCCAAAGGCTATGCGAACGGCGTCGCCGCTCGCGGAACGATGCTGTTCATCGGCGGCCAGATCGGCTGGAATGCACAACAGCAGTTCGAGTCGGACGACTTCATCGACCAGTGCGGCCAGGCGCTGCGCAACATCGTCGAGGTGCTGCGCGCAGGCGGCGCAGGTCCCGAGCACATGGTCCGAATGACCTGGTACGTGACGGACCGCGATGAATACAGCCGGCGGCTGGGCGAACTCGGCCCGGTCTACCGCGACGCGATGGGCCGCAACTTCCCGGCCATGACCTGCGTGCAGGTGGCGGCGCTGGTGGAGCACCGGGCGAAGGTCGAGATCGAGGTCACCGCGGTCGTACCGGACTGAGCCTCATCGCCGGCCCAAAAACAGGAATGCCCTCATTGCGAGGGCATTTCTTTTGCCTTTCGTGGCAGTTGATCGGCAAAGAAGAGCGACAGAAAAGCGAAAAAGAAAAAGGCCCTTTGATTTCTCAAAGGGCCTTCTCAATTTGGTTGCGCGAGCAAGATTTGAACTTGCGACCTTTGGGTTATGAGCCCAACGAGCTACCAGGCTGCTCCATCGCGCGGCAGACTTAGATTATAGCTTATTCAGCAGCGTTTTGCTCGGCTGCGTCTTCTTTAATTTCAGGACGATCAACCAGTTCGACAAGCGCCATCGGGGCATTGTCGCCCACGCGGAAACCCATCTTCAGGATGCGGGTGTAGCCGCCCGGACGCGCGGCGAAACGCGGGCCGAGTTCGCCGAAGAGCTTGACGACGCTGTCGCGGCTGCGCAGGCGGTCGAAGGCCAGGCGCTTGTTGGCGACGGTGGGCTTCTTGGCCAGGGTGATCATCGGCTCGATGACGCGGCGCAGTTCCTTGGCCTTGGGGACCGTGGTCTTGATGACTTCGTGCTCGATGAGCGAATTCATCATGTTCTGCAGCATCGCGAGGCGGTGCGAGCTGGTGCGGTTGAGTTTGCGGAGTCCGTGTCCGTGACGCATGGTGCTTTCCTTTACTTTATAAAAACAGGCAGCCGTGTCAGGTACTGCCCGGTGCACTGGCCCTTTTCAGGAGGCCTCTTTCAAAAATTCAAATAATCAACGCTTGTCGAGACCGGCCGGCGGCCAGCTTTCGAGCTTCATGCCCAAGGTCAGGCCGCGCGAGGCAAGCACTTCCTTGATTTCGTTGAGCGACTTGCGACCCAGGTTCGGGGTCTTGAGCAACTCGTTCTCGGTGCGCTGGATCAGGTCACCGATGTAGTAGATGTTTTCGGCCTTCAGGCAGTTGGCCGAACGCACCGTCAGTTCGAGTTCGTCGACAGGGCGCAGCAGGATCGGATCGAACTGCTGTGCGCTGCGCGGAGCCGGAGCGTCGAACGCAGCGAGTTCGCCGCCTTCGAGCTGCGCGAACACGGCGAGCTGCTCGACCAGGATTTTAGCCGATGCGCGCACAGCGTCTTCGGCGGTGATCGCACCGTTGGTCTCGATCTCGACCAGCAGCTTGTCCAGGTCGGTGCGCTGCTCCACGCGGGCGCTCTCGACGGTGTAGCTCACGCGCTTGACGGGCGAGAACGAGGCGTCGAGGACGATGCGGCCGATCGACTTGGTCGGCTCGTCCGCGTAGCGGCGCATCGTGCCGGGCACGTAGCCGCGGCCCTTCTCGACCTTGATCTGCATGTCGAGCTTGCCGCCTTGCGACAGGTGGGCGATCACGTGGTCGGGGTTGATGATCTCGACGTCGTGCGGGGTCTGGATGTCGGAGGCCAGCACAGGACCTTCGCCGTCCTTGCGCAGGCTCAGCGTGACTTCGTCGCGGTTGTGGAGCTTGAACACCACGCCCTTGAGGTTCAGCAGGATGTTGACGACATCTTCCTGCACGCCGTCGATCGACGAGTACTCATGCAGAACGCCAGCGATCGTGACTTCGGTGGCCGAGTAGCCCACCATGGACGACAGCAGCACGCGACGCAGCGCGTTGCCGAGCGTGTGGCCATAGCCGCGCTCGAAAGGCTCGAGCGTCACCTTGGCCTTGTTGGCGGCAAGTTGCTCGACCTGGATGGTCTTGGGTTTCAGCAGGGTGGTTTGCATGCAGACTTCCTCTCAATACCCCCGGCTCGTTACACCGGTAAGGCTGGTGAAGCACCTGAGCCGCGACGAAGCGCGGAGCAGGAACGTGAACAACAAAAACAATCTCCCGCCGGCGCGTGGAAGCGCAGGCGGGTAGAAAAAATCAACGCGAATACAGTTCGACGATCAGCGATTCGTTGATGTCGGCTGCGAATTCGTCGCGATCGGGCACCTTCTTGAACGTGCCTTCGGCCTTGTCGGCGTTCACGTCGACCCATGCCGGAATACCGACTTGCTGGGCGAGTTGCAGCGCTTCGACAACGCGGGTCTGCTTCTTCGACTTGTCGCGCACGGCGATCACGTCACCGGTCTTGACCAGGTACGACGGGATGTTGACCGACTGACCGTTCACCGTGATCGCCTTGTGCGACACCAGCTGGCGCGCTTCGGCGCGGGTCGAGCCGAAGCCCATGCGGTAGACGACGTTGTCCAGGCGCGATTCGAGAATGAACAGCAGGTTGGCGCCCGTGTTGCCACGACGGCGGTCGGCTTCCTCGAAGTAGCGGCGGAATTGCTTCTCGAGCACGCCGTACATGCGCTTGACCTTCTGCTTCTCGCGCAGCTGCAGGCCGTAGTCGGAGGTGCGCTGACCCGAGGTGCGGCCATGCTGGCCGGGCTTGGAGTCGAACTTGGCCTTGTCCTGGATCGAACGGCGGGCGCTCTTCAGGAACAGGTCGGTGCCTTCACGGCGGGAAAGTTTGGCCTTGGGGCCGAGGTAACGTGCCACGATTTTTCCTTTGTGTCATCTGCCGCAGTTGCCTGCGGGAGCCGTCGGTTGCATGCCGATGGCGGTGGGCTTAGTAAAAAAACAAACGCGCAGCCGCTATTCAAAGCCGGCTGCGCCTTGCGGACTGACGATCAGATGCGGCGACGCTTCTGGGGACGGCAGCCGTTGTGCGGAACGGGCGTCACGTCGGCAATGGAATTGATCCGGATGCCGAGCGCAGCCAGTGCGCGCACCGACGATTCGCGACCGGGGCCGGGGCCCTTGATCTCGACGTCGAGGTTCTTGATGCCTTGTTCGACAGCAGCACGGCCGGCAACTTCCGAAGCGACCTGCGCAGCGAACGGGGTCGACTTGCGCGAGCCCTTGAAGCCCTGGCCACCCGACGAAGCCCACGACAGGGCGTTGCCCTGGCGATCGGTGATCGTGATGATGGTGTTGTTGAACGAAGCGTGCACGTGAGCGATACCGTCCGCGACGTTCTTGCGAACCTTCTTGCGAACGCGCTGTGCGGCGTTGTTTGCAGGTGCTTTAGCCATGCTGTTCTATCCTTATTTCTTCAGGGACTGCGCAGCCTTGCGCGGACCCTTGCGGGTGCGGGCGTTGGTGCGCGTGCGCTGGCCGCGCATCGGCAGGCCGCGACGATGACGGAAGCCGCGGTAGCAGCCGATGTCCATCAGGCGCTTGATGTTCATCGTCGTCTCGCGACGCAGGTCGCCTTCGATCGTGAACAGTGCGATCTGGTCGCGGATCTTCTCGAGATCGGCGTCGGTCAGATCCTTGATCTTCTTCGAATACTCGATGCCGCTCGCTTCGCAGATCTGACGGGCGCGGGTGCGACCGATGCCGAAGATGGCGGTCAGGCCGATTTCAGCGTGCTTGTGCGGCGGGATGTTGATGCCAGCAATACGTGCCATGTGCGTCCTCTAATACTCTTCAATCAACCCTGGCGCTGCTTGTGGCGCGGGTCGGTGCAGATCACGCGCACCACACCCTTGCGGCGGATGACCTTGCAATTACGGCAGATGGTTTTGACCGAAGCCGAAACTCTCATTTCACTCTCCTAAAACTGTTTAACGTGGCGGTCTACCGCCCGGACTCAATACTGAAACACAGCCCTACGATGTCTTGAAGTTAGCCTTCTTCAGCAGCGATTCGTACTGCTGGGACATCATGTAGTTTTGCACCTGGGCCATGAAGTCCATCGTGACGACCACGATGATCAGCAGGGAGGTACCACCGAAGTAGAACGGCACGTTGTACTTCAGGATCAGGAACTCTGGCAGCAGGCAGACGAAGGTGATGTACACCGCGCCAGCCAGCGTCAGGCGAACCAGAATCTTGTCGATGTAGCGAGCGGTCTGGTCACCCGGGCGGATGCCAGGAATGAATGCACCACTCTTCTTCAGGTTGTCGGCCGTTTCCTTGCTGTTGAACACGAGTGCCGTGTAGAAGAAGCAGAAGAAAACGATCGCAGCGGCATACAGCAGCACGTAGATCGGCTCGCCGGGGCGCAGCGCGCTGGCCACGTCCTTGATCCAGCGGAAGCCACCTTCGCCGGTGCTGAACCAGCCGACCACCGTTGCCGGCAGCAGGATGATCGACGAGGCGAAGATCGGAGGGATCACGCCAGCCATGTTCAGCTTCAGCGGCAGGTGCGACGACTGGCCGCCGTACACCTTGTTGCCGACCTGGCGCCGCGCATAGTTCACGAGGATCTTGCGCTGGCCACGTTCCACGAACACCACGAAGTAGGTGACCAGCACCACCACGGCGACGATGAAGAGCGCGACGATCACGTTCATGGCGCCGGTACGCACCAGCTCCAGCAGGCCGCCGATGGCGTTGGGCAGACCGGCCGCGATACCCGCGAAGATCAGGATCGAGATGCCGTTGCCGAGGCCGCGTTCGGTGATCTGCTCGCCGAGCCACATCAGGAACATCGAACCTGCCGTCAGGCTCACCATGGCGGTCAGGCGGAAGCCGAAACCGGGCGAGATGACCAGGCCGGCCGACGACTCGAGAGCCACTGCGATGCTGAACGACTGGAACAGGGCCAGGCCCAGCGCGCCATAGCGCGTGTACTGCGTGATCTTGCGGCGGCCGGCCTCGCCTTCCTTCTTCAATTGCTCGAAGGTCGGAAGCACGTAGGTCATCAGCTGCATGATGATCGACGCCGAGATGTACGGCATGATCCCCAACGCGAACACGGTGAAGCGCGACAGCGCACCGCCCGAGAACATGTTGAACAGGCTCAGAATGCCGCCCTGCTGGCCCTGGAACAGCGCAGCCAGCTGGTCCGGGTTGATGCCCGGGACAGGGATATGCGCGCCAATCCGGTAGACCACGAGCGCGAGCAGCAAGAAGACGAGCCGGCGACGGAGGTCGCCGAACTTGCCTGTCTTTGCGATCGTTGCCGCGTTAGTTGCCACGAAGAACTTCTTTCAGTTCGATGATGATCAGGCGATGCTGCCGCCGGCCGCTTCGATCGCAGCCTTGGCGCCAGCCGTTGCGCCCACGCCCGTCAGCTTGACGGCCTTGGTGAGCTCACCGGTCTTCACGACCTTGACGACCTTGGCCAGCTGGCCCACGAGGCCGGCTTGCTTCAGCGCCAGGATGTCCACTTCGGCCAGGCCGAGCTGCTCGAGAGCGGTCAGCGTGACTTCGGCGTTGAACTTCAGCAGGTGCGACTTGAAGCCACGCTTCGGCAGGCGACGCTGCAGCGGCATTTGACCGCCTTCGAAGCCGACCTTGTGGAAACCGCCTGCGCGCGACTTCTGGCCCTTGTGGCCGCGACCCGAGGTCTTGCCCAGGCCGGAGCCGATACCGCGGCCAACGCGGCGCTTGGCGTGCTTGGCGCCATCCGCCGGCTTGATGCCATTGAGTTCCATATCAGTCTCTCTTACAGAACTTTGACCAGATAACTGATCTTGTTGATCATGCCGCGCACTGCGGGCGTGTCTTGCAGTTCGCTCACGCTGTTGAGCTTGCGCAGGCCGAGGCCACGCACGGTCGCGCGATGCGATTCCTTGGTGCCGATCGGGCTCTTGACCAGCTGCACCTTGAGGGTTTGTTGTTGCGTCGTCATTTGAATGCTTCCTTCAGCCTTGCGAGAGCTCGCGCTCAGGCGAAGATTTCTTCGACGGTGAGGCCGCGCTTGGCAGCCACCTGGCCCGCCGTCGTCGAGTTCTTCAACCCGTCGAGCGTGGCGCGAACCATGTTGTAGGGGTTCGACGAACCATGGCTCTTGGCCACGATGTCGGTGATACCCATCACTTCGAACACGGCGCGCATCGGGCCGCCGGCGATGATGCCGGTACCCTTGGGAGCCGGGTACATCACCACCGTCGCAGCGCCATGGTGGCCTTGCACCTGGTGGTGCAGCGTGCCGTTCTTGATCGAAACCTTCAGCAGGTTGCGACGCGCTTCTTCCATTGCCTTCTGCACTGCAGCGGGCACTTCCTTCGACTTGCCCTTGCCCATGCCGACGCGGCCATCGCCGTCACCGACCACGGTGAGTGCTGCGAAACCGAGGATACGACCACCCTTCACCACCTTGGTGACGCGGTTGATCGCGATCATCTTCTCGCGCAAACCGTCCTCAGGGCCTTCGTTCTGAGCTCTTGCCTGAATCTTTGCCATTTTGAATCTCGTGTCCGGTTAGAACTGCAGGCCGGCTTCGCGGGCGGCTTCGGCCAGCGCCTTGACGCGGCCGTGGTAGGCAAAGCCTGCGCGGTCGAAAGCGACCTTCTCGATGCCGGCTGCCTTCGCCTTTTCAGCGATGCGCTTGCCGACGGCGGTGGCTGCTGCGGCATTGCCGCCCTTGCCCGAACCGCCGAGCGAGGTACGCACTTCGGCTTCTGCCGTCGATGCGGTTGCAATCACCTTGGCGCCGTCGCCGGAGATGACGGTGGCGTAGATGTGCAGGTTGGTGCGGTTCACCGTCAGACGGGCCACGCCCTGCGTCGCGATGCGAATGCGGGTCTGGCGCGAGCGGCGAAGACGCTGTGCTTTTTTGGTCAACATCATTTTGCTGCCCCTTACTTCTTCTTGGTCTCTTTGATCACGATCTTCTCGTCCGCATAGCGGATGCCCTTGCCCTTGTAGGGCTCTGGCGGACGAACAGCGCGGATCTCAGCGGCGATTTGACCCACTCGCTGACGGTCAGCACCCTTGATCACGATTTCGGTCGGGGTCGCGGTGGCCACCGTGATGCCTTGCGGCATGTCGATGTTGACCGGGTGCGAGTAACCGACTTGCAGGTTCAGCTTGGCGCCCGTTGCGGCGGCCTTGTAGCCGACGCCGATCAGGTTGAGCTTCTTTTCGAAGCCCTTGGTCACGCCAACCACCATGTTGTTCACCAGCTGGCGGATCGTGCCGCTCATGGCGTTCGCTTCACGCGAATCATTGGCGGGTTCGAAGTTCAGCTTGCCGTCCTTGCTGACGACGTTGACCAGTGCGTTGCGCGACAGGTTGAGCGTGCCGCCCGAACCCTTGACGCTGATCTGGTCTTCCTTGATCGACACATCCACGCCTGCGGGGATGGTGATCGGCATTTTTCCTACTCGGGACATTTCAGTAACTCCTCGATGTCTCGGTTAGGCGACGTAGCACAGAACTTCGCCGCCGACACCGGTAGCGCGAGCCTTGCGATCGGTCATCACGCCCTTGGGGGTCGTGACGATCGCAACGCCGAGGCCGTTCTGGACTTGCGGGATGGCGGCGCTGGCCTTGTAGACGCGCAGGCCGGGGCGGCTCACGCGTTCGATACGTTCGATGACCGGGCGGCCAGCGTAGTACTTCAGCGTGATGACGAGCTCGGACTTGCCGGCATCGGTCTTGACTTCGAAACCGTCGATGTAGCCCTCGTCCTTCAGGACTTGTGCAATCGCAGCCTTCACCTTGGAAGACGGGATCGACACAGTGGGCTTCGCCACCATCTGCGCGTTGCGGATACGCGTCAGCAGGTCGGCAATAGGATCACTCATGCTCATGTTGTTTGCTCCTGCCTGGCTTACCAGCTGGCCTTGGTGACACCGGGGATGTCGCCGTTGAAAGCCAGTTCGCGGATCTTGGCGCGGGCCAGACCGAATTGACGGAAGGTGCCACGGGGGCGACCGGTGATTTCGCAACGGTTGCGCTGACGCGTGGGGTTCGCGTTGCGCGGCAGCTTCTGCAGCGCCAGGCGTGCAGCAGCGCGCTCTTCTTCGGTCTTCTTCAGGTCGTTGGAGGCTGCCTTCAGTTCGGCGTGCTTCGCTGCGAACTTGGCAACCAGCTTGTCGCGCTTGAGTTCGCGCTGGATCAAAGATGCTTTAGCCACAGGTCACCTCAGTTCTTGAACGGGAAACGGAAGCCAGCGAGAAGCGCCTTGGCTTCTTCGTCGGTCTTGGCCGTCGTCGTGATGCTGATATTGAGACCGCGCAGGGCATCGACCTTGTCGTACTCGATCTCGGGGAAAATGATCTGTTCCTTGACGCCGATGTTGTAGTTGCCACGGCCATCGAAAGCACGGCCGGAGATACCACGGAAGTCGCGAACGCGCGGCAGCGCGATGGTCACGAAGCGGTCCAGGAATTCGTACATGTGCACGCCACGCAGCGTGACCATGCAGCCGATCGGCTGGTTTTCGCGGATCTTGAAGCCGGCGATGGCCTTCTTCGACTTGGTGACCACGGGCTTCTGGCCGGCGATCTTGGTCAGGTCGGCAACGGCGTTGTCGAGGACCTTCTTGTCGGCGACTGCTTCACCCACACCCATGTTGAGCGTGATCTTGGTGAGGCGCGGGACCTGCATCGGCGACGTGTAGCCGAACTTTTCCGTCAGGTCTTTCGCGATCTTTTCGCGATAGTGTTGTTGGAGACGTGCCATGTGAGTACCTCTTAGGCGAACTTGATTTCTTCGCCGCTCGACTTGAACACGCGAACAGCCACGCGCTTGCCGTCAGCATCCTGGGTGACCTTGACGCCCACGCGATCGGCCTTGCCGGTCGCGGCGTTGAAGATCGCCACGTTGGATTGGTGAATCGGCATGGCCTTCTCGACGATGCCACCGGTCGTACCCTTCAGGGGGTTCGGCTTGGTGTGCTTCTTGACGAGGTTGATGCCTTCGATGACCACGTGCGAGTCATCCTTGCGCAGCGAGACGGTGCCCCGCTTGCCCTTGTCGCGGCCGGCCAACACGATGACCTGGTCGCCCTTGCGAATCTTGTTCATGGCGTTGTGTCCTTAGAGAACTTCGGGTGCCAGCGACACGATCTTCATGAACTTCTCGGTGCGCAGTTCGCGCGTGACCGGTCCGAAGATGCGGGTGCCGATGGGCTCCAGCTTGGCGTTGAGCAACACTGCTGCGTTGCCGTCGAATTTCACGAGCGAGCCGTCGGCGCGACGGATGCCCTTGGCGGTGCGGACCACCACTGCGCTGTAGATCTCGCCCTTCTTGACGCGACCACGCGGAGCGGCTTCCTTGATGCTGACCTTGATGACGTCGCCCACGCTGGCGTAACGCCGCTTGGAGCCACCGAGCACCTTGATACACAGGACGGATTTCGCGCCCGTGTTGTCGGCCACTTCGAGCCGGGATTCAGTTTGGATCATTTCTTGATATTCCCAACTTGTACCGATGCGCCTCCAGGAGGGAGGCAAATCAGTCAGTCTTGGGCCCGTCGTCCATACCCCGAACCACTCGGGGCACTTCCGCTTTGGGCTGAAAGCTCCGCCTTTTGAAAGCGAAGCCCGCGATTTTTGCACGCGAAGGCCGGGAAGTCAACAACCCTGTTTGGGGCGAGACGGTGCCACTAGACTTCGGGGCGTGCGCCCGTCCGAAAAGCCCGAGAAATCCATCCTTTCGACCTCGTCGCCGCTGCCGCGCCGCCGCCTTCTGCTGGCCGGCGGCGCCGGGCTGGCGATGCTGGGCATGGCCGGCTGCAAGGGCGGCGCGACGCCCAGCCCGGACTCCGGCCGGCTGCGCCGCATTGCCGAGGCGCGATGGCCGCACCGCCTTCATATAGAAGGAACCACGGCCGGGGGGCTCTCGGGCATCGACTACGACCCGATCCGAGGTGAGTACCTGCTCATCAGCGACGACCGATCGGACCTGGCTCCCGTGCGCTATTACATCGCCCGCTGGCCCGACCCGCCGGCCGCGCCGCCCGAGCCGGCGGGCGTGGTTCAGCTGCAACGTCCCGGCGGCGGCCCATGGCCGAACCGGCGCAACGCGGTCGACGGCCTTCCGGTTCCGGACCCCGAGGCCCTCCGGCTGCGCCCCGCCACCAACACACTGCTGTGGACCAGCGAAGGCGACGTCGCCCGCGGCTTCGGCCCGGCGCTGTACGAATCGGCCCGCGACGGCCGCTTCCTGCGCGAATTCCCGATGCCGGCGATGTTCCAGCCCGACCAGGCAAGGCGTCGCGGCCCGCGCGACAACCTGACTTTCGAGGGCGTCAGCCTCACGCCCGACGGCCGCTTCGCCTGGCTGGCGATGGAAAACGCCCTGATCCAGGACGGCCCCGAACCCACCATCGGCGCCGCCGGCGGGCCCTGCCGCTTCACGCGGATCGACCTGGAGACCGGCCAGCCCGACCGCCAGATCGCCTACGTTCCCGACGCCATCCCGCTGCGCCCGCTCGTTCCCGGAAGCTACGCCGACAACGGCGTCAGCGAGATCCTGATGCTCGACGCCGACCGCATGCTGGTGCTCGAACGCGCCTACGCCACCGGCCGCGGCAATTCGCTGCGCCTGTATGAAATAGACACCCGCGCCGCCAGCGACGTGCTCGCGGTCGATGCGCTGGCGCCCGGCAACCACCGGCCGGCGGCCAAGACGCTGGTGGCCGACTTCGCTACGCTGGGCCTCTCCCGGCTCGACAACACCGAAGGCATGTGCTGGGGTCCACCCCTGCCCGGCGGCAAGCGCATGCTGGTGGTCGTGAGCGACGACAATTTCAATCCGCTTCAAATCACCCAGTTCGCCGCCTTCGAATACGCCGACCGACCATGACCATCGCCGTGACCTTCCTGCCCCGCACCGGCCCCGCGCCGCTGCCTCCCGTCGCCTTCATCGGGGGCGGCAACATGGCCAGCGCCATCATCGGCGGCCTGATCCAGCAAGGCACCCCGGCGGATGCCTTCGAGGTGGTCGAGCCCTTCGACGAGGCCCGCGCGAAGCTGGCGCAGTCCTTCGGCATCGTCGCGAAGGCCGAGGCGAGCGAGGCGCTGTCGCGCTGCGGCGTGGTGGTCTGGGCGGTCAAGCCCCAGACCTTCGCCGAGGCCGCCAGGCCGGTCCGCGCCTTCGCCGCCGATGCCCTGCACCTGAGCGTGGCCGCCGGCATTCCGTCCGACAGCATCGCGCGCTGGCTCGGCACGGAGCGCGTGGTGCGCGCGATGCCCAACACGCCCGCGCTTGTCGGCAAGGGCATGACCGGCCTGTTCGCGCGGCCCGGCGTCGAGAGCGCCGACCGCTCGACGGTCGGGCAACTGCTTGCGCCCACCGGCGAGCTGCTCTGGGTCGACACCGAACCGGCGCTCGACGCCGTCACCGCCATGTCGGGCTCCGGTCCGGCCTATGTCTTCTATTTCATCGAGGCGATGGCCGAGGCCGGCACCGAGATGGGCCTGACCTCCGAGCAGGCCCTGCGCCTGGCCATCGGCACCTTCACCGGCGCCTCGGCGCTGGCGCACAGCGCGACCGAGCCGCCATCGGTGCTGCGCGAACGCGTGACCTCCAAGGGCGGCACGACCTACGCGGCCATCACCTCGATGCAGGCGGCGGACGTGAAGTCCCAGTTCAAGACCGCGATCCGCGCGGCGCAGAAGCGTGCCGCGGAGCTGGGCGAGGAATTCGGCCGCGGCTGACCAGGGGCACCGGGCAGGACTCAGTCCGCGCCCAGCGCACGCGGGCCGAGCAGGAACAGCCATTCGGCGGCCAGCGTGACGGTGCCGTCCTCCAGCTCAAGCCAGACCTCTTCCTTCAGCAGGAAGCTGTCGCCAGCCTTCGGCGTCACGTCGGCGATGCGCACCCGCGCCCGGAAGCGCGCGCCCACCGGCATCGGCCGCACGAAGCGCAGGCGGTCGAAGCCGTAGTTGAGGGCGCGGTTCGAGTCGAAGGGCAGCAATGTGCGCATGGCCTCGCCGGTCAGCCGGATCAGGTGCGACACCTGGAAGAAGCCCTGCACGATGGTGCCGCCGTAGCCGGCCTCGCGCGCGGCGCGCTCGGGGTCGAGATGGATCCACTCGCCTTCGCCGTCGCCCGAGAGCTCCGAATAGCGGTCGACCATCTCCTGCGTGATGCAATGCCAGCCGGAGTGGCCCTCCTGGCCGATCTTGAACTTCAGCCGCTGCAGCAGCGCGTCGGACATCATGTTCAACGCAGCGCGTAGCCGGCCACGACGCCGGCGAACACGGTGAAGCCCAGCCAGTGGTTCAGGCGGAAGGCCTTGAAGCAGCCTTCGCGCGTGCGGTCGTGGATCAGCCGCCAGTGCCACAGCGCCTGCGCCGCGGCCACCGCGATGCCGACGTAGAACAGCACGCCCAGCGAACGGCTCGCGCCGGCCCAGGTCCAGACGGCGAGGAAGATCGCGTAGCTCGTCATCACCGCCGCCACGTCGAGACGGCCGAAGGTGATGGCCGAAGTCTTCATGCCGATCTTGAGGTCGTCGTCGCGGTCGACCATGGCGTACTCGGTGTCGTAGGCCAGCACCCAGAACAGGTTGCCCGCGAGCAGCACCGCGGCGAAGGGCGGCACGCTCGACTGCACGGCCGCGAACGCCATCGGAATGCCGAAGCTGAAGGCAATGCCCAGCACCGCCTGCGGCACCGAGACGAAGCGCTTGGCGAAGGGATACACCAGCGTGATGGCCAGCGCCGCGAACGACCACAGCACCGTCGTGCGGTTGGTCGTGAGCACCAGCCCGAAGGACACCAGCGCCAGCACCACGCCCAGCCCCAGCGCTTCCTTGACCGACATCGCGCCGCTGGTCACGGGCCGCTGCGCGGTGCGCTTCACGTGGCGGTCGAAGTCGCGGTCGGCCACGTCGTTCACGCAGCAGCCGGCGCTGCGCATGAGGAAGGTGCCGAGCGTGAACACGACCAGCAGGTGCCAGCCCGGCCAGCCGCCCGCCGCGAACCACAGCGCGCCCAGCGTGGGCCACAGCAGCAGCAGCCAGCCCGCCGGACGGTTCCAGCGGATCAGGTCGAGATACAACGCAAAACGCCCGCGGCGAGCCGCGGGCGCGATGGCGGAAGGGGCGGAATCAGTCTTCAAGGAGGGAACGCAGCATCCAGGCCGTCTGGTCGTGCACCGTGCAGCGCGCGGTCAGCATGTCGGCCGTCGGGTCGTCGCCGGCTTCCTCGGCGACAGGAATGAATTCGCGCGCGATGCGCGAGACGGTCTCGTGGCCCTTCACCAGGATGCGCACCATCTCCATCGCCTTGGGCGGGTTCTGCGGCACGTCGGGCACGGTGGCGATCTTGCTGAACTCGGCGTACGAGCCCGGCGCGTAGTGGCCCAGCGCGCGGATGCGCTCGGCGATCACGTCGGTCGCGCCCCACAGCTCGGTGTACTGCTGCATGAACATGGCGTGCAGCGAGTTGAAGTGCGGGCCCGTCACGTTCCAGTGGAAGTTGTGCGTGGTGAGGTAGAGCGTGTAGGTGTCGGCCAGCACGCGGCTCAGGCCTTCGGCGATGGCGGCGCGGTCCTGGCGCTCGATGCCGATGTTGATGATGGGCGCGTTGCGGCTGCCCGACTCCTGCGCGACCTGCTTGCCGCCCTTCTTGGGCACCTTGCCGGCGGAAGAGGCGGGCGACGGTTTCTTAGAGTCCTTGGCCATGGCGGGAGATCCTTTTCTTCAGTCGAGTTCTTGGAGGGATGTGTGGCTTCGATTCTGGAAGCCGGCACGCGGCTTCGCAACAGCGCCACTCTATCTCAGCGATCAGCGATTCAAAACAGCCGCCGCGTAGGCCAAGTTCTCGAATCGCAGCCTACGAAAGGCGCTTCACTCCCGGCAGCTCGCACGCATAGATCGCGTTGCGCAGCGCGGCGATGGCCTCGTAGCGCGTGAAGGTGCGCCGCCACGCGAGCACCACGCGGCGCGTGGGCGGATCGCGGTCCTGCGCATCGCGCACCGGCAGGTAGCGCACCATCTGCTCGGGCTCCTTGCGGCCCTTGACCTTCGGCTTGATCGCATCGGCCGGCACCGACAGGCGCGGCACCAGCGTCACGCCCATGCCCGAGGCCACCATGTGCTTGATGGTCTCCAGCGACGAGCCCTCGAAGCTCTTGCGGATGCCCTCGGCGTTGCTCGAGAAGCGCGCGAACTCCGGGCACACCTCCAGCACGTGGTCGCGGAAGCAGTGGCCGGTGCCCAGCAGCAGCATCGTCTCGCTCTGCAGTTCCTCGGACGTGACGGATTCGCGGTCGGCGAACTTGTGCTTGCTCGGCAGCGCGGCCATGAAGGGCTCGTCGTACAGCGGCGCCATCGCGAGGCCGGTGTCGGGAAAGGGCTCGGCCATGATGGCGCAGTCGATCTCGCCCGCGCGCAGCATCTCCAGCAGCTTGGCGGTGAAGTTCTCCTGCAGCACCAGCGGCATCTGCGGCGTGCGCGCGATCACCTGGCGCACCAGGTCGGGCAGAAGGTACGGCCCGATGGTGTAGATCACGCCCAGGTTCAGCGGACCGGCCAGCGGATCCTTGCCGCGCTTGGCGATCTCCTTGATGCTGGCGGCTTGGTCGAGCACGCTCTGGGCCTGCTGCACGATCTGCTCGCCCAGCGGCGTGACGGTCACTTCGCCGGCGCTGCGCTCGAAGAGCTTGACTTCGAGCTCGTCCTCGAGCTTCTTGATTGCGACGGAGAGGGTGGGCTGCGAAACGTAGCAGGCCTCGGCCGCCTTGCCGAAGTGCCTTTCGCGGGCCACTGCGACGATGTATTTGAGTTCGGTGAGAGTCATAGCTTGCGTCAATTATGCGCAAGGGTATGTCACGAGGATGGCTTGGGGTCTTGTAGCCCGCCCCCGTTCACGGCCGGGCGGCCTGCGCAGCGGGCATCGGGCGTGCGCCGGACCGCAGGCGCCGTCCGCGCGCGATGCCCGGCTTCTCGACCAGCCGGTAGCTCGCGACCGATGCCGCCGCCAGCAGCAGGGCGCAGCCCGCGCCCACCAGCCAGTAGGCCATCGGCCCCGACATCGCGAACGCCCTCACCGGCGGCACCGCGAACACCAGGGTCAGCACGAGCCCCTGGAGCAGGTAGATGCTGTAGCTCACCGAGCTCATGCGCCGGGCCGCGCGCGTGCCCAGCAGGCCGAAGAGCGTGCTGCCCGTGCACACCAGGTGGAAAGAACCCCCAGAGCAGCAGCACCTGCACGGGGCCGACCATGTGCTCGAAACCGAGGAACACCCCCGCGAGGCAGGCCAGCGCAAGCAGCGACGCCGCCCGCTGCGGCAGCCGCGGCCCCTCGCGACGGACCAGCCACGCCGACAGCATGCCCATGAGGAAGGACGCCAGCACCCAGGCCAGCGCGCCGATCACCAGCGCGAGTGTCGGGCGCGAAGGCGTGGCCCCCGGCGACAGCGCCGCGAAGACCAGCAGCGGCAGGCACACCAGCAGCATACCGCCGATAACGAAGCGCGGCGTGCGGTCGCCGCGCGCGAGCGGTGCCATCGGCCGCAGCGCGCCGTAGAACAGCCACTCCACGAACACCGTCCACGTGACGCCCGCGAGGATCAGCGTCGTGCCCACGTAGCCGTTGATGTCCGGCTGAAGCGGCCAGATGCCGAGGGCCAGCCACTGCAGCACCGCGCCCAGCACGGACCACGCCGGCTCCCTGAGTTCGAAGCCGGTTCTCCAGCCGACCACGAGGAACATCAGCCCCACGGCCAGCAGATAGGTCGGGCCGATGCGCCAGAGCCGGCCGGTGTACAGCCCCCCCAATCGGGCCGTCCTTTCGCGTCGAGCAGCTTTCCCCAGAACAGGAAGGCGGTGATCATGAAGAAGACGCCCACGCCTGCCTGCCCCAGCAGGGTGTGGAAGCCCGAGGGCGGAAAGGTCCACTCGCCGCGCTCGATGTGGCCGTGGGTCACCATCAGGTGGTGCACGAAGACGCTCAGCGCGAGAAAGCCGCGCAGCCCGTCGAGCGTTGCGGTGCGGCGGTCGCGGGCGTCGTGCGGCTCGTCGGCCGAGCGGAACACCGGCAGCGCCATCGCACCGAGCACCACCAGCACGAGCACGAAGTACGGCCAGGGCGAGAAGACGCTCATCGCCGTTGCGGCCTGCCTTGCCGCCGCGGTCTTTCCTGCCTTCCCTGCGCCGGCACTGCGCGCTCTTGCCGGTCGCCGGGAGCGACGCTCACCTCACCGGTGGCCGACGTGCGGAACCGCGACGCATACGCCCAGGCGGCGCCGCGCCGGTGCAGCGCGAACACCCTCATGCGCCTGCGGCATCGAGATCCCTGGCCGCGAGCGAGCGCGGGCGCATGTCGGTCCAGTTCGCCTCGATGTAGGCGCCGCACGTGGCGCGGTCGGTGGCGGGCAGCGCCACCTTCCAGCCGGCGGGCACGTCGATGAAGGCCGGCCACAGCGAGTGCTGGCCTTCGTCGTTCACCAGCACCTGGAAGGTGCCGTCCTTGTCGTCAAACGGGTTGCTCATCGTCTGTTTCCTCGGGGGTTCTTCAATCAGGCCGGGTCAGGCCATGGCCAGGGATTCGGGCACCGCGGCCTCGCGCAGCGCCTCGAGCGCGGCCGATATCTCGGTGAGCGCGTGATGGCGCGCGAAGTCGTCGCGCAGCACGCCCGCGCGCTGGCGATAGGCGGGCTCCTTCAGCAGCCTGCGCACCGCGTCGCCGATCTGGCGCGCGGTGGGTTGTCCGTTGCCCAGGTTGATGCCGGCGCCCGACCAGGCCACGCGCGCGGCAATCTCCGGCTTCTCCTCGGTGGCGCCGGCCACCACCAGCGGCACGCCGAGGCTCAGCGCATGGTTGACCGAGCCGTAGCCGCCGTTGGTGACCATCGCGTGCACCTTCGGCAGCAGCCGGTCGTAGGGCAGGAAGGGCAGCACGCGCGCATTCGCGGGCACCGCCATGTTCAGCGCCTCGGGCTGCGGGCCGCCGGTGGTCGCGATGACCTGGATGTCGCCCGCGCCGGCCAGGCCCTGCAGCGTCGGGCCGATCAGCTGCGCCGGATTCTGGTTGGCCAGCGTGCCCTGCGTCACCAGCACCACCGCGCGGCCGTCGTCCAGCTCGTGCCACCAGTCGGGCTCCACGAAGTCGCGGCTGGCCGGTGCGAGCAGCGGGCCCACGAAGCGCACCGAGGCCGGCAGGTCGCTGCGCGGGTATTCGAAGGATTCGGAGGTGAGCTGCAGGTAAACGTCCGGCAGCTTCACCATCGCATCGATGAAGAACTCCGGCAGCGCCGGCAGGCCCGCGCAGGTCAGCAGCGCATCGAAGTAGCGCTGCACCTCGCCGAACATCGCCTGCCTGAGATTGGCGTTCATCGCGCGGTTGCGCACGCGCCCTTCCGGCGTGGCCGAGGGCGGCAGCGCGGTGCCGAAGAAGGCGGTGTCGCAGCTCGAAAGCGGCAGCGCCGAGATGCCGATGCCCACGACGGCAGGGCGCTGCTCGCGCGGCCCCAGCAGCAGCGGGAAGGTGCCGCAGAACATGGTGTCGACCACCACGGCATCGGCCGCGAAGTCGCCCAGGATCGCGCGCAGGCCCCTGTGCTGCGCCGCCATGGCGTCGGCGAAGAAATGCTTCAGGCCGAAGCACAGCTGCGCATGCGCCGATGGCAGGCGCTGGCGCTGCGGAAAGCGTTGGTCGAGCTCGCGGTGGTCGAAGTCGATCGAGGCCTCGAAGGGCGTGAAGCCCGCACCCGTGGCCTCGGCCTGCGCCCGGAAGCGGCTCGCGGTGTGCACCCGCACCTCGTGCCCCAGGCCCACGAGGTGCTGGGCGATGGCCAGCATCGGCAGCACGTGTCCCGGCAGCGGCGTCGCGGCGATGAGATAGCGCGCCATGGCTTCAGGCCTCCTGCGATGCGCCGACTTCGGCCGCGCGGCGCGCCTTGGTGTCGATGCCCAGGTCGACGAAGTAGCGCTGCAGCAGGTCGCGGTCCACCGGGCGGATCGCCGCGCCGATGGCCTGCAGCTGCGCATGCGTGGCCTCGCCGCTCACCTTCGGCGGCGTGGCCGAGGCGTCGTAGCGGTCGAGGATCGCCAGCACCGCCGCGAGGTCGCGGTCCTGCCCCACCGCGAGCCGCGCGTGCGCGCGCTGCAGCCACGGTTCGAGCCCGACGGGTTCGAGTCGCATGCCGAGCCGCTCGAACACGGCCGGAATGTCGCGCACCCGCAGCGCCTCCTGGCTCGTCAGGTGGAACACCTGGCCCCACGACGACTGCAGCCCCGCGAGGCCGAGGATCGCGCGCGCCACGTCGTCCACCGGCGTGAGGTTCAGCGGCAGGTCCATGTCGGGAATGGCTTCGAGGTCGGCATAGAGATGCGCCACGCGCCAGATCAGGTCGTCGGCGTTGCAGATCGCATGCGTGTGGTCGCCGGTGACCGCGCCCAGCCGGTAGATCGCCACCGGCATGCCGCGCGACTGCGCCTCGCGCGCCAGCGCGTCGCCCACCCACTTGCTCTGGCTGTAGCCGTCGACCAGCCCGCGCCACGAGGCCAGCGCCGACTGCTCGGTGACGGTGGCGCCTTCCTTGCCGTTGTTCTGGTCGATCACCGCCAGCGTCGAGACGTAGTGCATGCTCTTCGGCCGGCCCTGCGCGGTCCATTCGAGCAGCGTGACCACGCTGTCGACGTTGGCCGGCTTCAGGCTCGCGTAGGGATGCAGGAAGTCCACCTGCGCGGCGCAGTGGTAGATGGCGTCGCAGTCCTCGCGCACCAGCCGCACCGCGCGGTCGTCCAGGCCCAGGTTCGGCTTGCCGAGGTCGCCGGTCACGACCTCGATGCGCGCGTCGTCCCAGATCGCGCCCAGCTGGCGCTGCGCCAGCGTGAGCTGCAGGCGGCGCTTGCCGGCTTCCTCGTCGGCGGCGCGCACGTGGCAGACCACGCGGGCGGCGGTGTCGCGCAGCAGCGCGGCCAGCAGGTGGCTGCCGACGAAGCCGCTGGCGCCGGTGAGAAACACGCGCTGCGGGGCCAGCGGCGGCGCAGTGTCCTGCCTGCGGATGTGCACGGGCAGGTCGAGCTCGCGCGAGAGGTCCAGCGCATCGGCGCCCGCCGCGTTGTCGTCCAGCCATGCGGCCAGCGCCGCGACGGTCGGGCGGTTGTAGACCTCCGCATGCGGGAAGTCCGCGCGCACCTGCTGGCGGATGCGCATGCCGAGCTGGATCGCCATCAGCGAATGCCCGCCGAGTTCGAAGAAGTTGTCGTGGATGCCCACGCGCTCCAGGTGCAGCGTCTCGGCCCACAGCGCGGCAAGCTGCCTCTCGGTGGCGGTGCGCGGCTCGGCGTAAGCCGAGGTGGCTTGCTGCTCCGGCGCGGGCAGCGCCCTGCGGTCGAGCTTGCCGCTTTGCGTCAACGGCAGGAACGGCAGGTGCACGAAGGCCGAGGGCACCATGTAGTCGGGCAGCGACTGGGCCATGTGGGCGCGCAGCTCCGCCGGCTGCGGATCGGGCGACGCCACCACGTAGGCCACCAGGCGCTTGTCGCCCGGCACGTCCTCGCGCGCGATGACGGCCGCCTGCGTCACCTGCGGATGGCGCAGCAGCACCGATTCGATCTCGCCGGGCTCGATGCGGTAGCCGCGGATCTTCACCTGCTGGTCGGCGCGGCCCAGGAAGTCGAGGCTGCCGTCATTGCGCCAGCGCACCAGGTCGCCGCTGCGGTACATGCGGCTGCCGGGCTCGCCGAAGGGATCGGCGACGAAGCGCTCGGTGCTCAGCAGCGGGCGGTTCAGGTAGCCGCGCGCAACGCCACCGCCCGCGATGTAGAGCTCGCCCGCCACGCCCGGCGGCACCGGCTGCAGCGCGTCGTCGAGCACGTACACGCGCGTGTTCCACACCGGCGTGCCGATGGTGGGCGGCTCCTGGCCGTTCATCGGCGCGCTGGTGCTCGCGCAGATGGTGATCTCGGTCGGGCCGTAGGCGTTGACCATGCGGCGGCCCCTGGACCAGCGCGCAGCCAGTTCGGCGGAGCAGGCATCGCCGCCCACCACCACCGTCTGCAGGCAGGGGTAAGCGCCCTCGGGCAGCGTCGCGAGCGCAGCCGGCGGAATCAGCGCGTGGCTCACGGCCAGCCTCTCGATCAGCGCGCCCAGCTCGGCGCCCAGCACCTGCTGCGCCGAAGGCACCACCAGCGCGGCGCCGGCATGGAAGGCCATCAGCAGGTCCATCACCGAGGCGTCGAAGCCGCTGGAGGAGAACTGCAGCACGCGCGAGCCGTGGTCGATGGCGAAGCGCTGCGCCATCGAGGCGCCCAGGCTTGCCAGGCCCTGGTGCGGCACCACCACGCCCTTGGGCTTGCCGGTGGAGCCCGAGGTGTAGATCACGTACGCGGCGTCGCGCGGATCGACCGCGCGCGGCTGCGCCACGGGCCCGTCCGACTGGATCGCCAGCGCGGCGACGGTCTCGTCGCTGTCCAGCGCAAGGCAGTGCGCAATGCCGGCCAGCTCCGGCAGCAGCGACGCGTGCGTCAGCACCGCGGCGGGCGCCGCCTCCTCGAACACGAAGGCGCTGCGCCCGGCCATGTGGTTCGGGTCGATCGGCAGGTAGGCCGCGCCGGCCTTCACGATGGCCAGGTGCGCCACCACGAGGTCGAGCGAACGCGGCAGCACGGTCGCGACGATCTGGCCCGCGCCCACGCCGCGGCCGCGCAGCAGGTGCGCGAGCCGGTTGGCGCGCACGTCGAGCGCGGCATAGCTCACCACCGAGGCGTCGTCGAGCACCACCGCCGCCGCATGCGGGCGCGCGGCGGCGTGCGCCTCGACCATTGCCGCGAGCGAGAGCGGCGCGATGTCGTCTCGCGTGCCGCTGCTGCGGCCGCTCCAGTCGTGCAGCAGCCGATGGCGCTCTTCTTCGCCGAGGATGTCCAGGCCGTTCAGCGCTGCATCGGGCGCATCGCAGGCCTGCTCCAGCAGGCGCACCAGCCGCCGGCCGATGGCCTCGACGGTCGGGCGGTCGAAGATGTCGGTGCTGTACTGGATGCCGCCCGCGATGCCGCCGGGCAGCCCGTCGGCGCCGCGCTGCTCGTCGAGGATGAAGGACAGGTCGAACTTGGCCGTGTCCACCTCCACCGGCTGCGGCGTGATCGACAGCCCCGGCAGCCCGAAGGACAGCCGGTTGCTGCCGCTCTGGAAGCCCAGCATGACCTGGAACAGCGGCAGGTTCGCGCCGCCGCGCTGCGGACGCAGCAGCTCCACGATGCGGTCGTACGGGAACTCCTGGTTCGCATAGGCCGCGAGGTTGGTGGCGCGCACCCGTGCGACCAGCTCGCGCAGGCTGGGCTGGCCCGCGAGATCGGTGCGCAGCACCAGCGCGTTGACGAAGCAGCCGATGAGCTCGTCCAGTGCGTGGTCGCTGCGGCCTGCCACCGGCGTTCCGATGACGATGTCGTCCCCCGCGCCCAGCCGGTTGAGCAGCCCCGCGAGCGCCGCCTGCAGCACCATGAAGACGCTGGCCTGTCCGTCGCGCGCGAGCTGCAGCATGCGCTCGTGCACCTGCGGCGGAATCTGCAGCGGCACCACGTCGCCGCGGTAGCTGGGCACGGCCGGGTGCGGGCGGTCGACCGGCAGGCTCAGCCGCTCGGGCAGGTCGCGCAGGGTCTCGCGCCAGAACTCGCGCTGGCGGCCGGCCATGCTCTCGGGGTCGTCCTCGCTGCCCAGCAGTTCCTGCTGCCACAGCGCGTAGTCGGCGTACTGCAGCGGCAGCGGCGCCCAGCCAGGTGCCTTGCCTTCGCTGCGCGCGGCGTAGGCCACGCTCAGGTCGCGCGCCAGCGGCAGCAGCGAGGCGCCGTCGCCCACGATGTGGTGGGTGAGCAGCAGCAGCACGTGCTCGTCGTCGGCCAGCCTGAAGAGCTGCGGGCGCAGCGGCGCGGTGGTGCCGAGATCGAAGCCGGCGCGCGCGGCGGCATGCAATTGCGCGGCGATCCCGTCCTCGCTGCTGTCGGCCTCGACCAGCAATGCGCGCGCCTGTTCGCCTTCGAGGATGCGCTGGTACGGCAGCCCGTCCTCGCTCGGGTAGATGGTGCGCAGGCTCTCGTGGCGCTGCACCAGGTCGTCGAGCGCCGACTGCAGCGCGGCGCGGTCGAGCGTGCCCGACAAGCGCAGCGCCAGCGGCATGTTGTAGGCGGGGTTGGCGTTCTCCAGCTGGTTCATCAGCCACAGGCGGCGCTGCGCGAACGACAGCGGGATGCGCGCCGGCCGCGGCATCGGCACGAGGCTCGGCCCCGCCTGCGAGGCCTGGTCGAGCAGCTCGGCGAGGCCGGCGATGGTGGAGACCTGGAACAGCGTGTCCAGCGGCAGGTCGATCATGAACTGCTGCCGGATCATCGAGATCAGCTGCACGATCATCAGCGAGTGCCCGCCGAGCTCGAAGAAGTTGTCCTCGATGCCCACGCGCGGCAGATGCAGCGTTTCGGCCCAGAGGCGCGCGAGGATCTTCTCGGTGTGCGTGCGCGGCGCCACGTAGGGTGTCGCCGCCTGCAGCTCGGGCGCGGGCAGCGCGCGGCGGTCGAGCTTGCCGCTGGGGCCCAGCGGCAGCGCCGGCACGTTGACGAAGGCCGAGGGCACCATGTACTCGGGCAAAGACTGCGCGAGGTGGGTGCGCAGATCGGCCGCCTGCGGATCGGCTCCCTCGGCGGCAACCACGTAGGCCACAAGGCGCTTCTCGCCCGGCACGTCCTCGCGTGCGACCACCGCTGCCTGCGCAACCTGCGCGTGCTGCAGCAGTGCCGATTCGATCTCGCCGAGCTCGATGCGCAGGCCGCGGATCTTCACCTGCTGATCGGCGCGGCCCAGGAAGTCGAGGCTGCCGTCCTCGCGCCAGCGCGCGAGGTCGCCGGTCCGGTACATGCGGGCGCCGGGCTCGCCGTAAGGGTTGGCCACGAAGCGCTCGGCGCTCAGCAGCGGGCGGCAGAGATAGCCGCGCGCGAGGCCGACGCCCGCGATGTAGAGCTCGCCGGTGGTGCCGGGCGGCACGGGCTGCAGGCCGCTGTCGAGCACATGCATCTGCGTGTTCCAGATCGGCCGGCCGATGGGCACGCTGCCCTTCGGAGCCTGTCCCTCGTCGGCATCGCGCGGGCACTCCCACGAGGTGACGTCGACGGCGGCCTCGGTGGGCCCGTAGAGGTTGTGCAACTCGCAGGGCAGCTGCTGCTGGAACTGCGCCACCAATGCGGGCGACAGCGCCTCGCCGCTGCAGATCACGCGCCGCAGCGAGGCGCACTCGCGGGCCCTCGGCTCGAGCAGGAACACCTCCAGCATCGACGGCACGAAGTGCGCGGTGGTGATGCCTTCATCGGCGATCAGCTTCGCGAGGTAGGCCGCGTCCTTGTGGCCGCCGGGCTTCGCGAGCACCAGCGTGGCGCCATCGATCAGCGGCCAGAAGAATTCCCACACCGACACGTCGAAGCTCGACGGCGTCTTCTGCAGCACGCGGTCGTCGGTCTTCAGGCGATAGCGGTCCTGCATCCACTGCAGGCGGTTGACGATGGCGCGGTGCGACACCACCGCGCCCTTGGGCCTGCCGGTGGAGCCGGAGGTGTAGATCACGTAGGCCGGATGCGAAGGGTCGATGGCGATGCCGTGATCGGCGTCGTCGCAATTCGCCAGGTCCGCAAACGTTTGCCCTACATCGAGCAGAAGGGTCGGGGCGCCCGCCTGCAGCGACTCCGCGAGCGCAGCGGTGGTGACGAGGCACGCCGGCTGCGCGTCGTCAAGCATGAAGGCGATGCGGTCCTGCGGGAAGTCGGGGTCGACGGGCAGGTAGGCCGCGCCGGTCTTCAGCGTGGCGAGCAGCGCCACCATGAGGTCGAACGAACGCGGAATGGCCAGCGCCACGGCGCGCTCCGGCCCCGCGCCGCGCGCGCGCAGCAGGTGCGCGAGGCGGTTGGCGCGGCGGTTCAGCTCGTCGTTGCTCATCGCCTCGCCCTCGAAGCGCAGCGCGACGCCTTGCGGATTGGCGGCAAGCTGCGCCTCCATCAGCGCGACGAGGTTCGTCTCGGGCACCGCGTGCGCCGTGTCGTTCCACGTCACCAGCAGCTGCTCGCGCTCGCCCGGCTGCAGCAGGTCGACGTGGCCGATGGCCTGGTCGGGCTCGGCGATCACGGCAGTCATGAAGGCCAGCAGCCGGCGCTGGTGGGCGGCGAGTTCCTGCGCGGTGTAGATCGCCGGGTTGGCGTCGAAGTCGATCTGCAGGTCCTGCCCGTTGCCGCGCTCGTACAGGAAGATGCCCAGGTCCTCGGCCGTGCCGTTCGAAAGGTTGCGCGGCTTCGCCTTGCTGCCGGCGAAGCGGAAGTCGTAGTCGAAGGGCTCGACGTTGACCACCGTGGTGAAGAGCTGCCGGTTGTTCACCAGCATGTTGAGGTCGCTGCGCAGGTGCTCGTAGCGGTAGGACTGGTGCCGCAGCACCTGCCGCATCTGGCGGCCCACTTCGTTGATGAGCTCCGGCACGCGCAGGTCGGCGCGCATCGCGAGGCGCAGCGGCAGCGCGTTGGCCACCATCGCAGGCACGCGGCGCATGCGGTCGTTGTGGCGCGCGGTCACGGGGATGCCGATCACCATGTCCTCGATGCCGGTGGCGCGGTAGAGGTAGGCGGCGGTGGTGGCGATCAGGATCTGCGGCAGCGTGGTGCCCAGCTGCTGCGCGATGTCGGCCAGCGCGCGCACGCTTTCGGCCGGCAGGTGCGAGGTCTGCCGCAGCAGGCCGCCGACGTTGACCGAGCGCTGCGAGGCCAGGCTCAGCGGATCGGGCGCGTCGGCGAAGCGTTCGCTCCAGTACTGGCGGTCGCGCGGGAAGCGGCCCGACTCGCGGTACGCCTTCTCTTCCTCGGCCAGCTGCGAGATCGGCGCGAGGCGCGAGGCCTCGGGCACCTCGGTGCCTTCGATGCGCGCGGTGTAGACGTCGGCGAAGCGCCGCGCGATGAGACCGCCGCCGAAGCCGTCGAGCACGATGTGATGGCTGCGGTGATACCAGACGTGGCGCTCCGGCGCGAGGCGGATCAGCGCGGACAACCACAGCTGGTCGCGTGCGAGATCGTCCTTGCGCGTGAAGTCGGCCTGCATCCACGCCTGCGCCGCGGCGGACGGATCCGCCTCGCCGCTGAAGTCGAGGAAGGGCATCTCGCGCGTGAAGTCGGGCGCGACCACCTGCCGCGGGCCCTGCGCGGTGTCGACGAAGCTCAGCCGCGTGGCCTCGGCTTCCCCGGTCACCTGCCGCATCGCGGCCATGAAGACGTCCGCATCGATGGGGCCCTCGATGTCGATGGCTTCGGCGAGATTGAAGTTGGTGTCGGGCGAGGCGAACCTGGCGCCGAGCCACATCGCCATCTGGCCCGAAGTGAGGACAGATGCGCCACCCTGAGGGTCGACCGTGCTCATGAACTTCTCCACGTCTTGAATTGATCGGCGGCGACTGCTCCTGCAAGGAAGCAATGGCCAGTCCCGATTCAATGTACAAGCTGTTTCAACAATTTCAGAGACAGCTTCCGGGGTGAAAACATTTCACGTGGAGCGTTGAGCAAGAAAGATTTCATCGGGAAGTGGTCACCCGATGCGCGGCCGAAAAATCCGATGGCTTTCGTCGTAACCGCAAGCGCAAGCGCGGGAAATGGAATGTTGCAACGCAGCAACTTCATCTCCTGGGTGTAGGGTTTTCCCTCCGCGCGCGGTCCTCAGCGCTTCTCGAAATACGGAATGAAGATGCCGTTGGCGGCCGTGCCCACCTGCTTGACCCAGTTCAGCGAAAAGTTCTCGCCGAGGCGCTGCAGGTCGCGCCCGAGCAGAAAGGGCACCAGCTCGATCTTCATGCCGTTGCGCCGCAGTTCGTCCGTCGAGCGGGCCGCGGCCTCGGCGCTGCGGGCCCATCCGCGCGTCTCGGCGACCGCGCATGCGGCGGCCAGCGAACTGCGCGACGACGGGTCGAGTCCGTCCCACGCCTTGGCGTTGACGAACACGAGGTTCTTCGGGAACCACGCGTTGATCTCGTAGAAGTGGCGCATCGACTGCCACGCCTGGTTTTCCACGCCGGTCACGGCGGAGGTCAGCATGCAGTCGATGCGGCCTTCGGCCAGCGCCTTGCCAAGGCCGGTGGCCGGAACGTCGACAGGCACCGCGCCCATCAGCGTCGCGATGCGCGCGGTGGTGTCGTTGTAGGCGCGCATGCGCATGCCGCGCAGGTCGCCCACGCCGCCGAGCGGCCGCGTCGAGAAGAGGCCCTGCGGCGGCCACGCCACCGCATAGAGCACGCGCAGGCCGCGCTGCGCGAAGTCCTGCTCGATCAGCGGACGCTGGATGCGCCACAGCAATTGCGCGTCGGCATAGCTGCGCGTGATGAAGGGAACGGAATCGGCGCCCGCCAGCGGCACGTCGGCCGCGAGGCTGCTCATGATGGCTTCGCCGGCCTCCACCTTGCCCTCCTGCACCGCCGCGCGGATCGCGTTCAGCGCGAACAGCGCGTTGCCCGGATGAACCTCGATGCGAAGCTGCCCGCCGGTCGCGGCCTCGACATCCTTCGCCATCGCCAGCAGGTTGGCGGTGTGGAAGTTCTCCGCCGGATAGCCGGTGGCCAGCCGCCACACGACGGCCTGCGCCGACCACGCGGCCGGCGGGAGAACGCCGGCCCCGCATGCCAGCCATGCGAAGCCGCGCCGCGTGATGCTGCCGCTTGTCATGCCGCTGCCTTTCAGGCGATGGTCGCAATGGCGGCGCCGACCGCCACATAGCCGCCTGCCGCCACCGAGAAGGCGATGCGCCCCGCGCGATGCGCGAGCACCTGCATCTCCATCTTCATCGCCTCCATCACCGCGATGACGGCGCCCTCGGCCACCTCGTCGCCATCGGCCACCTTCCATGCCTGCACGGTGCCCGAGACGGGCGCAGCCACCGCGGCGGCATCCGCTGCGGGTGCCTGCGACGCGGGAGCAGCCACGGCACCACCGGCCGCCGACGAGAGTCCGCTCAGCAGCACCGCCGGCAGGCCCACCGCCATGCGCCGCCCGTCGACCTCGATCGCCGTGCGCAGCAGCGCGGCATCGGGCAGCGGATCGGGGCGCAGGGCCGGCGCCTCGCCGTTGGCGAAGTCGGTCTCGATCCAGCGCGTGTGCACCTTGAAGGCGTCGCCCGAGACGAAGTCCGGATGCGCCATCACCGCGCGATGGAAGGGCAGCACCGTCGGCAGGCCCTCGATGCGGAACTCCTTCAGCGCGCGCCGCGCACGCGCGACAGCCTGCTCACGCGTGGCACCGGTGACGATGAGCTTGGCCATCAGCGAATCGAAGGTGCCCGGCACCTGCGAGCCCGACTCCACGCCGGCATCGACGCGCACGCCGGGCCCCGAGGGTGCGTCGAACACCTTCACCGGCCCGGGCGAGGGCAGGAAGCCGCGACCCACGTCCTCGGCGTTGATGCGGAACTCGAAGGCGTGGCCGCGCGGCGCGGGCGTCTGCGTGACGCGCAACGGCAGGCCTTCGGCGATGCGCAGTTGCTCGATCACGAGGTCGATGCCCGTGGTTTCCTCCGTCACCGGGTGCTCCACCTGCAGCCGCGTGTTCACCTCGAGGAAAGAGATCGCGCCGCTCGCGCTCAGCATGAATTCGACGGTGCCGGCGCCCGTGTAGCCGGCTTCCGCGCAGATGTCGCGTGCCGACTGGTGGATGCGCTCGCGCTGCGCGTCGCTCAGGAAGGGCGCGGGCGCCTCTTCCACCAGCTTCTGGTTGCGCCGCTGCAGCGAGCAGTCGCGCGTGCCGAGCACGACCACGTTGCCGTGCGTGTCGGCCAGCACCTGCGCCTCGACGTGGCGCGGGCGGTCGAGGAACTGCTCGACGTAGCACTCGCCGCGGCCGAAGGCCGTCACTGCCTCGCGCACTGCCGATTCGTAGAGGCCCTCGACCTCATCGAGCCGCCACGCCACCTTGATGCCGCGCCCGCCGCCGCCGAAGGCCGCCTTGATCGCGACCGGCAGCCCGTGCTTCTCTGCAAAGGCGAGCACCTCGCCCGCATCCTTCACCGGATCGGCCGTGCCCGCGACCAGCGGCGCGCCGACCTTCATCGCGAGCTTGCGGGCCTGCACCTTGTCGCCCAGCATCGCGATGGCGGCCGGCGGCGGGCCGATCCAGGTGAGCCCGGCGTCGATGACGGCCTGCGCGAAGGCCGCGCTCTCCGAGAGGAAGCCGTAGCCCGGATGCACCGCGTCGGCGCCGCTGCGCGCGGCCACGTCGAGCAGCTTGGCGATGTTGAGGTAGGTGTCGGCGGGCTTGTTGCCGTCGAGTCCGTAGGCCTCGTCGGCCATGCGCGCGTGCAGGGCATTCAGGTCAGCGTCGGCATACACGGCGACGGATTTCACGCCGTGGTCGGCACAGGCGCGCGCGATGCGCACGGCGATTTCGCCCCGGTTGGCGATCAGTACTTTCTTCATGGGGAGGCTTTCACTGGGCCATGGGCCTGAATCGGACGCGCGCGTTCACGGGGATCTGCCCCGCGCGGTCCAGGTGATGGGTGGCGACGGAGGCGATCACGGGATAGCCGCCCGTCAGCGGATGGTCGGCCAGGAACAACACGGGCTGGCCGCTCGCCGGCACCTGGATCGAGCCGCGCGCGGTGCCCTCGCTTGGCAGCTCGGCATGGTTGGCACGCTGCAGCGCTTCTTCGCCGGCAAGGCGGATGCCGACGCGGTTCGACTGCGGCGTGACAGCCCATGCCTGGCCGCAGAGCAGCTCGACCGCGTCGGGCGTGAACCAGTCGGTGCGCGGGCCGAGCACGATGTCGAGCACCACTTCCTCGTGCACGGTGGGCAGGCCGGCCGGCGGCGCCTCGGGCTCGCCGACCAGCGCACCGGCGGATACCGCGCGCACGGGCAGCAGGTCGCCCGCGGCGAGGGCGGCGGGGCCGACGCGCGCGAGCGTGTCGGTCGAGAGGCTGCCGAGCACTGGGGCGATGTCGAAGCCGCCGCGCACCGCGATGTAGCTGCGGATGCCGGCCACCGGCTCGCCGAGCGCGAGCACGTCGCCATCGGCCAGCGCGACGGGCTGGTAGCGCGGCAGCGGCCATTTCGCGCCATCGGCGCGGGTCAGCGTGACCGTACCTTCGGCGCCGGTGACGGCCACCACCGCATCGCCGCGGCAGGCGAGCTGGAAGCCGCCGTATGCGACCTCGATGCAGGCGGCGTCGGAGGCATTGCCGACGAGCCTGTTGGCCGCCTGCAGCGAGCGCCGGTCCATCGCGCCGGAAGCCGACACGCCCTGCTTCGCCTGGCCGTGGCGGCCGCCGTCCTGCAGCAGCGACTGCAGGCCCGGCGCGCGGATCTCCAGGGCGCAGCCGCTCTTCGGCACAGCCGGCTGCGCCGGCGCGGCGGCGGCCTTCACCTCCGCGCGCGGCTGGCCGGTCACGTCGACGAAGCGCACCGCATCGCCAGGCTGCAGCAGCGCGGGCGTCTCGCGCGAGAGGTCCCACATCGGCGCATCGGTGATGCCAAGGATTTGCCAGCCGCCCGGGCTGGCCTGCGGATAGACGCCGCTGAAGCTGCCCGCGAGCCCGACGGCGCCGGCGGGAATGCGCGTGCGCGGCACCTTGCGGCGCGGCACGTTCAGGCTCGGGTGCCCGCCCGAGAGGTACGCGAAGCCCGGGGCGAAGCCGGTGAAGGCCACGGTGTAGTCGCTGCCGGTGTGGCGGCGCACGACTTCATCGGGCGTGATGCCGAGCAGGCCGGCCACCTCGGCCAGGTCCTCGCCGTCGTAGCGCACGGGAATCTCGATGCGCCTTTCGATGCGCGTCTCGCACGCGTCGAGGCTGCGCGCGCCGACCTGCCGCGCGAGCTCGTCGGCTGAAATTGCGGCCGGCCGGAAGGTGATGAGCAGCGTGCGCGCCGCGGGCACCAGCTCCTCGATGCCCGCGATGGGCTCGGCGCGCAGCGAGGCCAGCAGCGCGAGCGTCTGCGGCAGGTCTTCGAGCTCGACCAGCACCGCATTCAGGTTGACCGGCAGGAAGCGCATGGTCGTCATGCGGCGTCCACGAAGGAACGGATCGCCACGCCCGACTGTTCCAGCAGCGCGCGCACCCGGCGCGCCATCTCCACCGCGCCGGGGCTGTCGCCGTGCACGCAGACCGACTCGGCCTCGATGCGCACGGTGCTGCCGTCGATAGCCGTGACCACGCCTTCGGAGGCCAGCCGCAGCATGCGCGCGGCCACTTCCTCGGCGTCGTGCAGCACCGCGCCGGGTTCGCGGCGCGACACCAGCGTACCCTTGGGCGTGTAGGCGCGGTCGGCGAAGGCTTCGGCCACCACGCGCAGGCCTGCGTCGCGCGCCCAGCCGATCAGCGGCGAGCCCGCGAGCGCCACCAGCACCAGGCTGGCATCGATCTCGCGGATGGCGGCGATCACGTCGCGCGCCTGGCGCTCGTCGTGGGCGATGGTGTTGTAGAGCGCGCCGTGCGGCTTCACGTAGCGCACCGTGGTGCCGGCCGCGGCGGCAAGGCCCTTTAGCGCGCCGATCTGGTAGATCACGTCGGCGCGCAGGTCGGCGCTTTCCACGTCCATGTTGCGGCGGCCGAAGCCCACGAGGTCGCGGTAGGCCACGTGCGCGCCAATGACCACGCCGCGCTCCTTGGCCTGCCGCAGCGTGCGCAGGATGCCGGCCGGGTCGCCCGCATGGAAGCCGCAGGCCACGTTGGCGCTGCTCACGAGGGAAAGCATGGCGGCGTCGTCGCCCATGCGCCATGCGCCCAGGCTCTCGCCGAGGTCGCTGTTCAAGTCGATGTTCATCGTTCGGTCTTCAGTGAGTCGGTCAGTGGAGGCGGCCCGCCGTCTCCCGCACGTCGTCGCGCACGAGCAGCGCGGTGTGGATCGCCATGCGGAAGGCTTCCACCTGCGTCTGCAGCGCCATGCTCGCCACGCCGGGCTTGGAGGCGGCCTGTTCGGGCAGGTAGGGCACGTGGACGAAACCGCCGCGCGTGTGCGCCAGCATCGGCCAGCTCGCGAGGCGGTGCATCAGCGCGTAGAAGATGTGGTTGCACACGAAGGTGCCGGCGCTGTTGGACACCGCCGCGGGCAGCCCGGCGGCGCGCATGTCGCGCACCATGGCCTTGATCGGCAGCGTCGAGAAGTAGGCGGCCGGCGCGCCGGGCACCACCTCGGTGTCGATGGGCTGGTGGCCGGCGTTGTCGGGAATGCGCGCGTCGTCGACGTTCAGCGCGGCGCGCTCCAGCGAGATCTCGGTGCGTCCGCCCGCGGCGCCGATGCACAGCACCAGCGGCAGCGGCCTGTCGCTCTCCGCGATGCCGGCCATGGCGTCGTCGAGCACCTGGATCGAGCGGCCGAACACGCAGGGCAGCTGCAGCGCCTGCACCACGGTGCCTTCGCAGCGCCAGCCGTCGAGCGCGCGGGCGATCTCCCACGCGGGGTTGACGGGATCGTTCTCGAACGGCTCGAAGCCCGCGACCAGCACCCGGGGCGCCTTGTCATCGGTGGTCATGCAGGGGCCTCAGCGGAACATCAGGAAGTACATCAGGAAGATGTTGACCACCAGCAGCGTGGCCGCGGTCGGTATCTGCACGCGGATCACCGCGTTCTTGTCGGGCAGCTCCAGCAGCGCCGCCGGCACGATGTTGAAGTTGGCCGCCATCGGCGTCATCAGCGTCCCGCAGTAGCCCGAGAACATGCCGATGGCCGCCATCACCGCCGGGTCGCCGTGGTACACGCCCACCAGCACCGGCACGCCGACGCCGCCCGTCATCACCGGGAAGGCCGCGAAGCCGTTGCCCATGATGATGGTGAAGAGCGCCATGCCCAGCACGTAGACCGCCACCGCGACGAAGCGGATGTCCATGTTGATGTAGCTGGTGGTGACGTACGCCACCGCCTTGCCCACGCCCGCGTCGGAGAACACCAGGCCCAGCATGCCCAGCATCTGCGGCAGCACCACGGCCCAGCCCAGCGCGTCGGTGAGGCGGCGCGACTCGCGCATGCCCTGCACAGGCGTCTCGCGCGTCAGCCAGCAGGCCAGCGCCAGCGCCGCCACGCAGCCCACGCCCAGGCTCACCAGCGTGGTGTTCTTGGGATCGAGCAGGAAGGCGTCGCCGATCTTGACCTTGCTCACGAGCACCGTGCCGATCACGGTGACCAGCGGGATCGCGAGCGCCGGCATGAAGAGCTTGTTGCCCAGGCGCTTCGCACTGGCCTCGTACTGGGCCGGCGTCGGCTCGTCGTGCTTGCCCGCGCCCACGCCGCGCATGCCGGCGATGACGGCCATGGCGATGGCGCCCACGCCCACCAGCGCGGGCGGCAGCTTGTCGCCGACCAGGAAGACCAGCGAATAGAGGCCCCAGAAGAGCGCGCTGGTGTAGCGCTTGGGATGCTGGCGGTCGGCCAGCGTCATGACCGCCGTGATCGCGAGGATCAGGCCGACAAGGATGTAGAGGTGCTGGATCGAGAGGATCATGATCAACGGCCCTCTTGCGTTGCGGGCACCGAGGGAACCGCGGGCACTTCAGGCTTGCCGCCGAGTTCGCGCGCCAGCGCCTGGTCTAGCCGGCGCAGGCGCCAGGCGTGGATCACGAAGGCGGCGATGGCCGTGGGAATGCCCCACATCGCGACGTGCAGCGGCTCCACGTCGATGCCGGCCTCATGCAGGAAGGTGGTCATCAGCACGATGGCGCCGAAGGCCACGAAGATGTCCTCGCCGAAGAACAGGCCCACGTTGTCGGTGGCCGCCGCATAGGCGCGCAGCTTGTGGCGGATGCGGTCGGGCAGCTTGCCGTAGCGGGTTTCGGTGGCGCCCTCGGCCATCGGCGCGAGCAGCGGACGCACCATCTGCGGATGGCCGCCCAGGCTGGTGAGGCCCATGGCCGCGGTGAGTTCGCGCGCGGCCAGGTAGACGATCAGCAGGCGCCCGGCGGTGGCCGACTTGATGCGGCTGATCCAGTTCTGCGCGTGCTGGCGCAAGCCGTGGCGCTCGAGCAGGCCGATCACCGCCAGCGGCAGAAGAATGATCAGCGGCAGGTTGCGCGTCTTGATGAAGCCGTTGCCGATGGCCGTGAGGATCGCCATCGGGCCGAAGCCCGCGGCCGCCGCGGTGGCGACGGCAGTGACGATCACCACCAGCATCGGATTGAAGCGCAGGACGAAGCCCGCAATGATCACGGCGACGCCGATCAGCGGCCAGAGGTGAGGGATGTCAGGAGTCATGTTGGTCTTTCGTTGGGTGATTCGGAGACACCTTGCGCCGGGAGCTCCGGCAGGCCGCTTCTTGCAAACTGCGTGCCAATGAATGAGCAATTCATTTCTCTTGAATCACTCATTTCCAATAAATTGTTGAACAATTTATGTGAGTGTGCCCAACAAAGGTGCCAACATGGCCCCATGAAAACCCTGAGCGCGCTGCCGTCTGGTGCATCCGGCGGAGCCCGGCTCGGGCCGGCCGGCCCGGGAAAACCTGCTACAAACGGCCGGGTTCACCGCCCTCCACCCCCGATTTCCTCCGCCCTCCGCTTTCGGCATGACCCCTCCGGCCTCCACGCCCCCTTCCGCCCTGCCCGCGGCCGCCGCCGGCGCACAGACGCTCAATGACAGGGTCGCGGAGCTGATCCGCCAGAAGATCGTGAAGGGCGAGTTCTCGCCGGGGCAGCGGCTGTCGGAGGCCGCGCTGGCCGACAGCTTCGAGATCTCGCGCAACACCCTGCGCGAGGTGTTCCGCACGCTGACCAAGGAGGGGCTGCTCAAGCACGCGCCCAACCGCGGCGTGTTCGTGGCGGTGCCGAGCATCGCGTCGATCATCGACATCTACCGCGTGCGACGGCTCATCGAATGCCAGGCGCTGGCCCAGGCCTACCCGCGCCACCCCGCCAAGAAGCACATGCGCGAGGCGGTGGAGATGGCGCTGAAGTGCCGCGAGGCCGGCGACTGGCTGGGCGTGGGCACGGCCAACATGGAGTTCCACAAGGGCATCGTGGAGCTGGCCGACAGCGAGCGGCTGAACAACCTGTTCGCCCACATCCTTGTCGAGCTGCGGCTGGCCTTCGGGCTGCTGAAGGACCCGGAGTTCCTGCACGCGCCCTACGTCGACATGAACATGAAGCTGCTCGAGCTCATCGAGGCCGGCAAGTTCGCCGAGGGCTCGGCCGCGCTGAACGACTACCTGGTGCACTCCGAGCGCATCGTGCTGGCGGTCTACGCGCGCAGCATGCCCGAGGGCGGCATCGACAGCTAGGTGCTGCGGATAATGGCTGTCCGCCCCTGAAGGACACCCGCCATGACCCTGTCTGCCTACCTGCTCTTTCTTCCGGCCTGCTTCGCCATCAACATGGCCTTCGGGCCCAACAACCTGCTGTCGGTGACCAACGGCGCCAGGCACGGCGTGTCTCCCGCGGTCATCGCGGCCAGCGGCCGGCTCGCGGCCTTCGCGATCATGATCGCCATCGCCGGGCTGGGCATGGGCGCGGTGCTGGTGGCCTCGGAGCTGGCTTTCGACGTCATCAAGTACATCGGTGCGGCCTACCTCGTGTGGATCGGCATCCGCCTGCTGCGCGCGCCGGCGCCAACGGCCGAGGTGCAGGCGCGCGACGCCGCATCCGCGCCGCCCTCGATGCGCGCGCTGGTGCGGCAGGAGTTCACCGTGGCGGCGGGCAACCCGAAGGCCATCCTGGTGTTCACCGCCTTCTTCCCGCAGTTCGTGGTGCCGGGCGCCTATGCCTCCAGCTACCTGCTGCTGGGCCTGACCTTCCTGGTGTTCGAGTTGGTGGCGATCGCGCTCTATGCGCTGCTCGGTGCGCGCATGCGCCGGCTGGCCAATGGGAGCCGTGCGATGCGCTGGTTCAACCGCATCAGCGGCAGCATGATGGTCGGCTTCGGGCTGATCCTCGCCTTCACGCGCCGGCCTGCATAGGAAGCACTTGCAGCTCAACTTTCATTTCGTGAAACACCGCGGAACCGGCTTTGCCGGGCCGCTGGTGTTGCCCCTGCAAGGGGGTTGGCGAAGCGACACGAAGTGCGCGAAGACTGGGGGTGTGCCTGGTTCAGGCTTTCAGGTACTCGGCCTTGGTGCCCAGCCAGCGGTCGATGTGCCGCTGCGCGAGGTCGGGGTGCTTGCGCAGCATGACCGGCGCGAGTTCGCGGGCCCAGTCGAGCAGCAGCGTGTCGGTCGTGAGGTCGGCAAAGCGCAGCAGCGGCGCGCCCGACTGGCGCGCGCCCAAGAATTCGCCGGGGCCGCGTATCTCCAGGTCGCGCCGCGCGATCTCGAAGCCGTCGCTGGTCTCCGCCATCGCCTTGAGCCGCGCACGCGCCGCCTCGCCGACGCGGCCGCTGTCGCCCGGCGCGTAGAGCAGCACGCAGGCCGAGGCCGCCGCGCCGCGCCCCACGCGGCCGCGCAGCTGGTGCAGCTGGGAAAGGCCAAAGCGCTCGGCATGCTCGATGACCATGAGCGAGGCATTCGGCACGTCCACGCCCACTTCGATCACGGTGGTGCTCACCAGCACCTGAATCTCGTTGGCGGTGAAGGCCGCCATCACCGCCTGTTTCTCCGCCGTGGGCATGCGCGAATGCAGCAGGCCGACCTGGATGGGCTCGCCCAGCGTCCCGGCCAGCTCGTCGCGCGTCTCGGTGGCGTTGCGCAGGTCGACGGCCTCGCTCTCCTCGATCAGCGGGCACACCCAGTACACCTGCCGGCCCTGCGCGATCTGCGCATGGATGCGGTCGATGACCTCGTCGCGCCGGTGGTCGGCCACCAGCCTGGTGACGATGGGCGTGCGGCCCGGCGGCAGCTCGTCGAGCGTGGAGACGTCGAGGTCGGCGTAGTAGCTCATCGCCAGCGTGCGCGGGATGGGCGTGGCACTCATCATCAGCAGGTGGGGCTCCAGGTGTCCTTCCGCCTTGCCGCGCAGGGCCAGGCGCTGCGCGACGCCGAAGCGGTGCTGCTCGTCGATGATCGCCAGCGCGAGGCTCTTGAAGCGCACCTTCTCGGAGATGACCGCGTGCGTGCCGATGACCAGCGCGGCCTGGCCGCTTTCCACCGCCGCCGACATCTCGTCGCGCTCCTTCTTCTTCTGGCTGCCCGTGAGCCACGCCACGCGCTGGCCGCGCGCGGCCAGCAGCGGATCGAGCCAGCCGACGAGCTTGCCGAAGTGCTGGGCCGCGAGGATTTCGGTGGGTGCCATCAGCGCGCACTGGAAGCCCGCGTCGATGCAGCGCGCCGCCGCGAGCGCCGCCACCACCGTCTTGCCCGAGCCCACGTCGCCCTGCAGCAGGCGGTGCATCGGGATCTCGCGGCCGAGGTCGCGCGTGATCTCCTCGCCGACGCGCTGCTGCGCACCCGTGAGGCCGAAGGGCAGCACGGCGAGCAGTTGGGCATGCAGAGAGGCCGCGTCGGGTTCGGGCGGCACGGGCGGCAGCACCGGCGCGCGCTGCGCCGCGCGCTCCATCCGCGCCTGCAGCTGCGAGAGCTGCTGCGCGAGCAACTCCTCCGCCTTGATGCGCTGCCAGGCCGGATGGCTGTGGTCTTCGAGCGTGGCGATCGCCACGTCGGGCGTCGGGTAGTGCAGGAAAGTCAGCGAGTCGCGCAGGTTCCACGCGCCGCGAAAACCGATCTGCACGGGAATGGTCTCGTCGAGCACCGCGCGCGCCAGGCCGGAGCGCACCTCGCGCCGCAGCACCGGCTGGGGAAGCCCGGCCACCGTCGAGTACACGGGCGTGAGCGCATTCGGCAGCGCGGTGCCGGCGGCCTTCACCGTCGGATGCATGATCTGCCGCCCCACGAAGCCGCCGCGCATCTCGCCACGCACGCGCACCTTGGCGCCGACCGCGAGCTGCTTCTGCTGCGACGGATAGAAGTTGAAGAAGCGCAGCTGGCAGGTGTCGCTGCCGTCGTCGATGGTCGCGATCAGCTGGCGGCGCGGGCGGTAGACCACCTCGCATTCGGTGACCACGCCTTCGACCTGTGCCACGTCGCCGTCGCGCGTGTCGGCGATGCGCACGATGCGCGTCTCGTCCTCGTAGCGCATCGGCAGGTAGAGCGCGAAGTCGATGTCGCGCACGAGGCCGAGCTTGCGCAGCGCGCGCTGGACCTGGCTGAGGCCGGAGCCCGGCGGCGACGGCTTCTCCGGCGCGGCGGCGGTCGCTTCGGCGGGGGGAGTCGGGGCTTTCTTGGCGGGCACGGACGAGTCTTCTAGCGCGGGCGGCAAAGGTCCGTCAAGGCGCTGCGGGCGTCGGGGAACATGAAGCCGAAGCCCGACTGCAGCAGCCGCGCCGGCACCACGCGCTGGCCTTCGAGCAGCAGGTCGGCCTGCTCGCCGAGCAGCAGCTTGACGGGCGCGGCCGGCGTCGGCATCCAGCAGGGCCGGTGCAGCACGCTCGCGGCGACGCGGGTGAATTCTTCCTGGCTCAGGGCGCCGGGCGCGGTGAAGTTGAACGCCTGAGCGGCGGCCGGTGCCGAGGCCTTCTCGGTCAGGGTCCACACATGCGCCATCGCTCGGATCAGGTCGTGCACATGCACCCACGACAGCCACTGCCGCCCGCTGCCGAGCCGCCCGCCGACGCCGAGCGAGATCGGCAGCAGCAGCTGCGGCAACGAGCCCTGGTGGCCCAGCACGAAGCCGAAGCGCATGCAGGCCACGTGCACGCCGTGCGCCACCGCCGGCTGCGCAGCCTGCTCCCAGCGCTGGCACAGCTGCGACATGAAGATCGGCTGCGGCGGTGCGTCTTCCGCGAGTTCGCTCGCGTCGCCCTGCGGCTGCACGCCGTAGTAGCCGATGGCGGAGCCGGACAGCAGCAGCCATGGCTTGCGCGGCCGCGCCGCGATCCACGCGACCAGCTGTTGCGTCAGCCCTTCGCGGCTTCGCAGCAGCTGCGCCCGGCGCCGCTCGCTCCAGCGCATGCCGAGGATGCGCGCACCCGCGAGGTTGACGACCACGTCGATGTCGTCGGCCGCCGGCACCTCGTCGAGCGACTGCACGCAGCGCACCGCGCCGCCGAAGTTCCAGGCGGCCGATCGCGCGTCGCGCGTCCACACCGTCACGGCATGGCCGTCGGCCACCAGGTGGCGCACGAGCAGCTGGCCGATGAAGCCCGTGCCGCCCGTCACCAGTACGTGCTGCGGCTTCGATCCGAAGCGCACCGGCGCCTGTGCATCGCGCGCCTGCTCCTGCACGCCACGCCTGAAGAGCGCGCGCGCCGCGAAGGCGTCGCGCAGGCCCGACAGGCCCACACCCACGCCGCACAGCGCCAGGAACGCGCCGAGCCAGCCTTGCGGCTGCCACACCATCGCGGTCGGCTGCGCGGCCCATTCCGTGGCGCTCATCGCCAGCAGCGCGATGAAGGCGCCCGCGTTGATGGCCAGCACCGTGTGCGTCACGCGCTCGGTCGGCGGCAGCAGGCGGCTGCGGTCTTCGACCACGAAGTCCCACAGCGTGAGCACGATCTCGACGCCGAACACCGCAAGCAGCACCCACGCCCATGCGCCATGCCAGGCCCAGGACGACAGCCCGATGAAGAGCGCGCAGTAGATCGACGAGCGCGTGGCATGGATCGCCAGCTCGCGCCCGGCCGTGCCGCGCCGCGGCAGCGCCTCGGTGCCCTCGTGGTGGTAGAGCGTGTCGAAGGCGCCGAGCGCGCCTTGCGCGGCCATGAGCTGCAGCGCGAGCAGGTGCGTGTCGATCATGCGGCCACCGCCTTCGGCTCGGGGATTTCCTCGAACACGCCGACCTGGGTGAAGGTCGTGCCCATCAGGCAGTGGCGGATCTCGATGCGGATGTTGAAGCGCTCCGGCGTCTCGTTGTGGTGCCAGAGGAAGGTCTTGCCGGGTGTGAGCACGCCGGGCAGCGGAATGCGCCAGCCGAACACGTCCCAGAAATAGCCGTCGCTCTGGAAGTGCAGGCTGCCGTTCTCCACGCTCAGCACCAGCTTCATGCCCAGCCCCATGCCCACGTACTCCAGCACCTCGCCGCGCTCGCTCTCGCGCATGAAGCTGGTGAACTGGATCGGCTTTCGCCCGCGCAGGCGGTAGATGCGCTGCTTGTAGATGGCCGGGTCCCGCGGCTTGGCGTAGACCTGGATCTCCACGGGGAAGTCGGCGTCGCTGTAGGGAATCAGCGCGCCCTGGATGATCGGCTGCGTGATGTGCCCCAGCAGCTTGCCGAAGCGCGAGCAGCGCAACTCGCTCAGCGCGCCCAGGTAGTGCAGCGCCTTGCCGGGCGACGGGTTCTTGTCGAAGCGGCGGCGGATGTCGGGGTGCAGGCCCTGCCAGGCGCTGCCGAGGATCTTCTTGAAGAGCTCTCCCTCGGAGGGACCGGGCGGCGAAGCTGACGAAGAAACACGCGCGGCTAGTGAATCGACCATCCGCCGATTCTGCCTCGGACAACCCCGTGAAGCCCGCGGAAACGGCCGGCTTTCGCGGCATGGGACAATCCGGGCCTTCCCCCGTGCCGTGCACCTGCGGTGCCGGGTGGAGCCTTCCCACCGCTTCCCGTCTTTCTTGGAACGGGCCCGTCCGGCCCTCAAGCACATGCGCGCTTTCACGCTCTCCGATTTCGACTTCGCCCTGCCGCCCGAACTGGTGGCGCAACACCCGGCCCCCGAACGAACCTCCTCCCGCCTGCTCGACGGCACGGGGCCCGCACCGGTCGACCGCATCTTCAGGAACCTGCCCACGCTGCTGCGCCCGGGCGACCTGCTCGTCTTCAACGACACCCGCGTGGTGAAGGCCCGCCTCTTCGGCGAGAAGCCGACCGGCGGCAAGCTCGAACTGCTGGTCGAGCGCGTGCTGCAGGGCCAGGAGGTCGTGGCGCACATGAAGGTGAGCAAGAAGCCGACCGTGGGCACCACGCTGGAGATGGTCGGCGGCTTCCGCGCCACGCTGCTGGGCCGCTGGCCGGACGAGAACGGCGCCCTCTTCCGCTTCGCCTTCGAGAGCGACAGCGGCGAGAACCCCTACATGCTGATGGAGCGCTGCGGCCACGTGCCGCTGCCGCCCTACATCACCCACACCGATTCGGCCGAGGACGAGAGCCGCTACCAGACCGTGTTCGCGCGCGTGCCCGGCGCGGTGGCCGCGCCCACCGCCGCCCTGCACTTCGACGAAGGCCTGCTGGCGGAACTGGAGGCGAACGGCGTGCAGCGCGCCAACGTCACGCTGCACGTGGGCGCAGGCACCTTCCAGCCGGTGAAGACCGAGAACATTTCAGAACACACGATGCACGCCGAGCGCTACGAGGTGCCGGAGTCGACGCAACATGCGATTGCCGAATGCAAGGCCCGCGGCGGACGCATCGTGGCCGTGGGCACGACCACCGTGCGCACGCTCGAGTCGTGGGCCAGGAGCGGCGAGGCCGCGGGCGACACGCGCATCTTCATCACGCCGGGCTTCGCCTTCGAGCACGTCGACCTGCTGGTGACCAACTTCCACCTGCCCAAGAGCACGCTGATGATGCTGGTCTCGGCCTTCGCGGGCTACGAGCGGGTGATGGGGCTGTATGCCCATGCCATCGCCGAACGCTATCGCTTCTTCAGCTATGGCGATTCGATGCTGCTGGCTCGTACGAACACCCCAATTTGACGATCGATATAATTCCGCTTACCAATCGGATATCGATATGCCAACCGTTACCGTTTCCTCCAAATTCCAGGTGGTCATCCCTCAAGCCATCCGCGAACAGATGGCCATTGAGCCGGGTGCACGATTCAGCGTCGTGCGGCACGGCAAGGCCATCGAGCTGATCCCCGTCCCGACGCTGGAAGAGCTGCAGGCCGAGTTGCGCGGCATCCCGACGGATATCGTCGACGATCCCGAGCGCTTCTGATGGCGCGCAGTTCCGTCAAGGCCCCCGTCGGGCCTCTGGTTCTGGATTCGTCCTGCTGGCTCGAAGTCTTCGGTGCCACCGAGCGCGCGAAGCTCTACCAGCCCGCTGCGGCCGACCCCAGCTTGCTCGTCGTTCCGGTGGTGACCCTGTACGAGGTCTACAAGACACTGCGCCGAATCCGCGATGCCTCCATCGCATCACGTGCCGCGGCCTACATGCAGCAAGGCGATGTGGTCGAACTCGATGCCGCCTTGTGCCTGGGAGCCGCCGACAACGGTCTTCCTTTTGCCGACAGCCTCATCTACGCCACGGCGCAGGCGCGCGGCGCCACGCTCTGGACGCAGGACGCGCACTTCGATGGACTGCCCGGCGTCAAATACTTCTCCAAGCCCTGATGCTGAACTTCGAACTCCTCAAGACCGACCCCGACAGCCACGCGCGCCGCGCCACGCTCACGCTCAACCACGGCAAGGTGCAGACGCCGATCTTCATGCCCGTGGGCACCTACGGCACGGTCAAGGGCGTGATGCCGCGCAGCCTGGAAGAGATGGGCGCGCAGATCATCCTGGGCAACACCTTCCACCTGTGGATGCGCCCGGGCCTCGACGTGATGGCCAGCTTCGGCGGGCTGCACCAGTTCGAGAAGTGGGACAAGCCCATCCTCACCGACTCGGGCGGCTTCCAGGTGTGGTCGCTGGGCGCGATGCGCAAGATCAGCGAGGAGGGCGTGAAGTTCGCGTCGCCGGTCAACGGCGACAAGCTGTTCCTCACGCCCGAGGTCTCGATGCAGATCCAGACCATCCTCAACAGCGACATCGTGATGCAGTTCGACGAGTGCACGCCCTACGACACCAAGGGCCACATCACGACCGAGGCCGAGGCGCGCGTCTCGATGGAGCTGAGCCTGCGCTGGGCGAAGCGCTGCCAGGCCGAGTTCGAGCGCCTGCAGAACCCGAACGCGCTCTTCGGCATCGTGCAGGGCGGCATGTTCGAGAACCTGCGCGAGGAGTCGCTCGCCGCGCTGGTCGACATGGACTTTCCCGGCTACGCCATCGGCGGCGTGAGCGTGGGCGAGCCCAAGGAAGAGATGCTGCACATCATGGGCCACACGCCGCACCGGCTGCCCGCCAACAAGCCGCGCTACCTGATGGGCGTGGGCACGCCCGAGGACCTGGTGCAGGGCGTGGCCGACGGCGTGGACATGTTCGACTGCGTGATGCCCACGCGCAATGCGCGCAACGGCACGCTCTTCACCCGCTTCGGCGACCTGAAGATGCGCAACGCGCGCCACAAGAGCGACCCGCAGCCCATCGACCCGAGCTGCACCTGCCACGCCTGTGCCGGCACCTCGGGCGTGAGCTGGAACGACGGCGGCCGCGAAGGCTTCAGCCGCGCCTACCTGCATCACCTCGACCGCTGTGGCGAGATGCTGGGGCCGATGCTCACGACCATCCACAACCTGCACTACTACCTGAACCTGATGCGCGAGATCCGCGAGGCGCTGGACGCGGGCACGTTCACGGAGTTCCGCGCGCGCTTCAAGTCGAAGCGGGCGCGCGGGGTCTGAGGCCTCGCCCTACTTCAGCGGCTGGATCGGCAGCGGCGTGGCATAGGGCTCGATGCGCAGCGCATCGTTCCTGAACACCACGATCTGCCTGAGCGGCGCCTGCACCAGCGCGCCGCCCGCGTCCTTGCTGGAGGCGTACTGCCAGAGGGTGAGCTGGCCCTTGGCGGCGAGCTGCGCCGCCAGCCGCTCCACCGCGGGGCCCGAGCCGGCGCCGAGCATCGCGGCGTCGGCGCCGACGATCACCTCGTCGCGCGACGAGACCACCTTGAAGAGCTGAACGCCCGGCGCGGACGACTGCGCCCGCACGGAGCGCAGCGCCAGCGCGGCGGGAACGAGCATCGCGAACGCGACGAGGGTGCGGCGGCGGGGAAGTGTCTTCGTCTTCATGGGAGCAAGCGTAGCCACGCACGTGCGCGCCGCCCATTCGCCGGAAGCCATACACCGATACACCGGCCAGCCGCTATCCGCTACGCTTGCCGTCCGTCTCCAACGCCGTTGCCGCATCCCCATGACCGACGCATCACAACTTTCGCCCTACACCGCCCGCTATCCCTCGCTGGCTGGACGCACCGTGTTCATCTCGGGCGGCGCCAGCGGCATCGGCGAAGCGCTGGTGCGGGCCTTCCATGCGCAGGGCGCGAAGGTGGGGTTCTGCGATCTCGACAGCGCCGCCGGCAATGCGCTCGCGGCGCAGTTGCTGGGCGAGCACCCGGCTCTCTTCCTGCCTTGCGACGTGACCGACACGGCCGCCCTCGCGGCCACCATCGACGCGGTGCGCCAGCGCTTCGGGCCGGTGTCCGTGCTGCTGAACAACGCCGCCAACGACCGCCGCCACGAGATGGCCGACGTGACCGACGAGGACTTCGACCGCCTCGTGGCCGTCAACTTCAAGCACCAGTTCTTCGCCGCGCAGGCGGTGGCCGACGACATGCGCGCGCTGGGCGGCGGCTCGATCGTCAACTTCGGCTCGATCAGCTGGATGATCAAGGGCAAGGGCTACCCGGTGTACCAGGCCTGCAAGGCGGCGGCGCGCGGCCTCACGCGCTCGCTGGCGCGCGACCTGGGCAAGCAGAACATCCGCGTGAACTCGATCGTGCCGGGCTGGGTGATGACCGAGCGGCAGATCAAGCTGTGGGTGAAGCCCGAATCAGCCGCCGAGATCGATGCGGCGCAGTGCCTGCCGGGGCGCGTGATGGCGGAGGACATCGCGGCGATGGCGCTCTTCCTCGCAGCCGACGATTCGCGCATGTGCACCGCGCAGGACTACGTCGTCGACGCCGGCTGGACCTGAAAAAAAGCCTCGCGCATCGCGCGAGGCTTTTCCCTTTCGAGAACACCGCCGGAACCGGCTTTGCCGGGCCGCCGGTGTTGCCCCTGCAAGGGGGTTGGCGCAGCGACACGAAGTGCGCGCAGCCTGGGGGTGTGCTCGATCAGTCCCGAAGCTCTGCTGGAACCGTACCGCCATTGGCGGCCAGCTTGGTCATGACCTGGCGATGCAGCCAGATGTTCATCTTGGCGCTGTCGCTGGTGTCTTCGCCGTAGCTCAGCTCGGCGGCCAGCTGCTTGCGGGCTTCGAGGCTGCTGTCCAGGCCCAGCAGCTTCATCAGGTCGACGATGGAGGTGCGCCAGTTCAGGTTCTTCGAGCCCGGCATGGCGTCGAGCACGGCGGCCACGTCGCCCAGCGGAATGGCGGGCGGCGGCGCGGCCACGGCGGGCGCTGGTGCATCGGCTGGCGCCGCGGGGGCAGGCGCCGGGGCCTCGGCGGCTTTGGCGCCCGGGAAGATCTTGGAAAGGATGCTGCCAAAAATGCTCATGCTTGTGCTCCGTCGAAGGGGTTGGCTGGAAGTCTGCGGCAACATTTGTGTCGCAGCCGGCGGGTTGTAGCACGACCGTACAGCATGTCCGCTACATGACGTGTCGAAGCTTCCGCCGGCCGTGACCGAATTCGCAGACTACGCCTCGGCCGTGCCCGTCCCCAGAGGCGGCAGCACGCGCGGCGCAGCCGAGGTGCCGCACGCGTGGCAGAACTTCGAGAACGCGCTCTTGCGGGTTTCGCAGTTGCCGCAGTGGTCGAAAAGGCCGATGCCGCAGTGCGGGCAGAAGTCGATCTCGTTGTTCTTCAGGTCCACCGGCCGCTCGCAGCCCGGGCACACGCTCTTGGCCAGGCGCGCGAGCGCGGTGTCGTAGCTCAGTTCCTCGCGGCGCACCTGGTCGGGCTGCTGCTCGGCCAGCTTCTGCCGCGCGAGGTACCGGTTGAGCGCGACGATGGCGTAGCGTCCTACCAGCACCGTGAGCAGGATGCCCACCACGTAGCGCACGTAGCCGCCGTAGCTGGGCAGGTAGGGCACCAGCTCGACGAAGAAGGCGAACAGCGCGAAGAAGATGAAGCCCCACACGAAGGGCCAATAAGTGCTCTTGCGCTTCTTCACGAAGAGCCAGCCCGCCACCACCAGCAGCGGCAGCGTGAGCGCCAGGCGGTAGGCGAACACGCGCAACTCCACGCGGCGGTACTCGGCGTCCAGCTTGATCTGCGCATCGCGCTCCAGCTCCGACAGCGCCATGCGCGCGCGCTGCTCGCCCTGGCGCGCATCGAGCGTGATCTTCTGCTGCGCGTTGACCTTGCGCTGCAGCTCTTCTTCCTTCTGCTTGAACGCGTCGAGCGCCTTGGTGCGCGCGATGAGCTCGGTGTCCTGGTCGGGCAGCGCGGTGGCGCGCCGCGTGGAGAGCCAGTTGGCAAAGGTCTCGCGCGCATTGCGGCTGGCCTGCTGCGCGGCGTTGAGCTGCAGCTGGATCTGGTCGAGCTCGCGCGCAGCTTCCAGTTCGGCGGCTTCCGATGCCTTGATGGTGGCGCGCAGCGGCTCGGCCCTGGGCTTGTCGATGAAGTCGTCGATGCCGCGCACGCGCTCGACCTGCGGCAGGTCGCTCACCACGGTGCTGCCGAGTCCGATGAGGAAGCTCGCGAACACCAGCGCCACCAGCCAGAGGCCGCGTCGGAACCATTTCTCGGAAAGTCTCAAAGACTTGCTCATGTTGTTTTCTCCTCGTTCTTTCTCACTGAAGCTTCAGCGTCACCGGCGCCGCACTCAGACCGGCGCGCGGCATCCAGGCGAATACCGAATCGACCGTCACCGTCTCGATGCGGTCTGAAAAACGCTTGTCGTTCGGATGATCGTCGAAAGCCACGTTGGCCGAGCCCACGCGCCCGCCCAGCCGCGTGAGCGGGCCCAGCTTCAGCGTGGTGGGCTCGTACCCCTTGAACTGCATCCATGCCTGCGCCTGCGCGCGGTTGGCGATGGTCGCCGGTTCCATGGCGGCGGCGAGCGTTTCCATGGCCCACTGGTTCGACTGCTGGTACTTGCGGCCCCACACGTAGCTCACGATGCTGTAGGGCTCGGTGTGCAGCCGCACGATGCGCGCGGGCGATTCGTTCAGCGCGGCCAGCAGCCGCGCCTGCACGTCGGGCATGGGCACCACCCAGGCGGCCTCGTAGCGCCAAGGGTCGTCGAGGAAGAACTCGCCGAGCCCCTGCCGGTAGACCTCGGCGATGGCGGTGCCGCACTGGTTGAGCTTGTGCACCACACGCCACGGGCCGGCCTCGGTCTTGTAGGCGAAGCCGAGATGCGAGTAGCGCAGGCCGTACTTGCTCAGGTCCTGCCCGGCGCGCGCCAGGAGCACCACGCGCGCGCCGCTGGCGTCGAGCGCCTGCGAGGTGCGCTCGGCCATCCGCATGCCCTTGACGATCACGTCGGGCGTGGGCCTGACCTGCTCGCAGGAGCGGCCGGCCTGCGCCTGCAGGGGCAACAAGACCGCCGCGACCGCAAGCGCTAGTGCGAGCAGCGGCGCCAGCGCGCGGTTCACGACAACCTCTCGTTGTGGAGCAGCGCGCGGCCGATGGCGTTGGGCACGAAGGCCAGCACCTCGCCGGCCGCCGACAGCACCACGCCCGAGCCGATCACGGTGACGAGCACGCTGGCGCCCACCGCGTTCGCCGAGCTTTCGGCGACGCGGCCTGCGACCTTGATGCTGGCACGCGCGCCGTCGGAGGCGCGTTCGAGCACGTACACCGTGCCGTCCACCGAGGCTTCGACCGCAACCACGGCCAGTGTCGAGCCGCCCACCGACAGCGCGGCGGGCAGCGCGACCGCCGTGGTGGCCGAGGCCCCGACGGCGGAGCCCGCGACCACCACCGACGCCACCGGCATCAGCGAGAGGGCGAGCGAGGCGTCGCTCTGGGCCCGGGCCTGCATGGGAACCGCGACACCGGCGAAGACAGTGCTGGCGGCGACGAGGGCGGCGGCAATCGACTTCCTGATCATGATGAGTCTCCGTTCTTCGGGTGCGTGGGTCATTCGGAGGCGGCAGCAGCGGCGGCGGCTTCGGCGCGCGCCATGCGGCGGCCCTGCAGGCGGGCTTCGGCCAGGTCGGCCTCGTGGCGGTCGCGCAGCGTCTTGGCCAGCGTGAAGGCCGAGCTGATGAGGAACAGCCAGCTCACGCCCAGGAAGGCCTTGTAGGCTTCGTTGATGTCCATGCGCACGAGGCCCCAGCCGGTCAGGCCCATCGCGACGAAGAAGCTGCCCCAGACGACCAGCTTCCACATCGGCACGTCACGCGACGCTTCGGAGCCCCGCTCGGCGGCCTGCTGGCTGTCGCGCACGAACTTCGACAGCATGAAGGCGGTGCTCAGGCAGAAGACGTAGCCCATCACCATGAACGCCCGGTCCAGCGCCTCGCCCGGCAGCCAGCTCAGGCCGGTCGCGCACAGGAAGACGGCGATCGCGAACGATGCCCAGGCCTGGAACTGCCAGGCCCGCGTGTCGCGCTGGATGAAGACGGTCGTGGTGGATGAGAGGGGTTGCATGTGTGCCTCGCGGCGTAGTGAAGGTGAGCGAATGATGGTTCGCTCCCGCACCGCGAGGCTTGAATGCTTGCACCAGTTGCGGTTTCCGGCTCCGCCGGTATCCGCAATCGATACTTTTGGGGGTGTTTCAGGCGGCCAGCAGGGCGCTCACGCGCTGGCGCAGCGCGTCGGGCTGCACCTCTGCCGGCGGCACCGGGGCGCCGACGTTCAGGCCCACGCGGCTGAAGAAGCCGCGGCGGAAGGGCTTGGCCATGGCCACTCGCTCGCCGCCGCGCAGCTCGATGCGGCTGAAGTACGAACCCCAGAGGTTGGTGAGCGCCATCGGAATCACCGGCGGCTCGATGCCCTGGGCGCGCGCGCCCTCGAGGATCTTCATCACGCCGCCCTTGAAGGGCTGCAGCTCGCCGTCGCGCGTGATCGCACCTTCGGGGAAGATGGCCAGCAGGTCGCCCTCGCGCAGCACCTCCTGCGCCTTCGCGAAGGCCGCCTCGTAGGCTGCCGGGTCGTCCTTCTGCGGCGCGATCGGAATCGCCTTGGCCAGCTTGAACAGCCAGCCCAGCACCGGCACCCTGAAGATGCGGTGGTCCATGATGAAGCGGATCGGCCGCGGGCTCGCCGCCATCAGCAGCACCGCGTCGATGAAGCTCACGTGGTTGCACACCAGCACGGCCGCGCCCTCGGTGGGAATGTGCGTCTCGCCCTTGATGTCGAAGCGGTAGACGAAGCGCGACAGCACCCAGGCCACGAAGCGCAGCAGGTACTCGGGCACCAGCATGAAGATGTAGAACGCCACCACCGCGTTGGCGATGCCGGTGAACAAAAAGATCTGCGGAATGGTGAAGCCCGCGCCCAGCAGCGCGCCCGCGATGACCGAGCTGCCGATCATGAAGAGCGCGTTGAGGATGTTGTTGGCGGCGATGATCCGCGCGCGGTGCGTGGGCTGGCTGCGCAGCTGGATCAGCGCGTACATCGGCACGCTGTAGAGCCCCGCGAACAGCGACAGCAGCGCCAGGTCGGCCATCACGCGCCAGTGCGCGGGCTGGTGCACGAAGGCGCCGATGCCCATTTCCGCCACCTTGGGCAGGCCGCGCGAGGCAAAGTACAGGTCGATCGCGAACACGCTCATGCCGATGGCGCCCAGCGGCACCAGGCCGATCTCCACCTGCCGGCGGCTGAGCGTCTCGCACAGCAGCGAGCCGACGCCGATGCCCACCGAGAACACCACCAGCAGCAGCGAGGCCACCTGCTCGTCGCCGTGCAGCACTTCCTTGGCGAAGCTCGGGAACTGGCTCAGGAACACCGCGCCGAAGAACCACATCCACGAGATGCCCAGCAGCGAGCGGAACACCACCACGTTCTGGTTCGCGAGCTTGAGGTTGCGCCAGGTCTCGCTGACGGGGTTCCAGTTGATGACCAGCCCCGGGTCGGTGGCCGGCGCCCTCGGAATGGCCTGCGCCACGCCGCGCCCGACCAGCGCCAGCAGCACGCAGCCCACGGCCACGCTCGTGTGGCCGACGTTCGGCAGGGCCACCAGCAGCCCGCCAGCGACCTGGCCGAGCAGGATGGCGACGAAGGTGCCCATCTCGACCATGCCGTTGCCGCCGGTGAGCTCGCGCGCGTCGAGCACCTGCGGCAGGTAGGCGAACTTGACCGGGCCGAAGAGCGTGGAGTGCAGCCCCATCAGGAACACGCAGGCCAGCAGCACCACCGCATTGGCCGTGACGAAGCCCCAGGCGGCGATCAGCATGATCACGATCTCGAGGTCCTTGACGAAGCGGATCATCTTCGTCTTGTCGAACTTGTCGGTGAGCTGGCCGGAGGTGGCCGAGAACAGCAGGAAGGGCAGGATGAAGAGCGCGCCGATCACCAGGCCCGCCATCGACGGCGGCATCCAGCTCAGCTGGAGCTGGTAGGTCACCATCACGGTGAAGGCGAACTTGAAGAGGTTGTCGTTCGCGGCACTCGCGAACTGGGTCCAGAAGAAGGGCGCGAAGCGCCGCTGCCCGAGGAGCGCGAACTGGTTGGCGTGGGCGTTCTCCTCGTGAGCCACGGGCGTGGCCGGGGCTGCGGCGGCGGGATTTGTCATTCGAAGAGTGCTCCTCATGCGGCCACGGCGGCGGCGCCCGGATTGTGCCGCAGCGCGGCTTCCCAGCGCATCTCCAGCTTGCGCAGCGCGAACACCACGGGCAGCCCGGCGAGCGAGGCCGTCAGGTGCTTGAGCGTGTGGCCCGACACCGTCTGATGCGTGAATTCGTAGATCTGGTGGTCGGCCATCTCGAAGCCCTTGGCCAGCACGTAGAAGAAGATCACCCAGCCCAGCTTCAGCCCCACCGACTTGCGCATCGGCGTGGCGAGCGCCAGCGTCAGCACCAGCGCCATGCCGCCGAACTGCACCAGCGCCCAGGGCATGACGTTGCCCGTCTCCTGGAACACCTCGGCCGAGAGCAGCCCCGCCGTCAGCACGAACCAGGCGGCGGGCCAGCCGGCGCGCTGGCTCACCCGTTCGCAGACCGCCACGCCGATCAGCCCGGCGAAAGCCACCGCCATGCCGGCGCGGTCGGCCGCGAGCCGGGGGCCGTCGGGCATGAGGTGGTAGAAGGCCGAGCCGGCGGCGGCGGCGATCAGGCCGGCGAAGAAGAGCCACGCGCAGTCGAGCGTGTTGTCCGGCGGATCACTGGCCGGAGGAGCCAGCGGGAACTGCGACAGCGCCTCCTGGTGCGAGCGGTCGATGCGGTTGAGCCGGTACAGGCCCCAAAGGCCGATCACCACGAAGGGGATGTTGCTCAGCACGTCCATGGCGTTGGGCAGCCCATGCCAGCCGCGGTTGTCGGCGAACACCGAGGCGATGGCCACGTCGGCGGCCGGCAGCTCGGGGCCGAAGAAGGCGATCAGCGCGAGCAGCGCGAAGGTGAAAAGCAACCCGCGTTCGCGGCGGCTGAGGGAGGGCAGAAGCATGGCGGTCCTCGGTGGTGGTCTGAACTGGGGCGGAATTTAGGGTCCGCACCCCTCCAGAGGCATCGAGAATCGATACGAGGTACTAATTCACACCCGGTGGTATCTCCGATTGATACTTGCCGACGCCCGTGTACGCTTCCGGCCCATGAGTACCACCGTCGATCTCGTCCAAGCCCTCAAGAACGAACTCAAGAACGCCCGCATGACCTACGCCGACCTGGCGCGGTCGCTCGACATGGCCGAATCCAGCGTCAAGCGCATGCTGGCCAAGAGCGACATGCCGCTGTCGCGCGTGGACGCCATCTGCCGGGCGCTGAAGATCGATTTCGCCGAGCTGGCGCGCCGCGTGGCCGACGCCCAGCCGTTGCTGAAGGAGCTGACGCACGAGCAGGAGAAGGCCGTGGTCAAGGACAAGAAGCTGCTGCTGGTGGCCATCAGCGTGCTGAGCCAGTGGACGCTGGAGCAGATCGTGGCGGCCTACCGCGTGAGCGAGGCCGAGTGCATCGGCTTCCTGGCGCAGCTGGACCGCATCGGCATCATCGAGCTGCGCCCGCTCAACCGGTATCGCCTGAAGCTCGCCAAGACCTTCCGCTGGCGCCCGCACGGCCCGGTGATGGAGTTCTTCCGCGAGAACGTGGTGCTCGACTACTACAAGGGCGGCTTCGACGGCCCGGCCGAGGGCCTGCTGCTGGTGCACGGCCAGATCAGCCGCTCGCTGGCGCCCGCCTTCCTGGAACGCCTGCAGCGCGTGGCGCAGGACTTCGCCCAGCAGCACCAGACCGACCAGAAACTGGCCGCCAAGGACCGCGAGGGCTACACGCTGCTGCTGGGGATGCGGAACTGGGAGTTCGAAGCCTTCACCCGCCTACGCCGGGCCTGAGCCTCAGGGCTTGGCGGCTTCGAGGGTGTCGCGCATGCTGCGCGCGGCGGCTTTGGCCGCCTCGGCGAAGTCTTCGCCCGACGAGGCATAGATGATCGCGCGCGACGAGTTCACGACGATCGGCGCATCGGCGCGCCAGCCGGCGCGCACCGTGGCGACGGCATCGCCGCCCTGGGCGCCGACGCCGGGAATCAGCAGCGGCACGGTCGGCGCGAGTTCGCGCACGCGCTCGATCTCGGCGGGGTAGGTCGCGCCCACCACCAGGCCGAGCTGGCCGTTGAGGTTCCACGGCCCCTGCGCCAGCTTGGCGACGTGTTCGTACAGGAAGGGCTGCCCCTCGACGTCCGCCAGGCGCTGGCCCTGCAGGTCGGAGCCGCCGGGGTTGCTGGTGCGGCACAGCAGGAAGGCGCCCTTGCCCTCGTGCTTGAGGTACGGTGCCACCGAGTCGAAGCCCATGAAGGGCGACAGCGTCACCGCGTCGGCGCCGTAGCGCTCGAAGGCTTCGAGGGCGTACTGCTCGGCGGTGGAGCCGATGTCGCCGCGCTTGGCGTCGAGGATCACGGGCACGTGGGGCGCGTTGCGGCGCATGTGCTCCATGAGCTTTTCGAGCTGGGCTTCGGCGCGGTGGGCGGCGAAGTAGGCGATCTGCGGCTTGAAGGAAATGACCAGGTCGGCCGTGGCGTCGACGATGCGAGCGCAGAAATCGTAGATGCGGGTGGCGTCGCCCTTGAGCTGACCCGGGAACCTGGCTGGCTCCGGATCGAGCCCCACGCAAAGCAAGGAACCGTTTTTTTGCTGTGCGGCGGCCAGCTTGTCGAGAAAAGTCATGAGGCCCGATTTTAGGCGGGCCGCCCCGGAACCACTCCAGGCGTCAGTTCGACGCCGGCGTGTGCTGCTCGGCGGCCAGGCAGAGATCGGCCCAGGCACGGGCCTTGTCGGCCGGATTGCGCAGCAGGTAGGCCGGGTGGTAGGTGGCGACCACCGAGGCGCCCTCGACGCCTTCCAGCGGCACCGCGCGCCCGCGCAGCTTGCCCAGCGGGTCGCCGCTGCGCATCAGGCTCTGCGCGGCCAGCGGGCCCATGGCCAGAACGACGCGCGGGGCGATCGCCGCCGCGTGCTCGCCGAAGGCTTCGTCCATGGCGCGGGGGCTGCCGGGCTGGCCGATGGCCACGCCGCGGTGGGTGCGCATGAGATGCACAGGCGTGCTGCCGTCGTGCAGCTTCAGGGCGCGCAGCATGTTGTCGAGCAGGCGGCCGGCATCGCCCGCGAAGGGGTCGCCGTGGCGGCCGTCGGCCTCGGGCGGCATGTCGGCGACGACCAGCCAGCCGCCCTGCACGGAGTCGGCGGCGCCGGCATCGGCATAGAGGCGGCAGGGCGCTTCGACCAGCACGGCCGCGCCCTGGGTGACCGGCGCGGCGGCACGGGGAGCCGGCGCAGGAGCCTGCACCGGCGCGGCGACGGGCCTCGCGGCGGGCGGCGGCGGTGCGGCCACGGGCATATCGGCTTCGGGGCGTTCGTCGACGACGGGCAAATCCTGCTCGACCGGCGCGGGAGCCTCGGGCGCGGCAGCCACTTCGGCCGCCTCGGGCACGGGCCACCAGACCTTCACGCCCATCTCGTCGAGCATGGCGCGCTGGCGGGCGTCCAGCCTCAGCGTCTGCACCGCGGCGCTCATCGCAGGCCTCCCCAGGCGGTGGAGCTTTCGTTCAGGCGCAGGCTCATGACGACAGCGTCCTCGCGTTTGCCGTCGTGCGCCGGGTAGTAGCCCTTGCGCACGCCGACGCTGCGGAAGCCCTGGCGCAGGTAGATGTCGAGCGCGCGCTGGTTGCTCTGGCGCACTTCGAGCCAGAGCCACTGCGCGCCCTCGGCGCGCGACCAGCCGCCCAGCGCCTCGAGCATGAGCGGCGCCCAGCCCTGGCGCTGGAAGGCCGGCGCCACGGTGATGTTCAGCAGGTGCACCTCGTCGACGCCCTTCATGGCGACGAAGTAGCCGATCAGCGTCTCGCCCAGCTGCGTGACCGGCGAAGTCACGCCCGGCGCCACGCCGGGGGCCAGCAGGCACTGGCAGTGGTAGCCCACGGCCATGGAATCGGTGAAGTTGGCGCGCGTCCAGGGGTGGCTGTAGGCCGTCTGCTCGACCGCGCAGACGGCATCGATCCGCTCGACGGTGAGCGGTTCGAGGCGGGCTTCGACGGGCTGGAGGACGGCGCTCATGCGAGGGTGACTAGCGTGCTGCGGCGGCAGCCTTGATGGCGGCGCGCTCTTCGGTGGTTTGCGCCACTTTATCGCGAACGTAGAGCGGCCAGGCCTGCGCGGCCGGCACGGTGCGCCCGGCGGCGAGCAGCGCGGGCGCCAGCCGCAGCATGGCGGCGGCCATCGGCAGCGCCTCGTGGCGGGCCGCGGCAGGGGCCAAGCGCGCGCCGTAGGCGGCGAAGGCATTGCCGGCGAGCGCCCAGCCGGCGGGCACTTCGAGTTCCTCGGGGGCCAGCAGCAGCGGCTCCTCGCCGCCTTCGGGCTGGCCGAGCGGGCCGTGCGCCGCGAAGTCGTAGCGCGCGGCGTAGACCTGCTCCATGCGCGCATCCAGCGCCGCCACCACCTGCTGCGCACCGAAGGCGTGGCGCGCTTCGTCGGCCACCGCGAGCAGGGTGTCGACCGGCAGCAGCGGCACCTTGGCGCCGTAGGCCAGGCCCTGCGCCACCGAGCAGGCGGTGCGCAGCCCGGTGAAGGAGCCCGGGCCGCGGCCGAAGGCGATGGCGTCGAGCTCGGCCAGCGCAAGGCCGGCTTCTCCCAGCAGCTGCCGGATCACGGGAAGAAGGGTGCTGGAGGCCTGCGCGCCGCCGGCGCCGTCGTGCGACAGGAGCCTGTCGCCATGCAGCACGGCCACGGACAGGTGTTCGGTGCTGGTGTCGAAGGCGAGCAGCTTGGGCGGGACGGGAGACATCCCTGCGATTATCGAGCGCCGGGCAATTCCGAAGCCCCGCCTGCGGTATCGGCAGCTTTCCCGCCGTCGGCATCGTCGCTGCGCAGGATCGCCAGCCCCGCCCGGCGCAGCGGCACCAGCGCCGCTGCCGGCGCCTGCGGCGAGACCAGCAGCGTGCCGGCCGATGCCACCGGATTGACCACCCAGGCCGACGCCGCGCCGATCTTCTCCGACGAGGCCATCACCACCGTCTCGGCCGCCGAGGCCATCAGCGCGCGCTTGATCTCGGCCTCTTCCAGGTCGCCGGTGGTCAGGCCGGCCTCGGCGTGCACGCCGGTGACGCCCATGAAGTAGGTGTCGGCGTGGATGCGCGAGATGGCCGCCATCGCCGCCGAGCCCACCGCGACCATCGAATGCCGGAAGAGCCGCCCGCCGATCAGCACCACCTCGATGCCCGCGTGCGAGGCCAGCTCCACCGCCACCGACGGGCTGTGCGTGACCACCGTGGCCCGCAGGCTCGCCGGCAGGTGGCGCGCCATCTGCACGGCGGTGGTGCCGCCGTCGATGAACACCACCTGCCCTGGCTTCACCAGGCGCGCGGCGGCACGGCCGATGGCGATTTTTTCGTCGGGCACGAGCTGCTGGCGGCCGGCGAAGTCGGCCTCGGCCGCCGCCAGCGGCAGCGCGCCGCCGTGCACGCGCTGCAGGAGGCCCTCGGCCGCCAGCTCGCGCAGGTCGCGGCGGATGGTGTCTTCCGACAGGCCGAGTTCCTCGCTGAGCGACTTGGCGACGACGTTGCCGTCGCGCCGCAGGACCGAGAGGATGTGTTGCTTGCGCTGGCTGGTGAGCATCCGGCGATGGTATCGGCCGCCGCGGCCTTTTGCACGATTTTTCTTGTTATTGCACGAACATGCACATATGCTCGGCGCCATGACCATCCACGACCGCGTCCGGGTGCACGAAGTCACCCTGCTTTCCGACAACTGGTACACGCTGCGCACCACCGCCTTCGACTGGCGCCGCAACGACGGCCAGTGGCAGCGCATGCACCGCGAGACCTACGACCGCGGCAACGGCGCCACGCTGCTGCCCTACAACCTGCAGCGGCGCACGGTGCTGCTCACGCGCCAGTTCCGCTACCCGGCCTTCGTCAACGGGCACGACGACCTGCTGATCGAGGCCGCCGCCGGCCTGCTGGACGACGCGGCGCCCGAGGAGCGAATCCGCGCCGAGGTCGAGGAAGAGCTCGGCTACCGGCTCGGCGAGGTGCGCAAGGTCTTCGAGTGCTTCATGAGCCCGGGCTCGGTCACCGAGAAGCTGCATTTCTTCGTCGCGCCCTACGAGTCGTCGATGCGCGTCGGCGAAGGCGGCGGGCTGGCCGAGGAAGGCGAGGACATCGAGGTGCTCGAACCCGGCATCGACGAGGCGCTGGCCATGGTGGCCGACGGCCGCATCGCGGACGCCAAGACTGTGATGCTGCTGTATCACGCGAAGCTGCACGTTTTCCCGCCGGGATAATCGGCGGATGCCCTTCGACTTCCGCCGCGCCGCCTGCGCCCTGATCTTCACGACGCTGGCCCCGGCCGGCGCGTTCGCCCAACAACAGGCTCCGCAAGCCCTCCCCACCCAGGTCGAAGCCGCCCTCGCCCGCGCCAAGGTGCCGCGCGAGTCGGTGACCATGCTGGTCGCCGAGGCCGACGGCACGCGCCAGCCGCGCCTGGCCTGGCGCACGCAGGCGCAGGTGAACCCGGCGTCGATCATGAAGCTGGTGACCACCTACGCCGCGCTCGACCTGCTGGGCGCCGCCTACAGCTGGACCACCCCGGTCTACGTCGACGGCACGGTGAACAACGGCGTGCTCAACGGAAACCTCTACATCAAGGGCCAGGGCGACCCCAAGCTGGTGCTGGAGCGCGTGTGGCTGCTGCTGCGCCACGTGCAGGGGCTGGGCATCACCACGGTGAGCGGCGACATCGTCCTCGACCGCAGCGCCTTCGAGACCACGGTGGAGGGCGACCCTTCTGCCTTCGACGGCGAGCCGCTGCGCCCCTACAACGCCTCGCCCGACGCGCTGCTGGTGAACTTCAAGTCGGTCAACATGACTTTCGCGCCCGACCGCGCCGGCCAGATCGCGCGCGTGAGCTACGAGCCCCCGCTGGCCAGCGTGGCGATGCCGCAGACCGTGGCGATCGTGCCCGGCGAATGCGGCGACTGGCGCGGCACGCTGCGCGCCGACTTCTCCGACGTGAACCGCATCCGCTTCAACGGCGGCTTTCCCAGCGGCTGCGGCGAGAAGAGCTGGGCCGTGGCCTACGGCGATCCGCGCACCTACGCCATGCGCGCCATCGGCGGCATGTGGGCCGAGATGGGCGGGCGGGTGGGCGGGCAGATGCGCGAGGGCCGCGTGCCGGCGGGGCTGAAGCCGGCCTTCGAGTTCGAGTCGCCGCCGCTGGCCGAGGTGATCCGCGACGTCAACAAGTACAGCAACAACGTGATGGCGCAGCAGCTGTTCCTCACCATCGGGCTCGCGCAGAAGAACCGCGGCACCTTCGAAGCCTCGCGCGCGGCCATGGGCCAGTGGTGGCGCGATCGCATCGGCACGGGCGAGGCGCAGCCGGTGTTCGAGAACGGCTCGGGCCTGTCGCGCGACGAGCGCATCAGCGCAGCCGCGCTGGGCAAGATGCTGCAGGTGGCATGGCGCTCGCCGGTGATGCCGGAGCTGATGTCCTCGCTGCCGGCCATGGGCGTGGACGGCACGCTGAAGAGGCGCTCGCTGCGCTCCGGCGGCTCGGCGCACCTGAAGACCGGCACGCTGCGCGACGCCTCGGGCGTGGCCGGCTACGTGGACGGCGCCAGCGGACGCCGCTACGTGCTCGTGGCCATCGCCAACGGCGAGAACGCCGGGGCCGCGCGCGCGGCCTTCGACGCGCTGGTCGACTGGGCCTCGCAGGACAACTGAAGGCCGGCCGCCGGCCTGCTGCCGGCTCCCGGTGCTGTGTACTGAAGTCTTCTGAGGGCAAACGCCCGCTTGCGCGCGGACATGCCGCTGCCCAGAATCGGACGGTCGTTCGATTCCATACAAGCCAGACGCCTCGCCGGCGCAGGAGACATGCCTTGAACCAGCCGCACCGCCAGCCCTCCAGCCCCATGCGCAAGAAGACCGCCGCCTTCACGGCCGTCGCAAGCGCCGCGACCCTGCTGCTGCTCGCCGCCTGCGGCGGTGGTGGCGGGGGCGGAGGAGGCATCGGCATCGGGGTGGGCGTTCCGCCGTCCGCGGCCGACAACGGCCGGGGCTCGGTGGTCACCGACCCGCCCGAGAAGACGGCCGCCCTGACGGCCAGCCAGTTCACCGCCAGCCTGCAGGCCAGCGACCAGGGCAAGGCCCTGCTGCAGGTGGCGGGCACACCCAAGTGCGGCGTGGACCTGCGCTACCTCGAATACCGCACCATCGGCGCGAAGAACGAGGCCACCAACGCCACCGCCGCGATCATGGTGCCCACCGGCTCCGACGTGGCCTGCAGCGGCCAGCGCCCGGTCGTGCTCTATGCCCACGGCACCACCGCCGCCAAGGCCTACAACCTGGCCAAGTGGACCGACAGCACCCAGGCCGCCGCCGGCGAGGGCCTGATGGTCGCCGCCATGTTCGCGGCGCAGGGCTACATCGTGGTGGCGCCCAACTACGCGGGCTACGACAAGTCGACGCTGCCCTATCACCCGTACCTCGACGGCGACCAGCAGGGCAAGGACATGGTCGATGCGCTCACCGCGGCGCGCAAGACCTTCTCGGGCATCGGCGCGAACGACGCCGGTTCGCTCTTCATCACCGGCTACTCGCAGGGCGGCTACGTGGCGATGGCGGCGCACCGCGAGATGCAGGCCAACGGCAAGCCGGTGACAGCCTCGGCGCCGCTGTCTGCGCCCTCGGCCATCAGCCTGCTGAGCGACTACACCTACCTGGGCTGGCCAGCGCTGGGCGCCACGCTGTTCGTGCCGCTGCTGTCGACCAGCTGGCAGCAGCAGTTCGGCAACGTCTACGGCTCGACCAGCGACGTGTACGAGGCCCAGTACGCGAGCGGCATCGACACGCTGCTGCCGAGCGCATCGCCCGGCACGCTGTTCTCCAGCGGCAAGCTGCCGCAGCTCGCGCTGTTCCCGGCGGACGCCAAGCCGGGGCCGGTGAGCCCGGAGCTTTCGATCTTCTACGGCCTCAACAACCTCATCAAGCAGAGCTTCCTCACGCAGGCGGCCGGCGACATCCAGGGCAACCCCTGCCCCGGCAACGCGCTGCCGCCGACGGCCGCTTCGCTGAGCACCACCTCGCCGCTGGACTGCAAACCCTCCACGGGCTTCCGCAAGGCCGCCATCGCCAACGACCTGCGCAACTGGGTGCCGACCCGGCCCATGCTGATGTGCGGCGGCGCCAACGACCCGACGGTGAACTTCGTGAGCACCCGCGCCACTTCGGGCTACTTCCGCGCCAAGGGCATGCCCTCCAGCCTGCTGTCCGTGGTCGACCTGGAGGATTCGGCAGCCATCGACGCATACGCCACCGCCCGCGCCGGCTTCGCGCAGGCCAAGGCCCTGCTCGCGCAGAACACCTCGGGCAGCGCGTCGGACAAGGCCCAGGCCGTCACGCTCGCGTACCACGGCACGCTGGCGCCGCCGTTCTGCCTGGCATCGGCCCGTGGCTTCTTCCAGGGCGTGCTCGCAGCCGGAGGCTGAACGAAGAGCCCATTCCAGGAACACCGCGGAACCGGCTTTGCCGGGCCGCTGGTGTTGCCCCCTGCAAGGGGGTGGGCGGCCACACGAAGTGGGCAAGCCTGGGGGTTAGCCAGGTTTAAGCGGCCGACGCTCTTTGGAGGCGGTCTTTCACGCCTTCCCACTCGTGCGTGTCGGGCGGCGTCTCGACCCAGATCAGCTTCACGCCCTGCGCGTCGAACTCGCGCAGCACCGCGAAGAGCAGCTGTGCGCTGGCCGCCGCGTCGTCGGGCATGCGCCGCAGCAGCACGCGCTGCGAGCGGCTGCGCACCGCGGCGCGCGACCACACGGCGATGTGGGCGGCGTTCGCGCCGAGCACGTCGAGGCCGGTCTGGATCGACTTGGCGTCCATCAGCCGGACCTTGGCGTTCGGGGCGTAGTGGGCTTCCAGCGTGCCCGATGCGCGCGGGTCGGGCGTTTCGAGCACTTCGCGGTCGGCGAGCTTCTCGCCGCAGGCCGCCTCGATCTGCGCGCGCGTGATGAGGCCGGGGCGCAGCAGCACGGGCGCGCCGCGGCTGCAGTCGACGATGGTCGATTCGATGCCCACGTCGCAGGCTCCGCCATCGATCACCAGCAGCTCGTCGCCGAACTCGTCGTGCACGTGCTGCGCGGTGGTCGGGCTGACGCGGCCGAAGCGGTTGGCGCTGGGCCCCGCGAGGCCGGGCACGCCCTGCTCGGCGCAGGCTTCGAGCAGCGCCTGCGCAACGGGATGCGAGGGGCAGCGCAGGCCGATGGTGTCCTGCCCGCCGGCGGCAGCGGCGCCCACGCCGGGCTGGCGCGTGACGATCAGCGTGAGCGGCCCGGGCCAGAAGGCCTGCACCAGCTTCTGCGCGAAGTCCGGCAGCGGCTGGGCGAAGCGCGAGAGCGACTCGGTGCCCTTGGTGCCGGCCGCCACGTGCACGATCAGCGGATGGTCCGACGGCCGGCCCTTGGCTTCGAAGATGCCGGCCACCGCGGTGTCGCTGCTCGCGTCGGCGCCCAGGCCGTACACCGTCTCGGTCGGGAAGGCCACCAGCCCGCCCGCGCGCAGCACGCGCGCCGCCTCGGCAATGGCTTCGGGGGTGCTGCCGTCGAGGATCATGCGAGGTCGGCGGTGCTCACCGCCGGCAGGCCCAGCAGCAGCGCGGCCTGCGAGGCCGTGGCGCGCACCGCCTCGAGCGTGGCGCCGGTCAGCGTGAGGTGCCCCATCTTGCGGCCGCGGCGGGGTTCGATCTTTCCGTAGAGGTGCAGGTGGACGCCGGGCAGCGCGAGCACCTCGCTCCAGCGCGGCGAGACCGGCTTTTCGGACTTGCCGTCGGCACCGGCGGGAAACCACAGGTCGCCCAGCAGGTTGAGCATGATCGCCGGGCTGTGCTGGCGCGGCGCGGCCAGCGGCAGGCCGGCAAGGGTGCGCACCTGCAGTTCGAACTGCGACACGTCGCAGGCTTCCATGGTGTAGTGGCCGCTGTTGTGCGGACGCGGCGCCATCTCGTTGACGACCAGCGAGCCGTCGGCCAGCGCGAAGAACTCGACGCACAGCACGCCCACGTAGCCAAGGCCGTTGGCGATGCTCTTCGCCGAGTTGACGGCGCCCTGCGCCACGGTCTTGGGCATGTTCTGCGGGTGCACCTCGGTCACGGCGAGGATGCCGTCGCGGTGCAGGTTGCGCTGCGGCGGGAAGTGCACGATCTGGCCGTCGCGGCCGCGCGCGAGGATGACGGAGCACTCGAATTCGAGCGGCAGCATCTTCTCGAGCACGCAGGGCACGCAGCCCGTGGCCTGCCAGGCGTCGACGAGCTCATCGCGCGTCTTCACACGCTGCTGGCCCTTGCCGTCGTAGCCCAGGCGCGCGGTCTTGAGGATGCCGGGCAGCAGGTTGTCGTCGATGGCGGCAAGCTGCGCCGCCGTTTCGATCACGGCGTAGGGCGCGCAGGGCACGCCGCAACGGGTGAAGTGCGCCTTCTCGGCGATGCGGTCCTGAGCGATGGCGATGGCCGGCGCGGCGGGCGACACCGGGCGCGCCACCGCGAGATGCTCCAGCGAGGGCGCGGGCACGTTCTCGAACTCGGTGGTCACCGCGTCGGCCAGGCCGGCAAGGCGAGCCAAGCCGTCGATGTCGTCGTAGTCGGTGTGGATGTGGTGGTGGCTCACGCGGCCGGCGGGGCTGTCGGTGTCGGGGTCGAGCACCGCCGTGAAGTAGCCCATGCGCTGGGCGGCGTGGACGAACATGCGCCCCAGCTGGCCGCCGCCGAGCACGCCGAGCGTGGCGCCCGGGAGGATGGGCAGGTCGCCGTTCTTGCTGCTCACAGGGCACCTCCGCCTTGCGGCGAGAAAGGAGACACGGGGGGAGCCGCTTCGCCGGCGGGGGCCGGGGGGCAGCGTCATGGCTTCGGCGGCGGCCGTCTGCGCGGCACGGAAGGCGTCGAGCTTCGCGCGCAGCGCGGGGTCGTTCACCGCCAGCATCGACACCGCGAACAGCGCCGCGTTGGCCGCGCCGGCGTTGCCGATGGCGAAGGTGGCGACCGGCACGCCCTTTGGCATCTGCACGATGCTGTAAAGCGAATCGACGCCCTGCAGGTGGCGGCTGGCCACCGGAACGCCGAGCACCGGCACCGTGGTTTTCGAGGCCAGCATGCCCGGCAGGTGGGCCGCGCCGCCCGCGCCGGCAATGATCGCGGCAAGGCCGCGCCCGGCGGCGCTTTCGGCATATTCGAAGAGCGTATCGGGCATCCGGTGGGCCGAGACCACCCTGGCTTCGTGCCCGATTCCGAATTGCTGGAGAATCTCGACCGCGTTGCGCATCGTCTCCCAATCGGAGTTCGAGCCCATCACTACACCGACCTGAATGGTTTCGTTCATGGTTTCAATTTTACGTTTCACCCCCAGCTGGTTCCGATGATCGACATCACTCTCGAAAATTTCCAGGCCGAACTGATCGAAGCCTCGGTCGCCACGCCGGTGCTGCTGGACATCTGGGCCGAATGGTGCGGCCCCTGCAAGCAGCTCGGCCCGGTGCTCGAAAAGCTCGAGGTCGAGTACGGCGGCCGCTTCACGCTGGCCAAGCTCGACGCCGACAAGGTGCCGCAGATTTCCTCGCAGCTGTCGGAGATGTTCGGCGTACGCAGCATCCCGTTCTGCGTGATGTTCAAGGACGGCCAGCCGGTGGACGGCTTCGTCGGCGCCATCCCGGCCGACAAGGTCCGCGAATTCCTCGACAAGCACGTGCCCGGCGCCGACGAGGCCGAGGCCGCCTCCGAGGAAGCCGCCGCGCAGGAAGCGCTGGCCGGCGGCGACACCCAGGGCGCGCTCGAGAAGCTGCAGCACGCGGTGGCCACCGACCCGGCCAACGACGACGCCCGCTTCGACTACGTGAAGCTGCTGCTGCAGGAAGGCCGCATCGACGATGCCAAGGTGGCCTTCGCCCCGGTGATCGCCAAGACCTCGCTGGTGCGCCGCTTCGACGCGCTGCAGCGGTGGATGGATGCTATCGATTTCGCAGCACCGCCCACCGGCGCCGCGCCCTCGGTCGCCGATTTCGACGCGAAGATCGCCGCCAACAAGCGCGACTTCGACGCCCGCTTCGGCCGCGCCCGCCTGCTCATGGCCGAGCAGCTCTGGACCGACGCCATGGACGAGCTGCTCGACATCCTGATGCGCGACAAGACCTGGAGCGAGGACCTCGCCCGCAAGACCTACATCGCCATCCTGGACATCATCGAGCCGCCGAAGGTGAAGGTGGCCGACGGGCAGATCCCGCCGGACGATCCGGTGGTGGCGAGCTACCGCCGCCGGCTCAGCAGCATCGTGCTGAGCTGACTTTCCTGCAGACCTTCCACGAAAGCGGCCTACGGGCCGCTTTTTTCATGGCTTGGCGACCTGGGAGCGGCATTGGCGGGCCAGGCGCCGTCGCATACGATCACGCCCGATTCAACTTGTTGCAGATGCAAAAAGGAACACTGGCCATGCGCTCCTTCGCCCGCCGCACCGCGCTCTTCCCCGCCCTTGCCGCCACGGCGCTGCTGGCCACGCTGGCCGGTTGCGGCAGCGGCATCAGCCTCGACGAGCCGATCGAGGGTCCGGCCTGGCAACTGGCCCAGCTGGGCGATGAACCGGTGCAGCCGGGCAGCGGCGCCCAGGTGCAGTTCGACCGCAGCAGCGGGCGCGTGAGCGGCTCGGGCGGCTGCAACCGCATCTCCGGCACTTTCACGCGCACCGGGGTCACGCTGAAGATCGGCCAGCTGGCCTCCACCCGCATGGCCTGCACCGACCCGACGCGCGGCGCCAACGAGGCGCAGTTCATTTCCGCGCTGCAGAGCGCCGCGAGCTACCGGCTGGCCGGCCCGACCCGGCTGGCGCTGCTGGATGCCAGCGGGCGGACGGTGGCGCTGTTGAACAGCGGCGGGGGGCGCTGACGAGCCTCAGCCCGTCAGCCGCTCCAGCGCCTCGCGGTACTTGGCCGCCGTCTTCTCGATGACCTCGGCCGGCAGGCGCGGCGCCGGGGGCGTCTTGTCCCAGGGCTTGCCGTTGATCTTGGTGGCCTCGAGCCAGTCGCGCACGAACTGCTTGTCGTAGCTCGGCGGATTCGCGCCGGACGCCAGCGCGGCCTGGTAGCCCTCGACGGGCCAGTAGCGCGAGCTGTCGGGGGTGAGCACTTCGTCCATCAGCACCAGGGTGCCGTTCTCGTCGAGGCCGAACTCGAACTTGGTGTCGGCAATGATCATTCCCTTGGCCAGGGCGATCTGCGCGGCGGTCTCGTAGATGGCGATGCTGGTCTCGCGGATCTGCTGCGCGAGCTTGGGGCCGACGATCTCGACCACGCGCTCGTAGCTGATGTTCTCGTCGTGCTCCCCGGCCGCGGCCTTGGCGGCGGGCGTGAAGATGGGGCGCGGCAGCTTGCTCGCGTTGGTCAGGCCCTCGGGCAGCGGCACGCCGCAGACCGAGCGGCTTTCCTGGTATTCCTTCCAGCCGCTGCCGGCCAGGTAGCCGCGCACCACGGCCTCGACCGGGATCGGCTTCAGGCGCTTGACCAGCATCGAGCGGCCGGTGACCTGCGGCACCTCGGCCTCGGTGACCACGCTCTCGGGCGCCTCGCCGGTCAGGTGGTTGGGGCAGAGCTGGCCGAGGCGGTCGAACCACCACAGGGCCATCTTCGTGAGGATCTCGCCCTTGCCGGGGATGGGCTCGCCCATGATCACGTCGAAGGCGCTGAGCCGGTCGCTCGCGACCATCAGGATGCGGTCTTCGCCGACGGCGTAGTTGTCGCGCACCTTGCCGCGCGCAAGCAGGGGCAGGCTCTGGATGGAGGAGGTGTGGACGGTGGTCATGGGAGCAACGGCAAATGCAGTGAGAAACGTGGGGACGGTGAAAGCGGATTGTGCGCGCAGAAAAAGCCACCGCGAACGGTGGCCTTCGGATCAGCGGGAAGTGATCAGATGACTTCCTGCGCGAGTTCGCCCTTGGCGTACTTGGCGGCGACCACCTGCAGCGTGTCGCCCTTGATCTTGGCGCCCTGGCCTTCGCAGCCGAATTCGATGTAGCGCTGCTTGCAGATCTGCTTGGCGGCCTCGCGCGCGGGCTTGAGCCACTCGCGGGCGTCGAACTTCTCGGGGTTCTCGAACAGGAACTTGCGCACCGCGCCGGTCATGGCCAGGCGGATGTCGGTGTCGATGTTGATCTTGCGCACGCCGTACTTGATGGCTTCCTGGATTTCCTCGACGGGCACGCCGTAGGTTTCCTTCATGTTGCCGCCGTACTTGCGGATGATCTCCAGCAGGTCCTGCGGCACCGACGACGAGCCGTGCATCACCAGGTGGGTGTTGGGCAGGCGGGCGTGGATTTCCTTCACGCGCTGGATCGACAGGATGTCGCCCGTGGGCTTGCGGGTGAACTTGTAGGCGCCGTGGCTGGTGCCGATGGCGATGGCCAGCGCGTCGAGCTGCGTGGCCTTGACGAACTGGGCGGCTTCCTCGGGGTCTGTCAGCAGCGCGGAGTGGTCGAGCACGCCTTCGGCGCCGATGCCGTCTTCCTCGCCGGCCATGCCGGTCTCCAGCGAGCCCAGGCAGCCCAGCTCGCCCTCGACGGTCACGCCGACCTTGTGCGCCAGCTGCACCACCTTGCGGGTCACGTCGACGTTGTAGTCGAAGGAGGCGGGCGTCTTGCCGTCTTCATGCAGGGAGCCGTCCATCATGACGGAGGAGAAGCCGAGGTCGATGGCACCCTGGCAGATGGCCGGGCTCTGGCCGTGGTCCTGGTGCATGACCAGCGGGATGTTCGGGTACTGCTCGATGGCGGCCTGGATCAGGTGCTTGATGAAGGCCTCGCCGGCGTATTTGCGGGCGCCTGCGCTGGCCTGCAGGATGACGGGAGCGCCGGTTTCCTTGGCGGCCTCCATGACGGCCTGGACCTGTTCGAGGTTGTTGACGTTGAAGGCCGGAATGCCGTAGCCATTGGCTGCGGCATGGTCGAGCAGTTCGCGCATCGAGACGAGTGCCATGGGAAATACCTCGCGGGAAATTGGAAAAAGAAGAAGACGGAAAGGCGGGAAAAACTGCCGTAATTCTACCGAGCACCCTTGTGGGACAGGACCGACGCCAGCCCGAGGAAATCCATGACAGGCGGCAGCACCGGCCCGCCCAGCCACTGGATGGGCCTGGCGAAGGCGCCGATCAGCGTCACGTGGCTCAGGTCGTCGAACAGCCTGACCTCGACCGGTACGCCCGCCGCGCGCAGCGCCGCGGCCATCTGCCCCGTGTTGCGGTCGGGATAGACCAGCTCGTCCTTCGACGCCGCCATGAGCAGGGCGCGCGGCGACCCGGACGTGACGTGCGCCAGCGGCTGCGAATCGCGCGGCGTGTCCGGCCAGTTGAAGGCCACCTGCGCCTGCGGGTCGCCGATGGGTAGGAAGTCGTAGGGGCCCGCAAGGCCGATCCAGCCCGCGAGCTGCTTCGGGCTGGCTCCCAGTTCCCCGAGCCAGCGCCCGTCGAGCGCCACCATCGCGGCGTTGTAGCCGCCCGAGCTGTGGCCCATGACGTACACCCGCTTCGGATCGGCGCCCAGCCGGGCCGCGTTGTCGAGCGCCCATTTGGTGGCCAGCGCGCTGTCGCGCACGAACGCCGGGTAGGTGAAGGCCGGCGAGAGCCCGTAGTCGGGCACCACCACCACGGCGCCCCGCGCGGCCAGGGCCTCGCCGACGAACCGGTAGCTGGCGCGGTCGCCGTTCGTCCAGGTGCCGCCGTAGAAGAACACGACCAGCGGCCGGGCGCCCGGCGCCGGCTGCACGGACGGCAGCGGCCGGTACACGTCGAGCAGCTGGCGCGGCGCCTCGCCGTAGGCGATGCCGCCCTGGAACCGGTAGGTGTCGGTGGGCACCAGTCCGTTGAGCACCTTGACCGGCGAACAGGCCGAAAGCAATGCGGAGGCAAGGGCAAGGGCAAGGGCGAGGACGAAGGCGCCGCGGCGCCGGAGAAATGACGCGGAGGAGGGAGGAATCATCCGTGCTGTACGCAGACAGCCGCGCGCCGGTTTCGTCAGATCGGCAGCTGCGTGGTCGAAAGCACCTGCTTGAGCACGATGAAAGTGCGGATCTGCCGCACCCCCGGCAGGTACAGCAGCTGCTCGGCGTGCAGGCGGTTGAAGCTGTCGTTGTCGCGGGTGCGCACGAGCATGAAATAGTCGAATTCGCCGGACACCACGTGGCATTCCAGGCAGCCCGAGACCTTCTGCGCGGCCTTCTCGAAGTCGGAGAAGGAGTCGGGCGTGGAGCGGTCGAGCACCACGCCGATCATCACCAGCATGCTGGCGTCGAGCGCGTCGGGGTCGAGCAGCGCGACGATGCCCTTGATGAGGCCCGCCGCCTTGAGTCGCTCCACGCGGCGCAGGCAGGCGGCCGGGCTCAGGTTGACCTTGGCGGCCAGCGCCACGTTCGACAGCGAGGCGTCGCGCTGCATGGTGCGCAGGATGGCGCGGTCGGTGCGGTCGAGCCCCGGGGTGTCACGCAATTTTGTTGTGCTCATCTTGTCTTGGTCAGAATGAAAGCATTTACCTTCTCGATATTGCCTCTTTTTCTCTGACGAATCCAACAAACTTCGCAAGCACGTTGTGCGGCATTGTTCCTACGATGGAGGCTTCGACACACCCCTCCTTCTTCCTCCCTTTCCTGGAACTGCCGCCATGAACCTCGAGAAATTCCCCCGCTACCCGCTGACCTTCGGCCCCACGCCGATCCAGCCTCTCAAGCGCCTGAGCGCGCACCTGGGCGGCAAGGTCGACCTCTATGCCAAGCGCGAGGACTGCAACAGCGGCCTGGCCTTCGGCGGCAACAAGACGCGCAAGCTCGAATACCTGATCCCCGAGGCGATCGAAGGCGGCTACGACACGCTGGTGTCCATCGGCGGCATCCAGTCGAACCAGACGCGGCAGGTCGCGGCCGTGGCGGCGCACCTCGGAATGAAGTGCGTGCTGGTGCAGGAGAACTGGGTCAACTATTCCGACGCGGTGTACGACCGCGTGGGCAACATCGAGATGTCACGCATCATGGGCGCCGACGTGCGCCTGGACGCAGCGGGCTTCGACATCGGCATCCGCAAGAGCTGGGAAGACGCCATGGACAGCGTGCGCAAGGCCGGCGGCAAGCCGTTCCCGATTCCCGCGGGCTGCTCGGAGCATCCGCGCGGCGGCCTGGGCTTCGTCGGCTTCGCCGAGGAAGTGCGCCAGCAGGAGGCCGAGTTGGGCTTCAAGTTCGACTACATCGTGGTCTGCTCGGTCACGGGCAGCACGCAGGCCGGCATGGTGGTGGGCTTCGCCGCCGACGGCCGCGCCGACCGCGTGATCGGCATCGACGCCTCGGCCAAACCGCAGCAGACCTTCGACCAGATCCTGCGCATCGCGAAGAACACGGCCGAGCTGGTGGAGCTGGGCCGCGACATCACCGAGAAGGACATCGTTCTCGACCGCCGCTTCGGCGGCCCCGAATACGGCCTGCCCAACGAGGGCACGCTCGAAGCCATCCGCCTGAGCGCGCGCTTCGAGGCCATGCTGACCGACCCCGTGTACGAGGGCAAGTCGATGCACGGGATGATCGAGAAGGTACGCCTGGGCGAATTCCCGGCGGGCTCGAAGGTGCTGTATGCGCACCTGGGCGGCGTGCCGGCCTTGAACGCCTACAGCTTCCTGTTCAGGAACGGCTGAAATCCCAGGAACACCGCGGAACCGGCTCTGCCGGGCCGCAGGTGTTGCCCCCGGCGAGGGGGTTGGCGCAGCGACACGAAGTGCGCGCAGCCTGGGGGTGTGCTCAGCTGGCTCGGCAGATTTTGAGCATGTTGGTGCCGCCGGGGGCACCCATCGGCTCGCCGCAGGTGATGGCGTAGACGTCGCCGCTTTGCACGATGCCGCGCTTCTTCAGGTGGTTCTCGGCCTGCAGCAGCGCGGTGTCGCGGTCGCTTTCCGAGTCCATCAGCAGCGGGCGCACGTTGCGGTAGAGCGCCATCTTGCGCTGCGTGGCCAGGCGCGAGGTCAGCGCGTACATGGGAATGTGCGCGCGGTGGCGGCTCATCCACAGCGGGGTGGAGCCCGACTCGGTGAGCGCCACGATGGCCTTGGCGCCCAGGTGGTGGGCGGTGAAGAGCGCGCCCATGGCGATCGACTGGTCGATGCGGCTGTAGTTCTGGCCGCTGAAGTCGGCGTCGAGCTGCTTGTCTTCGGCGGCCTCGGCGGCCTCGCAGATGCGGCTCATCTCCTGCACGGTCTCGAGCGGATAGCGGCCCGAGGCCGTTTCGGCGGAGAGCATCACGGCGTCGGTGCCGTCGAGCACGGCGTTGGCCACGTCGCTCACCTCGGCGCGGGTGGGCACGGGGTTGGTGATCATCGACTCCATCATCTGGGTCGCGGTGATGACCACCTTGTCCATCTCGCGCGCCATGCGGATCATCTTCTTCTGCAGCGCGGGCACCGCCGCGTTGCCCACCTCGACCGCGAGGTCGCCGCGCGCGACCATGATGCCGTCGCTTGCGCGCAGGATCTCTTCGAGCTTCGGGATGGCCTCGGCGCGCTCGATCTTGGCGATCATGCCGGGCTTGTGGCCGTACTCGGCCGACGGCCACGTTGCACAGCTGGCGGGCCATTTCCATGTCGGTGGCGTTCTTGGGGAAGCTCACGGCCACGTAGTCGGCCTGGAAGCTCATCGCGGTCTTGATGTCTTCCATGTCCTTGGCCGTCAGCGCGGGCGCGGTGAGGCCGCCGCCCTGCTTGTTGATGCCCTTGTTGTTCGACAGCTCGCCGCCGAGCTTCACGGTGGTGTGCACGGCCTCGCCCTTGACGGCGTCCACCGTCAGCACGATGAGGCCGTCGTTCAGCAGCAGCCTGTCGCCGGGCTTCACGTCGCGCGGCAGGTCCTTGTAGTCGAGGCCCACGGCATCGGCGTCGCCAAGCTCGGTGCGCGAGGCGTCGAGCACGAACTTGGCGCCGGCCTCCAGCCAGACCTTGCCCTGCGCGAACTTGCCCACGCGGATCTTCGGGCCCTGCAGGTCGGCCATGATGGCCACTTCGCGCCCGGCCTTGCGGGCGGCTTCGCGCACCATGGTGGCGCGATCGATGTGGTCCTGCGCCGTACCGTGGCTGAAGTTCAGCCGCACCACGCTGACCTTGGCCAGGATCATCTTTTCCAGCAGTTCGGGCGTGCTGGACGCCGGACCGAGGGTGGCAACGATCTTGGTGGCGTGGCGGGGAATGCGGTCCGTGCTCATGAGGGTAGTCTCCGTTTTGTATTCGCTACTGTATACACTTTGTGTGTCGAACGGAAGTCACCCATGGGTTTTCCCGCTTCGGGTTTCGCTCAGCCCGCGGCGCGCTTCGACAGGATCTCGAAGGCCGGCAGGGTCTTGCCTTCCAGCACTTCCAGGAAGGCGCCGCCGCCGGTCGAGATGTAGCCCACCTGCTTCTCGATGCCGTACTTGGCAATGGCCGCCAGCGTGTCGCCGCCGCCGGCGATAGAGAACGCGCTGCTCTCGGCGACGGCCTGCGCGATAGCCTTGGTGCCGCCCGCGAAGGCGTCGAACTCGAACACGCCCACCGGGCCGTTCCAGACGATGGTGCCGGCCTCGCGCAGCTGCGCTGCGAGCTGGGCGGCCGTCTTCGGGCCGATGTCGAGGATCAGGTCGTCGTCGGCCACGTCGCTCGCGTCCTTGACGGTGGCGGCCGCGTCGGCCGCGAAGGTCTTGGCCGTGACCACGTCCACCGGGATCGGCACGTCGGCGCCGCGCGCGCGCATGGCGTCGATCACCGCCTTGGCCTGGTCGACCAGATCGGGCTCGGCCAGCGACTTGCCGATCTTCAGGCCCGCGGCCAGCATGAAGGTGTTGGCGATGCCGCCGCCCACGATGAGCTGGTCGACGTTGGCCGACAGGCTCTTCAGGATGGTCAGCTTGGTGCTCACCTTGGAGCCCGCCACGATGGCCACCAGCGGCCGCTTCGGCTGCGCCAGCGCCTTGGTGATGGCGTCGATCTCGGCCGCCAGCAGCGGGCCGGCGGCCGCCACCTTGGCGAACTGCGCGATGCCGTAGGTGGTGGCCTCGGCGCGGTGCGCGGTGCCGAAGGCGTCGTTCACGTAGATGTCGGTGAGCGCGGCCAGCTTGCGGGCCAGGCCTTCGTCGTTCTTCTTCTCGCCCTTGTTGACGCGGCAGTTCTCCAGCAGCACCACCTGGCCGGGCTTCACGTCGACGCCGTCGACCCAGTTGGAGACCAGCGGCACTTCGCGACCGAGCAGTTCGCCCAGGCGCTTGGCGACGGGGGCCAGCGAGTCTTCGGGCTTGAACTCGCCCTCGGTCGGGCGGCCCAGGTGCGAGGTGACCATCACGGCCGCGCCGGCGTCCAGCGCCAGCTTGATGCAGGGCACCGAGGCGCGGATGCGCGTGTCTTCGGTGATGTTGCCGGCGTCGTCCTGCGGCACGTTGAGGTCGGCACGGATGAAGACGCGCTGGCCGGCGGCCTTGCCCTGCGCGCAGAGGTCGGTGAAGCGAATGACGTTCATGGGGGGAGTCCGGAGAAGATGGAAGACAAGACGGAAATCGGCCTGCATTGTAGTTTTGGCCCCATCGCCGCTCTATGCGCCTCTTGCCGCGCACCGATGCTTTTCAGCCCTTTTGCTGCTGCTCGCGCGCAAAGCCTTCCAGCACCTCGACGAAGCTCGCCGCCGCCGGCGACAGCGAGCGCCGCGCGGCGCTGTAGACGCAAACCTCGCGGTGGAAGTCGGGCGACTCCAGCCGCACCATCTGCAGGCCGTGCGCGCGCACCAGCGGCGCGGAGTACGTGGGGCACACGGTCAGCCCCAGCCCCGAGGCCACCATGCCCAGCGCGGTGGTCATGTACGACACCTCCTGCGTGCCGGGGCGCAGCATGTACTCGCGCTCGGCGGGCGCCAGCTCGGGCAGCACGCGCTGGCGGAAGTCGCGCGTGGGCGCGATGAAGGTGTAGGGGTCGAGCTCGGTGCCAGCGCACCTTGCGGCGATCGGCGAAGGCGTGGCCCGGCGGGCAGATCAGCCAGTGCCGGTCGCGCAGCAGCGTGCGGCGCTCGATGGCGTCGTCGACCGGCACGTCCTGCCCCACGGCCAGTTCCACGTCGCCGGCCGTCACGCCCGCGAGCAAGTGCTCGGGCAGGGTGTCGGCCAGGCGCACGTCGACGTCGGGGTACTGCTCGCGGTAGAGGGCGATCACGCGCGGCATCAGCGTGCAGGCCATGAGCTGCGGTGCGGCAAGCCGTAGCAAGCCTTTCTTCTTGTCACGCAAATCCGTGACGCCCGCCACCGCGCCGGCCAAGTCGCCCAGCAGCCGGTGCACCGAGGGCAGGAACTCGCGCCCCGCCTCCGACAGCTGCACGCGGCGCGTGTTGCGGTCGAGCAGCTGCACGCCCATCTCGCGCTCCAGTTCGCGCACCAGCACGCTGAGCGCCGATTGCGTGAGGTGCAGCTGCTGCGCCGCGGCGGTGAAGCTGCCGGTTTCGGCCACGGCGGCGAAGGCGCGCAGCTGGCGCAGGGTGAGGTTCATATATACGGTTATTTCATCAATCGATGAATTAATTTCGATTGCATCATAAGAGCAGGCATCGCCCAATATCGGCTCACCGGAGACACGAGCCATGCCGACCCCACCACCGCCACCGCCCGTGCGCGGGCTGCACCACTTCGCCTGGCGCTGCCGCGACAGCGAGGAAACCCGCCGCTTCTACGAAGACCTGCTCGGCCTGCCGCTGGCCCACGTCATCAAGAGCGACCACGTGCCGAGCACCGGCGAGTACTGCCCCTACGTGCACATCTTCTTCCAGATGCGCGACGGCTCTTACATCGCCTTCTTCGACCTCGGCGACGACGTCGCCGCGCTGCCCTCGCCCAACACGCCCTCGTGGGTGAACCACATCGCGCTGCGCGTCGATTCGGTGGCCGACCTGCTGGCCGCCAAGTCCAGGCTCGAAGGCGCGGGCGTCGAGGTGCTGGGCGTGACCGACCACCACATCATCGAATCGATCTACTTCTTCGACCCCAACGGCATCCGCGTGGAGCTGACCACGCCGACCGTGCCGCAGGCCGAGATGGACGCGCATGCGCTGCGCGCGCGGGCAGACCTCGACGCATGGACCATGCGCAAGGCCGAACTGCGTGCGGCAAGGAGCGCGTCGAATGCCTGAGCTGCAACTCGCCGTCATCGACGTGAAGCCCGGCGCGGCCATGGAGAGCCAGTCGGGCCTGCAGCTGCTGCGCCCGCGTATCTACGGCGCCTACCGCGCGCCGCAGGGCCCGAAGAAGATCGCCGCCATCGTGATGCACCCCACGAGCAACTTCATGGGCCATTACCTGATCGGCCCGCTGGCCGAGCGCGGCATCTGCTGCATGGGCCTGAACTCGCGCTTCGTGGGCAACGACACCGTGCTGCTGATGGAGCGCGCCATCCAGGACCTGGGCGCCGGCGTGCAGTACCTGCGCTCGGCCGGCTACGAGAAGGTGTTCCTCGTCGGCAACTCCGGCGGCGCCGCGCTCTCGGCCTTCTACCAGGCACAGGCCGAGAAGCTCACCGCCACGCACCTGCCCGACGGCGACCCCACGCACCTGCACCCCGGCGACCTGCCGCCCGTGGACGGCATCGCGCTGTGCGCCGCGCACCTGGGCCGCACGCGGCTGATGCGCGACTGGATCGACCCCTCGGTCACCGACGAGCACGACCCGCTCTCGGCCGACCCCGAGCTCGACATGTACGACGCCCGCCACCGCGTGCCCTACGACCGCGACTTCCTCGCGCGCTTCGGCGCCGCGCAGAAGGCGCGGCTCGATCGCATCGAGCAGTGGTGCCTCGAGCGCCTCGCGCTGCTGCGCGGCACACCCGGGGCACCGCGCGACCAGACCTTCATCGTCTACCGCACGCATGCCGACCCGCGCTGCGTGGACCTCTCGCTCGACCCCAACGATCGCCTGCCCGGCAGCGTGTGGGGCGACGCGCGGCAGGTGAACTACTCGGCCAACGCGATGGGGCGCACCACCTCGCTCACCGCCTTTCTCTCGCAGTGGTCGTCGCGCTCGCAGGCCGACGGTCCGACCAACCTCGCGCGCACCACGGTGCCCAAGCTGCTGCTGACCTACACGGGCGACCAGTCGACCTTCCCGAGCACACGCGACGCTTGGATGGCGGCGGGCGGATCGCGCATCCGCAACGTCGACATCGTCGGCGGCAACCACTACCTGGCAGGGCAGCCGGAGCTGGTCCCGAAGGCGGCGGACGCCATTGCCGAGTTCGCGCACGCGCTGTAGCCGCAGAACCACCATGGAAAACTTCGCTTTCGCGCCGGCCTACGAGCTTCCGGCCTGGCCCTTCACGCCGCCGCCCGAGCTGGGCAGCACGAAGCCCGTGCGGCATCCGATCGTGATCGTCGGCGCCGGCCCCTCGGGCCTCACGCTGGCCTGCGACCTCGCGCAACGCGGCGTGCGCGCCGTGCTGCTGGACGAGGACGACACCGTCGGCGTGCGCGGCGCATCGTCGCGCGGCATCTGCTACGCGCAGAAGAGCCTGGAGATCTTCGAGCGCCTAGGCATCTACGAACGCATCGCGGCCAAGGGCATCACCTGGTCGTTCGGGCGCACCTTCTCGGGCGAGCAGGAGGTCTACAACTTCAACCTGCAGGCCAACAGCGTCTCTCGGCAGCCGCCCTTCATCAACCTGCAGCAGTTCTACGTCGAATGGTTCCTGGTCGACCGCATCCTCGAACTGGGGCTCACCGATGTGCGCTGGAAGAACCGCGTCACGCGCGTGGAGCAGCTCACCGACGGCGTTCGCCTGGAAGTCGAGACGCCCGCCGGCAGCTACACCATCGAGGCCGACCGGCTGATCGACGCCACCGGCGCCAACAGCGCCATCCGCACGCAGATGGGCATCGACGCGCACTCCTCGCGCAGCACCGACCGCTGGTGCATCAGCGACGTGCGCTTCAAGAAGCCGCTGCCCACCGAGCGCTGGACCTGGGTGGACGCGCCCTTCAACGAAGGCCGCGGCGTGTGGCAGCACCTGATGGCCGACGGCGTGTGGCGCATCGACTACCAGATGCCCGAGGACTGCGACACCGCCTACATCAGCAAGCCCGAGGTGGCGGGCGCGCGGCTGCGCGAGCAGCTGGGGCCGGACGTGGAGTTCGAGTTCGTCTGGATCGGCCCCTACGGCTACCGCGACCACCTGCTAGACAGCTTCCGCCATGGCCGCGTGTTCTTCATCGGCGACGCGGCGCACGTGGTGAGCCCCTTCGGCGCGCGCGGCGGCAACAGCGGCATCCAGGACGCGGCCAACCTCGGCTGGAAGCTCGCGCTCGTCGCGCATGGCAAGGCCGGCGATGCGCTGCTCGACAGCTACGACGCCGAGCGCCAGCCCGCCGCGGAGCAGAACCTGCAGGTGACGAGCCGCTCGGCGCGCTTCCTCGCGCCGCGCTCGCCCGCCGAGCACACGCTGCGCCGCGCGGTGGTGGCGCTGGCGGCGCGCCATCCGTTCGCGCGGGCGCTGGTGAACACCGGCCGCATGTCGGTGGCCAACGACTATCCGCCCGCGGCGGTGCTGCCCCAGGGCGCGCGCTCGGTGCAGAACCTGCCGCTGCGCCTGGCCGATGGCCGCGAGATGACGCTGATGCAGCTGCTGGCCGAAGGCACCGAGTGCATCGGCCTGTGGTTCGCGCCGACACGCGAGCAGGCAGGAGCGGCGCTCGATGCCATCGCGTCGCTGCCGCTGCGCCTGCTGGCGGTGGGCGGTGACAGCGGCCTGCCCACGCTACAGGCCGACGAAAAGCTCGCGAGCCATCTCGGCGCGGGCGACGCCGGCAGCTTCGTCCTTGTGCGGCCCGACGCCTACCGCGCCGCCGTGTTGCCGAACGCCACGCCCGAAGCCATCGCCTCCGCCGTGCGTACCGCACTGGCCGCCAACGACCGCAACCCATGATCACCGAGCCCCGCATCCCCGACCCCGACGGCTTCTACGCCGCGTTGCTCGCCGCCCACGAAGGCCGCAGCGAGGCGCAGAGCGCCGACCTCAACGCGCGCCTCGTGCTGCTGCTGGCCAACCAGTGCGCCGACGAGGACGTGCTGCTCGCGTGCATCCGCGCGGCGGCCGAAGAAGAACCCACGACGACGGACCACGACACCCCATGACCACGAGCGTTTCCTTCGCATCCGCCTCCGACACCCGCGAGCAGAAGCCCCGGCTGCAGGAGCTGGGCCCCGGCGCCTACGGCTACATCAGCGACTTCGATCCCAACTGCGGCTTCGTCGTCGGCGACGAGCACGTGGTGCTGATCGACACCCGCCCCACGCCGCGCATGGCGCGCGACTTCCTCGCGGCCATCCGCACGGTGACCGACAAGCCGATCCGCACCATCGTGCTCACGCACTACCACGCGGTGCGGGTGATGGGCGCCAGCGCCTTCGCCGAGGTGCGCGACATCGTCGCCAGCAGCGGCACGCTCTACTGGATACGAACGCGCGGGCAGGCCGACTTCGACTCGGAGGTCGGCCGCTTTCCGCGACTGTTCGCCGGCGTCGAGGAGATACCTGGCCTGACCATTCCCACGAAGGTCTTCGACCGCGAGATGACGCTGCCGCTGGGCGGCGGCCGCGAGCTGCGGCTGATGTCGCTGGGCCGCGGCCATTCGGGCGGCGACGCGGTCGCGTGGCTGGCCGACTGCGGCGTGCTGTTCTCGGGCGACGTGGTCGAGAACCGCTGCGGCGTGTACGCGGGCGACGCCTACATCGGCGACTGGGCCGGCACGCTCGACGCGGTGGCCGCGCTGAAACCGCGCGTGCTGGTGCCCGGCCGCGGCGCGGTGCTGCAGGACGAGGCCGCCTGCGCCGAGGCCATCGGGCTCACCAAGGCATTCCTCTCGACGCTGCTGGAGAGCGTGAAGGCCGGCATCGCGGCCGGCGAAACGCTCAAGGGCTGCTTCGCGCGCGCCGAGGCGGTGATGACGCCGCGGTTCGGCGACTGGCCCGTGTTCCAGCACGTGCTGCCTTTCGACGTCTCGCGCGCCTACGACGAGCTGCGCGGCATCGAGCACCCGGTGGTATGGACCGCCGATCGCGACCGCGAGTTGTGGCAGACCCTGCGCGGCGAGTGAGCCGACAGAACGGATTTCAAAACGAGCAACGGAGACAAGAGACGATGAAGCGATTCCTTCCCCTGCTGGCAGCGGCCCTCGCGCTGGCCACTTCCACCTTCGCATCGGCGCAGACGACCACCTATCCCACGCAGCCGATCAAATGGATCGTGCCCTACGTGGCCGGCGGCGGCACCGACAACCTCGCGCGCACGCTGGCCGAGGCGATGCAGCCGTCGCTGGGGCAGCCGCTCATCATCGACAACCGGCCGGGCGCCTCCACCAACATCGGCGTGGGCGTGATGATGCAGGCCAGGCCCGACGGCTACACCATCATGCAGGCCGAGAACGCCGCGCTGCTCTTCAACGAGCACATGTTCGCCAAGCTGCCCTACAAGCCCGCGAGCGACTTCACCTACATCGGCACCATCGGCCGCTTCCCGGTGGCTCTGGTGGTGCACCCGGACTTCCCCGCGAAGAACGTGGCGGAGTTCGTGCGCTACGTGAAGGCCAACCCCGACAAGGTGAGCTACGCCTCGCCGGGCAACGGCTCGCCGCACCACATGGCGATGGAGCTCTTCAAGCAGAAGGCCGGACTGACGATCACGCACGTGCCCTACAAGGGCGCGGCGCCCGCCATGACCGACGTGATGGGCGGACAGGTGCCGACGATGATGCTGGACCTGGCCTCGGGCCTGCCGATCATCAAGTCGGGCAAGGTGCGCGTGCTGGCCATCGCGCTGCCGCAGCGCGCGAGCGCCCTGCCGGACGTTCCGACCTTCGTCGAGGCCGGCTTCAGCGACGTCAACGCCTACGCCTTCCACGGCCTGATCGGCCCGGCCGGCATGCCGCCGGAAGCGGTGGCGCGGCTCAATGCCGAGTTGCACAAGGCGATGAAGACGCCGAAGGTGGTGAAGCTCTTCGCGGACTTCGGCTTCGAGGCGCTGCCGGGGACGCCGCAGGACTTCTACAAGCTCTCGCGTGCCGAAAGCGAGCGCTGGGGGAAGATCATCGTCGCGGCCGGCGTGAAGCTCGACTGAGGAACCGAGAGCCTCCCGCCAGTCGGCCGCCTACCAGCCCAACCCGAGGTGCAGCGGCAGGTACACCGCCATCCCCGCGAGCATCGTGCCCAGCACGCCGCGCCGCCAGTAGAAGTAGGCGGCGCCGACCACCGCCGCGTACAGGCGCGCGTCGTGCAGCGTGGTGATGAGGTGGCCCTGCGTCATGACGATCTCGGGCGCGATCACGCCCGCGAGCGCGGCAGCCGGCGCGTAGTGCAGCGCGCGGTGCGCCCACTCGGGCAGGCCCCAGGGCCGGTCGAGGATGAAGAAGAAGCAGCGCGTGAGCACGGTGACCAGCGCCAGGCCGACGATCACGCCCATGGTCCACCAGTCGGTGGTCGCGGCGACGCTGTTCACTTGTCGTCCTCCACGTTCGGGTCGAGCCCGAGCTGCTTCTCGAGCCAGAAGCACAGCAGCACCGCCACGCCGATCGCGACCACGATGTTGAGCTTCAGCGGCAGCGCGTAGGCCGCGACCGCCGTGGCGCCGGCGATCAGCGCGGCCAGCACGCGCAGGCGGGTCGTCGCCATCGAGCAGACGATGGCCACCAGGCTCAGCACGCCGGCGAAGCTCAGGCCCCAGGTCTGGGGAATGAAGTTGGCCAGCGCGATGCCCAGCAGGCTCATGCCCATCCAGGCGCACCAGGTGACGAAGTAGTTGCCGGTGAGGTAGGCCTCCTGCGATTCCTGCTCGGCGACGGTCAGCGGCGGCTTGGGGTACTTCTTCGTGAAGAGCGCGTAGCTCATGTCGGCCGTGAGGTAGCCGTGCAGCATGCGGCGCCAGCGCGGCATGTGCATGAGGTAGGGCCGCAGGTGCAAACTGAACACCACGAAGCGCAGGTTGACGCAGAAGCCCGTGGCCAGGATCACCCAGGCCGGCGCCCCGGCGAAGAGCAGTGGAATGGCCGCGAGCTGTGAGCTGCCCGCGTAGACCAGCAGCGTCATCGCCACCGCCTCGACCACGCTCATGTTCGACTTGACCATGGCCACGCCGGTCATGAGCCCCCAGGCGCCGATGCCCAGCGCCACGGGGGACATGTCGCGCACGCCGACGCGGAACTCGGGGCGGCTGCGGATGCTGCGCGAGAGGAACATCAGCCGAACGCCTGCCCGGGCTTCAGGTCGAAGCCGTGCAGGAAGTCGGCCACGGGCAGGCGCTTGCCGCCGGGCCGCTGCAGTTCGGTGAGGACGACGGCCGAGCCGGCGGCCGCGGCCACCGTGACGCCGGCCGGGTCGACGGCCAGGATGGTGCCCGGTGCGGCCGGAGAGGCAGCGGAAGACTTTTCGGCGCGGGCGGCCCAGAGCTTGATGGTCTCGCCGTCCAGCGGGCTGTTGGCGCCGGGGAACGGATCGAAGGCCAGCACGCGGCGCACGATGGCGTCGGCGGGCTGGTTCCAGTCGACCTGCGCCTCGTGCTTCTCCACCTTGCTGGCGTAGGTGACGCCTTCGGCCGGCTGCGGCGTGCGCGCGAGCGTGCCGATGCGGGCCAGAGCCTCGACGATCATCCTGCCGCCGAGCTCGGCCAGGCGGTCGTGCAGGCGGGAGGTGTTGTCGCCCGCGCCGATGTCGACGGCCTCGCGCAGCAGCATGTCGCCGGTGTCGAGGCCGGCGTCCATCTGCATGATGGTGATGCCGGTCTGCGCGTCCCCGGCCTCGATGGCGCGGTGGATCGGCGCGGCGCCGCGCCAGCGTGGCAGCAGGCTCGCGTGGATGTTCAGGCAGCCGTGCGCCGGCAGGTCGAGCACCCACTGCGGAAGGATCAGGCCGTAGGCGGCGACCACCATCACGTCGGGCTTGAGCGCCAGCAGGGTGTCGCGGGCGGCGGCAGCTTCGTCGGGGTACTTGCCGTCGAGGCGCAGGCTGCGCGGCTGGGCCACGGGCCAGCCGTTGGCGACGGCGCATTGCTTGACGGGGGAGGCCTGCAGCTTCATGCCGCGGCCGGCGGGGCGGTCGGGCTGGCTCATCACCAGCACGATCTCATGGCCGGCGGCTGCGATGGCTTCGAGCGCGACGCGCGCGAACTCGGGCGTGCCCGCGAAGACGACTCTGAGGCGGCTCAATCGCGGATCCGATCGAGCTTGAGATCGTCCCCCGTGTGATAGCGCCGGACCACGCCGGTCGGATCGATGTAGATGTACAGCATGCGGCGCTCGTTCACGGCCTTGTAGCGCCAGGTCCAGACGGCGCCGTCGAAGGAGCTGACGCGGGTGATCTCATAGGGGCGGCCGTAGAAGGCCATCACGTCGTTCTGCCGCCACTGATTGACCTTGATGTCCTGGCCGAAGCGCGCCTCGCTGAGCACCTGCGTCACCGAGACGACCTTGCCGGAGGCGTCGAGGTCGATGTCGACCACCTCGAAGCCGGCCGGCATGCGCGAATACTGCAGCCGCTCGCCGCCGCCCGTGAGCGGATAGCGGCCGGTGGGCGCGCCCAGGCGCTGGAGGGTGTCGGCAGCCGAGGTGCCGGGCTGGATGCGGGTGGGTTCGCTGGCGCAGCCGGCCAGGAGCCCCAGGCCGGCGACCGCGAAGAACGCCAGCGCCGCAAAGGAGCTGCGGCGGCTTGCGGCGGTCATGGAGGGAAGGTTCAAGCCCGCTCCCGCATTTCTTCGCGCTGCTGCTTCAGCAGCTTGCTCTTGATGCGGTTGCGCTTCAGGGGGGAGAGGTACTCGACGAACACCTTGCCCAGCAGGTGGTCGAGTTCGTGCTGGATGCACACGGCCAGCAGGCCTTCGGCCTCGATGGTGCGCGTCTCGCCGTTCTCGTCGAGCGCCTGCACCTTCACGGAGGTGGAACGCAGCACGCCGTCGTAGATGCCGGGCACCGAGAGGCAGCCCTCCTCGTTCACGACCTTTTCATCGCTGGCCCAGGTGATCTCGGGGTTGATCAGCACGATCGGCTGGTTACGCTCCTCGGACACGTCGATCACGACGAGGCGCTCGTGCACGTCGATCTGCGTGGCGGCCAGGCCGATGCCGTTGGCGTCGTACATGGTCTCCAGCATGTCGGCGACCAGGGCCTTGATGCGCGCGTCGACGCCCTGCACCGGCTTGGCCACGGTGTGCAGGCGCTTGTCCGGGTAACTCAGAATGTTTCGTTTGGCCATGAAATCGGGGGAAAGTTGTGGCTATTTTCGCCAATTCCGCGACGACACGCGGCTGCGGAGCCCGAAAACGTTGCCCTCCCAAGGGCTTCAGCGCAGAATTCGTAGCAAATTGTGAGATTCGTATGCGCAGCGATACGTCGCGCGCTCACCATCCAGACATGAAAAAGCTCAGACTCACCGAACGCCGGCGCCCCTCCTTCCTTGCCACGCTGACAGCCCTGGCGGTGATCGGCAGTTGCGGCGCCACGACGGCCTGGGCTCAGAACTACCCCGTCACGCCGCAGCAGCGCGCCACCGCGCAGCAGACCGCCCAGACCGGCGTTCCCCTGAGCGAGCTGGCGCCCAACGCGCCCGACGAATACACGGTCAAACCGGGCGACACGCTCTGGGCCATCTCCCGCCTCTACCTGCTGCGCCCCTGGCGCTGGCCGGAACTCTGGGGCATGAACATCAATGAAATCGCCAACCCGCACCGGATCTACCCCGGCCAGGTGCTCTACCTGGACAAGACGGGCGGCCGCGCGCGCCTGACCATGCGCCGCGGCGGGTCCGGCGGCGACGGCGGAACCATCAAGCTGTCACCGCGCACCCGCTTCGACTCGCTGGCCGGCATGGCGCTGCCCACGCTCAACCCGAGCATCATCGAGCCGTTCCTGAGCGAACCCATCGTGGTCGACGCCGGCACGCTCGAGGCCGCGCCGCGCATCGTGGCCGGCAACGACAGCCGCGTGCTGCTGTCGCGCGGCGACCGGGCGTATGCCCGCGGCACCGCCGAGGCGCCGCTGGTCGAGGTTCCCGGCCCGGTGCAGAACTTCCGCATCTTCCGCAACGCCACGCCGCTGAAGGACCCGGGCACGGGCGAGATCCTCGGCTACGAGGCGCAGTACCTGGGCAAGGCGCGCCTGCAGCGCGGCGAGTCGACCACCATCGAGACGGTCGAGAACAAGGACCTCATCACGGTGGTGCCCGCCAGCATCGACATCATCGCCTCGCGCGAGGAAATGCGCGCCGGCGACCGCCTGCTGCCCGAGCCGCCGCGCCAGCTGTTGAGCTACGTGCCGCGCGCCCCGTCCACGCAGGTCGACGGCCGCATCATCTCGGTCTACGGCAACGCGGTGCAGTTCGCGGCGCAGAACCAGGTGGTCGCCATCAACAAGGGTACGCGCGACGGCATCGACAACGGCCACGTGCTGGCGATCCTGAAGAACGGCGAGACCATCCTCGACCGCACCGGCGCGAGCAAGGAAACCATCAAGCTGCCGAACGAACGCATCGGCCTGCTGATGGTCTTCCGCACCTTCGAGAAGGTCTCCTACGCGCTGGTGCTCGAAATCAACGACACTCCGCGCGCCGGCGACTTCCTCGTCAATCCCTGACCCGCGAACCCGGCCTTTCTTCTCGCACACTCGTTTGGAACGCGCAGAACTCGCAGGCTGGCTGCGGCTTTCGCTGACGCCCGGCATCGGTGACGGTGCCGCGCGCCGTCTTCTCTCGGCCTTCGGGCTGCCCGAGCGCATCTTCGCGCAGCCCGACGCCGCGCTGCGCGAGGTCGTCTCGCATGCGCAGGCCGAGGCGCTGATGCAGCCGCCCGCCGGCCTGCAGGCGCAGATCGACCTGACCTGGCAGTGGCTGCAGGCTGGCGACGACAGGGTCTCGCGCCGCGTGGTCACGCTCGGCGATGCCGGCTACCCGGCCTCCCTGCTCGAAATGGCCGACCCGCCGCTGATGCTCTACGTGCTCGGCGCCGCCGGCTTCGACCTCACGCAGCTCGGCCACAGCATCGCCGTCGTGGGCAGCCGCAACCCGACGCCGCAGGGCGCGACCAATGCGCGCAGCTTCGGGCGCGCGCTCGGCGAGGCGGGGCTGCCCGTGGTGTCGGGGCTGGCGCTGGGCGTGGACGGCGCGGCGCACACCGGCGCGCTCGATGCGGCGGGCGATGCGCACCGGCTCGCAACGGTGGCGGTGGTCGGCACCGGGCTCGACCGGGTCTACCCCGCGCGGCACCGCGACCTCGCGCACCGCATCACACTGCAGGGGCTGATCGTGAGCGAGCTGCCGCTGGGCACGCCGCCGCTCACCCAGAATTTTCCGAAGCGCAACCGGCTCATCGCCGGCCTGGCGCGCGGCACGCTGGTGGTCGAGGCGGCGCTGCAGTCGGGTTCGCTGATCACCGCGCGGCTCACCTCGGAGCAGGGCAAGGAGGTGTTCGCGATCCCGGGCTCGATCCACTCGCCGCAGTCGCGCGGCTGCCATGCGCTGATCCGGCAGGGCGCGAAGCTCGTGGAGTCGGTGAGCGACATCCTCGAGGAGCTGCCGCCCCTGCATGCGCCGCGCGCTGCTTCGGCTCCATCCTTGTCCTTCTCCAACGGAGCGAGCGCGGCTTCGTCGCCGGAAGACCCGCTGCTTGAGGCCCTCGGCTTCGAGCCCGCGAGCCTCGACGCCCTCGGCGCCCGCACCGGCTGGGGTGCGGCCGCGCTGCAGGCCAGGATGCTCGAACTGGAACTGGACGGGCATATCTCCCGGTTGCCCGGCGGCCTCTTCCAGCGAGTGGCTTCCACCTAGTCGGCATGGCACGAACGTCGGCTATATTGGGCCCATGTTCGAAGTGCTTGTTTTTGTGTACGAAAACTATTGGCGCGGCGATGCCTGTCCCGAGGCCGAGCAACTGGGCCGCAAGCTCAGCGCCCACGGCTTCGAGGCGGAAGAGATCCGCGAAGCCCTTCACTGGCTCGACGGCCTGAGCCTTGCAACGCAGGGCATGCAGATCGAGCGAAGCTCCGATGACGACGCCGCCGCCACGGTCGTGCTGTCCGGAACGCCTCCCGCGGCCATGCCGCAATCCGCCAACGCGATGCGCGTCTACTCGCAGGCCGAGCAGGACCACCTGGGCGCCGAGTGCCTGGGCTTCATCCGCTTTCTCGAATCGTCGAACGTGCTGCCCTGCGGGCTGCGCGAGATCGTCGTCGAGCGCGCGATGGCCGCACCGGGCGATCCGGTCGCGCTCGACGAGCTGAAGATCATCGTGCTGATGGTGCACTGGAGCACCGGCATCGAGCCCGATGCGTTGGTGCTCGACGAACTCTGCGAGAGCCGCGAAGGCCGCACGGCACACTAGCTAGGTTCGCCCCCAGGCTGCGCGGCACTTCGTGTCCGCTGCGCCAACCCCCTACCGGGGGCAACACCGGAGGCCCGGCGGAGCCGGTTCCTCGGTGTTCCGCGAAAACTGCCGGGCAGCAACTAGTTCAGGAGGCGCTCGGGGTTCGCGTCGAGCTTCGCCAGTGCTTCGCGGGTGGCGCGCACGGTGAGGGTTTCCTCTTCGGCGGGCACCAGCAGGCCGGCCTGCAGGTAGGTCGCCAGGCGTCCTGCCTGGATCAGGAAGCTGCGCCCGTCGCCCGATGCGAACAGGTGCAGCTGCTTGCGGTCGCTGCGCCAGACGAACTGGACCTGGCTCACGCGGTCGTTGTGGTCGAGCATGAACCAGTTGCCCACCTGCAGCTCGTTGGCCCAGGCGACCATGTCCTCGGGCACCTTGCTGCCGGCGGTGTCGGGAATGACCTCGATCGATGCCGCATCCACGCCGAGCAGCAGTTCGATGCTCTGGGCGTCGAGCGGCAGGTCGGCGGTGCCGCCCACGTCGCTCACGAAATCCTCAAGGTGCGCCAGCCGCTCGGCCATGGCTTCGATCTTGGCCTGCGGGATCGCCTCGGTCTTCGAGAGGAAGGCGTCGGACAGCGTGGCGCCGATGATCTTGATCTGCGCTTCCTGCGGCTCGTCGACGATGCCCAGCAGCGCCATGCCCTGGCGCAGGCGCTGCAGCAGCTGCGGCAGGTCTTGTATGACGCGCGCGCGGTCGGTGCGGTTGGGCTTGGCGCTCGCGGCCCACACGAGGTCGGAGGCCACGCGCTTGAGCATCACGGTCTGCTCGCCCTGGGCGCCGTAGCGCAGCGCGGCGATGGCCAGCACCTCGGCCCAGATCTTGAAGAGGAACTCCCGGATCTCGTCGCGCACCGGCATGTCGTTGAGCATCTTGCGCAGCTCGATGGTGTACTGGATCGCCATCGTCTCCTTCTGCTCGACCTGCTGCGCCACGCTCATCACGCGCTGCGTGGTGTCGCTCTGCGTCAGGTAGCGGTTGAGGAAGGCGACGAACTCGTCGAACACCAGCTTGAACACGCGCTGGCCGGTCTCGGGATACTGCTCGATGACCTGCACCACCCGGCGGATCTCGCCTTCGAGCGCGCTGCCGGTGATGGCGGCCGCGTCGAAGCCCATCACGCACGAGCCCATGCGGTCGATCAGCATGCGCGCCGGATGCTGCAGGGTGCCGAAGAATTCGGGCTCGGCGATGGCCACGCGCAGCACCGGCATCTGCAGGCGGGCGAACCACACGCGGGCCGAGAACGGAATGCGTTCCTCGGCAAGGATGGCCTGGAACATCAGCGCCACGATCTCGACCGTGGCCTTGTCGGCCGTGGTGGGCGCGCGCTTCTTGAGCTCGGCGCTGCGCCGGCGCAGGTCGACGGCCGTCTGCTGCATCAGCGTGGCCTGCTCGCCGGCGCCTTCCATGTACTGCGTGGCGGCCATCCGGTAGGCCGCCTCGGCCTCGGCGATGGCGCCGGCGAATGTCCTGGAGAACGCACGCGGCGCCCCGCCGCCGCCCTGGCCCGGCTGGCTGCCGGGGCTGGTGGTACGGCCGTCCGCGCCCGCGGTCTGGAACACCCCGGCGGAGCCTCCGGCGTCGCCGCCGATGCGCGCCGTCACGAAGCGCTTGAGGCTCAGCAGCGCGGTCTGGGCGCGCTGCCGCGCGATCGCCAGCGGCGAGCTGCTCATGGTCGACGGAGCGGTCGGCACCGATTGCTGCGGCTGGCCGTCGAATCCGAAGCCGGTGCGCTGCATGTTGTTCTGGGGGCCGGCGGAGACTGCGCCGTCGACCGGGGCCGCACCCGAGCTGCCGCCATTGCCGCCACCGGCTCCTCCAGCGTTGCCCGTGCGCCGCACGAAGCTCTTGAGGTCGATCTCCGGCATCACGCCGTTGGCGATCAGGTAGGCGTTGGCGTTCTCGTAGGCCTTGACGATCACGTCGACGAGGCCCTGCTGCACGGTGTCCTGCACCCGGGTCCAGAGCCCGCGGCTCAGGCCCACCGCGAGCCATTGCTCGACCAGCAGCTTGGCCAGCGTCTCGGGCTTGAGCACGTCCTTGGCGTCGAGTTCGGTGGTGCCCTCGAGGTGCTGGATGCGCAGGCGCAGGTCGCTGAGCTCGAAGCTGGCCTTGTCGTGGATCAGCTGAGCGAGCCGCGAGGAGAGGATGTTGCTTTCCACCACCTCGTCGCCGATCAGCTCGAGCCGCAGCGCCGAAGGCATGCTCGACGCGCCACCGGAACTGGCGGCCAGCGCCTTGCGCCAGCCGGTCTGGGAGAGCGTCACCCACTGCGTCGCCTGGCCCTGGAACGCGACGAAGTCGTCGCGGTTCTCCTGCATGGAGCGGGCGGTGCCGGCCTCGGAGGCCATGGCCGTCAGCCGGTCCTTGATCGCGCGGGCCAGCGGCAGGATGGCGCCTTCGGTCGCCGATACGAAGCGCTCACGCGTCTCGCGTGCGAGCTGCAGGGAAGAGGCGGACCGAGCGGTGCTCATTGAAAAGTCGGAGGGGCCAGGGTGTTCTGTTCGTCGGCGACAACCGCGAGCTTGCATCGGGACGGGCTGCCGCACAAGTGTGGAAGTGCCCGGCGTTGCATGCGAACAGCGCCGGCGGTGTTGCCGCCGCCGGCGCCTTGTTGCCGAACCCTGGAGTATCCGTCAGACGACGGCGCCGGCGTTGGGGTCGTCCTCGGAGCCGCCGTCGCGCTTGGCCGGGCCGCCCTTGACGAGGTCTTCGCGCTTGATGCCCAGCCACATGGCGATTGCCGCCGCCACGAAGCAGGAGGAATAGATGCCGAAGCAGATGCCGATGGTCAGAGCCAGGGCGAAGTAGTGCAGCGTCGGACCGCCGAAGAAGAACATCGACAGCACCACCAGCTGGGTGGAGCCGTGGGTGATGATGGTCCGGCTGATGGTCGAGGTGATCGCGTTGTCGATGATCTCGACCGTCGACATCTTGCGGTAGCGGCGGAAGTTCTCGCGGATGCGGTCGAAGATAACGACCGACTCGTTCACCGAGTAGCCCAGCACCGCCAGCACCGCCGCCAGCACCGCCAGCGAGAACTCCCACTGGAAGAAGGCGAAGAAGCCGAGGATGATCACCACGTCGTGCAGGTTGGCCAGCACGGTAGCCAGCGCAAACTTCCATTCGAAGCGGAACGCCAGGTAGATCATGATGCCGACGACCACCATCGCCAGCGCCTTCAGGCCGTTGGTGGTGAGTTCGTCGCCGACCTGCGGGCCGACGAATTCGTTGCTGCGCAGCTCCACCGCGGGGTCGGCCGCCTTCAGCGAGTCCATCACCTCGGCGCTCTGCTGGGCGGAGGTCACGCCCTTCTTCACCGGCAGGCGGATCTGCACCGACTTGCCGAAGCTCTGGACCTGCACCTCGGTGTAGCCCAGCTTGCCGACGATATCGCGGACCTTGCCGACGTCGGCCGACTGGTTGTAGGCGACCTCCATCACCGTGCCGCCGGTGAACTCCACCGACAGGTGCAGCCCACGGTGGAACAGGAAGAACACCGCCAGCAGGAAGGTGACGACGGAGACGATGTTCAGCACCAGCGCGTGGCGCATGAACGGGATGGTCTTGTGGATGCGGAAGAATTCCATGGCTGTGCGTCCTTCTTCTGCCGCTTACTTGGTTTCGACCGCGGCGGTGCCGTCGGTCGAGGGGCGCCACACCGTACCGATGGACACCGACTTGAGCTTCTTCTTCTGGCCGTACCAGAAGTTCACGAGGCCGCGCGAGAAGAACACGGCCGAGAACATCGAGGTGACGATGCCGATGCAGTGCACCACCGCGAAGCCGCGCACCGGGCCCGAACCGAAGGCCAGCAGCGCGATACCCGCGATCAGCGTGGTCACGTTGGAGTCCAGGATGGTGCCCCAGGCGCGTTCGTAGCCGGCGTGGATCGCCGCCTGCGGCGACGCCCCGTTGCGCAGCTCCTCGCGCACCCGCTCGTTGATCAGCACGTTGGAGTCGATGGCAACGCCAATGGCCAGCGCCATGGCCGCGATGCCCGGCAGCGTGAGCGTGGCCTGCAGGATGGAAAGGATGGCCACCAGCAGCAGCAGGTTGACGGCCAGCGCGATCGACGAGAACAGGCCGAACAGCGCGTAGTAGATGCACATGAACACCATGATCGCGGCGAAGCCGTACATCACGCTGTCGAAGCCCTTCTTGATGTTCTCGGCGCCCTGCGTCGGGCCGATGGTGCGTTCCTGGATGATTTCCATGGGCGCGGCCAGCGAGCCGGCGCGCAGCAGCAGCGCGAGGTCGTTGGCTTCGGCCACGCTCATCGAGCCCGAGACCTGGAAGCGGTTGCCCAGCTCGCCGTTGATCGAGGGAGCCGTGAGCACTTCGCCCTTGCCCTTCTCGAAGATCAGCATGGCCATGCGCTTCTTGTAGTTCTCGCGGCTGACGTCACGCATGATGGTGCCGCCCTTGGAGTCCATGGTCAGGTCGACCTTGGGCTGGTTGCTCTGCTGGTCGAAGCCGGGCTGCGCGTCGGTGAGGTTCTCGCCGGTGACGAGCACCTGCTTCTTCACGATCACCGGACGGCCCTGGCGGTCGAGGAATTTCTCGGAGCCGAAGGGCACGGGGCCGCCGCTCAGTTCGGCGGCGCGGCCTTCGGCGCTTTCGTCCACCATGCGCATCTCGAGCGTGGCGGTGCGGCCGATGATCCGCTTGGCCTGGGCCGGGTCCTGCATGCCGGGCAGCTGCACGACGATGCGGTCGATGCCCTGCTGCTGGATCACCGGCTCGGCCACGCCGAGTTCGTTGATCCGGTTGTGCAGCGTGGTCACGTTCTGCTTGAGCGCCGCGTCCTGGAAGCGGCGGGCGGCCTCGGGCTTGATGCTGGCCACGATGCGCCATTCGCTGCCCTGCTGGGTCTCGACGGTGCTGAGGTCGGGCATCTGGTCCTGGATCAGGCGCCGGGCGACTTCGACGCTGTCGGCGTCGCGCAGGGTGATCTCCACGGTCTGGCCGTTGCGGTTCACGGCGCTGCCGCGCACCTTCTTCTCGCGCAGGCCCGTGCGGATGTCGCCGGCGAACGACTCGGCCTTCTTGTCGAGCACGCCGCGCATGTCGACCTGCAGCAGGAAGTCGACGCCGCCGCGCAGGTCGAGGCCCAGATACATCGGGAAGGCGTGCAGCGCCGTCAGCCACGAGGGCGAGCGCGACACGAGGTTGAGCGCCACCGTGTACGAGGCGTCGTCGGCATCGGGCACCAGCGCCTGCTGGAGCGTGTCGCGCGCCTTGATCTGGTCGTCGGTGGTCGCGAAGCGGGCCCGCACCGCGGTGGGCTCGAGGGTCAGCAGGTCGGGCGTGAGGCCTGCCGTCTTGAGCAGCTCCTGCACCCTGGCCTGGGTCGACGCGTCGATCTTGACGGTGGACTTCGCCGCCGACACCTGCACTGCAGGCGCTTCACCGAAGAAATTGGGCAGGGCGTAGATGAGCCCCACGAGCAGCACGACCACGATGATCGCGTACTTCCAGACCGGGTAACGGTTCATGAGAAAGCGCTTTTTCTGAAACGGAACACGGCGTGAATTGGGGCCCCGCGCCCGAAGGCGCAAGGTCAGCTCACGCTTTTATTTGACGGCGCCCTTGGGCAGGACCTGCACCACGGCGCTGCGCTGGATCTTGATTTCGACGCCGTTGGCGATCTCGAGGCCGAGGTACTGGTCGCCCAGCGAGGTGATCTTGCCGAGCACGCCGCCGGCGGTGGCGACTTCGTCGCCCTTGGCCAGGGCCTCGATCATGGCGCGGGCTTCCTTCTGGCGCTTCATCTGGGGCCGGATCATGACGAAATACAGCACCACGAACATCAGCACCAGGGGCAGCATGCTGCCGAGCGAGGACATCATGTCGCCGCCGCCTGCAGCGGGCGCGGTCTGGGCGAAAGCAGAGGAAATGAACAAGAGAGTCTCCAGCAGAGGGAAGAGAAAAGAAAACGTGTGGGAGCGCGGGTCACGCCCGCGGTTCCTTGGGCTTCGCCGCCACGCGGGATGCGGGCTGCAACTCAAAGCGCGGCGGGGCCTGGCCGCGCACAGCACCGGGCATTGTATTCGGCGCGGATGGCCGCCCGGAGCGCTTATCCGGCGCGATGGGGAGGGCTTTCGAGCTATCCCGGCAGCCGGCTTTTTGCTACGTTTTCAATAGCAAAGGGCGCCATCGGGCGCCCTTTGCGTGGTCTGCCGGCCCCCGCCGGTCGGGAAATCAGGCCGCCGCGCGCGGCGCCTGCTGCGGGTTGCGCCACTTGGTCATCAGCTCGCTCCAGCGGGCACGGGCGGCCGCCAGGTTGCGGTCCTTCACGTGGCCGTAGCCGCGGATCTGCTCTGGCAGGCTCGCGATCTCCAGCGCCAGCGCGTGGTTGTCGGCACGCAGGGCGCCGATGACTTCCTCGATGCTGGCCCGGTACTCGCCGATCAGCGCGCGCTCGGTCCGGCGTTCCTCGGTGCGGCCGAAGATGTCGAGCCCCGTGCCGCGCAGGCCCTTGAGCTTGGCGAGGAACCTGAAGCCGGTGAGCATCCAGGGGCCGAATTTCTGCTTCTGCAGCTGGCCCTTGGCGTTCTTCTTGGCAACGATCGGCGGCGCCAGGTGGTAGTTGAGCTTGAAGTCCTTGCCCATCTGGCCTTCGAACATGCCTTCGATGCGGCCGAGGAAGGCCGGGTCGCTGTGCAGGCGGGCGACTTCGTACTCGTCCTTGTACGCCATCAGCTTGAAGAGATAGCGTGCCACAGCCTCGGTCAGCGCGGTGCTCTTGCCCACGGCCGACTCGGCCTGGCGCACCTTGCCGACGAAGCGCTTGTATTCCTCGGCGTACGCGGCGTTCTGGTAGCCGGTGAGGAACTCCGCGCGGCGCTCGACGATGCTCTCCACCGACTCGCGCTTCTTGAACTCGATGACCTGGCCCGGGCGAATGCGCTTGTTCAGCTCTTCCGGCCGCACCGCCGCCTGGCGGCCCCACTCGAAGGCCGCCTTGTTGTTATCGACGGCCACGGCGTTCAGCTCGATGGCGCGCATCAGCGACTCGTGCGCCAGCGGGATCCAGCCCTTCTGCCAGGCGTAGCCCAGGATCATCGGGTTGACGTAGATGGTGTCGCCCATCAGCGTGGTCGCGGCGGCGTCGGCATCGAAGCTGCCCACGCCTTCGGCGCCCACGGCGCGCGCGATCTCGGCGGCGCAGGCTTCTTCCGGGTTCTTCCAGTTGGCGTTGCGCACGAAGGCGGCCGTCGGCGCGCTGTGGCTGTTGAGCGCCACGTGCGTGCGCCCTTCGCGCATGCGCGCCATGGTCTCGGCGTTCACGGTGACCAGCGGGTCGCAGGCCAGGATCAGGTCTGCCGCCGCCGTGCCCACGCGGGTGGTGCGGATGTCGTCCTGCGTGTCGCCGATGAGCACGTGGCTCCAGGTGGCGCCGCCCTTCTGCGCGAGGCCGGCCGCGTCCTGCGTGACGATGCCCTTGGCCTCGATGTGCGCCGCCATGCCCAGCAGCTGGCCGATGGTGATGACGCCGGTGCCGCCGACGCCCGCCACCACCACGCCCCAGACCCGGCCGCCTTCCAGCGACGGGATCGAAGGCTCGGGCAGCAGGCCGAACTCGGCCGGCGTGGCCGCCTTGTTCTTGCCCTTCTTCTTGAGCTGGCCGCCCTCGACGGTCACGAAGCTCGGGCAGAAGCCCTTCAGGCAGCTCATGTCCTTGTTGCAGCTGCTCTGGTTGATGGTGCGCTTGCGGCCGAACTCGGTCTCCAGCGGCTCCACGCTCAGGCAGTTGCTCTGCACGCTGCAGTCGCCGCAGCCTTCGCAGACCAGCTCGTTGATGACCACGCGCTTGGCCGGATCGACCGCCGTGCCGCGCTTGCGGCGGCGGCGCTTCTCGGTGGCGCAGGTCTGGTCGTAGATGATGGCCGTGGTGCCGGGAATCTTGCGGAACTCGCGCTGCACGTCGTCGAGCAGGTCGCGGTGCTTCACCTGCACGTGGTCGCCGGGGATGCTCACGCCCTCGTACTTCTCGGGCTCGTCGGTGACGATGACGACCTTGGCCGCGCCCTCGGCATGCAGGCTCTCGGCGATCTGCAGCACCGAGTGGCCCTCGGGGCGCTCGCCCACCGTCTGGCCGCCGGTCATGGCGACCGCGTCGTTGTAGAGGATCTTGTAGGTGATGTTCACGCCCGCCGCGATGCTCTGGCGGATGGCGAGCAGGCCGCTGTGGAAGTAGGTGCCGTCGCCCAGGTTCGCGAAGATGTGCTGGTCAGTGGTGAAGGGCTGCTGGCCCACCCACGGCACGCCCTCGCCGCCCATCTGCGTGAAGCCGATGGTGGAGCGGTCCATCCAGGTCGCCATGAAGTGGCAGCCGATACCGCCCATCGCACGCGAGCCTTCGGGCACCACGGTGCTGGTGTTGTGCGGGCAGCCCGAGCAGAACCACGGCTGGCGCGTGGCGTCGGCCACGCCGGTGGAAGCCTGCTGCAACACCATCGAGCGCTCCTTGGCTTCCAGGATGGCGAGCTGGGCGTCGATGCGCGCGGTCATGTCGGCGCCGGCGGCGGCCAGCAGGCCGGTCTTCTTCAGGCGCGTGGCGATGGCCTTGGCGATGAGCGCCGGGTTCAGGTCGGCGTTGGCGCGCAGCAGCGTGTGCGAGGTCGGGTTGGGCATCGACCATTCGCCGCCCGAGTAGCCCTCGGCCGCGTGCACCTCGCCCTCGTCGAACTTGCCGACCACGTTGGGCCGCACGTCCGGGCGCCAGTTGTAGAGCTCTTCCTTGAGCTGGTATTCGATGACCTGGCGCTTCTCCTCGACCACCAGAATTTCTTGCAGGCCGGTGGCGAACTGGCGCGTGAGCTGCGCCTCCAGCGGCCACACCACGCCCACCTTGTGCAGGCGGATGCCGAGCTGACGGCAGGCCGCGTCGTCCAGGCCCAGGTCGATGAGCGCCTGGCGGGTGTCGTTGTAGGCCTTGCCGCTGGCCATGATGCCGAAGCGGTCGTTCGGGCCCTCGATCACGTTGTGGTTGAGCCGGTTGGCGCGGATGTAGGCGAGCGCGGCGTACCACTTGTAGTGCATGAGCCGGGCTTCCTGCTCCAGCGCATGGTCGGGCCAGCGGATGTGCAGGCCGCCGGGCGGCATCTCGAAGTCGGTGGGAATGACGATCTCGACGCGCTCGGGGTCGATCATGGCCGTGGCGCTCGACTCGACGATCTCCTGGATCGTCTTCATGCCCGACCACACGCCCGAGAAGCGGCTCATGGCGAAAGCGTGGATGCCCAGGTCGAGGATTTCCTGCACGTTCGCCGGGAAGAACACCGGCGTGCCGCAGGCCTTGAAGATGTGGTCGCTCTGGTGGGCGGCGGTGGAGCTCTTGGAAATGTGGTCGTCGCCCGCCACCGCGATCACGCCGCCGTACTCGGTGGTGCCGGCCATGTTGGCGTGCTTGAAGACGTCGGAGCAGCGGTCCACGCCCGGGCCCTTGCCGTACCAGATGCCGAAGACGCCGTCGAACTTGTTGGTGCCCTGCGGGGAGAAGCCCAGCTGCTGAGTGCCCCACAGCGCGGTGGCGGCGAGCTCCTCGTTCACGCCGGGCTGGAAGACGATGTTCTGTTCCTTGAGGAACTTGCTGGCCTTCCACAGCGCCTGGTCGTAGCCGCCGAGCGGGGAGCCGCGGTAGCCGCTGATGAAGCCGGCGGTGTTCTTGCCGGCCTGCTTGTCGCGCAGCCGCTGCAGCATGGGCAGCTTCACCAGGGCCTGGACGCCGCTCATGAATGCGCGGCCGTAGTCGAGGGAGTATTTGTCGTCGAGCGTGACGGTTTCTAGGGCCTTGCGAATGTGCGCGGGTAGCGGTGCATTCATGTCGTCTGTCTCCGTTTGGCAGGGCCTCATGGGCCTGGCTGTTTCTGGGTCTGTGCCCGGGTAGGGCACGAGCCCATGATCACGCAAAGTGTATGCCGGGTCCGCGACAGGTGTTTGCGTTCTTTGCCGGGAAAAACGCGCTTCCAGAAAGAATCTTGCTTAATATCGGCCCTTATGGAAAGCATCGACAAGTTCGACCTCGCAATCCTGCAAGAACTGCAGGCCGATGGACGCCTCACCAACGCCGAGCTTGCGCAGCGCGTGGGCCTGTCGGCCGCGCCCTGCTGGCGCCGGGTGCGCGCGCTGGAGGAGGCCGGCTTCATCAAGGGCTACCACGCCGAGATCGACCGCCACAAGATCGGCCTGGGCGTGCTCGCCTTCGTGCGGGTCGACACGGAGCGAGTCACCCACGAGGCCACGCGCAAGCTGGAGGACGCGATCCGCAAGCTGCCCGACGTGATCGCCTGCCACTACATCAGCGGCACCGGCACCTTCGAGCTGCAGGTGGTGGCGCAGGACCTCGACAGCTTCTCGGCCTTCGCGCGCCAGCACCTGATGAACCTGCCCAACGTGAAGGACCTGCACACCAGCTTCTCGCTGGGCGAGGTGAAGGCCAGCAGCGCGCTGCCGCTGGGCCATCTGGGCAACGCCACCCGACAGCGCGCGTCCTAGCACTCAGGTCAGCGCCGTTCGCTCCGGCTGGCCTCGCGGATCGCGCGGAATTCGGACCCAGCCCCCCACTCGGGCCAGCGCCGGCTGTTGGCCAGCGTCTCGCCCACGCGGTAGAGCAGCGGCAGGTCGTGCGCCATGCCGGCGAAGGACCAGTCGGCGCGCCACTCGTCGGCCGGCTGGTGGTAGCGCTCGGCGTTGTAGGCCTTGCTGGCCGCCTCGCCGGCCGCGAGGCCGCCGTCCACCAGGTCGTTGCCGGAGGCGAACGAGAGCGCCGGCACGCCGCGCTTGGCGAAGGAGAAATGGTCGGAGCGGAAGAAGTAGCCGGCCTCGGGATGCGGATCGGGCGCGTAGGCCAGGCCGAAGCCTCGCGCCTGCTCCACCAGCAGGTCCTGCAGCTGCGAGACCGCGCTGCCCGAGGTGCTGAAGTTGCGCGCCGGGCCTTCGGGGCTGAGCGCGTCCATGTTGATCACGGCCACCGTCTTCGCCAGCGGATAGAGCGGCTTCGCGCCGTAGAACTCCGAGCCGAGCAGGCCGCGCTCCTCCGCCGTCACCGCGAGGAACACGACCGAGCGCTCGGGCTTGTGGCGCGCGCCCGCGAAGGCGCGGCCCATCTCGACGAGCGCGGCCAGGCCGGTGCCGTTGTCGACGGCGCCGTTGTAGATGCGGTCGCCCTTGGCGTCGGGCGCGCCCACGCCCAGGTGGTCCCAGTGGGCGCTGTAGATCACCGTCTCGTCCGGGCGCTTGCGGCCTTCGACGCGGCCGACCACGTTCTTCGAGACGATCACCTGCCGGTCGATCGCGTACTCGGCCGACAGGCTCGCGTCCTTCAGCAGCTGCGGCTGGAACTCGCGCGTCTGCGCGAGCTTCTTCTGCGCCTCGAAATCCAGCCCCGCGCGGCGCAGCAGGTCGACCGCCACGTCGCGCTGGATCCAGCCCTCCAGCTTCGGATGCACCGCCGCGGGCTGCTCGCGCTCGATGTCGAGCATGGTCGCGGTGTTGGAGTTCTTCACCGTGGCCCAGCCGTAGGCCGCCGGCGCGGTCTCGTGCACGATCAGCACGCCCAGCGCGCCGCGGCGCGCGGCCTCCTCGAACTTGTAGGTCCAGCGGCCGTAGTAGGTCATGGCCTTGCCGCCGAAGTCGCCGCTGCCGATCTCGAAGTCGGGATCGTTCACCAGCACCACGGCGATCTTGCCCTTCAGGTCGACGCCCTTGTAGTCGTCCCAGCGCCGCTCGGGCGCGCTCACGCCGTAGCCCACGAAGACCAGCGGCGCCTGCTGGATCGACACCGCGGTGGAGCCGTCGAGCGCCGCGCGCGCCGCGATCTGCTCGCCCTGCGCCAGCGCGTCGCGCTGCGCGCCCACCTGCAGCGTGATCTGCGGCGGGCCGCGGAACTCGGTCTTCACCAGCGGCACCGATTGGGTCCATGTGCGCCGGCCGCCTTCGAGATCGCCGCCGGGCGCGAGGCCGGCGGCCTTGAACTGCGCGACGAGGTAGTCGACCGTCTTCGCTTCCGCCGGCGTGGCGGGGGCGCGGCCCTCGAAGTCGTCGCCGGACACCGTCTTCACGATCTGCGAGAGGCGCTGCGGATCGAAGACCGGCGCCGGCGGGTCGGCCGCGGCCAGCACGATGGTGGCGGCCGACGCGAGGCCGATGCCGCAGAGAAGATGGAGATGGAAAGCAAGCCGCTGTGTCGTCATGCAAGGCGCTCCTGGGCCGGAAAAGCCCCGGATGCTAGCCAGCGGGCAGCGATCGCCGGCGGATGCCCTTCGCCCCGGCCGGAGAACCTTGGTTGGACTCGTGCGGCGATCCTTGCAACAGGTGCAACGGAAGGCCACCGATAGCGACAGCCTAAAATCCCCGCCCACCACCTTCCTCCCGCCGGACGGCGAACAACAAGGACCCCGCATGAACTCCCTCCGCCGCGCCCTGGCTTTCGGCCTCGCCGCCGCCACGCTCGCCTTTGGCGCCCAGGCCCAGAACCGCGAGCTGATCGTGGCCTCCAGCGCCACCTACGCGCCCTTCGCCTTCGAGAACAAGGACAAGCAGATCGTCGGCTTCGACATCGACATCATCAATGCCATCGCCAAGCAGCAGGGCCTGAAGATCAAGATCGTCAACACGCCCTTCACCGGCATCTTCGGCGCGCTGAACAACGGCGACGTCGACCTCGTGATCTCGGGCGTGACCATCAACGAGAAGCGCAAGCAGAGCTACGACTTCACGCCGCCGTACTTCGCGGCCCGCCAGCTGATCGCGGTGCCGAAGAGCAGCAAGGTCGCCTCGCTGAAGGACCTGGCCGGCAAGAAGATCGCCGTGGTCAGCGCCTCCACCGCCGACGACATCGCCTCGCGCGAGTTCGGCAAGACCAGCCCCGACATCCGCCGCTTCGAGAGCACGCCGCTCATCATTTCCGAGCTGGCCGGCGGCGGCGTCGATGCCGCGATGGGCGACAACGGCGTGATCGCCTACCGCGTGGCGCAGAACCCCGAGCTGAAGACCATCGACGACAAGTCCTTCCCCGAAGAGGGCTTCGGCATCGTCGTGAAGAAGGGCGACAAGGCCCTGCTGGACAAGCTCACGGCCGGCCTCGCGGCCATCCGCGCCGACGGCAGCTACGTGACGATCTACAAGAAGTGGTTCAACAAGGACCCGAACGTGCGCTGAGCCGCACGGCATTTCATTGAATACGGCCGCCCACAGCGGCCGTTTCGCTTTTTCGTTGACTGAGAGTTGAGGACGCAAGCATGGAACAACCGATCCTGCTGTTTGGATGGTTCCGATGGGACATCCTCGTGGAATACAAGGACCTGTTCTGGCAGGGCGCATGGATGACGCTGCGCATGACGGTGGTCTGTGTGCTGCTGGGCGCGAGCTGGGGCCTGTGCCTCGCGCTCGCGCGGCTGGCGCAGGCTCGCCACGCACCGTGGACCTGGGCCACGCGCTTCCTGCTGCGCTGGCCGGCCACTGTGTACGTGAGCTTCTTCCGGGGTACGCCGCTTTTCGTGCAGATCCTCTTGATCCACTTCGCGGTGATGCCGGTGTTCATCCACCCGACCTCGGGCCTGCTGATCGACGGCGAACTCGCGCGCACGCTCAAGCAGGAGCACGGCGCGCTCATCTCGGGCGTGGTGGCGCTCACGCTGAACTCGGCGGCCTACATCTCGGAAGTGTTCCGCGCGGGCATCCAGTCGATCTCGCGCGGCCAGTTCGATGCGGGCCGCTCGATCGGCTTCACGCCTGCGCAGGTGATGCGCTACGTGGTGCTGCCGCAGGCCTTCCGCCGCATGCTGCCGCCGCTGGGCAACAACGCGATCGCGCTGCTGAAGGACACGTCGCTGGTCTCCGCCATCGGCCTGGCCGAGCTGGCCTATGCCGCTCGCACCGTGGCCGGCGCCTATGCGCGCTACTGGGAGCCGTACCTGGCGATCTCCGTCATCTACTGGGTGATGACGCTGATCCTGACGACGCTGCTGCGCCGCCTCGAACACCGCCTCGCCCGCAGCGACAGAAGCTAGGCACACCCCCAGGCTTCGCGCACTTCGTGTCGCTTCGCCAACCCCTTTGCAGGGGGCAACACCTGAGGCCCGGCAAAGCCGGTTCCTCGGTGTTCGCGATACAGGTTGGGGGACCTGCTGACGCCGGGGCCAGAATAGCGCCACATGCCACCCATATCCCCCGAAGAGACACCCATCCCGCCCGCGAGGCCGCAGCCGACGAAGTTCGCGGCGCTCGTGCCCCTGAAGATTCCGGTGTTCCGCATGCTGTGGAGCACCTGGCTCGTCGCCAACATCTGCATGTGGATGAACGACGTGGCCGCCGCGTGGATGATGACCACGCTGACCTCCTCGCCGATCTGGGTGGCGCTGGTGCAGTCGGCCTCCACGCTGCCGGTGTTCCTGCTGGGCCTGCCCAGCGGGGCGCTGGCCGACATCCTCGACCGCAGGCGCTGGCTGGTGGCCACGCAGTTCTGGCTGGCCGGCACCGCCATCGTGCTGTGCGCCGCGCTGGCGCTTGACCTCATGACCGCGCCGCTGCTGCTGGCGCTGACCTTCGCCAACGGCATCGGTCTGGCGCTGCGCTGGCCGGTGTTCGCGGCCATCGTGCCCGAGCTGGTGCCGCGCACGCAACTGCCGGCCGCGCTGGGCCTGAACGGCATCGCGATGAACGCATCGCGCATCGTGGGCCCGCTCACCGCCGGCATGCTGATCGCGAGCGCGGGCAGCATCTGGGTGTTCGCGCTGAACGCGGTGCTGTCGGTGGCCTCGGGCTTCGTGGTGCTGCGCTGGCGGCGCGAGCACACGCCCAATCCGCTGGGCCGCGAGAAGCTGGTGAGCGCGATGCGCGTGGGCGTGCAGTTCGTGCGGCAGTCGCAGCGCATGCGCGCGGTGCTCACGCGCATCTCGATCTTCTTCTTCCACTCGACCGCGCTGCTGGCGCTGCTGCCGCTGCTGGCGCGCAACCTCCAGGGCGGCGGCGCGGGCACCTTCACGCTGCTGCTGGCGGCCATGGGCGCGGGCGCGATCGTCGCGGTGCTGTTCCTGCCGCGCCTGCGCCAGGCGATGGGGCGCGACCAGCTGGTGCTGCGCGGCACGCTGCTGCAGTCGGGCGCCACGGCGGTGATGGCCTTCGCGCCCAACGCATGGGTCGCGGTGCCGGCGATGTTCTTCGGCGGCATGGCGTGGATCACGGTGGCCAATTCGCTGTCGGTGTCGGCCCAGCTCGCGCTGCCCGACTGGGTGCGCGCGCGCGGCATGTCGATGTACCAGATGGCGATCATGGGCGCGAGCGCGATCGGCGCGGCCATCTGGGGGCAGGTGGCCACGCTCAGCTCGCTGGTCGCCAGCCTGAGCGTGGCGGCCGCGAGCGGCACGCTGCTGATGCTCGCGGCGCTGCGCTGGGTGACCGACCTGAGCGGCGAGGACGACACCAGCCCCGCGCAGGCCGGCTGGGCCGTCGGCCCGCCCGCGGAAGCTCCCGAGGAAACCGGCCGCGTGGTGGTCACCGTTGAATACCTGATCGACCCCGCGCGCGCCGCCGCCTTCCACCTGGTCATGCAGCAGACGCGCCGCGCACGCCTGAGCCAGGGCGCCATCGGCTGGGAGCTGCTGCACGACATCGCGCAGCCCGAGCGCTACGTGGAGCAGATCGTCGACGAGTCGTGGACCGACCACCTGCGGCGCTTCACCCGCGCCACCGCCAGCGACATGGCGCTGCGCGAACGCAGGCTCGCCTTCCACATCGGCGAGTCGGGGCCGGTCGTCACGCGGTACATCGTGCGGCGCTGAGCCGGCATCCGCACGGTCGGTGCTTTCCATTCATTTTTTACCAACCGGTTAACTTTGATGGCACGGCGCTTGCATGGAGAAATTTGCCGGGTATCCACGAATAGCCCGCCTTTTTTGACCGTATGGATAATTTAAGCCACCGCCACACCAGGCGCCACGAGGTACACACGCGATGAATCCGCCTCCCCTGCGCAGCCGCTTCTGGTCCGACCTGACCAGCGAAGAGTTCTCCCGCCTCGACCGCGAACGGCTCATCGCCGTGCTGCCGGTGGGCGCCACCGAGCAGCACGGTCCGCATCTGCCGATGTCGACCGACACCGCCACCATCGACGGCATGGTGCGCGCCACGCTGCCGCACCTGCCCGACGACCTGCCGGTGCTGTTCCTGCCCACCGTGCCCTACGGCAAGAGCAACGAGCACTCGCGCTACCCGGGCACGCTCACCGTGTCGGCGAACACGCTCATTTCGATGTGGAAGGACATCGGCGCCTGCGTCGCGAAAGCCGGCGTGCGCAAGCTGGTGCTCTACAACAGCCACGGCGGCCAGATGAGCGTGATGGACATCGTCGCTCGTGACCTGCGCGAAGAGCACGGCATGATGGTCGTGGCCGCCAACTGGTACACGCTCGGCCTGCCCGAGGGCCTGTTCACCGCGCACGAAGGCAAGCACGGCATCCATGCCGGCGACCTCGAGAGCTCGGTCATGCTGCACCTCACGCCCGACTACGTGCGCAAGGACCAGTTCCAGAACTTCAGCTCCATGACCGAGCAGTTGGCCGAGGAGAACAAGTTCCTCTCGATCACGCCCAGCGGCAAGCTCGGCTGGCAGATGCACGACATCAACCCCGCGGGCGCCGCCGGCGACGCCACGCGCGCCACCGCCGAAAAGGGCGCCGCCGTGCTCGACCACGTGGGCCGCCGCTTCGTCGAGCTGCTGCAGGAGGTCGACCGCTTCCCGCTCTCCCGACTCGCCAACGAACCGGCCTGGAAATGAGCGCCGACGCCACCTCTACCGCCGCCGGCGCGCCGCTGGTCAGCCTGCGCAACGTCAGCAAGCGCTTCGCCAACGGCACGCTCGCGCTGCAGGGCATGTCGCTGGACATCGGCGAGCACGACTTCATCAGCTTCCTCGGCCCCTCGGGCTGCGGCAAGAGCACGGCGCTGCGCCTCATCGCGGGGCTCACGCGCATCAGTTCGGGCGACATGCACTGGTCGGGTGCGAGCGCCAATCCGGCCAAGGGCGGCAAGACCGACCGCGACCTGGGCTTCGTGTTCCAGGAACCCACGCTCATGCCCTGGGCCAAGGTGTTCGACAACGTCTGGCTGCCGCTGAAGCTGGCCGGCACCGGCCGCGACGCGGCGGCGCCGGTGGTGAAGCAGGCGCTGGAGATGGTCGGCCTCTCGCGCTTCGCCGACGTGTACCCGCGCGAGCTCTCGGGCGGCATGAAGATGCGCGTGTCGATCGCCCGCGCGCTCGTCACTCACCCGCGCCTGCTGCTGATGGACGAGCCCTTCGCCGCGCTCGACGAGATGACGCGCATCAAGCTCAACAACGACCTGCTGGCCATCTGGCGCGAGCACCGCTTCTCGGTCGTGTTCGTCACGCACAGCGTGTACGAGTCGGTGTACCTGTCGAACCGCATCGTGGTGATGGCCGCGCGGCCCGGCCGCGTGATCGACGAGATCCGCATCGACGAGCCCTATCCGCGCGGCGAAGACTTCCGCACCTCGACCCGCTACAACGCGCACTGCACCGCGGTGTCGCAATCGCTGCATGGAGCCCTGCATGGCGTCGACATCGATCACTGAGTCCAACGCGGCCGCCCCTCTCGCGGATGCCGACGCGGCGCCCTCCGAGGCCTCGCTGCGCGCGCACGAGGACCGGCTGCGCCGTCGCGAGTCGCTGCTGCGCATCGCGGTGCCCGCGGCCATCGTCGCGCTGCTGCTGCTGGCGTGGGAGTGGACCGTGCGCGCCAACAACATCCCGCACTACATCCTGCCGGCGCCCTCGCTCATCATCCGCACGCTGTTCGACAACTGGGAGTCGCTGTCCAGCGCGCTGTGGTTCACGGTGAAGCTCACGCTGCTGGCGCTGGCCGCGGCCATCGTGGGCGGCGTGCTGCTGGCCATTGCCTTCGCGCTCTTCAAGTGGGTGGAGATCGGCCTCTTCCCCATCGCGGTGATCCTGCAGGTCACGCCGATCATCGCGATCGCGCCGCTGATCCTGATCTACGTGTCGAGCACCACGGCCGCGCTGCTGCTGTGCGCGTGGATCGTGGCCTTCTTCCCGATTCTGTCGAACACCGTCATCGGGCTGAAGAGCGCCGACAGCAACCTGCGCGACCTGTTCCAGCTCTACAAGGCCTCGCCCTGGCAGACCTTCCGCTACCTGCTCGCGCCGAGCGCGCTGCCCTACTTCATGGCGGGCCTGAAGATCGCGGGCGGGCTGAGCCTGATCGGTGCGGTGGTGGCCGAGTTCACCGCCGGCACGGCGGGCAAGGAAACGGGGCTGGCCTCGCGCATCCTCGAATCGAGCTTCCGCACCGAGATCCCGATGATGTTCGCGGCGCTGCTGCTGGTGTCGTTGCTGGGCATCGTGATCTTCATCGTGTTCGCGGCCTTGTCGCGTGTGGTACTGGGCCACTGGCACGAAAGCGAGATGCGCCGTGAAAGGTAATCGGCTCGCCCCCAGGCTGCGCGCACTTCGTGTCGCTTCGCCACCCCCCGACCGGGGGCAACACCTGCGGCCCGGCAAAGCCGGTTCCGCGGTGTTCCCTTGCAGAGACGCCCCCTGGACGGAGCCGCGATGAACGCAACACACGCTTCCCCTGCGAACGTCGACTGGAACGCCGTGCGCGAGGACCTGCGCGGCCTCAACGTGATCACCGCGCCTGCGCAGCGCAAGCAGCTGTCGAAAGACTTCTACTGGTACAGCCCCATCCTCACCGAGCAGCTCGCGGGCTGCGTGGCCGACCTGGTGGTGAAGGTCGGCACCGAGGACGACGTGCGCCAGGCCGCGGCGGTGGCCGCGAAGTGGAAGCTGCCGCTCACCGTGCGCGCGGGCGGCACCGGCAACTACGGCCAGTGCGTGCCGCTGGAAGGCGGCATCGTGCTCGACGTGACGCAGATGTGCCGCGTGCTCGACATCCACGAGGGCAGCATCCGCGTGGAGGCCGGCGCGCGCATGCACGACATCGACCTCGCCGCGCGCGAGACCGGTCAGGCGCTTCGCATGTGGCCCTCGACCTGGCACGTGGCCTCCATCGGCGGCTTCATCGCGGGCGGCTTCGGCGGCATCGGCTCGTTCCGCCACGGCATCCTGCGCGACCCCGGCAACCTGCTGCGCGCGCGCGCGTGATGACGGTGGAGCGCGAGCCGCGCGTCATCGATCTGCACGGCGACGAGATCCAGCAGGTGCACCATGCCTACGGCACCAACGGCGTGATCCTCGACGTGGAGGTGGCGCTGAGCCCGGCCGTCGACTGGGTGCACTGCACGGTGCTGTTCGACACGTACCGCGGCGCGCTCGACTTCGGCATCGCGGCGCAGGCGCCTTCGCTCGACATCTTCCTGCTGTCGACGGTGGAGGCGCGCTTCTCGCCCTACTACACGGCCATGCGCGACCGCTTCCCGGCCGACCGGCACGCTGTGTTCGCGATGGTCTCGCCCGAGTCGATGGACGACTTCAGCGCGCTCGCCGCGTCGCACGGCGGAACGATCTCGGTGGCGGGCACCGAGGCCGAGCTGCTCGCCGAAGGCCTGCCTCCCGCCTACGAGTGCGCGTTCAACCACACCACGCTGCAGGCGCTGAAGGCCGACCGCGGCTGGACCTATCTTCAGGTGGCCTACGCCCAGCCTTTCGACCCGGCCGTGGTCGAGCGGCACCTCGAGATCTTCGGCGACGACGTGCTGCAGCACCAGGACTTCGCGCGCGCCAACGGCGAGTGCGGCACCTTCGGCATCCTGCTGGTGCGCTGGAAGGGTGAGGCCCACCAGTACGAGCTGATCCGCGAGATCGAGTCGCAAGGCGGCTGCAAGATCTTCAACCCGCACGTCGTGACCATCGAGGACGGCGGCATGAAGACCATCGACACGCAGCAGATCGAGTTCAAGAAGCGCAGCGACCCGATGGGGTTGATGAACCCGGGCAAGACGCGCGGCTGGACTGCCGACATGGCTGTCGAGCGCTGAAATGACGACTTGGCGTTTTGTTCATCTTCGGTGGTCTTATCAGGACCGCTGTTCAGGACTCGCACACGCCGACGGGGTACCTTGCTCCGCGAATGTCCCCCGCCCTTCGGGCTCCTCCTTTATTTCGCTGCGCAAGGCACCCCATCGACGTGTGCGTTGGGCAGTGCGGTCGTTGATCGGTCGTACACCAGCAGCGTGCCCCGTGCACAGGGCGTCGGGTGCTCCCCGCAGCGAAATAAAGGAGGAGGCCGCAGGCCGGGGGACATTCGCGGAGGGGAGTACCCGACGCCCTGTGCACACGCCCCGAATAGAAGCAAAAGCGCCTCTCGACTGATATGAAAATCCCGTTTCGCATTCAACCCCAGGAGTCCACTGCCATGCGCGTTCCCGCTCTGACAATCCGTCCGCTTGCCCTCGGCATAGCCCTCGCTGCAGCCGCCTTCGCCGTGCAGGCGCAGGAAAAAGTGGTGTTCGCCACCAACTGGAAGGCGCAGGCCGGCCACGGCGGCTTCTACCAGGCGCTGGTGGACGGCACCTACAAGAAGTACGGCCTCGACGTCGACATCCAGCAGGGCGGCCCGATGGTCAACAACCGGCCGATGCTGCCGGCCGGCAAGGTCGACTTCCTTATGACCGGCAACCTGCTGCAGTCCTTCGACAACGTGAAGAACGGCGTGCCCACCGTGGTGGTGGCGGCCTTCTTCCAGAAAGACCCGCAGGCCATGTTCGCCCACCCGGGCCAGGGCTTCGACACCTTCAAGGACATGGCCAAGGCGCCGGTGGCCTTCATCGGCAAGGACGGCCAGTTCAGCTTCTGGCAGTGGATGAAGTCGGAGCACGGCTTCAAGGACTCGCAGCTCAAGCCCTACACCTTCAACGTGGGCCCCTTCCTGGCCGACAAGAAGTCCATTCAACAGGGCTACGCCATCTCCGAGCCGCTGTCGATCAAGGCGCAGGCCGGCTTCGACCCCGTGGTGCAGCTGCTGGCCGACAACGGCTTCTCGACCTACTCCACCACCATCGAGACGCGCGCCGACCTGGTGAAGACCAAGCCCGAGACGGTGCGCAAGTTCATCGAGGCATCGATCATCGGCTGGAACAACTACCTCTACGGCGACAACAAGGCCGCCAACGAGATGATCGCCAAGATCAACCCCGACTCGCCGGTGGCCTCCTCTCTGGGCTCCATCGAGCTGATGAAGAAGATGGGCATCGTCGATAGCGGCGAATCGCTCACCAAGGGCATCGGCGCGATGGACGAGGCGCGCGTGAAGGACTTCTACGACAAGATGGTCAAGGCCGGCCTGTACAAGCCCGGCGAAGTCGACCTGTCGAAGGTGGTCACCACGCAGTTCGTGAACAAGGGCGTTGGCATCGACGTGCGCAAGAAGCTCACGGGCAAGTAAGCACACCGTTTTTTTCCCGCGGCCGCGCGGGGCTTGCGCCGGGGTCAGATGCCGGCGCCTGGGTTGCCATAAGGCACCGCGCGGCCTTTCATCCCCTGGGCTCTGACCCCGTCTCGCCAGCGACGCAAGTCCTGGGCGAACCGGCCCTCAACCATGAAAACGCTCGTCGTCCACTGCCATCCGAACCCTGACAGCTTCAACCACGCGCTCTACCGCACCGCGCTCGAGTCGCTCTCGCCGCGACATCCCGTGAAGTCCATCGACCTGTACGCCGAGGGCTTCGACCCCACGCTGACATGCGAAGAGCGCATCGCCTACCTCGACAACCCCGACCTGATCCGCGAACGTGTGAAACCCCACGTCGAAGCGCTGCTGTGGGCCGAGCACCTGGTGTTCGTGTTTCCCACCTGGTTCTACGGGCCGCCCTCGATGCTCAAGGGCTGGCTGGAGCGGGTGTGGCTGCCCGGCGTGGCCTTCCTGCCGGCCGAACGCAAGGGGCAGCTCGCGAAGTCGGGCATGCGGCACATCCGGCGGCTCACGGTGGTGACCACCGGCGGCTCGCCGCGCTGGTTCGTGATGGCCATCGGCGATCCGGGCAGGCGGCTCTTCACGCGGGCGCTGCGCGCGCTCTTCGCGTGGCGCTGCAAGGTGACGTGGCTGCAGCTGCACGACATGAACGCCGTCACCGCGAGCGACCGCACCCATTTCATCGAACGCGTCTCGCGCAAGCTGGGCAGCATCTAGCACAAGAGCCTTCGATTCCAGAGGGAGACAACACACCATGAGCCTCGAACGCACGCTCACCGTCCGCGTCGAACGCATCTCGCGCCAGACGCCGGAAATCCTGGCCTTCGAGCTGGCCCACCCGTGGGGCCGGCCGCTGCCCTCGTACGAGGCCGGCGCGCACATCGACGTGCACATGCCCGGCGGCTTCTCGCGCCAGTACTCGCTGGCGCGTGCGCCATCGGCCGCCAAGGCGGGGCGCTATGTGATCGGCGTGAAGCGCGAGCTCGCCAGCCGCGGCGGATCGGCCTCGATGCACGAGCGCGTGCGCGAGGGCGACCTGCTGCCGATCAGCGCGCCGCGCAACACCTTTCCGCTGCGCGAGGAGGCCACGCACCACCTGCTGCTGGCCGGCGGCATCGGCATGACGCCGCTGCTGGCGATGGCGCAGGCGCTGGCCGCGCGCGGCGCGCCCTTCGCGCTGTGCGTGTTCGCGCGCAGCGAAAAGCACCTGGCCTTCGCCGATGCGCTGCGCGCGCCGTCGCTGGCGCCGCACCTGCGGCTGCACCTCGACCAGGGCGACGCATCGCAGCGCATCGACCTGCGTTCGCTGCTGGCCGAGCGCGCACCCGGCACGCACCTGTACGTGTGCGGCCCCGGCGGCTTCATGCAGGCGGTGCGCGACGCCGCCGCACAGACCGATTGGCCCGAAGACGCACTGCACGCCGAATACTTCGCCGCGCCCACCGACGCCGGTGCGGCCACCGGCCTGCCCTTCACGCTCAAACTCGCGAAGCGCGGCATCGCCGTGCCGGTGGCGGCCGACCAGACCGCCGTCGACGCGCTGCACGAGGTCGGCATCGACATCCCGGTGTCGTGCCAGCAGGGCCTGTGCGGCACCTGCGTGGTCGAGGGCGACGGCGAAGGCGCCGAGCACCGCGACTTCTGCCTCACCGGCAGCGAGCGCCGCCACAAGGTGGCGCTGTGCTGCTCGCGCGCCAAGGGGCTGGAACTGGAACTGCAGCTATGAACGCACGCGCCGCCATCACGCAGGAGAGCGACGGCGAGGCGCCCGCCACGCGCGGCCGATCGCGCAAGTACACGCAGGTGCTCGGCCTCATCAACCAGGCCGCCATCGAGGTGTTCGCGAGCGAGGGCCTCGCCGGCGCCTCGACGCAGGCCATCGCCGACAAGGCGGGGCTGTCGAAGGCGCAGCTGCACTACTACATCGACAGCAAGGAGGCGCTGTACCGCCAGGTGCTGCAGGACATCCTCAACGACTGGATCGTGGTGTTCGGCTTCAGCGACGAGGCCTTCGGCCCGCGCAAGGTGCTGGGCGACCTGATCCGCCGCAAGATGATGTTCTCGTTCGAGCATCCGCTGCGCTCGCGCATCTTCACGGCCGAGATGCTGCGCGGCGCGCCCGTCATCAACGACATGATGGAGACGAGCAAGCAGCGCACCGAACAGGCCGCCGCGGTGATCCAGAACTGGATGAACCAGGACCTGATGGACAAGGCCGACCCGATGCTGGTGCTGTTCCACATCTGGGCGGTGACGCAGTTCTACGCCGACCACGCCACGCAGGCCGCCTACTACCGCGATTCGATCCAGCAGGGCCAGGACAAGGACGGCAAGGACCGGCGCTACCTGATCGAGCAGGTGACCGAATTCCTGCTCAAGGGCGCGGGCGTCAGGTAGACGAGGAAGACGACGAGAAAGCGGTCCGGGGCAAGTACATGGTGGCTTCCACTTCCACCAGCACTTCGTCGCCCGGCAGGAAGCGCGACACCTCCACCACCGTGCTCACCGGCGGCTCGCCCGGATAGAACAGGCCGCGCACGCGGTTGTAGAAGGCGTAGTGCGGCAGGTGGCGGAAGTACTGCACCAGCTTCACCACGTCTTCCATGGTGCCGCCGTGCTCGGCCGCGATCTGGCGGATGCGCTCGAGCACGAACCAGCTCTGCGCGACGATGGGCGCCTCGAACACGTCCACCGACATCTGGCCGGTGGCGTAGCCCACGCCCTGCAGCGCGGTGCGCGCCTCTTCGGGAATGGCGTCGTAGCCGGCGACCGCGCGGCGCGTGGCCGGGTCGACGGCGACCACGCCGCTCATGAAGACGAAATCGCCCACGCGCTTGGCGGCCGCGTAGTTGGCCATCGGCTTGCCCATGCTCATCGTTCGTTGCTCTCCAGTGCCTGGCCGGCGCGGATGACGGTGCGTTGCCGTCCGCGCGGGCCGATCAGTTCATGTTCCCCGGTGGCCGACAACACCAGCAGGTCGGCCGGGCAGCCCGGCGCGATGCGTCCGTCCCACGCGAGCCCCAGCGCCTTCGCGGGGCTCACGGTGATGGTGTCGAGCCAGTCGTCGGCCGGCGCGAGATGCGCCGCCTGCACGCCGAGGCCGAAGGTCTCCAGCAGGTCGTAGCTGCCGTAGGGATAGAAGGCGTCCTGCACGTTGTCGGTCGCCAGGCTCGCACGCAAGCCCCGTGCCGCCGCCTCGCGGATGCGCGTGATGCCGCGCTGCACGGGCGTGCGGTCCCAGGCGCCCTGCAGGTAGAGATTGGTGGTGGGCAGCGCGACGAGGTGGATGCCGGCGCCGGCGCACAGCGCGAGCGTTTCGGCGGCCACCGCGTCTTCCTGCACCGAGAGCGAGCAGGCATGGCCGCAGACCACGCCTTGCCTGAAGTCGCGCGCACGCACCAGCTGGGCGATGCTGCGCAGGCCGGTGGCCTCGACGTCCAGGCCTTCGTCGACGTGGAAGTCCAGCGCCAGGCCGTGCTGCTGCGCGAGATCGAACACGCGGCCCAGCTTGTGGACGATGCCCTCGTTGCGGTAGACGAAGGCGCCGAGCACGCCGCCCGCGCGCTTCACCTCGCGCGCGATGCGCTCGCCCGCGGCGAGGTCGGCGAACAGGTCCAGCGGCGTGAGCGACACGAACTGCAGCTCGATGCGCCCGCGCCATTCCTCGCGCAGCGCCTCGAACACCGCCAGCGCTGCCGGCGGCTCGGGCTGCACCCAGTCGAGGTGCGTGCGCAGCGCGCGCGTGCCCGACAGCCATGCGTCTTGCAGCGCGCGCTCCATGCGCAGGCGCAGCGATTCGCCGGTCCAGCTCTCGCGGTGCCGGTTCATGCGCTCGATAGCGACGAACAGGTTGTCCTGAGCGGCGCCCACGTCCTGCACGGTGTAGTTCTTGTCGATGTGCGCGTGGGCCTCGACCGGGGCACTCAGCAGCGTGCCGTTCGCTTGCTGCTGTTGCGCGCTGGGCGTGATGGAGGCGACCTTGTCGCCCTCGATGATGACGTCGAACAGCTGCGCATCGCCCGCCGCGAAGCCACGCAGCGGCGCCGGGATGCGCAGCGCTTCGAGCTTCATGCGTGCCGCTGCCGCCAGTCGCGCAGCCAGCCCAGGCCGGCCGAGGTGCCGCCGGGCTCCGCGCCGCGCTTCGGCCGGTACTCGCAGCCGACCCAGCCCTGCCAGCCGCACTGCGCCGACACCTCGTCGAGCACGTCGAAGAGGTACGGGTAGTTCTGCTCGCCGATGTCGGGCTCGTTGCGGTCGGGCACGCCGGCGATCTGGATGTGGCCGACGCGGCCGGTCGGCAGGTACTTGCGGATCTTCATCGCCACGTCGCCCTCGACGATCTGGCAGTGGTAGAGGTCCATCTGCACCTTGAGGTTGGGTGCGCCCACCGCCTCGACGATCTCGTGCGCATGGTCCTGCCGGTTGAGGAAGAAGCCCGGGATGTCGCGCGTGTTGATCGGCTCGATCAGCACGTCGCGGCCTGCCTTGGCGGCCTCGGCAGCGGCCCAGCGCAGGTTGTCGATGTAGACGGGCTGCAGCGCGTCGCGTTGCTGTCCGGCGGGCACGAGGCCGGCCATGACGTGGATGCGCGGGCAGTCGAGCGCCACGGCGTAGTCGATGGCCTTGGCGATGCCTTCGCGGAACTCGGCCTCGCGCCCCGGCAGGCAGGCCAAGCCGCGCTCGCCGCCGTTCCAGTCGCCCGGCGGTCCGTTGAACAGCACCTGCTGCAGGCCGTTGTGCTTGAGCCGGGCGACGATTTCTTCCTTGGTGAAGTCGTAGGGGAAGAGGTATTCCACGGCCTTGAAGCCGTCCTTCGCGGCGGCGTCGAAGCGGTCGAGGAAGGCGAGCTCCGGATAGAGCATCGAGAGGTTGGCTGCGAATTGAGGCATGGGGTGTTGTTTGTACTACCAGCGCGCACCGAAGGTGCGGCGCAGTTCATCGATCTGATCGGCATCGAGCGGCTCGGGCCTTGCGGCCTGCGCGAGCTGCTGGAGCCTTGCGGTTTCCTCGAGTTCCTCGAGCACGGCCATGGCGGCGGCCGGCGTGTCGTGCCACACGTTGGGACCCAGGCGCGTGAGCATCACGGCGCGGATCGGCGTGCCCGCGGCGCCGAAGCGCCCGATGGCCTGCGCCACCTGCTCGGCCGCTTCGGGCGCACCGGGGGCGGTGGTACGGAATGACCGGCACATGACCCACCTTCATCACGAAGTAGGGCGTGAGCGCGGGCAGCAGCTCGTCGCCGGGTCGCTGCAGCGTGAGCGCCACGCAGTGCGTGCTGTGGGTGTGGATCACGCAGGCAGTATTCGCGTCGAACTCGCGCGCGGCGGCGTAGATGCGCGTGTGCAGCGCGATGGTCTTGCTGGCGCGGTCGCCGCCGGTCTGCTGGCCCTGCGAATCGAGCCTGGCCAGGCGAGCGGGATTGAGAAAACCCAGGCAGGCGTCGGTCGGCGTGATGAGAAAGCCGCCGTCGTCCAGGCGCACGCTGATGTTGCCGGCCGTGGCATGCACGTAGCCGCGCTCGAACAGGCTGCGGCCGACGCGGCAGATCTCCTCGCGGGCTTCGTTCTCGTTCATGCGAGCACTGTAAATGCCTTGGTGAAGAAATCGTCGCTGCCGAAGTTGCCCGACTTCAGCGCGATGTGCAGGCCGGCCTCGGGCGCGGCTTCGGAGCGCGCATGGCACCACGGCACACCGGGGTCGATCTGCGGGCCGATCTGCATCTGCGCGATGCCCAGCGCCTGCACGCAGGCGCCCGAGGTCTCGCCGCCGGCCACCACCAGCCGGTGCACGCCGCGCTCGACCAGGCCGCGCGCGATGGCGGCGATGGTGCGCTCGACCATCGCGCCGGCCTCTTCCACGCCCAGGCGGCCCTGCACCGACTTCACGGCGCCGGCCTCGGCCGTGGAGTAGACGAGCACCGGGCCCTTGTCGATCAGCGGAGCTGCCCACGCCAGCGCCTCGGCCGCGACGTCGACGCCCGCCGCGATGCGCAGCGGATCGATGGCCAGCGCCGCGCCGCCGCGCTGGATGAAGTCGAGCACCTGCCGGTTGGTGGCCAGCGAGCAGCTGCCCGAGACCACCGCCGACTTGCCGCCGGCCCGAGGCAACTCGCTCGCCTGCGACGAGGGCGCGAGGCCGAAGTTGGCCGGCAGGCCGATGGCCACGCCCGAGCCTGCGGTGACCAGCGGCATCTTCGCGAGCGCCGGGCCCATGCGCAGCAGGTCGTCGTTCGACACCGCATCGACGACGGCGATGGAAACGCCCTCGGCCTTGAGCTGCGCAATGCGCTCCTCGATGGCGGCGGCGCCGCGTGCCACCACCGCGTAGTCGACGAGCCCCACCTTGCGCGTGCACTGCGCCTGCAGCACGCGCACGAGGTTCGGGTCGGTCATCGGCGTGAGCGGATGGTTCTGCATGCCGCTCTCGTTGAGCAGCACGTCGCCCGCGAACAGGTAGCCCTTGAACACGGTGCGCTTGTTGTCGGGGAAGGCGGGCGTGGCGATGGTGAAGTCGCATCCCATCGCGTCCATCAGCGCCTCGGTCACGGGGCCGATGTTGCCTTGGGGCGTGCTGTCGAAGGTGGAGCAGTACTTGAAGTAGATCTGCTTCGCGCCCTGCGACTGCAGCCAGCGCAATGCATCGAGCGACTGCGCGATGGCTTCGGCCGGCGCGATGGTGCGCGACTTGAGGGCGACCACCACGGCATCCACATCGGCATCCAGCGGGCCTTCGGGCACGCCGATGGCCTGCACCACGCGCATGCCGGCGCGCACGAGGTTGTTCGCGAGGTCGGTGGCGCCGGTGAAATCGTCGGCGATGCAGCCGAGCACGAGCTTGGACATGGCGTTCAGTCCTTCAGCGCAAGCTTCACGGCCTTCGCGTTCTCGCGCACGTAGTCGCGCAGGATCGCATCGAAGCTGGCGTCGGCCTTCAGCCCCAGCGCCTCGGCGCGCGCGGCGTGGATGCGGCTGGGCCAGCTGGTGACGATCTTCGCGATGGCGGCGTCGGGCTCCCAGTCGATCAGGCCGGTGGCCTCCTTGCCTGCGATGCGTTCGAGCGCCTGCGCCATCTCGCGCACGGTGGTGGTCAGCGCGGGCAGGTTGACCGCCGTGCGCGCCCCCCACTCGGCGGCGCTGGCGGTGGCCGCGCGCACGATGCCCGCGACGGTGTTGCCGGGCGAGGCCAGCGCGACGGGCGTGTCGGGCGACACGGGGCAGCGTGCGCGTTCGCCGGCCAGCGGTTCGCGCAGCATGCCGCTCAGGAAGCTCGAGGCCGCGCCGTTGGGCCGGCCGGGGCGCACCGACACAGTCATCAGCCGCACGTTGCGGCCCTGCACGAAGCCCTTGCGCGCGAAGTCGGCCACCAGCTGTTCGCCGATGAACTTCTGGATGCCGTAGCTGTTCTGCGGCGTCGGCAGCGTGGTGTCTTCGATGACGGCGGGCAGGCGCTGCTCGGGCGAATCGCCGAACACCGCGACCGAGCTGGAGAACACGAACACCGGCGCATGGCCCGCGCGGCGCGCGGCTTCGAGCAGGCCGCGCGTGGCGTCGAGGTTGCTGCGCATGCCGAGGTCGAAATCGGCCTCGCACTCGCCGCTCACTGCCGCGGCGAGGTGGAACACGAGCTGCGTGTCGGCGATGGGCAGCGCGCCGTTCGCGAGCTGCTCCAGCAGGTCGCCCTGCACGAACTGCACGCGCGCATCGGCCGCCAGGTCGGCGGGCGGCGGCACGCGGTCGGCCAGGGTCATGCGCGAGACGGGCTGCGCGGCCGACCCGGCCAGTGCAAGGCTGCCGCCCGAGAGCAGCGTGCGGGCGAGGCGGGCGCCCAGGAAGCCGCAGCCGCCGGTGATGAGGATGTTCATGGTCGTCTTGTCTTTCGTGTTCGTTCTAGAGCGCGGGCAGGAAGCGCAGCAGCGCATCGGCCACCGCTTCGGGCGCCTCGCGCTGCGGGAAGTGGCCCACGCCGTCGAGCAGTTCGCGGCGGTAGGGGCCGCTGAAGAAGCGTTCCTTGCCGGCCGAGGTGTCGGGATGATTGCAGGAATCGGCGGCGCCGTGCAGCACCAGCGTGGGTACCGACAGCACGGGCGCGGGGTTGAGCGCGGCATCGTCGGCCGCGTAGTGCGGATCGCCCGGCGCATGGCCCCAGCGATGGCGGTACGAATGCACCACCACGCGCGCCCAGTCGTCGCCCTCGAAGGCGGCGGCGGTGGCCTCGAACTCGGCGGGCTCGTACCAGCCGGCCGGCGCCCAGGTGTCCCACATCATCCGCGTGAAGGCGATGCGGTCGTCATGCACGGTGCGTTCGCCGCGCGGCGTGGCCATGTACCAGTGGTACCAGTAGTTGCGCGCCTGCGCGAGCGGCATCGGCTGGTCGGGTGCGTTGGTGCCGTAGCCGACCGACATCAGCGTGAGCGAACTCGCGACGCCGGGCCGCAGCCCGCAGGCATTGCCCACCGCACGCGCGCCCCAGTCGTGGCCGACGAGCGCGGGTTGATCGAGGCCGAGCGCGTCGATGAAGTCGAGCAGGTCGCGGCCCAGCGCCGAGAGCTGCCCGCTGCGCGGCGTATCCGCATGCAGGAAGGTCGTCGGCGCGAAGCCGCGCAGGGCAGGCAGCAGCACGCGCCAGCCGGCCTCGGCCAGACGCGCGGCCACGCCGTGCCAGCAGCGCGGGCTGTCGGGCCAGCCGTGCACCAGCACCGCGGTGGCCTTGCCCGCGGGGTTCCATTCCTCGTAGCCGATGCGCAGCAGCGGCGTGTCGACGAACTTGAGTGTGGCGTCGGTCACGGCGCTTTCCCCTTCGGTGCAGGCACCTCGATGCCCGGGAAGATCTTGATGACGGCGCTGTCGTCCTCGCGCGCAAATCCGGCGGTGGAGGCTTGCATGAACATCTGGTGCGCGGTGGACGACAGGGGCAGCGGAAACTTGCTCGCGCGCGCTACGTCGAGCACCAGGCCCAGGTCCTTCACGAAAATGTCCACGGCCGACAGCGGCGTGTAGTCGCCCGCGAGCACGTGCGCCATGCGGTTCTCGAACATCCAGCTGTTGCCCGCGCTGTGGGTGATGACCTCGTACAGCGCCGCCGGGTCCACGCCCTCGCGCAGGCCCAGCGCCATGGCCTCGGCCGCCACCGCGATGTGCACGCCGGCCAGCAGCTGGTTGATGATCTTCACCTTGCTGCCCGCGCCCGCCTTGTCGCCCAGGCGGTAGACCTTGGCGGCCATCGCGTCGAGCACGGCGCCGGCCTTCTCGTAGGCGACGGGCCTGGCGGCGGTCATCATCGTCATCTGTCCGCTCGCGGCCTTGGCGGCACCGCCGGAGATGGGCGCGTCGATGTAGAGGATGCCCAGCTTCTCCAGGCGCGCTTCCAGCGCCACCGACCAGTTCGGATCGACGGTGGAGCACATCACGAAGACGCTGCCGGGCTTCATCGACGCGGCGCAGCCGGGCGAGGTGCCGTCGCCGAACAGCACCGAGTCGGTCTGTGCGGCATTCACCACCACGCTGACCACGATGTCGCACTGCGAGCCGATCTCGGCCAGCGTGGCGCAGGCCGTGCCGCCCTCGCGCGCGAAGGCTTCGGCGGCCTCGCGGCGCACGTCGAACACATGCGGCGCATGGCCCGCGCGGCGCAGCGACTGCGCCATGCCGGCGCCCATGGCGCCCAGGCCCACGAGGCCGACGACGGGGGAGTTGGTGCTGGAAGTCATGCAGGTTTCTTTCGATGTTGGTCGGTCAGCGGTTGACCAGTTGCCTGGGCGTGAACCACACGCCGATGGCGCCGAGCACCAGCGCGCCGGCCAGCACGTACATGCCGATCTGCGTGCTGCCCGTGAGGTCCTTCAGGTAGCCGATGAGGTAGGGGCTCACGAAGCCTGCGAGGTTGCCCACCGAGTTGATGGCGGCGATGCCCGCGGCGGCGGCAGTGCCCGTGAGGAAGGCGGTGGGCAGCGACCAGAAGAGCGGCGCGCAGGTCAGCACGCCCGCTGCGGCGAGCGAGAGGAACGCCAGCGACACGGCCGTGTTCTGCGTGTACGAGGCGGCCACGGTGAAGCCCACCGCGCCCATCATGGCCGGCACGATCAGGTGCCAGCGGCGCTCCTGCCGGCGGTCGGCGCTGCGGCCGAAGAAGTTCATCGCGACGATGGCGCAGAGGAACGGAATGGCGCTGAGCAGCCCGATGTTCAGGTTGCCCTGCACGCCCGTGGCCTTGACCAGCGTGGGCAGCCAGAAGGTGAGTGCGTATTGGCCCATGACGAACGCGAAGTAGATGAACGCCATCCACCATATGCGCGCGTCGCGGAACACGCCAGCCACCGAGTGCGGGCCCTTGGCGCCATGGGCGGCGTCCTTCGCCACCTCGCGCTGCAGAAGGGCCTTCTCCTCGGCGCTCAGCCAGCGCGCCTGGGCGATGCCGTTGTCGAGGTAGAGGAGCACCGCCACGCCGATGAGCACGGCGGGGATGGCCTCGATCAGGAACATCCACTGCCAGCCGCTCATGGCCGACACGCCGTGGAAGCTGTCCATGATCCAGCCCGACAGCGGGTTGCCGAAGATGCCCGCCACGGGAATCGCCGACATGAACACCGCGATGATCCGCGCGCGCCGGTGCGCCGGGTACCAGTGCGTGAGGTACAGGATCACGCCCGGATAGAAGCCCGCCTCGGCCAGCCCGAGCAGGAAGCGCAGGATGTAGAAGCTGGTGGGCGTCTTCACGAACATGAAGCAGGCCGAGAGCAGCCCCCAGGTGATCATGATCCGCGCGATCCAGACGCGGGCGCCCACGCGGTTGAGCAGCAGGTTGCTCGGCACTTCGAACAGGAAGTAGCCCAGGAAGAAGATGCCCGCGCCCAGGCCGAACACGGTTTCGCTGAAGCCCAGGTCCTGGCCCATCTGCAGCTTGGCGAAGCCGACGTTCACGCGGTCGAGGTACGCGATCACGTAGCAGAGCATCAGGAAGGGCACGAGGCGCCAGAACACCTTGGAATAGGCGCGCTTTTCGAGCGCGGCATCGGCGGCGGCGGGCGACGCTGCGCCGGCCTGGAGGGTCGAGGAAGTCATTGGAAGGCTGTGTCTCGGATGATTTGTCAGGTCATCATACAAATTTGAGTTTTGTTGCCCGACCCGGGTAAACCCTCGAAAAACGCGCCTCACGGCGACTTTGTGGTGTCTTTGTGTGTCGGCTCAGCCGCCGACGGGCCAGCCTTCGACCAGCGGGCGGGCGAGCTGCTCGCCCTCCTGCTGCCAGAACACCGGATCGGCCTGCTCGATGCGGCGGATCGCGTTGTCCATGTGGCTCTTGGCGGCCTCGCGCGCGCGCAACGCATCGCCGGCCTCGATCGCCTCGACGATGCGCGCATGCTCCTGCGCCACCTCGCGCGCGAAATCCGCGCGGCGTGCCTCGTTGGCGCGCGTGACGCGGGTAGCGCCGTGCAGGAACTGCCGCAGGTACTGCAGCGTGCCGATCAGGAAGGGGTTGCGCGCCGCCTCGGCGATGGCGCGGTGGAAGAGCACGTCCTCGTCCGCGCCGTTGCCGCCGGCTTCCACAGCCGCATGCAATGCGGCGATGGCGTCGCGAATGCGCTGCATCTCCTCTTCGCTGCGCCGCTCGGCAGCCAGCGCAGCCACCTCGGCTTCGAGCGCACGACGCAGCTCGACCATCTGGATCACCGCCTCGCGCGAGGCCACGTGCGGCATCTCGAAGCGCAGCGGCTCCACGCCCGCGGCGCGCACGTAGACGCCGCTGCCCTGCCGCGAATCGAGCAGCCCCAGCGACTTCAGCCGCGACACCGCCTCGCGCACCACCGTGCGGCTCACGCCGAACTGCTCGGCCAGCGCGGTCTCGGTGGGCAGCCGGTCGCCTTCGGACAGGCGCCCGCTGCGCACCTCGGCCGCAAGCGCATCGGCCACCTGGTCGGCCAGGCGGACGGCGGGGGCGATGGACTGGAAGCGGGCGGTCATGGGTGCGAAAGTGGCGGGGCCTGCGACTCTAACGCAGGGCCCGCCACTTTCGCGGCGGCTGCAGTTCAGCCCAGCGCGTGGCGCGCAGCGTTCGCGATGCTCTTCGCATCGACGCCGAAGAAGCCGCGCAGCGCGGCGCGCGTGTCGCTGCGGCCGAAGCCGTCGGTGCCCAGCGTGATGTAGCGACGGCCTTCGGGCAGGAAGGCGCGGACGCTCTCGGGCACGGCGCGCACGTAGTCGGTGGCGGCGACGATCGGCGCCTTGCTGCCTTTGCCGAGCTGCTGCGCGATGAAGGGCATGCCGGCCTCGGCCTCGCCCGCCAGCGCGCGCTGCTCGCAGGCCAGCCCGTCGCGCGCGAGCTCGCTCCAGCTCGTCACGCTGAACACCTCGGCTTCGATGCCTTCGTCGGCCAGCAGCTGCGCCGCCTTGACGACCTCGGTGAGGATCGCGCCCGAACCCATCAGCGTGACCTTCTTCTTCGCCTTGCCCGATGCGGGAGCGTAAGTGGCGAAGCGGTAGCACCCGCGCAGGATGTCGCCTTCCGCGCCGGCCGGCACGTCGGGCTGCGCGTAGTTCTCGTTCATGAGCGTGACGTAATAGAACACGTCCTGCTGCTCGACCATCATCTCGCGGATGCCCGCGTCGACGATCACCGCCATCTCGCCCGCGAAGGCCGGGTCGTAGGCCTTGCAGTTGGGGATGGTCGCGGCCACGAGGTGGCTGCTGCCGTCCTGGTGCTGCAGGCCCTCGCCGCCGAGCGTGGTGCGCCCCGACGTGGCGCCCAGCAGGAAGCCTCGCGCACGCTGGTCGGCCGCGGCCCAGATGGCGTCGCCCACGCGCTGGAAGCCGAACATCGAGTAGTAGATGTAGAAGGGCAGCATCGCCAGCCCGTGCACGCTGTAGCTGGTGGCGGCGGCCGTCCAGCTCGCGATGGCGCCGGCCTCGCTGATGCCCTCTTCGAGGATCTGCCCGTCGGTGGCCTCGCGGTAGCTCAGCACCGAGCCGATGTCTTCCGGCGCGTAGCGCTGGCCCACGCTCGAATAGATGCCGACCTGCTTGAACAGGTTGGCCATGCCGAAGGTGCGCGCCTCGTCGGCCACGATGGGCACGATGCGCGGGCCCAGGGCCTTGTCCTTCATCAGGTTGCCCAGCATGCGCACGAAGGCCATGGTGGTGCTCATCTCCTTGCCGGCCGCGACGGTCGCGAACTGCGCGTAGCTCGCGATGTCGGGCTTGGCGACCACCTCGCAGGCGGTCTCGCGGCGCGGCATGGCGCCGCCGAGGGCCTCGCGGTGCTGGCGCAGGTAGCGCATCTCGGCGCTGTCCTCGGCGGGGCGGTAGAAGTCCATCGCGGTGGCCTGCGCGTCGGTCAGCGGCAGGTTGAAGCGGTCGCGGAACTCGATGAGGTCCACGTCGCCCATCTTCTTGTGCGAGTGCGTGGTCATCTTCCCCTGCGCGGCGCTGCCCATGCCGTAGCCCTTCTTGGTGTGGGCGAGGATCACGGTGGGCTGGCCGCGGTGCGCGGCGGCTGCGGCGTAGGCGGCGTGGATCTTCACGAGGTCGTGGCCGCCGCGCTTGAGGCGGTCGATCTGCTCGTCGGTCATGCCTTCGGCCAGGCGCGCGAGCTCGGGGTTCTGGCCGAAGAAGTTGTCGCGGTTGAAGCGGCCGTCCTTGGCCGCGAAGGTCTGCATCTGGCCGTCGACGGTGTTGGAGAACACGCGTGCCAGCGCGCCGCTGACGTCCTGCGCGAAAAGCCCGTCCCAGTCGCTGCCCCAGATGAGCTTGACGACGTTCCAGCCCGCGCCGGCGAAGAGCTTCTCGAGCTCGTCGATGATGCGGCCGTTACCGCGCACCGGGCCGTCCAGGCGCTGCAGGTTGCAGTTGACGACCCACACGAGGTTGTCGAGCTTTTCGCGCGCGGCGAGCGTCAGCGCGCTCATCGACTCGGGCTCGTCCATCTCGCCGTCGCCGAACACGCCCCACACCTTGCGGCCTTCGCAGTTCAGCAGGTTGCGGTGCGTGAGGTAGCGCATGAAGCGCGCGTGATAGATCGAGCTGATGGGGCCGATGCCCATCGAGCCGGTCGGGAACTGCCAGAAATCCGGCATCAGGTACGGATGCGGATAGCTGCACAGTCCGCGCGCGCCGCTGCCTTCGGCGAAGGCCGGCGCGGTGAGCTCCTGGCGGTAGTGCTTCAGGTCTTCCTCGCTCAGGCGGCCTTCGAGATACGCGCGGGCGTACACGCCCGGCGCGCTGTGCGGCTGAAAGAACACGAGGTCGCCGCGATGGTGCTCGCTGCGCGCATGGAAGAAATGGTTGAAGCCGGTCTCGAACAGGTCGGCCGCGCTCGCATAGCTGGCGATGTGGCCGCCGAGTTCGCCGTATGCCTGGTTGGCCTTGGCGACCATCGCGAGCGCGTTCCAGCGCATCAGCGAGGCCAGCTTCTCCTCGATGGCGAGGTCGCCCGGGAACGGCGGCTGGTCTTCCACCGCGATGGTGTTGACGTACGGCGTGGCGAGTTCGGGCTGCCAGCCGATGCGCTGCTGCCGCGCGAGTCGCGCCAGCTCGACCAGCATCTGCCTGGCGCGCTGCGGCCCCTGCGTCTGCGCCAGCGCGACGAAGGCATCGCGCCATTCGGCGGTCTCTGCGGGGTCGGGGTCGTGCGAGAGCTGCGTTTCATCCAGCAGCAGGGCGCGCATCTGGTCGGGCGAAATCGGGGCGTTCATGTCGGCACTTTAGGCCGCAATGGGGAGAATTAGCTACCGGCGAAGCCAAACCCGCGTTCCCGTCGCAGCATAAAATTCCGCCGAATTCAAAATAAACGGCATTTCATGCAACTGGACGCGATCGATCTGCGCATTCTGGACGAGCTGCAACGCGACGGCGCGCTGTCGAACGTGGAACTCGCGCGGCGCGTGCACCTGTCTCCCTCGCCCTGCCTTTCGCGCGTGAAGGTGCTCGAGGCCAACGGCGTGATCGACCGCTACGTCGCGCTCGCGAGTGCCAAGGCGCTGGGCCTCGGGCTCAATGTGTTCATCTCGATCAGCCTCACCACGCAGAGCAAGCAGTCGCTGGCCGACTTCGAGCAGCGCATCGCCGAGCACGACGAGGTGATGGAGTGCTACCTGATGACGGGCGACAGCGACTACCTGATCCGCATCGCGGTGGCGGACATGGCGGCGCTGGAGAAATTCATCCTGGAACAGCTCACGCCGATTCCGGGGATCGAGAAGATCCGCTCCAGCTTCGCGCTCAAGCAGGTGAGATACAAGACGGCGCTGCCGTTGCCGAAATAGGCACACCCCAGGCTTCGCGCACTGCGTGTCGCTGCGCCGACCCCCTCGCCGGGGGCGACACCTGCGGCCCGGCGAAGCCGGTTCCGTGGTGTCTCCCGGAAGAGGCAGGTTGTTGCGCCGATCAGAGGCCGATCAGGCCGCCGTCGTTCTTGGTGATGACGACGGTCGCCGAGCGCGGGCGGGTCTTCGCGCCGTCCGGCCAGTGGCTCAGGAACGTATCCGGCTTGGTGGCATCCGGCGAATTTTCGCCCGGGTGCTGGATGTTCACGAACAACGCACGACCGTCACCCGATTCAGCGATGCCCGTGATCTCGCAGTCCACCGGGCCGACCAGGAAGCGGCGCAGGCCGTCGGTGCCAGGGGCCTTGCCCACGAAGGTGGCTTGCGTGGCCGTGGTAGCGCCGTCGACGTTGGTGATGGTCTTCGCGCTGCCGTCGCCGACCTTGCCCGGCAGGGCACCGAGCAGCATGCAGTTGGTCACGTCGGTGTACTTGCCGTCGTCGGTTTCGATCCACAGCAGGCCGGGCGCGGCCTGGCTGAACCACATACCGTCAGGGCTGGAGAAGTCGTTGTCGGCGCCAAGGACGGACAGGTTCACATCGGCCGATGCGGTCGAGCGCGCGCCGAAGAGATACACGTCCCACTTGAAAGTGACGGCTGCCGGATCGCTACCGGCATCCGCGAAACGGATGATGTGGCCGTTCGGGTTGCCCTTCTGCGCGGTTTGGCTCGGCCCCTTGGGATCGTTGTATGAACGTGGATTGGCTGCATCGGTACCGGTGACCGTACGCGCCGAGTTGTTGGTGAGCGTGAGGTACACCTCGCCGTTCTTCGGATTGACGGCCGTCCATTCGGGACGGTCCATCTTCGTCGCACCAGCTGCATCGGCTGCGTGGCGCGCGTTGATCAAGACATCGGCTGCATCGGCGAAGGCGTACTTCGAATAGCTGGCGGTGATGTTGTTCACACCGAGCTTGAGTTCGAGCCAGTCGCCCGTGCCGTCGGCCTTGAACTTGGCGACATAGAGCTTGCCCTCGTCCATGTACTTGTCGCCGGCCGCGATGCCGCCACCGATGTCGGCGGCGTCCCAGGCCTTGGCGGACACGAACTTGTAGAGGTATTCGTTCTGCGAGTCGTCGCCCATGTACCAGACCAGCGGCTTGCCGACCACGACCGGGCCCAGGCAGGCGCCTTCGTGGCCGAAGCGACCGAGCGCGGTGCGCTTCTTGGGCGTGCTCGACGAATTGAACGGATCGATCTCGACCACCCAGCCGTAGGTGTTCGGGCCGTTGCGGTAGTCGTCAGTGGCGGTAGCGCCAACAACCTCACAGTTCCAGCGGCCATACAGGTTGTCGGCCGTATCGGGCGTGACGGTGGCCCAGAGCTCGCGGCCGTTGCCGATGGCGCTGCCGCTGCCGGCGACGCCGTAGCGACGGAAGGAGAGATCCTCCTTCGGCGTGCTGCCGGTGGCCGTGGTGCGGCGAAAGTAGCCGGCCCAGTTTTCCTCGCAGGTCAGGTACGTGCCCCACGGCGTCGTGCCGTTGGCGCAGTTGTTGACCGTACCGCGGGTCTTGCTGCCGTCGGTCGAGTATTTGGTCTTCACGTATTCGGTCTTGGCAGCCGGGCCCGAGAGAGTCATCTCAGTCAGCGTATGGACGCGACGGTTGAAGCTCGAGTCCTGCTTGTAGCTCCAGGCGCTGCCGGTCTTGTTGACCTCGATCACGCTCACGCCGTGCACGTAGAACTCGCGCAGCACTTCGTCGGCGACGGTGCGCGCGCCGCTGACGATGGTCTGGCCTGCGGGGTGCAGGAACGTGGACGTGATGGCTTCGTGGTTCATCACGAGCAGGCCACGCGTGGCGTTCACGGGGTCCCACTTGTTCGACGCATTCATGCCGAAGTAGGTCATGCCGTCGTGGTGGTCGCCGGCGCGGCGGTCGTAGGTGGTGGGGTCGTCGGAGCCGTCGTTCTTGTAGGCGGCAACGCCCGAGGCAATAGGGTCGCCCAGGCGGTAGAGCACGCTGGCGGTGTAGCCGGCGGGCACGGTGACGACGTCGGCGAGGCTCTTGGCGACGGCATTGAAGCCGAGCTTCATCGGAGCGGGGCTGGGTGCCGGAGTCGGCGCTGGTGCCGGGGCAGGCGCCGGTGCGGGAGCCGGGGGCAGGACGGGGAAGGCGGTGCCGCCACCACCGCCGCCGCCGCATGCCTGGAGCAGTGCGGTGCCGGCGGTGCCGACGCCCAGGCCGAACAGGTGGCGGCGGCTCAGGCGCGAGGCGATCAGGTCGGTGAACGAGGGGTTCGACGTGGGGTTGGTGCCGATGTCTTCGATTTCGACCGGACGATCGTCGGTGCGGGTGTTTGCGGTCATGCGCAATGTCTTTCTTCGTGGGTTGGAAAGGAAAACCAGCCCGCGAAGTTAGGCACTTCGTATGACGACTCCGTGAATTGCTCAGGCTCGGGTCAGGTTGAATCGGGTCTTTTCAGCATCCCTTCATCGACCCGTTCGCCAATCCCCGGGCCCGCGCGGCCCGCCGTTTCGCGCCGTTTCGCGCCCTCTCGTTCAGGGCGCGGGCAGCTGCCGCGGCCACAGCGCCCACAGCCGCAGCGGCTGGTTCATGCTCGCCGCGAAGCGGCCCGCATCGGCGCCGGTGCCCGCGAAGTAGTCGGCGCGCACGGCACCGAGGATGGCGCTGCCGGTGTCCTGCGCCACCACGAGCTTCTGCAATTGCGCCGCCGGCCCGTTGGATGCAAGCCACACCGGCGTGCCGTAGGGGATGCTCTCGCGATCGACCGCAATGGAGCGGCCGGCCGTGAGCGGCACGCCCTGCGCGCCGCGCGGACCGAAGGCGGCATCGACCTCGCTCATGGTCTCCTCGCGGAAGAACACGTAGCGCGGGTTGCTCCACATCAGCTGCGTCACGCGCTGGGGGTTCTGCGCGGCCCAGGCCTTGGTGTCGTCGGGCCACTTGCCGACCTTGGTCACACCCTGGCTGACGAGCCACTGCTGCACGCTGCGGTAAGGCTGCTCGTTGGTGGCCGAGAAGGCCATGCGCACGGTGTGCTGGTAGCCGTTGGCCTCGGTGATGCGCAGCCGGCCGGAGCCCTGGATGTGCAGCATCAGCGCGTCGATCGGGTCGGCCATCCACGCGATCTCGCGCCCGCGCAGCGCGGCCTGGGCCTCGGGCAGGGTCTCGATCTCCTGGCGCGTGTACCAGGGGCGGCGCGGCACGAGGCCATCGGGCGCCTGGTAGATCGGCACGTTGAAGGTGGCGGTGGGCACGCGCGAGGCTTCGTACACCGGTTCGTAGTAGCTGGTGAGCTTGCCTTCGGTCTGGCCGTTGAGCGCTTCCACGCGATAGGGCTGCAGCCGGTCGGTCATCCACTGGCGCTGCTCTTCGGGGGTGGCGATGGCGAGCTGGCGCACGTCGCGGCACAGCGGCGCGAAGGCGGCGTTGGGGCGCGAGCAGTTCGCCAGCAGCGCGATCCAGGCCTCGTGCAGCGGGTCTTCGCCGAAGCCCGGCAGCTCGCTCCAGCCGACCGGCACCCAGCGGCTCTTGGGATGCGCGAGCGAGCCGGTGAGCGGACCGAGGTCGCGCGGCTGGGTGGCGGGTGGGCGGATGGGGGGTTCGGGCGTGCGCGGGCCGGTCGAACAGGCGGCGAGCGTTGCTACGATCGCAAGCCCGACCAGCCACTGGAGTCCATTTCTCATGGGTTTGATTCTGCTTGAAGCCCTCGCCGCGGGACTCGTGTTCATCCTGATCATCTGGTGGACCATGTTTTCCGGCCGCAAAAAGGGTGAATTGCACGATGACGACGACGGCCCCGAAGTCGGCCCCGAAGACGGCCCCAAAGCCGGCCGCGACAGCACCGGCTCGAACAAGCCGCCCGGAACGTGAACTGCTCGTGCAGTCCCCCGGCGCGCGGCACTGTCGGACAAGCACCCGATTGCTATTGCTTTAGTAGCAATCATTGCAGCATTCATGCGCGAAGGCGAAACTTTTCTTATTTTCCGTAGGGCTTTGAGCCCGTACCATCACGCACTCCCCGAAGGCTGAGCTGTGCCCCGCCTGATTCAACCTTGAAAGGGATCGCCATGAAAAAGTTCGTACTCGCCACCACCGCCGCCGCACTCGTCCTGTCCGGGTGCGCGGGCGGCATGACCGACACGCAGCGCAACACCGGCATCGGCGCCGGCATCGGTGCACTGGGCGGCGCCGCCATCGGCTCGGCCACCGGCGGCAACCGCGGCGCCATCGGCACCGGTGCGGTGGTCGGCGCGGCAGCCGGCGCGCTCGGCGGCTACCTGTGGTCGCAGCGCATGGAAAACCAGAAGCGCCAGATGGAAGCCGCCACGCAGGGCACCGGCGTGGCCGTCACGCAGACGACCAACAACGAGCTGAAGCTGCAGATCCCGAGCGACGTGTCCTTCGACGTGGGCCGCGCCAACATCAAGCCCAACTTCGCGCCGGTGCTCGACCAGTTCGCCAGCGGCCTGCGCAACAACCCGAACGCAGAGGTGCGCATCATCGGCCACACCGACAGCACCGGCTCGGACGCCATCAACAACCCGCTGTCGGTCGAACGCGCCACCAGCACCCGCGACTACCTCGTGGCGCGCGGCGTGAACGCGGCGGCCTTCCGCATCGAGGGCCGCGGTTCGCACGAACCGATCGCCGACAACAACAGCGACGCAGGCCGGGCACAGAACCGCCGCGTCGAAATCTACGTGGGCGAGCGCGCGCCGCGAGGCTGACGATCTCCAGCACACGAAGGGAAACCGGCCGCGCTGAAAGGCCGGTTCCCGCCATCACCGTTCCATTGGTCCATTAAGAGGGAATCTCATGAGGAAGTTTGTTGTTTCGGGTGCGGCTGCCGCCGCGTTGCTGTTCATCGCGGGCTGCGCATCGCAGTCGGCGCCGCCGCCGGCCCCCGCGCCCGCAGCCGCTGCGGCCGCACCGGCCAACAGCTGGACAGCCCGCCTGGCCGCCCTGAAGACGGACCTCGAGACCTCCACCAAGGGCACGGGCGTCGTGATCGAGCAGACCACCGACAACCAGCTTCACCTGGTGATCCCGAACGAGCTGTCGTTCGACACCGGCCGCTCCAACGTCAAACGCAACCTCGCGCAGGTTCTCGACAAGGTCGCCGAAGGCCTGAAGAGCGCCACCGCCGCCAGCGTGCGCGTGGTCGGCCACACCGACAGCACCGGCAGCGAGGAAGGCAACGAGCGCCTCTCGGTGAGCCGCGCCGACAGCGTGCGCAACCACCTCGTGAGCCGCGGCATCTCGACCACGGTCATCACCACCGACGGCCGCGGCTCGCGCGAACCGCTGGCGGACAACAACACGGCCGCCGGCCGCGCACAGAACCGCCGCGTCGAAATCTTCGTGGCGGAAAAGGGCTGACCCCCAGGCTTCGCGCACTCCGTGCCGCTGCGCCAACCCCCTTGCAGGGGGCGGCGCCAGCGGCCCGGCAAAGCCGGTTCCGCAGTGTTTCCCCGAAGAATCCGGGGCTAGAGTTCTCGCAGACGGTTGGCCAACTCGACGGCCGACTTCACTTCCATCTTCTCGAACACGCGCGCGCGGTGGACCTCCACCGTGCGCACGCTGATCGCGAGCTGGTCGGCGATGAGCTTGTTCGGCAGGCCCTCGACCACCAGCCGCATCACGTCGCGCTCGCGCTCGGTCAGCTCGCCGATGCGCTCGGCCAGGCCCCGGCGCGCGCGCTGCACTTCCAGTGCCTGCAGCGACGCGCTCAGCGCATGCTCGATGCGGTCGACCAGCGCGTTGTCGGAGAAGGGCTTCTCGCAGAAGTCGAAGGCGCCGCGCTTGACCGCGTCGACGGCCGTCGGCACGTCGGCATGGCCCGTGAGGAAGATCACCGGCATCGCCGGCAGCAGGCCGCGCTCCACGATGCGGTCGAACAGCACCAGCCCGCTGGTGCCGGGCATGCGCACATCCAGCAGCAGGCACAGCGGCTGCTGCGGCAGCGGGCCATGGTCGAGAAACTGCTCGAACGCCTCGGCGCTCGCGAAGTGCTCGCTGGCCAGGCGACGCGAGCGCAGCAGCCAGGCCAGCGCCTCGCGCACGCTGGCGTCGTCGTCCACGATGAAGATCAAGCCGTCGATCAGCGGTTGCATATCAATTCAATTCCAAAAACAGGCACGAGCCCTTCGGGGGCGCCGCGGAACCGGCTTCGCCGGGCCGCTGGCACCGCCTCCTTCGAGGGGGTTGGCGCAGCGACACGAAGTGCGCGAAGCCTGGGGGTGAATCATGTACTGGGCAGCGTGAACCTGAAGACCGTGCCGCGCGGCTTGTTGGGCTCGAACATGAGCGCCCCGCCGTGCTGCTCCACCACCGTGCGGCACAAGCTCAGGCCGAGCCCCATGCCGTCGGCGCGCGTGGTGAAGAAGGGCGTGAAGAGCCGCTCGGCGACCTCCTCGCTGATGCCGCTGCCCAGGTCGGCCACGGAGAACTCGATCCAGCGCCGGCCGTCCTCCTGCACCGCACCGCCCACCGCCGTGGCGCGCGCCACGCGCAGCCGCAGCACGCGGCTGCCGACGTTGTCGGGGCTGTCCATGGCCTGCATCGCGTTGCGCGCGAGGTTCAGCAGCACCTGCTCGACCAGCGTGCGGTCGCACATGACCGCGGGCAGGCTGTCTTCCAGCACCACCTCGATGATCACGCCCAGCTTGCGCGCCTGCAGCCGCACCAGCGGCAGCACCGCGTCGATCAGCGCCTGCGGCGCGACGGCCTCGCGCGTGCGGTCGCGGCGGCGCACGAAGTCGTGCACGCTGCGGATCACCTGCCCCGCGCGGTCGGCCTGCTCGGCGATGCGCTTCACCGCCATCGCCACCTCGCCCTGGTCGCCCTTGGCGTCGGGGCCCAGCAGATTGAGCGAGCCGCTCGCGTAGCTGGCGATCGCGGCCAGTGGCTGGGTGAGCTCGTGGCTCAGCAGCGAGGCCATCTCGCCGACCGTGGCCAGCCGCGCGCTGGCCTGCAGGCGCTCCTGGCTGGCGCGCGAGAGCTCCTCGATGCGGCGCTGCTCGCTCACGTCGATGAACGCGCTCATCCAGCCGGTCTGCACCTTGTGCGCGTTGATCAGCGGCGCCTCGAAGATCAGCACCGGAAAGCGCGTGCCGTCCTTGCGCATGAAGACCGACTCGAAGCCCTCGCGCGGCGGCATGCCGCCGGCCAGCCGGCGCGCCTGCCGCTGCTGGTACTCGTGCGCGAGTTCGGTGGGCCAGTACGGAGCATCGGGCGCCTCGGCGTTGCCGGCCATGAGCTCCTCGGGGCTGAAGCCCACCATCTCGCAGAAGGCCGGGTTCACGTAGGTGATGCGGCCGCGCAGGTCGCGCGCGCGCAGGCCGGTGATGACGGAGTCTTCCATCGCCTTGCGGAAGGCCAGCGCGTCGGCCAGGTCGCGCTCGGCGCGCAGGCGGCGGCGCGTGTCGCGCGCCAGCAGCACCAGCACCGACACCAGCGCGATGGAAATCGCCGTGACCAGCGCCGTGAGCATGTTCGGGAACAGGTCGGGTGCGGCGCGCCAGCCGTCCACGCGCAGCATCAGCGCGGCGCCCGGCAGGTCGATGAGCTGCTGCGAGGTGAACACGCGCGTGCCGGTGCGCCGCGAGCTGCCCAGCGCCACCAGCCGCGTGCCGTCGGCCTCGGTGAAGGCCACTTCCTGGCCGCGCGTGAGCGTGGGGCCGACCAGTTCGATCAGCGCGTCGCGCAGCGAATAGCTCGCCACCAGGTAGCCGCCCGCGTCGATGGGCACGCACAGCTCCATCACCTCGATGCCGCCGCCGCCCGCTATCGGCACGTAGTGGCTCGGCGAATAGGCCGACGCGCCCAGCTTGCGCGCCGCGGCGCAGGCCAGCGACACGTCGGACTGCTCGGGGCCGCGCGTGTCCTCGTCGAGCACGCGCATGCGGTAGGGCGTGTTGACGGCCTGCAGCGGACGCAGCGCGGAGTCGCGCCATTCGAGCCGCAGCCATTCGCGGTGCTCGCGCAGCAGCGCGGCGGCCACCTCCGGCCACTTGGCGGGATCGGCGCCGGGCGCCTGCGTGGCGCGCAGGCTCTGCGCATTGCGCTGGAAGCCGCTGCGCAGGTCGGCGACCGCGTCGGCGGTGTCGCGGTCGAGCGCGGCCTGCACCTGCTCGACCTCGTGCCGGCCCGCGAGCCACACCACCGTGACCAGCAGCACCGACACCAGCACCGCCAGCAGCAGCCACAGGAACCAGCGCTGCCACAGCGAGCGCAGCCGCGCATAGGCCAGCAGCGCCCATCGCTGCGGTGCGACGGTCAGCAGCGCATCAGACATACCGGCAACACCACCACACGCAAGGTACGCGGCTTGTTCCAGGAACACCGCGGAACCGGCTTCGCCGGGCCGCCGGTGTTGCCCCCTGGAAGGGGGTTGGCGCAGCGACACGAAGTGCGCGAAGCCTGGGGGTCATCTAAAGAACGCTGTGCGAGAGCACGGGCAATTGAGTGCGCGTGCTCTGCACCTTCGCGGCGTCGATGTCGAACAGCACCACGCCTTCCTCGGTGGCCTGCTGCGCCACCACCGTGCCCCACGGATCGACGACCAGGGACTGGCCCCAGGTCTGGCGGCCGTTCTCGTGCGTGCCGCCCTGCGCGGGCGCGACCACCCAGGCCAGGTTCTCGATGGCCCGGGCGCGCAGCAGCACCTCCCAGTGCGCGGCGCCGGTGGTGCGCGTGAAGGCGCTGGGCACCAGCAGCAGGTCGGCGCCCTGCTTCGCGAGCGCGCGGTACAGCTCGGGAAAGCGCAGGTCGTAGCAGACGCTCATGCCCACGCGCCAGCGGTGGCCGTCGCGCGAGGGCAGCTCGAACACCACCGGCTTCGCGCCGGGCGCGATGACGCGGCGCTCGTCGTAGCGCTCGGTGCCGTTGTCGAAGAAGAAGAGATGGATCTTGTCGTAGCGCGCCACGCAGCGCCCGTCGGGAGAGAAGGCCAGCGAGCTGTTGAACACGTGCTCGGCGTCGGTGCTCTCGATGGGCAGCGTGCCGCCGACGATCCACAGCCCGAACTCGCGCGCCGCGTCGGCCAGGAAGCCCTGCACCGTGCCCGCGCCTGCCGTCTCGCGCAGGCCCAGCTTGTCGGTGTCGCGCGCGCCCATCATGCAGAAATACTCGGGCAGCACCGCGAGCTCGGCGCCGGCCGCCGCGGCCTGCGCGAGCAGGTCGTGGGCGCGCGCGAGGTTGGCTTCGCGGGCGATGGCCGACACCATCTGGATGGCTGCGACTTTCATTGCTTGGTCTCCGTTTTCTTGCCGTCGTCCGCGGTCCGCGAAGCCGGCGGCAAACCGGGCGCGCCGGGAATGGTCTGCGGCAGCAGCTGCAGCGTGCGCGGCACCTTCGCTATTTTGGGGTCTGCCCAGGTGCCTTCGATGTGGAACTCCTGGGTGGCCGCCGCCGCGAGCGGTTTGCTCAGCACCCACTGCGCAAGGAACGTGCCCAGGCCCACGGCGGGGTTGATGGCGGTGGCCACCAGCGCCGCGGTGCCTGCGTTGATCTCGGGCACGACCACCACGCGCAGGTCCTGCGTCTCGCGCACGATGTCGGCCGAGCCGTCCATCAGCGCCGCGGCGTTGACACCCTTCATCTGCAGGTTGTTGGTACTGGCGATGCCCTTGCTGATCTTCGCGTCGCCGCGGATGAAGTCGAAGGCGAAGCCCTCGCTGAACACGTCGCGGAAGTCGAGCGTGAGCCGGCGCGGCAGCGCCTGCAGGCTCAGCACGCCCAGCAGCTTGGCAAGCCCCGGGTCGGCCTTGAGGAACTGGCCCTGCTCCACGTCGAGCTGCAGCTGCCCGCCCAGGCTCGGATAGTCGAGCGAGAACGGCGAGCCGCGCCAGTTGACGTCGCCCTCCATCCTTCCGCGCCCGCGCCGCAGCACGCCCGGCATGCCGAAGCGCGTGAGCAGCTCGCCGGCATCGGCGATGTCGAGCCTGAAGGTCATGGCGGTGCGGCGCTGGCCGGCCGCCGCGCCGGGCACCGCGGCCCAGGTGCCCTTGGCCGCGAAGCTGGCCTCGGGCATGGTGAAGGCCAGCTTGTTGAGCGCCCATTCGCGCCCCGCGCCGCCGCGGTTGACCGCATCGATCTCGGCGCGGCCCAGGCGCTTGCCGAGCAGTTCGAAGTCGTCGATGACGATGTCCAGCGCCGGCAGGGTGCCGGGCTGCTCGTCGAGCAGGGCCTCGACCTGCGTGGCCTCGGAGGGCGCGATTTTCAGCCGCGCGAGCCGCGCATAGAGGCGCCCGGCCTGCGCGTGGCGGTATTCGGCATAGCCGCTGAGCTCGGTGGCGTCGATGTTGGCGCGCCAGACACCGCCGTCGCGCGTGCCGCCGAGCACCACGTTGTGCAGCGTGCGGCCCGCGATGCCCAGCTGCTGCGCGCGCACGGCGATGCGCGTGGGCAGGTAGGCCATCGACGGGTCGTCGGGGCGCTCCGCCGATTCGGCGCCCGCGCCGCCGGCCTCGCCGAGCAGCGACTGCCAGGCGGACATGTCGAGCTTGGCGACGTTGACGTTCGCGAACACGCCCTTGTCGGGCAGGCTGGCCGTCTCGCCCTGCGCGAGGCCCACGCCGATGCCGCCGCGCACCACGCGCGCCTCGCCGTTGGCCAGCAGGTCGCGCACGTACTGCACGGCGCCGACGCGGCCCAGGTCGAGCGAGAGCTGGTCCTGCGTGGCCACCGTCGCGCCCTGCTTCGTGGTTTCGCGCGCGAGCACCTTCTTCTCGATGCGCAGCGGCATCTGTTCCTCGGCCGCCTTCACCAGCGGCGGCGGCAGCTGCAGCGCGAGGCCCTGCAGGCTGCTGTTGAGCGAGAACTCGGTCGTGCCTTCGCGCACCGAGAAGGTGGCCGCGTAGGGCGTGCTGCCGGTCGCCTTCTTCGCGAGGCGGGCGAGCCAGTCGACCTCGCGCGCGCCGCGCAGGCCGTCCGCGGTGGCGGTGCCCTGCGCCTTCAGGGCCACCTCGCGGTTGGGGCCGGTGAAGCGGCCGCGGCCTTCCAGGCGGACGTCGCCGCCCAGGAGCCTGGCCTGCACGCCGGCCAGCGAGAAGCCGGTCTCGGTGAAGTTGACGGTGCCCTTCGCCTGCGAGAACGAAGGCGCCTCGGGCACCACCTGCAGCTCGTTGTCGGCCAGCACCACGCTGGCCTGCACCTTGGCGTTGTCCATGGCCTCCAGGGGCAGTTCGAGGTGCAGCTTGTAGTCGGCCGAGCCGGTGGCGCGAGCGGCCTGCATGACTTCGCCCACGCCGCCCGGCTCGATGCCCGCCAGCGGCGCGCCCGCGCGCAGCACCTCGGCCAGCGGCCCCTTGGCCTGCACGTCGACGCGCAGCACCTGCGCATGGTGCGACAGCTCCGGGATCTGCGCCTCGCCCTTGGTCACCTCCACGCCGGCGGTGCCCGCCAGGCGGCCGCGCGCGTTGCGCACCAGCATGCTGTCGCGCTCGAACACCAGTTCGCCCGAAAGGCCGGTGAGCGCCGGCCAGACGCGCGCGGGCGTGCCGTTGCGCGAAGGCGCGGCGGCCGTGGCGGCGGGCGGCGCGTAGGCGTAGTTGACGTCGGACACCTTGGCTGCAATGCGGAAGTCGCCCTGCTTCGGGTCCTTGAAGGGCATGTCGTGCAGGTCGCCGCGCACGCGGAAGTCGACGCTGCTCGCGACGCCCTTGGTGACGGCCTCGCGCACGTAGTCGCGCGTGTGCTGGGGAATGTCCAGCGGCAGGTAGCGGAACACGCGGGTGCCGTCGGCGCGCGTGAGCTTGCCCTGCAGGTCGAGCACGCCCGGAAAGCGGGACTTGCCGCTCGATGTGGCCGGATCGCTCGTGCGCCAGCTGGCCTGGGCCTCGCCTTCGGCGTCGGCGTTGGCGAAGCTGAGCTTCGACATCTGCAGCTGGGCGCTGCCGTTGCCGCTGTCGAGCTTCCATTGCAGCTGCGTGGAGAGCCGGTCGACGGGGATGACCGGCTCCTCGAACACGCCGGGGAATTCGAGCGTGCCCTGCGCGATGGCGAGCGTGGCGGTGCCGCCGGCGTGGGTGGCGTCGAAGTCGACGGTGGCGCCGCTCAGGCCCGGGGTGCCGGTGTGGATCTTCGGCGGTGGCGTGGCCGTGCCGGTGGCACTGGAGGTGGTGGCCGTGGTGGCCGTGATCGCGGCCGGTGCCGCCGCGTCTGCCTTGGACGGCTGGGACGCGATGCGCAGCCCGCTCACGCGGCCCTTGGCCTGGTAGCGGCTCGGCGCGCCCAGCGAGCCCTGCCAGTTCAGGTCGACGTGCTCGACGAGGCCGCGCGGCGCGTAGGCGTCGAGCAGGCGGTGCGTGGCATCGCCCAGCGGCAGCCGGTCGGCGATGAGGGCGAGCGCGGCCAGGTCGAGGCGGTCGGCGCGCATTGCGCCGTGCTCGGGCGTGCGGCCCCTGCCGGGCGTGTGCTGCAGCCACAGGTTGCCGCCGGGCCAGCGCATGCCGTCGGTGGTGTCGAACTGCAGTGCGGTGGTGGAGAACTCCAGCGTCTCCTCGGTGAGCTGCCCCGAGAGGCGCCCGGTGACGGCGCGCAGCACCAGCGGCTGCAGGCCCTTGTCGAGCGAGACGTCGACCTTGTCGAGCCCCAGGTCGACCGCGCCGCCGACGACCTGGCCGTCGTCCACGTCGGCCCACAGGCGCAGCGCGCCGTTGCCCTCGCGGATGCGGGCGTCCAGCGAGACGTACCGGCCGAGCCGGGTGACGTCGATGTAGGGCAGGTCGGCATAGAGCTGGCCGTCCCAGGTCTGCCAGTGGCCACTGCGGATGGACAGCAGCGGCTGGCGGAACTGGCCGCGCAGCGTGAAGCGCTGGCCCCAGCCGGCGGGCGGGGTGGCATCGAGCCGCAGGCTGTGGCGCCTGGCGCTGTTGCGCGCGACGAAGCGGACGTCGGTCAGCAGCAGGGGCTCGGCCTGGCGCTGCTCGTCGGTCCAGCGCACCGTGCCACCTTCGATGACCAGTTCGCGCTGCGCGAAAAACCAGTCGGCGCCGCGGGTTTCTCCGGTCGTATCGGTCGCCATGTGCAAACCAGCCACATGGAGTTTTCCCTGAGTGTCGCGGCGCACGTCGAGCTGCGGCCCCTCGATGTAGAGCTGCTCGAAGTTGAGCCGCCACAGCGAGCGCGGCGACACGCTGGCCACCACGCGTGCGAGGCGAAGGGCCTCCCGCTTGTCCGCGTCCTGCAGCACCACGTCGCGCAGTTCGAAGGCCGGGAAAAGCCCTTCGGAGCGGGCGGTGATCGATCCGATGCGAACCGGCACGCCGATGGCCTTGCTAGCCTGCGCCTCGAGCGCGTCACGAAAATCGCCGATTCGCGGCACAATCCACGCGTGTAGGACAACGACTGACAGCGCCAGCAGAAGCCATGCAGCGATCAACAGACCCAGCAGCCAGCGCGCCGTCACAGCGGTTATTTTGAGCAGACGTGAAGGGGAAGACGCCGTGTCGTTCATTGAGGATCGCGCTGTGTCCGGAATTATGACCGCCAGCATTCAGACGGGTTCCACGGAAACCAGCATCGGTGTGAACCAGTTGCCAGACACCATTTCTCCCATTTCTTCGGCGCCGGAAGACGCCTTCTCTTCGTATTCGAGGTTCGTGCAGCGCCTGCGCCGCAGGTATGCGGCGGAGCTTTCATTCCTTCCCCCTGGCGCGCCGCGGCGCGAATCGATGACGGTGGCCTACGAGGCCCTGCGCCAGCGAGGGGACGGTATCGGCGATGCACTCCGGATTGTGCGGCAGCTCGTGATGGAGCGGCTTGTAACTCTTGATTGCGACGAGCAGGCCCCGCTGGCCGTGGTGACCACCGCCGTCACCGAGCTGGCCGAGCTGGCGCTCGACATCGCGTGCCAGGAGGCCTGCCGCGAACTCGACGCGACGCACGGCGCCCCGCTCGGCCCCGAGGGCCGGCGCGCGCAGCTTTGGATCGTGGGCATGGGCAAGCTCGGCGCGCGCGAGCTCAATGTGTCGAGCGACATCGACCTGATCTACCTCTACGACGTGGACGGCGAGACCCAGGGCGACGCCGACGGCCGCGGCCGGCTGGCCAACCAGGAGTACTTCGCGCGCGCCGTGAAGCGCATCTACGCGCTGGTGGGCGACACCACAGAGCACGGCTTCGTGTTCCGCGTCGACCTGGCGCTGCGGCCCAACGGCAACTCGGGCCCGAGCGTGGTCTCGCTCGATGCGCTGGAAGAGTATTTCCAGGTGCAGGGCCGCGAGTGGGAGCGCTTCGCCTGGATGAAGAGCCGCGTGGTCGCGCCGCGCGACATCGTGCTCGCGGGCCAGGCACAGGGGCTGCGCGGCGCAGTGCTGCCCTTCGTGTTCCGACGCTACCTCGACTACAGCGTGTTCGATTCGCTGCGCGTGCTGCACCGGCAGATCCGCGAGCAGTCGGCGCGCCGCAGCGCCGGCCGCCCTGAACGCGCCAACGACGTGAAGCTCTCGCGCGGCGGCATCCGCGAGATCGAGTTCACCGTGCAGCTGCTGCAGGTGGTGCGCGGCGGCCAGTTCCCCGAGCTGCGCACGCGGCCCACGCTCGATGCGCTGCAGCGCCTGGCGCGCGCCAACCTCATGCCGCAGGAAACCGCCGACGCGCTGGCCGCGGCCTACGAGTTCCTGCGCCGCGTCGAGCACCGCATCCAGTACCTCGACGATCAGCAGACCCACGTGCTGCCGGTGTCCGACGACGACCTGCGCTGGATCGCCCAGAGCATGGGCTACCCGAGCTGCTGCCCCTTCCTCGAGCAGCTCGACACCCACCGCGAGTTCGTCGCGCAGGAGTTCGACAAGCTGCTGGGCGGCGAGAAGCCCTGCAACGGCAAGTGCAGCGGCAAGAAGGCCGCCGCCCCCGCCGACCTGGCCGACCTGCTCGGCGACCTGCCTCCAGCGTTCGCCGAGCGCATCCGCGACTGGTGCGAACAGCCCCGCGTGCTGGCACTGCGCGAGGAAACCCGCGCGCGCCTGCGCCAGCTGGTGCAGCGCACCGGCCAGTGGCTCAAGGAGCCCGACGGCGACGGCGCCGGCCAGACCCCGCGCCACGTCGATGCCGCCATGCGCTGGGCCGACTGGATCGAGCCGCTGATGCGCCGCGAGAGCTACCTGGCGCTGCTGGTCGAACGCCCGGCCGTGCAGGAGCGCCTGCTGCGCCTGCTGGGCGCGGCCAGGTGGCCGGCGCGCTACCTGATGCAGCACCCCGGCGTGATCGACGAGCTCGCGAGCGACGAGATGCTCTCGGGCCGCTTCGTCGCCGCCGAGTTCGAGCGCGAGCTCGACGCGCGCCACGCCTCGCTCACCCGCACCGGCGAGGCCGACGAGGAGCGGCTGCTGAACCTGCTGCGCCACGCGCACCACGCCGAGGTGTTTCGCACGCTGGCGCGCGACGTGGACGGCCGCCTCACCGTCGAGCAGGTGGCCGACGACCTCAGCGCGCTGGCCGACGCCACGCTGCGCGTGACCGCCCGCTGGTGCTGGCCGCACGTGCGCAACCGGCACCGCGAGGTGCCGCAGTTCGCGATCATCGGCTACGGCAAGCTGGGCGGAAAGGAGCTGGGCTACGGCAGCGACCTCGACATCGTGTTCGTGTACGACGACGACGACGAGCGCGCCGGCGAGGTCTACGCGGCCTACGTGCGCAAGCTCATCAACTGGCTCACGGTGAAGACGCGCGAGGGCGACCTGTTCGAGATCGACACCGCCCTGCGCCCCAACGGCAACTCCGGCCTGCTGACCACCAGCTTCGAGGCCTACGAGAAATACCAGCTGGGCCGCGGCAGCAATACCGCGTGGACCTGGGAGCACCAGGCCATGACGCGTGCGCGCTTCGTGCTGGGCAGCGAGGACCACGGCGCCGAGCTGGGCGCGCGCTTCGACCAGGTGCGCGAGGCCGTGCTGGTGGCGCCGCGCGACCGCGAGGCGCTGAAGGCCGAGATCATCGCGATGCGCAACAAGCTGCGCGGCGCGCGGCCGGTGAAAGCCGACCGCTTCGACGTGAAGCACAGCCCCGGCGGCATGGTCGATGCCGAGTTCGCGGTGCAGTTCCTGGTGCTGTCGTCCTCGGCCGAGCACCCCGAGCTGATTCCGAACGTGGGCAACATCGCCCTGCTTCTGCGCGCCGAACTGGCCGGCCTGCTGCCCGAGGGCGTGGGCCGCAGCGCGGCGCGCGCCTACCGCGAGTTGCGCCGCGTGCAGCACCGCGCGCGCCTCAACGAGGAGCCCACGCAGGTCACGCCGCCCGCGCTGGCGGCCGAACGAGACGCCATGCTGGCGCTGTGGAAGGCCGTATTTGGCTGAGGGAACCCGTTCCCCAGCCACCACCGCGCTGGCGGCGTGCGCGGTAGCCGTCGCCGTTCTTCTTGCGGGCTGCGCCAGCGGTCCGCGCAGCGGGGGCGGCGCGGCCAGCGGCCGCGACGGCCCGGGCACCAACATTCCGCCCGACCTCGCCAACGTGCCCGACGCCGAGCCGCGTATCGAGCCGATCCGCACCAGCGGCGGCACCAGCAAGCCCTACACGGTGCTGGGCCGCGGCTATGCGCCGATCACCGACGACCGGCCGTTCCGCGAATCGGGGCTGGCCTCGTGGTACGGGCGCAAGTTCCACGCGGCGTCCACGGCCAGCGGAGAGCCCTACGACATGTACGCCATGACGGCCGCGCACAAGACGCTGCCGCTGCCGAGCTACGTGCGGGTGCGCAACCCGGCCAACGGGCGCGAGGTGATCGTGCGCGTGAACGACCGCGGCCCGTTCGTGGACGGCCGCGTCATCGACCTGAGCTACACGGCTGCGCTCAAGCTCGACCTGCTGCGCGGCGTGGCGCCGGTGGAAATAGAGCGGATCACGAACGAGGACATCCGCACGGGCGCATGGCGGCGCGATTCGGGAACGGCGTACGCCGCCGCCGAAGCGCCCGCGCCGGTGCGGACGGCGCCCGTGCGCGTGGCGAGCGCGCCGCTGCCGCCGCAACAGCAGCAGGTGCGGGTGCCGGCCGAATGGGTGGCGCCGGTCGCGGCGGCCGGCGGCGACGCGCCGCAGCCGGCATCGACGATGCCTGTCGCTCCGCAGACGCCGATGGCCGCGGCCCTGCCGCCGGGGACGGGGGCGGAACCGGAATCGGCGCAGTCGCCGCCTTCCACTCCGCCGGGCCGGCAAGCCATCGTGGTCAACGAGCTGCCGCCGCTGCAGGCGGCAGTGCCGTCGGCGCCCTTGCCCGCGAACATCGCTCAGCGGCCCGTCGCGGCGCTCCCCGGCTTCTGGGTGCAGCTGGGCGCGTTCCGCGAGCGGGACGGTGCCGAGAGCCTGCTGAACCAGGCCGCGCGCGGCGTGCCGTCGCTGGCGCCGCAGCTGCGCGTGTTCAGCGAGGCCGGGACGCATCGGCTGCAGGCCGGGCCTTTTGCCTCGCGCAACGCAGCCGGCGAGGTGGTCGGCCAGCTGCGCGAGAACCTGCACATCTCGCCGATGGTGGTGGAGCGCAGGTAGGCGCCTGCGCGCCTACCGATCAGAGCAGCGGCTTGACCGCCACCGGCACGCCGCTGGCGACGTTGAGGCGGTTCCAGGTGTTGATCTGCGCGATCGCCACCGACAGCTCGGCAATCTCCAGGTCGCTGAAGTTGGCCTTGAGCGCCGCGAACTCGGCGTCGCGCGCGTCGTAGCGGTCGGCCAGGCGCGTGAGCGATTCGGCCCAGGCCAGGGCGGCGCGCTCGCGCTCGTTGAAGAAGCTCACCTCGCGCCAGGTGGCGAGGCTGTTGATACGCTGCCATTCCTCGCCCTGCTTGCGCAGGTCGCGCACGTGCATGTCGAGGCAGTAGGCGCAGCCGTTGATCTGCGAGACGCGGGCGTAGACGTAGTCGACCAGCACCTTGCCGAGCGTGCTGGACTCGATGGTGGCGTTGACGCCGAGGATGGCCTCGAAGGACTTCGGGACCAGCTTGAACCAGTTCAGGCGTGCGGTGGTGTTCATGGTTTGGTTTCTCCAGTGGGTTGCGATGGAATCGATCTGCTTACCTACTGAAGACGGGCGAACCAGGCACCCTGTGACACGCCGCGCGAACTATTTCGAGGAAAAGAGCTGCGCGATGCGCGCGAGCTTGTCGGGATTGCGCTGCGCGCGGATGCGCACGATGCGGTCGTTCTCGATCTCGAAGGTCTGGGCCGACTCGAGCTTGCCGTCGAGAAAGCGCAGCATGCCGGGCTCGCCGTTGATCTCGACGATTTCCATGCGCACCGCCGGCCCCACGCGGCGCCACAGCGAGTAATAGAGCTGCGCGAGGCGCTGGCTGCCGCGCAGGATCTTGCTGAAGCTCTGCACCTTGCCGCCGCCGTCGCCGATGAGCTCGACGTCCTCGGACATCAGCGCCTTCAGCTCGTGCAGGCTGCCGCGCGCGGCGGCGTCGGCGAAGGCGCGCAGCAGGCGCTCGTGGGTCTCGCGCGGCACGGAAAAGCGCGGGCGCCCTTCCTGCACCTGGAGCTTCGCGCGGTGCACGATCTGGCGGCAGGCGGCCTCGGTCTTGCCGAGGGTGAGGGCGATTTCGTCGTAGTCGGCGTCGAACACCTCGCGCAGCAGGAAGGCGGCGCGGGCCTCGGGCGCAAGGCGCTCCAGCACGGCGAGGAAGGCGACGGAGATGTTGCCGGCGCGCTCGAGCAGCTGTTCGGGCGTGGCGGGCGAATCGTGCGCGCCGGTCAGCGTGGGCTCGGGCATCCAAGCGCCGATGTAGTGCTCGCGCTGGACCTTGGCGGCGCGCAGCCGGTCGATCGACAGGCGCGTGACCACGGTCACCAGCCAGGCTTCGGCGCTGTCGAGGGTGTCCTTGGGCGCTTCATGCCAGCGCAGCCAGGCGTCCTGCACGACCTCTTCCGCCTCGGCCACGGATCCGAGCATGCGGTAGGCGATGCCCTGCAGGCGGGGGCGGTGGCGGTCGAAGGTGAGGGTTGCGTCGTCCATGCGGGCTAGACGGCCGGCGTCTCCGGTTTGTGACATGGATTCTGCAAAAAAACGCCCCGGCATGCGGGGCGTTTTTCAGTGTTCCGGGGCTCAGGCGCCCTGGTATTCGGGCTTGGGGCCTAGAGTGGCCGCCAGTTCCTTGCGGTAGCGGTTCAGCTCCTGAACCGTCTTGAAGCTGCGGTTCATCAGCAGGCTCAGGTTGTGCAGGATGCGCTCGCCGACCTTGGTTTCCCAGACGGCGTCGAACTTGATCTGCTTGTCCAGCCAGTGCTCGAGCCAGTCGGGGTCGGGCATGCGGCTCTGGATGGTGTCGCGCGGGAAGAGCGCCTTGCTGACGTGCAGGTTGGTCGGGTGCAGGGCCTGCGCCGTGCGGCGGGCGCTGGCCATCAGGACGCCGACCTTGGTGAACGCGGCACGGGCCTCGTCGCCGAACTTTTCCATGGCGCGCTTCATGTAGCGCAGGTAGGCGCCGCCGTGGCGGGCTTCGTCCTGGCTCAGCGTGGTGTAGATGTGCTTGATGACCGGCTCGGTGTGCCACTGGGCGGCGCGGCGGTACCAGTGGTTGAGGCGGATCTCGCCGCAGAAGTGCAGCATGAGGGTTTCCAGCGGCGGGGCCGGGTCGAAGTCGAAGCGCACTTCGTGCAGCTCTTCCTCGGTGGGCGCGTGCTTGGGGCTGAAGCGCTTCAGGTACTCCATGAGCACCAGCGAGTGCTTCTGCTCCTCGAAGAACCAGATCGACATGAAAGCGGAAAAATCGCTATCGTGCCGGTTGTCGCGCAGGAACATCTCGGTGGCCGGCAGTGCCGCCCACTCGGTGATGGCATTCATCTTGATGGTCTGCGCCTGCTCTTCCGACAGCAAGGAAGCGTCGAACGACTGCCAGGGAATGTCCTTGTCCATGTCCCAGCGGACGGATTCGAGTTGTCTGAAGAGTTCCGGATAGAGCATCTATATCTTTCTAAGGCCGTCGATTTTAATCGGCCCGTTTGGCGCGCCCGTGACAGACGCGCGATGATGCGGATACGCGCGCCCTTGCGGCATGGATGCGCAACCCTTTTTGAATCAGGAGCCCGCGATGCGAACCCCCTTCCGATTGTCGACGCTGTGGCGCTGCGCCCCCCGCGGTTTCCCTCGTGGCGAGCCTGGTTTCGGCCCTTCCGGCGCACGCCCAGACGGCCGCCGCCGCGCCCGCCCCGGCGGAGGCCGCGGGATGCCCGGCGATCCTTCAGCACACCTTCCCGCGGCTGCAGGACGAAAAACCCCAATCCCTGTGCCAGTACTCCGGCAAGGTGGTCCTGGTGGTCAACACGGCCAGCTTCTGCGGCTTCACGCCGCAATACAAGGGCCTGGAGTCGCTGGACATGAAGTACCGCTCGCGCGGGCTCGTGGTGCTGGGCTTCCCCTCGAACGATTTCGCCCAGGAATCGGGCTCCAACAAGGAAATCGCCGACTTCTGCGAAAGCACCTTCGGCGTGAAATTCCCGATGTTCGCCAAGTCCTCGGTGCGCGGCACGGACGCGAATCCGCTCTTCAAGCAGCTCGCGCAGGCCTCGGGCACCACGCCGAAGTGGAACTTCTACAAGTACCTGATCGGGCGCGACGGCAAGGTCGTGCAGGCCTGGTCGAGCATGACGGCACCCGATGAAAACGGCTTCGTCAGCGTGATCGAGAAACAGCTCGGGCCCAATTGAGACCGACTGGTTCACGGGAAGACGCACCGGTAATTCACCGACGCGCCCATTCCATTGTGAACTCGAGGACACAAACGTTTACCAAACGGACGGGAACCGTGCCGCGGATGCCGCGCTCCTAATTCGCGTGGGCAGTGACTGCCCTACGGTTTTCATGTTGCGAGGTCTTCCGGGCGCTTGCCGTCCGGTCGAAATCCCGAGGCGATTCTTCTCCTCCTCCCTCCCTCCCTCCTTCGCGTCGGGGCGCCTCGCAGCATTTTTGTATTCCAGCCGGGACGGAGGTCGCGATGACGCGGCCTTCCCGCACTGGCATCCCGGGACTGGCCGCGGCGCACTCGCCGCGCGACGCAGCTTCCATCACCCTTCCCTAAGCCAGTGACCACTTCGGTGGCCGAGCCCATATGGCAACGATCGGGCAACACACGCCGCGCAGGCGCCACGCCCGAGGGACGAAAAAGCGGATGAAAAGAAAAAAGCGCCCGGAGGCGCCTTTTCGTCAGGGCTTGGTGTCGATGAAGCTGGGCCGCAGCATCAGCTTGTCGTACAGCTTCGCAAGGTTGGCGTGGTCGCCGCGCCAGTCGATCTCGGGAAAGCGCAGGTCCAGCCAGCCCAGCGTGCAGCCCACCGCGATGTCCGACAGGCTCAGGTGGATGCCGCTGCAGAAGGGCTTGTCGCCCAGGCCCTTGGCCATGGCGGCCACGCCGTCCTCGACCTTGGCGCGCTGGCGCTCGATCCAGGCGGCGCTGCGCTCGCCGTCGGCGCGGCCGGACCAGGTGGCTTCCAGGCGCCAGAGCACGCCGGCGTCCATGACGCCGTCGGCCAGCGCCTCCCAGGTCTTGACCTCGGCGCGCTCGCGGCCCTGCTGCGGAATCAGCTTGCCGACGGGCGACAGGGTGTCCAGGTACTCGACGATCACGCGGGAGTCGAACATCGCCTCGCCGCCTTCCATGATCAGGCAGGGGACCTTGCCCAGCGGATTGGAGTTGGAGATGGTGGTGTCGGCAGACCAGACGTCTTCGATCACGAACTGGTAATCGAGCCGCTTCTCGGCCAGCACCACGCGCACCTTGCGCACGTAGGGGCTGGCGGCGGATCCGATCAGTTTCATGAAGGCTCTCTCCCTATGCATTGATGACGTTTGTTAATAGTCATTTTAGGTGAACGGGAAAACCAGGACCCGAATCGCCCCCAAAGCGCGATGCCGGCCCCACGGGCCGGCGGCCGCCTAAAATTCGGGCATGAGCTTTTCCACCGTTTCCGCCCTTTCCCCCCTTGATGGCCGCTACGCGGCCAAACTCGCGGCGCTGCGTCCGCTGATGAGCGAACAGGGCTATATGCACCGTCGCGTGCAAGTCGAGGTGGCGTGGTTCATTGCGCTGTCCGACTGCGGCTTCGCCGAATTCAAGCCCCTCACCGGCGGCGCCCGCAAGTACCTGCTGGGCCTGGTGTCGCACTTCTCCGAGGCCGACGCGCTGGCCATCAAGGAGATCGAGAAGACCACCAACCACGACGTGAAGGCGGTCGAATACTGGATCAAGTCGAAGTTCGAGGCCCGCCCCGAGCTGCTCGCGGCCGCCGAGTTCGTGCACTTCGCCTGCACCAGCGAGGACATCAACAACACCAGCCACGCCCTGCAGATCCAGGCCGCGCGCGACAAGGTGGTGCTGCCGGCCATCGACGGCCTGATCGCCAAGCTGCGCGAGATGGCGCACCAGTTCGCCAACGTGTCGATGCTCTCGCGCACGCACGGCCAGACCGCCAGCCCGACCACCGTGGGCAAGGAAATCGCCAACGTGACGGTGCGCCTGTCGAAGGCCCGCGAGCAGATCGCCGCGGTGCTGCTGCTGGGCAAGATGAACGGCGCGGTCGGCAACTACAACGCCCACCTGGCCGCCTGGCCCGACTTCGACTGGGAAGCCTTCAGCCGCAAGGTCGTCGAGACGCCGGCGCCGCTGGGCCTGGGCCTGAGCTTCCAGCCCTACAGCATCCAGATCGAGCCGCACGACTACATGGCGGAGCTGTTCGACGCGGTGGCCCGCGCCAACACCATCCTCATCGACTTCTCGCGCGACATCTGGGGCTACGTGAGCCTGGGCTACTTCAAGCAGCGCCTGAAGAAGGGCGAGATCGGCTCCTCGACGATGCCGCACAAGGTCAACCCGATCGACTTCGAGAACGCCGAGGGCAACCTGGGCCTGGCCAACGCGGTGCTGCGCCACCTGAGCGAGAAGCTGCCCATCAGCCGCTGGCAGCGCGACCTGACCGACAGCACGGTGCTGCGCAACATCGGCGTGGCCTTCGGCTATGCCACGCTGGCCTATGCCAGCCTGGCCACCGGCCTGGGCAAGCTCGAACTGAACGACGAAGCGCTGGCCGCCGACCTCGACGCCTCGTGGGAAGTGCTGGCCGAGCCGATCCAGACGGTGATGCGCCGCTACGGCGTGCAGGGCGCCTACGAGCAGCTCAAGGAAGTGACGCGCGGCAAGACCGTGACGGCCGAGGCGCTGCACGGGCTGATCCGCTCGCTGGCCATTCCCGAAGAGGAAAAGACCCGCCTGCTGGCCATGACACCGGCCAGCTACGTGGGCAAGGCGGCGGAGCTCGCCGGTAGAATTTAAGCTTCCCGTACCGATGCGACAGCCGCCTTCAGGCGGCTGTTTTGCGTCGGCGGTCAGCTCTTTTCCAGCCAACGCCCCCTGCCGGGCGCCAGCCAACAACATTCTCCGAGGGGCCCGCCGCCCCTCTGTTGGTCATGCGCGCCCCTCTGAGACGCCTCTGGCTCAAGGTCCATCGCTGGACCGGCCTCACGCTCGGTCCGATCCTCGCCCTCACCGCGCTGCTCGGCGCCATGCTGGTGGTGGGGCTGCCGCTCGACCGCTGGGCACATCCCGATTTCTTCATCGCCCATTCGGCGCGTTCGGCCCCGGCCGGCGACGCCACCAAGGCCGTGCTGCCGCTGGAGCCCCTGCGCCAGCGCCTCGCGGCCGAGTTCGGAGCCAACGCCGACTTCACCCTGCGCCCGCCGCGCAAGCCCGCCGACACGCTGCAGGTGCGGGTGCGCGGCAAATGGGAAGGCACGCTCTACCTCGACCCCGCCACCGGCGCCGAGCAGGGACGCCGCGGCACGCACGAGGGCGCCTACAACCTCCTCTTCGAGCTGCACAGCAGCCTGCTGCTGGACGACACCGGCAAGGGCGTGCTCGCCTTCGCCGCGCTGGCCTACCTGTTCCTGCTGGTCACGGGCATCGTGCTGTGGTGGCCGGTGCGCTGGCCGCCGTCGCTGCGCATCGTGCTCGACCGCGGCCTGCTGCGCGGGTTGTTCGACCTGCATCGCACCGGCGGCGCGGTGCTGGGGCTGCTGATCGCGGTGTCGGTGGCCACGGGCGCGTACATGGCGTGGCGGCCGCTGGGCAACTTCATCTCCAGCGCCATGGGCCAGCAGCCCGTCAAGGCGCCGGTGATCGCCAAGGGTGCCGCGACCGGCCCGCTCCTGCCGCTGGACGAGCTCGTGGCGCGCGCGCAGCAGGTCTACCCCGGCCAGCCCATCGGCTTCATCCAGGTGCCTGCCAAGGCCGGCCGGCCGATGCGGGTGCGCTTTCGCCTGCCGGACGATCCGCATCCGAACGGCATCGGCTCGGTGTGGCTGAACCCGGTGACCGGCGAGGTGCTGGCCGCGCGCAAGTGGCAGGACCTCGACGCCGGCAACGGCGCGGTGGCGGTGATCTATCCGCTGCACACCGGCGAGCTCGGCGGCCCGCTGCATGAAGCGGTCACGGCGCTGCTGGGGCTTGCGCTCGCCGGGCTGGGCCTGAGCGGCGTCTGGCTCTGGTGGCGCCGCCGCGCCGCAGCGGCAGCGGCCCGCGACAACGACAGCCGGCTGTCCGGCGGCACGACGGCGCCTTGATCGGTTCCGAGCCCCGCCTGCACCCAGTTTCATCACCATCAGAAAACCCTTGGAGGGATCTCTCTTGTTCACGCACAAACGCACAGCCATCGCGATGGCGCTGCTTCCCCTGAGCCTGCAGGGCTTCGCCGCGGAAGCCGAGCCCGCTGCCGCCGACGCGGCGAAGTCGCTCGAAACCATCACCGTCACCGGCGACTGGCTGGGCAGCCCCAGCGAAACCAAGGTGCTCGAGCACCCGGGCGCCCGGAGCATCATCGAGCGCCAGCAGATCCAGGAAAGCGGCTCGTCCAGCGTGCGCGACGTGCTGCGCCAGGTGCCCGGCGTGCAGGTGCAGGAGAGCAACGGCACCGGCGGCAGCGACATCTCGCTGAACGTGGGCGTGCGCGGCCTGACCTCGCGCCTGTCGCCGCGCTCCACCGTGCTGCTGGACGGCGTGCCGCTGGCCTACGCGCCCTACGGCCAGCCGCAGCTGTCGCTGGCGCCGCTGTCGCTCGGCAGCCTGGAGGCGGTCGACGTGGTGCGCGGCGCGGGCTCGGTGCGCTACGGCCCGCAGAACGTGGGCGGCATCATCAACTTCGTGACGCGCTCGATCCCCAAGCAGTTCTCGGGCGAGGTGAGCGTGGGCGTCGAGAGCGCCGGCCACGGCGGCGGCACCAAGACCACGCCCAGCCTCTTCATCGGCGGCACCAACGAGAACGGCCTGGGCCTCGCGCTGCTGTACTCCGGCACGCACGGCGACGGCTTCCGCCAGAGCAACGACCACACGAGCATCGACGACCTGATGCTCAAGGGCGCCTACCGCATCTCGAAGACCGACGACGTCGCCGTCACGCTGCACCACTTCGAGGGCAAGGGCCGCATGCCCGGCGGCCTGACGACGGCGCAGTTCGCGGCCAACCCGTTCCAGTCGGACCGGCCCTTCGACGAGTTCACCGGCCGCCGCACCGACGGCTCGGTGAAGTACACGCACAACGACGGCGTGAACAAGTTCGAGATGCTGACCTACTACACGGACTCGTACCGCAGCAGCTTTCTCGAGCAGGAAGGCACCGGCGCGAACAATGGCCGCCGGCGCCTCACCTCCGCGCCGCGCAACTACAAGACCTTCGCGGTCGAGCCCCGCTACTCGCGCCTGATCGATTCGGGCAGCGTGGTGCAGGAGGTCAGCTTCGGCTATCGCTACCTGAAGGAAGAGGCTTCCGAGGTGGCGACGCGCAGCGCCTACTACCAGCCGCGCCCGGGCTTCAACGCCTTCGGCCTGGCCAACCCCGCCTACCAGACCAGCAAGGGCGGCACGACCGCGCACGCGTTCTACATCGACGACCGCATCGACTTCGGCAACTGGACCATCACGCCCGGCGTGCGACACGAATCGATCCGCTCGTTCAACGACGTCTACACCATCACGAACGGCCGGGCCACCAGCGCGATCTTTCCGAAGATCGACTCCGACGAGTGGCTGCCCACGCTGTCGGTGCTCTACCGCGCAAGCGATCGCTGGTCGGTGTTCGCCAATGCCGGCGTGTCGTTCGGGCCGCAGCAGTACGCACAGCTCGCGCAGTCGACCACCGGGCTGCATCCCGAGAAGGCCAAGACCTATGAGATCGGCACGCACTACAAGGGCGAGGCCTGGAGCGGCGAACTCACGCTGTTCAACATCAACTTCGACAAGGAGCTGCTGCTGGCGCGCTCCATCACCGGCGACGTCGGCCAGTGGACCGACCTGGGCGCGACGCGCCACCGCGGGCTGGAATCGGCGCTGCGCTACGACCTCGGCACGCTGAGCGATTCGCTCAAGGGGCTGTCGGTGTCGGGCACGTACACGTACACGCAGGCGATCTCGAAGGCCGGCGCCTTCGCCGGTCGCGACCTGCCCTTCTACTCGCGCCAGGTGGCGACGCTGGGCGCGCGCTACGAGCGCGGGCCGTGGACCTTCAACGCCGACATCTACGCGCAGTCGAAGCAGCGCTCGCCGGGTTCGCCGGACGACGGCGCAAGGTACGTCACGCTGGAAGACGCCAGCGGCCGGCTCGGCGACATCCCCGGCTACGCCACGATGAACCTGCGCGCGGCCTACGACTTCGGCCCGTCGATGAGCAACCTGAAGGTCGCCGTGGGCATCAAGAACCTGTTCGACCGCCGCTACTTCAACCGCTCGGTGGACAACAACGGCGGCAAGTACGTGGGGCAGCCGCGCACGGTCTACCTGCAGGCCTCGGTGGCGTTCTGAGGCCCCGCCCGAAGGGTGCCGGCGGGCGCGGGGCCTAAACTCGCGCACCCATGGCCCTCAAATCCACCATCTTCAAGGCCACCCTCGCGGTGGCCGACATCGACCACGGCTACTACGCCGACCACGCGCTGACCCTGGCGCGCCACCCCAGCGAGACCGACGAGCGGATGATGATCCGCCTCGTGGCGCTCGCGCTCAACGCGCACCAGCTGCAGGACGTGTGCAACGGCGACGGCACGCTGGCCTTCGGCGCCGGCCTGTCGAACGTGGAGGAGCCCGACGTGTGGCTTCGCGACTTCACGGGCGAGGTCAAGCTCTGGATCGAGGTCGGCCAGCCGGAGGACAAGCCCATCATCAAGGCCTGCAACAAGGCCGACGAAGTGATCGTCTACGCCTTCAACCACGCGGCCGAGATCTGGTGGCGCGGCATCGAGAACAAGCTCACGCGGCCGCAGAACCTGAAGGTGTATCGCGTGCCGACGGCCGCCTCGCAGGCGCTGGCCGCGCTCGCGCAGCGCAGCATGCAGCTGCAGGCGACGATCCAGGAGAACACGCTGACGCTGGGCGACGGCACGAACAGCGTCGACATCGAACCCTTGCGCTGGAGATAAGGCTCGCCCCCGGGCTGCGCGCACTTCGTGCGCTTCGCCAACCCCTACCGGGGGCAACACCTGCGGCCCGGCAAAGCCGGTTCCGGCGGTGTTTCGCGAAGGAGCCATGTTCGTTGTTTCTAGACGGCCGGCATCATCTGGCCGCACTGCCAGCACTGCTCGAAACCGCCCTCGACCTGCTCGCCGCACACGCAAAGCCAGCTGCGCTGCGGACGATGCTGCAGCTCGTGCAAGAGGCGCTTCGCAAGCTCGAACTGGGTCTCGTCGTCGATCCAGATCTCGGGCAGGCACTGGTCGGGCGGCAGCTGGCCCATCACCGCGCCGAGGAACTCGCGCTGCACGGAAGCCGCCACGCCCTCCTCGCGCAGGGCGTGCGCCCACACGGTCGCGATCGCGAGGTTGGGCGCTTGCGCGAGGCGGCGCATGGTCAGGGGGCCCAGTTCTTCTCGTCGTCGGGATCGAACTCGGGCTCGTCGGCCGACGGCGTTGACGGTGCGTCGCGCTCGGCCTCGCGTGCGCGCTCGGCATAGCGGTTGAAGCGCCAGGCGGAATCCTCCATCGTGATGCGCCGCCATGTGGCGCGCTTCTCGACGGGCGACATGCCGGGCCAGAACTGCACTTCGTCGAAGCTGCGGCCGCAGCCCTTGCATTCGTCGTCGCCCTGGCTGGTGGAGCAGATCGCGATGCAGGGGGTGTCGGGCGTGCTGTCGTACCAGGCCATCCAGGCGGCCCAGGCCTTGGGCGGGAAGCCGACCTCGTCGACTTCGTCCTCGTGGTGGAAGACCATGAGCGCGTAGACCTCGGCCAGCGCCCGCAATTCGGGGCCCAGCGTGACGCCGTCGGGCGACGGCGTCTTCTCGCGCCAGTAGTTGATGGCGGCCTCTATGTCGGTGATGTGTATGGCGGCCATGGAGCGTGAAAAAACAGCGGACGGCGATCATAGTCCGGCAATGTCCCGAAGCGACGAAGGGACATCGTCGCTATGAAAATGAGAGCACCGTGCCTTTTATCCATGCGCATTCCGAAGCGGTTCTCTTTAAATTTCTGAAAACTTTCGATTGCGCCGCCGAGCGCATCGATGCTCTAATCCGCGCACGAAGGGGAGTAGCTCCCGAGCGCTGTCGTCCACGGCGGCGCGAATCGTCAGGTCGTCAATACGAAGCAAAACACTTCCGGCCTGTCGGGCAACGTGCGTGCGTTTTCTTGCGCGCGCGCTGTCGAGCAAGACCTTCGATTTGAACCTGTGCAGGTTTGGTCGAAGCGTTCGCAAGCTCCCGGTGTCACCCGGACTTCATTCCTCGCTTTCGGCTCACCCGCACAGGATGAATCGAAACGCATAGCCATGCGCCTTCCGTCGTCGTCCCCACAGGGAGAGGCAGGGGCGCGAAGACAAAGAGGAAATTTATGGAAATGTTCATGACCCCGGAGTTCTGGGTCGCGGTCGGTCAGATCATCATGATCGACATCCTGCTCGGCGGCGACAACGCCGTGGTGATCGCGCTGGCCTGCCGCAAGCTCCCGCCTGCCCAGCGCACCCAGGGCATCCTTTGGGGTACCGCCGGCGCCATCGCGCTGCGCGTGATCCTGATCTTCTTCGCGCTGACCCTGCTGGCCATTCCGTTCCTGAAGCTGGTGGGGGCGATCCTGCTGCTGTGGATCGGCGTGAAGCTGCTGGCCCCCGAGCACGACGACGGCCACGGCAACATCACCGGCAGCGACAAGCTGTGGGGCGCGGTCAAGACCGTGATCGTGGCCGACCTCGTGATGAGCGTCGACAACGTGATCGCCATCGCGGGCGCCGCACAAGGCGCCGGCGACAGCCACCAGATGCCGCTCGTGATCTTCGGCCTGCTCGTGAGCATCCCGATCATCGTCTGGGGCAGCCAGCTGGTCATCAAGCTGATGGACCGTTTCCCGATGATCATCACCGCCGGCGGCATGCTGCTGGGCTGGATCGCCGGCACGATGGCCGTCTCCGACCCCGCCCTGGCGAACACCGCCGCCTGGACCTGGGTGCCGAAGGTGCCGCAGACCGACGTGGTCAAGTACGCAGCCGGCGTCATCGGTGCGCTGCTGGTGCTGGCGGTCGGCAAGTGGGTGGCCGCGCGCCATGCCCGCAGCAAGCACGAGCAACCGGCGGTGACGACCGGCTGAGCGCCGCGAGTCATTGCCCAGCCACGAACTTCCCGACCAACACTGTCTCTGTCACTCTAACTACCTGAAGGAGCACGCCATGGAAAAGATCATTCTTTACGTCGACGACGCCACCTACGCCTGCGAGCAGTTCGCCGAACTGGCGCCGGACGCGAACAGCGTCGTGGCGCGCCATTGGGTGCTCGTGGCCTGCGCTCCGCGCATGACGCATCGCATCAGCAAGTGGGTGAGCCACAGCGCGCGCGAGAACTGGCGCGCCAAGTGGTTCAGCAAGGTGCAGGCGCAGATGACGCCGCTGCTGGAGCGCAACGGCGGGCAGGTGACGCCTGTTCTGGCCAAGGGTCCGCTGGCAGAACTTACCGCGCAGCTCAAGCGCGAGCATTCGGCCACTCACGTGGTCGATGCGCGCCGCCCGAAGGTCGGCGTCGACCTGGAGCCGGTGGCGCCGGACCAGACGCCGCCTCAACAGTCGGGCTGGGCCTTTCCCGGTGCCGTGATGGGCATGGGCGCACTGCTCGTTCTGGCGAACGAACTGGCCGAATAAGGCCGCAGGAAGAAAGCCCGACTCCATGCGAGCCCCGGCGCCGAAAGGTGCCGGGGCTCGTTGTCTTTTGCGGGCCCTCGGGTATCCTGCCGCCATGCGCATCATCCTCAAATGGCTGCTCAGCGCCGTGGCGCTGCTGGCGGTCGCCTATCTCTACAGCGGCGTCCAGGTCAACAGCTTCGGCTCCGCGCTCATCGCGGCCGCGGTGATCGGCCTGCTCAACATGATCGTGCGGCCGGTGCTGGTGGTGCTGACTTTGCCCGTCACCATCGTCACGCTCGGGCTCTTCCTCTTCATCATCAACGCGCTGCTGTTCTGGGCCGCCTCGGGGCTTCTGGGCGGCTTCCACGTGAACGGCTTCCTGGCCGCGCTGATCGGCTCGCTGCTGTATTCGCTGCTGGGGCTGCTGATCGAGTCGGCGCTGGGCGGGCTGCTCTCCAGGCGTTGAGCGCGCCCGCCAGCGGCTACTTGAGCGGCGGCTCCGCCGCCTGCTCCTTCACCAGCACTTCCACCGCCCGCGCCCGGGTGTCGATGATCGACGCCTCGTAGTGGTCGACCACCTTCGACTGGCGGATGAGCTCCTGCGCCGCCTTGAAGCGGTCGCGCGCCGCCGGGTAGTCGAGGATCGCAACGTTCGCCTCGGCGTCGGCGCGCACCGCGCGCAGCGTGTCGTTCTGCGCGCCGTAGAGATTGCCGAGCGCGCGCCACGCGGTCGCATCGCGCGGGTTGGCGGCCACCCAGTCGCGCAGCACGGGAATCATCGGCGCGGGCTGGCGCATCGCGGTGGCGGCCTCGGCGGCGAGCAGCATCTCGGGCCGCTCCTTCGAGCTGGCATCGAGCAGCGCGGCCGCCTTGGGCGCCCCGCCGGCGGCGAGCTCGATCTCCGCATTCAACCAGCGCGCCTGCTTCGCCGCGGCAGGGTCGTCCGCCGTGCGCGCGACCAGCCGCTCGACCAGGGCGCGCGCGGCCTTGTAGTTGCGCATCTCCTTCGCCGACAGCGCCGCCGCGTACAACGTGCCCGCCTGCTGGGCCGGGGAGCTCTTCGCGAATTCGCCGCTGGAGGCGGAGTCGACCCACAGCCGCAGCACGTCGACGCCGGGGCGCGTCAGCACGCGGGCGCGCGCGGCGATCATGGCGTGGTCCATGGCCAGCGGCTGCGGCGGCACCGTGTCCATGTTGAACTGGAAGCGGCCCTGCATGTCGGAGATGCGCTCGGTGGTCAGCGGGTGGCTGCGCAGGTAGGGGTAGGAACCGTTGTCGTTGAGGCGCGAGGCGTACTGCAGCTTCTCGAACATCGTCGCCGCGCCCTGCGGCGCGAAGCCGGCCTGCGTCATCACGCCGAAGCCGATGCGGTCGGCCTCGCGCTCCATGTCGCGCGAGAAGTTCAGCTGGTTCTGCGCGAACATCGCCTGGCTGCCCATGATCATGGCCTGGCCGGCATCGCCGTTGCGGCTCTTGCCGGCGGCGATCATCCCGAGGATCAGGCCGGCGATCATCAGCGGCATCTGCCTGCCCTGCTTGGTCATGATGCGCGAGATGTGGCGCTGCGTGACGTGCGAGAGCTCGTGCCCGAGCACCGTGGCCAGCTCGTCGCGGCTGCCGACCACGGCCACCAGCCCGAGGTTGAGCCCCAGGTAGCCGCCCGGCAGCGCGAAGGCGTTGATGTTGCGGTCGCGGCCCAGCAGGATCGTCCAGGCGAAGCGCTCGTCGAGTTCGGGCGTGAGCTCGCCGCGCGCGCGGGCGGCGGCCAGCAGGCGCTGCCAGATGTCCTGCACGTAGGCGGCGATCACCGGGTCGTCGATGTAGTCGGTGTCGCGGTACAGCTCGCGGGCGATCTGGTCGCCCAAGTGGCGCTCGGCGCTGGCGGTCATCTCGCCGCCGTCGCCCATGCCGGGCAGCACCTGCTGGATCTGCGCCAGCGCGGGCACCGGCAGCAGCACCTGGGAAGCTATCAAAACGCTAGCGCACAAGGCTCGCAGGGCGGGCTTCGGCTGGCTTCTGGAGTGGGGATGGGGAGTCAAGCGCGGCATTCCTCGTCTGTGGCTCGGGCTCGTATGATGCACCTCCAACCCGATCGTTCACCCATGAGCACCCTCACCCATTTCGACGCCCAGGGCCAGGCCCACATGGTCGACGTCGCCGCCAAGCCCGCAACCCATCGCGTGGCCGTCGCCACGGGCCGCATCGAGATGCAGGCGGCCACGCTCGCGCTGATCGAGTCCGGCACCGCGAAGAAGGGCGACGTGCTGGGCATCGCGCGCATCGCGGGCATCCAGGCGGCCAAGAAGACCAGCGACCTGATTCCGCTATGCCACCCGCTGGCCCTGACCCGCGTGGCGGTGGCCTTCGCGCTGGCCGATGCGGGAAGCGCGCCGCAGGTGGCCTGTACGGCGACTGTCGAGACAGTGGGGCCCACAGGCGTGGAGATGGAGGCGCTGACCGCCGTGCAGGTCGCGCTGTTGACGATCTACGACATGTGCAAGGCGGTGGACCGCGGCATGCGGATCACCGACGTGCATGTGCTGGAGAAGCACGGCGGGAAGTCGGGCAGCTGGGTGGCCGGGTAGCCCGCCTTTCGACGTCGACGTGACCTCGGCTCAGTTCCAGCAGGCGCTTGCAGCCGCCAGCGCCGCGTCGAAGCCCGTGTAGTTCTCGACCGATTTCCGTCCCGCATGGTTGACGACATAGTCGCCGCAACGGTCGCCGCTCATCGAGCCCGTGCGGGTTGCCGTCAGGCTGTAGCCGGTGCCCGCCGTGTTGGGCGTCAGTGCGATGGTGTAGTTGGCGGCCCCTTCGCCCGGCAACGGTGAAGTGCCGAACTGCGTCTTGAAGATGCCGTCGTCCGCGTTGATGTCCGTTCCGCCCGCCGTCTTCGCGTAGCTGTAGTTCTCGCTGTAGTGCCGCTCCAGCCATTGCTGGGCCTGGGCCAGCGAAGCCTTCACCTGGGCGCGCTTGCCCTTGGCGATGTGCTCCTTGTAGCTCGGGTAGGCGATGGCGCTGAGGATCGCGATGATGGCCACCGTGATCATCACTTCGACTAGCGTGAAGCCTCCCGCATGTTTGCGCGCCGCGCTCATCGGTGCTTCTCCACGGTGGTCTTCAGGCCGGGGATCTCGCGCCAGGCGATGCGCGACTGGGTGGTGTTCTTCTTCATCGTGACGTCCGAGTTCGGCCCGACGATCCGGGCGCAGGAGAGGCCCGCGGTGCAGCGGGCGGTCGAGTCCTCGGGAATGGCGAAGCGCTGGTCGAGGCCGACGATGCCGATCACCTCGCCCGCGGCGCCGGCAATGCCGAAGAGATTCGGCGTCGTGGAGACGCCGGCGACACCGTTCACCTGCACGTCCGCTCCCGCTGCGGTGTCGGTGCACACGACGCCCGTCGTCGCTTTCTTGTAGACGATGGGAATATTGACGTCCTTGCCCATGGCCTTCGGGTTGCTCAGCACCATGCCCGAAGCCAGCGACTCTGGAATATTCACATACCAGCCCTTCTTTCTGTTCCAGTCGACGGCACCGGTGGCGCTCTGGACGATCGCCTCGGCCTTCTCCGTGTCGAGGCTCCATGTGCGCTGCTGGAGATCGGTGACCCCCGAGGGAATGGTGCCGGGGGCATCGGCATAGCCCGGCTTGTCCCAGATTCCGAAGACGCGGTGCTTCCGTACCGCATCGGGAAAATCGCCGGAAAAGATCGACTGCCCCGTGCCGAACACCACGACCTGGCCACCGTGGGGATGAAAGCGCAGCACCGGTGCGGTCGTGATCGGGAGCTTGTTGTTCGAGCCGTCGAACGCCGAGTACAGCGGCTTGCCGTAGGCCTCCGCCCAAGCCGTCACGTCGGCACTGGAGACGTCGAACTTCCACATGTTGCCCTTGAGGTCGCCCGCATAGATCGCGTCGGCGATGCCGTCGTCGTTGGTATCGAGCCAGTTGGGCTGCATCAGTCCGCCGCCGCCCGCCGTGCCGACTTCGATGCGCTTGTAGTGGGTGTTGTCGGTCCACCTGCCGGCGGAACTCGGCCCGTCGATGAAAAGGATGTAGAGCACGGTCTTGCCCGAAGTGCTCGACACGCCATTGCCGAAGAGCACGGCGAACTTGCCGTTGGCCATTTTGGCGACCTGCGCGGCCTGGTTGCTTGCCGGATGCACCCCGCCGTCGGAGATCACGTAGCCGAGATCGGCGTCGTCCGCGGCGGTGAACTGCCACCGGTAGATGCTGGCGGCATTGGCTTCGGTCAGCGCCGCGGGCGATGTCACGTCGAGCGCGAAGATCGCCTTCGCGCCGCGCCCGAGGCTGGAGAAAAGGTAGGTCCTCCACGGATTGGTTTCCGCGGAAGTCTTCACGTCCGCGGTGAAGGGCGACCCGTCCGCATAGGCGCGCAGCTCGGTGATGGCGGCGTCCGGCAACTCCTTGAGGCGCGAGGAGAGCGCCTGCGGCACATAGGACATCACCGGCATCAGCGTATCGGCGGTGAAGGCGTGGAGCATGCCGTCCGCGGCGCCCACCCAGACCAGCTTGTTGCGCGACTTCTGTGCGGTCTTGAAGGTGCCGTAGCCCGCGAAGGCGGAGCCGAAGAAGTTGGCTGCGGGCCGGTCCTGCAGCCAGGGGTTGGAGTTGACCACGCCGCCCATGATCGAATCCGAATTCCGGTCGCGGAAGGTGCCGCCGTACAGCTTCTCCCTGGTGCGGGTGCCGCGCAGGTAGCCGATGACGTCCTGCTGCACGCTCGTCGATGCACCGAGGCCGGCCAGGTACGCCGCGCCCGCGGTGACGTTCAGGTCTTCATGGGTGAACGGCACCCCGGCGGTTCCGAGGTTCGTGATGATCTGGCGCGTCGTCGCATTCGTGAGATTGACCTGCCCCCTCGCGGAGGGCGTGCTTGCGAAATTGCCTGCCGAGTCCAGCCGGTACGCCAGCAGCTCGCCGTGCAGGTCGGAGGCCGAGAAGTTCGCGACGTACTTGTAGTCGCCGGCGCGCAGGTCGGGCCGCGACACGGCCGGAGCGGAGTTCGAGTTGCCGGTGATGTCCGCGAAGACCTGCCGCAGCGATTCCTCGAGCAGGTCCGGGCGCCGCGCGAGGAAGTAGTTGTCCGGAATGCCGTCGCTGCAGCTGGGCTGGCCCGCGGCCCCGCAGGCGGCGCCGTCGGCACGCTTGACGTCCCACTTGGAAGCGGCGTCGGGGAACCTGGTGGGATTCTTCTCGGAGTCCTTGAAGCCGCCGTACTTGGCGACGTACCAGAGCGGGTCCTGGATCGCCACGTCGTTCGAGCCGAGCATCTTGTAGTCGAGCCGGGTCTCGCCCTTCACGAAGACGTTGCCGATCTTCACGCACAGGCGTGGGGCCTCTCTGTAGTCCCAGCCGGGCGGTGTTTTCCCGTCGTCCTTCATATAGCACTTGTCTTTCGCCTCCACGGGTGCGGTCTGCACGCTCGATTCGGCATAGAGCGCGGGCTCGGCGGAGAAGTAGCTGTTGATGCCGCTGTGGAAGTGGCTCCCGTCCTTGTCGCTGCCCACCACCGTGTAGCCGAAGGCGAACGGCCCGGCGTTGCCGGTGTTCGACTCAAGGGTCTGCGTATAGATGCGCAGCGTGGGCGGGGTGGTGCTCGCATCGGTCTCGTAGCGGATGGAGCCGAGCATGTCCTGGTCCTGGTCTTCACCCAGCGCCTGGTGCTGCCAGAGCACGAGGAAGGTTCCCGATTCGCCGTTCGCCGCGCGCCTCAGGACCTTGAAGTCCACCATGTTGCCAGGCAGAGGCCTGTTGCCATTCCAATCGATGCTGGCAGGTGTGATGAAGACGTAGCTGCGTGGATTGGACCCCGGAACCGGAACACGGATGGAGGCCGATCCGCCCGACATCGTCACCGCGTACTGCCGGACCTTCAGCACGTTCGCATTGGCGTCCGAAGGCACGGTGAGTTCGGGGCGGATGCGGTTCACATGCGCGTAGTAGGCGGCGCCCGCGCCAAGGTAGGTGCCCCGCATATTCGGCGCCTCGGGGCACAGGCCCGCCACGAGGCTCAGGCTGCCGATGAGCTTGCCGGTGCAGATGCCGTTGACGTCCGTGCCGTTGGAGCCCGCCAGGCGGGTCGTGCCCGAAATGCCCTCATGCTCGGAGTTGCCGATCAGGTCCGTGTAATAGGCGGCGCTTCGCGGTGCGCCGATGCCTGAAGCGCTGTCGTTGAAGGCGCCCATCTTGTCTCCATCGAAGGTTCCCACGCCGCTGGAGACGGTGACCATGTTGAGCGGGCGGCAGATGTTCTTGCCATAGAGCGACTCACGAGATTTCTGCGAATTCGGGTAGGCCGGATTGGCCTTGAGCGGATCGATCCAGGAGGGAGACGGCAGACCGAGCGTGCTGTCGTTCTCTCCGCCGCTGTAGAGCGCCTTTGTTTCGGGGGGGTGGGCGTAGTAACGCAGCCCCTCCAGGAGAATTTCGCCGATGGGATTGCCCCATGATGGGCACTTCCCATTCTCGATCCTGTCGGAGGTGCAGGTCGTCGAGTAAATCCCGGTTGAGGGGTTGTACCCGAACGGCCTCAGCCGATTCAGCGAATAGATGATGCCGCGGTCATTGGCGTTGGCAAAAACCTTGAACACCCCGGTCTGCGCATCGATCTCGTCGTTGATCTCGGACATGTTCTTTCGAAGCACGCCGCCATCGAGATTGGTGTCGAAGGAACCGAGGAACATCGCGAATTCGGCCTTGGCCGGGCTCTGGCCGTAATTGCTGCTTTCGCCGAATTCATTCAGCAGGCCGATGGGCTTCAGATTTGAATTCGGATATTGCTTGCAACGCTCTTCCCCGATCAGATCTTTTCGGCAGACCTCCACTCGGGCCATGTATTCATTGGCCTTCGCCGGATTTTTGCCTTGGTGCGCCGATGCGCCACCAGCACCCACATAATTCGCGGTCATGAATGCGACGGTCGAATCCTGCCAATCGTATTTTCCCTCGTTCAACCAGTTGCAGCTGCGGACTTCCGTCATGTTCCACAGAACGTAGTTGCCTTCGGCGGCACGAATCACCGGGTTCAACTTCGATATCTGCGATTCTTCGGCGTTGGTCGGATTCTCGTGACGGCGGCACAGCGTGAGCCCCGTGGCGTATGAAAACGGCGTGAGGCGAATCAGGTCGGGGCCGTTGTAGTACTTGGCGTAGGCCTGGCTGTTGCGCGGGACGAAGGCCATTTCGAGCACGGTTTTTCCAGGATTCTGCGAAGACCCGGCTTCGTCGGTGGAGCGCAATCCGCCGTAAAGAATCTTGCGAAGCACGTCCATGCGGGACATGGTGGCCCAATTCAGGAAATTGCCGCTCCAGAGGCTGGATGATCTGGCACCCGCTTCGGCGCAGTAGTACCTCGGCGAACCCGCCGGGTCTCCGGCCACGGTCACCTTTTCGGCCAATTTCGCCGGAATGAAATTGCCGGCTGCTCCGGTGCCGCCATAGCTGTAGCATTTCGTCGGATCGAAGTAGCCGTAGTACTTGAAATAGGGCAGGAAGAAATAGTCGATGCTGCCGTCGAAGTTCAGGTCTTCGTAGTCGGTGTAGGCGCGGCTGAACATGCTGTAGTCCTTCGACACGTTCAGCACCACCATCGGCAGGTTCGGGTCCGGATTCACATTGGGCGGAATCGCCTGGATCTGGGCATTGGAAGCGGCAGCGCCTGCCAGCGCCAAGATCGCCGCAAGCTTGGGGATCGGTGATTTCATTTGTCAGCTTCGCTTGAAGTAGCTCTGCAGCACGACTTCGGTGTTCGGGTCGAGGCCCCAGCCGCGCGCGGTATTCCTGAAATAGATGTCGTCGCCGCGCTGCATGTACTCGATGAGGTACTCGGGCTGGCGCGACACGCCCTGGACGCCCGGCGTGCCGGTGAAGGTGCCGAGCGGCACTCCGCCGGTGAAGGTGCAGGTCGAGGGCGGGGACGCCTTCCAGCCGACGCCACCCCTGTCCGCCGGCCACCATGGCTCGGGATTGGTCTTGGCCTTGGAGTTGCTGGCTGCGTAATAGCTCGCGGGGCTCTGGTCGCCGAAGCGGCACTGGCCGCGCGGGCAGTCGGTGCCGAAGTTCGGCTCGCCGTAGGCCGACTTGATGGGACGGTCTTCGCCGCGCGCGCAGGTCGCACCTGCCACGTCGGCTGTCAGGGCGATGTCGCGCTCCGCATCGCGCAGGGCAGCCTCGGCCGCCTGCCTGGCGACTTCCATGTCGAGCACGTTGCGCGCGACGTGCTCGCCGAACATCACGCGCCGCACGGCGTAGGCGGCGACGCCCGACAGGATCAGGATGAAGGCCAGCACGACGACCATGGCGAGTCCGCGCTCGGCGGCAGGGTGGCGCGGGGTCTTCAAAATGTCCTCGTGAGGTTGTTGCGCACGCCGAAGATGCGGGTCTGCTGCTTGTAGACGGCGCGATCGGAATTCGTGAACGCGACGGAGGTGCCGTCGCAGTCCACATAGCTTCCGCCGGACGTCTGCCTCGCGGAGGCGTCCAACGTCTTGGTCACGACACACACCTGGACGGCGACGACGCGCTGCCACCCCGTCTTGCTCTCCCCGTTGATGGTGGCGACTGAAAGACCGTTGACTTCCGCCGCCGTGAAGAAACGCGCGGGCGCTTCGAGCGTATTGGCCTCGGAGACGCCGTAGCGGAACCTCAGCTGGGTGACGCCGGCAACGATGGGCTGATGGGGCTTGGTGTTCGGCCCGTTGCCGGCGCAACGGAAGCTTCGCGTCGTGACGGACCGGCCGTCCTGCTTGTAGGTGTAGTTGGCGCCCAGCCCGTAGACATTGCTGATGAACAGCGGCAGCGCGACGGTTCCGGTGCCTTTGGTCCCGCTGCCGGCGCGATCCTTGTTGTACTGGTTTCCATCGAATTCGGCGAGTTCGACGTCCTGCCGCAGGCAGTCCTTTCTGGTGCCGACGCCTTCGATCTCGAAGTTGTCGGCAGAGAAGTAGTTGACGACGAGCGAATCGGGCTCTCCTTCCTTGGCTGCAGGGCAAGTACCCTTCTCCACGTCGAACAGCCCCGAGCTGCATCCGAAGATTCCCTGGTCGAACGCCGAGGCCGAACTCGACACCACATTCGAATAACCGCCATGGAACCTGGAGGACTCGAGCGAGCCGGGGAAGCTGGCCGGGTAGAAGCCCGCGTTCTTCAGGTCGCGGCCGATGATGTCCAGCACGATGCTCGCGGCCTCCTGCTGCTGGGCGCTCGCATCCACCGCCCTCGAGACCCGCGTCGTCGAGATGAGCAGGTAGCTCGCCGCGGCGACGAGCAGCAGCCCGATCACGATCGCCACCAGCAGCTCCACCAGCGTGAGGCCTCGCGACCTGCAGGCACGCGTCTTCGCCTTCATGGAAGAACCCTCGCGGTGTAGCAGCGCACGCCGGCCGGTGCCTTTGCCTGATCGGGACAGCAGAAACGCGCAGACGCCTTCTGCAGGTCTTCAGGCTTGCCGGTGCAGCTGGCCTGCGTCACGGCGTCGCCGCTTTCGTCGACCGCGCTCTTGTCGAACCACATGACGCTGACATCGAACCCGGCCTGGACATCCCCCGTGATGTAGCCCGCGCCTCCCGGCAATGCGGTGCGCAGGATGTTCTTCCAGCGCGCAAGGTCGAAGTCGGCCAACTGCGCCGGTGTGCAGGCGGCGCTCCCGCAATCCCTTGCCGCTTCGGTGAGCACCTCGGCGACCTGCTCCGAATAGGTGTCGGTCAGCTGGTAGCCCTTGCCCTCCACGCCGACGCCTGCGACGACGCCCGAATATCCGTTCGCTCCGGGCGCGTTGACGCGGATCCTCTCGGACAGGTCGTTGATGAGGGCCGGGACATTCAGCCTGGCTTCATTGCCGGTCTGGTACCTCACCGCGGCAGCGACGAGGCCTGCGACGGCGATCAGTCCGAGAGAAAAGATCAGCAGAGCCACCAGCGCCTCGATCAGCGCCACACCCGATTGCCGAGCGCGATACGTCATTCGCCCTCCGCCTCAGTTCTGGTTGCTGTCGTCGCAGCTGATGCCGCCGACGTTGCCGACGCGGGCGCGGCCCATCATGTCCAGGCACACGACCTTGGAGGCGGAATCCCCAGCAGGCGCGAGGCTCAGTGCCTGCTGCCCGGCAAGACTCGAGCGGCCGCGGGCATCGAAGCGCAGCGTCGCGACCTTGCCGGTGGGCGCGGTCAGCGTGGGGCCGTCGGTCTTGCCGATGTAGAACTTCAGCAGCTGCGCCGTGTCGTCGGTGGCGACGCTGTCGCACTTGGGGTTGGAGAACACGATCCACCCGCCGCTCCACTCGGTGCCGGTGCTGGCGCAGACCGGATCGGCGGCGGTGATGTCCCTGGGCACGCAGACGGTGACGCACTTGTTCTTCGCGATGGCCTCGGAGCGCGCGAAGCCGACTGCCATGGTGAATTCGTTGCCGAGCGTCGCGGCAGCCGAGTTCTTCTGCATCGCCACGAAGCTCGGCGCGGCCAACGCCAGAAGGATCCCCATGATCGCAATGACGACGACGATCTCGACGAGCGTGAAGCCACTGCAACGAAACGCCTTGCGCTTCCCCGGCATGGTTGAAATCCTCCCTTGCAAGCTTTGTGTCTATATGTGTCCTTCGATGCTAAATGAGTTTGAAAGTACTAATTTGCCGTTTGTCACCCGCACGCGACCGCTCGACGCCTGCGCTGCGTCTATTGCGGCGCCGCCAACTGTGGATCCCGGTCGGCCTCTTTCAGCCAGCGCGCGAACTCCTGCGGAAAGGCGTCGCTGAAGCGCTCCGCCTGCGCCTGGGCTTCACTTTCGCGGCCCAGCAACTCGGCGCTTTCGATCAGCTTCACGATGACGCGCGGCTCCGGCGAGAAATGAATCACGCGCTGCGCGAGCGAATGCATCTCGGCGGCATTCACGGGCGTCACGGTGGTCAGCGTCAGCTGCGCGAACTCGGCCTGGCGCGCGAACAGCCACGTCCCCCGTACCTTGGCGAGCGTGTCTTCCCTGTACGCCGGGAGCCGTTCGCCGGGTGGCAGGTAGATCTGGCTGACGCGGACGTAGTCCCAGCCGGCGAGCCCCACGACCACCAGCATGACGGTTGCCGCCAGGGCTGACAGCGCAGGCCGGACCGCAACGCGGCCCCCGCCCGGCCAAAGAATGCCGAGGCACAGCCCGAACACCAGCTGGAACGGGCCATACCAGAGCGGGTACTCGAGCAGGCTGTGCAGCACGATCGCACCCAGCATGCCCCAGGCCATCAGGCGCGCAGGGTCCCGCTCCCGCCAGGGCCGCGCGGCAAGCACCATCCAGAGGAAGCCGCCGCAGATCAGCACGGCGGCGGGAATGCCCAGCTCCACCGCCAGGTGCAGCGGGAGGTTGTGGGCGTTGTCGAGGATCTCCACGAACCGGGGGCCGTCGTACCGGGTGCTGTAGTGCGCGAAGCTGAGCTCGCCCCATCCCCAGCCGGTCCAGGGGTGCTGGGCGATCAGCGTGAGCACGTTGCGCCACAGGATCAGGCGGCTGTGGTCCTGGGGGGCGCCGGTGTGGAGGCGTTGGAGCATGCTTTCGACGGTGCCTTCGCCGCCGGTGGCCAGTTGGGGAAGCACCCAGGCGATCGCAAAGTACAGCGGGATGGTTGCGAGCAGCCACTTCGGGTCCGGCAGGCGATGGAAGACAACGCTGCCTTTATGTGCGTTTCGCCTTTCCCGCACTGCGATGAAGGCGGCCACACCGGTGATCGACAGCAGTTGCAAAAGGCCCGTGCGCGAAGTCGATGCGGCTGCGGCAATCAGCAGGAGCACGGCCGCAGCCATCAGACCGCGCCGAACGCGCAATGCCTCGTTGGTCGCGTAGAGCCAAAGGGCGGCGCACCAGGCCATGCTGATCAGGGTCGCGAACTGATTTCGCTGGCGGAGATTGCCGTAGGCCTGTCCCAGCGCGGGGGAAGTCGTCCAGGGGACGAGAGGTTCGGCAAGTCCGTAGTACTGCAGCAGGCCCAGAACCGCGCTGACGATTCCAGCAGCCAGCACTCCCCAGGCCAATCCGGCAGCCCCCAGGGCGGCGCCCGACATGCGCGCACCTGCCAGCGCCGCCACCGCTACTGCCGCCACCGCAGTGCAAGCAGGCACCCAGAAGCCCCATGTAACCCCATGAAATAGCGCGATGCAGCCCGCGCAGAGCATCAACCAGCAAATTGCGCGGCAATCGAGCTTTTCTCCTCGGCCGCCGCACGAGAACAGCAGGAGTGCGATGCAGGTCCAGGCACACAGCATCTGCCAGACACTGACAGATGGGCCGGCCACCCATGGAAACAGAAAAGGGAGGGCGATCATCGCCGCGCGGAACGATTGCATCGGCGGAATTGTGCAGCGCACGCGATACGCGGACATCTGCCGATCCGGCAACAGGCGTCCATTCAGGAATGAGTTGCCTCGTCATTCAGCCCCGCCACTGGCGAGACATTTCGTCGGATCGACCAAGCGTGAATGGGGTTGCGCCGTGGTCGCACAGATACACCGCAGCCTCCAATGCAAGACGCACCGGAGGCCTGCTGGATCGAAGTCGATGCGAACTATTGCGGCAACAGCATGCTGACTAGCGCCAGCAATCCGCAGGCGTACCCGGGGTACTGGCCGCGATCCCCTTGGTACCTTTGGCATCCAAGGTGAAATCGCCGCATTTGCGATCTGAAGCCTGCACCCCTGAACGCTGGGCCTTCAACGTGTAGCCACCGTCGCTGCCATCTGCGGCTGCACTCAAAACTAGCGTGTAGTAGCCGTTTTGCGACGCAGCGCCATACGGTAGCTTCAGGTTGTTCGCCACAGTGGTGTAACTCCCGTTCTGCGCCCTCCAACGCTCCTGGCGTGCGGCTGCATCGTTGAGCAGGTTCTGTCCCTCCACTCGCCGGGACCGCATCACGTATTCCGTGTATGACGGGTAAGCAATGGCCGCCAGGAGGGCGACGATGGCCACTGTGATCATCAGCTCGATCAGGGTGAAGCCCTTTTCAGCATTGCGCACTTGTTTCTCCTTCAAAAGCCCTGCTGCTCGCCATTTGCAGCGAGCGCAGGCGGCGTCAGGCGACGCCTCCACCCTCATCCTTGCAACCAAGCGAACGCGAAACATCAGTTCGGCGGCTGCTTGCGCCAGCTTTGGCGGCCAAACTGCAGACCGTGATTGACCCGCTTTTCGGCATTCGCGGTGGGGTCGAAAATCCGCTCTCCGCGGATGGTCTGCCTGCCGGCGCCCGTTTCGGTGCCGTTGACCTGGCCGCCTCCAATCGCGTCTGCGGCAGTGAATACACCGTCGCCGTTCATGTCGAACACGACATAGTCGGTACGGCCGCCGCCATTCGGATCTATGCCGTAGATCGTGCCGCTCATGCCTGCTGCGCAAGGGTCTTCCGAGGTCCGCACTGACGTAAGGAACAGCCCTCGGCCATACAGCGTCATGTCGTAGACCATCTTCTCCCCGTTGCGCGGCAGATCCACCATCCAGCCCCATTTCTCGACATCGCTGTCCCGCTTGCCGGTGGCACTGGTCTTGTACCAGAGCACCGTGTTGTTCGTCAGCGAGAAGTTGCCGAACCGGCCACCAACTCCTCGAACGTCTGGGCCTGCAGATCGGTGCGCCCCTTGGACGCTGTTGGAAGAGGTGTGGGGGCAGTCGCGCCCCTTGCGCTGTAGCGATCCCAGATGCCATACGCGGTCTGCTTCTGCGCGTTGCTCTTGTCGCTGGCCGTCAGCAGGCGGCCGGTGCCGAAGATCACCAGATCGCCCAATCCCGTGGGGTGCTGGATCACGTAGGGAGCTGCCGTGATGGCTTGGCGCTTGCCGTCCGCATCTTTGGCGGTGAAGAACTTCTGCACTGTCCACGTCGAAACATCACCGCTGCTCATGTCGAAGCGCCACACGTTGCCCACCAGGTCGCCTGCGTAGGCCAGGTCCACCTTGCCATCACGGTTGTTGTCCACGGCGGTCACGCGCGACAGGCCGTTGCCCAGGGGCATCGAGGCCGTCAACTCGGCGGCCGTCATGCCGCCATCCAGATCGAAGCGCCGAAGCACGCTGCCATTGGAGATGTCCAGGACGAACAGGCTGGCACCGCCCCCGCCCGCCGTGCTGTTGCCCCCCTGATAGCCACTCGGCACCAAGGCAACCCATTTGCCTTTGCCGGTTGCAGGATCATTGAGGCGGGCGATGGTCGGCTGCGGAAGCGAACTGCCCATATTGGAATTCTGATCGGAACCGAACTCCCACAGCAGCTGAGGCGAGGTGGGATTGGTGACGTCGAGCGCGAACACCTGCCTGCCGCCGGCGCCCAGGCTGCCGATCACCACCTTGTGCCAGGTCGAGCCGAAATACACGTCCGAGGCAACGGGGGAGCCGTCGACGTAGTAGCGATGGGGTGTCCCGTCTTTCTTTCCGTAATCGGACACTGTGAGCGTGTTCAGGTTGCCGCGCAACGCAGTGGGAATGAAGGCGAACTCCTCCGCGCCGTTGTCGGCACGGAAGGCGTGGAACATGCCGTCGTTGGCGCCGACATAGATCATCTCTGGCTGGCTCGCTTGGCCGGTGGCAAAGGCCGCGTAGTTGCTGCCGGTACCTTCCAGCGGATCTGCGGCACCCGCACGGTAGAGCGCACCCTTCACGCGCAGCGGCGACGAATTCACGATGTCGCCCAGCACGTTGGGACTGGTGCCATTGGGCAGGGTCTTGCGGACGCGAAGCGTGTTGGTCTCGCCGCGCAGAAAGCCGATCCGCTGTTCGGCCTTGCCGTCCGCCCGGCCTGTGGCGGGATCCAGGTTGAGCGCCGTGAGCCATGCGGCATCGGCTGTCTGCGCATTGATACCCGCGAAGGTGAAGGGGCGCAGGGTCGGTGTGGTGCTGCCGGCGCCCGCGTACAGGATCTTGCGGGTGGTCTTGTCGCGCGCAGCCAGTTGCTCCGCAGCGCTCCACTGCCGCACGTAGTTCAGTCCGGTGGTGGCGTTCTCGGTGAGCTTTTCGCGGATGACGTCACCCACCCAGCCATCGGCCTCGAAACGGGTGCGATAGATGTCGGCCCCAGCCGCGATCGTGCCACCAGGCACATCGACCGACACCGCTGTCACGGAGTTGGTGTTCTGCAGGATGTCGTTGAACGCCTTGGTCATCTGCGCCTTCAGCGTGGTGGCGTTGGTGACCAGGAAATAGTTGTCCGGGTCGCCCACGACAGAGGCGGGATCGCGCCCCGGCATGCCGTACTTGGCGGCGTACCAGAGAGGGTCCTTGAGGAAGCTGCCGGAGGTACTGCTGGTGCTGGGCGTGAAGGTCCGGCTGGCGGACAGCGGCAACGATGCGCACTCCGCATCGGAGGATCTCCCTACGCAATAGCCTGGCGCGCGATTGGGGGGCGTGTTCAGCGCGTAGTACACGGAACCCGTGTCCTTGTCGCGGACCTCAAGGTACATGCCGTCCTGGGTGGTGCCCGAGATCACATAGCCCATGTGCTGGCCGATGCCGCCCGCCGCGTACTCGGACAGCATGTCGACCTTCACAGTGCCGTCCGCCTGCAACGAAACGATATAGCGCGAGATGGCATCCATGTCATGGTCGGCGCCTTGCTCCACGTCCTCGTAATTGATGCGGAACTCCGCGTAGGGCCGCCCACCGTTGATGCTGGCGTTCTGATCGGCCGTGCCTGTGTTGGCGATCCGGTCCACGTAGTAGTCCACGATCTGGTCGGTCGGCGCGAAGCGCGTGGGATCGATGTTGTAGCCCGTCACGGACTTGGCGAAGGGAGAGATCGTCACGAACCGACCATTGCCTACCGGAAACCGAATCTGCGGCAGCGGAGAGGCGATGGCCACCGAGTAGGTCATCAACCGGTTCTTGCCCCTGGCATTGCCGAAAACGGCGTTGTTGGCGCCGAAGCGGGATACGCCCGGCGGAGTAGTAACTGCCCTCCTTGCTCGGCTCCTGAGGCGACAGTCCGCGTACCCAGGAAAGGTCCTCGACCGTTTTCACCGATGGCGCGCCATTGGCATTGGTCGAATTCGACTGCCCGATGAAGAAGCTCTTGCCGTGAATGCCCTCGGCGGCGCCGATGGCCTGCACCTCGTTGGCGACATTGAAGCCGGTCAGCGCGTCCGCATTGAGCGCGACGGACGACTGGTAGCGGCTGCCCGGTATCTTCGTGTCGTACGAAGGATTGATGTCACTGAGTACCGTCATCACCGGGCGCGCGCAATGCTGGTAGCCACCGCCGTTGGGCTTGGCAGCATAGGGCGACACCCAGTCAGGCTTGGAAAGATTCAAAGGATCCGAACTGTCCTTGGCCCCGCTGCCATAGTCGTACAGGCTGTGTGCGCCGGTAGCGCCGCCAAAGTAGCGCATCGTCTCGAACATCATCTCGCCAACAGGGTTACCCCACATCGAACATATCGATGGATCGGTCTTGCCACTGATTGGGCCGTCGGTAATCCAGCCACAATCGTTGTACTGGCTGCCGTTGAAGCCGATCAGGCGCAGGCGGTCGATGTTGGCAACGACGCCGGCCACCCCGGCCTGGAACACGCCCGTCTGCGGATTCACTTCGTCGGCAAAGCTGCTCATGTTGCGCCGCAGGATGCCGCCCGCGATGTTCTTCTGGTACGAGCCCGAGAGCAGGCCGAAGTACATCTTGTTGTTTTCGCCGAAGTCATGCAGCAGGCCGGTTGGCTTGTAGATGGCTGTGCCACCGCTGTTCGGGTAGGACTTGCAGGTGGCCTCGCGCAAGGCCGCGTCGGTGCTGGAGCAGGCTTCCACGCGGATCTTGCGGGTCGTGATCGCGCTGGCGGGCCGCGTGACTTTCAGGGCCAGCCCCCAGTTGTCGTCCCCCCTCCTTCAACATGGCGGAATCTCACCGTCTTCCAGCCTGCCGTCGCGAAATTGAAGTCCTTGGAGTGGCTCTGCAAGCCGTTCTGGCTTCGGTCCGCGCCGTGGCCGCCATACCAGCCCCAAGTCGTGCCATCGATGGTGGCCTCCACGGCGTCGTCCCCGTCGACGGCAAAGGTATAGGCCCCCGACGTCGGGATGTAAATATCGCCCGAGATCTCGGTCAGGTAGTTGTCATGGGTGCAGCCGTTGGTGCCAGCAAATGGGTTGTTGTTTCCGCCGGTGGTATCGATCAGGCTGATCGTGCTTGTTCCGCAACGGTTGGCATTCGTGCCGTTGTCGTTGAAGAACTTGGTCATCTGCGTTTTGTTCTCCGGCGTCCCTGCATTGTTTGTCTTCTTCCACGTCATGATGGTCAGGTTCCGGTATGCGCTGCTGGGCAGCATCTCGAACACCGAACCGCCATCCGCCGCGCATGCCACCCCGCCCAGGCAGACGTCCTGCCCCGCGGTCCCCTCCTTGGATACCCAGTCCCAGATCTGGAACTTGGAGTCGTTCAGAACCCGCAAGCGAGGAATTGCGTTGTCTCCGGTTTCGCCCAGCGTGGTCACGGCAAAGAGATGGCGTGTGCCGCTTGCCGGCTGCGCCAGCGGTGCATAGTCGCTGATGTTGTAGACAGTGCCATCGCGCGCGGGGTCGTAGGCCTTGCCCCAGGCATGCGCATCACGAGGTATGTATGCCGCCTGCAGAACGGTGCTGCTGGTGGTGTCGGTCACGCGCGTTCCACCATAGAGCACCCGACGCATCGCATCCATGCGCGATGTGGCGAGGTAGTTCAGGAAGTCGCCGCTCCAGCGGGTGCCGCCGCAAATCTTTTTCTTGGCACCCGTGGCGGCCGCGACAGGCGTGAACTTGTCGTCAGCGTATGTGTAGCAGGCGTTGTTGTTGAAATAGCCGTAGTAGTCGATCTGATCCGGCTTGTAGCCGACGTCGATCACTCCATCGCCATTCAGGTCGGAGGCGTCGTTGTAAGCCTCGTAGTAGAGCTTGTGGTCGCGCCCCATCACAAGCATGTTCAGCGGCGGATTGCTCTCGCTCACGAACAGCGGCGTCTGTGCAAGGCCCGTGTCTCCAGCGTCTTGCGCGGTCGCAAGGTGCTGGCCGAAAAGCAGCGCAGCTGCTGCCGCAAGCAGGCCTGCGGCGTGGAAGGTACGGAATATGAGGCGGTTCGTTGAACGTGTGGAGCGAGCCATTGCAGCCCTCCTCGACTATTTATTTGATGAAGAGATTGACCGTGGAACGCAGGCAGAACGCCTGCGGGCCGCAGGCTTGCACGCTGGTTTCGGCAGTAGCCTGGGCATTGAGTTCGTAGAACTCAGTACATCCGGTGGTTGCGGCTTCGAGAGCGGATGTCGCGCTCGAACCCTTGGGGCAGACAGTGGAGATGTAGCGCGGATACCAGTAGCCGTAGGGGCCCGTGAAACCGGTGGCTGCAACCTTGGAGGTAAACGTAGTGCTCAATCCAAGAGGATCGGCACGGGCCTCGGAAACGAAACAGGGCTTCACGCCGTCATAGGGGCTGGTCGAACCATCCGCACACTTGGACAACGACAGGCCGTACTTCTGGATAGCGCGCTCACCCTCTCGCAGAGCGCCGTCCGCCGTTTCCTGCAGGCGCTGGCTTTCGAGCATATTGCCAGCGATGCGCGATTCCAGAGTAACCGTTCGCATGCCGACCACGGCCAGTACCAGCACCAGCAGCATCATGATCATCGCGACGAACAGCGCTGCCCCGCGCTGGCGCGCTCGCGGCGAAGGAGGCAGGGAGTGATGTGGCATGCTCATGGCATCAGGTTTCTTAACGTGAGGGAGCCGCTGGCCAACTGGTAGAGTTGGCCCTTGTTGGTGTCGCAACTGGCACGGGCGCCACCGGCGCGTTCCCAGCGGTCACACACGGATGACTCCATGCCTCCTGTGACCCTCTCGGTCGTACTCGCCAACAGGACGGCATAGCGCAGGGAACGAATGACGTCATCGGCGCCGAGGGTTCCGGTCTTGAACTGCTCGACGCGCCGCTCGGCAAACGAGTCACTGCCCTTGCCGACGCCAAACTCGAAAAGCACGTCGCGCACACCGACCGCAACTTCCTGCTTGGCTTCGGCCTGACTGCCGGCCTGGCAGGCCAGCGCGCCCTGGCTGAGGAAATACTTTTCGACGAAAAGGCCCGCGCCCAGAGCAGGCGCGGGTGGCGCCTCATAGGCCCCCAGCCCGGCAATGCCAGCCGCAGATCCCGCACAGTCCTTTTCATTGTTGTCACGCGCCTGATAGCGGATGCACAAGGTGCTGGCGTTGACGGCATAGATAGCCTGGCCCGCGGCGAACTTGCAGCCATTGGGATGAGCGCTGGCATCGGCTGGAAAGGCTTCATCCATGGCCTGCGTGGGATCGCGCCGATAACCGGCCTTCGTGAACTCGTCATCCAAGGTCCCCAGCGCATAGCGGCTGTTGCCGAGGTTCTCGCTCTGGCTGGTACGGAAACCGAAGTTGCGCGCCCCCTCCATATAGATCGTGGTGGCGATCAGAATGACAACGAGGCCTACGGCCACAGCCACCATGAGTTCGACCAGCGAGATACCCTGCTCGGCCGCGCGAGAGCGGCGAAGGACATGGACGTGCGCCTCAGGAGATGCAAGCAACATGGGCTCAGAGCCTCGATCGCAACATGTACGAGCAGAAATCATTGTCAGTTCCGTCCAGACATTCGCCCTTCTTGACCGGCCAGGCTACGGTGACCGAGATCACGCCACTTGTCGCGTCAAGGCCGACAACGAAGTTGCTCGTGACAAGCGCATCCGGCAGTTCGGGCATGAGTTGCTTGGCACGCACGCCCCAGCAGCCCAACCGCTTGGCTGGGGTTGCAGCCAATGGCTGGCAATCGCTCGTGGTGACGGCGCTCACTTCAGCCCCTGCAGCTTTCGCGTACCCACCCAGATCTGTCTTGGGCGTGCCATTGGCCTGAAGAATGGTGAGCGTGTCGCCGCGCATCGTTTCCATCAATTCGGCGGCAACCATCGATGCCATCTGGCGCCGCTCGGTGTCGGTGGTGAACTGGATGGCACGCACATGCATGCCTGCGGCGCCAAGCAGGCCGATGCTCACGAGCAGGACCGCCATGAGAACTTCGATGAGACTCAGGCCCGCCTGTCGGAATGACGATGAGGAACGAGGTACGTACATGGGAAGAACCGTGACAAAAAGCACCGAGCTCAAGGGCAGGATTGCCCAACCGCCACACTTGGCAGCATCCGAACCAGCCCCGCACGAGTCACGCTGAGGCACTGCACGCGCGATGCCTTGGCTGCGGAAACCGATACCGTGTAGGTGCTGGCGCTACCGGAAGCGGGCCGCGCCTGGCCCGACACATCAAAGATCACGCCGCCCGAAGAACTGGGCTCGACGCTGACGACATCGGACAGCGTGGCGTCACGCAGCACCTTGCTCCCGACCTTCGCTTCCCATTTCTGCCCCGTCGCGGTGACGGTGCTCCCTGTGCGCTTGTAAACACCCTCCGCACGGGCGAACTGGAGCAGAGTCAGCAGCTCCTGAGCTGCGGAATTCACGCGCTGATTGGCAATCATGGTCGTGAAGGACGGCATCGCAAGCGCAGCCAGGATGGCCAGCAAGACAACGACGACCATCGCCTCGATCAAGGTGAAGCCTTTCTGCCTTTGCGGTGACAAAGCGAGTTTTTTCATTGAGCGCCAGCGACTGTTGGCCTTAAATGTCAAATTTGGTTGAACTTCGTCTCTATAGGTAACGTTTGTACCTTCAAGTGTTAACAAAACGAAGACCGCTCGCCATCTTGGAGTGACCGTTTGTCAGAAATGCGGACTCACAGGCGTTGGCAGATTGGCTTCAGGGAAATGTGTCAACACTCGAAGATGAAACTCGCCGACCCGCCCGCATCGAGTTACACGGAGGCGGTAACCGCCGGGGGACTACGCCGCCCGCCAAGGCCTCCCGCCCGCGATGGTCTACGCCGCCGCGAACGACGGCATGCCGCATGCGTTCCGTGGCGAGCTCACCGGCATGGCCCATGCCACGGTCCTCATCTCCGACTTGACCGACGGCACGGTCGACGCGATCTACGTCGGTGACCTCAGTGGCCAGTTCTGGCGCTTCGATGTGACCGTCGCGGCTGGCACCGCCGCGGCCTACCCGGACCGCACCGTCACGCGGTTGATGCGCGCCTCGGACGCAAGGTGGGCCACGCGCTCCATCATCTGATGCATCCCTGGGCGGCTAAACACCGCCATTCTCGGTTGACTGCAAGTGGCTCTACCAGGGAAGGTCTGATCAAGAGCACGTTTCTTGCATGAAGGATTGACCCTGCAAAGGAGCACGGGCGATGAGCCAGATCAGTTTTTCGGATGCGGAGCAAGCGGGCAAGAGGAAGAAGACGAGGCGCGAAGTCTTCCTTGGCGAGATGGAACTGGTCGTGCCGCGGAAGACGCTGCTCAAGGTCATCGAACCCCACTATCCGGTGGCAGGCCGAGGCCGTCGACCATACCCGTTGCAAGCCATGCTGCGAGTGCACTTGATGCAGAACTGGTTCGCGCTGAGCGACCCGGCGATGGAAGAAGTCCTGTATGAGATCGCCTCGCTGCGCGGCTTCGCCGGACTCGGTCTGGAGGCGCTCCCCGACGAGACGACCATCTTGAACTTCCGCCATCTGCTGGAAGCCAGCGACTTGGCCGAGGACATCTTCAAGCAAGTCAACACCCATCTGGCCAGCAACTCCTGAAACGCGGGTCCATCGTTGACGCCACGATCATCGCGGCGCCCAGTTCCACCAAGAACGAGAGCGGTGAGCGAGACCCTGAGATGCATTAGACGAAGAGAGGCAACCAGTGGCACTTCGGGATGAAGGCACACATCGGCGTGGATGCGCACTCAGGGCTGGTGCATATGGTGACGACTACCGCAGCCAACGAGGCGGACGTGGAACGGGTGGGCTGTTGATTGGAGTGCCCCTGCGGCTGGACCACGGGAGTCAGATCTAAGCCGCTTGCTGGACCAGTTGATCTTCGAACTCGTTGGGTGACCGGTCGCCAAGCGCCGAGTGCAGGCGTTTGGCGTTGTAGACCTCCTCGATGAACCTCGACAGTCGGGCCACGACATCAGTGAAGGTCTCGTAACCGCCGATGTAGATGTCCTCGACCTTGAGCGTCTTCATAAAGCTCTCGGCTTGCGCATTGTGGTGCGGATTGCCGGGCGAGCTCATCGAGTCGCGCAGCCCCACTTCATGCAAGGCCCTGCGGTAGGTCTCGCTTGCGCCCCGCGGTTCGTATGGAAGATGCAGCGAGGCGCAGGGCGTCGGCTTTGCTCGGCGGATCGCAGTGCAGCCAAGGCCAGCGCCGTATCGATATTGCGCGAGATCGCGTAGCCCACCACCTTGCGGCTGCAGTCATCCAGAATGGCCGCCAGCTAGCAGAACCCCATGGCAATCCGGATGTAGGTGAAGTCCGCCACCCACACCACGTTGGGCTGGGTCGGGATGACATTGCGGTACAGATTTGGGAGGATCGGCGAGGCATGCTTGCTGTCGACGGTGCGTACAAAGCGCCTGCGCGGCATGGTGCCCAAGTCCTGGGCCCTCATCACCACAGCGACGCGCTTGTGATTGACCACATGCCCGCGTCTGCGCAGTTCACGCCTCACGCGCCGGCATCCATAGTCCGGCAACTCGTCCTGAATGCTCTCGATCAGTTCGATGAGGCGCCCATCGTTGAGGCACTCGCTGGTCGCCGTCGACCGACAGTAGAAGGTGCTGCACGGAAGTTCGATCACTTGGCCCCCGTCGGACGGAGCAGGCTTCGGGCCGGTGACGATCGACAAGTTCTCGTTGTCGCTCACAAGGCGCAGGCACGGCGTTTTTTGATCAGGTCCAGCTCCATCGTGAGCTGGCCGACCTTGCGCTCAAGCGCAGCGATCCTGGTTTCGCACTCCGCGATGACCGATGCTTCGGCCTCTTCGGTGCTGAGCTCGCCCTGGTCGTACCGCGTCAGCCACAGTTGGTCTAGCAGGCTGTTGAATTTCGCCGAATCGAACTGACCGATGCGGCTGACGCAAGTCCGACAGGTCCAGATTGGCGCCTTCGAACGCCGGCTCGGGTCCTGCGGTTAGCTTCTGCGCTGCTTCAGGAGCCATGTACAGGCCGTTTGCCGCCTCATGGCATCGCTCCTGGCGGCACCCCGCACAATATTCGAGCCATCCGCACGATGTTGCTGGCCGTCATGGTCAGCTTGAAGTGCTGGTCAACCCGTCTGATGCCCCGGTAGACCGTCTGGCGGATATGTCCGATCGTCTTGCCCCAGCCGAAGTGCTCCTCGATGCGCTTGCGCATGGTTTGACTGACCCTATAGCTCTCATGGCGCGTGGTACGCCCGTCAATGGCGCTGCCGCCCTGATGGGCGAGGTTGCTCGCCACGTGCGGCGTCACGCCGCGCTGGCGGCACCCAGCGACGAAGTCGCGCATGTCGTAACCCTTGTCTGCACCCAGCGTCTTGGGGCCACCCCTGGGCAGCGTATCCAGCATCGCCAATGCGGCTGCGCGCTCGCCGTACCCATCCGCATGCGTCACCACGGCGCTCACGACCAGTCCAGATCGGTTCTCCATCAGCACATGCCCCTGGTACGCCAGGATCGCCGCCTGGCTCTTGCCCTTGCGGAACAGCCGCGCGTCCGGGTCTGTCGTACTCCTATGCGTGTCGTTGCTGCGCGGCTTGCCTTTCCAGTCGGCCAAGTTGTTACGCCCGCCACTTCCAGCTCCCTTGTCGGGCGGCTCGCTGCCATCCTTGGTCACGAAGCTCTTGTGGCTGGCCCATGCCTGGATCAGCGTGCCGTCCACCGAGAAGTGTTCCTTGCTCAGCAGCTTGCGCTTGTCGGCCAGACGCATCACCTCGGTGAAGAACTGCTCCACCACGGCGTGCTCAAGCAAGCGATCACGGTTCTTGGAGAACACCGAGTGATCCCACACGGCATCGTCGATCGCCAAGCCGATGAACCAGCGGTACAGCAGGTTGTAGCGAATCTGCTCCATCAACTGCCGCTCGCTGCGTACCGAGAACAGCACCTGAATGAGCATGGCCCGCAGCAGCTTCTCTGGTGCCACCGAAGCGCGACCGCTGTCGGCGTAGACCGAGTTGAACAGCCCGTGCAATCCAGCCAGCGCCTCGTTCACCAGATTGCGGATGGCTCGCAGCGGGTGATCGCCAGGCACGAAGTCCTCCAGCTTGGCCACCGTGAACAGCGCTTCCTGCATCCCGTCCGAGCCTCGCATCGTCTGTACCCCTGTCGTTGCGGTATGAGGCAGCTTATTCGCCATCCATCGTTAGCGAATCAGCATTTGCGCGGACGAATTTCAACAGCCTGCTAGGGCCTGTTAACACTAATTGCGCGCGCTGCGTGTTCGGGTGATATTAGCGGTATGGAGATCACACGAGCACAGTTTGAGCAGATAGAGGACTGCTTGCCGATTCAGCGAGGCAATGTCAGCTTGTCGAACTTGCAAGTACTCAATGCCATCTTGTACGTCGCCGAGCATGGGTGCAAATGGCGAGGGCTGCCCAAGCGATTCGGCAACTGGCACACCATCTACACACGCATGAATCGCTGGGCCAAGTCTGGCGTCCTGGACAAAGCCTTCGCTCAACTACAGCTCGCACAAGTGGTGCAGATCAAGATTGAAGCCGTGTCGCTGGACAGCACCAGCGTCAAGGTTCATCCCGATGGCACGGGCGCTCGAAAAAAAGGTCCGCAAGCTATCGGCAAGTCCCGCGGCGGATGGAATACCAAGATCCACCTTCTCGCCGCGGACGCGCGCACGGCCGTAACGTTCTCGTTGTCTCCGGGTCAGGCGCACGATGCACCCGAAGGTCGCGAGTTGCTCAGGGCTTGGGCGCGCCGAATCGGCCACTGCATCTGCTCATGGATCGGGCCTATGAAGGCAACGAGACTCGCAGCTTGCGCTTGACCTAGGCTTTATCCCGGTCGTGCCGCCGCTGCGCACTCGCGTCCAGCCGTGGGAATACGACCGCGCCATGTACAAGCGCCGCAATGAAGTCGAGCGCCTGTTCCGTCGGCTCAAGGGCTATCGCCGCATCTTCTCCCGCTTCGAGAAGCTCGACGTCATGTTCACCGCCTTCATCGGCTTTGCTCTCATCGCTGATGGCTTGCGGTTGTGTTAACAGGCCCTAGCAGGCTGTTGAAATTCGTCCGCGCAAATGCTGATTCGCTAACGATGGATGGCGAATAAGCTGCCTCATACCGCAACGACAGGGGTACAGACGATGCGAGGCTCGGACGGGATGCAGGAAGCGCTGTTCACGGTGGCCAAGCTGGAGGACTTCGTGCCTGGCGATCACCCGCTGCGAGCCATCCGCAATCTGGTGAACGAGGCGCTGGCTGGATTGCACGGGCTGTTCAACTCGGTCTACGCCGACAGCGGTCGCGCTTCGGTGGCACCAGAGAAGCTGCTGCGGGCCATGCTCATTCAGGTGCTGTTCTCGGTACGCAGCGAGCGGCAGTTGATGGAGCAGATTCGCTACAACCTGCTGTACCGCTGGTTCATCGGCTTGGCGATCGACGATGCCGTGTGGGATCACTCGGTGTTCTCCAAGAACCGTGATCGCTTGCTTGAGCACGCCGTGGTGGAGCAGTTCTTCACCGAGGTGATGCGTCTGGCCGACAAGCGCAAGCTGCTGAGCAAGGAACACTTCTCGGTGGACGGCACGCTGATCCAGGCATGGGCCAGCCACAAGAGCTTCGTGACCAAGGATGGCAGCGAGCCGCCCGACAAGGGAGCTGGAAGTGGCGGGCGTAACAACTTGGCCGACTGGAAAGGCAAGCCGCGCAGCAACGACACGCATAGGAGTACGACAGACCCGGACGCGCGGCTGTTCCGCAAGGGCAAGAGCCAGGCGGCGATCCTGGCGTACCAGGGGCATGTGCTGATGGAGAACCGATCTGGACTGGTCGTGAGCGCCGTGGTGACGCATGCGGATGGGTACGGCGAGCGCGCAGCCGCATTGGCGATGCTGGATACGCTGCCCAGGGGTGGCCCCAAGACGCTGGGTGCAGACAAGGGTTACGACATGCGCGACTTCGTCGCTGGGTGCCGCCAGCGCGGCGTGACGCCGCACGTGGCGAGCAACCTCGCCCATCAGGGCGGCAGCGCCATTGACGGGCGTACCACGCGCCATGAGAGCTATAGGGTCAGTCAAACCATGCGCAAGCGCATCGAGGAGCACTTCGGCTGGGGCAAGACGATCGGACATATCCGCCAGACGGTCTACCGGGGCATCAGACGGGTTGACCAGCACTTCAAGCTGACCATGACGGCCAGCAACATCGTGCGGATGGCTCGAATATTGTGCGGGGTGCCGCCAGGAGCGATGCCATGAGGCGGCAAACGGCCTGTACATGGCTCCTGAAGCAGCGCAGAAGCTAACCGCAGGACCCGAGCCGGCGTTCGAAGGCGCCAATCTGGACCTGTCGGACTTGCGTCAGCCGCATCGGTCAGTTCGATTCGGCGAAATTCAACAGCCTGCTAGTCCCAAGAGTTCACTTCATGGGCCGTCTTAAATCTGACCCGAATTTTTGGTTTATGGTAAGCCGTCAATAAACCACGCCCTTGCGCGCGGTGTCGGAATCGACGTGCACGGGGTGGTCTACGGCGAGCCGAGCTCGATGTTCCAGGGCAACAGCGCCTCGTAGTCGTCGACGGTCTGTGCCAGCGGCAGCTTCTTGAACAGCGCGACGAGGTAGCGGTAGGGCTCGACGTTGTTGGCCTTGGCCGTCTCGATCAGCGAGTACAGGTTGGCACTGGCGTTCGCGCCGCCCACGGTGTCGGCGAACAACCAGCTTCGTCTTCCAACGACGAAGGGCCGGATCGCGTTCTCCACCGGGTTGGAGTCCAGCGGCCAGGTTCCGTTGTCCAGGAACCGCACGAGCTTGGGCCACTGCCCATGCAGGTAGTGCAGTGCTTCGCCCAGCAGGCTCGACGGCGCAACGCTGTGCAGGTGCGTGAGCAGCAACCGCTCGATGTTGCGCACAACGGCGGCGCTGTAGCGCGAACGCAGCCGCAGCCGACGCGCGGGCGTCCAGTCCTTGGCCAGTGCCTCCGCGCGGTACAGCTTGCCAATGAGCCGCACGAACCGGGTCGCGAGCTGGTCGAGCGAACGAGCTGCCTTCGGGATGGCCTCCTCGGCCTTGATCAGCGGTCGGCGCGCGTGAACCCAGCATCCAAGATGCGTGAGGCCACCGGCCTTCGCGATGCCGTTGTAGACCTCGTAGCCGTCGGTGATGAGCGTGGTGCCGGGGCGGATGCCGGCATACAGTTTCTCGGCGTGCACGGCGCCGCGCCCCGGCGCATAGGCGAACAGCCGTACCGGTGGACCCGTGCCATTCATCTGCGCCCACATGTAGCTCTTCGTCTGGGCTTTCCTTCCGGGCTCCTTGAGCACCTGGACCGTGGTCTCGTCACCGTAGATCAGGTCCGAGTCGAGCAGGTGATCGCGCAGCAGGTTGATGACGGGCTGCACAGCCCGGCCGATGCGCACGACGCCAGAGGCCAGGGTGTTGCTCACGATGTCGCCACCGAAGCGGCGCAGCAGCGCGGCCGTGCGGTACAGCGGCATGCCGAACTGATACTTGCCGGTGATGACCCAGGCTTGGGCCTGCTCGGTGAGCAGCCCGCGAGGGATGATGCGCGCCGGCGCCGGTGCGACCTTCAGGCTCTGATCGCAGCAGGGACATGCGTACTTGATGCGGTGGTGCTGCAGCACGCGCACCTGTTCGGGAATGACATCCATCTGCTCGCTGATCTCGGAGCCGATCTCCACCAGCGCGTGTCCGTCGTGTGCGCACACGCGCTGGGCCTCGGGCAGCTCGTGGCGCACGATCTCGCGCGGCAGCGCGGGGTCCAGCGGCTTGCGTCCGCGCTTTTTGCGCTGATGCCCGGCGACCGGTGTCGATTCCTCTTCGTCAGTCTCGGCCTGCGGTGCCTGATCAGTGGGCGCGAGTGCTTCGGCCTCGTTGAGGAACAGATCCTTCTGCTCGGTGCCGCGCGCTTCGCTCTTGGCGGCGAACAGCTGGCGCTGCAGCGACCTCAACCGTTCGAGCGCCAAGTCCCGTTCGGTGGTCGCAATACGAAGCGCGCCGGCCAGCGCATCGCGCTCGGCGATGAGGCCAGCGAGTTCTTCAGCGGTGATGGTGGCAGGCGTGGACACGCCAGCTTGGATCGGCGTGCCCCAGCATTGTTCCGTCAGGCCACGCTGCAATAGCGCAGATGGGGGTGGCGTTGCACCACCGCGATGTCGATGCCTTCCAGCAACCAGTGCAGTTGCTCGGCCGTCAGCGCCGGAACCGCCTCGGCCGAGGGCCAGATGAACCTGTCCTTCTCCAGCCGCTTGAGCAACAGCCAGAAGCCGTTGCGCTCCCAACCCAGGATCTTCACCCGGTCGCGCCTGCGGTTGCTGAACACGTAGGCGCACGATGCGAACGGATCCAGGCCCAGCGCCTGCTCCACCAGCACCGCCAGGCCGTTGATGCTCAGCCGGAAGTCCACCGGCTCGCGATGCAGGTAGACCTTCAGCCCTTCGTCGAAGCGGAACATGGCAATCGGCTCAACATCTGCACCAGCGTCGGCAATTCCTGCAAGCTCGTCTCGCCGAGATCGAGCTGCACACCGTTGGGCAGCCGCACCTGCAAACCGACCATCGGAGTCGGTGTCGCCAAGGGGCTCTCATCCGGGATCACCGCCACGGCCGTGGCAGGTGTGTGGGCTACCGCGGGCACAGCCACCGCACGCTCGCGCTGCGGCGGATCCTGTTCGCCCTCCACGTGTACGGCAACGAATGCCGCATCTTGCGTTCGCGCGATGTCGCCCGCCGACACTTGGGCGCTTCGCCTCTGGTAAGCCGCGATCCAGGTCCTCAGCAGGTTCGTGTTGACACCGTGCTCCATCGCCATGCGTGCCACCGACACTCCCTGCTTGAGACAGGCAACGATCAACTCCCTCTTGGCGGATTCGTCGTAGACGCCGCGACCGTCACTCTTGCGCCCCACAACCAACCGGCCTCTCAACTCTGCGTACTGCTCTGTCATGTCTACGTGTCCATGTTGCTATACATGGGCACGTAGCCTCACAGCTCATTGCTCCCTGAACAAGGGCGTGGTTAATTGACGGCTTACGGTTTATGCATGGCCCTATGACAATGTGGACGAAAAAAAGCCGCCTCAGAGGCGGCTTTGTCACAGTCGTTCTGAGTGGCCTCAGATCGTTAGGAAGCCGAGCAAGTCTTAGGACGCACCGATGCGTCCAGGTTGGAAGTGCAGGCCCAATCGGCGTTCGAAGCGGTGTACGTGAAGGTAACGGTTTTGCCCGACAGCTTGTCGTTCACGCCCGTGGTCTTGAAGGTTGCAGTAAGAGCGCAGGAGGTACCGGCGTTCGCCGTAGCTACGATGTTGGCAACGTACTTGCCGGACAACGTGAAATTGTTGGACGTATTCAGAGCGCCAGCAGGAATGGGGGCCACGGGCGGAGTAGCGGCAGCATCCCCAGGCACTGCGTCGGCGGTGCTGCACGCCGTAGCCAGCCCGTTGCTACCGGAGAGATCCATGACCGGAGTCTTCAGGCCGGCGAGCAGGTTCATTGCTTCTGTAGTCTGAGCGCGAGCCGTGTAATTTTGGTATTGCGGCAGCGCAATAGCAGCCAAGATACCAATGATCGCCACAACGATCATCAGTTCGATAAGGGTAAAGCCGGCCTGAGCGCGGCGGGCGACGGTACGAACGTTCATTTAAGGAACTCCAGGTAGGTTGGTTGTTACGCCCGGGAACCTGCCCGGAGCGAGGTACCTTCCGCAGCATCCGTGCCACCCGTCTTCAGGCCCTTCCACCGACCGAACACGTCACTTGAAGCCACTTTGTCGTTACACCATGTGACACAACTTGCCTCAAGATGCGACACCTGGTGACAAATTTGTCATGCCACGCATCACTGACCAGCAGTCAGAAAGTCAGGACACCATCCACCTTCAACCAGCGGATGTCCCGCTGCGCCATGCCTGCCGCCTGCTCGACCACCAGGGCTTCGATCTGGCTCATGATCTCGTCGGTTTCGGCGGGCTTGGTGTGGGTGATGTAGATCGGGTACTGCCTACCCGGCGCGATGTGGGCCAGTTCGCCAGCCAGGAGCGCGGGCGACAGGTGCAGGCTGCGCTCAGCCAGCGCCTGCTCGCGGCTGCTGAATGCGGTTTCGATCACGAGCATTGCCACGTCGAGCTCGTTCACGCGCTCCCAGAAGGGCGCGTTGCGCTCGGTGTCGCCGCTGAACACCCAGTGGGCGCCGCCCTCGGCCCTTCGCACGGCGAAGCCGCAGGCAGGCACGGTGTGGAACGCGGGCAGCACTTCGACCACCTTGGGCTCGCGGCTGCCCAGCGGCAGTTGCTGGCCCACGGCGATGTCGTGAAAGCTCACGAAGGGCGCCTCGAGGCTGGGAATGCTCTCGAAGTCCGGCCAGATGACGTTGTTGAACACGTGCGTGCGCAGCGCGTCAATGGTGGCGCTCAGCGCATGCACGCGCAGCGGCTGCGCGCGGCGGCTGCCGATCGCGTCGAGCATCAGGGGGAGCGCGGCGATGTGGTCGAGGTGGCTGTGCGTGAGCACGACGTCGTCGATGCAGGCCATTTCATCGAGCGTGAGGTCTCCGACACCGGTGCCCGCATCGACGAGCAGGTCCGTGTCGACCAGGAACGAGGTGGTGCGGCAGTCTTTGGCGATGGCGCCCGAGCAACCCAGCACACGAACCTGCATTGTGAAAGACCCCTCTTATGTGTCCGTCGTCATTTGGTCTCGAACCGGGTTGCGCCGTCCCAGTTCGGGTCTTGCGGTCGCAACGCCATCGAGGCTAAACGCTGGGCGTAGAGCTGGTAAAGGACTTTTTTCGCATCCGCGGCGAGCAGGGGCGCGAGCAAGTTTCGGCCCATGGCCCAGTCCTGGCGACGGTACGCGGCGAGCACTTCGCCCCAGCGTTCGAGCAGCTGCTGCGTCTGCTCCACGGCTTCGGGCGTGCGCGCGGCGAGGGGCGTAAAAACGGCAACGGCCTGTGCCTTTCCCTTGACGCGCACGCTGTCGAGCTCCTGCCAGATGAAGTCGGGCGCGAGTTCGCGCGTCGCGCCGCTGGCGACCACTTCGATGCCGTAGTGGCCGCTCAGGCCCTCGAGGCGCGACGCGAGATTGACCGCGTCGCCGACCACGGTGTAGCTGCGGCGAGCCGCCGATCCCATGTCGCCCACGCTCATCACGCCGCTGTTGATGCCGATGCCCACACTGATCTCGGGCCGGCCGCTGGCGCGGTGGGCGCGGTTGATGTCGTGCACGGCATCTGCCATGTCGAGCGCGGCGCGCACGGCGAGCGTGGCGTGGTCGGGCGTGTCGATGGGTGCGCCCCAGAAGGCCATGACGCAGTCGCCCATGTACTTGTCGACGGTGCCGCGGTGCGCGCTGATGACGTTGGTGAGCCGGCTGAAGACGGTGTTGAGAAAGGCCTGCAGCTCGGCCGGCGCCATCTGCTCCGACAGGCGCGTGAAGTCGCGCATGTCGCAGAACATCACGGTCATGGGCTTGCTCTCGGCGCGCATGCTGTAGCGGTCGGGGTGGGCCATCATCTCGTTGACGAGCTGGGGCGGCACGTAGGTGCCGAAGAGCCGCACCAGCCCGCGCCGTGCGCGCGATTCGACGAAATAGCCCCAGCTCATGTTGAGCGCGAAGGCGAGCGCCGTCATGGCCAGCGCGGAAGCCAGCGGCAGCACGAGGCCGGCGCCCACGTACAGCCGGGCGTTCAGGGCGATCAGCGCGACGGTCACGCCCGCGGCCAGCAGCACGGCGCGCGGCGCCGACAGCAGCGAGAGCCCGAAGGCCAGCAGGAGCCCCGTGGCGACGACCAGCAGCACCTCGTAGCCGGGCGTGTAGTCGGGCACGCTGAGCAGGCGCTGGTCGAGCAGCGCGGAGACGATGTTGGCGTGCACCTCCACGCCGGGGAACGCCGCCTCGACCGGCGTGGCGCGCAGGTCCTGCAGGCCCGGCGCCGTGGCGCCCACGAGCACGATCCGGCCCTTGAGTTCGCCCGCACCGAGCCGGCCCTCGAGCACGTCGGCGGCGGGCACGTAGCGGAACGATCCGCCGTCCGCGCCGCCGGGCCCGCGAAACGGCACCTGCATGCTGCCCGTGCCGTCGACCGGGATGCGCAGCCGCCCCACCCTCAGCGACTCGAGCCGGGGCATGGCGCCCGCGCTCGACGCGAAAGCCGGCTGCACGGGCGGCGAGCCGTTCGCAAGCCTGTAGACCGCGAGCCCCAGCGACTCGTAGTAACCCGGCTGCGCCTTGTCGCCGTCGTAGCGGGCGATGAGCGGCACGCTGCGGATGACGCCGTCGGCATTCGCGCCGACGAGCGTGTTGAGGAAGCCCGCCACCGGCGCCGCCTTCGCCAGCGCCGGCAGGCTGGCGCCGAAGCCGTTCCACCCCGTGGCGTAGGTACCGCCCGGCGGGAAAGCGCCTTCCGTGAGCAGGGGAGCCGCGGGCAGCTGCCCCTTGGCGCTGGGCGTTCCGGTGCGCGTGAAGTAGTAGCCCAGCGCCACGCGCCGGCCTTCCAGCGCCGCGGCGAGCGCGGCGTCGTGATCGAGGGAAGGCGCGAGCCGCTCGACCTCTGCGGCCAGGCCCTGCATGCCGTTTCAGCGGGCCGCTGGCGATCTGCCTGAGTCTTTCGAGGCCCGAACTGCGGTCCGGCTCGAGGAACATGACGTCGAAGCCGAGCACGGCCGCCTGCTGGCGCGTCAGCAGCTCGGTGGTGAGGAGGGCGATCTTGTCGCGCGGCCAGGGCCACTGGCCCTGGCGCGCCAGGCTGGCGTCGTCGACGTCGACGATCACCACGCGCGCGTCGGGCGTGCCCGGCATGGTAGCGCGCAGGCGGACGTCGTAGATCAGCTGGTCAAGGCGCTCGAGGGCGGTCAACCGCCAGGTGCCGGTGGCGTGCGCCAGCGCCAGCAGCACCGGCAGCAGGGTGATCGCGATGCGCGGCCAGTGCCGCCGCAGCTCGTCTCTCACGGTGCCGGGTCCGTGCGGGCGTGACCGCGGCAAGCCAAGGGAAAAGGCGGCTCAGATGCGCACGAACTGCATGCGCGTGGCGCCGCCCAGCTCGAGCACGTCGCGCTCCTGAAGCGCGACGGCCTCGGCGCCCAGCTGCAGCCCGTTGAGCGTGACGCTGCCTTCGACACCCGCGGCCACGTAGCCCTGGCGCCGGCGCGTGACCACCGCCACGGCCACCCCCGGCTTGCCGATGGTGGTGACGACTTTCTGCAGCCCGACGTCCTGCCCCTCGTTGGCGCCCGACAGCACGCGCAGCACGGGAACGCCGAGCTCGACCAGCGCGCCGGATTCCGTGGGCGCCGACGACAGCGGCATGGCGCCCGACGGGTATTCGCCCGAAGTGGCGCGGACCGAGCCGGCGCCGATGGCCGGGTCCAGGTTGCTGCGCGCGCGGAAGTGGATGCGGCAGCCCCCGACCTCGATGACATCGTTGTCCTTGAGCGCCTGCCGCTGGACGGCGAGCGCGTTGACGTAGGTGCCGTTGGTGCTGTTGAGATCTTCAATTTCGACTTCGCCACCGCTCATGTGCAGCACGGCGTGCTCGCCGCTGACCGCCAGATTGTCGATCACGATGTCGTTGTAGGCACGGCGTCCCAGCGTCGTGCGTTCCTTGGCGAGCGCCACTTGCCCGATGACAACGCCATCGACCGAGATGATCATCTTCGGCATTGCCGACTCTCCGAATCCAAAGCTTGAAACACGGCAGGCAGGCCGGAAAACCGGCGCCGGAGCCCGCTACCTGCCCGTGCGGGGCGTTTCCGCAACGCTCGCGCTGGCCAGGACAACGGAAATGTTGTCCCGTCCGCCATTCTCATTTGCAATTGCAACCAAAAGTGATGCTTTTTTCTGAAGCCCGACATCGTGTTCTAGAAGCGTGAAAAGCTGCTCATCCGAAACCATCTCGCTGAGCCCGTCGGAGCAAAGCATATAGAGATCGCCCGGTCTTGCGCTGTGCTCGTGCATTTCCAGCAAGACCTGGGCCTCCACGCCGACGGCGCGCGTCACGAGGTTGCGGGTGGGCGAATTCAGGGCTTCCTCGGCGGTGATGGCGCCGGCGTCGAGCTGCTGCTGGCGCAGCGAGTGGTCGCGGGTGAGGAGCTCCAGCTTGTTGTTGCGCACGCGGTAGCAGCGCGAGTCGCCGATGTGGCCGACCACCACGCGCTGCGGCCGGAAAGCCGCCAGCACCAGGGTCGTTCCCATGCCCTGGAGTTCGGGGTTGGTCATGCCGGCGTGCAGGATCGAGCTGTTGGCTTCGTCGGTGGCCGCCTGCAGGGCCCGCCGGACCACGCGGGAAGGCGCCTGCATGCCGGCCTGGGCGAACCAGCGGCCGAAGCTGGCGTGCATCAGCGAGACGGCCATGGCGCTCGCCACCTCGCCGCCCTTGTAGCCGCCCATGCCGTCGGCCAGCAGGGCCAGGCCCAGGGCCGGATCGACGTGGACGGCGTCCTCGTTATGGGCGCGCGTCCGGCCGACATCGGTCAGGGAGGCGAATTCCCAGGTCAGCGGAGGGCGGGTGGAGAAAAGGGAGACGCCGACACTCGCCATGGTCTGTCAGCGCCGATCTCTCTCGAAGTGCTCAGTGCGCAGCGGCGTGCGAACGCCGTTGCATCAGGCGGCCGACGGCCACGACGAACACCGCACCGGCGGCGGCAGCCGCGTAGTGCAGCCAGGGGTTGGCCGCCAGCGTGTCGCGCAGGATGGCGTCCTGCACGATGGTTTCGCCGCCGACCCAGCCGATCAGCGCGGCACCCAGCATGACGATGATCGGGAAACGTTCCATGAGCTTGATCATGAGCGTGCTGCCGAAAATCACCAAGGGAATACTTATCGCCAGGCCGAGAATCAGCAGGACCATGCTGCCCTGTGCCGCGGCAGCGACAGCGATCACGTTGTCCAGGCTCATCACCAGGTCGGCCAGCAGGATGGTGCGCACGGCCGCCATCATGCTGCCGTACTCCTTGGACTCGCCGTCGCCGTCGTCTTCCTCGCTCAGCAGCTGCAGGCCGATCCACAGCAGCAGCAGGCCGCCGATGATCTGCAGGTAAGGCAGGGCGAGCAGCTTGGCCGCCACCACCGTGAGCACGATCCGCAGCACCACGGCCGCGCCCGAGCCGAAGAGCACGGCCTTTTTCTGCTGGGCGGGCGGCAGCGAGCGCGCCGCCATGGCGATCACCACCGCGTTGTCGCCCGACAGGATGATGTTGATCCAGATGATCTTGAGCAGACCTATCCAGAAATCTGTGCTTTGAAGTAATTCCATGTCTCTGATCCCACTGTGTTTTATTGAAAAAAGCGCCCGCAAGCCAGTGCGGGCGCTTTCTTGTTTCTGCGTGGTCCTCTCATGACCCGGCTCTGCGGCCGGTGTCGCGGAGCCGTCTCTTTACAGCTTGGCCTTGAGCAGCTTGGCCAGTTCCGAGAAGTTGCGCGTCACGGTGAAGCCGCATTCTTCCATGATGGACAGCTTGGCTTCGGCCGTGTCGGCACCGCCCGAGATCAGCGCGCCAGCGTGGCCCATGCGCTTGCCGGGAGGGGCGGTGACGCCGGCGATGAAGCCGACGACCGGCTTCTTCATGTTGTCCTTGCACCAGCGGGCAGCGTCGGCTTCGTCGGGGCCGCCGATCTCGCCGATCATGATCACGGCGTCGGTGTCCGGATCGTCGTTGAAGGCCTTCATCACGTCGATGTGCTTCAGGCCGTTGATCGGGTCGCCGCCGATGCCGACTGCCGACGACTGGCCCAGGCCGATCTCGGTCAGTTGAGCCACGGCTTCGTACGTCAGCGTGCCCGAGCGCGAGACCACGCCGATGCGGCCCTTGCGGTGGATGTGGCCGGGCATGATGCCGATCTTGATCTCGTCGGGCGTGATCAGGCCGGGGCAGTTCGGGCCCAGCAGCAGCGTCTTCTTGCCGCCGGCGGCTTCCTTGGCCTTCATCTTGTTGCGCACTTCGAGCATGTCGCGAACCGGGATGCCTTCGGTGATGCAGATCGCCATGTCGAGGTCGGCTTCAACGGCTTCCCAGATGGCGGCCGCGGCGCCTGCCGGCGGCACGTAGATCACCGACACGGTGGCGCCCGTCTGCTGGGCGGCTTCCTTGACCGAGCCGAAGATCGGGATGTTGAAGATCGACTCGCCGGCCTTCTTCGGGTTCACGCCGGCCACGAAGGCGTTCTTGCCGTTCGCGTATTCCTGGCACTTCTCGGTGTGGAACTGGCCGGTCTTGCCGGTGATGCCCTGCGTGATGACTTTGGTGTCTTTGTTGATGTAGATCGACATGACTTGTTCCTTAGGCCTTCTTGACTGCTGCCACGACCTTCTGGGCCGCTTCCGCCATGGTGTCGGCGCTGATGATCGGCAGGCCCGACTCGGCCAGCAGCTTCTTGCCTTCGACTTCGTTGGTGCCCTTCATGCGCACGACCAGCGGCACTTGCAGGTTCACGGCCTTGCAGGCCGCGATCACGCCGGTGGCGATGGTGTCGCACTTCATGATGCCGCCGAAGATGTTCACGAGGATGGCTTCCACGTTCTTGTTCTTCAGCATGATCTTGAAGGCTTCGGTGACCTTCTCGGGGGTGGCGCCGCCGCCCACGTCCAGGAAGTTGGCCGGCTCGCCGCCGAACAGCTTGATGGTGTCCATGGTGGCCATGGCCAGGCCGGCACCGTTCACCAGGCAGCCGATGTTGCCGTCCAGCGAGATGTAGGCGAGGTCGAACTTCGAGGCTTCCACTTCGGCCGCGTCTTCCTCGTCGAGGTCGCGCAGGGCGACGATCTCGGGGTGGCGGAACAGCGCGTTGCTGTCGAAGTTGAACTTGGCGTCCAGGGCGATGATGTTGCCCTTGCTGTCACGGTTGAGCGGGTTTATCTCGACCAGCGAGGCGTCCGTCTCCATGTAGCAGGTGTAGAGCTTCTTGAAGATGTCCACGGCTTGCGCGGTGGAGTCGGCGGGGATGCCGATGCCGTCGGCGATCTGCTTGGCCTGTTCGTCGGTCAGGCCCTGGGCCGGGTCGGCGAACACGGTGATGATCTTCTCGGGCGAGGAGTGGGCCACTTCCTCGATGTCCATGCCGCCTTCGCTCGAAGCGATGAAGGCCACCTTCTGGGTGGCGCGGTCGGTCACGGCCGAAACGTAGTATTCCTTCTGGATGTCGGCGCCGTCCTCGATGTACAGGCGGCGGACCTTCTGGCCTTCGGGGCCGGTCTGGTGGGTCTTGAGCTGCATGCCCAGGATCTCGCCGGCGAGCTTCTTGACGTCCTCGATCGACTTGGCGACCTTGACGCCGCCGCCCTTGCCGCGGCCGCCCGCGTGGATCTGGGCCTTGACGACCCAGACCGGGCCCCCAAGCTTCTGGGCGGCTTCAACCGCCTCCTGGACCGTGTAGGCCGGGATGCCGCGCGGCACCGGCACGCCGAACTTGGCAAGGATTTCCTTGCCTTGGTACTCGTGAATCTTCATGAGGGATGTCTCTCGGAAGGAGGAAGTTGAGAAATCGGGAGATCTGGGCTGGAGAGGGTCTATGCTCTGTTGTCCGCGGGCGACGGCAGCCTGACGGCTGGGGGCGGCGAACAACCGCGGACTGTATCATGGTGCGCCGCACCAATACTGTGAGTGTGGTTGCGGGCAATACGTACCTGCCGTACGTCCTCTCCTCTATCAGCTACCCAGGGGCACTTCCATCATGGCCAAGGTTTTCATCGACGGCGAAGCCGGCACCACCGGCCTCCAGATCCGCGAACGTCTGCAGGCGATGCCGCAGATCGAACTCGTGAGCATCGCCCCCGAGCTGCGAAAGGACGCCGGCGCCAAGCGCGAACTGATGGCCGGCGTCGACCTGGTGGTGCTGTGCCTGCACGACGATGCCGCGCGCGAGTCGGTCGCGCTGATCGACCAACTGCCCGGCGCCAAGCCCAAGATCATCGACGCCTCCACGGCGCACCGCATCGCCCCGGGCTGGGTGTTCGGCTTCCCCGAGCTCACCGAAGGCCACTGGCAGGCCGTGGCCAAGGCAGAGCGCGTCGGCAACCCCGGCTGCTACGCCACCGGCGCGATCGCCATGGTCCGTCCGCTGGTCGACGCGGGCATCCTGCCGGCCGACTTCCCCATCTCGCTGCCCTCCGTGAGCGGCTACTCGGGCGGTGGCCGCACCATGATCGAGGCCTACGAGAAGGACGAGGCCCCGGCCTTCGAGATCTACGCCCTGGGCCTGAAGCACAAGCACATTCCCGAAATCATGGCCTACACCGGCCTCACCCGCCGGCCGGTGTTCATCCCGTCGGTGGGCAATTTCAAGCAGGGCATGCTGGTGCAGCTGCCCCTGCACCTAGACCTGCTGCCCGGCAAGCCCAAGGCCGGCGACCTGCAGGACGCGCTGGCCGCGCACTACGCGCGCAGCAACACGCCCGAGAAGTTCGTGAAGGTGCTGCCGCCGACCGAAGACGGCAAGCTCGAGGCGCTCGCGCTCAACGACACCAACAACCTCGAGATCCGCGTGTTCCCCAACGAGGACCATCGCCACGCCGTGGTGATCGCCCGCCTCGACAACCTCGGCAAGGGCGCCAGCGGCGCCGCGGTGCAGAACCTGAAGCTGATGCTGGGGCGCTGAGCGCCCCGCTCCGACGGCGGCACGCCGCCGCCGGTCACTTCACCAGCCAGAGCCCCACGCCCAGCAGGGCCGCGTGCGCGCCCAGCGCGATGTACAGCGGCTTGCGCGAGGGCGCAGCCATGTCCTGAAGCGTCTCGTGGATGCGGCGCGTGAGCAGCGCGCGCAGCGCCGGATCCTGCGGCGCGGCACCGCCCTCGCCCACCGCCGGCGCGTCGCCGTTTTCCGCGCGGCTTTGCTGCCATTCGGCCAGCATCTCGCTCAGCGGCAGCCTGCCGATCACGAAGGCCACGACTGCGCGCACCGCCTTGCCTTCGCCCAGCACCGGCGCGAGCTGTTTGCTCAGCGCATCGACCGACAGCCAGTCGGCCACGCGATGCAAGGCGCCGTGCGCGCGCGGCATGGCCTCGATGCGGCTCGCGATCGCGCCGCCGAGCCGCTGCGACACCGCCTCGCCGCGCGCCTCGACCAGGTGCCGCATCGCGCGCGCACGCCCTTGCTGCACGCCCAGCGCCACGTAGACGACCACGAAGAACAGCAGCAGCAGCGCCACCAGCAGCGGCGGCGATGTGATGAGCGCGAGCACCGCGCCCACCCCGCCGGCGCGTGCCGCCACGTTGCCCGGCCCTTGCAGCTGGCCCAGGTAGAAGAAGAAAACGCCGCCGCCCAGGAACACGCCGAGCAGGCCGCCCTTGATGACGGAACCGGCAAAGGACAGCCCGGCCTTGGCACCGGTGCGCACGAGCGACGGCTGCTCGGCCGCGGGGTCGGTCGACGACATATGGAAACTCCTCCGTTGTTGTTGGCGGCCGCCTTGCGCGCGATTGCCGTGCGATCGGGCGGCTGCCGCGGATCATGCCATCGGCGCCGCTCCACCATAATCGCGCGCAAACCATACGAGGAGAATCCCATGGCCGTCCGATTCCAGAAACCGACCGCGGCGTTCGTCGCCGCTTCCTGGGCAGCGCTTTTCATCGGCGCCGTCGTCTACCTGATCGGGCTGTGGAACGCGGCCATGCAGCTCAACGAGAAGGGCTACTACTTCACCGTGCTCATGTACGGCCTCTTCTCCGCCGTGTCGCTGCAGAAGACGGTGCGCGACCGCCTCGAGGGCATCCAGGTCACCGGCATCTACTACGGCCTGTGCTGGGTTTCGCTGCTGCTGTCGGTGGCGCTGCTGGCCGTCGGCCTCTTCAATGCCTCGCTGGCCTCCAGCGAGAAGGGCTTCTACGCGATGGCCTTCCTGCTGAGCCTGTTCGGCGCGGTGGCGGTGCAGAAGAACGTGCGCGACATCGCTGCGCACAAGAGCGAGACGGCCGCACCGCTGGACGAAGCGCCCGACGCGGGCTGAGCCCCTACTCGTTGTCGTTGTAGCCGCTGGCGCCCATCAGCGCCGACAGGCGCCCGGCGATGTTGCCCACGATGCCGCGCACCTGCACGACGTCGGGCGCCGACTTCTGGTCGATGCGCTCGATGTACGGCACGTTGATCGACGCGATCACGTGGTCGGCCGCCCCCATTACCGGGAATGCGATGTTGGTGATGCCGCGCGTCTGCCTGCTCGGCATGGCCGAGTAGCCGCGCTCGCGCACCTCCTGCAGGATGGCGAAGAGCTCGCCCGGGTCCATCTCGGGCTCGCCCTCCACGCCGATGTGCGCGCGCAGCATGCGGGCGCGGTCGATCTCGTCGCGGAAGGCCAGCAGCACGTGGCCCGAGGAGGTGTCGGTCAGCCCCATCACCACGCCCACCTTGAGCCCGAAGGACCAGCGCTCCGGGCTCTCGACCTGCGCGATGACCACCACGCGCCCGCCCTGGTACATGGCCAGGTGGCACGACTGGCGGGACCGGTTGGCCAGCTCCCGCAGCAGCGGCAGCGCCACGCTCACCAGGCTCTTGAGCGGCTGCTGGCGGTGGGCCAGCTCGAACATGCGCAGCGTGAGCGTGTAGCGGTCGTTCTCGTCGACCTGCACGAAGCCGCGCCGCTGCAGCGTCACCGCCATGCGGAAGATCTCGCTGACCTTGCGCCCGACCTTCTGCGCCAGCTCGTTGAGCGTGTAGCCGGAGACGCTGTCGGCCAGCGCCTCCAGGATGTCCAGCCCCTTCTCCAGGGCCGGCGCGGCATAGCGCAGCGCGCCCTCGCCTTCCGGCGCAGCGCCTTCGCCGGCTTCCTGGTCCTGTTGTTCTTCCGGCGCTGGCGCTGCTTGCTTCATCGTTCCCCGTTGTTCAGTTCGACCATCCACCGTCGATCATATGGATCGCGCCGGTGGTGAAGGCCGACTCGTCGGAAGCCAGGTACACCACCAGCGCGGCGATCTCCTCGGGCCTGCCCACGCGCCCCAGCGGCTGGCGCGCCACGAAGGCGGCGCGCACCGCGGCCTCGTCGGTGCCGGCCTGCTCGGCCTGGGCCGCGATGCGGTCGCGCAGCGAGGGCGATTCGACCGTGCCGGGGCAGATCGCGTTGCAGCGCACGCCCTGCTGGATGAAGTCGGCCGCCACCGCCTTGGTCAGGCCGATGACCGCGGCCTTCGAGGCGCCGTAGACGAAGCGGTTCGGCACGCCCTTCACGCTGGAGGCGGCCGAGGCCATGTTGATGATCGAGCCGCCACGCTCCAGCATTGCCGGCAGGAAGGCGCGGATGGTGCGGTACATGGACTTGGCGTTGAGGTCCATGCTGAAGTCCCAGTCCGCCTCCTCGCAGGCCAGGATGTTGCCGGCGTGCACGTAGCCGGCGCAGTTGAAGAGCACGTCCAGCCGCCCCGTGGCCTGGGCGAAGGCCTGCACCGCGGCGGTGTCGCGCACGTCGAGCGTGGCGGTCTTCAGGCTCGCCAGGCCCTCTTCGCGGGCCAGCGCGGCGAGTTCGGCCAGCGCCGCCGTGTCCACGTCGGTGGCCCACACGGTGCCGCCTTCGCGGGCCAGCGCCAGCGCGCTGGCGCGTCCGATGCCCTTGCCGGCTGCGGTAACGAGGATGTTCTTTCCTTGAACGCGTGAAGTCACGGGGATGTCCTTTGGTTGGGAGTTTTTGCGCACATGTGAAATATAAATTTCACTGATGAAATCAAATATACGCGAGTCGGGCGCATCGTCGCCCCAGTCGGAACCCCTATTCGCCGGCTCTTGACTCGGTAGTTACCCGCAAATTCGCGCAAACCCCAGCCTTTGCCGGTGGCTCGACCGCTAACCTCATTCGTGAAAAGTGTTTTTGCCCAAGAAAACAGGATTCACCCATGGCCCAGACAGCCGACGCCTCGGCAAACTCCCTGCTCACCCGCCTGCAGGCCTGCTACACCGGCATTCTTCATGACGTGATGCGCGCCGCGGGACTGCGTGACTTCACGCTGCCGCCCACGCTGCGTCCGCTGATCCCCGGCCAGAAGCTCTGCGGGCCGGCCTTCACGGTGAACGGCCGCGTCGACCCAGCGGCCGATCCGCACGAGACGCTGATGGCATGGACCGGCTTTCTCTCGCGCGCCAGGCCGGGCCACATCGCGGTGATCCAGCCCAACGACTCGACCGTCTCGCACATGGGCGAGCTCTCGGCCGAGACGCTGGGCCGCAAGGGCGTGCTGGGCGTGATCGCCGACGGCGGCGTGCGTGACGCGGAATTCATCATTCGGCAGGGCTTCCAGGTGTGGCACCGCTATTTCACGCCGCGCGACATCGTGGGCTACTGGCTGCCCGAGGCGATGGACGTGCCGGTGCGCATCGGCGAGGTCACGGTGAACCCCGGCGACCTGCTGCTGGCCGACACCGACGGCGTGATCCGCCTGCCGCTCGCGCAGGCCGAGGCCATCATTGCGGAGGCCGAGCACATGATGGGCCGCGAGAACCTCGTGCGCACCGCCATCCTCGCGGGCACCGATCCGCAGGAGGCCTACCTGAAGTACCGCAAGTTCTGAGCGCCGCCGGCTGCCCGGCCCGCGACCGGCCGGTCACTCGCGATCACTCGGCGATCACTCTGCCTCGAGCAGGTCGCGCAGCGCCCGCAGATCGCGGGCGATCCACTGCGCGTCGCGCTCGAAGGCCGCGTCGTCCATGTGCGGCTGGCGCAGCAGCGTGAACTGCAGCTCGCAGGCGTCGGGCGCGACGCCGATCACGCGGAACGGCAGGTAGACCTCGGGCACGCCTTCCGGCGCGACCCAGTGGTCGAGCACGCCGAAGTCGTTGCGCGGCGCGAAGCGCATGCGGGCTTCGCCGCTCTCGGGCGTGCGCACGATCCAGTGGTCGCCGTGCGGCACCAGCGCGCTCTTCGCAAGGCCGCTGGCCCAGTCGGGCAGGCGCCTCGGGTCGGCCGCCAGCACGTAGGCGCGGCGCCATTCGCACTGCACGCGCTGCGTGATCACGCGGGACTGCGCGGCGGAGTGTTCATTCGTCGGCTTCGTCATCGAAATCGCTCCTCAGCACCTTGGACACGACGGCGCCCGAGAAGCCGCGCGCCATCAGGAATCGCATCTGCTTCGCCCGCTCCTTCGCGTCGGCGGGCGGGCCGTCGAAGCGCTGGCGCCACAGGGCGGTGGCGCGCTCGACTTCGGTTTCCTGCAGGCCGGCCACGGCTTCGGCGATGGCCTCGGGCGCGATGCCCCTGGCCTGCAGCTCCTGCTTCACCCGCAGCGCGCCCGAGCGGGCCGCGCGCTGGTTGAGCACCGATGCCACCACGCGCGGCTCGCTGATGAAGTCCTTGGCCGCCAGCTCGTCGAGCGCCTTCGCCAGCGTGCCGGGTTCTTCCTCGTGCTTCGCCAGCTTGCGCTCCAGTTCCGCGCGCGAATGCTCGCGCTGGCTCAGCAGGCGCAGCGCGCGGCCTTTGAGGGAGGGGGCGTCGAATGCCATGCGGGGGTCGCTCGCGCGGCCCCCGTGGAGCCGCGCCCGTGCTTACTCGCCCTTGTCGGCCTTGTCGGCCTTGGTTGCCTTCTGCGGCTTCTCGGGCGTTTCGTCGGCATCGGCCGCCAGCAGCGGCACGCCCAGCGACTCGCGCACCTTGTTCTCGATCTCGCGCGACAGCGCGGGGTTCTCTCGCAGGAACTCGCGGGCGTTGTCGCGGCCCTGGCCGATCTTCTCGCCGTTGTAGGCGTACCAGGCGCCCGACTTGTCGATGATCTTGGCGTTCACGCCCATGTCGATGATCTCGCCCTCGCGGCTGATGCCCTCGCCGAACAGGATGTCGAACTCGGCCGTCTTGAACGGAGGCGAGACCTTGTTCTTCACCACCTTCACCTTGGTCTCGTTGCCGATGGCCTCGTCGCCCTTCTTGATGGTGCCGATGCGGCGGATGTCCAGGCGCACCGAGGCGTAGAACTTCAGCGCGTTGCCGCCGGTGGTGGTTTCGGGCGAGCCGAACATCACGCCGATCTTCATGCGGATCTGGTTGATGAAGATGACCATGCAGTTGGTCTTCTTGATCGTGGCGGTGAGCTTGCGCAGCGCCTGGCTCATCAGGCGGGCCTGCAGGCCGGGCAGCGAGTCGCCCATTTCGCCTTCGATTTCGGCCTTGGGCGTGAGGGCGGCGACCGAGTCGACCACGATCAGGTCCACGGCGCCCGAGCGCACCAGCGAGTCGACGATCTCGAGGGCCTGCTCGCCGGTGTCGGGCTGGCTGATCAGCAGGTCCGACAGGTTCACGCCGAGCTTCTGGGCGTATTGCACGTCGAGGGCGTGCTCGGCGTCGACGAAGGCGCAGGTGCCGGCCTGCTTCTGCATGGCGGCGATGACCTGCAGCGTGAGCGTGGTCTTGCCCGACGATTCCGGGCCGTAGATCTCGACCACGCGGCCGCGCGGCAGGCCGCCGACGCCCAGCGCGATGTCCAGGCCCAGCGAGCCGGTGGAGACCACCTGGATGTCTTCCAGCACCTCGCCCTCGCCCAGCCGCATGATGGTGCCCTTGCCGAACTGCTTTTCGATCTGGGCCAGCGCGGCCTGCAGGGCCTTGGCCTTCTCGCTGTTGGCGCCGATGTTCGAACCCTTGACTACTGCGTCCATGTGAAAAACTCCTTGAAGATCAATGGCTTGTGTGTGACACCACCCATCTGCGTTTAACTACAGGCTGGATGCTTGAACAGTAGTGTAGGGGCTGATTCTTCGGCGTGAACCTGTTTTTTGGTCAGTTTGCTTTACCATTCTGGCCATGGCCGAAGCCCCCTTCCCCGCCGACCAGGACGCCTGGCGCCAGACCCACCTGGGCCGCCTGCTGGGCCACGCCATGCGCCGCTTCGACGAGCGCGTGCTGGAGCTGATGGCGCACGACGTCGACGTGCCGCTGGCCCTGTCGAACCTCGCGGCGCGCGCGCAGGTGAGCGCGGCGCACATCCACATCACGCGGCACCTGTCGCGCGAGGGTTCGCGCCTCACCGAGCTGGCCGAGCGCGCCGGCATGACCAAGCAGGCGATGGGCGCGCTGGTCGACCAGTGCGAGGCCTGGGGGCTGGTCACGCGCGGGCCCGATCCGCTGGACGCGCGGGCGCGGCGCGTGCTCTTCACCGCCGACGGGCTGGCCTGGCTCGACGCCTTCCGCGGCGCCGTCACGCAGGCCGAGAAGGAGTTCCGAATCAGCGTGGGCGACGAGATCGCCACCGTGGTAACCATCGGACTCGAAGCCTATACGGCGGGCTAGACTCCGGCGAAGAGACAACTGTGAACGGCGCCGGGGGCGCCCGACACCCGAAACAGGCCGGAGGTGGCGCATGCGGATTCTGATTGCCGAAGACGACCAGGTGCTTGCCGATGCCCTGCTGCGCAGCCTGCGCACCTCGGGCGCGGCGGTCGACCACGTGGCCAACGGCTCGCAAGCCGACACCGCGCTCATGACCCATGACGAGTTCGACCTGCTGATCCTCGACCTCGGGCTGCCCAGCCTGCACGGCATCGAGATCCTCAAGCGGCTGCGCGCGCGCGGCTCGCAGCTGCCGGTGCTGGTGCTCACCGCCGCCGACAGCGTGGAGGAGCGCGTCAAGGGCCTGGACCACGGCGCCGACGACTACATGGCCAAGCCCTTCAGCCTGCAGGAGCTGGAGGCTCGCGTGCGCGCCCTCACCCGGCGCGGCATGGGCGCCACCAGCAACACCATCCGCCACGGCCCGCTGGTGTACGACCAGGCCGGCCGCGTGGCCACCATCGACGGCAAGATGATCGAGCTCTCGGCGCGCGAACTCGGCCTGCTCGAAGTGCTGCTGCAGCGCGCCGGCCGGCTGGTGAGCAAGGACCAGCTCGTCGACCGGCTGTGCGAATGGGGCGAGGAAGTGAGCCTCAACGCCATCGAGGTCTACATCCACCGCCTGCGCAAGAAGATCGAGAAGGGCCCGGTGCGCATCGCGACGGTGCGCGGGCTGGGCTACTGCCTCGAGAAGATCCAGAACTGAACCGAGGCACAACCCGCGCAAGCGGCTGGCTGCTACTGCTTGCGCAGGCCGGCCGTAAGCGTCGAGCCGTCGCTGGTACGGATCAGGAACATGATGCTGCGGAAGAAGCCATTGCTCTCGAAGTTGCCGGCAGGCACCAGGCCGATGGCTGCCGGGCCCTTGTAAGGCAGCGTCGTATTGAGCTTGCAGGCGTCCTTGGCCTCGGTGGCGGCATCGACCGCATTGACGACGAGGCCGTACATGTTCTTGGCCGTACCGGGCTGCGCCTGCGCGATCGTGCCCGAGATGTTGCAGGTGCCGATCTGCACGCCCACCGTCTTGCCGGTGAACGCGCCCTTGTCGTCGACCTCGATCGTCACGCTGATGCCGAAGCTCGTGTCCGTGTTGGCCCACTTGCCGATCACGCTTTCCTGCGACACCGCGAGCGCGTTCTCCGCGGCATAGCCCAGAGGCCCGAAGCTCGACGGCTCCCGGGAGCCATAGGCATAGGTTCCGCTCATGGTCTTCTTCGGAACGAACGTGCCGGAGCCCGTCACGGGCGAGGCGCTGATGAAGTAGTGCAGCGTATCGGGGTTGAAGGACCAGTCGAGGCCGGAGACCTTGATCGAGCCCCACAGCGTACCGACGACGAACTTGGCGGCCACGGAGCCGTCGGCGCCGACGAAGCCGAGGTTGACCAGCGAACCGTAGATCCCTTCGCTGTCGTTGCCCACCGCTGCCGTCGAACCGGGTTGAGGCGCGCTCAGGGACGGCAAGGGCTCGCTGCCCGGCGCGGGGTCGCGGTTGGGAGCCGGGGCCGGAGCGGGTGCAGGCGCGGAGGCCGGCGCTGGTGCCGGGGCCGGCGAGCTCGTTGGGAGCGGCAGCAAAGGCATCCCCCCGCCTCCACCTCCTCCACCTCCGCCGCATGCAGTGATGCCCACGCCCGCGGCGAACACGGTCGCGGCGACCCGGAGCGGCCTTGGGCAACCGCCCGGTGATTTGATCCTCATGATTGATTCCCTCAGATTTTTTTGAATTGCAGAAACTGCGCGCCGAGGCTACAACCACGCGGCCGGATCGGAGCCCGCAAGATGATTCGAGCGGCACCACAAATTCACGCTCGACGGATATTTTTTCAACACCCAGGGAACTCGACCCTTGAAGCTTTTCCAGCGCGCGCAGCGCTCCCTCTTCGGCGAGATCCTCGACTGGATGCTCACGCCGCTGCTGCTGCTGGTGCCGGTGAGCATCGGCGTCACCTGGCTGGTGGCGCAGGGCATCGCCAACGCGCCCTTCGACCGCGCCCTGGAGCACAACGTGAAGGCGCTGGCCGAGCTGGTGACGATGAAGGAGGGGCACGCGCAGTTCGTGCTCTCGCAGTCGGCGCGCGAGATCCTGCGCGCCGACGAGACCGGCCACGTCTACTACCAGCTGCTCGACGGCTACGACAACCTGCTCAGCGGCGAGCGCGACATCCCGCACCCGGGCCTCGACGAGCCGCTGCCGCCCGGCCAGGTGTTCCTGCACAACAGCGACGTGCACGGCCAGCCGGTGCGCGTGGCCTCGATGTGGATTTCCAGCGGCACCGACGACGTGCCGCCTACGCTGCTGCAGCTGGCCGAGACGCGCGAGAAGCAGTCGGTGCTGGCGGCCGAGATCATCAAGGGCGTGCTGCTGCCGCAGTTCGCGATCCTGCCGCTGGCGGTGTTGCTGATCTGGCTGGCGCTGGTGCGCGGCATCAAGCCGCTGTCGGTGGTGGAGGCGCGCATCCGCGAGCGGCGCCCCGGCGACCTGAGCCCGCTGGACGAATCCTCGGTGCCGCTGGAGGTGGTGCCGCTGGTGTCGTCGGTGAACGAGCTGCTGGACAAGCTCAACGATTCCATCGGCACGCAGAAGCGCTTCCTGGCCGACGCGGCGCACCAGCTGAAGACGCCGCTGGCGGGCCTGCGCATGCAGGCCGACCTGGCGCAGCGCGAGGGCGCGAACGCCGACGAGCTGAAGCAGTCGCTCAAGCAGATCGGCCGCGCGAGCAAGCGCGCGACGCACACCGTGAACCAGCTGCTGTCGCTGGCGCGCGCCGAGGGCAACAGCGCCCATGCGCACCACCAGCCCTGCGACCTCGCGAAGCTGACCATCGAGGTGGTGCGCGAAGCGGTGCCGCGCGCGATCGAGAAGCGCATCGACCTGGGCTACGACGGTGCCGAGCCCGGCGCGCCGGGCGTGGTGTTCGACGGCAACCCCACGCTGCTGAAGGAGCTGGTGCGCAACCTCGTCGACAACGCGATCAACTACACGCCCTCGACGTCCGAGCGCCCCGGCCTGATCACCGTACGCGTGCTGGCCGACCCCTTCGGCCACGTGCTGCTGCTGCAGGTGGAGGACAACGGCCCCGGCATCGCCGAGGCCGACCGCGAGCTGGTGTTCGAGCCCTTCTATCGCGTGCTCGGCAACGAGGCCGACGGCTCGGGGCTGGGCCTGCCGATCGTGCTGGAGATCGCGAACCAGCACCGCGCGCAGGTGAAGCTGGAGGACGCGCATCCGGGCAGGCATCCGCCGGGGGCGCTGTTCACGGTGCGCTTCGAGAGCGAGCAGCCCTCCTGAGGCGGGCGCGGAAACTGACTACGGCGCCGGCGCGGCGGGCTTCGCCGCTTCCTTGCGGATCTGCAGCCACTCGGGGTGGATCTGCCGCGCCATGCGCTGCGGCTCGCGCTCGCTGAGGCCGGCCGGCGCCAGGCCGAATCCGGCAAGGTCGCCGCGCGCCCAGAGAAAGTAGCCGGCATTGGCCAGCAGCAGTACGACGAGGATCAGGCGCAGCTTCATGGTGGCGAAGATCAGAAAGCCATGCCGCGGGGGCGTACGCTCACTTCGTCGCTGGAGATCAGCTGCAGGCCTGCGTCGGTGCGCACCTGCAGCTCGCCGCCCCAGGCCACGCCTTCGCACAGGCCTGCGGTGCCATCGCTGAGCGTCACCTCGCGCCCGCGCAGCACATCGCGCGCGGCAAAGCGTTCGGCAAAGGGCGCGAAGCCGCGGGATTCGAAGTCGAGCACCGTGCGCACCAGCGGCCCGGCCAGCTCGGCCAGCACTTCGGGCGCGGTGGCGCCGGGGCGCCACTGGTGCAGCCATGCCGGCGGCGTGCGCATGCCGTCGCCCTCGCGCGCGCCGATGTTGATGCCGATGCCGATCACGACGTAGCGCGACGCGTCCGGGCCGCCGTCGGAGGGCAGGGCGGTCTCGATGAGGATGCCGACCAGCTTTCGGTCGTCGACCCAGATGTCGTTGGGCCACTTGAGGCCGACCTTGTGCGCGCCCGAGGGATCGAGCCCCTCGGCCACCGCCACGCCGACGGCCAGCGACAGGCCCGACCAGTCGGCGGGCGCCAGCGGCATGCCGAGCGAGAAGGTGAGCGATGCGGCCGCATCCTGCTGCGCGCCGCTCTGCCATGGGCGCCCGAGGCGGCCGCGCCCGGCCGTCTGGCGCTCGGCCACGAGCAGCACGGGCTCGATGCGGCCCGCGCGCGCACGGCGCATCAGCTCGGTGTTGGTGGAGTCGATTTCCGCCACGGCCTCGACCGCGAAGCCGGGCAGCAGCGGCGCGACCGCCGCGGCGATCCGGTCCTGGAACCAGTCGGCGGTGCTGCTGTTGCTCATGGTCAGCCCTTGGCGGACTTGTCTTTCTTCGCGGATTTCTTTTCCGCTTTCTTTTCAGCCTTTTTTTCGGCCTTCTTTTCCGCCTTTTTTTCGGCCTTCTTGGTTTCCTTCTTCTCAGCCTTTTTCTTTTCGGCTTTTTTCTTTGCCTTCTTTTTGTTCTTTTTTTCCTCGTCCTCATCCTTCGGTGTCAGCAGCGTGCCGCGGCACTGCTCCGAGCCGCACCAGCAGGGAAATTCGGAAAGAAGCTTCGGCGTGTACGGCTCGTCGATGATCAGGCCGTAGTCGTAGTTGAGCTCTTCGCCGGCTGCAATGTTGCGCAGCGCCTTGATATAAACGCGCCCATCGACTTCGTCGGCTTCGCAGTTCGGCTCGCACGAGTGGTTGATCCAGCGTGCATCGTTGCCCTTGACGTTGCCGTCGATCACGCGGCCGTCGTCGATGTGGAAGTAGAAGGTGTGGTTCGGCTGGGTGGGGTCGTGCGGATGGCGTCGCAGCGCCTCCTTCCAGCTGATGACTTCGCCCTTGTATTCGATCAGCGTCTCGCCTTCGGCCAGATCCTGCACGGCGAACACGCCGTTGCCGTGGACGTCGGAGCGCCGCATCTGGATGCGGCGGCCGCCGGAACGCTCCTTGGCTTCCGCCTCGGGGAGCGCGGTGGCCTGCGAATCACGACCGGCCGGAAGTGGGGATTTGGAAGGCATCGCCGAAGTCTGTTAGTTTGAATATGCACACACATGCGCGTGTGCGCGTGCGCACGCGGAAGCCGCAGATTGTATGTGGCCCCCACGCTCCTGCACTGCGTGTCGTCGCTGCCCCCCGAGGGGGCCGCAGGCCGCCTCGGGGCGGCCCGGCGCCGGCCCGAATTTTTTTAGGAACTGTTGATGAAGACGTTGGTAATCGCAGAAAAGCCGTCGGTGGCGCAGGACATCGTCCGCGCTCTCACGCCGGTGGCAGGGAAATTCGACAAACATGACGAGCATTTCGAGAACGACAGCTATGTCGTGACCAGCGCTGTCGGTCACCTGGTCGAGATCCAGGCGCCCGAGGAATTCGACGTCAAGCGCGGCAAGTGGAGCTTCGCCAACCTGCCGGTGATCCCGCCGCACTTCGACCTGAAGCCCGTCGACAAGACCAAGACGCGCCTGAACGCGGTGGTCAAGCAGGCCAAGCGCAAGGACGTGACGCAGCTCATCAACGCATGCGACGCGGGGCGCGAGGGCGAGCTGATCTTTCGGCTCATCGAGCAGTATGCGGGGGGCAAGTCGGGGCTGAACAAGCCGGTGAAGCGGCTGTGGCTGCAGTCGATGACGCCGCAGGCCATCCGCGACGGCTTCGACGCGCTGCGCACCGAGAAGCAGATGCAGGGCCTGGCCGATGCCGCGCGTTCGCGCTCCGAGGCCGACTGGCTGGTGGGCATCAACGGCACGCGCGCGATGACGGCCTTCAATTCGCGCGACGGCGGCTTCTTCCTCACGACCGTGGGCCGCGTGCAGACGCCCACGCTGTCGGTGGTGGTGGAACGCGAGGAGCAGATCCGCAAGTTCGTCTCGCGCGACTACTGGGAAATCCACGGCACCTTCGGCGCCGAGGCCGGCGAGTACCCGGGCAAGTGGTTCAACCCCGACTGGAAGAAGGCGAACGCGCCGCTGCTGCCCAGCGGCGAGCCCGACCCCGAGCAGCGCGCCGACCGCGTGTGGAACGAGCAGGAAGCCCGCGCCATCGCCGATGCCGCGCGCGGCAAGCCCGCCACCGTCACGGAAGAGAGCAAGCCCACCACGCAGGCCTCGCCGCTGCTGTTCGACCTGACCTCGCTGCAGCGCGAGGCCAACAGCCGCTTCGGCTTCAGCGCCAAGACCACGCTGGCGCTGGCGCAGAGCCTGTACGAGCGCCACAAGGCGCTGACCTATCCGCGTACCGATTCGCGCGCGCTGCCGGAAGACTATCTTCCTGTCGTCAAGCAGACGATGGGCATGCTCGCCAACAGCGGCATGAAGCACCTCGCGCCCTTCGCCCAGCAGGCGATCGACGGCAACTACGTGAAGCCCAACAAGCGCATCTTCGACAACGCGAAGGTGTCGGACCACTTCGCCATCATCCCGACGCTGCAGGCGCCCAGCGGCCTGAGCGAGGCCGAGCAGAAGCTCTACGACTTCGTGGTGCGGCGTTTCCTCTCGGTGTTCTTCCCGAGTGCCGAATACCAGGTGACCACGCGCATCAGCACGGTGGAGCAGGGCGGCAGGAAGTACCCGTTCCGCACCGACGGCAAAGTGCTGGTGAAACCGGGCTGGCTCGCCATCTACGGCAAGGAAGCCCAAGATGATGAAAAGGAAGACGACAAGGACGGCAAGCGCCTCGTGCCGGTGAAGCCGGGCGAGATCGTGAAGGCCGAGGCGGTCGACACCAAGGGCCTGAAGACGCGCCCGCCGGCACGCTACTCCGAAGCCACGCTGCTCGGCGCCATGGAAGGCGCGGGCAAGACCATCGACGACGACGAGCTGCGCGAAGCCATGCAGGAGAAGGGCCTGGGCACGCCTGCCACGCGCGCGGCCACCATCGAAGGGCTGATCGCCGAGAAATACATCCTGCGCGAAGGCCGCGAGCTCATCCCCACGGCCAAGGCCTTCCAGCTCATGACGCTGCTGCGCGGCCTGGGCGTGGAGGAGCTCTCCAAGGCCGAACTCACGGGCGAGTGGGAATACAAGCTCGCGCAGATGGAGAAGGGCGCGCTCAGCCGCGACGCCTTCATGCGCGAGATCGCCGAGATGACGGAGCACATCGTCAAGAAGGCCAAGGAATACGACCGCGACACCGTGCCCGGCGACTACGCCACGCTGCGCACCCCGTGCCCCAACTGCGGCGGCATCGTGCGCGAGAACTACCGCCGCTACGCCTGCACCGGCAAGAGCGGCACGGGCGAGGACGCCTGCGGCTTCTCGTTCGGCAAGTCGCCGGCCGGGCGCACCTTCGAGGTGGAAGAGGCCGAGGCGCTGCTGCGCGACAAGCACATCGGCCCGCTGGAAGGCTTCCGCTCCAAGGCCGGCTGGCCCTTCACCTCCGAGATCGTCATCAAGTACGACGAGGAGGCGAAGAACTGGAAGCTGGAGTTCGACTTCGGCGACGACAAGAACGAGGAAAGCGGCGAGATCGTCGACTTCAGCGACCAGGACACCGTGGGCCCCTGCCCGGTGTGCGGCGCGCCGGTGTTCGAGCACGGCAGCAACTACGTCTGCGAGAAGTCGGTGCCCACCAATTCGCAGCCCACGCCGAGCTGCACCTTCAAGACCGGCAAGATCATCCTGCAGCAGCCGGTGGAGCGCGCGCAGATGGAGAAGCTGCTGGCCACCGGCAAGACCGACCTGCTCGACAAGTTCGTGAGCATGCGCACGCGCCGTCCCTTCAAGGCCTTCCTGACCTGGAACGCGGAAGAGGGCAAGGTGACCTTCGAGTTCGCGCCGCGCGAGGGAGGCAGCAAGTTCCCGCCGCGCAAGACCTTCGCTGGCAAGACCGCCGCCGCCAAGAAGACGGCAGCGGCGAAGAAGACGCCCGCGGCCAAGAAGGCACCGGCCGCGAAGAAGGCCGCAGCCCCGCGCAAGCCCGGCGCGGGCCTGAAGCCCAGCGACGCGCTGGCGGCGGTGATCGGCAACGAGCCGGTCGCGCGCACCGAGGTGGTCAAGAAGCTGTGGGACTACATCAAGGCCAACGGCCTGCAGGACGCCAAGGACAAGCGCTCGATCAACGCCGACGCCAAGCTCAAGCCGGTGTTCGGCAAGGACCAGGTGACGATGTTCGAACTCGCGGGCATCGTGGGCAAGCACCTCTCGGCGCCCTGAACCATGCTGCGCAGGCACTTCGCCACGAGCGTGGCACTGTCGATCGCGGTGCTCGGCGGCATGGGCACGGCGCACGCCGCCGCGTGGCCCGACAAGCCGGTCAAGCTGGTGGTGCCGTTCCCGCCCGGGCAGGCCACCGACATCTTCGCCCGCGCCCTGGCCGAACAGCTCGGCAAGCGGCTGGGCCAGCCGGTGGTGGTCGACAACAAGGCCGGCGCCGGCAGCAACATCGGCACCGAGTTCGTGGTGCGCTCGCAGCCCGACGGCTACACGCTGGCGGTGGCCGGCAGCGCGATGGCGGTGAACCAGACGCTCTACGCCAAGCCGGGCTTCGACCCGCGCAAGGACCTGGTCGGCATCTCGCTCGTCGCCAAGGTGCCGCTGGTGTTCCTGGCCACGCCCGAGAGCGGCATCCGCACCCTGGCCGAACTCACCGCGCGCGCCAAGGCCGAACCCGGCCGGCTGAGCTACGCGAGCGCCGGCATCGGCGGCACGCAGCATCTGTCGGGCGAGATGTACAAGGCGGCGGCGCATGTGTTCATCACGCACATTCCGTACCGGGGCAGCGGCCCGGCGCAGTCGGACTTCCTGGGCAACCAGGTGCCGCTGATGATCGACTCGGTGACGGCCGCGCTGCCGCACATCAAGTCGGGCCGCGCGGTGGCGCTGGCCGTGACCTCGGCCACGCGCTCCTCGCAGCTGCCCGACGTGCCCACCGTGCGCGAGAGCGGCGTGGCCGGCACGAAGAACTTCGAGGCGGTCGGCTGGCTCGGCCTGATGGCGCCGCGCGGCACGCCCGGCGAGATCGTCGAGCGCCTGAACCGCGAGGTGACCGACATCCTCAGGAGCGAGCAGATGGCCCACTTCATCCGCGAGCGCGGCTCCGAGTCCGCACCGACGACGCCGGCCGAGTTCGACCGCTTCGTGGCGAGCGAGATCGGCGTGTGGGGCGCAGCGGTGAAGGCCTCGGGCGCCAAGCCCGAGTAGGGCAAGGCTTCCCGGCCCGGCGCCAACAACCCTGTCGGCGCCGGGTGTGCTGTTACAGGCCGCTTTACGCGGTCGGCCTATAGTGGCCCCGGTCCAACCATCCAGGAGATTCCGTTGAAGTCGTCTTTCATCGCCGCCGCATTCGCGATCGCCATGGGCGTGCTGGCCACGGGTTGCGCCGGCACGGGTTCGGCCGGCAACGGCAATGCTGGCTCCTCCGCCGCCACGCCGACCAGCGGCAGCGGCGTCACGGTGTTCGGCACCATCGACGCGAGCGTCAGCGGCTACAAGAACAGCAGCAGCGCGCGCTGATCGCCGGCAGTTCGCGGCATGCATTCGTTCTAGCATTTCCGCCCGATAGCGTTCGACTCATGAAGGCAACCGCAGGCGAACATAAGCCGTCCTTCGTCATCCGGTATCTGGGTCCATTACTGCCGATCGGCTCCGCGCTCTTCGGCATTTGGATACTCTTTTCGGGCAGCTACACCTACAGGCCGGGGCGCGGCAGCCAGACAATCACACTACTGCCGCCGGACTCACAGTTGATGGGTCTGTTTTTCCTGTCCCTCGCTGTGCTGGTTTCGGCATTGGGCGCGTCCGGACGCAGGGAGCGCTGGCTGTTCTGGGGAGGGCTCACCGGAGCCGTGGTGTTCTTGGTCGCCGAGGGTCTTCGGCAATTGCTGAAGCTGGCGGTCTACGACCGATAGCGCCGGCTCGCCTCAGGCCACGCCCTTCAGGTAGCCGTGCAATGCGGCACGCAGCTGCCGTGACAGCGCCTGCAGGTCGGGCCGCCCGCCCGTGCCGATGTGCAGGTGCGCGAACAGGCCGTAGATGATGGTCTGGCACACGCGGGCGACTTCCTTCTTCTGGCAGTCCGGCGACAGGTCGATGGCCGCGTCGAGCACGCCCACCCACTCGGCCACGAAGCGGTCGTACATCTTGCGGTAGGCCTCGGGGCCCGAGAGGTGCCGCTCCAGCAGGTAGTGCGCGCCCCAGGCCAGGGGCTGCGCGCGGTGCGCCTCCAGCTGCGCGTCGATCACCGCGTCCACGATTTCCGCGAGCGGCCGGCCGGCATGCGCGGCGACTGCCGCGCGCATGTCCAGCAGCAGTGCCTTGGAGCGCAGGTGCAGGCACACGCGCGCCAGGTCTTCCTTGCTCGCGAAGTATTCGTAGAAGCTGCCGAGCCCCGTGCCGGCGACCGACACGATCTCGCGGATGGTGATGGCGGCGTAGCCCTTCTCGACCAAAAGCCGAACAAAGGCTTCCTGCAGCGCCTGCGAGGTGTGGCGCGCGCGGGACTGGCGCGGCTTGCGCCTGGGGGCGACGGCCGGGGCGCGGGCGGTCGCCATCAGCTGCACCGAACCCGAACACCTCGCGGGCGGGTTGTTCCTAGAATTTTTGGACCCATCGAACGGCATTCTGCAATGGCACACGACGAAAGCAACCAGCACGAATCCCATCCAGCCCATCGAGCCGTCTACACCGCGCAGGGCGAGGACGCATGGCTGCCCGGCCCCTCGTCGCGCGGCCCCTGGGACCCGCGCGCGCAGCACGGCGGCGCGCCCGCCGCGCTGCTGGTGCACGTGGCCGAGCGCGCCGCGCCGGGGCCTGGCTGGCAGCTGGCACGGCTCACGCTCGAGCTGGTGAAGCCGGTGCCGCTGGCGCCGCTCGTCACGCGCACGCAGGTGCAGGCCTCGCGCTCCACGGTGCGCGTGGGCATCGACCTGCTGGCGGGCGAGGTGCTGGTGGCGCGGGCGCACGCGCTGCTGCTGGCGAGCCAGTCGCTGGCGCTTCCGCCCGGCCTGCCGGGCTGGCCGCAGGAGCCGCTGCGGCCGCTGCCGCGCGACTGCACCGAACGCGTGCGCATCCCGGGCCTGCCCGAGGGCGTGTCGTTCTACGCCACGGCCATGGAAACGCGCGTGGCCGAGGGCGACTCGACCCGGCCGGGCCCATGTTCCGCATGGTTCCGCCTCGCGGTGCCGCTGCTGCACGGCGCGGCCACCTCGCCCGCCATGCGCGCCGCGGCGGCGGCCGACTTCGGCAACGGCCTGAGCTGGGTGCTGCCGGTCGATCGCTACCTGTTCACCAACGCCGACCTGAGCATGAACCTGTTCCGCGTGCCGCAGGGCGAGTGGATCGGCCTGCGCTCGGCCTCCGAGGTGCACGGCGGCGGCGCGGGCCTGGTCGTGTCCCACCTCTTCGACGAGCAGGGCGCGATCGGCATCGCCACCCAGACGCTGGTGCTGCGCGAACGGCCCGCCGGCGGCTGAATCGCCCACGCGGACAGAACCCAAGGAGACACACGCATGACCACCACCGGCATCCACCCCGACAACCAGGTCCCCGAACTCAAGGACTACAACGTCTACACCAGCGACCCCACGCTGCGCGGCGCGGTGGCGCGCGGCGGCGCGGCCTGGCGCGACGAAGAGCTGGTGCGCCAGGGCGCGGAGTACGGCGCCGAGGCCACGCTGCGCGCGGCTGAAGACGCCAACCGCCACGAGCCCGAGCTGCACACCCATTCGCGTACCGGCGAGCGCATCGACCAGGTGGCCTTCCACCCCGCCTGGCACACGATGATGGCCGTCGCCCGGCGCAACGGCATCGCCAACCTGCCGTTCTTCGACGAGCGGCCTTCGGCCTGGGTGGGCTACGGCGCGTCGCTGTACATGCACAGCCAGATCGAGTCGGGCTCGACCTGCCCGACCACCATGACCAAGGCCTGCATCCCGGTCGTGCGGCGCAACGCGGCGCTGTATGCCGCGCTGCGCGACAAGCTCGCGTCGAACGAACACGATGCGCGCGACATCCCGCTGGAGGGCAAGACCTCGATCACCGTCGGCATGGGCATGACCGAGAAGCAGGGCGGCAGCGACGTGCGCACCAACACCACGCGCGCTATGCCAGCTGGAAGTGGCCCGTGGGGCGAGGAGTTCCTCATCACCGGCCACAAGTGGTTCTTCTCCGCGCCGATGTGCGACGGCCACCTGGTGCTGGCCAAGACCGACGAGCATGGCTCCTCGTGCTTCTTCGTGCCGCGCTGGCGGCCCGACGGAAGCAGGAACGCAGTGCACATCCAGCGGCTGAAGGACAAGGTCGGCAACCGCTCCAACTCGAGCAGCGAGGTCGAGTTCAAGGACGCCTGGGGCGTGCTCGTGGGCGAGGAGGGTCGGGGCATCCCGACCATCATCGAAATGGCGACCGTGACGCGGCTGGACTGCGCGCTGGCCAGCGCCGGCTTCATGCGCCAGGGCTTCGCGCAGGCGCTGCACTACGCGCGCAACCGCCACGCCTTCGGCAAGGCGCTGGCCGACCAGCCGGTGATGACCGCGCTGCTGGCCGACATGGCGCTCGAATCGCAGGCCGCCACGCTGCTGGCGATGGGGCTGGCCTCGCGCTTCGGCTCGGCGGCACCGCTGGACACGGCCTGGCGCCGCCTGCTCACGCCCGCGGCCAAGTTCTGGAACTGCAAGCGCGCGGTGGCCTTCACCGGCGAGGCGATGGAGGTGTTCGGCGGCAACGGCTACGTCGAGGAGAGCCCGATGGGCCGGCTGTTCCGCGAGGCGCCCGTCAACTCCATCTGGGAAGGCTCGGGCAACGTGATGTGCCTCGACGTGCTGCGCGCCGTCTCGCGCAACCCCGACGACGTGCACCTCGTGCTCGACCAGCTGCAGGAAGTCGCCACCGGCGAGCCCCGCGTGCTGGACGCGCTGCAGTCCGTGCGCCGCATGACGCAGCTGCCGCCGCAGGAGCTGGAGCCGCAGGCCCGCCGCTTCACACAGCGCCTGGTGCTGGCCGTGCAGGCCTGCCTGATGCTGGAGCATGCGAGCGCGGAAGAGTCGGCCGCGTTCCTGTCGAGCCGCTTCGATCCCGACTGGGGGCCGGTGACGGGCATCAGTGCCGGCACTTCCGATCCGGCAGCGCTGCTGCGCGCCGCGTGGCGTTGAGACGCCGGCTCCAGCCGCCGAGAATCGCGCCCATGACCATTGCGGCAAGACCTGGACTTCTGGAGCGGGCGTATTTCAACCTCGTCGTCGTTCGCGCACCCTTGAGCGAGGTGGCACGCGCCTTCGACGACCATCCGCCCATGAAGGTGAAGGTGGCAGCCACGCCCTTCGTCTTTCCATCCCAGTCGTACAGCGGCGAAGGCTCGACCATGCTGCTCTGGGTGCCGGAAGCGGCGCCCCATCTCACGGCGTTCATGCCGCACGCCGCGTCGAGCGACTACTTCTTCCGCTCGTACTGCACCCGTTTCCTGTTCGATGTCGCCGAGGTGCGAAGCACCTCGCCGCAGGCGCAGGAGCCGATCAACTCGTTCGAGGTCGATGCGGACGGCAAGCCGAGGCGCATGGTGCGCGCGATGAAGGACGATCGCTGGGACTTCTTCCAGGAAGGCAGCCCGCTCGGCTTCGAACGGACCGAGCGCTATGCATCGAGGCTCATCAGGGACCGCCTGACGCGAGAGCTGGTGCTCGACTATCTGGAAGCCTGGGGCGCTCCCGTTCGCGACGAGGCTTTCTGGCGGACGAACATGCCGGCGGCCACCTTCGTCAGCCGGACCGAGTAGCCCGCCGATTTCCTCTTCAGCGCCGCAGCAGCGCCTGCCGCAGCACCCGCGCGGCGCGGTCGCGGATCTTGCCTGGGCCGGAGCGCGGCGTGGTCTTGGGCGCGACCTTGGCGGTGGCGCAGGCCCACAGGAAGTCGTGCAGGATGGGCGTGTCGTCCACCGTCTCGGTGCTGCCGTACTTGTGGAACTCGGGGTGCCACTGGGTCGCCGAGATGTAGCTGCGGCCCTTCTCTGGGCGGCGGCGGATGGCCTCGGGCACGCGGTCGGGCAGGCTCCAGGCCTCGATCTCGAAGCCCGGCGCGAGGCCCTTGATGCCCTGGTGGTGGATGCTGTTGACGCGCGCGGTGCGCACCTCGGGGTAGAGCTTCGACAGCCGCGTGCCTTGCACGATCTCGATCTCGTGGAAGTTCTGGTCGTAGGTCACCGGGTCGCGGTGCTTCAGCGTCTGGGGGTGGCCGTGCTGCTCCTCGATGTCCTGGTAGAGCGTGCCGCCGAAGGCCACGTTGATGAGCTGCAGCCCCCGGCACACGCCGAAGATGGGCTTGCCGGCCTGCTCGAAGGCCTCGACCAGCGCGAGGTCGTAGAGGTCGCGGATGCGGTCGCCGATCCAGGCGTCCTTCAGCGGCACCTCGCCGTAGCTGCCGGGCCAGACGTCGGCGCCGCCGTGCATCACCACGCCGTCGAGCCACTCGGCGTAGTGCGACAGCTTGGTGTCGCCGCGCGCGGTCTCGCCGGTGGGGCAGGGCACCATCACGACCATGGCGCCGGCGGACATGAGCCAGTGCGCGATCGACTGTTCGACGTACTGCAGGGTCTTGTTGGTGAAGAGCGAGCGGGCCGGGTCGGCATGCGAGAAGCAGGCGGACAGGCCGATCTTGAGCCTGGCGGAAACAGGTTGTGTCATCGCTGGACTGTCGTCGGTGGCAACCGGACGGATGATGCGGAAAGGAAAGTCCATTTTGGCTCGTTGGCCTCTCGCACGGGGTCGGACGACACGCCAAGTATGCTTTCAACGCTGCCCCAACGTACAAGGAAGACAAGCCGATGAAAACCATCAAGGGCCCAGCCATATTCCTGGCCCAGTTCGCGGGAGACACCGCCCCCTTCGACACGCTAGACGGCATCGCCGGCTGGGCCGCCGGCCTGGGCTACAAGGGCGTGCAGATTCCCAGCTGGGACGCCCGCCTCTTCGACCTGAAGAAGGCCGCCGAGAGCAAGACCTACTGCGAGGAAGTGAAGGGCACGCTGGCGAGCCACGGCCTGCAGATCACGGAGCTCTCGACCCACCTGCAGGGCCAGCTGGTGGCGGTGCACCCGGCCTACGACGCGGGCTTCGACGGCTTCGCGGCGCCCGAAGTGCGCGGCGACCCGGTGCGGCGCCAGAAGTGGGCCGTCGAGCAGATGCACTTCGCGGCCAGGGCCTCGGCCAACCTCGGGCTCACGGCGCACGCAACGTTTTCGGGCGCGCTGGCCTGGCCGTATCTCTACTCATGGCCGCCGCGCCCGCCGGGACTGATCGAGGAAGCCTTCGACGAACTCGCGCGCCGCTGGCGGCCCATCCTGGACGCCTTCGACGCCGCCGGCGTCGACGTGAGCTACGAGATCCACCCCGGCGAGGACCTGCACGACGGCGTGAGCTACGAGATGTTCCTGGAGCGCGTGAACAACCACCCGCGCGCCTGCCTGCTGTACGACCCGAGCCACTTCATGCTGCAGCAGCTCGACTACCTGGCCTACATCGACCACTACCACGAGCGCATCAAGATCTTCCACGTCAAGGACGCCGAGTTCAACCCGACCGGCAAGCAGGGCGTGTACGGCGGCTTCCAGAGCTGGATCAACCGGGCGGGGCGCTTCCGCTCGCTGGGCGACGGGCAGGTGGACTTCAAGGCCATCTTCTCGAAGATGGCGCAGTACGACTTCCCTGGCTGGGCGGTGCTGGAGTGGGAGTGCTGCATCAAGCACCCCGAAGACGGCGCGCGCGAGGGCGCGAAGTTCATCGCCGACCACATCATCCGCGTGGCCGACCGGGCGTTCGACGACTTCGCGGCGGGCGGGGTGGACGTGGCGGCGAACAAGAGGATGCTGGGGATCGGCTAGGCATCAAGCATGGTCGCCCTGCCTGGATGGGCGACCATCAGCCATCCGCAAACTCTCCCAGCGCCAGCAGGACGTTTTGCACCGCGTTGTCCTGATTTTTGGTTGCCCGATGGGCCAGACCGAGGGGGCGGGTGAGTTGCGGCTGCAGGTGCCGCGTCACGTATTCGCTGCGTTTGTCGCTCCTGGCATGCGGCTCCAGAGGAAGAATGGCGGCCGCGTGCCCTGCTTCGACCAGACTCTTGATGGCCTCAGGGTAATTCAGGTGCATGCGCGCCCGAGGGCTCAATCCGGCCTGGCCGAACCATGTGGCAATGAGCCGGTACATCTGCGTGGCCGGGTCGAAAGAAATCCATGGGCGCTCGGCGAGCCACTGCGGCGTGATGAGCTTGGGAGATTTCCAGCTGCAAGGCACGATGGCCACCATGGGGTCGTGGCGCCACGGCGTGATCTTCACGCCCGCGCAAGGGGCCTGGGGCATCGCGATGATGCCGACATCCAAAGTGCCCGCCTGCAGCCGCGCGATGGCCTCGACAGAGCTCAGGATCTCCACCGTGATGTCGACGCCCGGACTGCGCATGGCCAGGCGCGCCAGTAGCGCAGGCAAAAGATGAGCGCTGACACCGGCCGATGAGCCGATGCGAACGACAGCTTCGCGGCCTTCCGACTTCCGACGAACGAGGTCACTCAGTTCGTCTGCGCTGGCGAGCAGCTTGCGGCCCCCCTCCACCAGCGCCATCCCTGCGGGAGTCAGACGTAACTGCCTTCGCCCGCGCTCGATCAGTGAAGCGCCCAGCCTCGACTCCAGCTCCCGAATGTGGAGGCTGATCGTCGGAGGCGCCAGGTGCAACGCCTGTGCCGCCGCGGCCAGCGTCCCGAGATCCGCGATGGCCACGAGGGTCTGGACCTGATCCAGATTGAGATTTCTCATTCAGTTTTTCTGTGACTAGGCGATAGGAAATTCAACTTTACAAAGCAATCGCCCGAAATTGACACTACCGCATGGAGAAGAGGAACGGGGGGCGGCGTGAGCACTGATGTGTTTCTGGCGATTCTGCTGGCCGCGCTGATGAACGCGGCCTGGAACAGCGCGATCAAGATGGGGGGCGACAAGGTCGCGGTGATGGCGATGACGACGCTGTTCGGCAGTGTCATCTCTTTATGCGCGCTGCCTTTCATCGGCCTGCATGCTTCCACGGAATGGTGGCTGCTGGCGCTCTCGATCTGTATTCACACGGTCTACCACTTCGTGCTGCCCCTGGCCTACAAGCACGGTGACCTGGGGCATGTCTATCCGATCGCGCGCGGCGGCGCCCCCGTGCTCGTGACCCTGGCGGCCGCGATGGCGCTCGGAGAGCTTCCACCGCCCATCGGGGTCGTCGGCATCCTCTGCCTCAGCATGGGTGTGCTGGCTTTCGCCTTTCAGCACCGCGCCCAAGGAATCGGCCATCGAGGAACGACCTACGCCTTGGCGACCAGCCTGCTGATCGCGTCCTACACAGTCGTGGATGGCCTGGGCGCGCGCGGATCGGAGTCTGCGCTGGGTTTTGCGGTCCTCCTGACCATCGGCGACGGCCTGGCCACGGCGCTCGTGGTCCTGTGCTGGAAAGGGCAGGCCGCCTTCCGCGTTGACCGGCGCACGCTTTCGTTGAGCGCTGTTGCGGGAACCCTGCAGATAGGGGCGTACTGGATCGCGGTATGGGCGCTTGCGCAAGCGCCGATGGGACTCGTGTCCGCCTTGCGCGAGAGCAGCGTGCTGTTCGTCGCACTGATTTCCACCTATCTGCTCAAGGAACGGCTGGGGCTGCATCGCATTGCGTGCTCAGCGCTGGTCTTCGCGGGCATTTTGCTGGTGAAGCTCGGTCAATAGCCTGCACGGCCTTACTTGGCAAGGTTGAAGTGCAGCCTCCGTTGGAGGCGCGTGCAGCGGCTGCGGTGCGCAGACTGATCCACGAGGCGATCCAGACTTTCAGCTGAGCGATGCGCAGCGCTGAAGAACTATGGGAGCGACAACGGTACTGTCGACCACCAAGTTCGCCGGCCTGCAGCGGTGTATCGGGCCCTCGCGCTACAGCAGCCCGGCCAGCCGCCCGATCGCCCCGTCGATCTGCGCCTCGCCGATCAGCCCGTAGCCGAAGGCCAGGCCGTTGGGCGTGCCGGCCGCCAGCGGATCGAGCGCGAAGCGCGACAGCGGCGGCAGCGTGATGCCGGCCGCCGCGGCGCGCTCGACCACCGCATCGGCGCGCGTGCCGCCATGCAGCCACGCCGACAGGTGCAGGCCCGCGCTGGAGGGAATCACTTCCAGCCGGCCCGCGCCGTGGCGCGCCAGCGCGTCGAGCAGGGCGGTGCGCCGCGCGCCGTAGAGCTTGCGCATCTTGCGGATGTGGCGCGCGAGGTGGCCTTCGGCGATGAAGGCCGCGAGCGCGTCTTGCCCGAGCACGGGGCCGTGCCAGTCGGCCAGCTCGCGCGATCGCACCAGCGCCGCGCGGGCCCAGGGCGGCGCGACCACGAAGCCCAGGCGCAGCGCGGGAAAGAGGCTCTTCGAGAAGGTGCCGACGTAGAAGACCGACTCGGCGCGGTCCAGCGTCTGCAGCGCGTCGAGCGGGCGGCCGGCGAAGCGGAATTCGCTGTCGTAGTCGTCCTCGACGATCACCGCGTTGCGCTCGCGCGCGAGGGCCAGCAGCGCGGCGCGGCGCTGCGGCGACATCGCGACGCCGGTCGGGAACTGGTGCGAGGGCGTCACGCAGACCACGCGCGCCTCGGACGGGATTCTGTCCACGCACAGGCCCTCGGCGTCGGTGGGCACCGTCACCACCCTCGCGCCCGCCGCCAGCATGGCCTCGCGCAGCGATGGATAGAAAAGCTGCTCCACCGCGACCACCGTGCGCCCCGGCACGACCAGGATGCGCGCGAGCAGCCCGAAGGCCTGCTGGGCGCCGGCCGTGACCACGATGTCGTCGGCGGTGCAGCCGACCGCGCGGGTGAACGACACATGCCCGGCGATCGCCTCGCGCAGCGCGGGCTGGCCCTGCGGGTCGGCGTAGTCGGCCGTCTGATGCGCGATGCGGCGCAGGGCGCGGTCGCTCAGGCGGCGCCAGATGTCGAAGGGAAAGAGGCTCACGTCGGGCAGGCCGACGCGGAAGTCGTCGCGCGCGGGCTGCGGCTGCAGGGTGGGGGCGAGGTCGGCGCCGGGGACGCTCGCGGGCACGAGGCGAGGGTCGCGGCCGGCAGCCAGGGCTCTTTTGGGAGCAGCGCGCCGCCGGGACACCGGCAGCGTGTCGGCCACGTAGGTGCCGGCGCCGGGCCGCGCGAGCAGGTAGCCCTCGCCCAGCAGCAGGTCGTAGGCCGCCAGCATGGTGTTGCGCGACACGCCCAGCCGCTGCGCCAGCGCCCGCGTGGCGGGCAGGCGCGCGCCGGGCTGCAGCCGGCCGTCGAGGATGGCTGCGCGCAGCTGGCGGTGCAGCTCGCGCAGCAGGTCGCGCGAACCGGCGGGCGGCAGGCGGATGGCGAGTTCGAAAAGTGGCTCCATGAACTTTGCCGATTGTGGTTCTTTTGAAGAGCCAGTTGCAAACCTATTCTGGAGGCACTGAACACACTCGCCACGGAGTCCATCGTCATGAACAACACGGCTCTTTCCTCTTCCGCCCCTTCATCCTCGCCGCAGCCGGCCGGGCGCCTGCCGCTGAGCCTGGGCTGGCTCGCACTGGGCGCCTTCGCCATCGGCACCGAGAGCTTCATGGTCGCGGGCCTGCTGCCGGTGCTCGCGGCCGACCTGCGGATCGGCCCCGCGCACGCCGGGCAGCTGGTGCTGCTGTTCGCGCTGAGCTATGCGATGGGCTCGCCGCTCATGGCGGCGCTGCTGGCGCGCTTCGGGCGCCGACGGCTGCTGGTGGTGAGCCTCGCGGCCTTCTCGGGGCTGACACTGGCCGCGTCGATGGCGCACGGCTTCATGCAGCTGGCGCTGGCGCGCGTCGCGCTGGGGCTGGTGGCCGGCGTGTTCCTGCCGACGGCGAGCGCCGTGGCGGCGGTGATGGTGTCGCCCGCGCTACGGGGCCGGGCGCTGGCGATCGTGACCGGCGGCGGCACGGTGGCGGTGGCGCTCGGCGTGCCGCTGGGCGCGTGGATCGCAGGCTGGGGCGGCTGGCGCACGGCCTACCTGCTGATCGCGGCCGTGGCGGCGCTCGCCACCTGGGGCCTTGCGCTGGGGCTGCCGCGCGAGCTGTCGCAGGCGCCTGTCGAGCAAAAGCGCGCACCGGCCTTCGCCGTGGCGCGCGAACCGGGTGTGCTGCCGGGGCTGCTGGTCAGCCTGCTGTGGGCCACGGGCGGCTTCAGCTTCTACACCTACATCGCGCTTTTTTTCTCGCACACGCTGGGTTTCGGCGCTGAAGGCACGGGCGCGGTGTTCTTCGCCATCGGCGTGGCGGCGGCGATCGGCACCGCGGCCGGCGGCTGGGCCACCGACCGCTTCGGCGCCGACCGCATGGCGCAGGGCTTCGCGCTGATGCTGGTGCTGATCCTGGGCGGGCTGTCGTTCGCCGCGCAGATGCTGCCGCGCGGCCTGGCGCTGCCGGCGATCGTGGGGCTGTCGGCGCTCTGGGGCTTCGCGGGCTGGGGTTTCGGGCCGGCGCAGGCGGTGCGGCTGATCCGGCTGGCGCCGGAGCGCGCACCGATGACACTGTCGCTCAACGCCTCGGCGATCTACCTGGGCATCGCGGCGGGTTCGGGGCTGGGCGGGGTGGCGATCGACCTGTTCGGCGTCGGCACGGTGGGCTGGGTGGGTGCGGCCTGCCAGTTTGCCGGCCTGATGCTGCTGCTGCGCGCCGCACGCCGGGCGCGCGTGTCCGGCGCCGCTTCGTCAAAGCTATGTTTTCGATAGCAAAAAGCGTTTGCACCACGGCCCTTCGGGGCCTTTTTCTTTTCGGCGTTGTTTTAAGACAAGCAACTGTCATGCCCCGCAAGCTATAATGTCGGGTTCGTTTCGATACCACGGCGAAGAATTTCGTCAATCCCGCCTGCAAGCTGCGCTGCTTTCCGGATTCTCCGGCCTCCCGCTCGGCAAGCCGGCATTCACAGTGTGTTGGAGTGCCAGACCGGCGCCCATGATGGCCACCACTGCCGTCGTTCCTGTTGAAGCGAATCGCGCGTCCGTCTCGCGCTCCCGTACGCGGGCTGAAACAATCACACCAATTCAATCTCCAACACACATCGAACGAACGATTCAGAGGTAAGCACAGATGCCAAAGGAAGAACTGATCGAAATGAACGGCGCGGTAACCGAAGTCCTGCCGGACTCGCGCTACCGCGTCACGCTGGACAACGGCCATCAGCTGATCGCCTACAGCGGCGGCAAGATGCGCAAGCACCACATCCGCATCCTGGCCGGCGACAAGGTGTCGCTCGAGCTCTCGCCCTACGACCTGACCAAGGGCCGCATCACCTTCCGTCACCTGGAACGTCGCGGCCCGCCGCCGACGAACTCCGGCGGCTCCGGCAACAACAACGCACCCCGCCGCTGATACGCCACCGACACAAGGCCTTGCGACGCTCCCCAGGGGCGCCGCAAGGCCTTTGTCATTCGTGCGTCCTGCCGGCCACCGAACCATGACCACCCCCGACTCCACGGCCGACAACGGCAACAACGGCTTCGCCGCGCTGGCGCTCTCGCCGCAGATGCTGGCCAACCTCACGCAGCTCGGCTACACGCAGATGACGCCGATCCAGGCGGCAGCGCTGCCGCCGGCGCTGCTCGGCAAGGACCTGATCGCCCAGGCCAAGACCGGCAGCGGCAAGACCGCCGCCTTCGCCCTGGCACTGCTTTCCAACCTGAACCCACGCCGCTTTGCGGTGCAGGCGCTGGTGCTGTGCCCGACGCGCGAGCTGGCCGACCAGGTCACGACCGAGATCCGCCGCCTCGCGCGCGCCGAGGAGAACATCAAGGTGGTCACGCTCTGCGGCGGCGTCGCGCTGCGCGGGCAGGTGGCCAGCCTGGAGCACGGCGCGCACATCGTGGTGGGCACGCCGGGGCGCATCATGGACCACCTCGAGCGCGGGAACCTGGACCTGGAAGCGCTCAACACCCTGGTGCTCGACGAGGCCGACCGCATGCTCGACATGGGCTTCTTCGACGACATCGTGAAGGTGGCGCGCCAGTGCCCTTCGGCCCGCCAGACGCTGCTGTTCTCGGCCACGTACCCGGAAGGCATCGCCAAGCTCGCGCAGCAGTTCATGAAGAACCCCGAGCAGATCGCCGTGCAGTCGCAGCACGAGGGCAGCAAGATCCGCCAGCGCTGGTACGAGGTGGCCGACAACGAACGGCTGCATGCCGTGAGCCTGCTGCTCGACCATTTCCGCCCCGTCAGCACGCTGGCCTTCTGCAACACCAAGCAGCAGTGCCGCGACCTCGTCGACGTGCTGCGTGCCCAGGGCTTCAGCGCGCTGGCGCTTTTCGGCGAGCTGGAGCAGCGCGAGCGCGACCAGGTGCTGGTGCAGTTCGCCAACCGCAGCTGCTCGGTGCTGGTGGCCACCGACGTGGCGGCGCGCGGGCTCGACATCGCGCAGCTCGAAGCGGTGATCAACGTCGACGTGACGCCCGATCCCGAAGTGCACATCCACCGTGTCGGCCGCACCGGCCGCGTGGGGCAGCAGGGCGCATCGGAAGGCCTGGCGCTGAACCTGGCGAGCATGGACGAGATGGGCAGCGTCGGGAAGATCGAGCAGCTGCAGGGCCGCGAATCCGAATGGCACCCGCTGGCCGAGCTCACGCCGGGCAAGGGCGCGCCGCTGCAGCCGCCGATGGCCACGCTGCAGATCGTGGGCGGGCGCAAGGAGAAGATCCGCGCCGGCGACGTGCTGGGCGCGCTCACCGGCGACTGCGGCTATGCGAAGGAGCAGGTCGGCAAGATCAACGTCAACGAGTTCTCGACCTACGTGGCGGTGGACCGCGCGATCGCGGCCGAGGCGGTGCGCAAGCTCTCCGCCGGCCGCGTGAAGGGCAAGTCGGTCAAGGTGCGGCTGCTGGAACAGTAGCCGCCTGCGGCGAGGTCGGCGCCACGGGCGCATCGAGCGCCGGGGCCGTGCCGGCAGGAACCTCCTGCCGCGCCAGCTTCGCGGCCAGCCGGAACGCAACCATCACCGCCAGCAGCCCGAAGATCGACGAGCCCACGGCCTGGCCGATCAGCACGCCGGCCGCGCCGTAGTGCGAGCCCCACCAGGCGAACGGAATCGTGCCCAGCGTGGCGCGCCCCCAGTTGAACGCGGTCGACAGCAGCGGGTGCCCGAGGTTGTTGAACGATGCGTTCGCCACGAACAGCCCGCCCGCGAAGAAGAAGCTCGCGGCCAGCCAGCTGCAGAAGAGCGAGATCAGCTGCGCCGCCTGCCCGTCGGCCGAGAACGCCCGGATGATCACGCCCTGCCCGAGCGCGAGCACCAGCCACGCCACGGCCACCGACACCACCATGAAGAGAAGGCTGTCGCGCAGCCCCTCCTGCACGCGGCGGAACTGCCCCGCGCCCAGGTTCTGCGCGAGGATCGGCCCGACCGCGCCGCTGAGCGCATAGACCAGCCCGAAGGCCACCGGCGTCAGCCGGTCGATGGTGGCCGCGCCCGCCACCGCCGAAGGCCCGAACTGCGCGACCGAATGCGTGACGAAGGCCGCGCCCACCGGCGTCGCGAGATTCGTCAGCACCGCCGGAGCCGCCACCGTGCCGAGCGCGCGCGCATCGTCGGCGAGCCTGCGCGGCTCGAAGCGCCCGAGCATGCGGTGCCGCACGGTCACGCCGTGCAGGCCGACGGCCGCGAGCACGACGCGCGAGACCACCGCGCTGATGGCCGCGCCGTCGAGCCCCAGGCCGAAGCCGAAGATCAGGATCGGGTCGAGCGCCGCCGTCACGAAGGCGCCGCCGAGCGTCACCGTCATCGCGCGGCGCGCATCGCCGATGGAGCGCAGCAGCGCCGAGGTCGCCATGCCGATGCCCAGCAGCGGCAGCGTGTGCACCGTCACCGAGAGGTAGCGGTGCGCGAGCCGCGCCGTCTCGCCCTCGGCGCCGAGCGCGTGCAGCGCCGGGTGCAGGAAGAACGCGGTGCCCGTGCCCGCCACCACGGCCAGCGCCGTCATCAGCACGAGGCTCGACGTGGCGATGCGGCGGGCGTCGTCGCCTCGGCCGGCGCCCACGGTGCGCGACACCACCGCCGCGATGCCGATCGTCAGCCCGATGCACAGCGACGCATGGAAGAAGCCCACCACGCCCGCGAAGCCGATCGCCGCGGCGATCTCCTTCTCGCCCAGCAGCGAGATGTAGAACAGGTTGATGAGGTCGACCGCGAACACCGCGATCAGCCCGATGGCGCCCGTGCCGGCCATCACGCAGACGTGGCGCATCAGCGAGCCCGAAACGAAGCGCGCGCGCCCGATACCACCCGCCGTTGCGGTTATTGGCATGTGAAATTCCCGATGTGGCCTAATTGCAGGTTCGAACATCACTTTTACCCGAGCTTTTCATGCCCAAGACATTCCGTACCGAAGCCGAACGCGTTGCCACCCCGAAGCCGACGCCGCTGCCCGGCTACACCGTGCCGCGCTCCGGTGGCGGCCAGAAGGTCAGCCTCGAACGCGGCACCGCCACGCGCAGCAAGAAGAACCCCGGCAAGCGCGCCAAGAAGGGCGGCTGATCCGGCCTTCGGCCAGCCGGCTCGCCGAAAGAGCCACCACGAACGCGCCCCGGGCGCGTTTTGTCATTGGGGCGCACCGCCCCGAGCCTTCCCCCGAGACTCGCGATGTCCGACGACAACCAGATACTCATCCCGCCCTCGTTCTTCGCGGTCTACACCGACGCCCGCCAGCGCCTGAGCGAGCCCATCGGCGTGGTGCGCGAGCGCTACGAGATCTGCGAGGACCTCGCCAGCCATCTCGTGGGCCATGCGCAGATCCAGCACCACACCGAGGTGCCGGTCGAAAACGAGATCCTGCGCCGCATCCACGCCGGACTGGCCGCGCCCGAATCGGGCGTCTCGCCAACCGAGGCCACGTGGGTGGTGCGGCGGCTCGCAGAGTTGCTGGGCTGGGAAGATCCGGAACTGCCCGAGCCCGGGTCAGAAGCCGGCTGAGTCCGTCCGGCGCTCAGCGCGCCGCGAAGCGCTCCACCAGAAAGTCGACGAAGGCGCGCGTCTTGGCTGCGAGGTGACGCGAGGGGTACACGGCGTACACGGGCGTGCGGTCGGCCTCCCACTCCTGCAGCACCGCCTCGAGCCGGCCCGCGGCCAGCTCCTTCTCCACGTAGATACGCGGGATCAGGCTCAGGCCGAAGCCCGCGAGCAGGGCGTCGCGCACGGCGATGCTGGAGCCGACCTTGTAGCGCCCGTCGATGGGCACCGCAACGCTGCGGCCGGCGCGCGTGAAGGTCCACTTGTTGGCGTGGCCGGAGAGCGTGAACTGCACGCACTCGTGGCTCTTCAGGTCGGCGGGCTGCTGCGGCCGGCCGGCAGCGTCGAGGTAGGCGGGGGCGGCGCACAGCACGTGGTCCATGGTCATGAGCTCGCGCGCGACGAGGCTCGAATCCTCCAGCCGGTCGCTGCCGCGGATGGCCAGGTCGTAGCCCTCGCCGATGATGTCGACGCGCGCGTCCTGCAGGTTCAGCTCCAGCCGCAGGTTGGGGTGCCGGCCCATGAACTCCGGAATGGCCGGCGACAGCAGCGTGAGCGCGAGGGTCAGCGGCGCGCTCACGCGCAGCACGCCGCCGGGGCTGCTGCCCATGGGCGCGAGTGCGGCATCGGCCTCGGCGAGCTCGTCGAGGATGCGGGAGAGCCGCTCGTGGTACGCGGCGCCGGCCTCCGTCAGGCTCATCTGCCGCGTGGTGCGATTGATGAGCCGCACCTTCAGGTGCGCTTCCAGCTCGGCGATGTTCTTGCTCACCGCCGCGGGCGAGAGCCCCATCTGCCGCGCGGCGCCTGCGAAGCTGCCCGTGGCGGCGGCGGTGCGGAAGACTTTGAGCGCGGTGAGGTGGTCCATGCCTGATTGACGACTGACGGTAAAGAATCAATTCATTATTCGAACATTCACAACCAACGGTCAACTCACTAGATTCGAGGCATGACCAGCCGCACCACCGACATCCTCCTGACCGCCACGGCGCCCGCCATCTGGGGCAGCACCTACATCGTCACGACCGAGCTGCTGCCGGCGAACTACCCGCTGACGGTGGCGCTGCTGCGCGCGCTGCCCGCGGGCCTGCTGCTGCTGGCGATCGTGCGGCAGCTGCCCGGGCGCGCGTGGTGGGGGCGCATCCTGCTGCTCGGGGCGCTGAACTTCTCGGTGCTGTGGGCGATGCTGTTCCTCGCGGCCTACCGGCTGCCGGGCGGCGTGGCAGCCACCATCACCTCGGTGCAGCCGCTGATGGTGGTGTTCCTGGCCAGCGTCTTCCTGGGCTCGCCGGTGCGTGCGCTGTCGGTGGTGGCGGCGATGGTCGGCATTGGCGGGGTGGCGCTGCTGGTGCTGACGCCGAACGCGGCGCTCGACGCGCTCGGCATCGCGGCCGCCATCGCCGCCGCGGTGTCGATGGCCTTCGGCACGGTGCTGAGCCGGCGCTGGCAGCCACCGGTATCGGCGCTGACCTTCACAGCGTGGCAGCTCACAGCGGGCGGCCTTCTGCTCCTGCCCGTGGCGCTGCTGCTGGAGCCGCCGCTGCCCGCGCTCACGCTGCACAACTGGATCGGCTTCGGCTGGCTGGGCCTGGTGGGCGCCGCGCTGACCTACATCGTGTGGTTCCGCGGCGTGGCGCGGCTGGAGCCTTCGACCATCGCGCCGCTGGCATTCCTGAGCCCGGTGACGGCGGTGATCCTGGGCTGGGCGCTGCTGGGGCAGGCGCTCTCGGCGTGGCAGGTGCTGGGCATCCTCGTCGTGATCGCGAGCATCTGGCTGAGCCAGCATGCGCAGCGCGGCTCGCAGCCGCCGAAGGTGCGCACCGCGCCGGCGGGCGCGCGCTGATGAAGGAAGGCCAGGCAGCGACCGAAGCCCTCGGCCTAGTTGTCGATGATCTTGCGCGCGAAGACTTCGAGGTAGTCCATCAGCCGGTTGGCGCCCGCAGTGGCGGCAGCCTCGTCGCCGGTCGCGATGCCCCGCGCCAGCTGCAGGTGCGCGTTCGCGCCTTCGACGATCTCGCCCTCGTGCTGGTAGGCGTACCAGAAGCGCCGGCACTGGACGATGGGCGGGATCACCGCGCGCACCGCCGAGTCGTTGTGGCTCGCCCGGTGGTTGACGAGGTCGAGCGCGCGGTCGGCCTGCATGTAGTCGTTGAGGTCGCCCCGGCCCGCGGCCTCGACCATCATCTCGGCGCAGCGCACGATCTCCTGGCGCTGCTGCGCGGTGGCGCGGCGCGCCGAGCAGGCGGCGATCAGCAGTTCGAGCACGCGCCGCGTCTGGATCACGTCGAGGTGGTCGGCGAGGTCGATGGTCGACACCAGCAGCCCGCGGCGCGGCTGCTGCACGATGAGGCCGATGGACACCATGCGCATCAGCGCCTCGCGCACCGGCGTGCGGCCCAGCCCCGTGCGCTCGGCGAGTTCGGCCTCGACGATCTGGCTGCCGGGCTGCAGCTGCATGGTGGACAGCAGCGTCTCGATGGCGTCGTAGGCCTCGTCGGCGGCACGGCGCTTGGGCCGCGCGCGGGCGGCGGGCACAGGGGCTGTCTCTGCTTCTTTCTTCTTCGGTGCTGTCTTCGGGGAGGCCATGGTCTCGTTCTGCGGATGCGGCGGCGCCGTCATTGTCGGGCGTCCGCGCCGCCGACGACTTCCCCGAGGCCCGCGAGCGTCGCGATGCGCACCGGCGACAGCGGCGGGCGCGGCACGGGCGGCGTCCACCCGAAGAGGAACTGCGCGGCGTCGCCGCACACGCGCCCCTGGCAGGCGCCCATGCCGCAGCGGCGGTGCAGCTTGGCGTCGGTCCAGCCGCTGCAGTCCTGCAGCGCGGAGAAGGGCACGTCCTCGCAGCGGCACACGAGCGTGTCGGGCCGAGGGAGCGCCCGGATGCCGGCATGCAGCGCGAAGCCGCGGTGCAGCTGCGCGGCGAAGGCATCCCAGCGGGCGCGCTCGCCTTCGTGCGCGGCGGCGGCGCGCTCGTCGCCCACCGCCGCATGGCCGGCGATGCTGCCCTGCGCCAGCGCGCGCTCGCTGCCGCCGAAACCGGTGCACTCGCCCGCCGCGTAGATGCCCGGCACGCTGGTGGCCTGCCGCGCATCGACCTGCAGGCCGCGCGCGCTGAAGCCGTCCGAAGCCAGCGCGCAGCCGAGCATGCGGCCGAGCTGCGTGTTCGGCACCAGGCCGAAGCCGCAGGCGATGCGGTCGCAGGCGATCTCCACTTCCTTGCCGTTGCCCTGACGCAGTCGCACCGACTCGACCTGCACGGCGCCACCCGCCGAAACGACGTGCGACGAGGTGCGATAGCAGGGGTCGGCCAGCGCGACGGCCTGCGCCGCCTTGCCCGGCCAGCGCGCAAGGCTGGCGCCGAAGCGCGCGACCGAGGCGAACGAAGCCTGCTCGGCGATGCGCAGCACCTCGGCGCCCGCCGAACGCGCGGTGGCTGCGGCGGCGAGCAGCAGCGGTCCGCTGCCCGCGACGACGATGCGCTCGCCCTCGACCGGCAGGCCGGCCTTGATGAGCGCCTGCAGCCCGCCCGCGCCAGTCACGCCGGGCAGCGTCCAACCGGGAAAGGGCAGCAGCAGTTCGCGCGCGCCGGTGCAGAGGATCAGCTTGCCCCATCGCATGCGCACGGCGCCATCGGCGTCTTCGAGCAGCAGCTCGCCGGGCGAGGGCGCAGCGACCACGCGCGTGCCGCTGCGCACGCGGATGTTGGCGTGGCGTTCGAGTGCGTCGCGCCACTTGCGCGCGGCAGGCGGAAGCTTCGCGCCGGGGCCGTCGCGCCAGATCTGTCCGCCGGGCGCGGGGTTGTCGTCGATCACGACGATCGATGCGCCGCTTCGCGCAGTCGCCACGGCCGCCGCCATGCCGGCCGGACCGGCGCCGACGACCAGCACGTCGCAACGCTCGGGCACGACGCCGCTCATTCCGATGTCTCCACGCGCATGCCCTCGGCGCACACGGTCTGGCAGGCGAGCCTGCGCCGGCCGTCGACGAGCACGCGGCATTCCTGGCACACGCCCATGCCGCAGAAAGGCGCGCGCGGCTGGCCGCCGACGGAAATGCGCGCCACGCCCGTGCCGCCGGCCACGCGCAGCGCGGCGGCGACCGAGCTGCCGGTCTTCACGCGGACCAGGCGGCCGTCGATGTTCAGCAGGGTGTGGGCACTCATGCGGCCTCCCGCAGGCCGCGAGGCTCGTAGGGCGTCGCGTCGAAACCGGGCGTCGCACCGGTCATCAGCGCGGCGAGCAGGTGTGCGCTGCCCGGCGCCGTGGTCACGCCCAGGCCCTCGTGCCCGACGGCGAGCCAGAGCTTCTCGCGCCACGGATGCTTGCCGAGAAGCGGAAGCCCGTCGGGCGAGGCCGCGCGCATGCCGGTCCACGAGCGCAGGGCGTTGAGGTTCGCGAGCCCTGGCAGGTAGTCGAGCGCGCGCTGGAGCATGCGCGCGAGCATCGGCGCTTCCACGGCCGCGTCGGTGGTGTCGAACTGGCGCGAGGAGCCGATCAGCAGCTGCCCCGTGGGACGCGGCTGCACGTTGAAGGCGACCGAGTCGCCCTCGCTGTGGTGCGCGCTGGTCACATAGCCGAGTTCGACGAGCTGATGATGCACCGTGCCCGGATAGCGGTCGGTGATGAGCAGGTGGCCCTTCTTCGGGCGTATCGGCAGCTCGGGGCACAGCGCGGTCGCCTGGATGCCGTTGGCGAGCACCACGCGCGGCGCGGTGCGCCGGCTGCCGTCGGCCAGGCGCAGCGTGCCTGTTTCCTCGATGGCATCGACCTTCGCCTGCTCGACGCGGATCGATGCCGCATGCTGCGCGAGCAGCCAGCGCGCCGCGTTGGGTGCGTAGAGGATGCCGTCGCCCGGCACTTCGAGCGCGCCGGCGAGGCCCTTGCGCAGAGCGGGCTCGGCGGCCGCGAGCTGGTGCGCGTCGAGCAGACGGCTGTCGATGCCGTCGGCGCGCAGCCGCTGCAGCTTGCGCTCGGCCTCGGCCATCTCCTCGTCGTTGGCGGCGATCCACAGCGTGCCGCAGGGGCTGTAAGCGCAGTCCTCGCCCATGCGCGGCGCTAGTTCGCGCCATTGCGCGATAGAGCGGCGGCTCAGTTCGAGCTCGGCCGGGTTGTCGTCCATCACCACGAGGTGGCCCATGCCCGCGCCGGTGGCGCCGCCGATGCCCGCGTCGAGCACCAGCACCTTCGCGCCCGCATCCGCGAGCGCATGCGCGCACGCGGCGCCGACGATGCCGGCGCCGATGACGATGACGTCCGCGTCCATTGCGCCCGTCGTGCCCGTGGTCAGAGCCGGATGCCCCAGCCGAAGGGATCGGCGTCGTCGATCAGCAGCGTGGCCTCTGCGCTGATGTGCGCGCGGCCGCGCAGCGTGGGAATGACGCGGCCTTCGCCGTCGAGCGCGTAGCTGGCCTCGAAGACGCTGCCGATCACGCTGGCCTGCTTCCACACCTCACCCGGCGCGAGCTTGCCGTCGGCCGCGAGGCAGGCGATCTTGGCGCTGGTGCCGGTGCCGCAGGGCGAGCGGTCGTAGGCGTTGCCGGGGCAAAGCACGAAGTTGCGGCTGTCGGCGCCTTCGCTGTCGTCGGCGAAGAGTTCGATGTGGTCGATCTCCGCGCCGTCGGCACCGGTGATGCCCTGTGCCGCCAGGGCCCTACGCAGCGCGGCGGTGTAGTCGGTGAGCGCGGCGAGGTTGTCGCTCGCCACGCGCTGGCCGTGCTCGCTCACGAGGAAGAACCAGTTGCCGCCCCAGGCCACGTCGCCGCGCACGATACCGTGGCCGGGCAGCTCGACCGCCGCCTGCCGCAGGTGCCGATAGGCGGGCACGTTGCGCACGCTCACCGAGCCGTCTTCGTGCAGCGTGGTGGTCACGGTGCCCACGGGCGTCTCGATGCGGTGCTCGCCGATGCCGATGCGCCCCATGTGCGCGAGGCTCGCGACCAGCCCGATGGTGCCGTGGCCGCACATGCCGAGATAGCCGGCGTTGTTGAAGAAGACGACGCCCGCGGCCGCGTCGGCCGAGACCGGCTCGCACAACAGCGCGCCCACCACCACGTCGCTGCCGCGCGGCTCCAGCACGGCGGCGGCGCGCCACTTGTCGTGCCGCTCGGCGAGCAGCGTGCGGCGCTCGGCCATGCTGCCCTTGCCCAGGTCGGGGAAGCCCCCGATCACCAGGCGCGTGGGCTCGCCGCCCGTGTGTGAGTCGATGACCTGGATGCGGTGCATGTCGTTCTTCGCCTTGCCTCAGTAGCTCGCGATGGGCACGGGTGCCGCGTTCTTGAAGGTGAACACGGTGATCGGCGCCTGCTTCATGTTGCCCTTGTCGTCGTAGGCGTAGGTGGCGGCCACGCCCTTGTAGGTGGCCTTGTAGAGCTCGGCGCCGACCTTGTCGGGGTCGATGGAGTTGGCCTTCTTCATCGACTCGCCGATGAAGAGCACCTGGTCGTAGTACGAAGCGGCGTACGCGTCGGGATCGACGTTGAAGCGCTTCTTGAACTTCTCCTTGAAGGCCGGGCCGCTCTGCGCCTTCTCGAGGATGGAGCCGCCCTGCGCGCAGAACACCAGGTCGTTGACCGCGTCGCCGCCGAGCTTGCCGGTGGCGGGGCTGCAGACGGTGTCGCCGCCCAAGAGCTTGCCGGGCACCGCGAGCTGCTTCATCTGGCGCGCCATGGGCGCGGCCTGCGGCGCGTAGCCGCCGAAGAAGATGGCCTCGGGCGCCTTGGCCTTCATGTTGGTGAGGATGGCGGTGAAGTCCACGGCCTTGTCGGTGGTGAACTCCTGGCCGACCACGGTGAGGCCCTGCTTCTTCGCCTCCTTGGTGAATTCCTCGGCGAGGCCCTGGCCGAAGGCGGTGCGGTCGTCGATCACGCCGACCTTCTTCAGCTTCATCTCCTTGGCCGCATACACGGCCATGGCGCCGCCGATCTGGTTGTCGCTCGCGATGATGCGGTAGAGGTTCTTGTAGCCGCCCTGCGTGACCTTCGGGTTGGTGCCCACGGTCGAGACCATGGTGCCGCCGTCGCTGTAGACGCGCGAAGCCGGGATGGCCACGCCCGAGCAGTACGGGCCCATGACGAACTTCACGCCGTCGTCCACGAACTTCTGCGCCACGCTCACGCCGGTCTTGGCGTCGCACTGGTCGTCTTCGGAGACCAGCTCGAACTTCAGCGTCTTGCCGCCGACCACGAGCTTCTTCGCGTTGAGCTCCTCGACGGCGAGGCGCACGCCGTTTTCATTGTCCTTGCCCGCGAAGGCGTTGGGGCCCGAGAGAGGACCGCTGTGGCCGATCTTGACCACCTGCTCCTGCGCATGCGCCTGGCCGGCGAGGGCCAGGGCCGCGAGACCGAGAAACGAAACCATGCCTGCTTTTGTCTTCATGCTTCTTCCTGCTGGGTTGGGGACGATGAAAAACACGCGGCCGGCAGCCGACCGGTAAGCCGGTGCCGGCGCGCCGTCGGTTTATTGCATGACCGACTGGTATTGAACAGGCCTCGTCGCGAGCGCCTTCTTCACGATGCCTTCGACATACTCGCGCTCGGCGCCGACGAGCGGCAGGCGCGGGCGGCGCATGTGCTCGGTGCCCACGCCCACGAGCGCGTCGATGAGCTTGAGGTTCTGCACCAGCTTGGTCGACACGTCGAGGTGCAGCATCGGCGTCATCCACTGGTAGAGCTTGAGCGCCTCGGCGAACTTGCCGGCCTTCATCAGGTCGTAGAGCGCCACCGTCTCGCGCGGAAAGGCGCAGCCCACGCCGGCGAGCAGGCCGTCGCAGCCCAGCGCCAGGCCCTCGTAGGCGAGGTCGTCGACGCCGAGGAACAGCTGGTAGCGCTCGCCCACGGTGTTGCGCAGGTCGGTGATGCGGCGGATGTCGTCGGTGCTTTCCTTGATGGCGGCGATCCATTCGCAGTCGGCCAGCTCGACCATGTGCGCAGGCTTCAGGTCGACGCGGTAGGCCACCGGGTTGTTGTAGACCATGATGGGTTTCTGCGCCGCGTTGGCGATGGTGCGCACGTTGAGCATGGCTTCGCGCGCATCGGCCACGTAGATGACCGAGGGCATCACCATGAAGCCGGCCACGCCGAGCCTGTTGGCGCCGTCGACGTAGCGCAGCGCCTCGCGCGTGCTGGTCTCCGAGACGTTGGCCAGCACCGGGATGCGGCCGTCGGCGGCTTCGAGCGCGATCTTGGCGACCTGCAGCTTCTCCTCCAGCGTCAGCGTGCTGGCCTCGCCGAGCGAGCCGCAGGTGACGAGGCCGTGGATGCCGTTGCGGATCTGGAAATCGATGTGCCGGGCGGTGCCCTCGGCGTCGATGCTCTCGTCGGCGTGGAACTTGGTGGTGACGGCGGGAAAGATGCCCTGCCAGCGGGGATTGCTCACTTGATCGCTCCTTCGGATGTGCGGTGGAAAGCACCGGACTCTAAATATATTAAGGATATACGGTCAAGATACTTTTGGGGCAAGCGCTCTTTTGCGTCGTGTTCTTCTGTGATACGGAGGGGGCGCAGGGCGCGAAAGCCCTGCGCAAGGCCGGCCCGCCTACTTGTGGCCGTCGGCGGGACGCAGCACGCCGCGCTGGAGCGTGACCGGCTTGCCGATCGGCGGCGCAGTCTTCGTCTCGACGGTGCGCAGCCTGCCGTCGTCCATGCGCACGCCGACCTCGTAGACGGTGACGGTGCGCACGTGCTTCTCGATGGCGTTGCCCGCGAAGCCGCCGCCGACCGCGCCCAGCACCGTGGTGGCGACGCGGCCGTTGCCATGGCCGAACTGGTTGCCGACGAGGCCGCCGACCACGCCGCCCGCGACGGCGCCGACACCGCTGGTCTTCTGCTCGCGCTGTACCGGCCGGACCGACTCGACGCGGCCGCAGACCGCGCACGGTGGCGCTGCGCGCGTGGCGGGCGCGGGCTCGGCTGCCGCAACGGCCGTCGAATTCACGGGAGCGGGCGCTGACTGCGGCACGGCGGCCATCGGCTGAGGAGCGGCGCCGGCGCCGACCGCGGGCGGCGGCATCGCAGGCGCGGGCGGCATGGCTTCGGGCTTGAAGTCGTCGGGCGCCGGGGCAGTCGCCGCGGTAGCGGCAGCGGCCAAGGGTGTGGCGGCGGGCGCCGCCGTTTCCTGCCCCTGCCTGTGCAGCAGCACCCCGCCGAGCGCCGCGACCGCGATGACCAGCACGCCGATCACGGCCCAGAGCACCTTGGGCGATTTGCCTGCGTGCACGGCCGCAGGCTGTTCGAGGGGCGATGTCGAATTCATGAGATTTCCTTTCAGCCCCGGCGCAGGGCGGGGGCACCGCCAGAGCATGGCTTCGGGGCACGCGAAGTTCAATCCGCCGGCGTCCTACAAGGCACCTCCAGCAAGATGCGCCGCCACAGAGCGGTCAGCCCGCCCGGGCCATGGCCGCGATCGGCTCCAGCGCCAGCAGGGTCAGCTGCCCGTAGCCGACGTGCAGCCAGCCTTCGGCCTGCATGTGCTGCAGCGCGAGGTTGCAGCGCTGCCGCGAGACGCCGGCGATGGCCGCGAGCTCGTCCTGCGCGATGGGCAGGTGGATCAGCCCGAGCGGGTTGTTCAGCGGATGGGCCAGCCCGCACAGCGCATTCGCCACGCGCGCGGGGCCGCGCATCAGCCGCACGTCGCCCACGTGGTCCATGAAGTAGTGCAGGCGCTCGTTGATCTGCGCGTAGATGAAGTCCTTGAACGCCGGGTGCTCCTGCAGCAGGCGGGCGAAGTCGTCCAGCGGCAGCAGCGCGACCCGGCTGTCGCGCAGCGCCACGTAGTCGGCATGGCGGGGCTTGCCGCGCAGCAGCGCGCCCTCCCCGAACCAGCAGCCCGGCAGGATGCCGCCGAGCGTGGAGCTGCGGCCGTCGGCGGCGAGCACCGAGGTCTTGAGCAGCCCCTCCATCAGCCCGAACCAGGCCGACGGAATCTCGCCGCGCCGCCCCAGCAGCTGGCCCTTCGATACCCGGTGCTCGCGCATGCGCTCCATCACCCGCTTGCGCAGCAGCGCAGGCAAGGCAGCGCTCCACGACGACAGGCGCAGCAGCTCGTCCATGCCGAGGCCCGCGGGTTCGTCCGCCTTCGGGCGCCTCGAAGGAAGGGCCGCCGGCGCCCGCCGACGAGATGCGCCCGGCGGCTCGTGAGGCGGCCCTTGCGAGGGCTCCTGTGGCTTCTTTTGCAACGGGCAAACCCTTAATTCAAATGTCTCATTTCCAACAGTATCGCCGCCGCATCCACCGAACAATCCGGCCCGAACCGCCCGCCGGGCGGCTTCCGGATGCCAGCTACACGATGCACGATTCGCCCCCTTCCGACGCCCACGGCCAGCTGCTGTGGACACCCTCGGCCAAACAGGTCCGCGCCAGCGGACTGCATGCCTACCAGCAGTGGCTGGCCGAACGCCACGGCGTGCCGGCGGGCGGCTACGAGGAGCTCTGGCAGTGGTCCGTGGACGCGCTGGAGCCCTTCTGGCAGTCGATCCGGGAGTACTTCGGCGTGGTGGGCGAGGGCGATGCGCAACCGGTGCTCGCGCAGCGCGAGATGCCCGGTGCGCAGTGGTTTCCCGGCATGCGGCTGAACTACGCCGAGAACGTGTTCCGCAGGGTGGGCAACGACCCGGCGAGCCCCGCGATCATCTCGCGCAGTGAAGACGCGCCGCTGCGCACCATGTCGTGGGCCGAGCTGGAGCGCGACGCCGCCGCGCTGGCCGGGCAGATGCGCGCATGGGGCATCGGCCCCGGCGACCGGGTGGCGGGCTACCTGCCCAACTGGCCGGAGACCGTCGTCGCCTTCCTGGCCTGTGCCAGCATCGGCGCCATCTGGTCGAGCTGCGCGCCGGACATGGGCCCGGGCGTGGTCCTCGACCGGCTGCGCCAGATCGAGCCCTGCCTGCTGCTGGCGACCGACGGCTACCGCTACAACGGCAAGCGCCACGACCGCGGCGCCCAGGTGAAGGAACTGCTGGCCGAACTGCCCAGCGTGAAGCGCGTGATCCACGTGCCGGGCCCGGGCGACGAGGCCCCGGCACCCGACTGGCGCGACCGCGTCGACTGGGCCGACGCGCTGCGCGAGGACGCGCCGCCGCGCTACGAACGCCTGCCTTTCGACCACCCGCTGTGGATCGTCTATTCGTCCGGTACCACCGGCCTGCCCAAGGCGATGGTGCACGGCCATGGCGGCATCGTGCTCACGCACCTGAAGACCATGGCGCTGCAGCACGACCTGCGCGCGGGCGACCGGCTGCTGTTCCTCGGCAGCACCGGCTGGATCGTGTGGAACCTGCAGGTGGGCGCGCTTTTGACAGGCGCGAGCATCGTGCTGTTCGACGGCAACCCCGCCTGGCCCGACGCCGGCGCGCTGTGGCGCTTCATCGGCGAGCAGGGCGTCACGCTGTTCGGCTGCGGCGCGGCCTACCTGGCCAACTGCATGAAGGACGGCCTGCGCCCGCGCGACATCGCGAACCTGGAGCGGCTGCGCGCCATCAACGCGACCGGCTCGCCGCTGCCGGTGGAGGCCTATCTCTGGGTCTACGACGCCGTCAAGCCCGACCTCTGGCTGGCCTCGATCAGCGGCGGCACCGACATCGCATCGGGCTTCGTGGCCTGCGCGCCCAGCCTGCCGGTGCACGCCGGGGAGATCCAGTGCCCCGAGCTCGGCGTGGCGGCGTACGCATTCGACGACGCCGGCCGGCCGGTGGTCGACGAGGTGGGCGAGCTGGTCATCACCAAGCCCATGCCCTCGATGCCGCTGTACTTCTGGAACGATCCGGAGAACCGGCGCTACCGCGAGAGCTACTTCGAGACCTTTCCTGGCGTCTGGCGCCACGGCGACTGGATCCGCTTCACGCCGCGTCGCAGCGCGGTGATCTACGGGCGCTCCGACAGCACCATCAACCGCTTCGGCATCCGCATGGGCACCGCCGAGATCTACCGCGTGGTCGAGCAGCTGCCCGAGGTGCGCGACAGCGTCGTGGTCGACCTCGAATACCTGGGCCGTCCCTCGTTCATGCCGCTGTTCGTGGTGCTGCAGCCGGGCATGGCGCTCGACGCGGCCCTCGTCGAGCGCATCCGCGCCGCCATCCGCACCAAGGCATCGGCGCGCCACGTGCCCGACGACGTCGTGCAGGTGGACGAGATCCCGCGCACGCTCAGCGGCAAGAAGATGGAAGTGCCCCTGCGCAAGCTGCTGCTGGGCACGCCGGCCGAAAAGGTGGCGAGCCCCGACAGCATGCAGAACCCGCGCAGCCTCGCGTTCTTCATCGACTACGCCCGCCGGCGCGCGGCGGCCTGATTCCCCGGCAGCCTCCCGGGGCCGCCTTCGTTTTCCCCCAGCCCTTTCGCATACACACAACTCAAGGAGACACAGCACATGCAACGACGCCACTTCCTCAACGCCATGGCAGGCGCCGCCGCCGCCGGCGCACTGACGCCCTTCGCCGCCCTTGCGCAGGCGCTGGAGCAGGTGAAGGTCATCTACGGCTTTCCCGCCGGCAGCGCCGGCGACAGCGTGGCGCGCCGCGTGGCCGAGAAGCTCGGCGGCACGCCCTACAGCAAGAACCCGGGCTACGTGGAGAACAAGCCCGGCGCGGGCGGACGCATCGCGCTGGAGACGCTCAAGGCCCTGCCGGCCGACGGCTCGGTGCTGGCGCTGGCGCCCGTGTCGGCGCTGTCGGTTTATCCGTACATCTATCCGAAGCTCTCGTACAAGCCCGAGGACGTCACGGCCGTGTCCATCGGCGCGGTGATGTTCCACGGCCTGGCCGTGGGCCCCTCGGTCCCGGCGGAGGTCAAGACGCTCAAGGACTTCCTGGCCTGGGCCAAGGCCAATCCCGACAAGGCCAGCTACGGCTCGCCAGGCGCCGGCTCCATGCCGCACCTGCTGGGCGCGCTGCTGGGCATGCGCGCGGGCGTGGAGATCAAGCACGTGCCCTACCGCGGCACCGTGCCCAGCATCACCGACCTGGTGGGCGGCCAGATCGCGGCAGCCATGAACCCAAGCGGCGACTACCTGCAGTACGTGAAGGCCGGCCGCATCCGCGTGCTGGCCACCTCCGGCAAGAAGCGCTCGCCATTCCTGCCGACGTGCCGACCTTCACTGAGCTGGGCTACCCCGACGTGACCTCCGAGGAATGGTTCGGCTTCTACGCGCCGGCCAGGACGCCCGCCGCCACCATCGCCACCGCCAACGCGGCCATCACCCGGGCGCTGAAGGACAAGGCCGTGATCGACGCGCTGGCCCTGGTCGGCCTGGTCGCGAACGGCAGCACGCCACAGGACATGGCCGCCGACCAGAAGGCCGAGTACGAGCGCTGGGGGCCGCTGGTGAAGCAGATCGGGTTCACTTCGGAGTCCTGAGCGCGGAGTCCTGAGCAGCCTCCTGCGAGGCGATGTCGGCACCCGCGAGGAATCGCTTCGCCTCGCCTCGCATGCCCTGCGAGATGACCTCCCAGGTGCGCGCGGGAAAGTCCGGCGGCAGCAGCGCCTCGACCTCGCCCAGCGCGGCCTCCACCGATGCCACCAGCTCGAGCATCGCGTTCCACACACCGATGCCGCCGTTCTTCATTGCCAGGCCATGCCAGTGGCGGGCCTGGATGGTCTGGAACACGTAGTGCGCATTCCTCGAGCGGATCGCCATCGCCAGGCCCGCCCTGCGCGGCTGGAACTGATTGGCGCCATCGCCGAAATACGGCCACATCGAGATGACGTCGTACAGCGGCGTCATCTCGTAGGCGTCGCCGCGCTGGAGATGGATCGAGAAGTTCTTGGCATGCCCGTCGGTGGCCGCGAGCAGGAAGAAAGCCAGCTGCGCGAGCAGGAAGCGCGCGCCGTCCTCGGCGCTCCTGCTGCCTTGCAGCAGCTGCAGGCACTTCGGCATGCCGGGCCCGCCGTGCTGCTCGTACTTCTTTTCCGACGGCAGGCCCAGGGCCTGGCAGAAATCTTCCTGCGGCAGGCGTGCGATCCAGGTCCTGCCGTCCATCCACTCGCGGTCGAAGCGCTCCACGACCAGCACCGTCTGCCCGCCGAAGGTGGCCATGGAAGTCGGTGCCACCGGCAGGCCGAGGGCCAGCACGATCTGCGCGCACAGCCATTCGTTCTGCACCGAGTCGGAGGCGTCCACGCGCCTGGAGCCGCCGATCAGCCCGAGCGGCAGCTTCACGATGTGCGTGGTGGGCGTGGCGCCATGCGGCCGGCACCACGCGCCATTCCAGCGGGTCAGCGCCGTCTTTTCCTGCGCGCCGGCCAGCGAGATGCGAAACAGGTCTTCGTCGCGCATGCCTTGCGGCGCGTCTTCGGACGGCACGGCCTGCAGCAGGTCGGCGATCTGCGCCTCGTCCAGCGGCTCGCAGTCGATGGCGTTCCAGCCTTGCGGCATGGCGCCTTCGGGCACGAGTTGAACGGCGCCGACACAGTCGCGGCCGATGGCTTCGAGCAGGCCGAAGGCCGTGGCGTCCTTGAGCCGGAAGCGGTTGCGCAGCCGCGCGCGAATCCTGTCGTTGTCGGGCAGCAGGTTGTCGAAGTAGTTGCGGACCACCTCGCCGCGAACCTCGAGCGCGCTGTTGAGCGGGATCGACAGCGACAGCGATCGCCGCCGCGGCGATTCGGACCAGGCCGGGTCGTAGCGGAAGGAATGGGCGCCGCGTTCGACGATCCAGGTGCCTACGCGCTCTCCGTTCATCCAGGCGTCGAGGGCCTGCGTCACCACGACTCCCTCTTGGGCCGGACGACGAAATTCCGGCGCGAGGTGGGCTTGACGTCCTTGCCGGGGTTCAGCGCCTGGAGTGCGCGAAGCGATTCGCCCGGCGCCCCTGGCGATTCGGCTTCCAGCCGCACCAGCACCGACTGGTCGCTCATCGGCGTGGCGGTCCATGGGCCGGGCGGAAGCTTCACGGCGTCGTACAGCGCGGGCTCTTCCGCGGCCACGGGCACTGGACTGGGCGCTGCTTCCTCACGCAGGCTGAAGGAGGCGCCCAGCGCCGACAGGAGCTTCATCAGCTGCTCGAAGCTGACCGCGCCGGGGTTCGCCTCGATTTCCGCGATGCGGGCCTGGCTGACGCCGATGAGGGCGCCGGCCTGTGCCTGCGTCAGGCCGCGCTGCTTGCGCAGGGCCTTGAGATGCGGGCGCAGCTGATCGACGAAGCGCAGGGGATATTCCATTGCGCCTGCAGAATATCGGCCTTGTCTTGTTTTGTCAAAATATCGGTTTTGGCGTATTTTTCTTCAATATAAGTTCAGGCTTGTAATTTCCCTGCCATCAGTCGATCTTCGCCCCCGACGCCTTCACCACCGCCCCCATCGCATCCCAGTCCGCGCGCAGCAGCTTCTGGAACTCCTCCGCGCTCTGGCTGCGCGGCTCCACGCCCAGGCGCTTGAAGCGTTCCTGGATCGCGGGGTCGGCCAGCACCTTGTTGGTCACGGCGTTCAGGCGCTCGACCTCGGCCTTGGGCGTGCCGGCCGGTGCGAGCAGGCCGATCCACGAATCGAAGGCGTAGCCGGGCAGACCGCTCTCGGCCACGGTGGGCAGCTTGGGCAGGAAGGGGCTGCGCGACTGGCCGGTGGAGGCCAGCAGCTTCATGCGCGCGTCCTCCTGGAAGCCCATCACGCCGATGCTCGACGAGATCACCGCCTGCACGCGGCCCGCGAGCACCTCGTTGACGGCCTCGCCGGTCGACTTGGTCGGGATGTGCGTCATCTGCAGGCCGGCCTTCGCGAGGAAGGAGGCCATCGCCAGGTGCGTGGCGCTGCCGTTGCCGGCCGAGGCGTAGTTGTACTTGCCGGGGTTGGCCTTGACCTCCTTGATGAAGTCGGCCGTGCTCGACACGCCCATGCCGCTGGACACCGCCAGCACGTAGCCCGCGTTGCCGACGTTGGCGACGCCGACGAAGTCCTTCAGCGGGTCGTAGCTGAGCTTGCTGTAAAGGAAGCCCGCGATGTTGTGGCTCGCCGCGGCGAGGACCAGCGTGTTGCCGTCGGCCGGCGCGCGCGCCACGATCGCCGCGCCCACGGTGCCGCCCGCGCCCGCGCGGTTCTCGACGATGGCGCTGGCGTTCAGCGCGGCGCCCAGCTCGTTGTTGAAGGCGCGCGCCACCGTGTCCTGCACCGCGCCGGTGCCGAAGGGCACGACGATGTGGATCACGCGCTGCTGCGCATGTGCGGGAGCGATGCTGCAAAGCGCCGCTGCAGCGGCAATCGCGGTGAATGAACGTCGGGTGAGTCGGGTGGAGGTCATCTGCGTCGCCACTTTCTTGGTCATCGTCAACAGGAAGGAAACGACTTCAGGCGCGCGCCGCCGGCAGCCAGCGCTGCACCAGCTTCACGAAGTAGCTGGCGCCGATCGGGATGATCTCGTCGTTGAAGTCGAACGAGGTGTTGTGGATGATGCAAGGGCCGGGCCCGTGGCCGTCGAGCCGGTGGTCGCCGTCGCCGTTGCCAAGAAAGGCGTAGCAGCCGGGCCGCGCGAGCAGCATGTGGGCGAAGTCCTCGGCGCCCATCACGGCGGGGAAGTCGTCGGTGACCATGTCGTCGCCCACCACCTCGCGCATCACGCTGGCGGCGAAGCGCGCCTCGGCCGGGTGGTTCACGGTCGGCGGCGACGAGCGCTTGAAGAACACCTCGGCCGTGCAGCCGTGTGCCGCCGCCACGCCCGCTGCCACTTCGCGCAGGCGGGCTTCGAGCTTGTCGATGGCGTCGATGGAGAAGGTGCGGATGGTGCCGCCGACGGTGGCGACGTCGGGAATCACGTTCGGCGCATCGGAGCCCTGCAGCTGCGTGACCGCGAGCAGCGCGCGCTCGGTGCTCGGGATGGTGCGCGCCACGATGGTCTGCAGCTGCTGCGCGAGCGTGACCACCGCCGCCACCGGGTCGATGCCGGTGTGCGGCATCGAGGCGTGCGTGCCGCGGCCGCGCACGGTGATCATGTAGGTGTTGCTCGAGGCCATCAGCGCGCCTTCGTTGAGCGCGAAGCGGCCCACGTCGCCCACCGGGAAGTTGTGCAGGCCGAAGACGGCGTCGCAGGGGAAGCGCTCGAACAGGCCCTCGTCGATCATCTTCTTCGCGCCAGCCTTGCCCATCTCCTCGGCGGGCTGGAAGATGAAATTCACCGTGCCGTCGAAGTCGTCGGGCCCTTGCTGCGAGAGGTGCCAGGCGGCGGCCAGCAGCATGGTGGTGTGGCCGTCGTGGCCGCAGGCGTGCATGCGGCCGGGGTGCGTCGACTTGTGGGCGAACTCGTTGGCCTCGTGCAGCGGCAGCGCGTCCATGTCGGCGCGCAGGCCGATGGTGCGGCTGCCCGTGCCCTTGCGCAGCACGCCGACGAGCCCCGTGCCCGCGATGCCGCGGTGCACCTCGATGCCCCACTCGGCGAGCAGCTTTGCGACCTTGTCGGAGGTGCGGTGCTCCTCGAAGCCGAGCTCGGGATGGGCGTGGATGTCGCGGCGGATCTCGACGAAGCGGGCGGCGTTGGTGATGAAGGAATCGGCGATGTTCATGGCGGGGCTGCTGGCAGCGGACTCGTTCGATGGAAGAAGAAGCGAACGATTCTGGCGCAGCAGCCCGCTGCGCGCACGCCGGATCAACCGCCGGCCAGGCTGCTACGCAATTCGCCCTTCCTGCCGCAGCCTCGCGCCGATGCGCCGGATCTCGGCCTCGCCCTGCTCGAGCGCGGCCTTGCTGGTGTGCACCGAGTAGTAGCCCATCACCAGCTCGTGCGGATGCTTCTGCGCCGAGCCCAGCACGAAGGCCGTGTCGCCGTGCGCCACGAAATCGATGGCCGCGCCCGATTCCTCGAACACCGCGAGCTCGCCCGCGGCGACGGGGCCGCCGGTGCCGCCGGTGTCTTGGCCCGCCTCGAGCGCGCCCCCGCTCACGGCGATCCAGCCCACCGTGTGGCCGGCCGGCGGCACGTAGGTCCAGCGTTCGCCGTCCTTGAGCTTCACGGCCAGGTAGTTCATCGGCGAAGGCGCGGCGACGGGGCTCTGCGCCGCGCCGTAGCGCCCGAGCAGCACGCGCGCCGGGCCTTCCTGCGGCACCTGCGAGGGCGCGAGGTACATGCTCTGCGCGGGCGCGTTCTCCTCCGAAGGCGGCAGCGCTACCCACAGCTGGAAGCCGCTCACGCGCTCCACGCCCGGCGCGGGCGCACCGGTGTGCCACACGCCGTTGCCGGCGCGCATCCATTCGACGCCGCCGCCGTGCAGCGTGCCCTGCTCGCCGGTGGTGTCCTCGTACTGCGTGTCGCCTTCCATCAGCCAGGTCAGCGTGGCGATGCCCGAGTGCGGATGCAGGCCGAAGCCCTTGTGGCCGCCGGTCACGTCGAAGCCGAAGAGGTCGAGGAACACGAAGGGCTTGAGGAATTCGCCCAGGTCGCCGGGGCTCATCAGCCGCGTGATGCCGCCGTGGCGCGAGCCGCGCGTGCGATAGACGATGCCGCGGGCGCTCGTTTCGATGGCCGTGGTCGTCATGCGGCCTCCCTCGCGCTCTTCAGCGCCTTCGCCCACCACGCGATGTCGTCGAGCAGCGTGGTGGCCGCCTGCGCCAGATGCGGGAAGTCGGCGAAGCTCTTGCCCTGCTGCCAGATGCCCAGGAACTCGACCATGCCGATGTGCACCGCGTGGCGCACCGGCGCCATCTGCATCTCGACCGCCACCAGCCGCAGCTGCTCGATGGCGCGCGCCGCGCCCACGCCGCCGTAGCCCACGAAGCCGATCGGCTTGCGGATGAACTCCTTGTAGGCCCAGTCGATGGCGTTCTTCAGCACCGCGGCGGGGCCGTGGTTGTATTCGGGCGTGACGACGATCAGGCCGTCGAAGGTGGCCAGCTTCGCCTGCCAGCGCTGCGCGGCCTCGTTCTTCACCGGGCCCCAGGCCGGCGCGCCGGCTTCGTCGAAAAGAGGCAGCGGGTGGTCGCGCAGGTCGACCAGCTCGAAGGCCAGGTCGGTGCGCTGCTTCGCGATCTCATGGATCCACTGCGCGGGCTTCTCGCCGAAGCGGCCTTCGCGGGTGGAGCCGAGGATGATGCCGATGCGGGGTTGTTGTGCGGTCATGGGGTACTCCGTGGGTTTGGAAGAAGAAGGAAGAGAAGTTCAGGCGGCCGAAGCCGGCTGCGGCACCGGCCGCAGCCGCCAGGCGACGAAGCCCGACAGCAGCGCCAGCACCACGGCCGGCGCGGGGTTGCCGCCGATCAGCAGCAGGTGCGTGGCGACGGCGCAGACCATGGTCGCGAACAGCAGCAGGCCGCCGAGGAAGCCGGTCGCGGGCACGAGCAGCAGCACCGCGCCGCCGACCTCGACGAGGCCGGTCACATAGCGGAACCACTGGCCGAAGCCGATGGCGTCGAACACCTGGACCATCTGCTGCGCGCCGGCCAGCTTGGCCGCGCCCGCGGCGCCGAAAGCCAGCGCCAGCAGGATGCGCACGCCCCAGACGATGCGGCGCTGGGTAGGAGAAGCAAGGGATGAAGTAGTCATGGGCTCAAGGTTAGGCACGCACCCATTGATCGACTAGGCGGTAGAGTCGGATTGCACTCGTCCACGAATTGAAGGAATCAGCCCGCCATGTTCGACCTCAACGACGCCGCCGTCTTTGTCCAGGTGGTGCGCCACGGCAGCTTCGCCGAGGCAGGCAGGCGCCTGGGCCTGCCGCCCAACACCGTGAGCCGGCGCATCCAGCAGCTCGAGTCGCAACTGGGCACCCGGCTGATGCAGCGCTCCACCCGCAAGCTCACGCTGACCAGCGCCGGGCAGGATTTCCACGACCAGTGCGCCGGCCACATCGACGGGCTCGCCGCCGCCGGGCAGGCGCTGGCGGCGGGCGGCCAGGAACCCAGCGGCCTGGTGCGCGTGGCCGCGCCGGCGGATTTCTTCGATTTCTTCCCGATGGAATGGGTGGCCGGCTTCCTGGCCGAGCATCCGCTGGTCAAGCTCGATTTCGCGCTCAGCGACGCAGCCGCCGACCTGATCGCCGAGCGCATCGACGTGGCCTTCCGCGGCGGCGTGCTGCGCGATTCGGGCTACGTGGGCCGGCGGCTGGTCACCCGCAGCGCCGGCCTGCTGGCGAGCCCCGCCTACATCGCCCGGCGCGGCGAACCGAAGAGCCTGCAGGACCTGGCCCGGCACGACTGCGTGACCCCGTCGACACCCACCGGCCACACCACCTGGCGCCTCACCGGCCCCGACGGCGTGGAAGAGGAAGTGCAGGTCACCGGCCGCTTCACCGGCAACACCGCCCAGGCGCTGCGCAGGGCCGCGCTGGCCGGACTCGGCATCGCGCAGCTGCCGCCCGCGATGGCCACGCGCGACGAGCAGGCGGGCCAGCTGGTGCGCGTGCTGCCGCAGTACGAGTACGCCGGGCGCGGGCTCAACGTCGTCTACCCGAGCCGCAAGCATCTGCCGCTGGCGGTGTCTGCGTTCATCGGGCTGGTGATGGGGAAGCTCGACCAGATGGACGTGCTGAAATAGCCGCGCGGCCCTCCAGGCCCTCGGGAAAGGCCCGGCCGCCTGCGCCTTCGGGTTTCGTCCGAGAATGCGAGCCCATGAAAATCGCAAAAGACACCGTCGTCACCATCAAGTACAAGGTCTCCGACGCCCAGGGCAAGCTCATCGAGGCCAGCCCCGAGCCGATGGCCTACCTGCATGGCGGATACGAGAACACCCTGCCCAAGATCGAGGAAGCGCTCGACGGCAAGGAAAAGGGCTACCAGACCGTGCTGAACCTCGCCCCCGCAGACGCCTTCGGCGAGCGCGACGAGTCGCTGGTGCGCAGCATCCCCAAGACCGACTTCCCGCCCGGCGTGAAGGTCGGCGGCCAACTGCAGGGCAGGCTAGACGACGGCCGCGAGCACGTCTTCACCGTGATGAAGATCAAGGGCCCGGTCGTGCTGCTCGACGGCAACCACCCCTGGGCCGGCAAGGCGCTGAAGTTCAGCCTGCAGGTGACGGACGTGCGCGCGGCGCAGCCGGTGGAGATCGAGCACCGGCATGTTCATGGGGCGCATGGGCACCATCACTGAACGGGCCGTGTCGGCCCACGAACTTGACTAGCTTTTCTTCCAGAACCTCGCCGCATCCTCGATCTTCACGAGCGCCTTGCGGCTGGCCTTCGCCCCGGCCTCGCGCCGCGCGGTGAACCATCCCACGGCGAACCATGCACGCGCATCGCGCTCGGCGGCCTCGCGGTACAGCGCGAGCGCGACGGCCTCGTCGTTGAATTCGCCCAATGCGTCCTGCGCCGGGTGCAGGGCCTTCAGGTAGCGGCCCGCGGCGCCGTCGTCTTCCTGCTTTTCGTCGAACAGCGGCGCCACGGACTCGGCAAGGTAGCGCAGGCGCTTGAGGCGCTTGCGCACGCGGTGCTGGGTTTCGGTGTCCAGCGATTCGAAGCGCTCGCCGTCGCGCAGCACCTGCTTGTGCAGGCGCTGCAGGCGCTTGCGAAGCAGGCGGCGGGCTTCGTTGGCGTTGGCCGGGGCTGATGGCGGATCGCCTTCCGTAACCGGTTCGGATTCGGCCGGTTTCGCCGCGGTGAAGCCGATCAGCGAGACGAGCACGTTCTGGAAGGCCGGTGCGCGCACGATGTCGCCGGGCGAGGGCGCATCGGCTGCGGCGGCATCGTCGGCGGCCAGCGGATCGAAGTCGGGCGCGCCGGCTTCGCGCAGGCGCGGCTGCGCCAGCTTCACCACCTGTTCGCGGTCGCGCAGTGCGCCGAGGGCGCGGAAGGCGTCGACGAGCGGGGGCTCCCATTCCGCGGCCTGGGCGACGCCCGAGGCGGGGTCGAGATCGGCGAGCTCGCGCAGGGCCGTGCGCAGCCGGCGGATGCCGATGCGCAACTGGTGGATCTGCTCCTCGTCGGTGCTGCCCGCGGCGATCTCGCTCGCGTTCGGCAGCATCTGCGCAAGGCACGACGCGACCACGGCCCGCCGGATGGCCAGGCCGTCCGGATGCCGATCGGCGAAGCGCGGCGGCTCGGCCTTCACTGCTTCCACAGTCTCCTGCGCCGCAAGCAGCCGCGCGCCGCGCTCCGCCTTCGACACGGTGCTGAACCACAGCCCGTGCTGCTGCGACCAGCGCCGCGCAAGCGAGACCAGGCCCTGCACGTCGCCGCGCTTGAGTTCGAGCTCGAGCTCGCACACCGGCGATTCGCGCTGCTCGGGCGTGCCGGCGTGGGCGACGACCTTGCCGACGTCCAGCGCCATCTCGATCACCGCGCCGCCCGGGCCGGCGACGCGAACGTCACGCGTGAGCCGCACGATGTCGGTCGATTGCCGCTCGACCAGCGGCGTGCCGTCGGCGAGGAGCTTCGCGAGCCGCTCGCCCACGGGCGTGCCGTGGTGGCGCTGCGGATCCATCTGCGGCGCCGGTCCTGCCGTGCCGAGTTCGACGTTGTGCTCCAGGCGGTGCAGGGCGTTGTCGCCGGTGGCCTTCACGGTCTGCACCCAGCGAGGCCCTTCCTTGCGCAGCCGCAGCACCACGCCGTCGGCGGCCAGGCGCTGGTCGGCGGTGTCGAAATAGCGGGCCTGCAGGCGGGTGCGCTCGACGGTGCCGCGCCTGAGGGCGGCTTCGACGGCCTTCAGGCGGCCGGCGGGGATGCAGAACTTGAACTCGATTTCCATGATGGCAGCCATGATGCCCGGTCCGTTTCGCCCCTTGCAATCGCGGTCGCATCGTCTGGATCGGTAGCTTCGAAAATTTATGTGGACGCCGTCCATTTGATTTGCTATCGTTTGTGGACGGCGTACACAAAACGCCGGGCAGCACCTCCACAAACCTCTTTTCATCGACAGGACGACACCATGGCCACCAAGCAGATCTTCGTGAATCTCCCCGTCAAGAACCTCGACAAGACCAAGGCGTTCTTCGCCGCCCTGGGCTACACCTTCAACGAGCAGTTCACCGACGCCAACGCCGCGTGCATGGTCGTCCAGAAAGACAGCATCCACGTCATGCTGCTGGTCGAGGAGTTCTTCAAGACCTTCACCACCAAGAGCATCGCCGACACCGCCAAGAGCACCGAGGTGCTGCTGTGCCTCTCGTGCGAGAGCCGCGCCGAGGTCGACGAGCTGGTGGCCAAGGCCAAGGCCGCCGGCGGCACCACCCCGACCGAGCCGAAGGACTACGGCTTCATGTACGGCCACGGCTTCCAGGACCTCGACGGCCACCTGTGGGAACTGGTCTACATGGACCCGAACGCCGCCGTGACGCACCAGAACCCCTGAGGCAGCGCCGCCGCACAGGACCCGGACGATGCCGATCGTTCCATACGCGCTCTTCACTGTTGCACGGAAAGCCCCTGGCGGAAGGCGGCGCCGCCCCGATATTCCATCCACCGGCACGGCATCATCGGCCGCGCCCCCCATGGAAAGGAATATCCGCATGTCCGACAACAACAACGACAACAGGAGCCCCGTCGTCCAGGTCAAGCCGCTCGGTTTCCCGTGGCAGACGATCGACCCGTTCCTCTTCTGCGTCTACCACGACGACGCCTACCCGAAGGCCAACGGCCGCATGGGCCCCGAGGCCTCGCTGGCCGGCCGCCAGATCGGCCAGGACTTCAGCCGCAAGGACGGCTGGAGCATGTACCACGGCGAGACGGTGCCGGGCTTTCCCTCGCACCCGCACCGCGGCTTCGAGACCGTGACCATCGTGCGCAAGGGCCTGGTCGACCACTCCGACTCGCTGGGCGCCACCGCGCGCTTCGGCGGCGGCGACGTGCAGTGGCTCACGGCCGGCAAGGGCATCGTGCATTCCGAGATGTTCCCCCTGCTCGACGCCGACGCGGCCAACCCGCTGGAGCTGTTCCAGATCTGGCTCAACCTGCCGGCGAAGAGCAAGATGGCCGAGCCGCACTTCACGATGTTCTGGTCGGAGGCCATTCCTCGCTTCGTCTCCGACGACGCGAAGGGCGGCCGCACCGAGGTCGCCGTGATCGCGGGCCGGCTCGGCGACGACCCATCCAGCGGCCGGGCCCCGATCCAGCCGCTGGCGCCCCCGCCCGATTCCTGGGCCGCGCAGGCCGATGCCGACGTGGCGATCTGGACGCTGAAGATGACGCCCGGCGCCCAATGGACGCTGCCCGCCGCCGCCGCCGCCGGCGAGGGCACGCGGCGCATGCTGTACTTCTTCAAGGGCGCGACGGCGCGGGTCGGCGGCGAGCAGGTGCAGGGCCCGGCGGCCGTCGAGTTGCGCGCGGACGTAGCCGTGGAAATCGTCAACGGCGACGCGGAAACCAGCGAGTTCCTGGTGTTGCAGGGCCGACCGATCGCCGAGCCGGTGGCGCAGTACGGCCCGTTCGTGATGAACACACAGGCCGAGATCAGCCAGACCATGGCCGACTACCGCCGCACGCAGTTCGGCGGCTGGCCCTGGGAAGACCCGGCGCCGGTACACGGCCACGACGCGCCGCGCTTCGCCCGGCATCCGGGCGGGCGCGAGGAGCTGCCGGCGGAAGCGGCTGGAAAGCTCGCCTAGAAAGTCTTGAGGATCTCGACGCTCGGTGCCGTCATGCGCGGCACGAACTCGATGACCTCGGTGCGCGCCACCCCGCCCTGCACGAAGGGGTCGCGCGCCAGCACCGCCTCCAGGCCCTCGCGGTCGCCCGAGCGCGCGAGGATCACGCCGCCCTGGCGAGGCACCTGCCGACCCGAGGCCACGAAAAGGCCGCTTTCGTAGTGCTTCTTGAGCCAGACCATGTGCGCATCCATCAGCGCGTCGACCTCCTCGAGCGGACGGATGTAGGTGAGGGTGACGATGAACATGGGCGCGGCGGCGGTGAATTCGGAAGCCCCGATCCTATGGCCTCGGCAAGGCGCGCGCCGGCCGCAGGTGTGCGCGGTCGTAACCGGCATCACGCCGGGCACGTATTTCTTTCCTGCTCGGCTTACTCGATCGCCACGCCGCCTTCCTTCACCAGCCTCGCGAACTTCGCCGTCTCCTCGCGGATCTGCCGCGCCATCTCTTCCTGCGTGCCGCCCAGCGGCTCGGCGCCGATGGCCTGCATGCGCTGCGCGAACTCGGGCGAATGGATGATCTTCACCATCTCGGCGTTCAGGCGCGCCACGATCTCCTTCGGCGTGGCCGCCGGCGCCAGCACACCGAACCAGGTGCCGATGTCGAAGCCCTTGAGCCCCGCCTCCTCCAGCGTCGGCACGTCCGGCAACACCGACGAGCGCCGCGCCGTGGTCACGGCCAGCGCGCGCAGCTTGCCGCCCTTGATGTGCTGCAGCACCGGCGTGATGGTGTCGAAGGACATCGCCACCTGCCCGCCGAGCAGGTCGGTGGTGAGCGGCCCGCTGCCCTTGTAGGGCACGTGCAGCAGCTTCGTGCCGGTGCTGGCCTGGAACTGCGTGCCTATCAGGTGCTGCGCCGTGCCGTTGCCATTGGAGCCGTAGGCCAGCTTCTCGGGCGCGGCCTTGGCGAGCGCCACCAGCTCGGCCACGTTCTTCGCGGGCGTGTTCGCGGCGTTGATGACCAGCACGTTCGGCACCATGGCCACCACGGTGATGGGCGCCAGGTCCTTCTGGAAGTCGTAGGGCAGCTTCCTGTAGACGCTGGTGGCGATGGTGTGGTGCACCGCGCCCATCAGCAGCGTGTAGCCGTCGGGCCTGGCCTTCGCCACGTAGTCGGCACCGAGCGTGGCGCCGGCGCCCGGCTTGCTCTCGACCACGACCGGCTGGCCGAGCGACTGCGAGAGCTTGTCGGCCAGCGCGCGGGCCAGCACGTCGGTGGTGCCGCCGGCCGGGAAGGGCACGACGAGGCTGATCGGCCGCGTGGGCCAGCCCGGAGTGGCCTGTGCCTGCTGCGCGAAGGCGAGGGCGGTGGCGCCCAGCCCCACTGCGATGACTGCGGCCCGCAGCACGGTGCGGCGCGCGTTCGATGAAGCGTTCATGTCTTGTCTCCGGCTCGTTGTAGTGGTGCGCGCATCGAGGCGCGCGGATACCGTGGAATCGCTTGTTCGCCCGGGTGGCGGATCAGGCCGCCAGCCGCAGCGGCTCGGCCGCTATGTGCGCGCACACCGCGCGCGTCACCTCTTCGGTGGTCGCGTTGCCGCCCAGGTCGCGCGTGTGCAGGGCGGGGTTGGCCGTGACGTGCTCCACCGCAGCCATCACGCGGCGCGCGGCCTCGGTCTCGCCGAGGTGCTCCAGCAGCATCACCACCGACCAGAAGGTGCCCACCGGATTGGCGAGCCCCTTGCCCATGATGTCGAAGGCCGAGCCGTGGATGGGCTCGAACATCGACGGGTAGCGCCGCTCGGGGTCGATGTTGCCGGTGGGCGCGATGCCCAGGCTGCCCGCGAGCGCGGCCGCGAGGTCGCTGAGGATGTCGGCGTGCAGGTTGGTGGCGACGATGGTGTCGAGCGTGGCGGGCCGGTTGACCATGCGCGCGGTCATCGCGTCCACCAGCTCCTTGTCCCAGTGCACGTCGGGGAACTCCTTCGAGACCTGCAGCGCGATCTCGTCCCACATCACCATCGCGTGGCGCTGAGCGTTGCTCTTGGTGACCACGGTGAGCAGCTTGCGAGGGCGCGAGCGCGCCAGCCTGAAGGCGAAGCGCATCACGCGCTCCACGCCGGCGCGGGTCATCATGCTCACGTCGGTGGCGGCCTCGATCGGATGGCCCTGGTGCACGCGCCCGCCGACACCGGCGTACTCGCCTTCGGAGTTCTCGCGCACGATCACCCAGTTCAGGTCTTCCGCCCTGCAGCGCTTCAGCGGCGCGTCGATGCCCGGCAGGATGCGCGTGGGCCGCACGTTGGCGTACTGGTCGAAGCCCTGGCAGATCTTCAGGCGCAGGCCCCACAGCGTGATGTGGTCCGGGATGTGCGGATCGCCCGCGGAGCCGAAGAGAATCGCGTCCTTGCCGCGCAGCGCGTCGAGGCCGTCGGCCGGCATCATCTCGCCGTGCGCGCGATACCAGTCGCCGCCCCAGCCGAAGTCTTCGAAGCTGAAGTTCAGCGCGCCGCCGGAGGCCTGGGCCAGCGCCTCCATCACCTGTCGGCCTGCGGGGATCACTTCCTTGCCGATGCCGTCGCCGGGAATGGTGGCGATGCTGTAGCTGCTGCTCATCGTCGATGTCCTTCTTTGTGTGCGTGTAGGTGCTCTGTCGGGCTCCCACTGTAGGATCGGCCGCGTCGAACGATTCACGCCGGAAGTGAATCCATCGTTAACCTGAATTCAACAATCGGATCAACCATGGCAGCCCCGGTACAGCCCGCCGACCTCGGTTTTTTCTCCACGCTCGCGGCCAGCGGCAGCCTGAGCGCGGGGGCGCGCGAGCTCGGCATCAGCACGCCCGCGGTGAGCAAGCGGCTCGCGCAGATGGAATCTCGCCTGGGCGTCACGCTGGTGAACCGCACCACGCGGCGCATGAGCCTCACGCCCGAGGGCGAGCTCTACGTGGCGCACGCGCGCCGCATCCTCGGCGAGATCGACGACATGGCGCAGCTCCTCGGCGGCGCGAAGGGCGAGCCCCAGGGGCTGCTGCGCGTGAACGCCACGCTGGGCTTCGGGCGCAGCCATGTGGCGCCGCTGATCTCGAAGTTCGCGAAGAAGCATCCGCAGGTGGAAGTGCAGCTGCAGCTCTCGGTGAACCCGCCGCCGCTGACCGACGACGCCTTCGACGTCTGCATCCGCTTCGGCGCGCCGCCCGAGGCCCGCGTGATCGCGCGGCGCATCGCGTCGAACCGGCGCCTCCTGTGCGCCTCGCCTGCATATCTCACGCGCGCCGGGCAGCCCAAGGTGCCCAACGACCTCACGCGGCACCGCTGCATCGGCATCCGCCAGGGCGACGAAGCCTACGGCATCTGGCGTCTGAGCAGCGGGCGCGGCACCGCGCAGCGCACCGAGGCGGTGAAGACGCGCGGGATGCTCAGCACCAACGACGGCGAGATCGCGGTCAACTGGGCGCTCGACGGCCACGGCATCCTGATGCGCGCCGAGTGGGACATCGCGCGCTACCTGCGCAGCGGACGCCTCGTGCAGGTGCTCGCGAGCTACCGCACGCCCGACGCCGACATCTACGCGGTGTATCCGCAGCGCCACCAGCTGTCGGCGCGCGTGCGAACTTTCGTCGACTTCATGGCCGCCGCGCTGGGCAAAGACGACATGCCGCCCAGGGCTTGAGCGTCGATCCGACAGGCGCGGGCGCGCGTTTCTGCTACGGTGGATTCGAACCGATCGACCTTCGACGAAAGGCCCCGCCCATGCCATCGCGCAACCCGCAAATCCTGCCGCCCGCCTTCGTGCCGCCTTACCTGCTGAGCCGGCTCGCCGAAAGCGCCAGCCCGCCGCTGAGCGAGCGCGCGGTGAGCACGCTGACCATCGACCGCGAGCACCGCGCGCTGCGCGGCCTGGTGCCGCCGGCGGTGGTCTCGAACATCACCGGCACGCCGGTGCGCCCTGCGCGGCCCAATTCGCCCGAGCGCGCCATCCACGACGCGGGCCACACGACCGAACTGCCCGGCAGGCTGGTGCGCACCGAAGGCAGGCCCGCCACCGGCGACATCGCGGCCGACGAGGCCTACGAGCACCTGGGCGCGACCTGGCGGCTGTACCGCGAGGTGTACGAGCGCGACTCCATCGATGGCGCGGGCATGCCGCTGACCGGCAGCGTGCACTACGGCAGGAACTACGACAACGCGTTCTGGAACGGCGCGCAGATGGTGTTCGGCGATGGCGACGGCGAGGTGATGAACCGCTTCACCATCGCGGTGGACATCATCGGCCACGAGCTCACGCACGGCGTGATCGACCACGAGGCCGCGCTCGTCTACCAGGGCCAGCCCGGCGCGCTCAACGAATCGATCTGCGACGTGTTCGGCGTACTGGTGAAGCAGCACGTGCTGAAGCAGACCGCGCAGCAGGCCGACTGGCTCATCGGCGCCGGGCTCTTCATGTCCAGCGTGAAGGCCAAGGCCCTGCGCTCGATGGCCGAGCCGGGCACCGCCTACGACGACCCGGTGATCGGCAAGGACCCGCAGCCCGCGCACATGAAGGACTTCGTCGTCACCTCGCAGGACAACGGCGGCGTGCACATCAACTCGGGCATTCCGAACCGCGCCTTCCACCTGGCGGCCGTCGCCATCGGCGGGCCGGCATGGGAGAGCGCAGGCCGCGTCTGGTACGACACCTTGCGCGACAGACGCCTGCGCAACGACGCCGACTTCGAGGCCTTCGCGACGCTCAGCATCGATGTGGCGTCGCAGCGCTTCGGCGCCGGCAGCGCGGTCCGCAAGGCGGTGGCCGACGCCTGGCAGGCCGTGGGGGTGATCGCGCCATGATCCGCCTGCCGCCGCTGAACGAGGCGACCACCGTGCGCGTGACGCGCGAGGGCGGCCTGGCCTACCTGCCGGGCCTCGCGCAGCCGCGCAGCTTCCAGCTCGGCGAGTGCACGCAGGAGTTGCGCCAGCGGATCGGCGATGCGCTGCAAAGCGCCGTGCCGCGCGCGCAGCAGCCGCCCGGCGCGACGGTGTCGGGCGGCGACCAGCGCTTCTACCGCGTCGAGGTGCTCGTGCGCAGCGCGGGCGAGCAGCAGGACATCTTCGTGAGCTTCGAGGTGCCCGAGGCCGAGGCGCCGGAGGCGCTGGTGCACCTTTGGAAGGAAGCGGGCAGGCGCTGAAGAGGCCTCTAGGCACCGCCTAATACGATCGACGCGATCAGCCACACGTTGGCCGCGCCGATCACGCCGAACAGCAGCCACGCCAGCGACTTCACCACCGGCCCGTTGGCGAAGCCGCCCATCAGCGCGCGGCTGCTCGTGAAGCGGATCAGCGGCCACATCGCGAAGGGCAGCTGGAAGCTCAGCACCACCTGGCTGAGCACCAGCATCTTGCCCACGCCGCCATCGCCGAACCACCACACGCCCAGCCATGCCGGCCCCAGGGCCAGCGCGCGCGTGATGAGCCTGCGCTGCCAGCACGGAATCTTCAGGTCGAGGAAGCCTTCCATGATGATCTGGCCCGCAATGGTGCCGGTGAAGGTCGAACTCTGTCCCGAAGCAAGCAGCGCGATGCCGAACAGCGTGGCCGCGACCGCACTGCCGACGACGGGCTCCAGCAGCCGGTAGGCGTCGTCGATCTCCGTCACCTCCCGGTGGCCAGTGGCGTGGAAGGCGCTGGCCGCCAGCACCATGATGGCCGCGTTGACCAGCAGCGCGAGCGAGAGCGACACCACCGCGTCGAGCGTGCAGAAGCGCACCGCCTCGCGCCGCGCGGGCTCGGTGTCGGCGATCAGGCGCGTCTGCACGATGGACGAATGCAGGTACAGGTTGTGGGGCATCACCGTCGCGCCGACGATGCCGATGGCGAGATACAGCGCGCCTGGCTGGTGCAGCCGCTCCAGGCTCGGGCCGAAACCCATCGCCACGCCGAACCAGTTGGGCGGCGCCATCGCCAGCTCGACCACGAAGCAGGCCGCGATGGTGCCCACGAGCCCCAGCACGATGGCCTCCACGCGGCGGAAGCCCGCGCCCTGCAGGCCCAGCACCAGCAGCGTGTCGAAGGCGGTGATGGCGATGCCCACCGGGATCGACACGCCGAACAGCAGGTGCAGCGCGAGCGCGCTGCCCAGCACCTCGGCGAGGTCGCAGGCCACGATGGCCAGCTCGGCGCCCAGCCACAGCAGGCGGTTGACGCGCGGCGAGTAGTGTTCGCGGCAGGCACGCGCCAGGTCCTTGCGCGCGACGATGCCCAGCCGCACGCACAGCGTCTGCAGCAGCATCGCCGCCAGGCTCGCGAGCAGCACCACGAACAGCAGCCCGTAGCCGAAGCGCGAGCCGGCCTCGATGTCGGTCGCCCAGTTGCCCGGGTCCATGTAGCCGACCGAGACGAGCAGGCCAGGGCCCGCGTAGCGCATCAGCTTCTTGAAGAAGGGCAGTTCCTGCGGGACGGCGACGCTGCCCTTGACTTCGGAAGGGCAGAAGGGCGCGGTGGCCGTGCGAGGGAGCGGGAAGAACATGCGGGCGATGATAGGGACAAGGCCGCGGCGTTGTCGCGGACCTGACCGGTACGGTCGCGCCAAATCTCTTAGATTCGACCGCTGTCATTCATCACTCATCCAATCGGAGACTTTTCAATGATCCACGTCGTCGCCGTCATCACCGCCAAGCCGGGCCAGCGCGCCAAGTTGCTCGAGGCCTTCGCCGAGAACCGCGCGGCCGTGCTGGCCGAGGCAGGCTGCATCGAGTACGGCGCCACGGTCGATGCGCAGGGCATCCCCACGTCGAAGGCCAGCTTCGGCCCCGACACCTTCGTCGTGATCGAGAAGTGGGAAACGCTGGCGCACCTGCAGGCGCACGCGGTCGCGCCGCACATGAAGGCGCACGGCGAGAAGACGAAGGAGCTCACCGCGGGCAAGCTGATCCACGTGCTCGAGCCGGTCTGAGGCACTCCGCCGTCCGTTCGCCCTTCTCCGCACCTTCCGGTTTCGCGGCATCACGCATTCGCGCGCGGCGCGATGCGTGCTACCGTCGCGCCGGGAGCACGCGCCACCGATGCACCATGCATGCGTCGCGGGCCTCGTGAAGATGCAGAGAGGGGACCGAAGGGATGGCGATCTTTAGTTCGCAGCAGGGCCGGCATTTGCGCCGCCCGCTCTTGCCCGGCGTGCTGGCAGCCGCCGTTCTGGCCACCGGCTGCGCGCCGTTGCTGACGCCGCCCTACGCGGCCGACTACGAGACCCTCGACAAGCTCGAGGCCACGCGCCCCGGCATGGTGGCCCTTGCGAAGGCGCAGCCCACCGACGCGGACGACAAGGTCAACACCGTGCGCCTGCGCAGCGCCCGGCTGCTGTCGCCCAGCGGCAGCTTCGCGCAGTACCTGCAGGACGCGATGATGCGCGACCTGAGCGAGATCTCCGTCTACGACCCGAAGGCGCCCACGCGCATCGCGGCGCGCGTGCTGGCCAACGAGATCGACCTGGGCGTGATCAACGGCGCGGGCCGCATGGAAGTCGAGATCACCGTCACGCGCGACACCACGCAGCGCCTGCGCAAGACCTATCGCGCCGAGACCGCCTTCGATTCGAGCTACGCGAACATCGTCGCCGTGCCTGCCGGGCAGGCCGCGTATCCGCGCCTCGTGCGTGCCTTGCTGCGGCAGGTGTATGCCGATCCGCAGTTCGTGGCCGCCATCGGCCACTGATCCCCAGAGGCGAGGAGGCGTTTCGATGCGGTTCTTTTCTCTTCCGGCGGCCATGGCGCTGTCGGCTTCGTTGCTGCTGCTCGGCGGCTGCGTGCATCCGATCACCATGATCACCGAGACGGCCCCGGCGCGTTCGCAGGCGTACCTCGTGCCGAAGAAAGTCGCCTACGTGATGACCGATGCCGACCGCGACCTCGAAGTGGTCACCCCCGGCGGCAGCGGCGACCGCGTGAGCTACTACCCGTACCGCGACCTGGAGAAGTCGATCCGCGATGCGCTGCGCGCCGTGTACCGCGACGTCGTCGTGCTGCGCACCGCCGCCGACGCGAAGGCCAACGAGGCGGCGGGCGTGTCGCTGGTGTTCTCGCCGCGCATCAAGACCGACTCGAGCTCATCCTCATGGATCAGCTGGCCGCCGACCTCGTTCACGGCCGAGGTCTCGTGCGTGGTGACCGATGCGGCGGGCGCCGAAGTCACGCGCGTGCGCGCCGTGGGCAATGGCACGGCCGAGTTCGGTGAGTTCAAGGGCGACTTCGGGCTGGCGGCGCGAAGGGCTGCGACGCGGCTGACGTCGCAGTTGAGCAGCGAGATACGCAGAAACGAGAAGCTGCGATAGGAGTGAAAGCGGCGAAAGCGGGGGAGCGGGAGCCCAATAAAAAAACGCGCCCGAAGGCGCGTTTTTCTATATTGAAGCCGCGAAGTCTTACTTCGACACGACCTTCACCATCTCCAGGCACTTGTTCGAGTAGCCCCACTCGTTGTCGTACCAGCTCACGAGCTTCACGAAGGTGCCGTCCAGCGCAATGCCGGCTTCGGCGTCGAAGATCGAGGTGCGCGGGTCGCCGCGGAAGTCGGTGGCCACCACCTTGTCTTCCGTGTAGCCCAGCACGCCCTTGAGCGCACCTTCGCTCTGTGCCTTCATCTCGGCGCAGATTTCCTTGTACGTGGCTTCCTTCACCAGCTCGACCGTCAGGTCGACCACCGACACGTCGGAGGTCGGCACGCGGAAGCTCATGCCGGTGAGCTTCTTGTTGAGCTCGGGGATCACCACGCCCACGGCCTTGGCTGCGCCGGTGCTCGAGGGAATGATGTTTTCCAGGATGCCGCGGCCGCCGCGCCAGTCCTTGTTGCTCGGGCCGTCCACGGTCTTCTGCGTGGCGGTGGCGGCGTGCACGGTGGTCATCAGGCCGCGCTTGATGCCCCACTTGTCGTTCAGCACCTTGGCCAGCGGGGCCAGGCAGTTGGTGGTGCAGCTGGCGTTGCTGATGATGGCTTCGCCGGCGTACTTCTTGTCGTTCACGCCGTAGACGAACATGGGCGTGTCGTCCTTCGACGGTGCCGACAGGATCACCTTCTTGGCGCCCGCGTCGATGTGCTTCTGCGCGGTTTCCTTGGTGAGGAAGAGGCCGGTCGACTCGAGCACGATGTCGGCGCCGACTTCGTTCCACTTCAGCTGCGCGGGGTCGCGTTCCTGCGTGAGGCGGATCTTCTTGCCGTTCACGATCAGCGTGTTGCCCTCGACCGTGACTTCGCCCTTGAAGCGGCCATGCACCGAGTCGTACTGGAGCATGTAGGCCAGGTAGTCGGGCTCGAGCAGGTCGTTGATGGCAACGATCTCGATGTCGTTCTTGAAGTTCTGCACCGCTGCGCGCAGCACGTTGCGACCGATGCGGCCGAAGCCGTTGATACCGAGTTTGATAGCCATCTGACTTGCTCCTAAGGTTGAAAAACTGTTGTCTGTCGTGAAACCAGCGAAAGAACGAACCGATCAGTCGCGCAGCACGGCTTCCACCGTGGCGGCGAGGTTCTCCGCCGTGAACCCGAAGTGCTTGAACAGCGCCGGTGCCGGTGCCGACTCGCCGTACGTGTCGATGCCGACGACTGCCGCGCAGCCGTACTTCCACCAGCCGCCGGTGCAGCCCATTTCAACGGCGATGCGCGGCAGCTTCTTCGGCAGCACGGCCTTCTTGTAGGCCAGGTCCTGGCGGTCGAAGGTGGTGGTCGAGGGCATCGACACCACGCGCACGGCGATCTTCTTCTCGGCCAGCAGCTTCTGGGCTGCCAGCGCGAGCGGCACTTCGGAGCCGGTGGCGATGATGACGGCGGCCGTCTTCTTGCTCTTGAGGCCGACGACTTCGGGCTCCGCGAGCACGTAGGCGCCGCGGCTGATGTCGCCGAGCTCGCTCTTGGGCGCGTAGGCGATGTTCTGGCGGCTCAGCAGCAGCGCGGTCGGGCGCGACTGGTTCTGCAGCGCCACGGCCCAGGCCACGGCCGTCTCGGCCGTGTCGCCCGGACGCCAGACGTCCAGGTTCGGGATCAGGCGCAGCGAGGCGGCGTGCTCGATCGACTGGTGCGTCGGGCCGTCTTCGCCGAGGCCGATGGAGTCGTGCGTGAAGACGTGGATCACGCGGCGCTTCATCAGCGCGGCCATGCGGATGGCGTTGCGGCTGTAGTCGCTGAAGGTGAGGAAGGTGCCGCCGTAGGGGATGTAGCCGCCGTGCAGCGCCACGCCGTTCATGATGGCCGCCATGCCGAACTCGCGCACGCCGTAGTTGATGTGGCGGCCGATGGTGCCGTGCGGCGCTTCGGCCGGGGCTTCGGGCTTGGCTTCGTCTTCAGCGCCCTGCTTGGCAGGGACGGCCGGCACGTTCATGACCACGGCGCCGGTCTTCGGGTCGAAGCGCAGGGCGGCGGTGCTCTTGGTGTTGGTGAGGTTCGAGCCGGTCAGGTCGGCGCTGCCGCCGAGCATTTCGGGCAGCGCGGCGGTGAAGGCTTCGAGCGCGAGCTGGCTGGCCTTGCGGCTGGCGACGGTCTCGCCCTTGGTGTGGGCGGCGACCACGGTGTCGAACGCGACCTGGTGGAAGTCCTTGGGCAGCTCGCCCTTCATGCGGCGGGTGAACTCCGCGGCCAGTTCGGGGTAGGCGACGGCGTAGGCGGCGAACCTGTCGTTCCAGGCGGCCTCGGCCTTGGCGCCGGCTTCCTTGTGGTCCCAGTCGGCATACACCTCGGCCGGGATCTCGAACGCGGGGTAGGGCCAGCCGATGGCTTCGCGGGTGAGCACGATCTCTTCGGCGCCCAGAGCCTCGCCGTGCGCCTTGGCGGTGCCGGCGCGGTTTGGGCTGCCCTTGCCGATGGTGGTCTTGCAGACGATCAGCGTGGGCTTGGTCTCTTCCTTCTTGGCCTTGGCAATGGCCTTGGACACCGCCGCGGCGTCGTTGCCGTCGATCGGGCCGATGACGTTCCAGCCATAGGCCTTGAAGCGCTCCTCGGTGTTGTCGATGAACCAGGGCTTGACCTGGCCGTCGATGCTGATGCCGTTGTCGTCGTACAGCGCGATCAGCTTGTTCAGGTGCCAGGCGCCGGCCAGCGCGCAGGCTTCATGGCTGATGCCTTCCATCATGCAGCCGTCGCCCAGGAAGGCGTAGGTGTGATGGTCGACCACGGTGTGGTCCTTGCGGTTGAACTCGGCCGACAGCAGCTTCTCCGCCAGCGCGAAGCCCACGGCGTTGGTGATGCCCTGGCCCAGCGGGCCGGTGGTGGTCTCGACGCCCGGGGTCACGTCCACCTCGGGGTGGCCGGCGGTCTTGCTGTGCAGCTGGCGGAAGTTCTTCAGTTCACCGATGGGCAGGTCGTAACCCGTCAGGTGCAGCACCGAGTACAGCAGCATCGAAGCGTGGCCGTTCGACAGCACGAAGCGGTCGCGGTCGAACCAATGCGGGTTGGCGGGGTTGTAGCGAAGGTGATCGCCCCAGAGTGCGACGGCCATGTCGGCCATGCCCATCGGTGCGCCCGGATGTCCGGAATTTGCTTGTTGGACGGCATCCATGGCCAGTGCGCGGATTGCGTTGGCCATCAGGGCGTGGTTTGCCATGTGCGGTGGACTTTCGGAGGGAAAAGGGAGGGTTGGGGTGGGGAGAACCCGCGATTTTACCGGGCGAGCCCCGAACGCTCCCGATACGGCCCGAACACCCTTCCGATGCTCCTGTGCGCCCTGGCCCCAGGGGGACTGCTAGAGTTGCCACCCATGCACGGGCTGCACCTCACCGCCGACCTCCACGACTGCCAATGCGGCCCCCAGTGGCTCACCGATCGCGATGCCCTGGGCGCGGTCTGCCTCAAGGCGGTGGCGGCCGCCGGGCTGCAGGCAGTGGGCAAGCTGATCCACGGCTTCCCGGCCACCCCCCGGGGCCCGGGCGGGGTCACGGCCACCGTGCTGCTGGCCGAATCGCACCTGTGCATCCACACCTGGCCCGAGCAGCGCGGCGTGACGCTGGACGTGTACGTCTGCAACTTCAGCGGCGACCACTCGGCCAAGGCGCATGCGCTCATGGAATGCCTGGTGTCGGTGTTCCAGCCCCTGCACAGCGAACGCAACGAACTGCAACGCGGAAGGGTCGCTGCGTGAGCGGCAACGCGGTGCGCGCCATGATCCTGGCCGCCGGGCGCGGCGAGCGCATGCGGCCCCTGACCGACAGCACTCCCAAGCCCCTGCTGGAGGTCCGCGGCAAGCCCCTGATGCAATGGCCGATGGAGGCGCTGGCCGCCGGCGGATTCACCGAACTGGTCGTCAACACCGACTGGCTCGGCACGCAGATTTCGGAACGGTTCGGCGCCAAGCCTTTGCTGGATGGGCACTCTGCGCTATCGATTTCATACTCCGACGAAGGCCGCGACTTCGGCGGCGCGCTGGAAACAGCGGGCGGCATCGTGCGCGCGCTGCCCCTGCTGGGCGATGTGTTCTGGGTCGCGGCCGGCGACGTGTTCGCGCCGGGATTCGCCTTCGCGCAGGCCTCGGTCGAGCGTTTTATCGCCAGCGGCAAGCTCGCGCACCTCTGGCTGGTGCCCAACCCGGCGCACAACCCCAAGGGCGATTTCGGCCTCTCGCCGGAGGGCCTCGCGCTCAACACTGCCGCCGAGAAATACACCTTCTCGACCATCGGCCTATACCGCGCCGCACTTTTCGCGCTGCCCTACTGCGACATCCCGAGCGGCAACCCGGCCGGCCGCAAAGCCCCGCTGGCGCCGATCCTGCGCGCCGCGATGGACAATGAACTCGTGAGCGCCGAGCTCTACACCGGCCCCTGGACCGACGTGGGAACACCCGAACGGCTCGCCCAACTGAACACGCCAACAAGATGACCGCAGCAGACATCGCCACCACGATCTACGCCGAGCGCCGCGCGCGCCTCGCCTCGCAACTCGGCAAGGACGGCATCGCCATCATCCCGACCGCGCCCGAGCGGCCGCGCAACCGCGACACCGACTTCCTCTACCGCCACGACAGCTACTTCTATTACCTGACCGGCTTCACCGAGCCCAACGCCTGGCTGGTGCTGGCGGGCGACGGCCGCGCCACGCTCTTCTGCGCGCCCAAGGACATCGAGCGCGAGATCTGGGACGGCTATCGCCTGGGCCCCGACGCGGCGCCCGCGGCGCTCGGCGTCGACGAGGCCTTCCCCGTCACCGAACTCGACGCGAAGCTGCCCAAGCTGCTGGAGAACCGCGCCACCGTGTGGTTTCCCTTCGCCATCCACAAGGGCCTGGAAAGCCGCGTCGACGGCTGGCTGCAGTCGGTGCGCGCGCGCGTGCGCTACGGCGCGCTGTGCCCCGACGAGCAACGCGACCTGTGCGGCCCGCTCGACGAGATGCGCCTGGTCAAGGACGCGCACGAGCAGGACATCATGCGCCGCGCCGCGCAGATCAGCGCCCGCGCGCACGTGCGTGCGATGCAGCTATCGGCCCGCATGCTGCGCGAGGGCAAGGATGCGCGCGAGTACCACCTCGACGCCGAGCTGCTGCATGAATTCCGCCTGGGCGGTTCGCAGTACCCGGCCTACTACTCCATCGTCGCGGCCGGCGCCAATGCCTGCGTGCTGCACTACCGCGCCGACGCCGCGCCCGTGCGCAAGGGCGAGCTGGTGCTGATCGACGCGGGCTGCGAGCTCGACGGCTACGCCAGCGACATCACCCGCACCTTCCCCGCCGACGGCAAGTTCACCGGCCCGCAGCGCGCGCTCTACGACCTCGTGCTGGCCAGCCAGGACGCGGCCGCCGCAGCCACCAAGGCCGGCAACCGCTTCAACGACCCGCACGACGCGGCGGTGCGGGTGCTCGCGCAGGGCATGCTCGACTTCGGCCTGCTCGATGCCAACAAGGTCGGCAGCGTCGACGACGTGATCGACAAGCGCGCCTACTTCCAGTTCTACATGCACCGCACTGGCCACTGGCTAGGCATGGACGTGCACGACTGCGGCAGCTACGTCGAGCCCACGCAGGTGGGCGAGGTGAGCGAGCGCAAGGACCCGCTGTCGAACGAAGTCATCAAGAACCGGCCCAGCCGCATCCTGCACCCCGGCATGGTGCTCACGCTGGAGCCCGGCATCTACGTGCGCCCCGCCGAGGGCGTGCCCGAGCAGTTCCACAACATCGGCATCCGCATCGAGGACGACGCCATCGTCACCGCCACCGGCTGCGAACTCATCTCGCGCGGCGTGCCGGTGAAGGCGGACGAGATCGAGGCGCTGATGCGGGCCTGACCGCCCGCTGCGACACCGGCGGCGGCGCGTGCCGCGCCTGCAGGAAGTCGATGAACACCCGCAGCTTGCGCGGCATCTGCGCGCGGCTCGGGTAGTAGAGATAGAAGCCCGGAAAGGTCGGCCACCAGGGCTCCAGCAGCGGCACGAGGCGGCCGCTCGCGAAATCCTCCCGCACCGCTCCTTCGAACGACGTTGCGATGCCCGCGCCCGAGCGCGCGGCCGCGAGCAGCAGGTCTGCGTCGTTGCTGACGAGCGGGCCTGCGAGCTCCACGTCGAGCACGCGCCCGTCCTGCGCGTACTCCCAGCGATAGAGGCCGCCGGTGGTCAGGCGGTAGTTCAGGCAGCGATGCTCGCGCAGGTCCTCGGGCGTGCGCGGCGGCTTGCGCCCCTTCAGGTAGCTGGGCGCCGCGTAGGTCACCATGCGCAGCGGCCCGCCCACCGGAACGGCCACCACGTCCTGCGCGAGGCTTTCGCCCAGGCGGATGCCGGCGTCGAAGCCGCCTTCCACGAGGTCGACCATGCGGTTGTCGCAGACGAACTCGAGCGTGATGTCCGGATAGGCGTCGGCGAAGGCGCCGAAGTGCGGAAAGAAGAGCAGCTCCGCCGCCACGCGCGAGACGTTCAGGCGCAGCAGCCCTGCCGGCTTGTCGCGCGCCTCGTCGATGCCCTCGACCGCCTGCGCGAGCGCGGCCAGGCCCTGTTGCGCACCCGCGAGGAACTGCCGGCCCAGCTGGGTGACACCGACGCGCCGCGTGGTGCGGTCCAGCAGGCGCACGCCGAGCTTCTGCTCCAGCGTGCGCACGGTCTGTGAAAGGGCCGATGGCGACACGCCCAGTTCCTCCGCGGCGCGCGTGAAGCTGGCGTGGTGCGCCACGCGGGCGAAGGCGGCGATGGCCGGGAGCAGGTCGGGCGACATGCCGGCCATTATGAAGACCAGCTTCACAAAGCATTCGGTCCGACCGGCTTTTTCCGAAGCAATCGCGCAAATACCTTCGAGGTCATGGCGATGCGGCCCTCGCGTCGCCACCCACACCGCGAAACGAAAGGACTTTCCATCATGAAGCTGGACGACTACATCACCCTCGGCCGCTCGGGCCTGCGCGTCAGCCCCATGTCGCTGGGCACCATGACCTTCGGCCAGGAATGGGGCTGGGGCGCCGACGCGGGCGAATCGCGCCGCATGTTCGACCTCTACGTGGAGCGCGGCGGCAACTTCATCGACACCGCCAACTTCTATACCAACGGCAGCTCGGAAAAGCTGCTGGGCCAGTTCATCGCCGACCGGCGCGAGTCGGTGGTGGTGGCCACGAAATACTCGCTGAACATGCAGCCGGGCAACCCGAACACGGGCGGCAACCATCGCCGCAACATGGTGCGCTCGGTGGAGGCCAGCCTGAAGCGGCTGGGCACCGACTACATCGACCTGCTGTACCTGCACATCTGGGACCGGCTCACGCCCTTCGAGGAAGTGATGCGCGCCTTCGACGACCTCGTGCGCTCGGGCAAGGTGCTCTACGCGGGCATCTCCGACACGCCGGCCTGGCAGATCGCGCGCATGCAGACGCTGGCCGAACTGCGCGGCTGGGCGCCGCTGGTCGCGCTGCAGATCGAGTACAGCCTGATCGAGCGCACCGTGGAGCGCGAGCTGCTGCCGATGGCTCAGGAGCTAGGCCTGGGCGTGCTGGCGTGGTCGCCGCTGGGCAGCGGCGTGCTTTCGGGCAAGTACACGCGCGCCGACCTCGACCATCGCAACGATCCGGGCTCGGGCGTGACGGGCTCGCGCAAGGACGTGGCCGTGGGCAACGGCGCGCTCAGCGCCCGCTCGCTGGAGATTGCCGAAGTGGTCGGGCAGGTCGCGAAGGAGCAGGGCCGCTCGAGCGCGCAGGTCGCGCTGGCGTGGCTGCTGCAGCGCCGCGCGCCTACGGTGATGCCGATCATCGGCGCGCGCACCTTCGCGCAGTTCGAGGACAACCTCGGCGCGCTCGACGTCCAGCTCGACGCCGAGGCGCTGCAGCGCCTCGAAGCGGCCAGCGCCGTGTCGATGGGCTTCCCGCACGACTTCATGGCGCTGCCGATGACGCAGGGCGTGCTCTCGGGCGGCAGCTCGGTGCGGCGGCCTGCATGAAGCCGCGGAGGCTGAGGGTGGCGGTCATCGGCGCGGGCGGCACCATCGGCCGCGCGGTGGTGGACGCGTTGCGCGAGCTGCACGAGGTGATCGCGCTGTCGCGAGGCTCAATGTATCGGCAGTGGAAGGCGCGATGAGCGGACAGGCGCTGCGTCCCGCCCCCGTCACGGCGTGAGCGACGCGGACGACGGCGACAAGAGGCTCGCCAGCAGGCTGCACAGCGCGACGGCCGTCGCCGCGAACGCGATCCAGTGGAAGCGGCGCGGCGCATAGCTGAGCAGCGCCACCGTGGACAGCGCCGCGGCCGTGAGCGCGCCCAGCCACAGCACCCAGCCGATCGCGCTCCCGGCCGCCCACAGGCTGGCGACAAGCGACAGGCACAGCAGCACGGCGCCGCCGAGTTGCAGCCAGCGCCGCCACCGCCCCGGCGTGCTGCCGCGGCCGTAGACGTCCTCGCTGTGGCGGTCCATCGCGAGGCTCAGTACGCAGAAGCCCGCGAGCGATGCGGCGAACACGAGGGAGAGAAGGGACGAGTCCATCGCCGTCACGAGCCCTGGCCCGACGCGGCGAGCGTCGGCGACGGCTGCTGTAGCTCCTGCTGTTGCGGCGAGGCCGACTGTTTCTTCTCCGCCTGCTGCCTCATGGCCATCGACTTGCGCCGCTTGCGCTCGACGATCCACACCCCGCCCGCGAGCCCCAGGCCCAGCGCGATCACGACCAGGTCGAAGCCCGCCACCGCGCTCGGGCCGGTGCGCAGGCTGACGGTCAGCGGCGCCGGCCCGGTGAAGGCGTTGATCACCGGCAGCAGTGCGAAGAGCAGCGCGCCCGCCGCGAGCTGCGCCTGCCACATGCGCAGCGTGGGCCGCAGCAGCCCCAGCACAGCGGCCGCGCCCCAGACGATGAAGAACCAGCGGATCTCCGCGTCGCCGCGCTCGGCCATGCCGACCGGCAGCAGGCGGTTGGCCCAGAAGAAGGAAGCCATCGCGACGGGCAGGCCGGCGATGGCGCCGAGGTTCAAGCCGTCGACCAGGCGCAGTCCGAAGCCGATGCGCCCGTCCTGCCTGAGCGTCTTCGCGAACTTCTGGCGCTCCTTCACGGCCCACAGCAGAAGCCCCGTCGCCACCATCAGGCAGCCCGCGATCCCCGAGAGGAAGAACAGCGCGCGCAGCAGCGGATCGCCGAAGCGCGCGATGTGCAGCCCGTAGAGCACGCCCCGCGTCTCGGCCGCGGGCTTGGGCACGTCGCCGAAGGCGCCGATCAGCGCCCCGGTCGTGCCATTGAAGAGCATCGACGGCTTGTCGTAGGACAGCTGCGGCCCTTCGGCACGGGTGAGCGAGACGATCGCGTTGGCGTCGTTGGGCTGGTGCACAGTGATGCGGCCCACGGGGGCGCCGTTCCAGTGCGCGGAGGCCTGCGCCATCATCGGCGCGATCGGTGCGAGCGGCGCCTTGTTGCCGGAGGCCTTGACCTGGTCGCGGCCGCCGCCGGGAAAGACCTCGGAGAAGAAGGCCTGCTCGCCGCCGCGCTCCTTGTAGGCCACCTCCGGGGCCCAGGGCATGTACATGAACATCAGCGTGACCAGGCCCGTGTACGTGATCATCAGGTGATAGGGCAGGGCAAGCACCGCCGTCACGTTGTGCGCGTCGAGCCACGAGCGCTGGCCCTTCTTCGGGCGGAAGGTGAAGAAGTCCTTGAAGATGCGCTTGTGCGTGACGATGCCGCTGAAGATCGCCACCAGCATGAACATCGCGCAGAAGCCGACGATCCAGCGCGCCCACAGCGCGGGCATGTAGTGCAGGTCGAAATGCAGGCGATAGAAGAATTCGCCGCCGCGCGTCACGCGGGCAGCGGTGAGCGCCTCGCCGGTGGCCGGGTCGAGCGAGACGCGGTCGAAGCGGCGGCGCGACTTGTCGCCGGGTGCGGCGCCCTGGCCAGGAGTAGCGAGATACAGCACGTCGGTCGACGGCTGGCGTTCGGCCGGCAGGTTGATAAACCAGCGCGGGCTGCCGGCGCCGTGCTTCTGCAGATAGGCCACCGCACCCTCGGCCGCCTGGACCTGCGGCACCTGGGCGCGCGCGGCCGGTGCATGCAGCTCGGGCTTCATCCAGAACGTGATCTCGTCCTTGAAGTACGAAGCCGTCCCGGCCGCGAACACCATGAACAGCACCCAGCCGACCAGAAGACCCGACCAGGTGTGAAGCCATGCCATCGACTGGCGAAAGCCCTCCTTCATGCGGCCGCTCCGGTGGTGCGCGTGAGCAGCAGGAGGAGCGAACCCAGCACCGCCGCGGCCAAGGCAAGGCCGGACCACGCACGCAGCGCCGTGCGCGCGGCGAAGACCCACATCACCGCGAAAGCGAAGACGGCGAAGGAAGCGAGCAGGCCGGTCATCGTGGCCTCGCTGCGCGCCATGCCGAAGACGGCGGGCAGGCACAGCGCGAGCACCACGGAAGAAGAGCGCCGCGACACCGTAGCCGCCGGCGATGGCTGCCACGGCTCGCGAAGTCACGCCCAAACGATGGCGGACGCCGGCAGTCACGACGCGCGCCGGACGGCGTGCGAGGTCGTACGGAGGTTCATGGAGGAGGGAAGAGAAATCCGTGAAGATGAGAATAATACTCATCTTCATGATGTCCGCGGCTGGCTGGCGGATATCCGGCCGGGTCTTTTCTTTCCCTCCCTCGCTCCGTCTTCCGGCTAAGGCGCAGGCCCCGCCGGACGCCAGCGCCCGTCGTTGGCAAGCCACTGGTACAGCCGCGATCCGATCTGGACGATGTCGCCGTTCGCGACGTTCGCAGGAAAGAGCTGGTCGTACGCTCGCAAGCGATAGCCGAGGAAGTCCGCCGCCGCCTGGACATAGCCCTCCGACGACACCACGCCCACTCCAACGCCGAGCAGCGGTGCGGACTGAGGCATCAGGCCGGAAACATTGGACACGATCGATGCGGGAGCCGCGAGCGCGGCCCCCTGCGTCATCGCCCCAACCGTGCTGCGCACGGCCGCCAGGCCGCCCGCGGCGTAGGCATCCAGTTCCAGCACACCGGAGGACGAAGCGCGGCTCGCACCGGCTCCCGTCAGGTTGGCGTCCCCGGCCAGGTGGCCTGCGACCTCATAGACGAGCGCACCCGAAAACGGCTTGGCGCCGAAGGTCGAGGCCCCGAAGGTCAATGCGCCGTACATCGGGCTACTCCGATGGCGGCCCGGCCGCCGGCTCGAACGCAAGGAAGTCGCACACAGGCAGCATCGGAAGCAGTTGCTCCAGCGTCGGCTCGTCGGCCTGGCCTGCGGCGACCTTGTCCTGCAGCGAATAGCAGAAGTCCCACACCAGCGAGCGCCATGCGCGGAAGGCACGCCCCTGCGCCTGGAAACGCGGGACGGCCGGTTCGTCGGCGTAGGTGACCGCGGTCCTGATGTCGTCGAAACCATGAGCGGCCGCTGTGCCGTCGAGATGCTTCTGCACCCCGTCGCGCAAGGCTGCGGCACGTTCTTCGAGAGTCGAGTCGTGTGGTTCGGGCGTCACTGGCTGCTCGATGCCGGGCGCTTCCGGCTCCGGCGGCGCCGGCGGTTCGGGAACGGGCTCCGGCACGGGAATGTCCTCGGCGATCCACATGCCGTTGGCGGCAGCGAAGTAGCGCTTGCCTTCGACGGGAGGCGGCGGCTCCACGACCAGGCAATTGCCTGGAACAAGCCACACCTCGCCTTCGTCGGCCGGAGAGAGGTCGCCCTCGTCGAGCACGATGGGACCGATGTAGACGCGGTCGGGGCCGAATGAATAGACGGTCTTTGTTTTCATGGTCAGTACTTGATGCATGCGAGGTAGGCGGTGTTGCGCGGCCGAGCCTCGGCCTCGCCGCTGGTGTTCAGCGAGATGCCTGCGAAGCCAGTCTTGATGACGATGCCAGTCGCCGCCGCGTAAATGCCGATGCCTGTGCCGGAACCGCCGACGCCGACGTTGTGTCCGTGATTGCCAGCGCCGTCGGTGCCCCAGTTCTCGTAGCCATCGGTGATGTTCCCGAGGGATCCCGCAAAGCCCGTACCGACGCCGGAAAAATGACCGCGCGTATAGCCGTGCGCATGATGGCCTTGAGCATCCGTCCACGCACTGTGTGCATGACCAGGATCTGCGACACCATGCGCATGGCCTGGATCCGTGATCGCATGGGCGTGCCCTGGATCGACAACGCCGTGCGCATGCGACAGGTTCGCGCTGTCCTGGTAGGAGCCCAGCGTGCGGCCGGGATCCAGTCCACGCCCATCGTCCAGCCCTCGATCGAACACCCCCCGCCCATCAGGCAGATTGAAGGTGGTCGAACCATCCCCCGCCCCATAGGTCGTGCCGATCTTCGCGAAGAGCCGGGCATAGGTCGTGCGCGACACCGCCGCGCCGTTGCGCTTCAGGTAACCCGCAGGAGGCGTCGACTGCGCGAAGTAGCAGACCATGCCTGTCTGGTCGAGGCCCAGCGCCTCCTGCCAGTCGGCCTTCAGCTGCTCGGTGGAGGCCGAGAGAATGGTCAGCCCGATCTGCTTCGGCCCTTCCGGAAAGTCGACCTTCGCGCCGTCGTTGCTCGATGCGATGACCAGGGTGCGCGCGAGCGCGCCGCCTGTCATCGTGGCCCGGCCAAGCTCGAACAGGCCGGTGGGGCGGCCGACGGAGTCGACCGCGTTGATCATGTAGTGGCAGGTGTCTCCCTCTGCCATGCCAGTTGCGGAGAACGGTCGATATGCATCGACGGCGCCCGCCAGCACGAAAGGCCCCAGCCCCACGGTGGTGCTGGCCTCCAGAATTCGGTCGGCTGTCTTGTGTGCCATCGCGATGTGCCGTTCAGACCGTCAGGAACGCGACCTTGGTCGAGGTCTTCAGGCGCGGAACCACGCCGGCCTGGATCGGGATCACCGGCGTCAGCGCACCGTGCAGCAGCAGCAGGCCGTTGCCCGCCGCCGCCGTGCCGATGCCCAGGTGCGTGGCCGTGCCCACGGCCGTGCCTGCCACTTCGAGGAACTCGAGTGCGTTCACCAGGAAAGCCTCGTTCCCGATCACCGACCAGCCCGCCGGGCTGCGCGGCACCGCGATCCGGGCGTAGCCCGGATACACCAGCTCGTTGGTGCTCTGGTTGGCGCCGGCACCCGGCGCGGCGGTGAGGAGACTGATGTAGAGATCCGTCGACGGATTCGCGGAGGCGTTGTCGGCCAGCCCGGCGATGGGCGTGCCGAGAAGGATCAGCTTGATGAAAGCGTTGGCGGATGCGGATGAATATGCCATTCGAAGCTCCTGGTTCGGGTTGGTTGGTTAGTTATGCAAGCGAGAGGTTGTCGGCGGGCTGTTCGCCCATGAAGTCGGCCAGGTTGCAGCTGGCCGGGATGTCCGAGGCGTCGAGCCCGTCGATGAAGACATGGGCTGCACGCTCGGCGGAAAAGCAGGCCCGCACGTGGTCGGCGATGGCAATGGAGATGGCTCTGGCCTCTTCGCGCGTGAGCGTGACGAAGCCCTCGGCGGCCTTGAAGTCGATGCTGTCGAGTGCGCCGGCCTCCATGTCGGCCAGCATCTGGGCAAAGGCCGCGCGGTCTTCACGGCCGGTTCGCACGCGCAGGCCGTCGGGTAGCGTCAGGCCACCGGTCTCGGCCTTCCAGCGTTGCTCGGCGAGGTCCGACTTGAGCTGGGCTCTGCGGTCGTCCGGCGTGCGCGGATCGCGCCACGCGTGCAGCGACCAGTCGAAGACATGGTGCTCGCTCGGCCGCTGCGGCAGCGGCGCTGGAGCGCCATCGCGGATGTAGGAGCCGGGCTCCGCCGGCCCCAGATAGACGGACTCGCCGGGACCGGCCTGCGCGTGACACCACTCAACGGTGGCTTGCGTGCCGGTACAGCGGATCTCGCCGGTGCGGGTGTTGTAGACGGTGAATTGAGGCATGGTTCAGCGACGCGTGGAGAGCGCGTAGATGGAGGAGCCGGCAGTGCCGGCCCAGACGGGTGAGAAAAGGCTGAGCGAGTGCCAACCCGGATTCAGCAATACCTGGATGCCTCCAGTCACGGTGGTCCCGGAAACGCCCGCGCCCATCCACCGGACCACGCCGTCGACGCTCAATGAGACCGGAGCGGTCTGGGACACATAGACCGTTCCCATGACGAAGGTGTTCAACGGTTCAGAGCCGGGCACGAAGTGATTGATCGATACAGCGCTCGTCGCAGACGAAGCGTATGAAGGCACCGTCACGGCCTGCCCGCGCAGGTTCAACGTGTCGATCACGTTCAGTTGATTGATCGTCAGCCCGTCGTTCTGCAGATTGAAGCCCGGCCCCCAGAGGCGGAATTGCCCGGTGGCGTTATGCATCTGCAGCCCCATGCCGTTGCAGTTCAGCTCGACGAAGGTGTCGCCGCCGGAGTGGCGCGCAAGAATCCATCCCCAGCTGTTGTCGCCGATCCACTTGTTCGCGCTGCGCAGGAAACCCCAGCCGCCCACACCGTCCCCGGAGATGTCGACCTGACCCGCGTTGACATAGCCCAGGCGAGAAGTGATTGCCGACAACCGGTCTACGCTGATCGAGCGCGCGAGGATGCTGCCGTCGACCACCAGCGTGCCGTCGATGCCGACGGTCGATGCACCGGCCACAGCGCCGACGACGAAGGGATACTTCGTGACGCCGCCGGCTGCTTGCTGCGCCACCGCGAAACGGTCGACCAGCACCGTGAAATTGCTCTCCTGGCCATCGTTGTTCAGCAGCACTCCCGCTACCTTGTTGCCTGCGACAACCTTCACGCCCCACTTGGCCGACAACTTGCCCATGTCGTCAACCTGAGTGCGCGACACATGTTCGACCGCAGCCTCCATGTCGTCGACACGCGAGACCAGCGAACTACGCATGTCGGCTTCCGCGGAAACGGCCGTCACACGTGCCGTCACTTCGTCACGGATCGCAGCCACGGCGCCTCTGTCGCTGGCCTCCGAGGTATAAGGCGTCACAGGGAAGCGCCCCTGCTCGATCTTCACGAATCGCACACCGATCGCCCCGCCTGCGGTGTAGTCGCTCCATCGGAACAAGACCCGCCCGGTGGCCGCCGCCACCGGCGCCAGCGCTTCGACCGCGAAGTCGTTGCGCCGGATCTGCTCGTTCATGAACGCATGCCGCCCCTCCTTGATGTTGCTCACATCACCCAGGGATTTCCCGCTAGCGTCGAAGAACTCGATCGCGAAACCGCTGTGGCCCGTGTCGCTCTCGAACATCGAATCGCCCGACGCTGCATACCAGCTTCCCGGCTTTGCAGGAAAGCTGTCGCTGACCAGGCGCCCGCCGGCAGGAACCGCAGCCTGCAGCCGCGCCGATGCACCCCAGTCGTCTTCCACGACATTCCAGTGGTTGCCTTGCTGATCCCACTTGTCGAGATCGAACTCGAACCCGCCGTTGAACACCAGGTTGGCACGCACATAGCCGACGGCACGCGCAGAGACGATGTCGATGCGCTGCGCGAGCTGCTCGGCCGTGTCGCTGACGACCTTCTCCACATGCGTGATCGCAGTGCCGCGCTCGATGGCTTCGTCGACCAGGCGTTCGCTGATGCCCGAGTTGACGTTCAGCAGGTCCGCGATCTGCTCGTCGAGGCCTTCCTGCAGTTCCTTGATCGCATCGTCGATCGACGGCAACGAAGCCAGCTGCACATACCCCGCATCGCTCGCATTGCCCGCCGCATCGAACGCCGTCACCCAGTAGATGCGCGTCGCCGCCATCGGCTCGTTGCGCACGAAGTTGAGCGAGCCCGTGCGCCCGATCTCGGCCGCTTCGGCCAGCGTCGGGCCGACCTTGACGATGTACGCCGAGATCGGCTGCGTCGTGCCGCACGGCTGCCAGGCCATCTCGATTTGCGAACCCCACACCTCGCCGCGCACGATCGGCTGCGCGGGTTGCGCGACCTCGATGGTGGTCGAAATCGGCACGCCCCACACGCCCTGCGTGTTGCCATGCTGCGCCCACACCTTCACCGTGCCCGCGGGCAGCCAGCCGATGTTCGCGGTCAGGGCCTTGCCGGTCCAGCGCTCCACGGCCGTCTCGAAGGTCGGGCCGACGAAGATCCGCGTCGCGCCCCATTCGAGCAGGTCGATACCCGCAGGGGCGGACCAGCGCGCGATCACTCCATTCGCTTCCACCGAAAGGCTCAGCCCCTCGACGTCGCCCGGCTTCACGCTCGCGCCCTGCAGCGTGTGCGTGACCATCGTCCAGTAGCTGGACGCATAGGCCGTCATGAACCTTGCGCGCACCTGGTACTCGCCGTGCACCTCCAGGCCGAGCAGGAAGGTCTCGGTGGCGGTGCCCGGAAGCGTAACGCTCTGCCAGTCGCCGACCGGCGTGGTCGTGCGCCATTGCACCTGCACGTTACCGCCGCGGCGCACGGCATCCTCCGCCGACGCGGACCAGCTCACGCGTGCGCGGATCACCAGCGTGCCGCCCTGCTGCACCATCTGCTCCTGGCCGCTGCGCACCTGCAGGTCGAGCGGGGGCTGCGGCAGCAGGAAGGGGTTGGGCAGATTGGTGTTGGGAGACGGGTCGCGCAGCACCTCGTCGGCGGTGTCGTAGAAGGCCTCTTCGTCCTCGATGACCTGGAACGAGAGCGGCGAGCTCATCGAATAGGTCCAGTCCTGCACCCGGAACGGCTTGTTGGCGAAGCCGTACAGCGCGCTGGTCAGCAGGATGCGGTCGCCAGGCTGCAGGTGCCACGCCAGCATCTTCGGATGGACCTGCAGCACGAAGCCGCCGCGGCTCTGCTCCACCAGCACGCGGGCGATCTGGTGGGTGCGCGCATGGGCCGTGGTGAAGGGCAGCACGAGGTCGAGGAATTTGTCCTTCTGATCGTTCTCGCGGAAGACCGCGTTCTGGTACTGCTTGAAGTCTTCCGACACGCCGTTGCGCGTGAGGTTGACGTACGTGCCCCTCGCGCCGTTGTAGCGCGCGGTGCCGGGGTTGCAGGTCTGCACCACGGTGATGGGCGCCAGCAGATCCTCGTCGGTCAGCGAGAGAACGGGCGTGGTCCAGGCACCGGCCAGGATGCGCCATACGCCGCCCGACTCGAGGCTGTAGCCGGCCATCGTGTCCTCGAGCTGCTGCCGCGTGCTGTCGCGGTCCTGGTCCGAACGGAACATGCCGTCGCAGGTGTAGCGCGCCACGCTGCCGCCATAGTTGGGCCGATCTGCGGCGACCGTCGCGGGGTTGTAGATGGCCGTGTCGCAGGCGTTGGCGGCGACGATGAGCGCGTTCTGGTCGATCTGGTCGTCGGAGGCCAGATAGCCTTCCTCCGAGCGCAGGAAGTCGGCCAAGCACAGCGCCGGATTGCGGCTGTACGCGGTCGCGCCGATGCGCGGGTCGTAGACCTTCTTGCCCTTCACGTTCGCGGTGATGCTGGGCAGGCCACCCTGGAAGCGCTCGACGAAGAGGTTGAGCGTGACGACGATGTACGTGTAGCCGCTGAGCTTGTGCGCATCGGTCCACAGGCCCCTGCTGGCGGGCCACGGATCGAGGTTCGCACGCATGTGCGCATCGGCCGTGTCGACGCTGTTGGGCGACAGGTGGATCTGCACGTTGACGCCGGGCACGCCGCCGCCGATCGACTCCGAATCCGTGACGATGAATTCCGGGTTGGACGAGTACCCGTTCGCGTCGAGCGCACCGATCGAAACGCCATCGATCTGGATATCGGTCACGGCTTCGCAAGGGTGCGCGGCCAGGACCATCACCACATGCTTCAGATGGCTGAACTCCCCACCAGTGAGCACTGCCACGACGGCTCCGCCGACCGGTGCGGGCTCACCGTAGATGACGGTGTGCGGCGCATCGGACGCAAGGATCGTGGTGGTGCGTTCCTTAATGTTGGCAACGTCTTCGGCGAGCTTGCGTGCCGCTGCGGCCTTGGCCTGCTTCTTGGCCTGCATGTTGCCGTAGGCACTCGACACGATGGACAGAGCAGCCGAAACGATCATGCCGCCCACAGCGGCAGCGGCCCCCGCAGCTGCGCCTACAGCCGACCCGATCGCACTAAGAATGGAAACGGGCTCTGCCATCGCAGCAGTGCACACCCCAAAAAGGGCACCGAGGAGGAGTGTGAGACGGATCAGACGCGCCATGTCGCAACCCCCGCACCAAGTGGCAAGAAAATCAGCCGATCAGCCGCCGGCGCCGCGATGTGCGACCCCGTGCAGATCCCGAAGCTGTACCCCGACACGCGCCCCACCTTGCCGCCACTGCGCGCCAACACCACGTCGCCGCGCTGTGCCATCGCGCCGGGCAGGGAAGGGCCGAGCCGCTCGGTAGCAGCCGACAGGAACCCACCGGCCGCGCGCACGGCGCGCATCGCAGCCAACAGGTTCTTTCTTCCGACAGGCGCGTCGGCAGCGCGCAGATCCGCCAGCGGATCCTTGCCTGTGCGCGCGATGATCCAGTCGGCCGCGATGTGCGCGCAGTCGTGCCGGAAGTACTCGAAGGGCACGTCTCGTCGTGCCGCGATGAAATCGTCCAGGTTCTTCGTCATGTTCATTTGCCTCGTGCTCGGGCCCAGTAGTTCAGTGCCATCTGCAGGTGCTTGTTGACCCACACGGTGGGCGATCCGATCATGGAATTCAGGTACTCGAAGCCGCGCTCGCCGGGGTGCCTGACCTGGTGCTGCGCGTCGTTGGTCCGCAGTGACGCGGGGTTGGAACGCACGTCGTAGGAGGCGGTGCGGCACTCCATCGCGATCTTTGCGGTGGTGCCGTCGCGCTCGACCTTCATCTGGTCCATGACGCCGGCGAAGCGCAGCACCGGCTCGCCGCTGACCTGCAAGGTGCCGGCATCGAGCAGCGCGATCCACACGCGCACGCCCCTGTCCTGGTATTCGCTCGGGTCGCCGAGTGCGAGCGCGCGCGTGCCGATGTCCACGGGCGACAGCGTGAGCGTCAGCTTCTCGGCCGCGCCGTCCTCGCTCTCGTGAAGCTCGCCGATGGAGCCCAGATTGCCCACGCCCTGCCACGTCTGGCCCATCAGCTGAAGGCTCAGGGGCCAGTTCGTGAAGCGCGCGGTGCCGCTGCGCAGCTTGAGTTCGACGAGCGCCAGCTGGCCATAGGTCTGCGAACGCGCGGCCGCCTGGAAGCCGGAGTTGGTCAGGATGGTCATTGCTCCCACGACTCCATCAGGTCCAGGCTGAAGCCGCCCTGCGTGCGCGACTCCGAGGCCCAGGTGGTCTTGCTGTCGACCCTGCGCATCAGGCAGGTAGGACGATCCCAGACGACAGTGCTGCCGGCCACCACCGGTGTGCGCAGCACGGGCTCGAACCGCACGGTGATCACGCCCGCGGCGTCGGCCACCGCATCGGCCTGCACGTGCAGCATCTGCCGCTGGTTGGAGCCCTGGTTGACGCCGATCCAATCGCCCTGCAGCAGGGACTTGCCGGCCTCGGAAGCGCCCATGCGAATGGTCAGCTCGGAGGCTCCCGCGGGCGCAGCCACTGCGGTCCACGCACCGCGCGCGGTGCCGCGCGGCACCGGCTGCAGCATGTCGTGCACGGCCAGCACGTTGACCTGTCCGCGCATCGAATGCACGAGCGAGCGCCAGGCGGCGGCATCGCGCATCAGCGGAATCCGCTCCTCGCTGACCAGCGTGCAGGTTCGGCGCGCCGGCCCGAGCACCGCCACCTGCATCGCGCCCGATTCGCTGTTGCTGAAAGTCAGGTCGTAGGCCTGGAGTCCGAAGTCCTGCCGCTTCACGGGCAGATCGGACGGAAGTGTCACGATGTTCATTGGGGAAGCACCTTCACGCGCTTGAGTTGTTCCATCTGGCCGCGGTTGTTCTCCGCGAGCAGGCGTTGCATGTCGGCCATCACCGCACCGCGATCGGAACGGGCGTCGATGTGGAAGACGTTGGAGGGCGCGAACTGGATCGTCGGCACGGCATTGCCGCCACCGCCAGGCGCACTGACCCCGAGGCGGCCATCCGCGCCACGGCGCAGGGGCATGATGGCTTCGGGTCCTGCCTCGCCCATGAGGCCGATGCCGCTGGCGAAGGGGAAGAACGTGGGTTGGCTGACGACGCTGTTGGCGTAGGCGTGCAGGCCGGGGGAGGCGAAGACGTTGCCCTTGGCGCTGGCGATGCCGAAGATGCCCAGCACACCGCTTACGAGACTGCCAAGCCAGTTTCCGCCGGAGCCCGAACCCGAACTCGAACCCGAGTTGCCGCCACCGCCCGAGAAAATCCCCTTGAACGCCCCGGAGAGCCATCCGGAGAAGGCTTCGACCGCTGGCTTCACAGAAGCGTCGTACAGGGCGTCGGCGACGGACGCTGCCAGCTTTTTCTTGAGCGCCTCGCCCATCTTGTCGATGGCATCTTTGCCGCCACCATCGAGGAGATTCACGAACCCGTCGCGGAACACGCCACCGATGTCGTCAGACAGCTTTGTTTTTTTCTTCTCGTCTTCGTCCTTGGTCTTTTTTTGCTCTTCGTCCTTGCTCTTCCGCTCGTCCGCAATCTTGGTGACTGCCAGCAGCTCCTTTTCCGCTTTGAGGCGTTCGTGCAGGGATTGAACGTAGTTCGGAATGACGTTCTCCGTCGCTTCGAGTTCGGTGATCTGTCGCTGCGTCTGCGCAATGTTCAACTCCATCACCGCTTCTTTGGTGAGGCCGTACACGGCGTTCTGCTGCTCTTGCGCACGTACCTGCTCGCGAACTTTTTCCGTCGCCTGTTGCGATGTCTTCAGCACCGCGCTCTGGGATGCGGAATCCAGTTCCGCGACAGAGCGGTCGGCCTCCGAGTTGACGAGTTCGCGTTGCTGCTCGACGGTATTCGACCGAAACACCAGCTGCTGCCGCTCGACTGCCGTCCCCTTCTTCGAACCAAGCAGCTGCCGCTCCTTCTGAATGGCCTCCTCCTGATTCTTCAGGTCTTCGAGGCGAAGGGTTTTCTTTTGAAGAACGACCGCATAGTCGTCGATCAACTCGCGCTTGCGCAGGCTCTCAATGTTCTTCAGACCATCGGCGGTAGCCCGTGCCTTGGCGTTGTATTCCTCCCGAACCGCTTCGATGCTTGCCCGCAATCCTTCGTCTTCGGCTCGGCCCACGCCCGAAGTTCCCGGGCGAGCAGTCGGCCGGTCTTTCTTCTCACTCTCCGTTTTGATCTTGGCGTCGTTCTCCTTCACGCGCTGGCTGTTCAGATATGCGCTCTGGCGAGCCAGACGATCGATATCAACGTAGTTGGCTTTCTCCGCCTCAAGCGCTGCCCTCTCCCCATCTCGCGTAGCTTTTGACTTTGGCCTGCCGAAGGCCGCACCACCGGCATTGACCGCGAATCCGTTGCCCGACTCCACCGCATCCAGTTGCGCGATCTTCTTGTCAACGTCGCCGATCTTCTGCTGGGTGCTTTGCGGGCGTCCGATGTTCAACATCGAATCCCACGCACGCTCCGCGACGCCCTTTACCGCGAGCCAGCCACGCTCCAGGCTGCCAAGGTTTCCCACAACCTCCGCCGTCCGCTGCTTCATAGCATTGGCGAAGGTTGTCTGCGCCAACGCTGCAGCCTCTTCGGTCTTCCCTTGCTTTTCGAGCGCAACGATCCGCTCGTGGGTGCTCGCGCTCAGATAGTGATACGTCTCGTTGAGCTTGGCCGATGCCTTCGACGGCTCATCGGCCAACTTGACGAAGTTGTCGACAGCTTCGTTGATCGAAGTGCCCAGCACACGGTTCATTTCCGCCGTCGCGCCAGCTACTTCGCTCACGACGTCACCGCCGATCCTGCCGGTATTGACCACTGCGGCAATGGCCTCCGCAGATCTTGCTTGCGTGCCTTGCGTTCCGGCGATCTCTACGGCCTTGGTCTGCAGCTGGTCCGTCGTGAGCCCGACGTAGTTGCCGGTCATCGTCCTCGCCCGGTTGTAGGCTGTCGCTTCCTTGCTGCCTTCGACATATGCCTCAGTCAGCAAGGTCACGGCACGAGTCGCCAGGTTGAGGGGCGAGACGAGGTCCCGGGCATAGGCGGCAACACCACTCAAGGCAGGGCCGATGCCACCGAAGGAAGAAACCAGCTTTGCCCCTTCACCCACGAACGAGGTAAGCGGCGATTGCCCGCTCTTGAGGCTCGCGTACAGGCTGTCCACCGATGAGGACACCTTCTCGATGGCGGCCTTCGCCTTTTCCTCGGCCTCCTTCGCAGCCGACTCGGCCTTGGCCTTCACCTCTTCGGCTTTGCTGGCACCGCTGAGGGCCTTGTCGATGGCCTTCGAGACTTCGCCGACGATTCGAGAAGTGTCCGCATTTGCGGCCGTCGCGCTCACCATCATCTGAAACGACATTTGTTGTATTGCAGCCATGTCTGTATGGTCCGTTTGAGCTAAGAAAAAAATGAGGCCGACATCCGCCGGCCCCATGCTTCTTCGATGGCCGGAGGCCTTCGCGGCGCCGCTAGACGTTCAGCACCGCGATGCCTTCGTCTTCCATCACCTGCAGCTGCAGGAACACTTCGCGCTGGCGTGCGCGGGGAATGCCAAGGCGCTTCATGGCGACGTCGACCGCGCCGAAGTCGAGCCCCTGGAACCACGCGCCTGCCGCCCCTGCGACGACCCGCCACTGCGTTCGGCAGGCATGGAACACCTCGAATGCTTCCTGGTGTTCGGGCCATAGCTCGAAGGGTGGCGGGCCGCCGCCGCTGGCCGTCGAAGAGACGAGCCTGACCGGGTCGAGACCGAGCGACGCGCACTGGCTGCGGAGATCGTCGTCCAGCTCGTCGTGGACGCGATTCGCTGCTCCGAGCACGAGGCGCGCGGCGCCTCTCAGTTTTTTACTGCGGCCGGGTACGCGTGTTCGAAGTAGCTGTAGGCGATGGCTGCCTCGAACGACGGCCACTCCTCCACCGCCGCCGCGCGGTTCTCGGCGGTGCAGATGAAGGGCGCGCCGTCGTCGCCGTCCAGGCCCTTCCAGTCGGCCAGCACCATGTCGAGCAGTTCCCGGTCGGTCAGGGTGCGGCCTTCGAGGCGCGACTGCAGGGTGTCGTTGTCGGACTTGGTCAGGCGCTTGAAGACGGCGCTGAAACGCACTTCCTCGACCTGGCCGTCGCCCGGCACGCGCATCACCACCGGCGCGACGAAGGTCGGCTTCACGGCAATCTTGAGTTTCTGGGGCATCTCTGTCTTTTCCTGTGTTCTGTGCTGATGGCGATGACGGTAAAGCTCAGCGCACGACGATCAGCCACTCGTCGTTGCCCGCGCCGGTGGGCACGAACTCGAGGGGCACGGTGATCATCTGCACGCCGTCGACGTCGCTGAAGGTCGGCTTGCCGATCTGCGCATGCGGCGACACGAACTCCACGACGTTGTTCGCGCCCTGGCCGTGCTTGAGCGCAAGGTTCACGCGCTGGCTGGCGCGGGCCATACCGATCCAGTCCTTCGTCGCGACCGAGGTGTTCTCGAAGGTGACCGAGCCGGTCGACACGCGCGCGGTGATGTCCACGGCATCCACGGTCATCAGGTCGCGCTTGATCACGGTGTTGCCCGCATCGAAGCTGAAGGCGTTGGCGGCCACGCCGAGGCCGTCGAGCGTGAGGGTGGTGTTGGCCTTGTTCACGCCCAGCGGGTCCATGAACTTGCTGTAGTCGGCCACAGGCAGCGGCGCGTCCTCGGCGGGCACGAACAGGCCGGTGAACTCGAACTGCCACTTGGGAATGCCCTTGGCGTTGATGGTGGCCTTCACGTTGCCGTGCGCGTCGGTCATCTTGTAGACGGTGCCGTCGACGTTGCCGTAGATGGTGAGCGATTCCAGCGCGTCGGTGGCCGGCGTGAAGGTGGTGCTGACGCCCGGCGCGGTGTTGACGCTGATGGCGCAGCCGCGCATCAGTGCGGCATATGCGGGCACGTCGCCGGCTGCGGCCACGCCAGCGATCTCGACCGAGAAGGCGATCTTGCTGTACTGCGTGACCAGCACGGAGCCGCGCGAGCCGAAGTAGGGGCGCACGTTGTCGCGCTGGACGACGTCGCCTTCGATGGGGGTGAGCGTGACTTCGCTCACCAGGATCGCGTTGGCCGCACCGGTGGGCGCCGCATCGGTGCCGCGTACCGTTTCAGCCTTGGCCAGGATGGCCATCTTGCGCATGAGTTTTGCCATGTCGGCGTTCTCCGTCAGTTGGTTGGTTTGGGTTGTCGAAAGGAAAGGTCTGCCTGCGTGCAGTCAGAGGTAGCGCCAGGTCCGCAGCTGCAGCGCGACGCCGTGGCATCGCACACCGCAGAAGGTGACCAGGCCGGTGCCGTCGACTTGCACGCCGTCGGTGCGCTTGTCGTCGGTGAGAGGGCCGGAGGCGCATGCGCCTCCGAAGGTGGGGTCTGCGCGCACCGCGTCGCGGATGTCCTCGACGAGCGCGTCGAACACCAGCTCCGTGGCGGCGGCATCGTCGAAGGCGAGATGGCCGTGCACGGTCCAGGTGTCGACGCTCATCGCACGTCCAGCGGCGTTGACGCTGCGCTCCTCGGTGGCGGTGCGGCGCAGCCACCAGCCGCGCAGCTGCTGGCCGCCGCCCGGCAGGTCGTACAGGAACAGCGCGCGCTGCGCAGCCTCGTCGGCCAGGGAGCGTTCGCGGTCATGAACGCGGCCGATCTGCGGCACGTTGCTCAGGGTCTGCACGATGGCACTGCGAAGGGTGTCGAGACGGCTCATGCCTGGGCTCCGTTGCGTGTGTGGAAAGTCGTGTGACAGCGGTTGATGAATTGCATCGATGGCTTCGTTGGTTGGTGTATGAACTGTCGCGGCGAAGGCCTGTTCGGCTGAGGCCGACATCCGCCGGCCCCTCGCATCGATGCATCGCAAAAATCAGTTGATGCCGGGCCCGTTGCGGAACCACTGCTTCACGGCCTCCGCAAGCAGCGCCGTGCCGACGGCCATCGCGCCGCCGGATGCGGCGCCGAACACCGCGGCTCGCTGCTCGACGGTGCGAAGCCGCCCGTCGAGCGCGTCGAAGCGTGTGTCGAAGCCGTCCATGCGGCGGGTCTGCCGGTCCTGTCCGTCCTTCAGGGCCTGCACCAGGCCGTGGATCTGGCCGAGCAGCAGGAGCTCCTGGGTGCGTGCGTGGAGATCGCTCATTGCGTGGGTCTTTCTGTGAGGAACTCGATCAGCGCGCGGTACCGGAGCCGATCCGCGGCGTATGACCTGGCGTTGATGTCGTGGTTGATCCAGGCGTCTTCGACCGTGATGCCGGCATCAGCAGCACAGGCTTCGCTGGAGGTGTCAGCAAGTCCGCAGGCACCCGCGGGTACGTCGGTGCCCGCGAGGGCGCTGTTCCACATCCAGACAGCAGCAAGGCTGAGGCGATGAGGGCCGCCGACAGCGTCGCGCTGTGTGTCGCCAGGCGGCGCAGCATCCAGCGTCGGTCGGGCCGCGGCAGACTGCGCAGGATCGGCAGTCCGCTGAGCGCGGCGATCAGGAACAGCAGGAGGAACGACAAGAGAAACGCGCCGGCGTAGATCATTGGTGGGGCCTTCGAGGGAGAGATAGCTGGACTGCAGCGCGCTCGCGCCGAGCTGGTACTGCGCCGAGGCGGCGCGCCCGCGCTCGTACTCGGCCTGCAGGTCTTGCGCGAGCTGCGTCGCGCGCTGCGTTTCCTTCTGCTGCCAGGCCGCGCGCTCCTGCATGCGTCCGGCGCCGTGGATCGCGAAGCCGGCGGCGGCGAGCAGCAGCGCGGCCAGCACACCGGCGATCAGGCCCGCCCAGGCCCTGGCGGTGAGGCTCATGGCGCGTCCCCCTTGCACTGCGCGTGCAGCCTGAGGCGGTCTTTCCAGAGACCGGCGCAGGTCTTGTTGCCGGTTACGGAGCAGTCGACGCCGCCCGCGTACTTCCATCCGAGGATCGCGTCGCACGCGCCCGCGTAGTCGCCTGCATTGAGGCGCTGCACGAGCATGGAGGTGCCGCCCTTGCGGCCACCGGTGCAGAAGTTGGATGCGCCGATGTTGTAGGCCAGGCTCACATACGCGTCGTACTCGTGCTGGTGCAGCGGCACCTTCACGCATTGCTTCAGCGCATGCTCGTAGCTCTGCACGTCGCGCAATGCGCGCTGCAGCGCGGGCACGGGCGTGGTGGTGTCGCCCATGCGCACACCCTCGGTCGTGCCGAAGCCGATGGTCGGCACGGCCGTGCCATGAACGGGGTCGGGGTAGGCCTTGTCGCTGTAGCCCTCGCGCGCGACGATGCCGACGAGGCCGGCGGCGCTGAGCGCGAGCACGGCAAGCAGTTGCCGCGGGGCCTGGCCCCGTTCACGCCCGCGGCGATGTTCGAAGAAGAAAGGTGTTCGGGAAGTGTCTTTGCCCATGGCCCGAATCGTCGGGCGCGAGGGTCAAATGGCTGAGGCCGACATCGGCCGGCCTCGGCGTCAGGAAGTCTTGCTTCCTACACTGCGACGCCTGTCGCGAGGCTTCAGATCTCGCCGCCGTGCCAGACGACGCGGCCGCTGATGTGCAGCTCCGCCGCCTGCTCGGCGCTCAGCACCTGCGGCTTGTACGCGGGGTTGTAGCTGATGATCTGCAGGCCACCGGTGGAGAAGTCGCGCTGCAGCACCTTCACATAGTCGTGGCCATCGAGCTGGATGACGTACACGCCGTCCTGGTCGAGCGACTTGGTCGCGGTGTCGACCAGCAGGATGTCGCCGTTGTTGATCTTGTCGGCCATCGAATCGCCGCGCGCATGGACGATGCGCGCATGCGCCGGCTTCACGCCTTTGCGCGCCATCCATGAGCGGTTGAATGCGAAGCGGCCCATGTAGTCCTGCGAGCTGTTGATGGCGCCGTTGCCCGCACTCACGCGAACGTCGAGCAGTTCGACCAGCACGAAGGTTTCGTCATCCAGTCCGCTCGACAGCTGGCTCGGCGAACTGGCCGACTGAAACGGGTTGAGTTCGGCCGGATCGACCCCGAGCGCCAGGGCCATCACATAAAGCTGCTCGAGGCTGGCATCGCTGACACCACGCTCGATGCGCCCCACGGTATTGAAGTGAAGCCCGCTGCGCTGCGCGAGGTCGTCGATGGTCAGCCCCTTTTGCTTGCGCAGGTCGCGCACGCGCGCGCCTTGCGCGAGGGCCAGTTCACCGACCCGGGCCTTCACCTCGGTGTCGTCGGGCGGAGTATTGATTTGCGACGTCACGATAACTCTGATTTGTGTGCACGGATGAATCCTAGACATCTGGAAGTTGGTTTGCAACCCGTTTCAGGTTAAAGAACACGAGAAAGTTCGTTTTTATGTTTTTCTTGATTGCAAAAACTCACTGCATGTGCATAATCGAGGCAACACACACAGAAAAGAATATTTCAACGGCATGACACCTTGATCGGGTTAAAGAAGCGCGCGAGCAGGAGAAAAAGCACCTGCACTGGTTCAAAAAGACACAAGTACGCGCACATCGACATCACCAAACCGAGCAGTGCTCACAAGCGAGGAGGAACGTACTGTGAAAAGAAACCGTGCCAGGACTAAGGCCCCCGGGCAGCCGGGAGGAAGCGCGTGATGGAAGAAAACACGACCTCCGAGTGGTTCGTCGCCAAGGCGCTGATGGCGCTCGCCCAGCGTCGCACCGAAGGCGGGCAGGGCGACGCGGCCTCCCCCCAGGCCGCGCCCGATGCGGTGATCCGCGATACGGACCCGTTCGCCGAGCGCCTGTGGAACCTGCTGCGCATCCGGCGCGCTCTGACGGCCGACGAAGCGGCCGCCTTGCTGATCGGCGAAGAGGACGACTTCGCGCAGAACCGCCGTCAGGCCGGCGCGCTCATGCTGTCCTGGTCGCGGCAATGTCCCCGGGCCGTGCGCGTCGACGCCCGGCGCGTGGACGGTCTCAAGCGCTACGCCTTGCTGCGCGACATCGGTGCCACGCCTCCGGCACCACCCGGAGAAGCCCCATGACGGGCACGCCGCTTTCCTACATGGGCGAAGCCTGGTTCGCCCTGCTGCGCGATGCCTGCGCCGGACAACGGCGATCCGAAGTCGCGGCGCAGTTGCGGTTGAGCGCCGCGGCGGTGAGCCAGGTGCTCAATGGCAGCGGCAAGTACGGCGCCGGCAAGGCCAGCACCGATCGCATCGCACGCCGGGTGCTCGACACCTTCGGCGCCACCACGACGAACGAGAAAGAAGGAGCCACCGAATGAGCATCGCACCCGATCGCGACCTTGCCGGCGAAGTGCGGCGCGCCGTCGCCGCGCACCTCGAAGCCAACGACGCAGCCTCGGCGAAGGAACTCGACAGCATGCTTGCCGAGCGCGTCGAGGGCTACCGCCCCGACCCCGGCGGCGCAGCGCTGCGGCAGCACCTGGCGAAGCTGGCCGAGGGCGGACACGTCCACAGCGTGGCGGTGGGCGGCAGGCCGCAATGGAAGAGAGGCCCCGCCCCCATGGCCGGACGCATCGCGAAGGGCCGTCGGGTGATGCTGCTCGACGCCAGCGTCTACGAGCCCGAGGCCGTCCCTGTCATCCGGCCCGGCGCCATGGACTTCGCCCGCATTCCCAGCCTGCTGCTCGGGCATCGCAGGGACTACCGGGGCACCTCGCGCTGAACGACGGCAATCCCTTGCACGCCATCCCACGAACAACAAGTCACACATCTGGATCAGAGGAACACAGGAACATGCACGCCCAGGAATTCGTCAGCAGGACACCGTTCGCGCCGAGCGGGTTCGAACCATCATCTTCTCCGTCGCGTGCTTCGAGCGGCCTGCGGCAGGCAGCCACCGCGCTGGCGAGCGAACTGCTGCCGCCGCGGCTGCGCGAGTTCGTGCGCCTGATCGGGCTGCCGGCGACGCTGCGGCTTATCGAGCGCTACGGCGGCCTGCGGATCTACATCCCCGCGCACCCGGCGCCGGACCATCCGCTGGCGGGCCTGATCGGCTTCGACAAGCTGCGCGCGCTGAGCGACGAGTACGCGGTCGACGGCATCGGCCTGCGCTTCGTGCTGCCGAAGGCCAAGCGCGCCTTCGATGCGATCCGCAACGAGCGGATCCGCACCGACTTCAGCACGGGCAAGTCGGTGCGCGCCCTGGCCGCGGAACACTGCCTGGTCGAGCGGCAGGTGGCCCGCATCGTCGCGGACATCACGCTCTGACCAGGCACGGCCGCCTTGCTCACTTGGCCTGCAGCAGCGCCCCCGCCTCCAGCAGCACCAACTCGTTGTCGTCCGCCTTGTTCGGCTCGCGGCTGCTGGAGAAGGGCAGGTTGTTGTCGTTGCCGACCACGATGTGCGTGGCGTCGACCACGTCGACGTTCTCGATGGTGAAGAAGGGGAACTTCAGCACGCCGTCGTTCAGGGGCTTGCGCGCGAGCTTGTTCGGGTCGGCGATGTTCAGCAGGTCGATGTAGCCGATCTTGCGCACCGGGCCGCCGACGTTCGCGTCGTTCAGCTCGACCTTGTAGACGCGCTTGAACCTGGCGATGTCATGGAAGCAGTCGGTGCGCTTCTGGCCTTCGGGGCAGGCCTTGTCGCCGGTGCCCTCGCCGTTGTCGCGCTCGATGATGAGGCCCGTGGTGACGTCGATCATGTTGAAGTCGCCGATGGCGTTGCCATTCGCCTCGAGCACGTACTTCCAGTGGCGGCCGGTCCACTTCTCGGTGGCGACGTCGAACTCCAGCACGCGCAGCGCTTCCTTGCCTTCGACCTTCTCGTAGTCCTTGGCCTCGGCGTTCCACACCGGGCCTTCGAGCAGCGCATACAGCTTGCTGCCGTCCTTCGACGAGGCCATGCCCTCGAAGCCCTTGGAGCGCTTGATCTGGAAGTCGACCGCGCCGCCCGGGGCGCCGGGGGTGGTCACGGCCGGATGGTCGGGCGAGCGCACGACCTTGCCGTCGACCAGCGTGTCGTGCACGGCGAGCACCTTGCCCTTCAGGTCGGCCTTGATGAGGAAGGGGCCGAACTCCTCGCCGATCCACAGTGCGCCGCCGGCGAACTGGAAGCTCTCGGGGTCGAAGTCGGAGCCGGTCAGGTAGCGCTGCTTCGTGCCTTCATGGACGATGCGGAAGGGCACCTTCTTGTCGGGGTCGTGCAGGAAGACGGTTTCGATGCGGTTGAACCTGCCGCTCTTGAAGTCCACCTTGTAGTGGTTCAGGTAGAGCATGAAGTCGGGCGAGTTGGCCTTGGCGCCGGCGCCGTTGTCGGTGAGGATCCAGAAGCTGCCGTCGTCCATCTTCTTGATGCCGGAGTGGCCCTGCAGCGGCTGGCCCTTGAAAGGCAGCGACACGCCGGTGCCACGGCCCCCCGAGAGGCCTTCGACCGAGCCCACTGCATCGACGCGCTTGCCGGTGGTGAACTTGCCGCTGACCTGTAGGTCGGCAGGCGCATCCTTGGGCGCGGAGACGAAGCTCTGCGCGGGCAGCACGGCATGGCCGGCGAGCGTGGCGGGGAAGGCGGTCTGTGCCTGGACTGCGCTGCACGCGAGAGCGGCAGCAAGGGCGATGAAAGACAGGGGGGCGAGACGCGTCATGAGAGGGAAAGGTTCCAAGTCGAAAACGCGTGACCATGCCGGCAAGGAGTGACGCGGCCATGACATGCCCCGCGCGACTTCAGGGCGCGATGTCGACCGTCACCTCGCGCGACTCGGCGCGCCCCTGATCATCGACCGCGCGCAGCAGGTAGCGCCGGCCGGATGACGCGAGATCGGGCATCCACGTGATGCCTTCGCCCGGCGCGGCGCGGCCGATGAGCGCGTCGTCCGCGAACCAGTAGATCGCCTGCGTGCCGGCCGCACCTTCGGCGCGCAGTACCAGGGGCTCGGGCTTCTTGGCGCGCAGCGTGTGGCGCACGCCGCGCAGCGGCGAGGTGATGAGCGGCGCGCTGTCCGACGAGGCATCGCCTTCGCTGCCCTGCGACTTCTCGCAACCGTCGGAAGGTGCGCTCGCACGCGGCAGCCCGGCCTGGCGGAACAGCCGGCGCATGTCGCTGCCCCATTGCTCCACCACCTGCTGGCGCGCATTCGGCTGCGGTCCGCAGACGACCTTGCCCGTGGTCTCGTCGACCCACACCGCGCGGTGCAGGTTGCTGACCTGGATCGGCGACTTACCGGCGATGAACCACGTCATGGTGCGCACCGGGCACAGCGCGTCGGGCAGGCCGCCGGTCGCCGAACAGACCTCGACTTGGCGCAGGTCGGGCGGTCGGCGCGACGCCATCTCGCCCGGGTCCAGCCGCTCCGCGCGTAGTGCGTCGACCATGCGCAGGAAGAGCGGTGCGGCGGCATCCACGCCCACCAGCGCGGGATTGCTGCTGCCATCGAAATTGCCGACCCACACCACCAGCACGTGGCGGCCGAATACGCCCGCGGTCCACGCATCGCGGAAGCCCCAGGAGGTGCCCGTCTTCCATGCGATGGCGGGGCGTGCGGGCAGCGTGGTGTCGGGGCGCGGGGTTTGCCGCATCATGTCGAGCGTGATGAACGAAGCCTCTTCGCTCAGCAGGCGCAGCGGCTGCACGGGCTTCTCGCCGGGCGCTGGCTGCGTGTAGCGGATGGGCTGCGAGACGCCGCCGTTGGCCAGCGTCGCGTACATGCCGGCCAGCTCCTCCGGCGTGACCTCGCCGCCGCCCAGCACCAGCGCGAGGCCGTAGTGCTGCTCGCTCTGCAGCTTCTGCACACCCGCAAGGCGCATGAAGTCGTAGAGCCCGGGCTTCGAGAGCTTCGCGGCCACGGCCACCGCGGGCACGTTGCGGCTGCGGATCAGCGCCTCCTGCGCCGGCAGCGGCCCCGCAAAGCGGTGGTCGAAGTTCTCGGGCGTGTAGGGGCCGAAGGAGGTGGGCGCGTCCTTCAGCATCGTCTTCGGATGCAGCAGCCCCTGGTCGAGCGCCAGCGCGTAGATGAAGGGCTTGAGCGTGGAGCCCGGCGAGCGCTTGGCCAGCACGCCGTTGACCTGGCCCGCGATGGCGTCGTTGCGGAAGTCGGCCGAGCCGATCATCGCGCGCACCTGCATCGTCGACGCGTCGAGCAGCAGCGCGCTCGCGTTGTTCATGCCCACGTCGGCATGCGCACGCAGGTACTGCGCCATGACGCGCTCGAGCGTGGCCTGCATGCGCAGGTCGATGGTGGTGCGCACCTCCTGCACGCCGCGCTCCTGCGCGAGCAGCATGTCGGTGGCGTGGGGCGCGAGAAAAGGCAGGCTGCCGCGCGACTGCGCCGACAGCGCGAGCTGCGCGTCGGGCGCATGCTGCTTCGCCGTGGGATCGCGCTCGGCCCACAGTGCAGAGAGGCGCTCGCGCGCGGCCTGAAGCTCGGCGTTGCGCCCGCGCTCGGCAATGCGCTTGACGGGGTTCTGCGGAATCACCGCGAGCGTCAGCGCTTCGGGCAGGCTGAGCCTGGCGGCGTCCTTGCGGAAGTAGATGAGGCTCGCGGCCTGCACGCCTTCGATGTTGCCGCCGTAGGGCGCGGTGTTGAGATACGCCTCGAGGATGTCGTGCTTGCTGAAGCGGGCCTCCAGCCACAGCGCCGCGAAGATCTGCGCGACCTTGCCGCCGGGCGTGCGGCTGTCGATGCCGTAGACGCGGCGCGCGAGCTGCATCGTGAGCGTGGAGCCGCCCTGCCTGCGCTCGCCGCTGGCGATTCGCCACGCGCTGCGCACCAGCGCGGCGGGGTTGACGCCAGGGTGCGCATAGAAGCGGCGGTCTTCGTACAGCAGCACGGCATCGACCAGCGTGGGCGAGATGCGCTCCAGCGGTACCCAGAGCCGGTACTGCTCGTCGGCCGCGAGCGTGAGGCGCAGCAGCTCGCCGCCTTGCGCATAGACCGCGCGCGAGCTGCCGACGGTTTCGCTCAGCGGGGCGTGGGGCCACAGGCGCAACAGCGCGAGCAACACGGCGACGACTGCAAAAGCAATGAGCGCCTTCCTCCCTCTCCCTCTGGAAGAGGGTTGGGGTGAGGGCATCGGCGACGGATCGAGCGCGGTGGTCATGGGAGGCGCTGCACCCTCACCCTAACCCTCTCCCGCTTGCGGGAGAGGGGGACAAGGCAAGAGCGCGTCATGATCAATTCGCCACCACCTGGAAGCGCGCACCGGCCGAGCGCGAGAACACGCGACGGTCGTACATCGCCTCGCCGTAGGCGGCCGGCACCACGTAGTCGCCCACGTTGGTGGCGCGCGCCTTGTAGGTCACTTCGAGCAGGTCCTTGCCGACGCCGCCGTAGAACACGACGCGGTCTTCGCGGATGTCGGCGTACTGCACCTTCCATGAACCGCCGCCGCCCAGGCGCTTCTTCCAGATGGGCGCGTCGGCATTGGCATCGTCGTCGTCACCCACCGCTTGCAGCACCGGCTCCAGCCCGCCGGGCAGCACGTCGACCAGCGCCACGTCGTTGATCTGCGCGCGCTCCAGGCTGCGCACGCGCACCCGCACCGTGACCTCTTCGCCGAGCTTCGCCTTGGTGACGGGGTTGCCCTTGGCGTCGAGCACCTCGTGGAAGATCTCCATGCCCTTGTTCACCGGCGTGGCGGGCACATTGCGCTCGAAACCCTGCTCGGCCCAGCTGTAGTACAGGTTGAAGTCGCTGTCGTTCGACAGCCTCAGCTTGGCGGTGCCAGCCGGCACCGCAGCGCGCGTGATCGGGTTCACCGCGCCCAGCGCGAGCGCCGCGGCCTGGCCCTGCGCATTGACGGTGCTCGCCGAGAGCTTGCCTTCCACGTTCTGCCCCACGGCCTCGAAGTAGGAGTCCACCGCGAGCAGCATCGAGGCCGACGACAGGCTGTTGTACCAGCCCTCCCGCACCATCTGGGCCATGCCTTCCCACACCGCGGGCTTCAGCGCCTTCAGGCGCGAGGGGAAGTGGCGGCCCACCAGGTGCAGCGTCATGCTGTCGTGCACCAGCGGGTCGTAGTAGGCACCCCAGGCGTTGCGGCGCTGCTTCTTCTCGGTGCGCGCGAGCAGGTCGGACCACACCGGGTCGAGCAGTTCGTTGGCGACCTGCTCCTGCTTCACGAGCTGGTAGCTCGCGGCGAGGTACACGGCGCCGAGGTCGTCGCCCCAGCCCACGCCCTGGCGCGCCAGCTGGTTGCGGCGGGCTTCGCGCAGGTTGGCGAGCGCGGCCGGCGCGACGATGCCCTGGCGCGTCAGCAGGTAGGCCGCCTGCGTGCGCTGGCGCCAGCCGTCGAGCGTGCTGTCGCCGCTGCCGAGCCAGCCCTGCAGGTAGGTGTTGGCCTTCTGCAGCAGGTCCTGCGGCACGGGCAGCTTGCGGTCCTTGGCCTCGACGAGCAGTTGCACCGCATAGAGGGTGGCGAAGGGGTCGGTGCCGGCGCCGGGCCACAGCGAGAAACCGCCGTCGGCCGTCTGCCGCGCGCGCAGCTGAACCAGGTAGCGCTCGAAGGTCTTGCGCGCCTCGGGCAGCGGGCCTTGCTCCGCGGTGCGGCCGCGCGACATTTCCTTCACCAGCTCGGGCCGGCCCGACAGCAGCACGGCCGGGAAGGTCTGGCTGGTGATCTGCTCGGTGCAGCCGTGCGGGTACGCCTCCAGGTACTGCATGAGGCCGGTCGCGAAGGCCCAGGGCGCGGCCGACACGGCCACGTCGCTCTGGCGGAAGTTCGGATACAGGTCGGCCTGGCTCGAGATTTCTCCCGCGCGCTGGAAGCTGCCGGCCTGCACCAGCGTGACGAAGGGCGATGCGGGCCGCACGCTCACTTCGGTAGAGAGGCGCGCGCTGTAGTTCTTGTGCGTCGATGTGAACACGAGCGCGGAAGAACCCAGCACCGCCTGCTCGCCCGGCTTGGCGCGCACGTTGAACTTGGTGCTGGCTTCGCCGCGCTCGTTGACCTTGAGCGTCTGCGTGGCGTCGCCCACCACTTCGAGCCCGCCCGATGCGGTGAGCGTGAGCGCGATGGGCGCCTCCTTGCCCGAACCGACGATGTTGTTGGCCAGGCCCACGCCCACTTCCACCGTATCGCCAGGCGCCATTGCAAGCGGTGCGTTGGGCAATATCACCATGTCGCCGCGCACCACGGTGCGGGTGCTCTTGGCAGCGGTGGTCTCATCGTTCACCGCCACGGCCATCACGCGCAGGCTGCCGTTGAAGCTCTCGGGCACGGTGTAGCTGAACTCGCGGCTGCCGTTCACGTCGACCAGGCCCGACCAGTAGGTCACCGGCTTGTCGCGCTTGCGCTTGAACGGGTTCAGGTGCTTGCCGAGTTCGCCTTCGCCATCGCCGCCGGGCGCGGCGCCCTGCATGAGCTTCTTGAACTCCGGCAGGATCAGGTCGAGCGTCTGCAGCGTGCCCACTTCGAGCGCGCGCTTCTGGAAGAAGTGCTTCAGCGGGTCGGGCGTCTTGTAGCGCGCCACCTGCAGGATGCCTTCATCGACCGCGAACACGACGGCGCGCGTGGGCTTGTCGCTCGTGAGCTTCATCTTCACCGTCTGCCCCGGCTTCACCAGCTCGCTGCTGGTGAGCTGCAGGTTGGCGGTGCGCCTGGTTAACGCGGTTGCGAAAGGCACCACGCCGTACGACAGCGGACTCATGTAGACCTCGTCGGAGGCCGGGTCGCGCACGAAGTGCACGTTGATGTAGCCGGTGCCCTCGAAGTCCTTGGGCAGGGTGATCTTCTGCACCGATGCGGTCTTGTCGGCCTTGAACCATGCATGCGCGTACACCTTGTCACGCTCGATGGTGATGAGGCCCGCGCCCACGTACGGCGCGCGGATGCTCACCGAGATCTCCTGGCCGGGCTCGTAGTCCTTGCGGTCGAGCGTGAGCTGCAGCTCGGCGTTGCGGTCGAGCGAGCGCGACACGTTGGCGTTGCCGGCCACGCTGTACTCCACGCGGTTGAGCTCCAGCCCCTGCGCGTTGCGCACCACGTAGGCGAAGTTGCCGGGCGCGGCGGTGTCCAGCGCCACGTTGTTGCCGGCTGCGGCAATGGCGAAGGGCTTCTCGTCGAGCACGATCTCCTTGCGGCGCGACTCGTAGCGGTACAGGCCGTTGTCCTGCCTGATGAGCACCGACAGCACCTTGCGCTCGACGCGCTCGATCTTCAGGTCGGCCACGGCCGTCTTCTTCGCGCGCGGGTCGATGGCGATCACCGTGGCGTTGCGCGTGGCGCCCTTGCTCACGTAGCTGGTGTCGCCGTCGACCTTCACGCCGACGAGGTAGGGCAGGTCGCTCACCAGCGTCTGCGCCTCGGCCGACACGCTACGCCCGCCCTCGGGCTCGAAGGCCTTGGCGAGCACGTGCACCTGGTAGGTGGCGGCGTCGAAGCGCGAGAGGCGCAGGTCGAACTCGGCCTTGCCGTCGGAACTGGTCTGCACGCTGCCCAGGTCGTCCACCTGCTTCTCGGTGGCGCGCTGCGGGTCGAAGAAAGCGTAGTCGGTGAAGGCGCGGAACACCGGGAAACCGGGGCTCAGCGTGAGCGTGCCTTCCACCTTGCGGTCGGGCGCGGGCGTGCCGAACAGGTTCTGCACGTCGATCTGCGCCTTCAGGTCCTTGGGGCTCACCCAGCCTTCGGCGACTTCGCTGCTGAGCTTGGCCGTGACCTTGGTGCGGTCGGGCAGGAACTCCTGCACCTTCACCGTGGTGCTGCCGATCAGCAGGCTCTCGACCTCGGGCGTGCCCGGCGACGACTGGCGCGGCAGGTAGAGGTTGACGGCGTAGTTGCCGGTGGGGGAGGTGTCCTGCGTGGTGTGGGCGATCTCGGCTGCGCCGCCCGGGCCGAGCCGGAGCTTCTCGCGGCGCACGCTGAGGCCGCGCGCATCGATGATCTCGGCCTCCAGCGGCAGGTCGCGCAGCGAGGTGCCCCAGTTGCCGGCCTTCACCATCATCGCGATGTGCATGGTGTCGCCGGGGCGGTAGATGCCGCGGTCGCTGAAGACATACGCGGTCATCTGATTCGGCACGCCGGCCGCGCGCAGGCCGCCGACGTCGAAGCGCGAGATGTCCAGCGTGCGGTCGCTGCGGTTGAAGGGCAGGAAGCTCAGGTCCCCGTCCTTGCGCACCACCAGCACCACCGGCGCCTTCTCGCGCTGGAAGCCGGCGAGGTTGGGCAGCTTGGCCGCGCCCGTGGCGTCGGTGGACTGCGACGCGACGATCATCCCGTTGCGGCCCCACACCTCGACCATCGCGCCGGCCACCGGCTGACCGCTGGCGATGCTCTGCACGAACACGTCGCGCGTGCCGTCGAGCGACTTCTTGGCCACGATGCCCAGGTCGGTGACGAGCACCAGGCGCTGGTCGATCTGCTGCTCGGGGCTACCGCCTTCGCCACCCTCGCCGTTGCTTTCCTCTTCGGAGGACTGCTCTTCCTGCTGCTGTTGCGCTTCCTCCGGCTGGCCTTCGCCCTCGGGCTTCTTCTTCGCCTTGGGGTCGTAGCCCTGCACCTTCAGCAGGAACACGCCGCGGCGGTCGGTCGCGTCGCTGCGCAGGTACTCGGCGAAGTCGACGGTCTCGTAGTGCGCCTTGCCGGCGGGAATGCTCAGCGGAATCTCCTTCTGGAAGCGATCGACGAGGTTGTCCGACTGCAGGCCGCCGTAGAACTGCGGATGCGCGAAGTCGCCGTTGGTCTGCGTCACCAGGTGCTGCAGCTGCTGCGGCAGCAGGCGGCCGATTTCGAGCCGGATGCCGGGCAGGTCGCGCACCAGGATCGGCAGCTTGCGCTCGCCCGAGAGCGCGAGCAGCGAGCCCTGGCTCATGATGCTGAGCTCGGGCGCGAAGGTCTTGAGCAGGCGCACGTCCTGGAACGCGGCGCCCAGCTGGTAGCCGCCGGGCGTCTTCAGGCCCTTGGCAACGCGCACCAGCAGGTAGCGGCCGCCTTCGGCCTGCGGCATGCGGAAGCTGACCATCTCGGTCACCTCGCGCTCGCTGGCGATGGGCTGCAGGTTGAGCTTCTTCGCGCGACGCAGCACGGCATCGGTCACCTTCGACGGATCGGCGGACCAGTCGAACTTGTCCGGCGGGGTCGCCCTTGGCCTCTTCCGTCACGGGCAACAGCCAGGCCTGCACCACGCGCGCCATCTCGCGCTCGTGCACCGGCATGGAGGCGCTGACCTGCATCACATGCTCGGGCTCGCCGTTCTCGCCGGTGACGATGGTGGGCTCGGCGCCGGAGATGGAAAGGCTGTAGAGGCCGGGGATCTCGACCGCGCGCGACTGGTCATTGCGCAGCGCCGGACCGCCCTTCTGCGCGACCGCACCGGCCGTGAGACTGAGGATCGCGGGCCGGTTCTTCTCCGGAATGGGCAGCGGCTCCGACTGCAGCGTGGCGATGAGGCGCAGCTTGTCGTAGCTGACGGTGAACTTCTCGCTCGCGCACTTGCCCACGCTGAAGAAGGAACTGCTGCAGGGCTGGTCGTAGGTCAGCACCAGGCGCTTCTCGAACTCGGCCGTGTTGACGGGGTGCGAGAAGCGCACCTGGAAGAGCGCACGCCGCACGTTGGCCTGGACCGGGTCCTGGTAGAACTCGGCGCCGATGAACTGCGCGGTGAACTCGGGAGAGGTGAACTCGTACTTGCGCTGCGCCAGTTCGATGTGCGGCGCGAGGGCGCTGTCGGCGATCTGCACCTTGTACGGCTGGCCGATGGGCCAGTCCTGCGCGGGCAGGAATTCGAGGCGGTTCTGCTTCGTCCAGGTCCAGCGGCCGGCGATGGCGGGCTCCATGGTGACGCCGGTGGCTTCCTGGCCGATGCGCGCAATGGGCGCGACGGAGGCCGAGAAATTGATGACGAAGGGGTTTGGGCCCCTGTCGAACTCGATCTGCGTGCGCTGCGGCGGATCGGTCTTCGCGGTGGCGACCACGGGTTCGACTCGGTCGGGCGTGAGGCCGTGCCACCACTTCATCACATGGGGATGGGCGATCCAGCCTGCCAGCACCAGCAGCGCAAGCAGCACCAGCCACGCAAGCCGCTGCTGCAGCCACTGCAAGCCCAGGAGAAGGAATGCACCCAGGATGCGCAGCCACCCCGGGGGTCGCCAGGAACCGATGAGCCCGCGGGCCAGCGGACGCAGGAAGCCGAGCGCGCGGCCCAGCCCGGTGAAGAACACGTCGCTGATCGACGCGAGTTTTCTGTTGGCGACTTGAAGCATGGAGGCTCCCCACTGTTTTTGTTGGCGCCCGCGAGTGTGCGAGCCATCTGTGAAGCAATCGCGCTGTGTGTGAAGTCTTCGTGAAAACCGCACAGGCCCGCGCCGGGCCGCATTCAACGAGTCATAGCTGGGGCTTGTTCACCATCAGGTAGAAGACCACCACCATGGCCGCGAAGGCCGGATAGCCCAGCAGTTCCCACCATCGCTGGTAGCGTGCATAGAGCGGCGGCAGGGGCGCCGCATCGCGATGCGCCCGCGCCGCGATCGCCGCCATGCGGATCTGCAGCCACACCACCGGCAGCCAGCAGGCCCCCGCGAAAACGAATAACGCCAGCGACAGCGCAAGCCATGGGGTGGAAAGCGGAAAGCCCGCCATATGCGCCAGCGCGAAGCCGGTAGCCGGCTGCAGGATGGCGGTGGGCGTGGTGAACCACCAGTCGGAGCGCACCACCAGTCGACTGACCACCGCCTGCGCAGGCACGCTGCCGCTGCGGTTGGCGAAGAACATGTAGAAAGCCGAGCCCAGCCCGGTGCCGACCATGAGGACGCTGGAGACGATGTGCAGCCACTTGAGGATGAGGTAGGTGTTCATGTCATGGTGCGGCGCGCCGGTACAGATGCCAGAGCAGCGCGGCGATCGGGATGTTCTTGAGCAGCGGACCGAGCGGATGCAGCCACAGGCCGGGCTGCAGCACCGTCGCCACCAGTGTCATGATGAGCATGAGGGCCAGGGCTGCCGCATAGCTGGCGCGCCCGGGCCACCGCCACAGCGCGATGCCGACCGCAAGATCGGCCGCCGCGCCGCCGACGATCAGCCCTTGCACCAGCCACTGCGGCGAGGCGATGCCGGCAGCGGCCAGCACCTGGCGGCTCTGGCCGTCCAGTTCGAAGATGCTGGCGATTGCGGTGAAGAGCCACACGGCGACAAGACTCAGGCGCAACAAGCGCTCCTCCGCAGCAGGATCTTTCACGTGGCGGAGCTCCCGTGCTCAGTGCGCTGCCACGCAACGACTTCATGCGCATGCGCAGCCAGGAACGCATGCATGCGCGCGAAGCGCCGGCGCGTCTGCCGTGCGAAGACCCACGCGACCACCGGCTCCAGCAGCCAGCGCAACGCCTGCGGGCCCGCCTCGATGGTGTAGACATAGATGAGAACCGAATGGCCCGGCTGCGCGTCGCGGTGCCGCATGGACGCGGCCCAGCGGCTGAAGGGAAAAGAGAGGCCGACCATCGAGGCCGCAGCCACATGCGGTCGGTCGAAGCTCACGAACCGTGTTCGCATCGACAAGCCGCGCAACCAGCCGTGGCCCGTGTTCTCCGTCTCGGCGCCGACAAACGGACAGGGCGCGCCGCCCACCACGCGGGCGTTGCCGACCAGTGAGTCCCAGCGTGCCCGCCACACGTGGTAATGGAAAGCGTCGAAGACCACGTCGGCAGGCGCCGGCATGTCGAATTCAAAACGCCGGTGCGCCATGGCCTGTCACTGCGATTGGCGCTTCTTCGACGATGTCGGTCACCATGCCCCAGCGCGCGAACTCCGGCTCGAACTCAGGCAGAGCCAGCAGGCCCATGCAGGCATGCGCACCGACGGGCAAGGTTGCGTTGCCGTTCGCGAGCCGGCGCGCCAGCAGGATCGCGGCCATGCATGGGATTTCCGGCCCATGGTTGTCGTCGGCCGCGATGTGCCAGGCGCGCCGCGCCGGCCGGCCCTGTGCATCGGTGCCGTCGACGCGCACGACCATGCCGCCCAGTGCCGTACCCAGCGCGTCGAACATGCCGCCGGTGGCATGCAGCAGGGACGCCAGCTTCTGCGGCGCCGGCAGCAGTCCCGCGCGGCGCATGAAGGCGAGGAAGGCGAAGGCGCGCTGCGTCAGTTCGACTTCGAGCGCGGCGCGGAACATCACCGACTGCACGCCTTCGTAGCGCGCCGGAAAGAGCTCCAGGTCGGGAATGTCGCAGAGCGCACCGCGGCGCGGCTTCATGCGCGCGAACTCCACCTTCGCCGGATCGGCCCAGCCGGGCATCTCGACCCAGCGGCCGCCTTGCCAGACGCGGATGGGCTCGCCGCAGTATGCGAGCACGCCGGCCAGCGTGGCCTCGCCGCGCGGCGCCCCCTGCGCGGGGGCGATGCAGATGTCGATGCTCCGGATGTCCTGCCAGCCGTCCGCGAGATGGTCGACCACGGCGGACGACAGTGCGGGCACGGTGCTGGCGCCGCTCACCGCAGTGCGGCCAGCGCGGCGAAAGGTGGCGTCCAAGGCAGCAGGAAAGTCGCACACGAAGCGGCGTCCGTCGGCCAGGTCGATGTAGTGCGCGCCCGCGGCAGCGACGGCCTGCGGCACGCGGTAGTCCTGGTTCTGGAAGGGCCCGGCGGTGTGGATCACGAGCTCCACGCCGAGGCCGCGCAGGGTGCCAGAGAGATCGGCAGCCTGCACGTCGATGCGCACGCCGCTCGCGGCCGCGTCCAGCGATGAGGCGAAGGCCGTGGCGCGCTGCGCATCGCGCCCCGCCACGAGCAGTTCGATACCGGGGCTGCCGGCCAGCGCGCGGCAGATGCGCGCGCCGAAGTTGCCGTAGCCGCCGAGCACCAGTGTCTTCATGCTGCCACCGCCGCGTCCGTTCCCGCGACATGCCCGCGCGTGAACGCCTCTTCGAAGATCGAATAGCCCGACCAGTCCGCGTGCGCAAACGACAGCCGGCCCGCCACCACGCTGCCGCGATGCTCGCCATCGGGCGCGCTGCGCTGCGGGCCGATCTGCGCCAGCAGGCCGGGCATGGGGATGGACATGGCGTGGCCGTAGCGAGTGATCTCGATGCGCGAGACCAGTGAAGGCAGATCAGGGTGCGGCACCGACAGCTCGGCGAGCAGGTCGTCGCGCCAGCCGGTCCAGGGGCGCTCCAGCAGCAGCTTGCGGCCGTCGACGGTGTCGTAGCCGCTCGGGCCCAGCGGGCGGTACCAGCTCAGCACCGTGCCGCGCGGCGTGGGGTCCAGCGCCTGGTGGCGCGCGTCCACGTAGCCGAGGCCCCTGGTGCCGTAGATCACGTTGTCCCAGCTCGGCGCGGCGCCCACGCGGTCGGCCAGCGGACCGCGCAGGTGGATGTTGGCCACCAGCCAGGGGGCGTAGCGCACGTGCGCGGCGGCGTTCTTCAGCACCTCGGGCGGGTTCTCGACCACGCGCGCGGCGATGAACACGGGCAGCGCGACGATGCAGCGCTCGGCCTGCCAGCGCACCATGGATTTCGACCCCGCATCCCACGCATCGATCTCGACGCCGTCGCGCACTTCCGCGATGCGCGTGACGATACTGCCGGTGCGCAGGCGCTCGCCGAGCGGCCTGGCGAGCTGCTTCGTGAGCCAGCCGTTGCCCTCGGGCCAAGTGAGGATGCCGTCGCGCTCGGGGCTCGAATCGTTGACGCTGCCCGTCGGATCTCCGGGCGCGTGGAAGCCGTGTCGGCTCGCGAAGTAATGGATGCCGGCCCAGGCCGACACCTGCCCGATGCCGGCGCCGTAGTCGTCGCGGCAGCAGTAGTCGAGGTACCAGCGCAGCTGCACATCGCCGAAGCCTTCGCCGTCGAGCCAGCTCTCGAAGCTGATGGCATCGAGCGCCAGCAGCTCGGGCGTGATGGCGACCTTGAGCGTCGGAATGGCGAAGTGCGCGGCGTGCTGCAGCGCGTCGATGCGCTGCGCGAACTTGCGGTACTGCGCGAGCGTGGCTTCGCCCACGCCGTGCACGGGCAGCAGCCCGTCCTGCCACTCGCCGTGGAAGAACAGGCGCTCCTGCGGGCTGTGGCACAGCGTGACCTCGTCGTATTCCCAGCGGCCCGCCACGCGGCGGCGCAGGCCGAGTTCCTCCAGCAGATCCTGCACCTCGCGCGCGTCGTCGCCAGGCACCGGCAGGTAGTGCGCGCCGAGCGGGCAGGCGATGCCGTTGACCACGCCGCCGCGCGCGTTGCCGCCGGCAGTGTCTTCCAGCTCGAGCAGCGCGAAGTCGTCGATGCCCGAAAGCCGCAGCGCGCGGGCAGCTGCGAGGCCCGCCACGCCGCCGCCGGCGATGACCACGCGCGTACGCTTCACCGTGGCAGGCGTCGTGCTCCCCAGGGCGTGGTCGCGCATCGCATGGCCCCGCGTGACGTCGATGCCGGTGAAGCCGCCCTCGATGGGCGGTGGCGGGGCCTCGCAGCCCGCGAGCGCCAGAGCACCCGCCGCGCCCGCAGCCACGCCGAGGAATTCGCGCCTTTGCATGACGGGGCTAGTGAGCCATGACCTTGCCCCACTCTTGCTCGTAAGTGGTGACCAGGATCTGGTTCGACAGCCGGTTCACTTCCGCCGGCACGCGCGCCATGTCGAGCGGAAAGTCGAACATCAGCGGCAGCGTGCTCGGGGATAGGAACCGCAGGCCCTGCGGCAGCGCATCGGGCATGCGGTAGGGCCTGCGGCTGGCGATGATGTAACCCCATTCGCCGAAGCTGGGAACGTGCGCGTGGTACGGCGTGGCGCGCAGGCCGACCGACTCGATGGTCGTCGCCACGGTCCAGTAGCTCTTGCGCGCCACCAGCGGCGAGGTGGTCTGGATCACCGCATAGCCGCTGGCCGACAGGCGCTTCTCGAGCAGCGCGTAGAAGCTGTTGGTGTAGAGCTTGCCGATGGCGAAGTTGGTCGGATCCGGAAAGTCGACCACGATCACGTCATACATGTCACCAGGCTGCTGCAGCCACTGGAAGGCATCGGTATTCACGATCTTCACCTTCGGCGAAGACAGCGAATGCCCGTTGAGCGCAGCCAGCGTCTCGTGCTCGGTGAAGAGCTTCGTCATGTTCGGATCGAGCTCCACCAGCGTGACCGATTCCACCGACGGGTACTTGAGGATCTCGCGCACCGCCATGCCGTCGCCGCCGCCGAGCACCGCAACCTTCTTGGGCGCGCCCTGCGCCACCATCACCGGATGCACCAGCGCCTCGTGGTAGCGGTATTCGTCGCGCTCGGCGAACTGCAGGTTGCCGTTGAGGAAGAGCCGGTGCCCCAGCAGCCCGCGCGTGACCACGATGCGCTGGTACGGCGAGGTGGCGCTGAAGACGATGCGGTCCTGATAGAACTTGTCTTCCGCCAGCGTGGTGATGTGGTTGGCCCCGACGAAGGCGCCCACCAGCGCCGCCAGCGCGAGAAAACAGGCCACGGCATGCGCGCCCACGCGGCGCAGCTCATGGCGGAACAGCCACAGCGCCCACACAGCCACGGCCGCGTTCATGAAGCCGAACAGCAGGCCGGTGCGGATCATGCCGAGCTGCGGCACCAGGATGAGCGGAAACGCCACCGACACGGCCAGCGCGCCGAGGTAGTCGAAGGTGAGGACCTGCGACACCAGGTTCTTGAGCACGATGTTGCGCTTCAGGATGCGCATCACCAGCGGGATCTTCGAGCCCCACCAGCGTGCCCACGACCATCACCAGGCCGTAGAGCAGCAGCCGGAACGCGCCCGGCACGTAGGCGTTGGCCAGGAACAGGACGGCCGGCAGCGCGCCGCCGATCAGCGCCACCAGCAGTTCGATGCGGAGGAAGTGCGCGGGCAGCTGCCGCTCGAAATAGCGCGAGAGCCACGAGCCCACGCCCATGGCGAACAGGTAGGTGCCGATGATGGTGCTGAACTGCAGCACCGAATCGCCCAGCAGGTAGGAGCTGAGCGCGGCCGCGGTGAGCTCGTAGACGAGTCCGCAGGCGGCGACCACGAACACGCTGGCGAGCAGCGCGATCTCGATCGGTTGCGGCCCCCGCGCGTCCGGGGTGCGCGCGGGCAGGGCCGCGTCGCTCAATGGATTGCAGCAGCCACGATGATGCTGATGCCGAGGCTCATCGCGGCAACCACCAGCCCCAGCGCCACGTTCTGCTTCTCGACGATCTCGCCCCACAGGTCGTAGGGCGTGATCTTGTCGATGATCAGGAAGCAGAGCCAGAAGATCACGACGCCGATCAGCGCGTACACGAGCGATCCGAGGACCACGCCCGGTTTCAGCCATTCAAATCCCATGGGGACCTCCAGTCGTAGCAGTAGTTAGAGAGAGCATCGCGCGCATCTTCGCCGTCATTTGTGGCCGCCGCCACTCGAGTAGCCGCCATACGAGCCGCCCGAGCTGCGATAGCCGGAGCCGCCGCTGCTGGAGCAGGTGCTCAGGATGATCAGCACGATGATGATCACGACGATGATGAGGATGATGGTGCCGCAGCCCAGCCCCGAGGCGGCGCTCACCGGCAGCGCGTCGGCGCGCTTGAACATGTCCTTGCGCGCATCGAGCTTGAAGGCGGTGGCGACCGCGCCGCTGTCGATCTTGCTGCCGGAGGACCACGTCAGCTCGTTGGCCGAGCGCTCCATCGACAGCAGCGCGCCGCCGTTGGCGAAGTCGCGGTTGAAGGTCTTCTGGCCGCGCTCGACCTGCCAGTAGAACTCGCCCGCCACGTAGGTGGTCTCGGCGTTGTAGGCGTATTGCTGCTGGTAGCGCTTGCCGAGGTAGGTGGCGGTGTTGCCGCTCTCGGCCATCACGGGCGCGCCGGTGGTCGGCTTGACCATGCTCCAGCCGTCCTCGGCGTCCACCAGGAAGCTGAAGCCGCGCTTGTTGTTGTAGAGCAGGTATTCGTCCCAGCCGAAGTGCTCGTCGTCGCCGGGCTCGCTGCCCATGCGGTGCTGGAAACCCACCACCTGCCACTGCGCGCCCTGCAGCTGACCCATGCTGCCCAGCGCGATGAGCGGGCGAACCGGCTCGTCCTGCGTGGCGTGCTTGAGCTCGCCGCCGATGCCCTGCGACAGGTCGATGATGCTGTTGCACGAGCCGCAGGTGATGCTCTTGCTGTCGGCGAGGTTGACCGTGACGGGCGAGCCGCAGTTGGGGCAGTTGAAGCTGCGGCCTTTTTCGTCCTTGGCGGATTCGGCGCGCAGGCCGGTGAGCTGGAGGTCTTCCAGCTGTACCGAGCGACCGAGATAGGCGCTGGGCTTGGCGGTGCCGTAGTCGATGCTGAGCACCAGCCCGCGGTCGTTGCGCAGCTCGACCATCGCGAACGGCCGGCCGAGTTCGGGCAGGTGCGGCAGTTCGCCCTGCGCCGAGGTCAGCGCCACCTGCTCGTTCGAAGTGACGGTGTAGCTCTGGCCGGCGAAGGCGCTGGTGGCGCCCACGCGCAGGTCGACAGGCGGGGGCGCGGCGCGCTGCAGGTCGAAGGGCAGCGCGAACACGTAGGCGCCGTTGTCCTCGCTGAGGATGGCGGTACGGTCGCCGTCGAGCGCGGCGATCCATTCGGTCCAGCGCCCGCCGGGATAGGTGTACTGCAGCCGGCCGATGAGCGTGAAGGGCTTGTCCTGGATCCGGCCGGCGGCGAACAGCTGCAGCGGGCTGAAGTCGTCGAACAGCTCCGCCATCTTGCCGGTGCGCGCGAGCGTGTCGCCCTGGCGCACTACGGTGCTCTGGCAGTAGGGACAGACCGCGTGCGTCGATTGCGCCGATCGGAATTCGACCGGCGCGCCGCAGCCGGGGCAGGGCGCTCGGTAGTAGCGTTGGTTGCCGGTTTCCTCAGCCATGGCGTCTCATCAGCCATGGCGCGGGCGGCCACGAGTCTTTCAAGCCAACGAGGCTTCCGACGCCCGTCGAAGGGGCGTCAGGCGCTGTGCGGAACATGGCGCCGCGTCAGACCAGCTTTTTGAGTAGTTCGGCCTTCTTGGCGTCGAACTCTTCCTGCGTGAGGATGCCCTTCGTCTTCAGCTCGCCGAGTTTTTCCAGCGTGGTCATCACATCGGCGGCGCTCACCACGGCCACCGCCGGTTGCTGCTGCTGCGCCGCAGCGGCGGCCGCCGCATTGGGGCTCAGGCCCTGCGCGAGGTTCTGCGCCAGCACCTGGCCGAGCGCCACGCCGGCACCCAGGCCCATCGCGTCGCCCGCGATGCCGCTGCCGCCGCCAGCCGCGCCCTCGGCGAACTTGGGAATGGCCTGCGCCGTCTGGTACTGCATGAACTTGCCCATGTCGTTGCCGACCATGCCCATGCCGATCTTCTGGTCGAGGATCTTCTGGAGCTCTTCGGGCAGCGAGACGTTCTGGACGGTGATGTTCTCGAGCTTGATGCCGATCTTCTCGAACTCGGGCACCAGCTGGGCGGCGAGCGCCTGGGCGAACTGGATCTGGTTGGCCGCGAGGTCCAGGAAGGGCACGCCGCTGGAGGCGATGGCGTTGCTGATGTTCTGCAGCACCAGGCCGCGCAGCTGGCCGTCGAGGTCGGCCACGGTGTAGGTGTCGCGCGTGCCGGAGATCTCGGTGTGGAAGGCCTTGGCATCGCCGATGCGGAAGGAGTAGTTGCCGAAGGCGCGCAGGCGCACGGCGCCGAAGTCCTTGTCGCGGATGGTGATCGGCTGGGGCGTGCCCCACTTCTGGTCGACCTGCTGGCGGGTGCTGAAGAAGTAGACGTCGCTCTTGAAGGGGGACTCGAACAGCTTGTCCCAGTTCTTCAGGTACGTGAGCACGGGCAGCGTCTGCGTCGTGAGCTTGTACATGCCGGGGCCGAACACGTCGGCCACCTTGCCCTCGTTGACGAAGACGGCGACCTGCGATTCGCGCACCGTGAGCGAGGCGCCGTTCTGGATTTCCATCTCCGCCATCGGGAAGCGCCAGGCCAGCGTGCCGTCGCCGGTCTCGGTCCACTGGATGATGTCGATGAACTGCTTCTTGATGAAATCCATCAGGGCCATGGTCGGTCGCTCCTCTTGAGGTTTTTTCAGGTTCTGTCCGAACTGCGCATATTGCCACACGGGCCCGGGAAAACACCCGTGCTATTGGTCATGGGAACCCCTGGCCATGCGGCCTAGGGCGTCATGCGCGAGGTCTACAATCGGCGCCCCCAGAAGAAGCGCCACCAGGAGCTACGGCACATGTCAGATTCGACCCCCTCGACCTCATCGACTCCCACGCCCGAAGACAAGCGCGCAGAACTGCGCCGTGCCGCCCTCGAGTACCACGAGTTTCCCGTTCCAGGCAAGGTCGCCATCGCGGCGACCAAGCAGATGATCAACCAGCGCGACCTGTCGCTGGCCTATTCGCCCGGCGTGGCGGCTCCCTGCGAGGAGATCGTCAAGGACCCGGCCAACGCATTCAAGTACACCTCCCGGGGCAACCTCGTGGCCGTCATCAGCAACGGCACCGCCGTGCTGGGCCTGGGCGACATCGGCCCGCTGGCCTCCAAGCCGGTGATGGAAGGCAAGGGCGTTCTCTTCAAGAAATTCGCGGGCGTCGACGTGTTCGACATCGAGATCGACGAGAAGGACCCGGCCAAGCTGGTGGACATCATTGCCTCGCTGGAGCCCACCTTCGGCGCCGTCAACCTCGAAGACATCAAGGCGCCGGACTGCTTCTACGTCGAGCGCGAGCTGCGCAAGCGCATGAAGATCCCGGTCTTCCACGACGACCAGCACGGCACGGCCATCACCGTGGCGGCCGCCATGGTCAACGGCCTGAAGGTGGCCGGCAAGAAGATCGAGGAGGTCAAGCTGGTCGCCTCGGGCGCGGGCGCCGCGGCGCTGGCCTGCCTGAACCTGCTGCTCAAGGTGGGCCTGAAGCGCGAGAACGTGTTCGTCACCGACCTGGCCGGCGTGGTCTACGAAGGCCGCACCGAGCTGATGGACGACGACAAGCGCCAGTTCATGCAGAAGACCGACGCGCGCACGCTCGGCGAGGTGATCGAGGGCGCCGACGTGTTCCTGGGCCTGTCGGCCGGCGGCGTGCTCAAGCCCGCCATGGTGGCCAAGATGGCCAAGCGCCCGGTGATCTTCGCGCTGGCCAACCCCAACCCCGAGATCGCTCCGGAAGACGCCCACGCGGTGCGCGACGACGTGATCATGGCCACCGGCCGCACCGACTACCCGAACCAGGTCAACAACGTCCTGTGCTTCCCGTACATCTTCCGCGGCGCGCTGGACTGCGGCGCGACGACGATCACCGACGAGATGGAGATCGCCGCGGTGCACGCCATCGCCGACCTGGCGCAGGCCGAGCAGAGCGAGCGCGTGGCCGCCGCCTACGTCGGTGAAAAGCTCAGCTTCGGCCCCGAATACCTGATTCCGAAGCCTTTCGACCCACGCCTGATGATGAAGATCGCGCCGGCCGTGGCCAAGGCGGCCGAGGAAAGCGGCGTGGCGCAGCGCCCCATCAAGGACATGGACGCCTACCGCGACAAGCTGCAGAGCTTCGTCTACGCCTCGGGCACCACGATGAAGCCCATCTTCGACGCCGCCCGGCGCGCCAGCAAGAAGCGCGTGGCCTACTCGGAAGGCGAGGAAGAGCGCGTGCTGCGCGCGGCCCAGATCGTGGTGGACGAGGGCGTGGCGCGCCCGACGCTCATCGGCCGCCCGGCCATCATTGCCCAGCGCATCGAGAAATTCGGCCTGCGCCTGAAGGAGGAGCTGGACTACGACGTGGTCAACGTCGAGCAGGACCATCGCTACCGCGAGTTCTGGCAGACCTACCACCGCATGACCGAGCGCAAGGGCGTGACGGTGCAGGTCGCCAAGATCGAGATGCGTCGCCGCCTGACGCTGATCGGCTCGATGCTGCTGCACAAGGGCGAGGTCGACGGCCTGATCTGCGGCACCTGGGGCACCACCGCCAACCACCTGCACTACATCGACCAGGTGATCGGCAAGCGCCCCGGCGGCTGCGAAAGCACCCCGCAGGACGTGCCGGTGTACGCCTGCATGAACGGCCTGCTGCTGCCCGACCGCCAGGTGTTCCTGGTCGACACGCACGTCAACTACGACCCCTCGCCCGAGGAGCTGGCCGAGATCACCACCATGGCGGCCGAGGAAATGATGCGCTTCGGCCTGAAGCCGAAGGCGGCGCTGCTGTCGCACTCCAACTTCGGCACCAGCAACGGCCCCAGCGCCATCAAGATGCGCCGCACGCTCGACCTGCTGCGCGTGCAGGCGCCCTGGCTCGAGGTGGACGGCGAAATGCACGGCGACGTGGCGCTCGACAGCAAGCAGCGCGCGGTCGTCATGCCGCACAGCGCGCTGGCGGGCGACGCCAATCTGCTGGTTTTTCCCAACATCGACGCGGCCAATATTTCCTACAACCTGCTCAAGACGGCGGCGGGCGGCAACATCGCGATCGGCCCGGTCCTGCTCGGTGCGGCCAAACCTGTGCATATTCTCACGGCGAGCGCGACTGTTCGGCGCATCGTGAACATGACAGCCTTGACAGTCGCCGACGCAAACGCGGAGAGATAGGCCATTTGGCGAGAGTGGCCGCCAACTTAAAAAGCCATTCGATACCCCTGGCGACTGCTCAAACTTTGGGCAGTCGCTTGCTATTTTCGCCAGCGTGGTGCACACTCGCGGGCTTGAATTTGCGGGTTAACCCCGACGTTGATCGCCAATTCGAACCCCCCGCTCTTTTCTTGTGGTGCCCCATGGCGGCTTACGCCTCGATCACGTCCTCTGTCACAAAGTTTGCGCTCACCAGTCTGATGCTGGTCGCGTTGACGACGGGGGCCGAGGCCCGCGGATGGTTCGGCGCCGGAAAAACGTCCGCCGAGGAAACGATCGCGCTGTCCGAGCTGCCGGCGCAGGGCCAGCAGACCTACCGCGCCATCCTCGATGGCGGCCCTTTCAGGTACGACAAGGACGGCACGGTGTTCGGCAATCGCGAGCGTCTTCTGCCGCCGGCACGCCGCGGCCACTACCGTGAATACACGGTGACGACGCCCGGTTCGCGCAACCGTGGTGCAAGGCGGATCGTCTGCGGCGGCGAGCAGCGCACCGCGCCCGAGGCCTGCTGGTACACCGCAGACCACTACGCGAGCTTCAGACGGATTGCGCCATGAGCGATGAAAACGACCTGAGCGGCGCCTCGAAGCGCCCCGACGAAATGATGATGACTATGGAAAGACCAGCGGAGATGACCTTATCCCTTCGTGCCGTACGCCCGAACATCGTGCAATCGATCCGCGCGTTCCGCGTGAACGACCTGCAGGACGCAGCCAACGCGGCCGGCCAGCACTTCCTGTACGCCAACCTGGGCAACGCCCAGACCAAGCAGGACGTGCTCGACCTGATCGCCCAGCAGTTCACGTTCCCGGCCCACTTCGGGAAGAACTTCGACGCGCTGTACGACTGCATGACCGACCCGTTGCATAAATCGGGCCCGCAGCCGGGATTCGTCATCGTGCTGGAGCAGATCCCCGCCAACGCCAAGTTCGACAAGGAAGCCCGCGAGCAGCTGCTCGACATCTTCCGCGACGCCTCGGACTACTGGGGCGACCGCAAGGTCCCGTTCCGGTGCTTCTATTCTTTTCTGTAGCCCGTTCTGCATCCACCAGCCAAGCAGAACGGGCGAACGAGGCTCAACCGAACGTTGAAACCCTCGATGGCATCGAAGTGAACACCGCGGCAGCCGCCGCTGCCGAGCCGGCCGGCGAAAAGATGCCGACCGACAAACTGGTCGACGTTTCGCCCCTGGCGCTGCGCATGAGCAGCCCCTTCAACGCAGGTTACTGGCTCGCCGCCGCCTGACGAGAAGAAAAGAAGCCGGCAAGCCTGCCGGCCGACAAACAAAAAGCGCGCCGACGGCGCGCTTTTTCATCGGGGCAGGGCCTGGGCCAGCGCCACGTATTCGGCCACCGGCACTTCCTCGGCCCGCCGCTGGGTGTCGAAGTCGCCGGCGAAGCCCTTCTCCTGCAGCCACTTGCCCAGCGTGTGGCGCAGCAGCTTGCGGCGCTGGCTGAAGGCCACCTGTACGATCTCGCCCAGGAGCTGCGCATCGACCGCCGGCGGCACCGCCAGCGGCACCATCCGCACCACCGCGCTGTCCACGCGCGGCGGCGGGTCGAAGCTCTCCGGCGGCACGAACAGCACGTTCTCCATCTCGTAGCGCCACTGCAGCATCACGCTCAGGCGGCTGTAGTCCGAGGTGGCGGGCTTCGCCACCATGCGGTCGATCACTTCCTTCTGCAGCATGAAATGCTGGTCGGCGACCAGATGGGCGCAGCCAAGCAGATGGAACAGGATCGGCGTGGAGATGTTGTAGGGCAGGTTGCCGACCACGCGCAGCGGCTTGCCGGCCGGGAACCTCGCGGCCAGTTCGGCGAAATCGACCTTGAGCACATCGGACTCGACCACGTCGAGCTGCGGATGCTCGCGCAGTCGCTTGGCGAGGTCGCGGTCGAGTTCGATCACGGTGAGGCGGCCCAGCCGCTCCACCAGCGGCTGCGTCAGCGCCGCGAGCCCCGGCCCGATCTCGACCATGGCGTCGCCCGGCTGCGGCGCGATCTCGCGCACGATCGCATCGATGATCCCGCCGTCGGACAGGAAATGCTGCCCGAACCGCTTCCTCGCGATGTGCTGAGCCATGCCGTCAAACCACCATCGACGTGAAAGGGATGCCGTGCCAGAAACACCGCGGAGCCGGCTTTGCCGGGCCGCTGGTGTTGCCCCCTGCAAGGGGGTTGGCAAAGCGACACGAAGTGCGCGCAGCCTGGGGGTGTGCCATCAGGACTGCGGGGGGTCGCGGTATTCGACGTAGGCGCGCGCGCGCACTTCCTGCACCCAGGTGGTGAAGGCCTCTTCCACGCGCTGTTCGCGCAGCGCGGCGCGCGCGGCTTCGCGCTGTTCCGACTGGCTGAGCTTGGAATCGCGGCGGCCCACCACCTGGATCAGGTGCACGCCGAAGCGCGACACCACGGGATCGCTGATCTGGCCCGGCGAGAGCCGGTCCATGGCTTCCTCGAACTCGGGCACGAACTGGCCCGGGCGCGACCAGCCGAGGTCGCCGCCCTGCTTGGCGCTGCCGTCCTGCGAGTTGTCGCGGGCGAGGCCGGCGAAGTCGGCCGTGCCGGCCTGGATGCGGCGCTTGAATTCGGCCAGCTGCGCCACCGCCTGCGCCGTGGTGCGCTTGGGGTCGTTGAGTAGCAGGATGTGGCGCACCTGGGTCTGGGTCACGGTGGCGTCGCCCGATCCGATCTGGGCCTTGGCCAGCACCTTGAGCACGTGGAAGCCAGCGCTGGAGCGCACCGGCCCGGCGATGCCGTTCACGGCGGTCGACTGCGTGGCCTCGACGAACAGCGACGGATAGCGGTCGGCGCTGCGCATGCCGATGGCGCCGCCGTTGCCGCGGTCGGGCGAATCGGAGTTCTCGCGCACCAGCTTGGCGAAGTCTTCGCCGGAACGGGCGCGCTGGGCGATGTCCTGCGCCTTCTTCTGCGCGGCGGCCACCTGCGCGTCGGTGGCGTTCTCGGGAACGGCCACCAGCACCTGCGCGAGGTTCAGGTTCTCGAGCGCAGCGTTCTTGACGGAGGTGTTGCGCTGGTCGCGCAGGTATTCGTCGGCCTCGGCGTCGCTGATCTTGACCTTCGCCTCGACCTCGCGGTCGCGCAGGCGCGTGAGCAGCAGCTGGTCGCGCAGGTCGTTGCGGAAATCCTGCTGCGCGATGCCTTCGGCAGCCACGCGGCGGCGCAGCTCGACCAGGCTGATCTCGTTCTGGCGCGCCACGGTCTGCTCGGCCTGGTCGATGGCCACTTCGTCGACCTTGATGCCGTTTTCCTTGGCGAGCTGCAGCTGCGCGCGCTCGGTGATCAGCCGTTCCAGCACGAGCCGCGTGAGCTCGCCGCGGGGAACGCGCTCGGCGTCGGGGTTCTCCTTGATCAGCCGCGACACGCGCGACTGCACGTCGGTGTTGGTGATCGGCTCCGAGTTGACCAGCGCGACGATGAACTCGGCCGAGCGCTGCACGGGCGGCGCCGCGGGAGCGGCGGCGGAGGGGCGCGCCGCCGGCGGGCCCAGGCGCGGGCCGGCGCGCATGATGTCGGTGATGCCGGTACCGGGACGATAGCCCTGCGCACCCGCGGTGGCGGCGATTGCCGCGAGACAGCCCAGGGTCATGATGGAACGGATGTGTTTCATGGCGTCGCTCAGTCAGTCGTCTCAGTCGTAGTTGGTGAAGCGGCTCGGCGCTTCGCCCGGTTGGCGCAGGGGTTCGTAGCGCTGGATGTTCTGCCGCAGGGTCTGCATGGGGCTCGAGCCGATGCTGGAGAAACCCACGAATTCGAGCTGGAACATGATGCGGGTGTTCGCCGTCACTAGGCCCGTGGTGGTGCGCTGCAGCACCACGCGCCCGATCCAGCAGCAGCCGTCGTACTCGAAGCCGAGCACGCCGTCGGTGAGCTTCTTGTCCTGCAGGCTGTAGTTGAGCCGGCCGACCGCATACCAGCGGCCGCCGCCCTGGCCCTTGCCGGGGCCGAGGTTCTTGCCTTTGTCGCCCCACAGGTCGTTGAGCGGCCACTGCCAGCCCACGTCGATCGACTTGTTGCCGTCGGTCGCCGTCGGGGTGCTGGGCGCCTGGTAGCGGAAGGCCGCGCTCAGGTTGTGGTACGGCTCGGGGTTGTAGCGCGCGCTGATGGCCGAGCGCTCCGACTTGCGGGTGTCGGGGTTGTACTGGACGAGGGTGTCCAGGCTCCACTTGGGCGTCCAGTTGATCGTGGCGCCCAGCAGCAGGTCGCTCGCGCGGTCGGTCACCGGCGTGCCGCCCGGCAGCGTGACCTTCTGGTCGCTGAAGCGCAGCCGCTGCGCGATGCCGAAGCGCGCGGCTTCGGCGCCGGTATCGGGGTCGATCAGGCGGGAGGTCACGCCCAGCGTGAGCGCGTTGGTGTCGGAGACGCGGTCGCCGCCGGAGAACGCGTTCTCGGTGTAGATGGTCGCGAAGCTGAAGTCGTTGGCCGCCGAGTCGTAGTTCGGCAGCATGCTCTGGTTGCGGTACGGCGTGTAGACGTAGTACGCGCGCGGCTCCAGCGTCTGGCGGAAGGCGCGGCCGAAGTAGCTGGCGTCGCGCTCGAAGGTCAGGCCGCTGTCGAGGCTGAAGGTCGGCACCGTCCGGTTGCTGGACGTCGGGAAGAAGTACAGCGAATTCGGGTTGTAGACCTGTCCGTTGACGTACTGCACGCCGTTGAGCGTGAGCTTCGGAATGTCGGACTGCGGCACGTAGTAGTTGTACGAGGCCGCGTTCAGGATCAGCTTCGGGATGACGTACGTGCTCGGCGTGATGAAGGGCCGGCTGATCGTCGCTACCGCCATCGCGCGGTCGCCGTCGGGCTGCGACTGCTGGTTGAAGTCGTAGCCGAGCTGCGTCGACGAGAGCCTGTTCACGCGGAAGCGCGTGTAGTCCAGGTTCAGCGCGACGTCGAAGCCATGCCAGTCGTACTTGTTGTAGTTGGCCGTGATCTGCGGCATCCGGTCGTACGCGGGCACGATCGGCGACAGGTTGTACTGCAGGTTCTGGTACTTCAGCGCCCGGACCATGCCGCTCCAGTCGCCCTTGCTCCAGTTGAGCGACGCGTCGTTGGGCAGCTGGCGCTGCGCGAGCGAGGGCGTGCGGGTGAAGTCGCGCCAGTAGTCGTCGTCGCTCACCCGGTTGATGTTGATGTTGGCCGACAGCGAATCGAGGCCCAGCGCCTTGGCGTCGAAATCCTGGTGGTGGTTGAGCCACAGGCCCCAGCGCCGGGTGTTCTTGGGTGCGGGGGTCAGGCTGCTGGCGGTGATCTGCCCGTTGATCAGCTGCTGGAGCTGGCTGGCGCGCAGTTCGTTGTAGCGGTCGCCCACGAGGCGGTCGCTGCCCATCAGGTCGAAGCGGACGGTTCCCTTGTATTCCTTCTCGAGGTAGCGGAACTCGTTGCTGAAATTGATGCCGCGCTTGCTCATGAGCGTCGGCGTGAACGTGGCGTCGCGGTTCGGCGCGATGTTCCAGTAGTACGGCTGCGCGATCTCGATGCCGTTGGTGTTGTCGATGCCGACGGTCGGCGGCAGCAGGCCGCTCTTGCGGTCGTTCGACAGCGGGAAGCTCACGCTCGGAATGGGCGGCGTCGTGATGCCCATGAAGCTCAGGCGCGCGTTCTTCGCCATGCCCTCGTTCTCCTCGGTGTCGGTGGTGATCGAGGCCGCGGTCAGCAGCCAGGCGGGCATCCAGCCGGGGAAGTCCTCGCGGCGGCAGGTGGTGTAGGTGGCTTCGCGGGCGATCGACACGTTGGCGTCGACGAAGTCGATGCGCTTGGCCTCGCCGTGCGCCTCGTTCGCGAGGAACTTGTAGCGCACGTTGTTGAAGAAGCCCTCGAAGGTCTCGAGCTTGAGCTGCAGCTCGGGGCCTTCATAGATGTTGCCGGCCTGGTTGACCCGCACGTTGCCGGTGGCCTTGGCGCGGTCGTCGGGCTGGTAGTACTCGAGCCGGTCGGCGGTGATGGACACAGCGCCGCGGCGCAGCGTGGCGTTGCCCTCGACCACGGTCTCGAGGTCGGGCCGGCCGGAAATGCGGTCGCCGGTGACCAGGCTGGGCATCTGGCTGCGGTCGGCGGGCGTCAGGGTCTCGGTCAGCAGCGGCGTGCGCTTCAGCGTGAGCGGCCCCTCGAGATTGCCGGCCGGCTGCGCGGACGCGCCGTGCGCGTGCATCAGCGCCAGCGACAGGACTGCCAGCGGCAGCGGCGGCGGGCCGGAGCGCCGCGGGACGACACGACGTCGGCTCATCAGGCCTCCCGCCCGGCCATTCCGAGGGAAGCCGGCGACTCTCCCATGGAGAGCAGCGAGCGCACAAGGTGCCAAGCGTGGGGGCTTTGGGTCGTAGGCATCGGTTCGGAACGAAAGGTCGTCGGGGACGGCGCGGCAGGCCGGCGGGTTGCAGGGGCCGGCGGCGATCCGCATCGGCCGGGGGCCGGCCAAGGGGGATTGCCGCGCCAGGCGGATTTGTAGAATCGATTATCCATGACAGCACCCCCGCCCCCGGCCGCATTGGCCCCAAGCCTCGCCGAACCCATTTCCTGGACCGATCCGCAGCGAGCCGAGGTGTTCAGGGCCTGGCTGGCGGCCGTCGCGCCCGCCCACCGGCTGCTGCCCGAGACCGTGCGCCTGGCCTCCGCCGACGCGAGCTTCCGGCGCTACTTCCGCCTCGACACCACCGACCCGGCCGCGCCCACGCGCATCGTGATGGACGCCCCGCCCGACAAGGAAAACAGCGCCCCCTTCGTCCAGGTGGCGCAGCTGATGGCCACCGCCGGCGTGCTCGCTCCCACGGTGCTCGAATGGGACAAGCCCAACGGCTTCCTCCTGCTCGACGACCTGGGCCGCCAGACCATGCTGGACGTGATCGACCCGGCCGACCCGCGCGCCGCCCGCCCGCTCTACGACCAGGCCATCGACGCGCTGATCCGCTGGCAGCTGTCCTCGAAGCCCGGCGTGCTGCCGCCCTACGACCGGGCGCTGCTGGAGCGCGAACTGTCCCTCTTCCCCGAGTGGTACATCGGCCGCCACCGCGGCATCGCCGTCGAGGGCAAGCTGAAGGAACGGCTCGACCGCAGCTTCAAGCTGATCGTCGAGAACAACCTCGCATCGCCCAGCGTCTACGTGCACCGCGACTTCATGCCGCGCAATCTGATGACAGGGAATGCGGCGGGCCTGGGCGTGCTCGACTTCCAGGACGCCGTCTACGGCCCCGTCACCTACGACATCGCCAGCCTGATGCGCGATGCCTTCCTGAGCTGGGACGAGGAGTTCGTGCTCGACGTGACCGTGCGCTACTGGCAGGCGGCGCGCAAGGCGGGACTGCCGGTCGACGAGGACTTCGGCGCCTTCTACCGCGCGGTCGAATGGATGGGCCTGCAGCGCCACCTGAAGGTGGCCGGCATCTTCGCGCGCCTCACGCTGCGCGACGGCAAGCCCAGGTACCTGGCCGACACGCCGCGCTTCATTGCCTACATCCGCGCCACTGCCAGCCGCTACACCGAGCTGACGCCGCTCTCGCGCGCTATCGACGAGGTCGAGGGCAATTCGGCCATCACGGGCTTCGCCTACGGCCGTGTCTGAAGGGAAACTGAAAAAGCACCACGCTGTGACGCCCGCGCAACGGTCGTTTGCAGCTATCGATTCCGTAGCATGCCGCGCTTTCACTGCTCCGTGCCCCTGAGCGCCGGCGCCAGCCTCGCGCTGCCGTCCGGTGCCGCCCGCCATGTGCAGGTGCTGCGGATGCAGCCCGGCGACGCGCTCACGCTGTTCGACGGCACGGGCGGCGAGTACGCGGCCACGGTCGAGCGCATGGGCCGCAGCGACGTCTCGGTGACGGTCGGCGCGCACCTCGCCGTGGAGCGCGAGGCGCCGCGTGCCGTGCACCTCGCGGTCGGCATGCCGGCGAACGAGCGCATGGACTGGCTGGTCGAGAAAGCCACCGAGCTCGGCGTGGCGAGCATCCAGCCGCTGGCCACGGCCCACGGCGTGCTGCGCCTGGCGGGCGAGCGCGCCGAGAAGAAGCGGGCGCACTGGGAAGCCATCGCGATCGCGGCCTGCGAACAGTGCGGACGCAACCGCGTGCCGGCGATCCACCCGGTGCAGTCCTTTTCCGCCTGGCTCGAAGCGCAGGGCGGCCCCGGCGCCCCGGCCGCGCGCCTCGTGCTGAGCCTCGCCGAGGGCACGCGAAGCCTCGCCGGCATGACCACGGACGGGCAGGGCGTGACCGTGCTGAGCGGCCCGGAAGGCGGCCTGAGCGCCGCCGAGGAGCAGCAGGCCATCGCGCGCGGCTTCGCTCCCGTCACCCTGGGCGCGCGCGTGCTGCGCGCCGAAAACGGCGGCGCTGGCCGCGCTGGTGTCCCTGGCCGGCCTCTAGCGGCCTCTAGCGAGCGTCCAGCCGCCGGACCGAAAGACCCGGAACGCCGTTCCGGTGAGTGTTTTCCGCAACGCGCGCGCGGAAAGCCTGGGAAACAATCGTTACTCCTTTAAAACAAAAGAAGGACTTCCGAGCCCATGCCCAAGTCGACCGGTCCGCTGCGCCTTGCTCCCCTGGTTCTTGCGGCGCTGCTGTGCGCCACGCAGGGCGCGCTCGCCCAGAGCACGGCCGTCGCACCGACGCCCGCCCAGGTCAGCCCGGAGGTCGACCGCGCCTACACCCAACTGATGGCCTCGCCCGCGATCCAGAAGCTGCTGGACGCGGTGAAGGCCGACCACGAGCGCTCGGTGGAAGACCTGAAGATGCTCACCGAGATCGAGGCGCCGCCCTTCAAGGAGCAGAAGCGCGCCGAGGCCTTCCTCGCGCGCATGAAGGCCTTCGGCCTGACAAGCGCGAAGATCGATGCCGAAGGCAACGTGGTCGGCGTGCGCAAGGGCACGGGTGGCGGCCCGAAGCTGCTGGTCTCGGCCCACCTCGACACCGTGTTCCCCGCCGGCACCGACGTGAAGGTGAAGGAGCGCGACGGCCGCCTCCACGCACCGGGCATCGCCGACGACACGCGCGGCCTCGCGGTGCTGCTGTCGTGGCTCAAGGTGCTCAACGACAACAAGGTGCAGACGGTGGGCGACCTGATGTTCGTCGCCAACGTCGGCGAGGAAGAGCTCGGCAACCTGCGCGGCATGAAGGCGATCTTCCGCGACCACCTCGACATCGACGGCATGGTGGGGCTCGAGCCCTCGGCGCCCGGCTCGGTGCTGGTGCTGGGCACCGCGAGCCATCGCTACGAGGTCACGTTCCAGGGGCCGGGCGGGCACAGCTTCGGCGCCTTCGGCCTCGTGCCCAGCGCCATCCACGGCATGGGCCGCGCCATCGCGAAGATCGCCGACATCCGCACGCCGAGCTTCCCGAAGACGACGTTCACCGTCGGCACCGTGGGCGGCGGCACTTCGGTCAACACCATCGCGCCCGATGCGCGCATGGCCATCGACATCCGCTCGGACGACATGGGCTCGCTGCTGGAGACCGAGAAGAAGATCCTCGCCGCCATCGACGAAGCCGTGGCCGAGGAGAACAAGCGCTGGAACGTGAGCACTCTGGGAGCGAGCGTCAGGCTCATCGGCGAGCGCCCCGGCGGCCGCACGCCGTCCGACTCGGCGATCGTCGAGGCCGCGGTCCGCTCGAACGCCGCCTTCGGCCACAGGACGCTGCTGCGCGGCGGCAGCACCGATGCCAACGTGCCGATCTCGATGGGCGTGCCGGCCATCATCGTGGGCGGCGGCGGCAAGGCCTCCGGATTCCATTCGCTGAACGAGTCCATTGACATGACAGATGCATGGAAAGGCGCGCAGAATTCGCTCGTCACCGTGCTCGGCCTGGTGGGCGTGCAGGGGGTCAGCCCCGCGTTGCTGGCCAAACGGACGGCGCGTACCAAGTAATTTGTCACGTTGCCAGTTCGAAAGTGGCGTGCCACTTTCGACTTACGGTCCGCGGCATTTAACAATGTTGGCGGTTCTGTCACACACCAAGGAAACAGCCATGGGATTGCTCGATTCGGTACTCGGTCAGGTGCTCGGAGGCGCTGCGCAACAGCAGCAGCCGCAAGGTGGAGGCCTCGGCGGCTTGGGTGATCTGGGAGGCCTGGCCGGCGCGCTGGGCGGCCTGCTCGCCAACAACGGCAGCGTGGGCGGCCTCGGCGGCCTGGTCTCGAAGTTCGAGCAGGCCGGCATGGGCGACGTCATCGGCTCGTGGATCGGCAAGGGAGAAAACCAGCCCGTCTCGGGCGACCAGCTGCAGAACGCACTGGGCAGCGACACCATCGCGAGCATCGCGTCCAAGCTCGGCATCAACGCGCAGACGCTGCTGCCGATGCTGGCCACCATGCTGCCGGCGCTCATCGACCAGCTCACGCCGCACGGCAAGATCCCCGACCAGGGGCTGGGCAACCATGACGACCTGCTGGGCTCGCTCAGCGGTCTGCTGCAAGGCAAGCAGTCCTGAACCGGACTGCCTTCTCCAGCGTTCGAGCGCCCGCGAGGGCGCTTTTTTTTGGTCCGCGCGTGTTGGCCGACAATCCCTGCGGCATCAACGGAGAGCAATGGCATGGCGGGCAGTCGCAAGTCGAAGGGGGAAGCACAGAAGAGCGAAGAGAAGAAGGAGGGCGGCCTCGACGCGCGGCCCGACGGCAAGGTGCGGTGGACCAAGAACATGCGCGAGGCGCTCGCGCGGTTCAACGACCGGCCCTGCGGCCAGTGCGGCGGCTCGCTTTCCGACGAGCGCAGCCTGGCCGACAGCCTCGACTTCTTCCGCCGCCACCGCTCCAGCTTCTATCCGCCGCGCGCCGCGCGGCTTCGAATGCTCGAGATGCACGGCGCCGCCGCAGCCGAACTGCTCTTCGAGCCCTCGCCGCACAAGGAAGCCGTCACCGACCTGCTGGCCATCCATGACGCGGAAGTGGTGCGCTTCTTCGTCGCGCAGGTCAAGCAGATCGACTGCAAGAACGCGCTGGTGAAGCAGGCCGCGCGCTGGCCGCTCTTCGTGCTGCGCGAGCTGCTGTCGGCAAACCCGGCGCGGCACCAGGCCGGCGCGGCGCTGATCCTGGAACTGCTCGCGGCGAACCCCGAGTGGCAGAAGCCCCTCGAAGCCTCCTGCGACGAAGCCCAGCGCAAGACGCTCGCGCGCCTGCAGGAAGACGGCTCCCCCGGAGTGGCCGACGCCCCCGCCGACGACTGGCCCGCGCTGCTGCGCCGACCGCCGTGGAAGAACCGGCAGGCGCTGCCCGTCATCCCGGTGCTGGCGCTGCAGCCGCTGCCTCCGACGGCCCGGCTCCATTGGGCCGACCTCGAGCCGCCGCAATACCTGCAGGCCACGGGCGACCTGTCCGACTGGCTGGCGCGCGAGGTGCGCGTCTCGCGCGATCGCTCGAACCAGTGGATGACCGAGTTCCCGCGCCACCAGCCCGATGCGCCCGATGCCATCCGCGAAGGCGGCAGCGTGCACAAGGCGCTGTGGATGCTGGGCCTGCGCCCCGAGCTCATCGACGACGTGGCCGCCGGGCGCCGCGAGATCGCCGGACCCGAGGACTTCGGCCCGCTGCCGGGCTCGCGCTGGGGCGTCGCCGAATACATCTGGCAGCTGCCCGCGCCGCTGGCGGTGGCGGCGTTCACGCACGGGCCGGCCGTCGATCACTTCATGGGCGACGTGGCGCGCGTGCGGCCCATCCTCCATGCCTTCGGCGCGGACGCGCTGCCGGGGCTGCCGCGCTTCCTCAAGCAGGGCTCGCGCGCGATGTTCGAGCTGGCCTCGGTCATCGAGTGGGACCCGCTCGCCGGCTGGATCGCCAAGGGCTTCCACACCAACCGTTGGGTGCGGCGCGAGGCGGCCGCATGGCTGGCGCGCTACCCCGAGACGGCCGCGCGCGGCCTGGTTCCCATCGCGCTGGGCGAGCCAGGCCCCGCGCACGAAGCGGCACAGGCCGCGCTGCGCTGGCTGCACGACAACGGCCATGCCGAGGCGGTGCGCGCCCAGGCGCAGGCCTACGGCGCCGAAGCCGCCGGCGCGGTGGCGCAGCTGCTGTCCATCGCGCCCGAGGACGTGCTGCCCGACAGCCTTCCCGCGGTACCGAAGACGCTGCCGCTGCCGACGCTGCCCCGGCTGATCCTCGCCAAGGACGGCCTCGCGCTGCCGCAGGCCACGGTACCCGACGTGCTGATGGCGATGATGCTCGGCAAGGCCGACGCGCCATACCCGGGGCTCGCCGGCCTGCTGGAGGCGATCACGCCCGACTCCCTCGCACGCTTCGGCCGCGCGCTGCTGGCCTGGTGGATCGGCAACGGCCGCCCGGCCAGGGAGCGCTGGATGTTCGCGCTGCAGGGCCGGCTCGGCGACGGCGAGACCGCGCGCCAGCTCTACGGCCTGCTGCGCCAGTGGCGGGCGGCGCTCGACCGCGTGCGCGCCTACGACGCGATGGCGATGCTCGGCGAGATCGGCAGCGACGCCGCGCTGATGCACCTGGCCGAACTCGCGCGCCAGACCCGCTACGACGACCTGCGCACCCGCGCCGACCGCATGCTCGGCGAGGTGGCCGAGCAGCGCGGCCTGAGCCTCGACCAGCTCGCCGACCGCACCGTGCCCGACCTCGGCCTCGATGTCCGCGCGCGCCTCGTGCTGGATTTCGGCCCGCGCAGCTTCGAGGTGCGCATGGACGACAGCTTCCAGCCCGTGGTGCACGATGCGAAGGGCAAGGCGCTCAAGACGCTGCCCAAGCCGGGCGCCAACGACGACGCAGGCAAGGCGGCCGCCGCAACGACCCAGCTCAAGGAACTGCGCAAGCTCGCGAAGACCGTCGCCACCACGCAGATCAGGCGGCTGGAGGCCGCGATGTGCGCGCAGCGCCGCTGGGGCCCCGACGAGTTCATGCCCTTCTTCGCCAACCATCCGGTGCTGCGCGTGTTCAGCCGGCCGCTGGTCTGGGGCCTGTTCGATGCCGCCGACAGGCTGCAGGGCACCTTCCGCGTCACCGCCGAAGGCGAGCTGGCCGACCTGCACGACGACCCGGTGAAGCTGGCGGAGAACGCCCGCATCGGCCTGCCGCATCCGCTGGACTTCGCGGCGCTCGGCACGTCGCTAGCGGCCGCCTGGGGCCAGGTGCTGGCCGACTACGAACTGCTGCAGCCCTTCGAGCAGCTGGCGCGCCAGTCCTTCGTGCTCGACGATGCGCTGCGCGCCGGCCGCGAGCTGCCGCAATGGGCCGGCCGCGCGGTGTCCAACGCCGCGCTCATGGGCCTGGAGACGCGCGGCTGGGTGCGCGAGATCGGCGACGGTGGCATGGTCAACGCCTTCAACAAGGGCGTGCCCGGCGAAGGCCAGGTCCGCCTGCAGCTGGAAGAAGGCTGGTTCGTGCAGGACAGCCCCGATGGCAAGGCGCTTCAGACCGTGCTCGGCGTGGCGCTCACCGGCACCGAACGCACGCTGGGCGACCTGCCCGCCATCGCCTTCAGCGAGATCGAGCGCGACCTGCAGCGCGCCATACGGGAGACAGCGCCATGAACCGCAACCTGTGGCTGCTCGCCATCTGCCAGGGCCTGCTGCTGACGAACAACGTCACCTTCATCGCCATCAACGGCCTGGTGGGCCTGGCGATCGCGCCGCGCGGCTGGATGGCGACGCTGCCGGTGATGAGCTACGTGATCGGCGGCGCGCTCTCCACCGGGCTGGTGGCGCGCACGCAGCAGCGCTTCGGCCGGCGCGGCTCGTTCCAGACCGGGCTGGCGGTGGCGCTGGTGTCGGCGCTGCTGTGCTGCTTCGCCGCGGTCACCCGTAACTTCTGGCTGCTGTGCTTCGCCACCGTCGTCACGGGCTACTACAACGCCAACGCGGGGCTCTACCGCTTCGCCGCGGCCGAACTGGCGGCGCCGGAATGGCGCGAGAAGGCGGTGTCGATGGTTATGGCCGGCGGACTCATCGGCGCCGTGGCCGGGCCCAACCTCGCCAAGGCCACGCGCGAGGCCTTTGCCGTGCCCTTCGCCGGCGCCTACATCGCGCTGGCCGCGGTGGCGCTGCTGTCGATGGCGGTGATGCACTTCATCGAATTCCCGCCGGCGCCCACGCGCAAGGAATCGGGCGGCGGGCGCTCGCTGGCGGAGATTGCGCGCCAGCCGGTGTTCATCGTGGCGGCCGCGGCCGGCGCGCTGGGCTACGGCGTGATGAACCTGCTGATGGCCGCGACGCCCATCGCGATGCAGATCTGCAGCCTGCCGTTCTCCGACGCCGCGCTGGTGCTCGAATGGCACGTCATCGGCATGTTCGCGCCGGGCTTCTTCACCGGCCACCTGATCCGCCGCTTCGGCGTGCTGCCGGTGATGGGCGTGGGGCTGCTGCTGAACCTCGGCTGCATCGCCGTCGCGCTCTCGGGCGTGGAGCTGCATCACTTCATCGTGTCGCTGTTCCTGCTGGGCGTGGGCTGGAATTTCCTGTTCACCGGCAGCACCACGCTTTCGCTCACGGCCTACGCGCCGGAGGAGCGCGACCGCGCGCAGGGCGCGCTCAACTTCTGCGTGTTCGCCACGCTGGCGCTGACCTCGTTCGCCTCGGGCGTGCTGGTGACCACGCAGGGCTGGGGCTGCTGAACTTCGGCTCGCTGGTGCCGGTGGTGCTGACCGGCGCGGCGCTGCTCTGGCTGGCGCGCCGCAGGCGCGCCCTCAGGCCAGCGGCGGAAAGCGCCGGTTGAGCCAGCGCTGCAGGGCTTCGAAGACCGGATCGGCTTCGAGCTCGTTGAAGATCTCGTGGTACAGCGCGTCGAAGCAGTGCGCCTCGACCTTGCCGCTGGCCGCCGCCGCCGAGGCGAAGGCCCGGCTCGCGTCGGGCCGCACGAGGCGGTCGTCGCCCGCGTAGAGCAGCAGCGTCGGCACGGGCCAGTTCGCGGCCTGCCGCAGCACGTTCTCGCCTTCGTACGCGAGGAAGCGCGCCAGGCGCCCGCCGATGCGGTCGTGCGTGAGCGGATCGTCTCGGTAGGCCTGCACCACGGCCGCATCGTGCGAGAGGTAGTTGTCGTCGAGGCCGTTGCCCACGCGAAGGTCGGGCGCGAGGCGCGGCAGCACCGCGAGCAGCAGCTTCTGGAAACCGCTCAGGCCGGGATCGAGCCCCGGTGAGGACAGCACCGCGGCGTTGACGTGCCGCACGCCGCGCGCAACCAGGCTCGCCACGACAAGCCCGCCCAGGCTGTGGCCCAGCAGCACCACCGGCAGACCTGGGTTCTCTCGGCGCGCGTCGTCGATGACGAGCGCGAGGTCGTCCACCAGTCGCAGTTCGCTCGGCAGGCCGCCGCGCGGGCCGCTGGATTCGCCGTGCCCGTAGTGGTCGTGCGCCCATACCGCGAAGCCCCATTCGTGCAGGCATTCGGCCAGCCCGTGGTAGCGGCCGGCGTGCTCGCCGAGCCCGTGGACCACGACGACCACGGCACGCGCCGGCCCGGGCGCCGGCAGCCGGCGCAGTGCGAGCGTTTCGCCGTCGGGCGTGGACAGCGACACGCGCTGCGGCAGAGGCAGCGCCTCGCTCAAGCGGCCACCGGCTCCGATGCTGCTGCGCGGTGCGCGGCCGGCAATGCGGCGATCACTTCGGCCACGGCGGCGGTGAGCTTCTTGGCATAGGGCACGTGCAGGAACTCGTTGGGACCGTGCGCGTTGCTCTTGGGGCCGAGCACGCCGCAGACCATCATCTGCGCCTTCGGGAAGCCGGCGCTGAGCATGTTCATCAGCGGGATCGTGCCGCCCTGGCCGATGTAGCCGCAGGAAGCGCCGAAGTGCGCCTTCGAGGCCTTGTTGAGCGCGTCCTCGAACCACGGCGTGATGGTGGGCGCGTTCCAGCCGGTGGCGCCGCCGTTGCTCTCGAAGGTCACGCGGGCCTGGTAGGGCGCGTTGTCCTCCAGCAGCGTCTTGAGGTTCTGCACGGCCTCGGCCGCGTCGACCAGCGGCGGCAGGCGCAGCGACAGCTTGAAGGCGGTGTAGGGGCGCAGCACGTTGCCCGCATCCTTCAGCGCCGGGAAGCCCTCGGCGCCGGTCACCGAGAGCGTGGGCTTCCAGGTGCGGTTGAGCAGGGCCTCGACCGGGTCGGTGGTGGTGGGCAGCGCGAACACAGTGGAGCCGCCGCAGTCGTAGTGCGCCCACGGGAAGCGCTTGTAGACCTCCTCGCCGAGGATCGCGGCGGTGGCCTTGGCCTGCGCGAGGCGGTCGGCCGGCACTTCGCAGTGGAAGCTCGCGGGCAGCAGGCGGCCGGTGGCGCTGTCTTCGAGGCGGTCGAGCACCTGCCGCATGATGCGGAAGCTCGAGGGCACGAGCCCCGAGGCGTCGCCCGAGTGGATGCCTTCGGTCAGCACCTCGACCTTGAGCGTGCCGCTGGCCATGCCGCGCAGCGAGGTGGTGAGCCACAGCTGGTCGTAGTTGCCGGCGCCGGAGTCGAGGCAGATCACGAGCTCGACGTTGCCCAGGCGCGGGCGCAGCGCGTCGACGTAGGGCAGCAGGTCATAGGAGCCGCTTTCCTCGCAGGTCTCGATCAGGCCGACGATGCGCGGGTGCGCCGCGCCCTGGTTCTTGAGCGCCTGCAGCGCGGCGATGCTGGCGTACACCGCGTAGCCGTCGTCGGCGCCGCCGCGGCCGTAGAGCAGGCCGTTCTCGTACTTGGGCGTCCAGGGACCGAGGTCGTTGCGCCAGCCGGTGAACTCGGGCTGCTTGTCGAGGTGGCCGTACATCAGCACGGTCTCGCCCATGTCGGTGCCGGTGGCCGGCACTTCGAAGAACAGCACCGGGGTGCGGCCCTCCAGGCGCACGATCTCCAGCTTCAGGCCTTCCACCTTCTGCGCCTCGACCCACGCGGCGGCGTTGCGCAGCACGGTCTCGAGATAGCCGTTGGCCGACCAGTCCTTGTCGAAGCCGGGCGACTTGGCCGGGATGCCGATGTAGTCGGTGAGTTGCTTGACGATGTCGCCGTCCCATTGGGCGGTGACGTCGGACAGGGCACGCTCGGCGTCGAGCGTGCCGGCGGGCATTTCGCGGTGCAGGGGGGCGTTCATCGTTGGGTTCTCCGCGGGTGACGAAAGAAAGGACGCATTTTGCGCCTTGGAACAACCGCGCGTAGAGTGCGGGCGATCTCAACCCGGAGGGCCACGTGAGCAAGGCAAACATCAAGGTGGGCATCGGCGGCTGGACCTACGAGCCCTGGCGCGACAACTTCTACCCGAAGGGGCTCGCGCACGCGAAAGAGTTGAACTACGCGAGCCGCAAGGTCAGCGCCATCGAGATCAACGGCACCTACTACAGCACCTTCAAGCCCGAGACCTTCCGCAAGTGGCACGACGACACGCCCGACGACTTCATCTTCTCGATGAAGGCCTCGCGCTTCGCGACCAACCGCAAGCTGCTCTCCGGCGCGGGCGATTCCATCAAGCGCTTCATCGACAGCGGCGTGGCCGAGTTGGGCGACAAGCTCGGGCCGATCGTGTGGCAGTTCATGCCGACCAAGCAGTTCGACGCGGAAGACTTCGAGGCCTTTCTCGCGCTGCTGCCGAAGAAGGAGGGCAGCCGGGTGCTGCGGCACGTGATGGACGTGCGGCACGAGAGCTTCATCGTGCCCGCCTACAAGGCGCTCGCGAAGAAGTACAAGGTGTCGACGGTGTTCACCGACGCCGACAAGTTTCCGTCCTTCGAGGAACCCGAAGGCGACATCGCCTATGCGCGGCTGATGATGGCCGACGCCAAGCTGAAGACGGGTTATGCGCCGAAGGCGCTCGATACGTGGGCCGGGCGCGCGCAGGGCTGGGCCGTGTCGCCGAAGAAGCGCGACGTGTTCGTCTACTTCATCAACGGCGCGAAGGAAAAGGCACCGGCGGCTGCCGGTGCCTTGCTGGAGCGTCTTGGCTGGACCGCACCTACCGCGTGAAAGACGCCTGCGGGCGCCGCCGGGCCGCTCCCAAGGCGGCCCGCGCCTCCCCCTCGGGGGGTGGAGTTACACGCAGCGAAGCGGAGTGAAAAGCCGGGGGGGCCTGTTTCAGGCAGCTGCCTGCAGCGAGGGCTTCGCGGCGCCGAAGCTGATCTCGCCGGAGATCTGGCCGCCTTCCTCGATCACGATCTTGCCGTAGCGGATCTTGCCCGTGACCTTGCCGGTCGAGTGGATGACGAGCTTCTCGCGCACGGTGAGGCTGCCGTCGAACACGCCGCGGATCTCGGCGATGTCGATCTCGGCGGAGCCCTTGAACGCGCCCTGCTCGGCGATCTGCATCAGGCGCGAGTCCATGGTGGCTTCGACCAGGCCTTCGACCACGAGCGTGTCGCAATCGGTGATCTCCACGCCCTTGAGCTTGATGTTGGGGCCGACGGTGAGCTTGCTGCCGCCTTCCTTCGCGACGGGCGCGGCCGCTGCCGCATTCAGGCCGCCTTGCTGTGCGGTGAGCGACGAGGGATTGACGGGGGTTCCGGAGAGGTTGGTGCCCGAACCGACGAGCGGCGCGGGGCGCGATGTCAACGAATCGGTGTCACGATCACGCTTGCCGAAGAAGGGGGACTGTGTAGCCAAAGGGGAGCTCCTCAAGAAAGGGGACTATCGTAAGAACGCACTCACGGCCTGCGGCACTTCATTGCGCAATAAGCGTAACTGAATAAGTCGATCGCGCACATGACAATGTGGCGCCATGAGCCCTTCAAACGCCGAACGGAACGCCGCATCGCGCGCAATGTCATCCACCACCGACTCGCGCTTCGACAAGCCCGCGCACGGCTGGCGGCGCACGCTCTTCACCGTGATCTTCGAGGCCGACACCCGCGCCGGCCTGATGTTCGACCTGGCGCTGATCGCGGTGATCGTGGCCAGCGTGCTCGTGGTGATCCTCGACAGCGTGCAGTCCATCCGCGAGCAGTGGCGCTCGGTGTTCAACGTGCTCGAATGGGTGTTCACTGCGCTCTTCACGCTGGAGTACATCGCGCGGCTCAGTTGCGTGAACAAGCCGCTGCGCTACGCGCTGAGCTTCTATGGCGTGATCGACCTGCTCGCGCTGCTGCCGACCTTCCTCGTGGTCTTCGCGCCCGAGATGGGGCTGAGCTACCTGATTGACGTGCGCATCCTGCGGCTGCTGCGCGTGTTCCGCATCTTCAAACTATCGCGCTACTCGGTCGAGTACCGCGCGCTGGTGTCGGCGGTGGCGGCGAGCCGCCGGAAGATCACCGTGTTCGTGGGCTTCGTGATGCTGGTGGTGCTGGTGATGGGCACGCTGATGTACGTGGTCGAGGGGCCGCCGCACGGCTTCACGAGCATTCCGGTGGCGGTCTACTGGGCCATCTCGACGATGACCACCGTGGGCTTCGGCGACCTCGTGCCCAAGACCGACCTCGGCCGCGCGATCGCCTCGGTGATGATGCTGGTGGGCTGGGGCGTGCTCGCGGTGCCGACCGGCATCGTGACCGCCGAGATGGCGCGGCGCGGGAGCGACGACGAACCGGCCGCGTTGCCGGTGGCGCAGCGCGGCGTTCTCTCGATGGTCGAACCGGCACCCACAGTCCCGGCAGTACCGGCGAAGAGGCTCACTCCCGCCGCCAGACGACGCGCCCTTGCGCAGCATCGCCGAGGCGCGCGATGAAGGCGTCGGCATCCGGCTCGGGCAGCGAGAAGGCGAAGGCCACGTCGTCACCGTGCTGCACGGCCTCGAGCACCGCGCCGGCGGCCGAGAGCTCGCGCCGCACCAGTCCTTCGAGCGCGTAGGGCACGGAGCAGCGCAGGCTGCGCTGGCGCAGCAGCGGCACCAGCGTGGCGCCGAGCAGGGCCTGCGCAATCGCATCGGTGTAGGCCCGCACGAGGCCGCCCGCGCCCAGCTTCACGCCGCCGAAGTAGCGCACCACGGTCGCGAGCGCGCCTTCGACCTGCTGGTGGCGCAGCACTTCCAGCATCGGCCGCCCTGCCGTGCCGCCGGGCTCGCCGTCGTCGTTCGCGGCCGACTGCCCGCCCGCCATGAGTGCCCAGCACACGTGCGCCGCCGCGGGATGCTCGGCGCGCAGCGAGGCGACCACCGCCAGTGCCGCCGCGCGATCGGCCACCGGCTGCACACAGCCGATGAAGCGGCTCTTCTTGATGACGAGCTCGCTGTGGACCGGCTGTGCGAGCGTGAAGCTCATTGCGCCGTCAACCGCCGCCGCGCTCGAACTTGAACACCGCCGTGCTGGCGCGCGCGTTGGGCAGCCAGCGCACATCGCGGCCGTTTTGCAGGCCAAAGGCGTCGAGGATGCGCAGGTTGTTCTTGCCGGCCAGCACCTCGAAGTCCTTGAAGGTGCCCACGCGGATGTTGGGCGTGTCGTACCACTGGTAGGGCAGGCGGCGCGTGACGGGCATGCGCCCGCGCGCCACGCTCAGGCGGTTGGGCCAGTGCGCGAAATTGGGGAAGGCGACGATGCCGATGCGCCCCACGCGCGCGGTCTCGCGCAGCATGACCTCGGCGTTGCGCAGGTGCTGCAGCGTATCGATCTGCAGCACCACGTCGAAGGAGGCGTCGTCGAACATCGCGAGGCCTTCGTCGAGGTTGAGCTGGATCACGTCGACGCCGCGGCGGATGCACTGCAGCACGTTGCCATCGGCGATCTCCACGCCGTAGCCGGTGCAGCCGCGCTCGCGCTGAAGCAGGTCGAGCAGGGCGCCGTCGCCGCAGCCGAGGTCGAGCACGCGGGCCCCCTTGGGCACGAGCTCCGCGATCAGGCGTTGATGTTCGAGGTCGCTCATTGCTGGAACTCCTTGGCGACGCGCTCGAAGTAGGAGCGCACCACGCCCATGTAGCGCACGTCGTCGAGCAGGAAGGCGTCGTGGCCGTGCGGCGCGTCGATCTCGGCGTAGCTCACGTTGCGGCTGTTGTCGAGCAGCGCCTTGACGATCTCGCGGCTGCGCGCGGGGGAGAAGCGCCAGTCGGTCTTGAAGCTCACGAGCAGGAACTTGGCGCGCGCCTGGGCCAGCGCGGCGCTGAGCTTGCCGCCGTGGTTGCGCGCGGGGTCGAAGTAGTCGAGCGCGCGGGTGATGAGCAGGTAGGTGTTGGCGTCGAAGTACTCGCTGAACTTGTCGCCCTGGTAGCGCAGGTAGCTCTCGATCTGGAACTCGACGTCCTGGGTGGAATAGCGATAGTCCGCGCCCGCCACTTCGCCTTCCACCGCGCTGCGCAGGATGCGGCCGAACTTGGCGTTCATCACGTCGTCGCTGAGGTAGGTGATGTGGCCGATCATCCGCGCGATGCGCAGGCCGCGCTTAGGCACCACGCCGTGCTCGTAGAAGTGGCCGCCGTGGAAATCGGGGTCGGTCACGATGGCGCGGCGCGCCACCTCGTTGAAGGCGATGTTCTCGGCCGTGAGGTTGGGCGCGCTGGCCACCACCACGGCGTGGCGCACGCGCTCGGGGTACTGCAGCGTCCACGACAGCGCCTGCATGCCGCCGAGGCTGCCGCCCATGACGGCCGCGAGCGTCTCGATGCCGAGCGCGTCGAGCAGTGCGGCCTGGGCGTCGACCCAGTCCTCGACCGTCACCACGGGGAAGTCGGCACCGTAGACGCGGTCGGTGGCGGGGTTGACGTGCATCGGGCCGGTCGAGCCGAAGCACGAGCCGAGGTTGTTGACGCCGATCACGAAGAAGCGGTCGGTGTCCACCGGCTTGCCCGGACCCACCATGTTGTCCCACCAGCCCTCGGAGCGGGCCTGGCCCTGGTAGACGCCCGCCACGTGGTGCGAGGCGTTGAGCGCATGGCACACGAGCACCGCGTTGCTGCGATCGGCGTTCAGGGTGCCGTAGGTTTCGTAGGCGAGCGTGTAGTCGCTGATCGATGCGCCGCTGCGCAGGGCCAGCGGGCCTGCGAACTGCATCGACTGCGGAGTGACGACCAGAGGTGGTGACGACGACATGAATGAAAAACCCGGCCTCGCCAAAAACGAGCCGGGTCTGCCGCGCCTGTCTTTAGCTGAATTTATAGAGCGCCCGCAAGCTGAAGCAAATCGGCGCAGAGGGAGTATATCCCCCAGGCTTCGCGCACTGCGTGTCGCTTCGCCAACCCCCTTGGGAAGGGGGCAACACCGGCGGCCCGGCGGAGCCGGTTCCGCGGTGTTCCTGGAAAGGGGCGAAAGGGGTCGGGGGTTTCTCTTATATGCCGACGATCATGAGGACGCCGAGCACCAGGAAGATCGCGGCCGAGACACCGTGCACCAGCTTGATCGGCACGCGCCGCACGATCTTCTCGCCGAGCCACACCACGGGCGCGTTGGCCAGCATCATGCCCAGCGTGGTGCCCATGACCACCCAGATGTAGTCGTGCGTGAAGCGGGCGGCGAGCATGACGGTGGCGATCTGGGTCTTGTCGCCCATCTCGGCGAGGAAGAAGGCGACGACCGTGGTGCCGAAGACGCCGAACTTCGATGCGCCGGGGGCATCGTCGTCGTCGAGCTTGTCGGGAATCAGCATCCAGACGGCCATCGCGATGAACGAGCCGCCCAGGATCCAGCGCAGCACCTCGGGCCCGAGCCAGCGCGTGAGGTAGTTGCCGACCGCGCCCGCGAGCGCGTGGTTGATGACGGTGGCGGCGAAGATGCCGAGGACGATCGGCCAGGGTTTCCTGAAGCGCGCGGCCAGGAGAAGGGCCAGGAGCTGGGTCTTGTCGCCCATTTCCGCGAGCGCGACGACGCCCGTTGCTACGAGAAAAGCTTCCATGATGAACGTGGGGTTCCTTGGGCCGAAGGACGCAATTGACCGTGCAACACCTTCGGCCATATTCCCGAAGTTGCACGGTCAAAGGTCTCGCCAGGTGTGTTCACTGCACGCGCCATATCCTGGTGGGACAGGACAAGTCTGTTGACGCGGGCCCTTCTCGCAGATCGGAAGGCGGCTACTCCCCAATGACGGGCAGAATTCTACATCGGCGCACGGATGTAGGGCGAAGGACCTCGCCCGATCGCGCAAGTAGGCGCTAGCTTTCGAATAGTTTTGACAGGTGCTACCTCAGGAAGCAAATTCCCGCTTGCAATTCGGATATTTCACCCATAATGCACGAGCCTCCCTCTTCAATTTGGTCGGGAGGCAGTTCGGTGATCGGTCAGTTTCGCGCGACTCGACGCTCTCGTTTGAGTGATGCTTTCGGGACTCCATCGCTTTTCTTGATGTGTTTATAGGAGTCCCTTGATGGGCAACAAACTGTACGTCGGCAACCTGCCTTACTCGGTGCGCGACGGAGATCTCGAACAGGCCTTCGGGCAGTTCGGCGCCGTGACCAGCGCCAAGGTCATGATGGAACGCGACACCGGCCGCTCGAAGGGCTTCGGCTTCGTCGAGATGGGCAGCGACGCGGAAGCACAGGCTGCAATCAACGGCATGAACGGCCAGCCCCTGGGTGGCCGCAGCGTCGTCGTCAACGAAGCACGCCCGATGGAAGCACGTCCCCCGCGCAGCGGTGGTGGCGGCTACGGCGGCGGCGGTGGTGGTTATGGCGGCGGTGGTGGCGGTGGCTACGGCGGCGGCGGTGGTGGCGGCTACGGTGGTGGCGGTCGCTCCGGCGGTGGTGGTGGCTACGGCGGCGGTGGCCGCAGTGGTGGCGGCGGCGGTGGTGGCGATGGCGGTTTCCGCAGCCCCTACGGCGCTGGTCCCCGTGGCGGCGGCGGTGGCCGTTCGGGCGGTGGCGGCGGTGGTTACGGCGGCGGCAACAGCGGCTACTGAACCCTGCACACTCCAGAAAAGCACATATAGAAAAAGGCTCCTTCGGGAGCTTTTTCATTGATTGGTCGATCCAGCCGCAGCCGGCGCTCAGGCTTCGCCGCTTCGCTTCTTGCGTTCGCGCCCCTGCACGGCCCGGTCGAGCACGGCGTTGGGAAGCATGCGCATGATCTTCGCGACCACGCCCATCTGCCAGGGAATCACGCGATAGCTGGTGCCGGCCTCGATGGCGCGCAGCGCCTGGGCGGCGAAGTCCTCCGCCTTCATGAGAAAGGGCATGCCGTAGCGGTTGCCCTGCGTGAGCGGCGTGTCGATATAGCCCGGGCAGAGGGTGACGACCTTGACGCCGCTGTTGTGCAGTTCGCCACGCAGGCTCTCGCAGTACGCCACCACGCCGGCCTTGCTCGCGCAATAGGCGCCGTGCCCCGGCAGCCCGCGGATCGAAGCCACGCTGCCGATGCCCACCAGCCGCCCGCTGCCGCGCCGGACCATCGCCGACACGAAGGGATGGAAGGTGGCCATCAGGCCCACGTTGTTGGTCGCGAAGGTGCGCGCCATCACGTCGATGTCCTCGCGCTCGGCGGTATCGATGCCCACGCTGATGCCGGCGTTGGCGATCACCACGTCGGGCAGCCCCTGCTGCTCGATGCAGGCCTTGCCGGCGGCGACGATGCTGTCGGTCTGCGCCACGTCCGCGCCGTAGACGCGCCAGCGGTCGGCGCCCAGCTGGCGGGCGCTCGCCCACGATTCGATCTCCTGCGTGCGCCGCGCGACCAGCGCCAGCCGGTAGCCCGCGTCGTGGAAGCTGGCGGCCAGGGCCTGGCCGATGCCGCTGGAGGCGCCGGTGATGAAGACGAGCGGAGAAGTGTTTGCCATGCCGAGATGCCCGTTCAGCGCTTCTTCGCCGGCGCGGGAGCAGCCGCTGCCGCCGACGGAATCAGCACGCCGCGCACCCGGCCGTTGAGGTTGGCCACGCCACTCAGGTTGTCGTAGTCGAGCGTGTCGCCAGTGAACTGGTCGGTGCCGCGGATGAGCGTGACCGGCTTGTTCGACGTGACGCGCTCGGTGTCGACGTAGGCGTGCAGGAAGTCGCCGCGGAATTCGAGGCGCGGCGTGGGCTTGCCGTTCGGCGCCACGGAAGGATCGCGAATGACGATCGCGTTGCCGAACAGCTGCACTTCGCTGCCGTCGGAATTCGACAGCCCGCGGTCGGCGGTGCCGCGCGTCACGAGCCCCTCGGGCGACACCGAACGCATGCGCACCTTGTCGATCTCGATGGTGTCGGTGTCGGGGTAGTGCCGGCCCTCGACGCCGTGCAGCTCGCTGCGCAGATCGCCGTTGGGCAGGAAGTTCTTGATGACGAAGTCGCGCATGAAGTAGTCGGGCTCGTGCGTGGGCGCGACCTTGGGTGCGGGCTCCAGCAGCTTGGGCGCGTTGCGCACCAGCCAGTAGGTGCCGAGCGCGACGGCGGCCGTCAGGATGATCGGCAGGTAGATGGTGGCGCGGTCGAGACCGTCGCGTAGCGTGTTCCATGCGCGTTTCATGCCGCTCATGCGCCCGGTCCCTTCGCAGCGTCGAGCATGACGCGGTATTGGCCGCAGGCCGTGAGCAGCAGGTCGCAGAACTCGCGCGCCGCGCCTTCGCCGCCGCGCGCCTTGGTCACGTAGCGCGCAATGCCGCGCACTTCCGCGTGGGCATTGGCCGGCGCCGCCGGGAAGCCCACGCGCAGGAGCACCGGCAGGTCGGGCCAGTCGTCGCCGATGGCCGCGGCCTGCGCCCAGCCGAAGCCGAGCTGGTCGAGCATGGCCTGTGCGGCGGGGAGCTTGTCTTCGGTGCCATAGCGCACGTGCTCGATGCCCAGCGCCTCCAGGCGCACGCGCAGCGGCTTGGAGTCGCGCCCGGTGATCACCGCCGGCACGATGCCCGCCTTGCGCAGCAGCTTCAGGCCGTAGCCGTCGAGGATGCTGAAGCGCTTGAGCGTCTCGCCGTGCTCGGTGAAGTACACGCCGCCATCGGTCAGGACGCCGTCGATGTCGAAGAAGACGATGCGCACGTCCTGCGCGGCGAGCAATGTCTCGGCCTGGAACTCGAGCGGCATCAGATGACCTTCGCGCGCATCAGGTCGTTGGTGTTGATGGCGCCGACGACCACCCCCGTGCCGTCGATCACGAACAGCCGCGTGATGCCGCACTGCTCCATGAGCTCGGCCGCCTCCACCGCCAGCGCGTCGACGCGGATGGTGCGCGGGTTGTGGTGCATCACCTCGGCCGCCTTCGGACTGCGCAGGTCGGCGCCGGCCTCGATCAGGCGGCGCAGGTCGCCGTCGGTGAAGATGCCGAGCGCGCGGCCGTCGGGCGCGACCACCGCCGCAGCGCCGAAGCCCTTGTTGCTCATGGCGCGCATCAGCTCGCCGATGCCGGCGTCGGGCGTCACGCGCGGCACGTCTTCGTCCGAGCGCATGACGTCGCTCACATGGGTGAGCAGCTTGCGCCCGAGCGCGCCGCCCGGGTGCGAGCGCGCGAAGTCTTCCGAGCCGAAGCCGCGCGCGTCGAGCAGCGCCACGGCCAGCGCATCGCCCATCGCCATCTGGGCGGTGGTGCTGGCGGTGGGGGCGAGGTTGAGCGGGCAGGCTTCCTTGGACACGCCCGCGTCGATCACGATGTCGGCGTGGCGGGCGAGGGTGGATTCGGGGCGGCCGGTCATGGCGATCAGGGGCACGCCCTGGCGCTTGACGACCGGCAGGATGACGGTGAGCTCGTCGACCTCGCCGCTGTTGGAGATGGCGAGCACCAGGTCGACCGCCTTGATCATGCCGAGGTCGCCGTGGCTGGCCTCGGCCGGATGCACGAACATCGCGGGCGTACCGGTGGAGGCGAGGGTGGCGGCGATCTTGCGGCCGACGTGCCCGCTCTTGCCCATGCCCATCACGACCACGCGGCCGCGCACCTCGAGGATCTTGCGCACGGCCTCGACGAAGCTGGGGCCGACGCGGTTCTTCAGGCCGGAGACGGCTTCGGCTTCGATGTCGAAGGTGAGGCGTGCCCGAGCGAGGATGGCTTCGGGATCGACCACGGGGGCCGGGGCGGGACGGGAGCTCATCGCCGGATTTTACGGGCCCGCGGCTTGCCCCCGCGGCTCCCGGGGCGCCTCCGGGTGTCCTCCCTGAGGCGCCGCGCATGGCTCTTGCTCTAGCATCGGCGCCTATGTCTTCGTTCGATCTCACGCTGTTGTACTTGCTGGCCGCGGTGATCGGCGTGGTGGCGTGCCGCTCCCTCAAGCTGCCGCCGATGCTCGGCTACCTCTCGGCCGGCGTGCTGATCGGGCCGCATGCCTTCGCGCTGGCCCAGAACACCGAGGGCATCCAGCACCTGGGCGAGTTCGGCGTGGTGTTCCTGATGTTCGTGATCGGGCTGGAGTTCAGCCTGCCCAAGCTGCGCGCAATGCGAAAGCACGTGTTCGGCCTGGGCATGCTGCAGGTGCTGCTGACCATGGCCCTCGCCACCGTCGGCGCGCTGCTGATGGCACGGATGCTGCCGCCGGCATGGCACCTGGGCTGGCAGACGGCGCTGGCGCTGTCGGGCGCGCTCACCATGAGCAGCACGGCCATCGTGGTCAAGCTGATGGCCGAGCGGCTCGAACTGGAGAGCGAGCACGGCAAGCGCGTGATGGGCGTGCTGCTGTTCCAGGACCTGGCGGTGGTGCCGCTGCTGGTGCTGATCCCCGCCCTGGGCGCGCCGCCCGAGGCACTGGCCAAGGCGCTGGGCCTGGCGCTGCTGAAGGCGAGCTTCCTGATCGGCGTGCTGCTGTACGGCGGCCCGCGCGTGATGCGCTGGTGGCTCACGCTGGTGGCGCGGCGGCGCAGCGAGGAGCTGTTCATCCTGAACGTGCTGCTGATCACGCTGGGGCTTGCCTGGCTCACCGAGCTGGCCGGCCTGAGCCTGGCGCTTGGCGCCTTCATCGCGGGCATGCTGGTGTCGGAGACCGAATACAAGCACCAGGTCGAGACCGACATCCGCCCCTTCCACGACGTGCTGCTCGGGCTGTTCTTCATCACCGTGGGCATGTCGCTCGACTGGCACATCGTGGTCGAGCGCTGGCTGCTGGTGGGCGTGCTGCTGCTGGTGCCGCTGGCCTTCAAGCTGGGGCTGGTGACGGTGCTGGCGAAGGTGCTGGGCGCCACTTCGGGCGTGTCGCTGCGCACCGGCCTCTACCTGGCGCAGGCCGGCGAGTTCGGCTTCGTACTGCTGACGCTGGCGCAGGAGCGCAGCCTGCTGCCGCCGTGGCTGGCCAACCCGGTGCTGGCGTCGATGGTGCTGTCGATGCTGGCAACGCCCTTCATCATCATGTACAGCAACGCCATCGTGCGAAAGCTCGTGGCCAGCGACTGGCTGCAGCAGTCGCTGCAGATGACGACCATCGCGCGCAAGACCATCAACACGGCGCAGCACGTGATCATCTGCGGCTACGGGCGCTGCGGCCAGAACCTGGCGCGCATCCTGGAGCGCGAGGGCATCCCGTACATGGCGCTCGACCTCGACCCCGACCGCGTGCGCCAGGCCGCCGCCGCCGGCGACTCGGTGGTGTTCGGCGACGCGGCGCGGCTGCAGGCGCTGATGGCCGCGGGCCTGGCGCGGGCCAGCGCGGTGGTCGTGACCTACCTCGACGTGCCCGGCGCGATGAAGGTGCTCGCCAACACGCGCGCCCATGCGCCGCACGTGCCGGTGATCGTGCGCACGCAGGACGACCACGACCTCGAGAAGCTGCAGGCCGCCGGCGCGACGGAGGTGGTGCCCGAGGCCATCGAGGGTTCGCTGATGCTCGCGAGCCATGCACTGGCGCTGGTCGGCGTGCCGATGCGGCGCGTGATCCGCGTGGTGCAGGACCAGCGCGACGCCCGCTACAACCTGCTGCGCGGCTACTTCCACGGCGCCGACGACGACAACGCCGACGAGATCGACCACGAGCGGCTCAACAGCTTCACGCTCGACGCTCGCGCGAGGGCGGTCGGCCAGACGCTGGAGCGGCTGGCGCTGCACACGCTGGGCGTGCGCGTCGCCAGCCTGCGCCGGCAGGACGGCCAGCCGCGCGCGCTGGCCGACGACACGGTGCTGTCGGACGGCGACACGCTGGTGCTGTCGGGCAAGCCGGCCGCCCTGGCGATGGCGGTCGAGCGGCTGCAGAAGGGCTGATCGGGGAGCGGGCGGGCGGGCGCTCTCGCGCCTGTCCCCCCTCAGTTGATCAGCGTCGGATTGCGCTTTTCCTCTTCGAGACGCTGCTGGCGGCGCACCGCCTCGCACTGCGCGTGAGCCTTGTACTCGGGCTTCAGGCACTGCGCCGCCATGCATTGGGCCCTGGCGATGAAGTTGCGGTCACCGCACATGGCCGCAGGCTCGGCCGGGGCGGCCGGTGCCGGCGGCGGGGGGGCAGCGGCGGCCTGGGGCGCGGCTTCGGGCGCGGCCGGCGAAGGTTGTGCGGCGGGGGTCGCCTGCTTGCGCGACTTGACGGCAGGCTTGGGCGCCGGAGCCGGCGCGGCTTCCGCGGCGGGCGGGATCGTGCTTGCCTGGTCGGCCGCCTGGGGATCCGCCGCGGCGGCGGGGGCCTCCGGCGCGGGAGGCGGCGGCTCGGCCGGCGGCGGCGGTGCGACCGCGGGAGCGGCCGGCTCAATGGCCGGCGCGGACTCTTCGACGGCGGCGGGCGCTTTTCGCGTGCCGTAGCCGTACCAGCCCGCGACGATCATCGCCACCGCCACCAGCAGCAGGACCAGCCACGGCAGGACGACGCGCCAGCGCGGCGAGCGTTCGACCGACGCGGGCCGCCGCATCCTGACCCGGCGGGGCCGTTTCGTTCTTTCGGGCGCCATGGCCCAGCTCGATTCGAGCCCGGGCGGCGAGGCAGGCGAATCAGGTGAATCGGACGAGGCGGGCGAATGCGGCAAGCCGTCGTCGTGCAGCATGAAGACGGTCTGCTCGTCGTCGCGCCGCGGCGCGGAGGCCGGCGACCTGCTGAAGAAGAACGACTGGCGCGCCGGCGGCGGTGCCGGCGAGAGCTCTTCGAGCGGCGCCGGAATGGTCGGCGCGCGCAGCTGGGCGGGTGCGGTGGTGGCCCATTCGCGTTCGGGAGTCGGCGGCGGCGGGATCCGGTCGCCCGCGGCGGACAGCTTGATGCCGCAGCTCCTGCAGAAATTCGCGCCGTCACGGTTCTCCGTGCTGCAGACCGGACAGATCGAGGCCATGGATTGCTTGCTGACTACTTCTTGTTTTTCGGGGGTCTTGGACGGAGGTGGCTGGCCTGCATCCGCAGGATCGATCCGGCGGCGGGCGGGAAAGGAGGTTTCCTGCTCAGGTCACCGCGACGCGCTTGGAACGGTGCGCCATGCGCTTGGCGATCACGGCGCCCAGCGCCATCGCGATCTCCAGCGCCATGTTGGGCTGGCGGTTGCTCATCTCTGCGAAGCGGATTGCGGTGAGCCGCCACACGCGGCCCGCGCCGGTGACCACCACGTTGGCCGAATGCGGCTGCCGCGAGAAGAAAGAGCCTTCGCCGACCACCGAACCCGCGGTGAGCACGGCCAGCTTCATCTGCTCCTTGCTGCTGACGCGGTGCACGCTGATGGCGCCGCTCTCGACGAAGAACACCGAGCGGTCGGGCGTGCCCTGTTCGATCAGCACGTCGCCCACGCCGGTGTCGATCGGCTGCAGGTAACCCGCCAGCGTTTCCCACTGCTGGACGTTGAACGTCAACGCGAACGCGTCGGTGTTGATGTTCTCCGCGATGGCGCGGCTCAGGTTCTGGATGGACATGTTTTTTTCGACCCCCGCATGTGGGCTGAAGTATCCGCCATGGCCATGTTATTTCGCTACAACTGTTTACGTTTTTTGGTGGCTGGCCGCCGCCATCTGTGGCTATTTACCAATGCAGAAGCGCGAGAAGATGACGCCCAGCAGGTCGTCGGCGCCGAACTCGCCCGTGATCTCGTTCAGGGCGTTCTGCGCCAGGCGCAGCTCCTCGGCCAGCAGGTCGAGCCGTTGCGCCTGCGCCGCGAGGTGGTCGGCGGCCAGCGCCAGGTGCGTCTCGACACGCGCCAGCGCCTGCACGTGGCGCGCACGCGCGAGGTACACGCCCTCTGGCACGGCCTGCCAGCCGGCCATGGCCAGCAGCTGCTCGCGCAGGGCCTCGATGCCCAGGCCGGTCTTGGCGGAAAGGGCGATGCCCTGCGCGGGGTGGGCCTCGGGCGCCGCGTCCTGCTTGTTCCAGACGTCGAGCACCGGCACGCTCGCGGGCAGCTTGCGCTGCAGGCCGGCCAGGATCTCCGCGTCGGCGGCGGCGTAGTCGGGCTGGTCCGCGCGCGTCAGGTCGTGCAGGAACAGCACCGCGTCGGCGCTCTCGATCTGCCCCCAGGCGCGCGCCACGCCGATCTGCTCGACCTCGTCGCTGCTCTCGCGCAGACCGGCGGTGTCGGCCACGTGCAGCGGCACGCCGTGGATCTGGATGGTCTGCGAGACCACGTCGCGCGTGGTGCCCGCCACAGCGCTCACGATGGCCAGCTCCGCGCCGGCCAGCGCGTTGAGCAGCGAACTCTTGCCCGCGTTGGGCTGCCCCGCGATCACGACCTTGATGCCCTCGCGCAGCAGGGCGCCCTGACGCGCGCGCTGCTGCACGGCGGAAAGCTGCGACTGCAGCTTCGCCAGCTGCCCGGCGGCGTCGGCCTTCTGCAGGAAGTCGATCTCCTCCTCGGGAAAGTCGAGCGTGGCCTCCACCAGCATGCGCAGGTGGATCAGCGCATCGCGCAGCGTGTGGATCTCGCGCGAGAAGGCGCCCGACAGCGAGCGCCCGGCGCTGCGCGCGGCGGCCTCGGTGCTGGCGTCGATCAGGTCGGCGATGGCTTCGGCCTGAGTCAGGTCGATCTTGCCGTTGAGGAAGGCCCGCTGGCTGAACTCGCCGGGCTCGGCCACGCGCAGGCCGGGCAGGCGAGGGCGGCCGGTGACCGGGTCGGGCTCGGCCGCCGCCTCCAGGCAGCGCGCCAGCAGCAGCTGCAGCACGACCGATCCGCCGTGGGCCTGCAGTTCAAGCACGTCCTCACCGGTGAAGGAGTTCGGCGAGGGAAAGTGGATGGCCAGGCCGTGGTCGACCGGTTCGCCCTCCGCGTCGCGAAACGGCAGGTAGGTGGCCTCGCGCGGCTTGAGCGCGCGGCCGCAGATCGCGTCGACCAGCGGGGCCAGCCTGGCGGCCGACACGCGCACGATGCCGACCGCGCCGCGCCCCGAGGCGGTGGCGATGGCGACGATGGGATCGGAGGTGCGGGCGAGCATGGTGGTGCGGATTCTTTCAGCAAAAGGGCCGCTGACGCGGCCCTTCGTGGGATGGCTGGAGTGCCGTGCGGCTACTGCCGCCGTCACTTGGTGCCGAGCACGCCCAGCCGCTTGTTGATGAACCACTGCTGCGCGATCGACAGCACGTTGTTCGTGATCCAGTACAGCACCAGGCCGGCCGGGAAGAAGATGAACATCACGCTGAAGGCGAGCGGCATGATCCACATCAGCTTGGCCTGCATCGGATCGGGCGGCGTCGGGTTGAGCCAGGTCTGGAACAGCGAGGTGGCCGTCATCACGATCGGCAGGATGTACCAGGGGTCGGGTGCCGACAGGTCGGTGATCCAGCCGATCCAGGGTGCATGGCGCATCTCGACCGACGACAGCAGCACCCAGTACAGCGCGATGAACACCGGGATCTGGATCACGATGGGGAAGCAGCCGCCCATCGGATTGACCTTCTCGGTCTTGTAGATCCGCATCATTTCCTGCTGCATTTCCTGCGGCTTGTCCTTCAGCCGCTCGCGCATTTCCATGATCTTGGGGTTGATGGCCTTCATCTTGGCCATGCTGGCGTAGGCCTTGGCGTTGAGCCAGTAGAAGGCCGCCTTCAGCAGCACCACCAGCGCCACGATCGACCAGCCCCAGTTGCCCAGGAGGCCGTGCAGCTGGGTGAGCAGCCAGTACAGCGGCTTGGAGATGATCGCGAAGATGCCGTAGTCCTTCACCAGGTCCAGGCCCGGAGCGATGGCTTCGAGCTTCTTTTCTTCTTCAGGGCCTGCGAACAGCGCACTGTTCACGACCTGTGTGGCACCCGGAGCGATCTTCGGCAGCGTGGCCACCATGGCGATGGAGAACTGGTTGTCGCCCAGGTCCTTCACCCGGAACTCGCGGCGCAGCTGTTCGCTGGCCGGGTCACCCTTGAGCAGCCAGGCCGATGCAAAGTAGTGCTGCACCATCGCGATCCAGCCGTCGTTGGCTGGCGGCGGCGGTTCGATCTTGCCCTTGGCGATGTCCTTGAAGTCGAGCTTGTGGAACTTCTTCTCGTTGGTGTACGCGGCCGGGCCGGTGAAGGTGTTGGTGCCGAACATGGTGCCGGCGGCCACAGTGCCATGGCGCAGCAGCTGCAGGTACAGCTGCGCGTCGCGCGGCTGGTCGGTGGTGTTGACCACTTCGTGGCGCACGCCGATGACGTAGTCGCCGCGGTGGAACACATAGGTCTTGACGTACTTCAGGCCGCCGACGGGGGCGCTTTCGAAGCTCACCTCGAGCGTGTTCTGGCCGTCGGCCATCTCGCGCGGGCCGGCCTTCGGCGTCATCTGCGTCAGGTGGTTGGGGTAGCGCTCACCGGTGTCGACCTGGTTGAGCAGGCCCGTCTGCGCGACGTAGCGGGTGGCGGGCGAGCCGTTCTCGAACAGCACCACGTGCTTGGTGCGGTCGGCCTCGTCGTACTTCAGCAGCTCGAGGTAGTTGACCGTGGCGCCTTCGCTGTCGATGGTGGCCTTGAACAGGTCGGTGGTCACCTTGACCTGCTCGCGCGGCGTGGCGGCAACAGGCTGCGTGGGAACGGCGCCAGCGTTGCCGCTGGTAGCGCCCGACGCGGTCGGCACGCCGTTGTTGGCCGCGGGGGTGCCATTGGCGGGGGCGGCGGCCGTGGCGGCCGGCTTGGTCGACGGCAGGAAGGTCGGCTTGTTGCCGTTGAAGACCTGCCATTGGTCCCACAGCAGCACCAGCGAGAAACCAAAAATCACCCACAGTATCGTGCGGCGGATATCGTTCATGACGAAGACTTCTTGTCGGAAGAGAGAAGAGACGAAAACAGCGATCCTGACCTGTCAGTGCGACGCTGCGATTTCGGCGGGACCGGATCGTGGCCGCCCTGGCACCAGGGCTGGCAGCGCGCGATGCGGTGCAGGGTGAGGTAGCTGCCCTTGAGCGCGCCGTGCACTTCCAGCGCCTCGATCGAATACACGGAGCAGCTCGGCGTGAAGCGGCACGACTGGCCAAGCCAGGGGCTCAGCAGCAGGCGGTAGGCCTTCACGATGCCGATCAGCACGCGTTTCATGGCGAGGAGGAGGGTGCCGCAGAAGGGGCCGGAGCCGGCGCCGCGGGGGTGCGCGCGGCCCGTGCGAGCAATTGCTGGAGCTCGGCGCGCACGGCGGCCTTGAGCTTGTCCGAGGAAGCGCTCACGAACTCCTTGCGGTCGAAGCCCGCGCGCAGCCGCACCACGTGCGCAGCACGTGGCAAGGCGACGCCGGGAGCGGCGCTCACGGCGTAGATCTGGCGCTTGATGGCGTTGCGCGTGACCGCGCGGCGCGCCCAGCGCTTGGGCACCATGGCGCCCAGCCAGACGTCGTCGGACGCGAACAACGGCTGTGCGCTCGATGCGAGATCGAGCGCACAGCGGTGCAATGCGAAATGAGCAGTGCGCGCCACGGTGGCACCTGCGAGGACGGCCTGGAATTGCGCGCGGGTCTTGAGCCGCTGCATGGAAGCCGGGCCGCTTGCGTCGCGCCTGTTCGGGCCAGGCGCGCTGGCTGTCGGAGTGGGCGCTGACGAGCCGGCTGCTGGCAACGGCAGGCGGGTTGCCGTCAGACGGCCAGGCGCTTGCGGCCCTTGGCGCGGCGTGCGTTGATGACGGCGCGGCCGCCGCGGGTCTTCATGCGGACCAGGAAGCCGTGGGTACGGGCGCGGCGGACTTTGGATGCTTGGTAGGTGCGTTTCATGGTGATTTCCTAATTCCCTGTTCGCGCTGGCCCTTCGCGCTTTCGTGTTCGAAAGCCTGAAGTACCTGCGGGGCGCCGGGCGAGCGTGTTTCGGATGACCCCCGAAAGACGCAAAGAGGTTTTCAGGGAAACCCGCAATTATCGCAAACATTGGCTCCGGGAACAATCTTCGAGCGGATTTGCGGGCCTTTCGAAGTGCCGGGCAGCGTGTGGATAAGGTTTTGACAAGTTAGAATGCCGGGCGCCTTCCAGCAGAGAATATCCACAATACCTATACCAAAAAATGCCCGAGGGTTTCATCACTTTTTCCTACGCCCATGTCGACTGACGGCATCGGCGAGAGCCTCTGGCAAGCCTGCGTCGACCAGCTCGCGCAGGAGCTGTCCGAGCAGCAGTTCAACACCTGGATCAAACCCCTGACGGCACAGGTCGCCGACGACCTGTCGCGCATGACGGTGTTCGTCGCCAACCGGTTCAAGCTCGACTGGATCCGTGCCCAGTACGCCGGCAAGATCGCCGCCATGGCGGAGAAGATGTACGGCCAGCCGGTCGCCATCGAGTTAGCGCTTGCTCCTCGTGAAATCCCCGTGCGTGCTGCGCCCGTGGCCGTCATGACTGAAACGGACGTGCCGCGCGACGTGGCCGGCCCGGGCGAGGAGCCGGCGGCCGCCGGCTTCAAGAACCGCCTGAATTCGGGCCTCACCTTCGACACCCTGGTCGAGGGCACGGCCAACCGCATGGCACGCGCCGCGGCGATGCACGTTGCCGGCATGCCGGGGCATCTTTACAACCCTCTTTTCATCTACGGCGGCGTCGGCCTGGGCAAGACCCACCTGATGCATGCTGTGGGTAACCGGCTGCTGGCCGACAAGCCGGACTCCAAAGTTCTCTACATCCACGCCGAGCAGTTCGTCTCGGATGTGGTCAAGGCCTATCAGCGCAAGACCTTCGATGAGTTCAAGGAGCGCTACCACTCGCTCGATCTGCTGCTGATCGACGACGTGCAGTTCTTCGCCAACAAGGACCGGACGCAGGAAGAATTCTTCAATGCGTTCGAGGCCCTGCTGGCCAAGAAGTCGCACATCGTGATGACCAGCGACACCTATCCGAAGGGGCTGGCCGACATCCACGAGCGCCTGGTCTCGCGCTTCGATTCCGGGCTCACGGTCGCCATCGAGCCGCCCGAGCTCGAGATGCGCGTGGCCATCCTGATCAACAAGGCGCGCGCCGAATCGGCCGAGATGCCGGAAGAAGTCGCCTTCTTCGTCGCCAAGAACGTGCGCTCCAACGTGCGCGAGCTCGAAGGCGCGCTGCGCAAGATCCTCGCCTACTCGCGCTTCAACCAGAAGGAGATCTCGATCGCCCTGGCGCGCGAGGCGCTGCGCGACCTGCTGTCGATCCAAAACCGGCAGATCTCCGTCGAGAATATCCAGAAGACGGTGGCCGACTACTACAAGATCAAGGTCGCCGACATGTACAGCAAGAAACGCCCGGCCAGCATCGCGCGGCCGCGGCAGATCGCGATGTACCTGGCCAAGGAGCTCACTCAGAAGAGCCTGCCGGAAATCGGCGAGCTGTTCGGCGGGCGCGATCACACGACGGTGCTGCACGCGGTGCGCAAGATCTCGGGCGAGCGCCAGCAGCTCACCGAGCTCAACCAGCAGCTCCACGTGCTCGAACAGACCCTCAAGGGCTGACCGGAAAGAAATCGGATGTCGTCCAGGAAGCCCCTCGCGACAGCGGAGAATGGCGCCCTGCAAGCTGATTCAAAGAGATAGGAAGAGGAAGAAGACATGATCGTTTTGAAGGCAACCCAGGACAAGGTCCTCGCCGCGCTCCAGTCGGTCGCGGGCATCGTGGAGCGGCGTCACACATTGCCGATCCTGGCGAACGTGCTGATCCGCAAGACCGGCGGCCAGCTGCAGCTGACAACCAGCGACCTCGAGATCCAGATCCGCACCACCGCAGAGCTCGGCGGCGACGAAGGCAACTTCACCACCACCATCGGCGCGCGCAAGCTGATCGACATCCTGCGCACCATGCCGGCCGACCAGACCGTGAGCCTCGAATCGAGCGCGAGCAAGCTGGTGCTCAAGGGCGGCAAGAGCCGCTTCACGCTGCAGTCGCTGCCGGCTGAAGACTTCCCGCTGGTGCAGGAAGCCGCCAACTTCGGTCCCGTGTTCAGCGTGCCGCAGAAGACGCTGAAGGACCTGCTCTCGCAGGTCTCGTTCGCGATGGCCGTGCACGACATCCGCTACTACCTCAACGGCATCCTCTTCGTGGCCGAGGGCAAGCAGCTGAGCCTGGTCGCCACCGACGGCCACCGCCTGGCCTTCTCTTCCGCCACGCTCGACGTCGAAGTGCCGCGCCAGGAAGTGATCCTGCCGCGCAAGACCGTGCTCGAGATGCAGCGCCTCCTGTCCGACGCCGAGGGCGCCATCGAGATGCAGTTCGCGAACAACCAGGCCAAGTTCAGCTTCGGCGGCATGGAGTTCGTCACCAAGCTGGTCGAGGGCAAGTTCCCCGACTACAACCGCGTCATCCCGAAGAACCACAAGAACACCGTCACGCTGGGCCGCGCGCCGCTGCTGGCCAGCCTGCAGCGCACCGCCATCCTGACCAGCGAGAAGTTCAAGGGCGTTCGCCTGAACATCGAGCCGGGCACGCTGCGCATCGCGTCGAACAACGCCGAGCAGGAAGAGGCCCAGGACGAGCTCGACATCGACTACGGCGGCGACACCATCGAGATCGGCTTCAACGTGACCTACCTGATCGACGCGCTGTCGAACATGGACCAGGACATGGTCAAGATCGACCTTGCCGACTCCAACAGTTCGGCGCTGCTGACCATTCCCGAGAACGCATCCTTCAAGTACGTCGTGATGCCGATGCGAATCTAGAAGACACACCACACGGCGCCTTGCGCACACGACCCGCGGCCCTCCGCGGGTTTGCGCTTTCAAGAGGCGGCGAATTGAGCTTTTGAGAGCCCGAAAAATCACGCGCGAATGCCGTGAGAGACAGAGGAATATCCGAATGAGTGCTGAAGAAAACAAGCCCGACGTGCCGCACACCGAGCCCGTCTACATCCCCGAGATCGAAACCGTGGCCGCCGACACCAGCTATGGCGAAGGCTCGATCACGATCCTCGAAGGGCTTGAGGCCGTGCGCAAGCGCCCCGGCATGTACATCGGCGACACCTCCGACGGCACCGGGCTGCACCACCTCGTCTTCGAGGTGGTCGACAACTCCATCGACGAGGCGCTGGCCGGCCATTGCGACGACATCGTCGTGACCATCCACACCGACAACTCGATCTCCGTCACCGACAACGGCCGCGGCATTCCCACCGGCGTGAAGATGGACGACAAGCACGAGCCCAAGCGCTCGGCCGCCGAGATCGCGCTGACCGAGCTGCACGCGGGCGGCAAGTTCAACCAGAACAGCTACAAGGTCTCGGGCGGCCTGCACGGCGTGGGGGTGAGCTGCGTGAACGCGCTGAGCGTGATGCTGCGCCTTGTGGTGCGCCGCGAAGGCAAGATCCACGAACTCGAATTCAGCCGCGGCTTCGTGCAGAACCGCCTGCTAGAGACGGTGAACGGCGTCGAGGTCTCGCCCATGAAGATCATCGGCGACACCGACAAGCGCGGCACCGAGGTGCACTTCCTGCCCGACACCGAGATCTTCAAGGAGAACTCGGACTTCCACTACGAGATCCTCAGCAAGCGCCTGCGTGAACTGAGCTTCCTGAACAACGGCGTGCGCATCCGCCTGAAGGACGAGCGCAGCGGCAAGGAAGACGACTTCTCCGGCGCCGGCGGCGTGCGCGGCTTCGTCGAGTTCATCAACAAGGGCAAGACCGTCCTGCACCCGAACTCGTTCTACGCCGAGGGCGAGCGCCCGGCCGACACCTACGGCGGCATCCCCGGCACGCACATCGGCGTGGAAGTGGCGATGCAGTGGAACAGCGGCTACAACGAGCAGGTGCTGTGCTTCACCAACAACATCCCGCAGCGCGACGGCGGCACCCACCTCACGGGCCTGCGCGCGGCGATGACGCGCGTCATCAACAAGTACATCGAGGAGAACGAGCTGGCCAAGAAGGCCAAGGTCGAGGTCTCGGGCGACGACATGCGCGAAGGCCTGTGCTGCGTGCTGAGCGTGAAGGTGCCCGAGCCCAAGTTCTCGAGCCAGACCAAGGACAAGCTGGTGTCCAGCGAAGTGCGCGCGCCGGTGGAAGACATCGTCGGCCGCCTGCTGACCGACTACCTGCAGGAGCGCCCGAACGACGCCAAGATCATCTGCGGCAAGATCATCGAGGCCGCCCGCGCCCGCGAGGCCGCGCGCAAGGCCCGCGAAATGACGCGCCGCAAGGGCGTGCTCGACGGCATGGGCCTGCCCGGCAAGCTGGCCGACTGCCAGGAAAAGGACCCGGCGCTTTGCGAGGTCTACCTGGTGGAGGGCGACTCCGCCGGCGGCTCCGCCAAGCAGGGCCGCGACCGTAAGTTCCAGGCCATCCTGCCGCTGCGCGGCAAGATCCTGAACGTCGAGAAGGCACGCTACGAGAAGCTGCTGACCAGCAACGAAATCCTGACGATGATCACCGCCCTGGGCACCGGCATCGGCCGCGCCGGCGCGAGCACGCCGGGCGGCGGCGCTGACGACTTCAACGTCGCCAAGCTGCGCTACCACCGCATCATCATCATGACCGACGCCGACGTCGACGGCGCCCACATCCGCACGCTGCTGCTGACCTTCTTCTACCGGCAGATGCCGGAGCTGGTCGAGCGCGGCCACATCTACATCGCCCAGCCGCCGCTGTACAAGGTCAAGGTCGGCAAGGAAGAGCAATACCTGAAGGACGGCCCCGCGCTCGACGCCTTCCTGCTGAAGGTGGCGCTGAAGGACGCGCGCATCGAGACCGGCGGCGCCGGCTCGACCACGCTCAGCGGCGACACGCTGGCCGAACTGGCGCGCAAGCACCAGGTGGCCGAGGCGGTCATCGCGCGGCTGCGCAACTTCATGGACGCCGAAGCGCTGCGCGCCATTGCCGACGGCGTGGCGCTCGACCTCGACACCACGCCCGCCGCCGAGGCCTCGGCCGTCGCGCTGCAGGCCAAGCTGCGCGAACTCAACACGACCGGCGTGCCGGCCGAGGTGAGCCACGAGTTCGACGCACGCACCGACAAGCCGCTGCTGCGCATCAGCCGCCGCCACCACGGCAACATCAAGAGCAGCGTGATCACGCAGGACTTCGTGCACGGCGCCGACTACGCCGCGCTCGCCGAGGCCGCCAACACCTTCCGCGGCCTGCTGAGCCCCGAAGGCGCGCTGGTGAAGCGCGGCGAGGGCGACCGCACCAAGGAAGAAAAGGTCGACGACTTCCGCCAGGCCATGAAGTGGCTCATCGGCGAAGCCGAACGCGCCACCTCGCGCCAGCGCTACAAGGGCCTGGGCGAGATGAACCCCGAGCAGCTGTGGGAAACCACCATGGACCCGAACGTGCGCCGCCTGCTGAAGGTGCAGATCGACGACGCGATCGAGGCCGACCGCGTGTTCACGATGCTGATGGGCGACGAGGTGGAACCGCGGCGGAGTTCATCGAGCAGAACGCGCTTCGGGCGGCGAATATCGACGTGTGATAATTCGATTCCTGTCGAGTGACACGGAAAGTGAAAAAAGCGGCTAAATCAGCCGCTTTTTTTTCAGCAAACAGAGGCTTAAGAGCCTGTGCGGCGAACCTGTCCTGAATCAACCGGGCGCACCGCTTTCTACGAGTGCAGCGAGACATAGGAACAAGTACAGAATAGAGCGGCGCACCACACTAGGTCCCGGTGCCAGTCGCAACATTTGCTCGGGCGCGATCACGCATGACGGTAAATTGCCGGAGCATGTCTACCCTGTCATAGCCCCGGTACCAGTTCACTTCCGTATCACGGCGCCTCTCAGCCGTTTCGTGGTTGAAATCGGCTGCGAATCTTGCGCTTCCGTCTACAGTGAATATGTATGGAACGCCGCCAGAATAGTGCCTGATCGCGCCAGTTCTCATCAGGACCGCTTTGCCATTCGGTGCATATTGCGCGTCGATGCGAACGACCACGAAGTTTGCGGTAACGAAATCACGAAGCGCTTTTGCCTGGACATCTTGGGCGCCTGAGGGCTCCTCGACCATCTTCTGCGTATGCCGGGCTTCTGGATCCCGAGGCAAGCCATAGGTATAGCGAAACTCTCCATGCTCCCCGCTGATATGGGCATCGAAGACGTGGCACCAGATGCACCACTCCGCGCCATATTCCACGAGCAGAGTCTTGCCCTCGCTATTTGCTTTTGCCAAGGCCGCTGTGAAAAGAGCCAACTGATCGCCGCACTCATCGAAAACGCGGGCCTTTCCATTGCGACACTGGGGGTCGATCCTCTCCGGAAAGCTGACATACGCCCTTGGCAAGTTCTCCGAGTCCTGGCTGCACGCAGCCAGCAACGCGATGAGACCCGCTACCCAAATCCATTTCCTTCTCATTGCCCTCTCCCTGTTTTGCTTTGAATAACCCGCCTGCTTTATCGGAGCCTGAGGCCGCTCCCCACGTATGGACACCGTGACCTACGAGTACCGAGACTTCGAACGCTCTGCATTTCGCGAACTTCGCTGATATCCCTGACAGTCATTCGCGAACTGCGCGAATCCTTCACGTTGCGTGGCCAGACTGCGGGATTTTTGAAAGTAGGCGCCAGGCTTCTGTCTCATCCGACACCGTCGAAAGAGCGCGCTACTGACGGGCGAGCCGACAGTAGCGCGCATCCTGTTCCGCTGGCGCGCAAAACAGGCGCAGCGCGGACTTATTTGCTGCAGGTTCCCGGCGCAGCGAGCCCCAACGCCGTCACCGCCTTCTTGCCCTCGGCCTCGGGCATCACTTCAAGGTTGGCACCGCCGACGAAAGCGCCCATCTTGATGTACTGGCGAACGAAGTAGTTCTTGCCCGTCTCGAACATCAGCTTGAGCGTGTTGGGCGAGAACTCGGATTCCGTCGCGATCTCGTGTTCCTTGCCACCCGCAACTTCCGTGCGGAAGAACACGTCGGGCGCCGACTCGCCAAGGCACTTTCCATCGACCCAGATGTCCTTCTTGAGCGCCTTTCCGACGAAGCTGTCCCGATAGACATAGAGACCGGAATTGCCCGGCGACGGTGGCGAAAACTTCTTGGCCTGCGCCGAGGCCTCCGCGCTTTCCATCTTCACGGAAGCACAACCCGTAAACAAGACGGACATCAGGGCGATAACTGCGATTTTTCTCAAAATCCCTCCGATTGAGTAATTGAAGTTGCTTTACGCCGAAAGGGTGACGACCGCTTCGGCGGATGAAATGTAACTTCGTTCTGGGAGCATTCGGTCGACCGGGCCCACCATGCCTCATCGAGTGCACGGACGCCTTCGTTGTTCGACGGAGCGACCAAGCCCCAAATCAATCTTGAATGTGCTGGCGTGAGGCCAGACCGCGAGTTTTCGGCAAGTGCCAACACGACAGCAATCAACCAAACGCCCGGCTCGCCCGGGCGTTCGTCATTGCAAGCGCAGCGTCGTGGCGCGTGCGCCTTCGGAGCAGGGCCCATCCGAATATTCAGCCTCGCCGGACGGCGTCACGCACTTGGTCACCTCGAGGCGCACAGGCTGTGCCACGACGGGTGAAAGTTCGGCCGGCTGGGGCTGTTCGATGCGGCGAGCCGCGGGCACGACGGCAGCCATCCGCACCGGCGCCTCGACCCCGGCTGGTTCCGGGGCCGGCGTGGAGGTCCGCAGCGGCGCCTGGACGACGGCGGGCATCACGGCCACCTGGGCCGCGGCGCGGGCAGCACTTTCCTTCACCAGGTCCGTCAGCGTCACATAGAAGAGGAACATCGCCACCAGCGCGACGGCGATGCACGGCGCCCAGTAGCGGCGAGAGTCCCCGACCTCGAGCGCCCGCCTGCTCGCCCTGCCGATCAGCGCCGCGGCCATGACAGGCCTCCGTTCTGCAGCGCGCCCGCCAGCCTGGCGATACCGCCGGTGCCGCTCGCGGCCCGCCCGACCAGCGCACCGCCGGCCGCGCCGATGGCGATCCGCGCCAGGAACGAGCGGCTGCGTCCCGCCGCCAGCAGCAGCAACACACCCGCTGCGAGCACCGCGAGATGCTCGCCCGGGTAGTCGGCGCGCTGGGCGTCGACTCTCTTGAACTCGTTGATCGTCGATTCGATGCTCATGGCTGAAGCTCCTTGTTGATCCTTGCTCCAGCCATTGATATCGCGAGGGCCAACGCACCGCTGTAGGCCTGCACCAATGCAGCGCTGCAGACTTCGACGCCAGGCAGCCTCCAGGCGGCGCGCACAAGAGACGCAGAAAAGACGCGGGAGGGGGCGAAACCGTCCGATCAGGGTTTTCGTGGAGGCGGTCGGCAAATCCATCGTGGATGCGCGTCACAAGGCCGTCATCAGCTATGAAAACAATAGCATTCAGTTCCGATCCGCAGATCGTTCCTCGTAAACGCTATATCTAGCCCGACTCTTGCTAAGCAAAATCCCCGACGGATTTCACGTCACGCAAGATCGAGGACCTCACAGCAATGAAACCTATGCGTCTCCGCCGGCCGCTGGCCGCGCTGGTATTGGGCGGTACCGCAGCTTTCCTCGGGGCCGTGACTTCGGCCCATGCGTTCTCGAACCCGCCCATCCAGGTGGCGCAGGGCATCGAATACATGTGCGGCGGCGCCGCGAAGGACGAGGCCGCGTTCATGGAAATGGTGTCGCCGCGCTGGGCCGCGACCATCGAACTGGGCATCAGCGACGGCAAGGGCGCGCAGCGGCCCGGCTTTCCCGCCAAGGCGGGAATCGAGGTGCGCCAGAAGTACACCGGCCAGGTCGTGATGAACGTGGAATCGCAGAGTCCCTTCATGCTCGCGCGCCTCAATCCGGGCGCGTACGACGTGAACGTGACGCTCGGCGGCCTCACGCTGACGCAGTCGCTGGTGGTGATCGCCGGGGTGCCGGCACGCGCATCGTTCATCTGGCCGTCGAACTTCGACATGGCCTCGGTGATGCCGCCGCAAACGCAGACGCTGGCGCAGACTTCTTCCGCCGCCCGCTGAGAAGCGGCGAACGAGCACGCAGGTAGACGGGCACGCCGCACGGCGAGTCCGCTCCTTTTCCAGGTCAGCCTTTCCTAAGCCGCGCGCCGCAAAGTGGCGCCGTGGCTTTCGCCACGCAAGGAAAGAAAGGACTCAGACCATGACCCCCCGTTTTCCATCACTGCGCACCGCGCGGCCGCTGGCGGCCGCGATGTTCTGCGGCGCGGTCCTGCTCGGCGCGCTCTCGACAGCCCAGGCAACTGTGAATCCGCCGATCTACATGGCGCACGGTGTCGAGTACATGAGCGGAGGCATCGGCAGCGACGAGGCCCAGCTGATGGAGACGGTGTCGCCGCGCTGGCCCGCGACCTTCGAGTTCGCGATCAAGGATCACAAGGGCGCCGATTTCGCGGCCAACGTGCACGTGACGGTGCGCGACAGCAGCGGCACGGCGCTGCTCGACAACGTGGTGTCGGGCGGCCCGTTCATGGTGGCGCGGCTGGACCCGGGCAACTACGAGGTCGAGGCGCGCATCGGCAGCCAGGTGCTGAAGCAGGAGTTGCGCGTGCCGCAGGGCGGACCGGCCAAGGCAACCTTCGTCTGGCCCGCCGGCACCGACATGGCCTCGGCCGGCACGCGGCCGGTGCAGTAGCGCGGGGCGAGTGAGCGCCGGCACGCATCGGGCTGGCGCACAATCCGAGGGTTGGGCCATGCTGCAAGGCTTGCTATCCGGGCGCTGTCCGCTATAGAAAAAATAGCGACCGACGCGCTTCGCGGTGTCTTGAATGCGCGGCATGCGCCTTGCACATGCCTTGTCCCCGGGCAGTGCCCGACCCCATTGCCCCGATGCCGATCCGTCCCCTGAGCGCGCTGACCGCGCTGTTGCACGTCTATATCGCGCTGCGCCTGCTGCCCGCGCTGGCGACGCTCACGCCCGCATGGCCGCTGGCGCTGCTCGCGCTGGTGGTGTCGGCGGCGACGATTCCCCTGCCTTTCGTTTCGCGCCGGCGCGGGCGGGAGGGCGCCGGCAACGGCAACCTGCTCAAGTGGACCGGCCTGATCAGCATGGGCTGGTTCTCCTCGATGTTCGTGCTGACGCTGGTGCGCGACGCCGGCCTGGCCCTGACCTGGCTGGCGGGCGCGGTGGGCGGCATCCAGGTGCAGTGGAACGCGCTGCTGCCGTGGAGTGCGCTAGCGGTGCTGGCGCTGGCCACGGCCACGTCGGCGATCGGTTTTTTCAATGCGCGCCGCACGGCCGGCGTGAAGCGGGTGGAAGTGCCCATCCGCGGCCTGCCGCAGGCGCTCCAGGGCTTCAGCATCGCGCAGCTCAGCGACATCCACGTGGGCCCGACGATCCGCAACAGTTACATCCAGCGCATCGTCGACGCGGTGAACCGCCTGGGCGCCGATGCCATCGCGATCACCGGCGACCTGGTCGACGGCAGCGTGCCCGAACTGCGCGAGCACATCGCGCCGCTGGCCGGGCTGCGCGCACGGCACGGCACCTTCGTGGTCACGGGCAACCACGAGTACTACGCGGGCGCGCATGCGTGGATCGACGAGCTGCGCCGGCTGGGCCTGAAGGTGCTGCTCAACGAGCACGTGGTGCTGCAGACGCGCAACGTGCGCGGCGCCCAGACCGATGAAGAGCTCTTCGAGAGCGCGCTGGTGCTCGCCGGCGTGACCGACTTCACCGCCGGGCACTTCGACGCGGCGCATGCCAGCGATCCGCACCTGGCGCTGCATGACGCCCCCCCGCTGGTGCACACGCGCGTGCTGCTCGCGCACCAGCCGCGCAGCGCGCCGCTGGCGGCCGCGGCCGGCTACCAGCTGCAGCTGTCGGGCCACACGCACGGCGGCCAGTTCTTTCCGTGGAATCTTTTCGTGCCGATGCAGCAGCCCTTCACGGCCGGCCTGCACCGCCTGCACGACATGTGGGTCTACGTGAGCCGGGGCACCGGCTACTTGGGGCCCGCCCAAGCGCTTTGGCGCGCCCTCGGAGATCACGCTGCTGACGCTGGTGCCGGCGAAGTCCTGAACCTGAAGGAAGAGGCTCAGGACTCTTCGAGCCCCGACAGCCGCCGCGCATTCGACGTGGCAGCGGCGTGGATGGGCGTGAGGCCCTGCCTTGCGATGCGTGCCGCGATCGCGGGCAGTTCGCTCGCCGCATCGACCGTGTCCGCGGCCGATTGCACGAAGGCATCGCCATGCGCGGCCGCCTGCGCCGGCGTGACGCTGCCCGCCAGCGAGAAGAAGGCCGTCGTGCTCTGCAGCCATTGCTGGAGCACGCGGTTGGCGAGCGAGAAATGGCTGCTGTGCCATTGCCTGGCCATCGCCATGCCCGATTCGCTCGCGGCATCGAGCTTTTCCTGTCCCATGAGGTGGAACTCCGCGAGATCGTCGGCGCTGGGCGCGAGCCCCGCGCGGGCCATGCGCCCGGTGCGCATGCCGATCACGAGGCCGGACGACAGCAGCATCTCGTGGGTCTTGAACGCCAGCTCGAACCACTGCTGCACGAGGGGGCCCGGGACGCTGGCAACTGAAGAAATTGAAGACGACATGGCGTAGAAGACCGCGCTCGAGCGCGTGGAGAAGGGGTCGGGCCACTATAGGCGCAGCCGGGCGGCGGAGGTTTGCGCACACCAGGAGCGAACCTGCATTTTTGTTGATCAAGTCCTACTTTCCGATGTGGAAATTACGTGCCGGGCGAATGCCGGATGCGGCGGAAATTGAAGATGAGCTTCTCGTTTCCGCTTAGTGCATTCATGCCCCGCATCATGAGATTCCACACCTGCGCGTCCCTTGCCGGAGCAGCCCTTTTCGCCGGCCTTCTCGGCCTGTCGGGCACCACGGCCCACGCGTTCGAAGACAGCGCGCGCGGCTTCTATGCCGAAGGCGGCCGCGCCCCGCACGGCGACATGGGCAGCACCAATTCGGCCACCGTGGGCATGACCATTCCCTGGTCGTTCCGCCAGCCGGTGCACGAGGGTGCGCTCACCACCTACTGGGACGTCTTTCTGAGCAACTGGCATGCACCGGCGCTGGGCGACGGCCCGCACGACTACGCGCAGATCGGCGCGATCTACACCTGGCGCTACCGCTTCGACCACGGCGGTTCGCCCTGGTTTGCCGAAGGCGGTGTGGGCGGCAGCGTGATGGACCACGTCTACCGCACGCCCGATCGCAGCTTCAGCACCGCCTTCCAGTTCACCGAGGTGATCGGCATCGGGCGCAGCTTCGGCGAGCACGGAGAACACGAGCTCTCGCTGCGGCTGCAGCACTTCTCCAACGGCGGCATCAAGAAGCCGAACCCGGGGCGAGAACTTCGTCCGGCTGCGCTACACGTATCACTTCTGAGCACTTCCGGGCCGGGCGCTACCGCCCGCGGCGCAGCGGCATGCGCAGCCGCCGGGCCCGCGCCTCCGTGACCAGATAGCCCAGCGTGGCCACGGCCAGCGGCAGCAGGTAGTAGAGGCCGCGATAGGCCAGCAGCGCGCCGAGCAGCTGCGCCTGAGGCACCTGGTGCGAGAGCAGCGTCACGAACACCGCCTCGAGCACGCCGAGCCCCGCCGGCACGTGCGTGATGACGCCGGCCACCGCCGCCACCAGCAGCACCGCGAGCACTTGCACGTACGCCACCGGCCCCTGCAGCAGGAACCAGATCACGCCGCCGATCAGCGACCAGTTGGCGCACGACATCGCCAGCTGCAGCAGCGCCATCGCGAGCCCCGGCATCCTGAATTCATGGCCGCGCACGCGCCATGCGCGCCCCCGCGAGGTGGCGCACAGCACCAGATAGGCCAGGGCCGCCGTCAGCAGCACCGCGCCGAGGATGCGCAGGCCTTCGCTGTCGATCTTCCATTCGGGCGGCAGCGCCATCGGCCAGAAGCAGAAGGCCGCGCCGGCCACCACCAGGTAGCCCAGCCAGTTGGTCAGCATGCTGAAGCCGAGCACGCGCGTGATGGTGTGGTTCGCGAGGCCCAGGCGCGAATAGAGCCGGTAGCGGAACGCCACGCCGCCCACCAGCGAGCCGAGGTTGAGGTTGAAGGCGTAGCTGATGAAGGTCACGCCCATCACGGTGCCCGTGCCGAGGCGGTGCCGCGTGAGGTGCCGCCCGAGCAGGTCGTAGGTGCTGTAGAGCGCGAAGCTGCCCGCAGCCAGCGCGGCCGCCGCGAGCAGGGCCGTGGCCGGCAGCGCGCGGATCGCGTCGAACACGTCCTCCCAGTCGATGGCGCGCGCCTGCCGCACCAGCAGCCACGCGATCAGCGCGAAGAAGCCCCACACCGCCGCACGGCGGGCCCAGGGCCACCAGTTGTGGCGCGAGAGGGCCAGGGTGCTCATCGCGATGCTGCCTCCGCGCTCAGGCGGCTTCCGTCTGCGTGGCGCCGCCGGCCGGGTCGCTGCGCCCCGTGTCGCGTCGGCTCGCGAGGTCGGTGGCCTCCGCCGGCGTCAGGCGCGGCACGTGCCGCGGCAGGCGGCCCAGCAGGGCCGGATACCAGCGCATGATGTGGAAGACGAAGAAGCTGCGCACCAGCCGCCAGCCGCTCCATTCGCTGGCGAGATCGGCGGCCAGCACCTGCTTGCAGCTCTGCCGCATCAGCCCGTCCATGCGCTTCCACAGGACCTCGTTGAAGGCCGCGTCGCGCACGACCACGTTGGCCTCCAGGTTGAGCGAAAGGCTCAGCGGATCGAGATTGCTCGAGCCCACGGTGCTCCACCTGTCGTCCATGAGCGCGACCTTGCCGTGCAGCGGGCGGTCGCAGTACTCGTAGATGCGCACGCCCGCGTGCAGCAGGTGGTGGTACAGCATGCTCGCGGCGGTCTTCACGATCGGCATGTCGGGCTCGCCCTGGAGGATGAGCCGCACGTCCACGCCGCGCCGCGCGGCACGCCGCAGCTCCTTGATGAGCCGGTAGCCCGGAAAGAAATACGCGTTCGCGATCACGATGCGCTCGCGCGCGGCGCGTATGGCCGCGCGGTACTGCCGCTCGATGTCGTTGGTGTGGCGCCGGTTGTCGCGCGTGACGAACATGGCGTCGGCCGTGCCGGCATGCTGCATGTGCGCGATGCCCGGCACCTGGCGCAGCCGCCGGCGGAACCAGCCCGCGCCCTTGCCGCCCAGCGCGATGGCGCGCAGCACGAACTGATGGATCTCGCCCACGATCGGGCCCTCGAGCTCGACCGCGTAGTCCTGCTTGGCCATGGGGCCGTAGTCGAGCAGGTGGTCGGCCGAGTAGTTGATGCCGCCGACGAAGGCCCGCTCGCCGTCGACCACCACGATCTTGCGGTGCATGCGGCGGAACACGTTGAGCCGCTGGCCCATGAAGCGACGACCGGGGTCGAACACGCGCACCTTCACGCCCGCCGAGGTCAGCCCTTCGATGAACTCGCGCGAGAGGTCCGGCGAGCCGAAGCCGTCGACCATCAGGTCGACCTTCACGCCGCGCAGCGCCGCCTCGCGCATCGCGGCATGCAGCTGCAGGCCCACCTTGTCCTCGAACAGGATGAAGGTCTCGACAATCGCCTCGCGCCGCGCCTGCCGGATCGCCTCGAACACGCGCGGAAAGAACTCCTCGCCGTTCTCCAGCAGCTCGACGCGGTTGCCAGGGATCCAGTGGCCGTTTCCGTTATTGCTTTCGTTCATGGCGCGGCGCTCACAGGTCGATGTCCGCCACCAGCGGTGCGTGGTCCGACAGGTGCGACCACGGTCGGCGCGGCAGCACCACCGGTGCATGCGCGCCGGCATTGCGCACGTAGATACGGTCCAGCGACAGCACCGGGAAGCGTGCCGGAAAGGTCCGCGCCGCGCGGCCGGTGGCGTGCACGAACACCTCGCGCAGCGACGCGCCCTTTTCCAGGATCTCGTGCGCGCGGCCGCGCCAGTCGTTGAAGTCGCCCGCAACGATCAGCGGCGCCTCGGAGGGCACCTCGTCGCGCACGATGTGGCACAGCAACTCCAGCTGCTGCTGCCGGTGCGCCTCGGCCAGGCCGAGGTGGGTGCAGATCACGTGCACGTCGACCACGCGGCCCGGCAGCCGCAGCACGCAGTGCAGCAGGCCGCGCTTCTCGGGGCCGCTCACCGACACGTCGTGGTTGCGGAAATGCACGATCGGGAACTTCGAGAGCACCGCGTTGCCGTGGTGGCCCTTGGGGTACACCGCGTTGCGGCCATAGGCGAACTGCGGCCACATGGTGTCGGCCAGGAATTCGTAGTGCGGCGCCTCGGGCCAGTTGTTCACCCGGCGCGAATGGCGCGAGTGCGTGCCCAGCACCTCCTGCAGGAACACCACGTCGGCGCCCACGGTACGCACCGCGTCGCGCAGCTCCGGCAGGATGAACTTGCGGTTGAGCGCGGTGAAGCCCTTGTGGGTGTTCACCGTCATGACCTTGAGCGAGGTCGGCGTGACCGGCGCTGCCGGCTCGGCTTCGGGAATGATGGGCGAAGAGGACATCGTCACTCAGGTTGTACGTGGCCGCGCCCGTCCTGACTGTAGGAACGCGCCAACTTCTTTTCCCCGCCATCCCGCCGCCGCCTTCGTGCGCGGACGGCCGGTTCCTACAGGCACGCCTGCCGCACCCCCACACGGACGGAAATCCGGGGCTCCTACGGTGAATTCACGGTTCGAAAAAGGCAGCCCGCCTTTTTTCGAGGAACAAGCCACAAGGAGCACACCCATGAAACACCAAGCCGCTTTCCACGCCACCGTACTTGCCGCGCTGCTGGGCGCGGCAGGCGTCGCGATGGCGCAGACCACGTCCATTCCGGCCCAGCCCGATCCCTCGGTGGGCGGCGAAGCCAGCACCATGACGCCGGCCGGCGTCGCCAACCCGCCGCAGCGCCCCGACAACTCGATGCCGATGTCGCGCGAGTCGGTGAAGGCCGAAGCCCGCGCGCACAACCGCAACAACGCCAACAACCCGGTGCCCAAGGGCGAGGTGACGACCACGGTCAACCACCAGCCCAACGCCATGCCGCAGCCGACCGGCGAGATGTCCCGTGCGGAAGTCAGCCAGACCGGCCGCAAGGTGACGCCGCGCTTCGGCGAGAAGGGCGAACGCCCGGACGTGGTGACGAACCCGACCGACAAGACCGGCACGCCGAAGTAAGCACGAGGCCTGATCGCCAATGAAAAAGCCCGCAGCGCTTTCGCGTTGCGGGCTTTCCTGCGGCTGCCGCCGAGGGCGGCGATCGATCAGCTCTTGGCAGGGGCCGCGGGCGCGCCGTGGTTGGCGCCGTCATGGCCGCGATGGCCGCGATGGCCGAAGTGCGCGGTCTCGGCGTCGAAGGTCTTCTGCTGCTCGGGCGTCAGCGCGGCGTAGAAGGTCTTCGTGGCTTCGGCGCGCTTGGCAAACCTCGCGCTGCGTTCGGCCTGGCGGGCCTGCATGCGCTCCAGGCGCTCCGGCGTGGTCAGCTTGGCGAACTCGGCGCGGTCCATGTGCGGGCGCGGGCCGGCCGGCGGCTGCGTCGCGCTGGTGTAGGTGCTCCATGCGCCTTCCTGCGCCGAGGTGAGCTTGAGCTTTTCCTTCAGGGCCGCGAGGCGCTTGGCGCGGTGTTCCTTCATGCGCTCCATGCGCTGGGCCGGGTCCATGCGCTTGTGCTGCGCCTTGGGCGCAGCGGCGTTGTCGGCCTGGGCCACCGCGGCGGTGGGTGCGGCTGCGGACGGAGCGGCTGCCGGCGCTTGAGCGAAGGCGCCCGAGGAGGCGAGGGCGGCCGAACCGAGCAGGCTCGCCCAGACGATGCGTTGGCGGAGAGAAATCATGAGAACTGCTTCCTTTCGAAGAAGCCCGCCGCCGATGGGCAGCAGGTGAGACGAAGTGTGGAAGCCCTCTGTATCGCATCCGTTAGCCCGGCGTGAGCTTGCGTAAAGAATGATGAACAGGCCCTGCGCGTGCGGCCCGCGGCGTGATTTATTGCCCTTGCGGGCGCTGCATCACTTGGGCCGCGGCCGCTTCAGTCCCCGATCGGGCGGCTGCAGCCTGCCCGCGCGCACCTCGGCAACCGCCTTGGCCACCGCGCGGGCCACCTGGCGAACTTCCTCCTGCACGTCGGCGTCGGCATCGAGCGCGTCATGGCTGGTGGCGTAGGGTTCGTAGTAGCCGATGTAGCGGTCCAGCCGCGACTGCGTGCCGGCCTCGATCAGGCCCATCCAGTCGAGCCAGTCGCAGAGGTTGCGGCGCACGCTCTCGATGCCGGCCACGTCGCCGTGCACCACCACGCCATAGGCGCGGCCGTCGAGGTGCCTGGGATAGCCCCAGCCTTCCAGCTCCAGCGCCTTGGCCTCGTCGGGCTTCTTGCCGTGCGTGCTGGTGGGGTCGGGGTTGCCGCCGTCGGCACAGACCAGGCGGTCGATCATGAGCTTCAGCGGGCTCGTTGCCTGGTACCAGTGCGTGGGCGTGAGCAGGATCACGCCGTGCGCGGACACCCAGCGCTCGTAGATCTCGTTCATCCAGTCGCCGGTCTGGCGCAGCGAATGGTTCGGATAGCAGCTGCAGGGCCAGTGGCACAGCGGCATGGCGGTGGAGACGCAGCCCTTGCAGGGGTGGATCTGCCGGCCGTACTCGGAGGTGAGCAGGCTCAGGTCGAGCAGGTCGGTCTCGATGCCGCTGCCGTCGAGCACCTCGCGGGCGATCTGCGCCAGCCGCCATGTCTTGGAGACTTCGCCGGGGCAGGTGCCGTCGTTGCGCGGCGAGCCGTTCACCAGCAGCACGCGCGAAGGCGTCTGCGGCAGGCCCCAGGCCGCCTGCGCCGCATCGATGCGCGCCTTGGCCTCCAGCCAGTCGACCGAAAGTTCGTACTCTGGGTCGGCGTATCCGGGCCCGGCCTTGCGGGTGACGGGTGCCTTGCGGCCTTCCTCGTAGGCCTGCCAGGCGATGAGCTCGATGCGCCGCAGCGAATCGGCCTCGGCACGGAAGGCCGGGTCCTGGAAGGGCTGCATGAAGCGTTCGTGGAACTCGGCGCGCTGCAGCGTCTCGGGCGCCTGTCCTTTCCGGATCGTGGGAGGCATTGGCGCAATCTAGATCCGAAGCGCGGCAGCCGGTGCATGTACGCGATGCCGAATTCCGGTAGGCGGGCGACTACATCGCTCGCCCCCGCGGGTGGGCGTTCAGCCCAGCTTTCCGTTCTGGAAGTCGTGCACCGCCTGCCTGACCTGCTCGGAGGTGTTCATCACGAAGGGGCCGTACTGCGCGATCGGTTCGTTGAGCGGCTTGCCGGCGATGAGCAGGGCGCGCGCCGGGCTGTGGTTGGTCGCGCCGGCGCGCAGCACCACGCCGTCGCTGCCCGGGTCGTTAGCGAGGATGGCCATGCGCCGCGTGGGGATCTCGCTGCCCGCGATCCACAGCGATTCGCGGAACACGTAGATCAGCGCGTTGTGGTCGTGCGGCAGCGGCTGCGCGAACTCGGCGCCCGGCGGCAGTTCGATGTCGAGGTAGAGCGGCTCGGTGTGCTCGCGCCGCACGGCGCCCTCGATGCCGTGGCTCGCGCCCGCGATCACGCGCACGCGCGCGCCGCCGGTGGTGGTGAATTCAGGGATCTCCGCGCTCTGGATGTCGCGATACCAGGGCTCGCGCATCTTGTCTTTTGCCGGCAGGTTGAGCCAGAGCTGGAAGCCTTCCATCAGGCCTTCTTCCTGCTCGGGCAGCTCGCTGTGCACGAGGCCGCGGCCGGCGGTCATCCACTGCACGCCGCCGTTCTCGAGCAGCCCTTCGTGGCCGGCGCTGTCGCGGTGGCGCATGCGGCCCGAGATCATGTACGTGACGGTCTCGAAGCCGCGGTGCGGATGGCTGGGAAAGCCGCCGATGTAGTCGCCCGGGTTGTCGCTGCCGAAGGCATCGAGCATGAGGTACGGGTCGAGCCGCTTCTGCAGCGGCTGCTGCAGCACGCGGGTGAGCTTCACGCCGTCGCCATCGCTGGTGGAGACACCGGCCACGATGTGGTCGATGCCGCGCGGCGTGGCGACGGGATCGGTGGGGTGGTTGGCGTGGTGATTGGCGTTCGTCATGCGTCCATGGTGGCACTAACGCGCCCACCGCGCCACCCGCACCCTGTCAGCCGACAGCTCGTGCGGCCTGCGGCTTCAGGGCCACTGCTGGCGCTGCCAGTAGCTGTATTTCCACTGCGTCTCGAAGCCCGCGCGGCGATACAGCGACAGCGCCGCGTGGTTGCCGGCATCGACCTGCAGGAACACCCGCTCGAAGCCGCGTTCCACCGCGGCCTGCGCGAGCCCCGCCAGCACGCGGGCGGCCAGCCCCCGGCCGCGCTGGGCCTGGTCGGTGCGCATGCCGTGCACGCTGGCCCAGCCGTGGCCGAAGGCCATGGCGCCGGCAGCCAGCGTACGGCCGTTCTCGCGCACGCTGGCGTAGAGCGTGCCCTTGGCGCGCGAGAGCATCCGCACGCGATGGGCGCCATCGACCGGATCGAAGCCCTCCCCGAGGAACAGCGCCGACCAGGCGGCGTCGGGTGCGCGATCGACGTCGGCCAGCGCGCCGCCCGGCGCGACCACCTCCTGCATGCGCCGCACCGAAGCCAGCTGCACGCAGGTCGGGCTGTCGGCGACGTAGTGCCGCCGCTCTAGCTCGGTGCGCAGCCCGTCGAAGCAGGGCGCATCGGCCAGGCGCAGCGCGGGCTTGGCCTGCCGGCTGTCGTAGCGGTCCTCGATGCGATCGAGCGTGGCGTGGTCGACCGGGCCCCGGTGCAGCGGCACGGCCGACTTGGCGCGCTTGACGGTGCCTCCGGCGAAGGGCAGCAGCCAGCCGTCGAGCTCCTCTGTCAGGTCGGGCGACACCGCGGCGATGGTGGCGCGCTCGATGGCTTCGATATCGGTAACGCCCAGCACGGCTGTGTTCGTCATTGCGTTGCGGCCTCCGGTGCCGTGAATTTCGCCGCGGCCACGCTCTTGAGCAGCGCCTCGCGCTGGTTGCGGCTGATGCCGCGGATGCCCTCGGCGATCCATTTGATGCGGTCGGCGTCGATCTGGCCGTCGCGCCGCCATTGCTCGAGCACGGCCTGCGGCTTGTGCAGCATGGCGGCGAGCCACACGGCCTGTGCCGGCTCGAGCGTGCGCGCGCTGCGCTTGAAGTAGCGCTTTGCCGCGGCCTCGGCGCCGCAGAGGTTGCCGCCCCATGGTGCGTTGTCGAGGTACAGCTGCAGGATGCGGGCCTTGCCCAGCGTCTGTTCCATCTCGACCGCGTAGAGCAACTCGCGCAGCTTGCGCTCGGCCGTGCGGTCGCTGCCCGTCACCAGCAGCTTGGCGAGCTGCTGCGTGAGCGTGCTGCCGCCGCGCCGCGTCTGGCCGGGCTTCTGGTTGTTGTCGATGGAAGCGAGGATCTCGGTCAGGTCGTAGCCGCCGTGGGTGAAGAAACGCTGGTCTTCGGCGGCGATGACGGCGCGCGCCAGCCAGCTGTCGTTGGCCAGCTTCGCCGACGGGCCGCAGCTGGTGCGCGCGCCCAGCATGGCCTCGGTGCCCAGCCCTTCCACGGTGAACTGGCTGATGGTGGGCTGCACCGCGAAGGTGGCCTCCGGCAGCACGAGCTGGCCACGCAGCGCCAGGGTGCCGCCGATGCGGGCGCGCTGGAGTTCGGGCAGCGCGGGCACCAGCACTGCGTACCAGCGCTCGATGGGCGCGTCCTGCACGCTGGCGTTGAGGTGGATGTTCTTCGGCATCAGCCTGCCGTCCCACTGTCCCTGCAGCCGGGTGGCGTCGGTGCTCCGCGGCGTGGCCTCGAAGGTACCGTTGAGCGTGTTGCCGTCGCGCTTCACGGTGGCGACCAGGCGCTCCACGCGGATCGGCTGGGTGCCGAGCGCCGGCACCTCCGCGCTGCAGGGCGCGCACTGCATTTCCAGCAGCTCGCCGGCCGGCTTCCAGGCGAAGCGCACGGTGCCGAAGCGCGTGTCGAGCGAGCGCCCGTCCAGGTGAGGCGCGAACCACGCGGAGGTGGCGACGCGCACCGCGGTCGGCACGCCGATCTCGAAACTCAGGGGCCCCGCCTTGACCGTGGTGCTCCATTCGCCGGAGGCCGGCGCGAGCGCCAGCCTGACTATCAGGAACATAGCCACGCAGGCCGTAATGACCAGGGCCAGCAGGCCGAAAAGCACGAATCGCAGGGTCTTCTTCACAGGCAGGTTTTCTCAGATCGGTCTCGCTACGGTGACAGCTTGCCACGGCCCATGCGATTGGCCGCTGGCGGCTGCCCAGTACCAGCTTGAAGTGTCTGTGAAAGCCGTGCCCTGGGCATCGACGATGCGCTCGCAGACGCGGATTTTTTGCGCTCCGTGCCGTTGAGCAACAAAACAGCGCCACATGCGCTCCTGCGCGTCGCGTTCCAGGCGCGCCTGCTCGATGCGGTAGCCCAGCGCGCGGTAGCAGTCCGCGGCGGGGTGCAGCATGCGCGTGGGCTGGCTGACCTCGCGCATCACCAGCGTCTGCGTGCCATCGGTCATGCGACCGATGGCACCGGGGGAAGCGATCGGCAAAACGCTGCTCCACGTCGCTCAAGGCCAGCGGGCGCAGCGCGGCGCCGTCCCACTGGCTCGGCCATTCGTGCGAGGCCACTGCGGCCGGCATCGCTTCGGCCGGCTCGCGCAGGGCCGCGCCGGCCGACCACAGCATGCACAGCACCATCGCCAGCGCGAAAGCCGTCTTGTGCCCGATGCGATTGATGAAATGGTTCGCAAACCAGCGTTCAAAGAACGGTGTCGACATGGCGGGCTCCCTGGGTGGTGATCAGGCCCGGAATGGGCAGTTCGGCGGCTTCGGGCGCGGGGCGGGCCGGCACCATCAGCCGCGCGATGACGCCGCACACCGCGGCCAGCAGCACCAGGCCCAGCGCGTTGTGCGCCCACGGCGCGAGCGGATGGCCCGCGCCCTCGAAGGCGATCAGCACGCTGTTGCGCACGATGTTCCCGGCAAGCACGAGGAGGCCGACCATCGGCAGCCGCTGCATGAAGGCCCTGCCGCTGCGCGAAGCCCACAACGCGACCGCGCAGGCCGTGAAATAGCCCAGCCACACCATCTGCACGCCCGAGCAGGGCGCATCGACGATCACCAGGCGTCCGTCGACGACCAGGCTCGCGCCTTCGCGCGCCACCTCGAAGCCCGGCGACAGCAGCCAGCGGCTGACCTCGGCCGTCACGACGCGCAGCGGGTAACCCGCATAGAACTGCAGCGACGAGAGCAGCGGCAGCGCGAGCACCGCGAGGCCAGCCACCGGCAGCGCCGCCACCTTGCGCGGCAGGAAGGCCAGCAGCCCGCAGGCCAGCGACAACACCGCCACCAGCCCGGCCGCGAGCGGCGGCAGCGCGGGCACGAAGCCGAGCCCCGTGCGCATCAGCGTCGCGAGCACCGTGCCCACGCCGGCCAGCGCGAGCCAGCCCAGCCGCGGCGATGCGCGCAACTCGCGCCGGCGGCTCCAGGCCAGCGCCGCGAGCGCGACCAGTGCCAGCAGGCCCAGCGGATCGTCGGAGCCGTCGCGCATGCGCTGGGCCATCCACACCCAGGTGGGCATCAGCGCGAGGAACTGCAGGCCGATCCAGCCGGCGACCGGCGTGCGATCGATGTGGATGCCCCAGTCCACGATGCGCGGATGGCGGTGGGCAAGCATTGCCAAGGACATTCTTTTCTTTCTTTTTTCCGGATGGGTCAGGCGGTGAAGCGGCGAGCGTCGTTGCGGCGCGCGCGGCGGCGCAGCATGGCGAGCATCGACAGCACGACGGCGATGGCGCCCAGCGATTCGGGCTCGGGCGTGCTCGGCACCTCGGCGCCGAGCGCGAGCTCGCTCACGCCTTGCGGCAGGGGCAGCGGCTGGCTCACGCCCACGCTGTCCTGCGGCGTCATGTTGCGCACCACCTTGTCGACGGCGATGAAGCTCGTGTATTGCGTGAGCAGGCTGTACTTCAGGCCGAGCTCGGTGATGCGCTCCTTGAACGCCGTGCCGCCTTCCAGCGTCTCCTGGTCGCTCAGGCTCTGGATGCGGTGGCGTGCCCACAGCGTGCGCAGCGCGGCCGTGTCCTGGCGGGTGTTGCCGTCGATGCGCACTTCCTGGCGGTAGGGGCCGTTCGCGCCCTGGCCTTCGATGATCACGCGGCCCTTGGCTTCGCCGCGCCACTTGCCGAACACGATCACCGGGCGCTCGCCGAGCACGTCGGGCAGCGCCTGCGGTTCCACGTCGTACACGTCGAGCCCGCCGAAGGTGGCCTTCACGTTCGTGAGCACCGGCGACTCGACCATGCGGCGGAAGCGCGCAGCCTGCTCGGGGGCCTGGATGGGATCGGTGATGATGAAGGGCTCGCCCATGCCGGCGCATGCGATGCCTTCCATCAGGCTGCGGTTGACCGAGGAGCCGATGCCGAAGGCGAACACGTTGGCCTTCGACAGGTTGTTGCGCACCAGCTCGAAGGCCTCGCGCTCCACCGTCACGTAGCCGTCGGTCACGACCACCACGGTGCGCGACACGTTCGCTTCCTTCGGTTCGGCATATACGCGCTTGAGCGCCGGAATGAGTTCGGTGCTTCCGCTGCCGCTGTAGTTCTTGATGGTGGCCAGCGCCTGCTCGATGTTGGCGCGCGTGGCCGGCACCGACTTGGGCGAGAGCATCTTGTTGCTGCCCGAGAACAGCAGCACGTTGAAGGTGTCGCTCGGGCGCAGCCCGCCGATCAGGCGCTCCAGCACCGTCTTCGCGGTGTCGAGCGGAAAGCCGTGCATCGAGCCCGAGATGTCGACCACGAAGATGTAGTCGCGCGGCGAGATCGCGCTGGCGGCCACGGCCTTGGGCGGCTCGACCATGGCGAGGAAGAAATTCTCTGCATTGTTTCCCTGGCCCTTGTAGAGCATCAGGCCCGATTCGATCTTCTCGCCCGCGAGGCGGTAGTCGAGCACGAAGTCGCGGTTGTCGGCGGGGCGGCCGTCGGCGGCGAGCACGACGTCGGCGTGCTGGTCCTCGTCGCTCTTCTTCACGTCGATGGCGTGCGTGGCCGAACGGATCTCCTTGATGCCCATCGGCGTGTCGATGGTGGCCTTGAGCTTGAAGCTCGTTCCGGCGGCAGTGCCGGCGGCCAGCGTGGGCTGCGCGACCCACTTGGCCTGCGCGTTCCCCGATTGCGGGGAGTTGTAGCGCGGGCCGACCACGGTCGGAAACACGAACTGGTAGTTGCCCGACTGCGGCACCAGCAGCTCGGTGTAGCGCAGCTCCACCTTCACGTCGTCGCCCGGCAGGATGTTGGCGACATTCATCTGGAACACGTTGGGCAGGTGCTGCTCGAGCAGCGCGGCGGTCTTGCCTTCCTTCTTGGCGGTGTCGTATTCGATCTGCGCCTGCTGCTTCTCGCGGATCTGCGCGGTGATGAGCCGGTCGGCCAGGCGAACGTTGAGGCCGCTCACCGCGGCCTTGGTCGAGCCCGGGAAAACGTATTTCGCCTCGATGGCGCGCTGGCCTTCGTTGCGGTAGGTCTGCGTGACCGTCACGTCGGCGATCACGCCCGAGATCTTCACCGACACCTCGGTGCCCTTGAGCGGCAGGCGGTCGACCGAGGGGTCGTCGCTCTTCACGAAGAAATAGGGGCTCTCGGTCTTCAGGCGCGGGCCGGCGGGCGCTTCCTGCGCGTGCGCCGGGCGCACGCCCATGGCGATGAAGCCCGCGGTCGCCAGGCTCACGGTGGCGAGCCAGAGCCAGCGGCCGGGACGTGTGGTGGTTTGGGCATCCATGGCGGGGTCCTTGTCCGTGCGAACTTGCACGGCCGCAACTTTCTCCACCGCGCGAGAAGCCAGTTGGAAGGCGTCTTGAAGTCGACGGCCGCCCGCATCCGCTGTGTGAAGTCTGTGTGAAGCGAGGCGGCCCGGGCCCTTCACACGGCCTTCGGTTCGCGCGGCGAGCATCGCGGCCATCGCTACAGACGAGGAGAGAAAAGATGTTTCAGCTGCTGAAGGCGCTCCAGAGCTCCATGCTGGCGAAAGTCGCCGGCCTGTTTTTCCTGCTGCTGCTCCTGTGCATTCCGCTGGGGGAGATCGATTCGATCAACCGCGCCCGCGGCGAGAGCCAGCGCGAGGCCGCCGATGAACTCGCCGCCACCTACGCGGGCCGCCAGACCATGGTGGGACCGCTGCTGCTGGTGCCCTACGTGGAACGCTGGATGGAGCCGCTGCGTAACGCACAGGGCAAGGTGATCGGCCAGGAGCCGCGCAGCAAGGAGATGGCCCACGTGGTGTTCCCCGACAAGCTGCACATCGAGGGCTCGATGGCGCCGCAGGAACGCTATCGCGGCATCTTCAAGATTCCGTTCTACACGCTCGACGCCACGCTCAGCGGCGGCTTCGCGGCCTTCGACCCCAAGGCCGTGCCGCACAGCGAGCCCGACTCGAAGATCGAGTTCAAGTCGCCGCTCATCGCCTTCAACGTGAGCGACCTGCGCGGCCTCGATGGTTCACCGAGCATGACGATGGGCGGCGAGGCCCTGCGCTTCAGGCAGCGCGTGCCAGGCCTGGACGACGATGCCTGGTTCGCGAACGGCATCCACGCACCGGTCACCGGCGCCGCGCTCACGGCCTGGCAGGCCGGCACGCCGATCCCCTTCGAGATGAAGCTGGGCCTGGTCGGGCAGGACACGCTCGCCATCGCTCCCATCGCCGAGGAGACGACCGCACACCTGCGTTCGCCCTGGGCGCATCCCAGCTTCGGCGGCCGCTTCCTCGCGGCCGAGCGCAGCGTGACGCCTCAGGGCTTCGATGCGCACTGGCGTGTGTCCTCGCTCGTGACCTCGGCGCGCGAGCAGGTGCGTGCGGGCCTTTCAGGCCAGGGCGGCTCGGCGGACGTGGCCGGCAGCGCCCACCCGGCGGCGGCCGTTCCGACACGCCGCAACATGGGCCCGCTGCAGACCTTCGACGTATCGCTCGCGCAGCCGATCAACGTCTATTCGATGAGCACGCGCGCGGGCAAGTACGGCGTGCTCTTCATCGGCCTCGTGCTGATGGCGGCCTTCATGTTCGAGCTGTTCCGCAAGCTGCGCCTGCATCCGATCCAGTACGGCCTGGTCGGCCTGTCGATCGCGCTTTTCTTCCTGCTGCTGCTGGCGCTGTCGGAGAAGTTCACGTTCTGGATGGCCTATGCGGGCGCCGCCTCGGCGAGCGTCATGCTGCTGGCCGTGTACTTCAGCGCGGTGCTCGGCGGCTGGCGGCGAGGCCTCTCGTTCGGTGCCTTCGTGGCGCTGCTGTATGGCGCGCTCTACGGCCTGCTGGCTTCGGAAAGCAACGCGCTGCTGCTGGGTGCGCTGCTGATCTTCGGCATGCTGTCGGTGCTGATGCTCGTGACGCGCAAGGTCGACTGGTACGCGCTCTCGCGCCGCAGCGAAGCCGCTCCCGTGGCGGCGCCCGAGGCGCAGACGGCCGCATGAAGCCCCTGCGGGTCATCGCAGGTGCTTCGGGCTGGCTGGCCCTGGCCGTGCTGTGGTTCTGGGCCTGGCACCTGAAGGACCCGCACCTGCGCTTCATGCGCGCATGGGAACTGCCGCTGCTCCTGGCACTGACGGCGGCGGCCATCGCGATCGCGTGGCGGCTCTCACGCGGCAGGGTGCGCCCGCTGGCCCTCGGGCTGGCGTTCGCGGCATTGCTGACCGCCCTGTGCAACGAGGCGGCTTCGCACCGGCACCGCGCCGAGGTGAATGCGTCCGGCGGCTCGCTTGCCCGGGCGCTGGGTGCGCACTTCATCGTCGGCTACGACGATGCGAGAAATCTGCGCGACTTGGCCGGCAAGGGGCTGATCGGCGGCATCTTCGTAACCGGTCGCAATGTCAGGGGCCGGACGGCCGACGAGCTGCGCAGCGAGATCGCCGATCTGCAGGCGGTGCGCCGCGCGGCCGGGCTGCCGCCGCTGATCGTCGCGACCGATCAGGAAGGCGGCGCCGTCTCGCGGCTGTCGCCGCTGGTCGAACACCAGCCCTCGCTCGCCTCGCTGCTGGATGCAGACCTGCCCGACGAGGAACTCGCGCAACGTGCCCGTGCCTACGGAGCCCGCCAGGGCAGGGCACTTGCCGGCCTGGGCATCACGCTCAATTTCAGTCCGGTGGTCGACCTGCGCACAGGCCGCGCGCCGGGGCGCTGGGACCTGCACACCCGCATCGACGAACGCGCCATCTCGGCAGACCCGGCGGTCACTGCGCAGGTGGCGCTCGCTTACGAGCTGGGCCTCGAATCGGCTGGGGTGCGCGGCACGCTCAAGCACTTTCCCGGGCTGGCCGGCGTGATCGAGGACACCCACCATTTCGCCGCCGAACTGCGCACGCCGGTCGCCCGGCTCTCGGCCCACGACTGGAAGCCGTTTCAAGACGTATCGAAACATTCGGATGCGGCGATCATGCTCGGCCATGTCATCCTTGCGGAACTCGACGCCGTCTATCCGGTCTCTTTCTCGCGCAAAATCGTGCAGCGGGTGATTCGAGGCGAATGGGGCTACCAGGGCCTGCTCGTCACCGACGATCTCACGATGGGCGCGGCCTACAACCGCGGTCTTTGCGACGCCACCGTCCACGCCCTGAACTCCGGCGTGGATCTCCTGCTGATCGCCTTCGACCACGACAAGTATTTCGATGCCATGCATTGCGCGCAGCGCGCTGCGCGGCAAGGCACGCTCGACTTCCGGATGCTGGAACGCGGCAACGCGCGGCGGCTCCAATCCTTTCGATAGCCAAACAGGCATTTCCCATGTTCAAACGCTCAAATTCCAAGGCTTCCGGCGACGACGGCGCGGCGCCACCCGGCTCCCGCTTCAACTGGAAGCGCGTTGCCGGCTGGGGCGCCATCGGTGTCGGCTCCGGCGCGCTGGTGGTGCTGGTCGCGGCCATCGTCGCCGTGGTCACCATTTACCCGAAGCTGCCCGACGTCTCGGAGCTTTCCGACTACCGCCCCAAGCTGCCGCTGCGTGTGTATTCCACCGAAGGCCAGCTGATCGGCGAGTTCGGCGAAGAGCGCCGCAACCTCACGCCCTTCGCCAACATCCCGAAGGTGATGAAGGACGCGGTGCTGGCCGTGGAGGACGCCCGGTTCTACGACCACGGCGGCGTCGACTACAAGGGCTTCCTGCGAGCGGCCGTGGCGAGCCTGAAGGGCGGACGCAAGCAGGGCGCCTCGACCATCACGATGCAGGTGGCACGCAACGTGTACCTCACCTCCGAGCGGACCATGAGCCGCAAGACCTACGAGATCCTGCTGGCGATGCGGCTGGAACAGCAGCTCACGAAGGACCAGATCCTCGAGATCTACCTGAACCAGATCTACCTCGGCAACCGCGCCTACGGCTTCGCCGCCGCGGCCGAAACCTATTTCGGCAAGCCGCTGCAGAACATCACCATCGCCGAGGCCGCGATGCTCGCCGGCCTGCCGAAGGCGCCCGGCGCCAACAACCCGGTCGCCAACCCGCGACGCGCGCGTGCGCGCCAGCTGTACGTGATCGACCGCATGCAGGAGACCGGCTTCATCACCGCCGAGCAGGCGGCGGCCGCGAAGAAGGAAGAGCTGCACCTGCGCGATGCGGCCGACCCGAACCGGCTGCACGCCGAATACGTGGCCGAGACGGTGCGCCAGATGATGTACGCGCAGTACGGCGACAGCATCTACACCAGCGGCATGAAGGTCTACACCTCGATCGTGGCGGCCGACCAGGCTGCGGCGTACCGGTCGCTGCGCAAGGGCATCATGGACTACGAACGCCGCCAGCCCTACCGCGGGCCAGAGAAGTTCGTCGACCTGCCGACAGAGCAAAAGGAAATCGACGAAGCGGTGGACGACGCGCTGGCCGAGCATCCGGACAACGGCGACGTGATCGCGGCCGTGGTGCTCGACGTGAACGCGAAGGAAATCAGCGCGGTGCGCGCGAACGGCGAAACCATCCAGATCACCGGCGACGGCCTCAAGCCCGCTCAGTCGGGCCTTGCCGCGAAGGCGCCGCCCAACATCAAGATCCGCCGTGGCGCCGTCATCCGCGTGGCGAAGACGCCGAAGAACACCTGGGAGATCACCCAGCTGCCCGAGGTGGAGGGCGCCTTCATCGGCATGGACCCGCGCAGCGGTGCCATCAAGGCGCTGGTGGGCGGCTTCGACTACGGCAAGAACAAGTTCAACCACGTGACGCAGGCCTGGCGCCAGCCGGGTTCGAGCTTCAAGCCCTTCATCTACTCGGCCGCGCTCGAGAAGGGCTTCACGCCCGCCACCGTGGTGAACGATGCGCCGCTGTACTTCGACGCCAGCGCCAACGGCGGCCAGCCCTGGGAACCGAAGAACTTCGAGGGCACCTACGAAGGCCCGATGCCGCTGCGCACCGCGCTGATGAAGTCGAAGAACCTGGTCACGCTGCGCGTGCTGCAGTCCATTGGCGCGCCCTATGCGCAGGACTGGATCACGAAGTTCGGCTTCGACAAGGACAAGCATCCCGCCAACCTGCCGATGGGCCTGGGCGCCGGCTCGGTCACGCCGATGCAGATGGCGGTGGGCTACTCGGTGTTCGCCAACGGCGGCTATCGCGTCAATCCCTATCTGGTCACGCGCGTCACCGACCTGCGCGACAAGGTCATCATGGAAACCGAGCCGCCTGTGCTCGACGAGACGCGCCGCGCCATCCCGCAGCGCAACGCCTTCATCATGGATTCGCTGCTGCAGAGCGTGGTGCGAAACGGCACCGGCTTCAAGGCCTACCAGACGCTCAAGCGCGACGACCTCTACGGCAAGACCGGCACCACCAACGATTCCTTCGACACCTGGTTCGCCGGCTTCCAGCCGACCATGGTGGGCATCGCATGGGTCGGCTACGACACGCCGCGCCAGCTCGGCGTGCGCGGAGAGACCGGCGGCAGCCTGAGCCTGCCGATCTGGACCGGCTACATGCAGACCGCGCTGCAGGGCGTGCCGGTGACGCATCCGGCCCAGCCCGAAGGCGTGGTGAGCATCGACGGCGAGTGGTACTTCGACGACTTCACGCCGGGCCACAACGTGGCGAGCCTGGGCCTGGAGAACAGCGACACGCCGCCGCCGCCGGTGGAAGAGCTCACCGGCGCGCCCGTGGGTGCGCCGCCTCCGCCGGAAGAGCGCAACCGGATCCTCGATTTCTTCCGGTAGCCGGGCTCTCTTCACGGAGTTGAAAAGAGAAGGCGGGTCGCGGTGCCTACACTCGGTACCGCGACCCGCCTTTTCTTTTTTCTCCTCTGCCCGTATCCATGGAAATCCTCACCCTGGTGGCACTCTTCGCCGCCGGCTTCTACATCCTCAAGTCTAGGGAGCAGCGCATCCGCATCGCGCTGCTGGCCAGCCACCTCGGCCGCTACCAGATCGAGAAGCTGATGGAGAGCCTCACCTCCGGCTACATGCGCTGCCTGGGCGAAGACGATGCCGAACGCCGCCGGCAGATCTGGCTGCTGCTCGACACCACCGAGGAAAAACTCTCCAGCCAGGTCGACGGCTTCGCGGCCGAGTTCTCGCGCATGCCCGAGCCGATCACCCGCGTGAGCAAGCTGCCCGTGGCCATCCCGCTCTTCACTCAGCTATTTCCGGCCGCGAGCTTCGACATGCGCCAGGCATTGCTCATCCACGCGCGCGGCATTGCCGGTGTGATGCGCAACGAAGCGGGCCGCACGCCGAAGTCCAAGGCCTACATGATGTCGGCCGAGCTGTTCCTGCTGCAGCACACCTGCCACTGGTATTGCCGTTCGAAGACGGTGGCCTCGGCACGCATGATCGGGCAGCACCAGACGCAGTACCTGCAGGCCCTCGGAGCCGTGAGTCCGGAGACGCGCGAAGCCTATCGTGCGCTGATCGGGCGCTGAGCCTTGCGCGATGCTGCCCACGGGTCTCGACAATCATCGGGTTCACGCGGGGCAGGCCGATTTCGTCTGCCAGGGCGAAGTTCTGTACGCACCGGTCAAGTCGCTCTGGTTCTCCGGCATGGCCGCCGCCGCACTGGTTGGCGGTTTTTTCTTTTTCCGGTGGGATGCATTCGCGCTTTTCGTCGCAAGCACCGCGCTCGTGCTGTTGTTCGGCCACTCGCTGGGCAGCCATCGCCAGCTGATTCATCACAGCTTCCAATGCCCCCGATGGCTGCGCTGCGCCTTGATCTACTGCGGCGTGCTCGTCGGCCTGGCCGGTCCTCTGGGCATTCTTCGCCAGCACGAGTTGCGCGACTACGCACAACGCCTGCCGGTCTGCCATGACTACCTGCGTCACGGCCGCGGTTTCTGGACGGATGCATGGTGGCAGCTTCACTGCGAGCTTCATCTCGCGCATCCACCCGGCATCCGGATCGAACCGCTTGTTGCGAACGACCGCTTCCTGCAATGGCTGGAAAGAACCTGGATGCTGCAGCAGTTGCCCGTCGCCGTACTTTTTTATCTGTGGGGCGGGTGGGCTTTCGTTTTCTGGGGCGTGTGCGCACGCGTCACCGCGGGCGTGCTGGGTCACTGGTTGATCGGCTGGTTCGCGCACAACCAGGGCGAGATGAACTACGAAGTGCGAGGCGCTGCCGTGCAAGGGCGAAACATACCGTGGACCTCGCTGCTGACCATGGGCGAGAGCTGGCACAACAACCACCATGCCTTTCCCGGCTCCGCCAGGCTGGGGCTCGCGCCCGGGGAATGGGACCCGGGATGGTGGATGCTCCGGCTGCTCGAACGGTGCGGCCTGGTGTGGGATCTGCGCCTTCCCGAAACGCTTCCGCCGCGCCCGGAACTCGTCGAGACCCGCTCAGTGATGCGATGACAGCGGCAGCGTGAGCGTTGCCACCGCCCCGCCGCGCGATGCATTGCCAAGATCGATGCGGCCATGGTGCAGGGCCGCGATCTCCTTGACGAAAGCCAGCCCCAGGCCCGTGCTCTTCTTCTGGTTGTGCGGCCTGGCGAGCGAATAGAACTTCTGGAAGACCTTTTCCTGGGCGTATTCCGGAATGCCGGGGCCGTGGTCGCGCACGCTGATGCGAGCCAGCTTCGAAGTCGTTTCGAGCGTCAAAAGCACCTCGCTGTCCGGCGGCGAGAAATCGATGGCGTTGTCGAGCAGGTTGCTGATCGCCCGGCGCAGCAGGAAGGGGTCGCCCTCGGTGCGGGCTTCGTTGCGGATGTTCACGAGCAGCCTGATGCTGCGCTTGGAGGCGGCGGGCTGCGCGCTGGCGGAGATGTCTTCGATCAGCGCGGCGAGCGACACCGGTTCCGTACGGTCGAGCGCGCGCCGGGTTTCCAGCGCAGTGAGCTCCATCATGCGATCGACGATTTCCTGGATGCGCTGGGTTTCCCGCTCGATGTTCTTCAGGAAGCGTTCGCGCTCGGCGTGCGGCATCGATGGCTCCTGCAGCAGCTCGGCCGCGCCGCGGATGGCGGAGAGCGGGCTCTTCACCTCGTGCGTGAAGGTCTGCACGTAGTCGGCGACGTAGTTGCGCCCGGTGAGCGCGTCGCGCATTTCGCTGAAGCCTGTGCGCACGCCGTCTACGGCGCGCCGCGCCATGCGTGAAAGGCTCAGCGTGCGCTGGGCGCGCACCCAGGTCCAGTAGTCGCGGATCAGGCCGAAGGGCCGCACCAGCCAGACCGAGACGATCAGGGTGAGCAGCAGCAGCGCCAGCGCCGAACCCACGCCGACCCAGATGGTGCGCCCGCGCGCATCCTCCACGAACTGGCCGAAGCTCTGCACCGGCTTGCCCACGCTGACCATGCCGACGATCTCGTTGTTCCAGCGGATCGGCGCGCCCACGTACATGACCGAGGTGCGCGGGTCGCCATCGACGTCGCGCGAAGTGCGCGCGCCGTACAGGCCGGCGAGCGTGCGGCTCACGTCGCTCCATTTCGAATAGTCGGCGCCGAGGTGCCTGCCGAGTGAATCGAACATCACGCGGCCGTTGCGGTCGGTGACGTACACGCGCAGCTCGACGCGGCTCTTGTGCAGGTTGTAGATCTGCGCGGAGAACTCGCGCGCGTAGATCGTACGGAACAGCGGCTCCAGCCGCGCAGTGTTGATGGCGCCGGCGATCACGTCCTGCTCGACCAGGCTGGCCACCAGCTGCGAGGTCTCGACCAGCGATTCCTCGGCCGATTCGCGATAGCGCGGATCGATATCGGACACGACGCGGTACAGCAGGAAGGCGATGCCCGCCGTGTAGATCAGCAGGATGCCGATGAAGATGCGCGTGCGCCGTGTCAAAGCCTGGCTCCCCCCAGGCTTGTCCACTTCGTGTGGCCGCCAACCCCCTCGCCGGGGGCAATACCTGCGGCCCGGCAAAGCCGGTTCCGCGGTATTCCGCGACAAGGCGGGCCAGGGACGGCGTCATGCCTTTGATGGCAGTTCTTCGTTCAGTGCGTAGCCGGTGCCGCGCAGCGTGCGGATCGGTTCCACCTCCGGCGCGATCGCCTTGAGCTTGGCGCGCAGGGTCTTGATGTGCGCGTCGACCGTGCGGTCGAAGCTGTCGCTGGCGTCGTCCCAGACCAGTTCGAGCAGTTCGTCGCGCGTGAAGACGCGGCCGGGCCGTTGCACCAGGAGCTTCAGCAGGCCGTATTCGTAGCGCGAGAGTTCCAGCAGGCGTCCGTAATAGCGGATCTGCATGCGCTCGACATCCAGCGCGAAGGGCATTGGAGGCACCTGGGAGACCGCAGGAGGCGCCTGGCCCGGAATCTGATGGGGGGCCCCTTGGTTTCCGCCCGGGCCCGCCTGCGGAGCTCCTGAGCCGTTCCTGGCACTACGCCGCAGGATGGTCCGCACACGCGCGACGAGCTCCCGTGGAGAAAAGGGCTTGGCGATGTAGTCGTCGGCACCGAGCTCGAGGCCGACCACGCGGTCTATCTCGTCGCTGCGGGCCGTGAGGAACACCATGGGCACTTCCGGTCCGCCCATGGACTGGTTGAGCGCCTGCAGGCGCTTGAAGAGCTCGAAACCGTTGAGATCCGGCAGCCCGATGTCCAGGATGGCCAGCGCCGGCGGTTCCTGCGCGAACTGGGCGATGGCTTCCTCGGCCGTGGCGCACCAGACCGGGATGAATCCGTCGCTCTTCAGGACGTATTGCAGCGTGTCGGCGATGCCCGACTCGTCTTCGGCGATCAGGATCCGGGGTTTGAAGCTCATCCGCGAATGTTAGCGAGGGGGAGGAGGAAGCCGGGAGAACCGGTTCCGTCCGCAGCGCCCGGGACCGGCGCGGCCGTTCGCTGCTTTTTTTTTTTGGGGCGCGGCTTCTCTTGTTCCCTATCTCTTGTTTTTATTATTCAAATTAGTAGTAGTAGATAAGGGTCGCACCCCTCTGTGGACATGCCCCTTTTTTCGTTATGCGACAAGGACTTGTCATGCCGCTGTCACTGTGCGCAGCCGCGCTTCCGGTTTGTACCCGCGACATGGACAACATTGGGTAACCCTTCGGGCCTGTGGATAAACCATGCCTTGTTCAAAAAATGTCCCCAGACTTGTCCTTTGACGGCCCTTCGAAAATCTGCGAAAGCGGTTTTTGCCGGAGAAATTCATTGCCGAAAAAATGGGCAGGCTAAGGATTCTTCTTTCAAATCAAAGGCTTGTGCGACCCCTACACAGAAGTGCCGACGTTATCCACAGAGTTGCCCAAGGTTTGTGGGGAGAACGGGCGGAGGAACCTTCAGGCGCGGGCCGCGACCCCACCAGGTCGTTGAAATTGCGGAAATATCGAACATGTCACCTTTTGAAACAAAGTCGATCGTTACCCTCAGCCTGCTGGCCGCATTCGTCGACGGCGAGAAGCACGAGCGGGAGCGCGCGGAGATCAAGCGCATCGCGGAAGGGCTGTCGCAGGCCGACGGCCTGAACCTGCCGACGCTCTACCAGGACGTGCTGATGAAGCGCGTGTCGCTCGCCTCGGTGGCAGGGGAGCTGAAGAGTCCGGAGGCGAGGCAGCTTGCCTACGAGATGGCGGTGTGCGTCTGCGACGCGGACGGCACGCAGTCGGAGGCGGAACGCATGTTCCTGGCGGACGTGCGCACCTCGCTCGGGCTGGACGCCTCGGCGGCGGCGTTCTCGCAGAAGGCCGAGGAAATCGCCGCAGTGCCCGTGGCTGCCACCTCGGCGGCGGCATCGGTACCTGCGGCACCGAATAGCCCTGACACGGCGGAACTGGACAAGTCGATCCTCAACGCCGCCATCCTCAACGGCGCGCTCGAGCTGCTGCCCGAGACGCTGTCGACCATGGCCATCATTCCGCTGCAGATGAAGCTGGTCTACCGTATCGGCAAGTCGTACGGCTACGAGCTCGACAGCGGCCACGTCAAGGATTTCCTGGCCACGGTCGGCGTGGGCCTCACCTCGCAATACCTGGAACAGGCCGGGCGCAAGCTGCTGGGGGGCCTGCTCGGCAAGGTGGGCGGCGGCCTGCTGCGCGGGCTGGGCAACCAGGCCGTGAGCTCAGGCATGAGCTTCGCATCGACCTACGCACTGGGCCACGTCGCCAAGCGCTACTACGCCGGCGGCCGCACGCTCTCGACGCAGATGCTGAAGGACGCCTTCTCGGGCGTGGTGAAGGAAGGCCAGAGCCTGCAGACGCAGTACCTGCCCGCCATCCAGGAAAAGGCCCGCACGCTGGATGCAGGCAAGGTCTTGTCGTTGGTGCGCGGCGCTTGAAGGACTTGTTCCAGGAACACCGCGGAACCGGCTTCGCCGGGCCGCAGGTGTTGCCCCCGGCGAGGGGGTAGGCGAAGCGACACGAAGTGCGCGAAGCCTGGGGGAGTACTTAATTTGCCAGATCGTCGAGGATCGGGCAGTCCGGCCGCGAGTCGCCGTGGCAGCAGTGCACCAGGTGCGCCAGCGTGCTGCGCATCGACTGCATGTCCGCGATGCGCTGCTCCAGTTCGCCCAGGTGCTTCTGTGCGATGCGCTTCACGCTCGAGCTGGCGCGCCGCCGGTTGTTCCACAGCCCGACGAGCTCGGCGATCTCTTCCATCGAGAAGCCCAGGTCGCGCGAACGTTTGATGAAGCGCAGCGTGTGGATGTCGGCCTCGCCGTACTGGCGGTAGCCGCTCTCGGTGCGCGCCACTGCCGGCAGCAGGCCCAGTCCCTCGTAGTGGCGGACCATGCGGGCCGATACGCCGGAACGCTGCGCCGCTTCGCCGATGCTGACCGGGCCCGTCGTCATTGGACCGCGTACCCCGCGTTCTCGATGGCGGCCAGGATGTCCTTGCGCGGCTGTTCGCTCAGCACGTCGACATGACCCGTTTCCAGATCGACCGTGACCTGCGCTTCGGGATCCACCGTCTGCACCGCGTTCTGCACTGCGTTCACGCAGTGGCCGCAGCTCATGCCCGTGACCTGGAATTTCTGGCTCATCGTGTTGCTCCTTGAAAATGAGGAATAGCTGGAGGCTGCAGTTTGAACCCTCTCACGATGTCAATGTCCATGGCAGGGGTTCTGAAAACGTCCGCTTGACCTTGACATCGTGTGAGCCTTTAGCCTTCGCACATGGAAAAACTTCAGCAGAACCCTTCCGTCGCCACTTTCGACCTCTCGGTGGGCGGCATGACCTGCGCCTCGTGCGTCATGCGCGTGGAGCGTGCCTTGAAGAACGTACCGGGCGTGCAGGACGTGAGCGTGAACCTCGCGACCGAATCGGCCCGCGTGGTGACCGGTGGCAGCGAAGACATGGACGCCCGGCTGCGCCGTGCCGTGCGCGCAGCGGGCTACGAACCCCGTACGCCGGAAAGTGCCGCCGATGAAGCAGCGCTTTCGCCATGGGCCGGCTTCGGCCCGGTCGCGATCGGTCTCGCGCTGTCGATTCCGCTGATGGCGCCGATGCTGGGCGATCTCTTCGGGCTCGACTGGATGCTGCCGCCGTGGGTGCAACTGCTGCTCGCGGCGCCGGTGCAGTTCTGGCTGGGCGCGCGCTTCTATCGCGCCGGGTGGCATGCCGTGAAGGCGCGTGCCGGCAACATGGACCTGCTGGTGGCGCTGGGCACCAGCGCGGCCTTCGGCCTTTCGCTGTGGCTCTGGTGGCGCGCAGCCGCCGGCGAGCATGCGGGCCATGGCATGGTGCCGCACCTTTACTTCGAGGCCTCGGCGGTGGTGATCACGCTGGTGCTGTTGGGCAAGTGGCTCGAGGCGCGCGCCAAGCGCCAGGCCACTTCGGCGATCCGCGCCCTGCAGCAGCTGCGGCCCGAAGTGGCGCATCTGATCGGTGCCCGTGGCAAGGAGAGCGACGTACCGCTGTCCGAGGTGATGGTGGGCGACCGCCTCGCGGTGCGTCCCGGCGAGCGCGTGCCGGCCGACGCGAAGGTTGTCGAGGGGCAATCCGAAGTCGACGAATCGATGCTCACCGGCGAACCGCTGCCCGTGCCCAAGGGCCCGGGAGATGTGCTCACGGGCGGTGCGGTCAATGGCGACGGCCGCATGGTCGTGGAGGTGAGCGCGATCGGCGCCGAGAGCGTGCTCGCGCGCATCATCCGCCTGGTGGAGGACGCGCAGGCCGCGAAGGCGCCGATACAGCGGCTGGTGGACAAGGTCGCGGCCGTTTTCGTGCCGGCGGTGCTGCTGATCGCGCTGGCCACTTTCGCAGGCTGGATGGTGTCGGGTGCCGGCGTCGAGACGGCGCTGATCCATGCGGTGGCGGTGCTCGTCATCGCATGTCCGTGTGCGCTGGGTCTCGCGACGCCCGTGGCGGTGATGGCCGGTACAGGCGTGGCGGCGCGGCATGGCGTGCTCATCAAGGACGCGCGCGCGCTCGAAATCGCGCATCGCGTCGACACGGTGGCATTCGACAAGACCGGCACGCTGACCATCGGCCGCCCCATGCTGACTGCACTGGTTCCTGTAGCCGGCACTTCGGCCTCGCAAGACCAGCTGCTGGCCACCGCAGCCAGCCTGCAAGGCGGCAGCGAGCATCCGCTGGCCAAGGCGGTGTTGTCGGCCGCCGCGCAGCGCAACCTGCAGGTGCCTTCCCTCGGTGCGATGCAGGCGTCGCCGGGCCGCGGCGTGCGCGGAGAGGTCGAGGGCGTCCAATGGGCCATCGCCAGCCTGCGCTGGTGCCGGGAGCTCGACGCCATGCCCGACGACGCGGAAGTCGAGCGCCTGCAGTCACAGGGCGCGACGGTCTCTGCGCTGCTGCGTTTCGACGAATCCGGTGCCGCGCATGTGCAGGCCTTGCTCGCCTTTGCCGACGAACCCAAGCCCCAAGCTGCGGAAGCGATCCGCACTCTGCGTGCCAGGGGCCTGCGCGTGGTGATGATCTCGGGCGACAACCTGCGCGCGGCGCAGGCGATGGCGGCTCGGCTCGGCATCGCGGCGGAAGACGTTCGCGCCGACGTGCTGCCGGCCGACAAGGCCGCGCAGGTCAGCGCTCTCCGAAACAACGGGCATGTCGTCGCGATGGTCGGCGACGGTGCCAACGACGCACCAGCACTGGCCGCGGCCGACGTCGGCATCGCGATGGCGCCTTCGGGCGGCGGCACAGACGTGGCGATGGAAGCGGCAGGCATCACGCTGATGCGCGGAGACCTCGCGCTGGTCGCGCAGGCCTTCGAGCTTTCGGGCCGCACGGTGGCGAAGATCCGCCAGAACCTGTTCTGGGCCTTCGCCTACAACGTGGCCGGCATCCCGCTCGCGGCCCTCGGGCTGCTGAGCCCGGTGGTGGCCGGCGCGGCGATGGCGCTGTCGAGCGTGAGCGTGATGGCGAATGCGCTGCTGCTGCGGCGCTGGAAGCCCTGAGGCTTCTTCCGCGGAGGTTCAGTCGAGCAGCAGCGCCATGATGTGGTCGTCGATGGCCTGCGCATCCGAGGCGCGCTTGTAGAACTTGCGCAGCGTGCCTTCCCTTTCGAAGCCGAGCTTCTCGTAGAAGCGCAGCGCCGGTGCGTTGTCGCTTTCCACGATGAGCTCGATGCGTTTGATGCCATCCGCCTTCAGTCGCTCGATCGCATCCGTGACCATCGCCAGCGCAATGCCTTGACCATGCAGTGCGGGGTCTACAGCGAGTGTGCCGAGGCTGGCCACGTGCCGCACACGGCCCGGGTAGCGCGAGGCCCGGTAGAAGCCGGCGATGCGGCCATCGCGTTCGTAGACGAAGAAGTCGCGGCCATCCAGCAGTTGCCGGTAGATCTTCTTGAAGTCTTCCAGCGGCATCGGGTCGTAGCCCAGGTAGGGCACGACCTTCTCGTGCATGTAGAGGGCGAAGACCGTGTCGATGTCTTCGGGAGTGGCCAGCCTGCGCATGATGGGTGCCCCGCAACGATGAAGGCGCCGAGCATAGCGGGCCGTGCCCGGGTGCTCAGCCGAAGAGCAGCACCGCCGAGACCGCCAGCAGCGCAGCCTGCCCGCACCATGCCCATCGCAAGCGCAGCCGCGAATCGAGTACCGCGCCTATGGACCAGAAGCCGCCGACCGACAACGCGAGCAGCGTGAGCCCGGTGTGGAAGGCGAGGTCGTCCGCACGCCAGAGAAAGGCCAGCGTCACGCCGACCCAGCATGCGAAGTGGAGGGCGGCCGACGCGACCTGCGGGCGCGTGAGCACGGGAGCGTGGATTTGCATGGCTTCTTCCAGCGAGAACGCGGGTTCCGGAAAGCGCGCCGCCACGTCGGCCGGCCGCCAGCCCGGGGGCTTGAACCACACGGCGATCTTGTCCCGCCAGCGCTTCGTGTGCCAGGCGTCGCGCAGCAGCGGCACGTAGGGGCCGAGGATCGCGCGCATAGGGTCGAAGCTCGCGAGCGCCTTGCGCGTGCCGTAGACGCAGCGTTCGGTTTCCTCGGCGAAGGTGCCGAACATGCGGTCCCACACCACCAGCATGCCGCCGTAGTTGCGGTCGATGTAGCGGTCATTCACCGCGTGATGCACGCGATGGTTCGAGGGCGAGGAGAACACGCGGTCGAACCAGCCGAGCTTGCCGATGTGCTCGGTGTGGATCCAGAACTGGTAGACCAGCACGATCAGCCCCGCGAGCCCGAACTGCTCCGGCGGCACGCCGATCACGGCCATCGGCAGGTAGAAGGCCCAGCCGAGGAACGCGACGGTGCTTTCCTGCCGCAGCGCGGTGGAGAAGTTGAAGTGCTGGCTCTGGTGGTGCACCGAATGCGCGGCCCAGAACACGGCCGACTCGTGCCCCGCGCGATGCAGCCAGTAGTCGAAGAAGTCGAACAGCAGCACCGCGGCGATCCAGCCCATGGCACTGTCCCAGAAGGCGGGCCGCGTCCAGATCGCGACCAGCGGATAGGCCATCGCGTACAAGCCGATCTGGAAGAGCTGCGTGCACACCGCCAACGCCTGGCTCAGCAGTCCCTGGCTCAGGCTGCCGATGGTGTCGCCGAAGCGGTAGGTGTTGCGCCGCTTCAGCCAGCCCCAGGCGAACTCGCACGCCATGAGCAGCGCGAACACCGGCACCACGAAAACGACCAGCCGATGCACCGCGCGATTTTTCAGGAAGCGTTCAGCGAATCTTCAGCGATCGGACGCGCGGCCGGCCACGATGACTGCATTGGTGCCGCCAAAGGCGAAGGAATTGGACAGCGCATAGCGCATGCCCTTGGCCTCGCGGGCCTCGCCCTGCACGAAGTCGAGGTCGAACGCCGCATCGGGCGTCTGCAGGTTGGCGATGGGCGGCAGCGTCTCGCGCGCCAGGGCACGCAGCGCCGCGACGAGCTCGATCGCACCGCCGCCGCCGAGCACGTGGCCGTGGATGGCCTTGGTCGCGCTCACCGGCACGGTGTTGCCGAACACCTCGCGGATCGATGCGGCCTCGGCTGCATCGCCGGCCGAGGTGGCCGTGCCGTGTGCGTTGATGTGGCCGATCTCGGAAGCCTCGATGCCAGCGTCGCGCAGCGCGGCGCGCATCACGCGCACCTGGCCCGCGCTGTCGGGGTTGGTGATGTGCGTGCCGTCGCAGTTGGTGGCGTAGCCCGCGAGCACGAAAGGCGCGGCTTCTGCGCCGCGCGCGGCTGCATGCGCTTCGGATTCGAGCACCAATGCAGCGGCACCTTCGCCGATGGCGAAGCCCGCGCGGTCGCCCGAGAAGGGGCGGCATGCGGTCGACGGCGCATCGGCCGGTGGCGGCGCCATCACGCGCATGGCGTGCCAGCTGGCCATCACGCCGGGCGTGAGCATGGCGTCGTGGCCGCCGACGATGGCGACGTCGATCCAGCCGCCGCGAATCGCGCGCATTGCCTCGCCGATGGCCACGGCCGAGGAGGCGCAGGCGCAGGCGTAGGCGATGGCCGAGCCGCGCGCGCCGAAGTGCAGCGCGAGCTCTGCCACGGCGGCGTTGGGCATCACCGTGAGCACGGTGGTCGGGCGCATGCGGCGCTGTTCGCCATAGAGCGCGCTGGTGGTGTTGTCGAAGGTGCCCGCGCCGGCGAGCCCGCAGCCCCAGAAGATGCCGAGCCGGTCGCGGTCGATGGCCGCGAGATCGAGCTTTGCTTCGCCGGCCGCGTCCTGCGCGGCGGCGAGCGCCATCGCGGTGCCGCGGTCCAGCGGCAGGCGCGACGTGCTGCGGATGCCGTTCGAGTCGAAGTCGCAGGCGGCGACGGCCAGCGACATCGGGTCCATGCCCTTGATCTCCAGCGTCTGCGCGCGCACCGCCGAGCGGCCCGCGAACAGCGCCTCGTCGAAGGCCTCCACGGTGCGGCCGATGGGCGTGACGAAGCCGATGCCGCTCACGCGCACGGGGGCGGATGCGGCGCGCGCGCGGCGGAGGCCGCGAGCACGGAATGCGCTGCGCCGCTGCTCATGCCGTTGCTTCTGCGGGCTGTGCCGCGACGGCGCCAGCGCTCTCGGCGTCGATCACTTCGCACAGGCGCTGCAGCGTGATGCCGGCTTCGCGCGGGTCGAGGCGGTCTTCGGGAATGCGCAGGTGGAAGGCGTCCTCGACGGCGAAGACGAACTCCATCAGCGCGAGCGAGTCGAGGCCGAGGTCAGTCAGCGCGGTGGCCGGCGAGACGGCCGCGGGGTCGACGCGGAAGTCGTCCCGCAGGATCGCGGCGATGGTGTTGAAGGTGGGCGAGAAGACAGCGGAAGAAGACATGGAGATGCTTTCCTTTCAGGCGTGGTCGGACGGGTTCGAAGCAGTCAGGCGTACAGCGGATGCTCGGGCATCGTGCCATGCGCTACTGCATCGACGAACGACACGGTTTCGCTCACGACCTGTTGACGATCGTTGTCGATCGTGATCATGTGGTAGCTGTTGGCCACCACGACGGCACGGAATGCGCGGCAGCGAAGGCCGCGCGCGAGGATGCCCAGGTTGGCCACGCTGGCCACCTCGTCCTGCTGGGCATGCAGCGCGAGCACGTTGGGGCACTGCACGCTGCCGAGGTTGCGGCGCACGTGGCGGATGAGCCGGTCGTGCTCGCGCAGGTGGCCCACGCCGATGACCGAACTGCCCGCGCGCGAGACCTTGCGGTGGCGCAGCTCGCGCTCGATCCAGGCGCGCACGCGTTCGTTCTTCACGCCGTAGGGCGGGCGTTCGCGGTATTGCCAGAGCCGGCCCAGCGGCGTGTAGAAGGCCAGCGGCAGCAGGAACTGCGTGCGCGGAATGGCCCAGCCGTCGAAGCGCAGCGTGGTCGACATGAGCACCAGTGCGTCGACCTCGCTGCCGCAGCGGATGGCGGCGCCCAGCGCAAGCGAGGAGCCCGGCGGAGATGCCGACCAGCATCACGCGGTCGTGCCGCTCGCGCAGCGACTTCACCTGCGCCTGGATCGCGTCGAGCCAGCGTTCGTACGGCGCGGCGTGCTGCAGGGGCGCGCTCGCGTCGAAGGAGTAGCCCTCGATCGAAAGCGGGTAGACCGGATAGCCGCGGCTGCGCAGCGCGGACTGCACGGTCAGCAACTCGTCAGGCGTGCTGCATAAACCATGCAGCAGGACCACGGCGGTGCCTTGCACTGCCGGGGAAACCAGGCTCAGCAGATCGGAGGGTTCGCGCGCACTCATCGTGTGGTGCGGGCCATGAAAATGGCCCGTGATTCATCGTGCTGTCGTATGCTCATGTTGCGTTTATCGCTTGGAGCGACTGACCGGCCGCTGACCCGTCGTTCGCAAGGCAGATTACCCCCAACCATTCAAAGACCATGCGAATTCTGCTTGTCGAAGACGACACCGTTCTGCGCGACGTGATGGTGCGCAGCCTTGCTGATGCCGGCCATCGCGTGGACGTGTCGACCAATGTCGAGGATGCCGACCACCTGTGGCGCGTGCAGCCTTTCGATGCGGTGCTGCTCGACCTCAACCTGCCTGCCACCGCGAGCCCGACCAGCGGCCTCGCGAGCGGCCTCACAGCGCTGCGGCAGGCGCGTGCGCGCGGCGACCGCACGCCGGTGCTCGTGCTCACCGCACGCGGACGCACGGAGGAGCGCATCGCCGGCCTCGATGCCGGCGCTGACGACTACCTCGGCAAGCCCTTCGACCTGGCCGAGGTCGAGGCGCGATTGCGTGCGCTGGTGCGTCGCGCGAAGGGCACGGAAGACATCGTGCTGCTGGGGCAGCTGAAGCTCGACCGCAAGGCACGCCGCTTCTCCACGGCCAACGGCCCGCTCGACCTGCCGGCGCGCGAGTTCGAGGTGCTGTGGGAGCTCATGAGCCCGCCGGGCCGCACGGTGAGCAAGCGCGCGCTGTCCGACAAGCTCTCCAGCTTCGACGAATCGCTCGGCGACAACGCGCTGGAGGCCTTCATTTCCCGCCTGCGCAAGAAGCTGCAGGGCACCGGCGCGAGCATCCGCACGCTGCGCGGCATCGGCTACCTGCTCGAAGCCGAGGTCTGATCCGCGCGTGACCGGTCAGCAGCAGACCACCGAATCGCAGCCGGCGGCGGTGCGCGCGCCGTCGCTCACGCGGCGCGTGCTGCGCAACGTGCTGGTGCCGCTGGCGCTCACGTGGATGGTCGGTGCGGTCATCGCGCTGGTCATCGCCAACTACTTCTCCGAGCAGGCCTTCGACCGCGGCATGCTCGACGACGCGTATGCGCTGTCGGCCAACGTGCAGGCGGGCGAGCGCGGCATCGAGCTGATGCTCACGCCGCGCGAAGTGGCCACCGTGCTCTTCGACCAGGTCGACAAGGTCTACTTCGCGGTGCAGCGTCTCGACGGTTCGCTGATCTCGGGCCAGGCGGGCCTGAAGGCGCCGCTGCCGGTGGATGGCTCGCGCTATCGCTTCTCCGACGTCGACTACGAGGGCAGCACGCTGCGCGCGGTGGTGCTCGAGCACGACGCGGAGCCCGACATCAGCATGCCCTACCGCGTGATCATCGCGCAGACCACGCTGAGCCGGACCGCGCTGGTGCGGCAGCTGCTGGGCTATGCGCTGGCGCCGCAGATCGTGCTGCTGATCCTGCTCGCGGTCTGGCTCTGGTACGGCATCCGCAGCGACCTGCGCCCGCTCGGCGAGCTGCAGCGCGCGCTCGACCGGCGCGATGTGCGCGACCTCTCGCCGGTGGCGGTGGCGCAGACCTCGCGCGAGATCCAGCGCCTGGGCAACGCGGTCAACTCGCTGTTCGAGCGGCTGGGCAACAGCGTGCAGGCACAGCGCGAGTTCGTGGGCAACGTGGCGCACGAGCTGCGCACGCCGCTGGCGGGCATCCGCGCGCTGGCCGAGTACGGCCTGGCGCAACACGACACCAAGGTATGGCGCGAGCAGCTCGAGCGCGTGTCGGAACGCCAGGCGCGTGCCAGCCACCTCATCGACCAGCTGCTCGCGCTCGCGCTGGCCGAGGAGGCGCGCACCGAGCTCAAGCGCGTGCCCGTGCGGCTCGACGTGCTGGCCGAGCAGACGGTGCTGCGGCACCTTGCGCGTGCCGATGCGCGAGGCGTCGACCTGGGCGCGCGAGGCCTCGACGACGGCGTGATCGTGAACGCGAACGAGGCGCTGGTGGAGGGCATCCTCGACAACCTGATCGACAACGCGCTGCGCTACGGCGGGCGCACGATCACGGTCGAGCTCGCGGGCCATACGCTGAGCGTGATCGACGACGGTCCCGGCATCCCCCTGGAAGCGCAGCGCGACCTGATGCGGCGCTGGGCCCAGGGTCCCGCGGGGGAGAAGCTGGGGCAGGGGTCGGGGCTCGGGCTGTCGATTGTCTCGCGCTATGCGGAGCTGCTGGGCGCGGAACTGCGGCTCGAGGCGGCTGAGCCCACGGGCCTTCGCGTGAGCGTGGCCTTCGGCGAAGCGATCTAGAGCGACAGCGGCGTGCCCTGGTGGAACGCCATGCGCCAGCGCCCCGAGCGCCGTCGCCAGAGCGAGCTGCGCAGCGAGTCCGCGCCGGGACGCTGCGCAATGGCTTCGCGGTGGGCGCGATAGGTGACCAGCGCCACGTCCGGCCCCATGCGCAGCACGCGGAAGTCCGACATCGTGCGTTCCGAGAAGGCTTCGTCGCGCAGTGCCTCGATGATGGCGGCGCGCGTCCACACCGTGCCCGAGACGCCCAGTTCATGGAAGTCGTCGTCGAGCAGTTCCTCGAGCCGCGCGGCGCTCGCGCGAACCTCGCGGAGATGCAGCGCGCCTTCGAGCTTCAGAAGCAGTGCATCCAGGTCTTGCTCCGGCGCGGCCTCATAGAGTTCGAGCGGAAGGCCATCGGGGTCGGCGAAGAAGGTGAAGCGCCGGCCCGTGAATTCATCGATGCGCAGCGGCTCGACGGCAATGCCCTTGGCCGAGAGTTCGTCGGCCGCCGCCTGCACGTCTGGTACCTCGAAGGACAGGTGGCGCAGCCCCTGAGCCTCGGGTCGCGTAGGGCGCGCGGGTGCATCGGGGAAGGAGAAGAGCTCGACCTGCGAGCCGTCAGGCAGCGCCAGGTCGAGCTTGTAGGAATCGCGTGCGGCGCGGTAGTTCTCGGCGATCACGCGCAGGCCCAGAACCTCGGTGTAGAAGCGCTTCGACACTGCGTAGTCCGAGCAGATGACGGCGACGTGATGAATGCGTTCGAGCTGCATCGTGACCATCACTTCTTCAGTTGCTTGCGAAGAAAGACGCGCGTGCGTTCGGCGAAGGCGATCCGCTTGTATTCGACATAGCCGATGCGCTCGTAGAGCGCGCGGTTCTCGCTCATCTTCTCGTTGGTGAAGAGGTGGATCGAACAGTGGCCCTGCCGCAGCGCTTCGCTTTCCGCAAGCTCGAGCAATGCGCGGCCCACGCCGGTGCCCTGATGCGCGGGGTGCACCGCGATCACGTCGATGAGGAAGCCTTCGTCGGTAACGTCGAGCACCAGCGCGGCGACGATTCGCTCCCGCTGCTGCGCGACCCAGACCTGCGCGTTGGCGATCGCTGCGCCGTAGTCCCTGGTCATCGGCGTCGGCGTGAGGCCGAGGCGCGGAATGTAGTGGCGAAAGGCTTCCACAGCGCATTCGCCGATGGCGGAGGCATCGCCGATGTCCGCACGCCGCAGGGTCCATGGCGAGGCGCTCATGCGTCGAATTCCACCTCGCCCTCGATCTCCACAGGGATGTTGAAGGGCAGCTCCGCCATGCCCACCGCGCTGCGCGAATGCGCGCCGATGTCGGGGCCGAAGACTTCGAGGATGAGGTCGGAGAAGCCGTTGATGACGGCTGGCTGCCTGTCGAAGCCCGGTGCGCTGGCGACCATGCCGAACACCCGCGTCCATGCGGTGATGCGGTCCAGGTCGCCGAGTGCGCGCTGCAGGCTGCCGAGTATTGCGAGCCCGGTGAGGCGCGCGGCGGTGTAGCCCTGCTCGACGCTCACTTCGCGGCCGAGCTTGCCCAGCGGCCCGGCGATGGTGCCGTCGGCATCGAGCGGGCCGTGGCCGGAGATCAGTGCGCGTCGGCCGACGATGCGCACGAACTGGAAAGGCAGCACGACGCCGGGTGGCGGTATCACTGCGGGCGGCAGTGCGAGACCGAGGTCGGCGAGCTTGCGTTCGATATGGGCCATGGTTGGTGCAGGTTCAGGGTGTGTTCGGATCGAAGTCTTCGTCCAGCGAGAACTCGCCGCGCTCGAAGGCCGCGATGACTTCGTTGGCCTGTTCGACGAAAGCCTGCGGCACGCGCAGGCTCGCTCCGCCCAGGGCGATGCTCCACAGCATGTTGGCCTGCACCAGCGCAGCGTCGGCCACGGTCGCGGGAATGCCCGCGGCTTCCAGGCAGCCGCAGAGCATCTGGGCGTCGGTGGGCGTGAAGCGGCGCGCGATGGTGACCATGTCGCCGTGATAGACCTCGGGGTCGACCGACTCCTGTGGCGGCTCGGGCTGGGAGAGCTCCGGTGCCTGGATGCCGCGGCCTCGCAATTCGGCCGTGGCGATTGCGTGGGCCTCTTCGGAGAAGAAGCCCGCTGCGCAGCGGCGCAGCAGTTCCTCGTCGCTCAGCATCGCCAGGCGCGCGCCCAGTTCCGCTGCTTCACCATGGCTGCTGTCGTTGGCGTTGTCCGTTGCCATGCGGCGTTCCTCCCCAGGTTGGATGAGTAGCGAGCGTAAGGGCTCGCGGCCGCGCGGGCAATCGGCCCGCATGCGCAGCAGGCATGCTGACCGTTGGGGGAGGGACTCAGGCCAGTACCGGATAGTCCGTGTAGCCCTTCGCGCCGCCGCCGTACATGGTGGCCTTGTCGAGCGGGTTCAGCGGTGCGTTCTCGCGCAGGCGGCGCACGAGGTCGGGGTTGGAGATGAAGGGCTTGCCGAAGGCCACGAGGTCGTCGCCTTCCTTCACTGCCTCTTCGGCCAGCGGACGGTCGTAGCCGTTGTTGACCATCCATGCGGCCTTGCCGCCGGCCTCGCGGTATGCGGCCTTGAGGGCTTCGTAGTCGAAGGGACGGTCCTCGATCTCGCGCGGGCCGCCGGTGGCGCCTTCGATGATGTGGATGTAGGCGAGGTCGAGCGTGGCGAGCTGCTTCACCACGTAGGTGAAGAGGGGCTGCGGGTCGCTGTCGTGGGCGTCGTTGGCGGGCGTGACGGGCGACAGGCGGATGCCGGTCTTGCGGGCGCCGACGGCGTCGGCCACGGCGCGCGTGGTCTCCAGCAGCAGGCGGGCGCGGTTCTCGATGCTGCCGCCGTAGTCGTCGGTGCGCTTGTTGCTGCCGTCCTTCAGGAACTGGTCGAGCAGGTAGCCGTTGGCGCCGTGCACTTCCACGCCGTCGAAGCCGGCGGTCTCCACCGCGCTGCGTGCGGCCACCGCATAGGCGTGCACGATGCCGGGCAGTTCGCCGGCGTCGAGCGCGCGCGGCTCGGAGGTGTCGACGAATGTGGGAACGCCGTCCTTGATGAGCACGGTCTTGGTCTTGGCGGTGATGGCCGAGGGGGCGACGGGCTTTCCGCCACCGGGTTGCAGTTCGTTGTGCGAGACGCGACCCACGTGCCACAGCTGCACCACGATCTTGCCGCCCTTGGCGTGGACGGCTTCGGTCACGCGCTTCCAGGCGTCGAGCTGCTCGGTGCCGTAGAGGCCGGGCACGTCGGAGTAGCCCTGGCCCTGGTGGCTGATGGCGGTGGCTTCGGTGATGAGCAGGCCCGCGCTGGCGCGCTGGGCGTAGTAGGTGGCGGCGATGTCGGGCGGGATGGCGTTCGGCGAGCGGTTGCGCGTGAGCGGCGCCATGACGATGCGGTTGGCGAGCTTCAGGTCGCCGGCCTGTACGGGGTCGAAAAGGGTGGACATCGTGCGATCGAAAGCAGAGTTGATACGGGGCGCAAGGCTAAGCGCGCCGCCTCAACCCTGCTGTCGCACGGTTGACGGATTGGTGCTAGGCGAGCAGCGCCAGCAGCGCGGGGCTCACCCTCACCGGCATCGCCAGCAGGATCTGCCCCATGCCCTTGCCCAGCGGATCGTTGCGCAGCGATGCCATGCCGCCGCCGCCCAGCGCCTGTTCGCAGACGAAGTTGAAGGCGTCGATGCCGGGCACCTCGTAGCGCGTGACGCGGCCCTTGACCAGGTGCGCGAGCCAATCGGCCACGCGCGCTTCGGTGAGCTGCCCGCGCAGCAGCGACAGCAGGGCAGGGTGGCGCGCGATGACGCCGATGTTCGAGGTGTCGCCCTTGTCGCCGCTGCGGGCCCAGGCCAGGCGAATCAGGGGTACCTTGATGCCGTCGGCAGCGGAGGTGTCGATCGTCGTCTGGATGGCTCTGGCAGGCGAAGAGATGGCTTCGACCGCTTTCGACGCCGGGACTGGGTCCGCGCGTGGAACATTGATGCGCTCTCCGTCGATGGTCACCGATGCCTCGACCTGCGACTTGCCGAGCAGGAACGCATATTGCCGGATCGACGGCGACACCGAGGCCCGCCCACCGCCCGCGCCGGTGGTGCCCGGCGCCCATGACGTGCCGGCGGGTGCGACCTCCCGCGCGAACAGCTCCAGCGCGTCCTTGCGCGGGTGCGTGACCGCGAGCCGCAGCACCGCTTCGCGCGTCTGCAATGCCTGCTGTGCGTGCGGGCCGTAGCACGACTCCGCGCCCAGCACCTCGATGTGCGTGCCGCTGTAGGGGCCGAAGCCTTGCTGCGAGAACAGCGCAGCCGTGCGCGCGAGGATGGCCTCGCCCGTTCGCCTCGCCTTCGCCACCGCATCGAAGCCCACAATGGTGAGCTGCGCCGCCGTCTTGAATCCTTCGACATGGGTGGCGCTGACCTTGTAGCTCGCGGTGGGCGCACGGCCGCGTGCGCCGTGCACGCGCACACGGTGCTCGCCGGCCTGCTCGATGCGTACCTGCGTGAAGTCGGCCACCACGTCGGGCAGCAGGTAGGCGGAGGGATCGCCGATCTCGTAGAGCATCTGCTCGGCCACCACCGCGGGCGTGACCTTGCCGCCGGTGCCCGCGGGCTTGGTGACGACGAAGCTGCCGTCGGCGCTGCATTCGACGACGGGGTAGCCGATGTTGGGCCAGTCGGGCACGGTGTCCCAGTCGGTGTGCAGGCCGCCGGTGGCCTGGCAGCCGCATTCGATGATGTGGCCCGCGAGGCTGCCCGCGGCGAGCAGGTCGAGGTCGTTCGGCTGCCACTCGAATTCATGCATGAGCACGCCGAGCGTGACGGCCGAGTCGACGCAGCGGCCGGTGATGACGACCTGCGCGCCCGCGTCGAGCGCAGCCTGTATCGGGCGCGCGCCGAGGTACGCGTTGGCGGTGAGCACGCGTTCGGGCAGGGCGGCGCCGCTCTGCAGTTCGCGCACGGGCGGTTGCGACTTGCGCAGCTCGGGCAGCAGCGGCGATACGTCGTCGCCGCTCACCACGGCGATCTTCAGTGCGATGCCCTGTTCGGCGGCGAGAGCCGCGAGCCCATCGGCGCAGCCTTGCGGGTTGACGCCGCCCGCGTTGCTCACCACGCGGATGCCCTGTTCCACGATGTCCTTCAGCACGGCCTTCATCGCGACCGACACGAAGTCGGTGGCGTAGCCGAGCTCGGGCTTCTTGAGCCGCGCGCCGGCGAGGATCGACATGGTGAGCTCGGCGAGGTAGTCGAACACGAGGTAGTCGATCTGGCCGCTGGCCACGAGCTGCGGCGCACCCACGCTGCTGTCGCCCCAGAAGCCGGAGGCGCCGCCGATGCGGACGATACGTTCGTTGTTGTTGCTGCTGCTGCTCATCGCCCGCTCCACTGCGGCTTGCGCTTCTCGCGGAAGGCGAGCTGTCCTTCGGCCGCGTCCTCGGTGAGCGCGAACAGGCCGATCTGGCTTTCGGTGAAGGCCATCGATTCCTCGAAGGCCATGGCTTCGATCTTCTTCATGGTGTAGAGGCCGCGGCGGATGGCTGCGGGCGACTTGTCGAGCATGCGGCCGAGCAGCCAGTCGACGCTTTCGTCGACGTCGTCGCTCACGCGGTTGACGAGATCAAGTTCCAGCGCCTGCGCCGCGTCGATGGGCTCGCCGGTGATGCACATCTCGGCCAGCACGCGGCGCGGCAGCAGGCCACCGAGCACGCTGAGCACTTGCGTGGGAAAGAGGCCGACCTTCACCTCGGGCAGGCCGAACACCGCCTGGCTGCTGGCCACCGCCATGTCGCACATCGCCGTGAGGCCCATGCCGCCGGCCATGCAGGCGCCGTTGACGCGCGCGATCAGCGGCACGGTCGATTGCCGGGCCTGGCGGAAGAGGTTGGCGAAGCCCTGGTAGGGCGTTGCGTAGTCGAACTTGAACGAGGAGCCGCTCTGCAGGTCGGCGCCCGCGCAGAAGGCGCGAGTGCCGGCGCCGGTGATGACCACGGCGCGCACCGCGCTGTCGTTGTTGGCGCGTGAGATGGCATCGCCCAGACCGGCGAGTACGGCGCCGTTGATGGCATTGCGGCGCTCTTCGCGCTCGATGGTGAGCCACATGACGGGCCCGCGCATCTCTTCGCGCAGTTCGGTGGACGGAGGTGTTTCGGGCATGGCGCGGGTCCTTGTGCTTCGGTGTCCGGAGGCTTGTTCTCTCCTGTCCGTAGCGTGGCCCGAAAAAAAAGCCGCATCGTGCGGCTTGTGGCTGAAGCGGTTCGGGTTTTCCCTGAAGGGGTTCCGATCCGCTTGCTGCTGCTTCTGAACGCTTTTGCGTGCTTCGGCTTACTTCAGAAGACCTTCGGCCTTCATCGCCTCCTGCACGGCGGGGCGGGCACCCACGCGGGCATGCCAGGCGAGCAGGTTGGGGAAGTCGGAGATGTCCACGCCGGTGGGCTTGGTCCAGTTGGTGACGGTGAACAGGTAGCCGTCGGCCACGCTGAAGTGCTCGCCCATCAGGTATTCCTTGCTGGCCAGTTCCTTGTCGAGCCACTGGAAGCGCGACTTGAGCTTGTCCTTGAAGATGGCCTTGGCTTCCTCGGGCATGTTCGGGTTGAACAGCGGGCTGAAGCCCTTGTGCACTTCGGTGCCGATGAAGGTCAGCCATTCCTGCAGGCGGTAGCGCTGCATGGTGCCGGCGGCCGGCGCGAGATTCTTGGTGGGGGCGAGGTCGGCGATGTACTGGAGGATGGCGGGGCCTTCGCGCAGGCGGGTGCCGTCGTCGAGCTCGAGCATCGGCACGTAGCCCAGCGGGTTGATGCCGTAGTAGTCGGTGCCGTCCTGCAGCTTGTGGCTCTTGGTGCTGGCCAGCACGGGTTCGGCGGCGATGCCCGCTTCATGCAGCGCGATGTGCGGGGAAAGCGAGCAGGCGCCGGGCGAGTAATACAGCTTCATTCGAAAAACTCCAGTGATGACGAGGTTGATTGATTGTTGTGAGGAACCGCAGCGGATGCTAGCGGGTTTGGCGGCCTCGCGTTTTTGTCCTACGGCCGCATGCGCGCGGCGACTATCGGGCGCGCGGGACGCGTTTTCTAAGCTGCCTCGCACGGTGGGCAAGGCCTGCTGCAAGGAGTAGAAGGATGTTGAAGTACGCGATCATTTTTGCAGTCATTTCCCTCGTGGCCGGCTTGCTCGGCTTCGGTGGCATCGCGGCGGGTGCCGCGGGCATCGCGAAGCTGCTGTTCGGCCTGTTCCTGGTGCTGGCGGTGCTGTTCGTGGTGCTGGCGGCGCTCGGTGTGGGCGCGGTGAAAAAAGCGATCGACTGATGCACCTCTCGCACATCGAGGCGCAGCTCGACTACGAAGTCGCCGCCCCGGCGCACATGCTGCTGAACATCGAGGCGGCGCGCTCGGGCACGCAGAGCGTGGTCGGGGAGGAACTGGTCGTGGAGCCGCCGACGCCGCTGCGGCTGTTCTGTGACGAGGGAAGCGGCAATCGCTTCATCCGTTTCGATGCGAAGCCCGGGCCGCTGAAGATCGCCTACAAGGCCAGCGTGCGGCGCGCCCACGTGGTGGTGCCGAACGACCTGGCCGAGATGCCGGTGACCGAGGTGCCCGACGAGGTGCTGCACTACATGATGCCGACGCGCTATTGCGAGTCGGACCTCATGGCGCGCTGCGCGCAGCAGCTCTTCGGCGACCTGCCGCCCGGCATTGGCCGGGTGCAGGCCGTTGTCGACTGGATCCACGACAGCATCACCTACGAGCCGGGCAGCAGCGATTCGACCACCACCGCGCGCGAGGTGTTCGTGGAACGCGCAGGCGTGTGCCGCGACTTCGCCCACCTGGGCATCACCTTCTGCCGAGCGCTGAACATTCCGGCGAGGCTGGTGGTCGGCTACGTGTGGTTCGACGAACCTCCGCAGGACTTCCACGCGGTGTTCGAAGCGTGGCTCGGCGGACGGTGGGTGCTGTTCGATCCGACGCGCATGGCACCGGTCGACAGGCTGGTGCGCGTGGGCACCGGGCGCGATGCGAAGGACGTGGCCTTCTGCACGATCTTCGGCGACGTGCGCATGACCGGCAAGAAGCTCGTGGTGCGCGAGCTGCAGGACGAAAGCCTGCAGCCGTCGATGCCGCCCTCGCCCACCGGCGAGGTGATGGGCATCGAGAAGCCGGTGCCGCTTGGCGCGGTGGGCGAGGCGAACGAAGCGGCAGCCTAGCAGGCATGTTTGCTATAAAAAATATAGCAAACTATCGCGTGACGGCGGTAGAGGCAGCCGTTAGGCATCGCCCTCCAAGCTTATCCACACAGGGGACGCAAAGGGGCACGGCCGATTAAAATCGGTGCCCCTTTTGCGCCGCGCACGCGTCAGTTGTGCGCTCCCACTCCAAATGCTGTACCCCGAAGAATTCGACGTGATCGTCGTCGGCGGTGGCCATGCCGGCACCGAGGCCGCGCTCGCCGCCGCGCGCATGGGCGCCAAGACGCTGCTGCTCTCCCACAACATCGAGACGCTGGGGCAGATGAGCTGCAACCCGTCGATCGGCGGCATTGGCAAGGGCCACCTGGTGAAGGAGGTCGACGCGCTCGGCGGTGCGATGGCGATCGCTACCGACGAGGCCGGCATCCAGTTCCGCATTCTCAATTCGAGCAAGGGTCCGGCCGTGCGCGCAACCCGCGCCCAGGCGGACCGCGTTCTGTACAAGGCCGCCATTCGCCGCCGGCTTGAGAACCAGCCGAACCTGAGCCTGTTCCAGCAGGCAGTCGATGATCTGATGGTGGAGGGTGACCGCGTGGTCGGCGCCGTCACGCAGGTCGGCATCGCTTTCCGCGCGCGAACCGTGGTGCTGACGGCGGGCACTTTCCTCGATGGCCGCATCCACGTCGGTCTCGACAACTACCAGGCCGGGCGCGCGGGCGATCCGCCGGCGGTCAGCCTCTCTGCGCGGCTCAAGGAACTGAAGCTGCCGCAAGGCCGGCTCAAGACCGGCACGCCGCCGCGGCTCGACGGGCGCAGCATCGATTTCTCGAAGTGCACCGAGCAGCCCGGCGACGGCATGCCCGGCGGGGCAGGGCCGATGCCGGTCTTCAGCTTCATGGGTCGCGCAGACATGCACCCGCAGCAGATGCCCTGCTGGATCACCCACACCAATGCGCGCACGCACGAGATCATCCGCTCGGGCTTCGACCGCAGCCCCATGTTCACCGGCAAGATCGACGGCGTGGGTCCGCGCTACTGCCCGAGCGTGGAAGACAAGATCAATCGCTTCGCCGACAAGGAAAGCCACCAGATCTTCCTGGAGCCCGAAGGCCTGACGACCAACGAGTACTACCCGAACGGGATCTCGACCAGCCTGCCGTTCGACATCCAGTACCAGCTGGTGCGCTCGATGTCCGGGCTGGAGAACGCGCACATCCTGCGACCGGGCTATGCCATCGAGTACGACTACTTCGATCCGCGCGAGCTCAAGAGCAGCTTCGAGACGCGTTCGGTCAAGGGCCTGTTCTTCGCCGGGCAGATCAATGGCACGACCGGCTACGAAGAGGCGGCGGCCCAGGGGCTGTTCGCCGGAATCAACGCCGCGCTGCAATGCCGCGGAGAAGATGCCTGGCTGCCACGCCGCGACGAGGCCTATCTTGGCGTGCTGGTCGACGACCTCATCACCAAGGGCGTGACGGAGCCGTACCGCATGTTCACCAGCCGCGCGGAGTTCCGTCTGCAGCTGCGTGAAGACAACGCTGACATGCGCCTCACCGAAGCCGGCCGCAAGCTGGGTCTGGTGGACGACGAACGCTGGGACGCCTTCAGCCGCAAGCGCGACGCTGTTTCACGTGAAACAGAGCGGCTCAAGTCGATCTGGGTGAACCCGCGCAACCTGCCGGCGTTGGAATCGGAGCGGGTGCTGGGCAAGGCCATCGATCACGAATACAACCTGGCCGACCTCCTGCGCCGGCCGGACGTAAGCTACGAAACGCTGATGACGCTCGACGGCGGCAAGTACGGCGCTCCGGCTCCGCTGAGCGAAACCGAGATTGAGCAGATCGAGATTTCGGCCAAGTATTCCGGCTACATCGAGCGCCAGCACGATGAAGTGGAGCGCGCCGCGCACTTCGAGAACCTGAAGCTGCCCGCCGATTTCGACTACAGCCAGGTTAAGGCGCTGAGCTTCGAGGTCCGGCAGAAGCTGGACAAGCACCGGCCGGAGACGCTGGGACTGGCCTCGCGCATCTCGGGCGTAACACCGGCTGCCATCTCCTTGCTGATGATTCACCTGCGCAAGGGCGGCCACAAGGCATTCGCCCGGGAAGCTGCCGCCGAATGACGGCGCCCATCGACACGCTGCGCTCCGGCGCAGCCGCCATGGGCGTGACTCTGTCCGACACCCAGGCCGAGCGCCTGCTGGCCTACGGCACGCTGATGCTCAAGTGGAACAAGGTCTACAACCTGACGGCGCTGCGCGATCCGGCAAGTGTGCTGACGCACCATCTGCTCGACAGCCTCGCGGCCGTTGCGCCGCTGCAGCGCGAGTGGGCCGGGAAGGGCAAGCTGCTGGACGTGGGTTCCGGTGGTGGCTTGCCCGGCGTGGTGATCGCCATCATGCGGCCCGACCTGGAAGTCAGCTGTCTCGACGCGGTCGCCAAGAAGGCCGCCTTCGTTCAACAAGTCGCAGCCGAGCTGGAGTTGCCCAATCTTCGCGGCCTGCACGCCCGGGTCGAATCGCTGGCGGGAAGCTATGAAGTCATCAGCTCGCGCGCCTTCGCCTCGCTGCCAGACTTCTTCAACGGTTCCATGAACCTGCTCGCGTCCGGCGGTGTATGGCTCGCCATGAAGGGCAAGCTACCGACGGACGAACTTGCAGTCGTGCCCAAGGGCGTGTCGGTGTTTCACGTGGAACAACTGACGGTTCCGGGCCTGGATGCGGAGCGCTGCATCGTCTGGGCGCGCAAGGACTCCGTCGGAATCGGCGCCTGAATACGCAAAAGAAGCGGCGACACCGGTAAAAGCCGGTGTCCGAACGATCGTCGCGGCGGTGTGCTCGCTTAGACTCGATGCCTCCCTCTGGTCTCTTCCCCGGCTCGCTTTTTCGAGGCAAATCCCATGTTCGGCATCGCTGACTACGGCGCATTCGTCGCCGCCATCGTCCTGTTCCTTCTGATTCCCGGCCCGGGTAATCTGGCGCTGATCACCTCGACGAGCAAGGGCGGCATCCGCGGCGGATCGGCTGCGACGGCCGGCGTGATCATCGGCGACCAGTTCCTGCTGTGGGCGGCGGTGGCCGGCGTGTCGGCCGTGATGGCTGCGTACCCGGCTGCCTTCAAGGCGGTGCAATGGCTGGGCGCCGCCTACCTGGGCTGGATGGGCATCAAGATGCTGCTGGCAAAGCCCGGCTCGGCGCCTATCCTCAACATCAAGCCCAGCCATTTCATGCGCCAGGCTTTCACCATCACGCTGCTCAACCCCAAGGCCATCGTGTTCTACATGGCCTTCTTCCCGCTGTTCGTGGACCCGGCCCGGCACCAAGGCCTGATCACTTTCGGCGCCATGGCGGTGACGATTGCCGCGCTGACCTTCCTGTACGGCCTGACCTCGACGCTGCTCACGCACTTCCTGGCCGAGCGCATCCGCGCGAATCCCCGCATTTCCACCACGCTCGAAAAGCTTGCCGGCACCTTCCTGATCGCCTTCGGCGTCAAGCTCGCAATCTCGCGCTGATCGATCGACCCCCGGTAACCACATGGCCAAGATTTTCTGCATCGCCAACCAGAAGGGCGGCGTCGGCAAGACCACCACCACAGTCAATCTCGCCGCCGGCCTGGCGAAAGTAGGCCAGCGCGTGCTGATGATCGACCTCGACCCACAGGGCAACGCCACCATGGGTTCGGGCATCGACAAGCGCGAGTTGGAGCTGACGGTGTACGACGTGCTGCTCGAATCGGCCTCGGTGGCCGAGGCGCGGGTCAAGTCCGACAAGCTGGTGGAAGGCGGTTGCAGCTACGACGTACTCGGCGCCAACCGCGAGCTGGCGGGCGCCGAAGTCGAGATGGTCGCGCTCGACCGGCGCGAGAAGCGCCTTCGCACCGCGCTGGCCGCGGTCGGCGCCGAGTACGACTTCATCCTGATCGACTGCCCGCCCAGCCTGAGCCTGCTGACGCTGAACGGCCTGTGCGCCGCCCACGGCGTGATCGTGCCTATGCAGTGCGAGTACTTCGCGCTCGAAGGCCTGACCGACCTGGTCAACACCATCAAGCAGGTGCACGCCAACCTCAACAAGAACCTGCAGATCATCGGCCTGTTGCGCGTGATGTTCGATCCGCGCATCACGCTGCAGCAGCAGGTGAGCGAGCAGCTCAAGTCCCACTTCGGCGACAAGGTGTTCGACACGGTGATCCCGCGCAACGTGCGGCTGGCCGAGGCACCGAGCTACGGACTGCCGGGCGTGGTGTTCGATCCGGCCGCGCGCGGCAGCCAGGCCTTCATCGCCTTCGCTCAGGAACTGGTCGAGAAGATGCCGCCTGCCAGCGCCTTCGCCTCGGGCGCGGTGGCCCCGCCGATCGCGCCGGTCGCGCGCATCACGCCGGACCTGCCCATTCCCGACGACGTGCTGGCGCCCGCTGCGTCGCCGGCTGCCGACTCCACCAGTGAAAACAACGCCTGACATGCGCTTGAGCCTCGCAGGTCGCTATCAAATCAGTAGCAAATGACAGAGCCCCGCATCCTGCTGCTGCCCGGTTGGCAGAACAGCGGCCCCGGCCATTGGCAGACCCGCTGGGAATCTCTCTACGGCGACCATCGCGTCGAACAGCACGAGTGGATGCGACCGCTGCGCGGCGACTGGTCCGCACGGCTCGAAGAAGAAGTGCTGGCCTCGCCTGGCCAGGTCGTCTTTGCGGCACACAGCCTCGGCTGCATCCTGGTCGCCGCCTGGGCCTCGCATTCGCGCAACACGCACAGGGTGCGCGGCGCGCTGCTGGTCGCGCCGGGCGACGTCGAGAGTGACAACCTGCGCCAGCTGATTCCGGGCTGGGCGCCCATCGTGCGCAAGCCGCTGCCGTTCCCGGCGGTGTTGATCGCCGCCAATGACGACCCGTACTGCGAAGCCTCGCGCTCGCGGCAGCTTGCTGCCGACTGGGGCGCGCGCTTCATCGACGCCGGTGCGGGCGGCCACCTGAACGCCGAATCGGGCCTGGGCGATTGGCCCGAAGGCCGGAAACTCCTGAACGAAATCTCGAAAGAAAAGAACTGATGGCGACCAAGAAACCCAAGGGACTGGGCCGAGGCCTCGAAGCGCTGCTGGGTCCGACGGCCGCGCCTTCCGCCGACAACGGCGGCAGCAACGCCGGCGCTGCCGACGCGGAGGAGGGCGGCGCCCAACGCAACCCGAGCACGCTGATGCTCGACCAGATGGTCGCCGGCGTCTACCAGCCGCGCACGCGCATGGACGAGGGCGCGCTGTACGAACTGGCCGAGAGCATCAAGGTGCAGGGCATCATGCAGCCGATCCTGGTGCGGCGGCTCGATCCCGAATCGGCCGCGGCCAAGAACGCCGAGTACGAGATCATCGCGGGCGAACGGCGTTTCCGTGCCGCGAAGCTCGCCGGCCTCGACAGCGTGCCGGTGCTGGTGCGGGACGTGCCCAACGAAGCCGCCGCCGCGATGTCGCTCATCGAGAACATCCAGCGCGAGGATCTCAACCCGCTCGAAGAGGCCCAGGGCCTGCAACGCCTGGTGACCGAGTTTGGGCTCACTCACGAGCAGGCGGCCCAGGCCGTGGGCCGCTCGCGCAGTGCGGCGAGCAACCTGCTGCGCCTGCTGAACCTGGCCGAGCCCGCGCAGCAAATGCTGATGGCCGGCGACATCGACATGGGCCACGCCCGCGCGCTGCTGTCGCTGGACCGCGGCACGCAGATCACGGCCGCGAACCAGATCGCGGCCAGGAAGATGTCGGTGCGCGAGGCCGAGGCGCTGGTGAAGAAGCTCGCGGCCGAGTTCACGCTTACGCCCTCGCGCCGCAGCAACGACGGCGAGAAGTCGCGCGACCTGCTGCGCGTGGAAGAAGAACTGGCCGACCTGCTCACCGCCGAGGTCGAGGTGCGCATCAAGAAGCGCAGCAAGCGCGGCGGCCGCGTCGAGGAAAGCGGCGAGCTCGCGATCCACTTCGGATCCATCGAAGCGCTCAACGGATTGATCGAGCGCATCCGCCGAACGGCCTAGTGTTGCGAATCGGGGCTCCGGCGTTCGTTTGATTGATTCCTGCAATCCTTTGCGCGTATCCTCGACCGCTGGTTTTTCCAACCCCAGTTCTCTGAACAACAGAGGGAGTAGTCCACCATGCAACTCACCAGGTTCCCGCTCGCGGCCATCGCCGCCGGCGCGCTTCTTCTCACCGGTTGCGCCGCGACCGACATGCAGATGGGCAGCCAGTCGGCCAAGACCATGGCCACCGGCAGCGCCGCAGGCGGCGCCACCGACAACGCAAGCAGCCAGCTCGAGCGCTGCGAATCGCCGCTCGGTACCGTGTCGCTGATCGAGAACCAGAGCGCCGGCTGGTACACCATCCTCACCGGCGAATACCGCCTGCCTCCCACCGCCAACCTGCTGCGCCTGCTGGTGCAGCAATCGAACTGCTTCATCGTGGTCGAGCGCGGCGCGGCCGGCATGAACGCCATGACGCGCGAACGCGCGCTGCAGCAGTCGGGCGAGATGCGCGGCGGCAGCAACTTCGGCCGCGGCCAGATGGTGGCCTCCGACTACGGTCTGTCGCCCGAGATCGTCTTCAGCAACAGCGACGCCGGCGGCGTCGGCGGCGCGCTCGGCGGCCTGGTGGGCGGTGGCCGTGGCCGTGCCCTCGCGGCCATCGGCGGCAGCATGCAGACCAAGGAAGCCAGTGCGCTCCTGACGCTGATCGACAACCGTTCCGGCGTGCAGGTCGCGGCCTCCGAAGGCAGCGCCTCCAAGACCGACTTCGGCGCCTTCGGCGCGCTGGCCGGCCGCAGCGCGGGCGGTGGCCTCGGCGGCTACACGAACACGGCACAGGGCAAGGTCATTGCCGCAGCCTTCATGGACGCCTTCAACCAGATGGTTCGTTCGCTGCGCAACTACAAGGCGCAGACGGTGCGCGGCCAGGGCCTGGGCGGCGGTGGCCGCCTGGGCGTGGATGGCGGCGCGGCTCCCTCGCAGACCTATGTGCCGGCCGAGAAGGCACCGCCGGCGCGTCGCCGCACCAACTGATCCCGCCAGACGCAAGTCAAAACAAAGCCCGGCGGCTCGCAAGAGCCCCGGGCTTTTCACTGGGTGCCTGGGCAGCGGATCAGAGGCTGAAGATCTTCCCCGGATTCATGATGTTCTTCGGATCGAGCGCACGCTTGATCGTGCGCATCATGTCGATCGCGCCCGCGCCCGCCTCGTTCACCAGGAACTCCATCTTGTGCAGCCCCACGCCGTGCTCGCCGGTGCAGGTGCCTTCGAGTGCCAGAGCGCGGCTCACCAGCGCGTGGTTCAGCTCCTCGGCCTTCACGCGCTCCTCGGGAATGTTCGGGTCGAGCAGGTAGCCGAAGTGGAAGTTGCCGTCGCCGACGTGGCCGACGAGGAAGTAGGGGATGCCGCTCGCATCTGCCTCGGCCACCGAGTCGAGCAGGCAGTCGGCCAGGCGCGAGATCGGCACGCAGGTGTCGGTGGAGATCACGCGGCAGCCGGGCCGCGACTGCACCGCCGCGAAGTAGCTGTTGTGCCGCGCCGTCCACAGGCGCGTGCGCTCTTCCGGCGTGCTGGCCCACTCGAAGGCATTGCCGCCATGGCCGCTCGCGAGCTCCTGCACCGTCTCGGCCTGCTCCTTCACGCCGGCGGGCGAGCCGTGGAACTCCATCAGCAGCATCGGTTCCTCGCGCAGGTTCAGCTTGGCGTAGGCGTTCACCATGCGCACCGTGTTCACGTCGATCAGCTCCACGCGCGCGATCGGCACGCCGAGCTGGATGGTCTCGATGGTGGTGCGCACCGCTGCCTCGATGCTCGGGAACGAGCAGATCGCCGCGGACACCGCCTCGGGCAGCGGATAGATGCGCAGCGTGATCTCGGTGACCACGCCCAGCGTGCCCTCGCTGCCCACCATGAGGCGCGTGAGGTCGTAGCCGGCCGACGACTTCTTCGCGCGCGTGCCGGTGCGGATGACGTCGCCCGCGGCCGTCACCACCTCGAGCGCCAGCACGTTCTCGCGCATCGTGCCGTAGCGCACCGCGTTCGTGCCGCTGGCGCGCGTGGCCGTCATGCCGCCGATGGAGGCGTCGGCGCCCGGGTCGATGGGGAAGAACAGGCCCGTGCTCTTGATCTCTTCATTGAGCTGCTTGCGAGTAACACCGGGCTGCACCGTCACCGTGAGGTCGTCGGCATTGACCGACAGCACCTTGTTCATGCGCGACACGTCGATGCTGATGCCGCCCTGCACCGCCAGCAGGTGGCCTTCGAGCGAGGAGCCGACGCCGAAGGGGATGACCGGCACGCTGTGCTCGCTCGCGAGCTTCACCGCGTCTGCAACATCCTGCGTGCTCTCGGCGAACACCACGGCGGAGGGGGGCGGTGCGTCGAAGGAAGACTCGTCGCGCCCATGCTGCGTGCGCACCGCCATCGCCGTGGAACAGTTGGCGCCGAAGCGGGCCTTCAGGGCCTCGATCAGGCTGTCGGGCACGTCGCGCAGGTGAAGCTCCGGCATCAGGTGAGAGGTTTGGGTCGGGGCGTTCATCGGCTGTCTCCTGGCGGTGGGGTGATCGGTCATTCTACGGAGCGAGCACCATAATGCGCTTCGGAAAAAACATGAACCCCACCACACTCAGCGCCCTTGCGGCCTTCCCCTCGCAGCTGGAGGCCCACTACGCGGCCATCCCCACGGCTTTCAGGCACTGGGCGCCGCCCTCGTGGGAAGGCGTGCCCAGCGAGGCCTTCACCGCCATCGAGCAGCTCTGCCACGTGCGTGACATCGAGATCGAGGGCTACCACGTGCGCTTTCGCCGCACCTTGAGTGAATCCCATCCGACGCTCGCCTCCATCGACAGCGAGCCGCTGGCCATCGAGCGCAACTACGGCGCGGCCGATGCGGCCCAGGTGCTGGCCGATTTCCGCATGGCGCGCGCGCAGACGATGGAGATCATCTCCAGCCTGAGCGACGCGCAGCTCGCGCGCACGGCAGTGTTCGAGGGCTACGGCCCGCTCACGATGCGCAGCCTCATCCACTACCTCTGCAGCCACGACCAGCAGCACCTCGCCGGGCTGCAATGGCTGGCGGGCAAGATCGACGCATCGACCGTCGCGCAATAAGAACGAAGCAGGAGCGCCCATGGGCAACCGACTTTCCCAGATCGCCACCCGCACCGGCGACGACGGCACCACCGGCCTCGGCGACAACACGCGCGTGTCGAAAGACAACCTGCGCGTGCACGCGATGGGCGACGTGGACGAGCTCAACTCGCACATCGGCGTGCTGCTGTGCGAGCCCCTGCCGGAGCCCGTTCGCGAGCTGCTGGTGGACGTGCAGCACCAGCTCTTCAATCTCGGCGGAGAGCTGTCGATGCCGGGCTTCACGCTGCTGAAGCCCGAAGCCCTGCTGCAGCTGGACAACGCACTGGCCGATCACAACGCCGCATTGCCGCGCCTGGCCGAATTCATCCTGCCCGCCGGCACGCGCGCAGCCTCGCTCGCGCATGTGTGCCGCACCGTTGCGCGCAGGGCCGAGCGCGCGGTGGTCGCCCTGAGCGCCGCAGAGCAGCTCAACGATGCGTTGCGGCAATACCTCAACCGGCTCAGCGACCTGCTCTTCGTGCTCGCGCGCGTGCTCAACCGCGTGGACGGCGGCGACGACGTCTACTGGAAGAGCGAACGCATGGCGCGTGCTGCCGCTGTGGCAGCGGAAGAAACAGACACCAAGGAGGCTCCATGAAACTTTCCGTCTCTCTCCACGCATCGCTTGCCGTGGCGATGTCCGCCATGCTGTGCCTGCCCGGTCTTGCGCAGGCCCAGAGCGCCGACAACCCGCCGAAGGCGCAGCGCGCCCACACGCTCAAGTCGCCCTCACGCGGCGGCAAGGTGGTGGGCAGCGTGCAGCGCGGCACCAATGCCGCCGGCCGCAGCATCGACCGCGCCGACGCGGCCACGCGACGCGGCGTCAACAACGTGTCGGAAAAGGCCAGCCGGCCCGTGCGCAGGGTGGGCGAGGCCTTCGGGCGCAAGCTGTCGCCGGGATCGAGCGGACGTGCTGCGCCGCCCTCGGTGGGGCCGCAGGGCAGCGCGCCCTGATCCTTGGAGCCGCTGTTCGGGGCGCGATCACGCCGACGGGGTACCTTGCTCCGCGAATGTCCCCCGCCCTTCGGGCTCCTCCTTTATTTCGCTGCGCAAGGCACCCCATCGGCGTGATCGATCGGCGCAGCGCTCATGCGACCGGCATGAGCAGAGCGTCGATGTGCGAATGGCACCGGGTGCTCCCCGCAGCGAAATAAAGGAGGAGGCCGAAGGCCGGGGGACATTCGCGGAGGGGAGTACCCGGTGTCATTCGTACGCATCCCGGATGCATCTCTCCAAGGAACACATGGCACGAAATGTAGAGATCAAGGCCCGCATCGACAGCATCGAACGGGTCGCAGCCATCGCCGCGACACTGGCCGACAAGGGCCCCATCGAGATCGCGCAGGACGACACCTTCTTCCGCTGCACCGACGGCGCCGATCGCCTCAAGCTGCGTACCTTCGCGCCCGACCGCGCGGAGTTGATCTTCTACCGCCGTGCGAACAGCGTCGGCCCGAAGGAATCGTTCTACCTGATCACGCCCTGCGCCACGCCCGACGTGCTGCGCGAATCGCTCACGCTCGCGTGGGGCCAGGCGGGCCGCGTGCGCAAGCAGCGCCGGTTGTTCCTCGCGGGCCGCACGCGCATCCACCTCGATTGCGTGGAAGGGCTCGGCGAGTTTCTCGAACTCGAGGTGGTGCTGGACGAGGGCGAGTCGGCCGAAGCCGGCATCGCCGAGGCGCATGCGCTCATGGCGCGGCTGGGCGTGGGCACCGACCAGCTGGTGCAGGGCGCCTACGTCGACCTGATCAACGCCAGCCTGCGGACTTGAACTGCTCCGCCAGGAGCTGCGCGACCTTCTCGTAGCCCCGCGCGTTCGCATGGATGCGGTCGGAGCGCAGCGACGAATCCGAGAGCACGCTCGAATACACATTGGCGACCAGCAGCGCCTGCTGCGCCTTCGCCACCTCTTCGTAGAAGGGCGCATCGCTGAGCGAGCCCACCGCCGCGCGCATGGCATCTGGCGCGGGCGTTGCCAGGACAGCGACGTAGGGCGTGTGCGCACGTGCTTGCGTGATCAGTTCTACGAGGTTGTCGCGCGTGGACGCGGCCGATACGCCCCGCAGCATGTCGTTGCCGCCGATGCCTATCAGGATCGCGTCGTAGCTCGCGCCATTCAGCAGTCCTGGCAGGCGCTGCAGCGCACCTTCCGAGGTGTCGCCGTTGATGCCCGCGTTCTCAACCTGCCAGCCCGTGAGCTCGCCCAGCTTCGTCGGCCATGAGGCCTCGGGCGGCGCGCCGTAGCCGAAGGTCAGGCTGTCGCCCAGGGCCAGCACTTGGGCGCCGGGCTTCAGTGCCGCGGCCGAGGGCTTGCGCCTGCCGCAGGCTGCCAGCAGGCCCGCGGCAGGTACGCCCGCCAGCAGATGGAGGAGGTGTCGTCGCTTCATGTGGCGCGCAGCTTAATCGCAGCTTGACGGCGCGCGAGGGCTTGTCCCTTTGCTCGGAAAGCGCATAAGCCTCCCCGTTTTTGTTAGTTCCCCGGCGATGGAGGCGGGCGAAGAATCACCAGCTGCCCTGCCTGCCTCTCAGTTCTTTCACCTCGGGATCCGACACCATGCCGACGCTCACCCGCCACCGCTTCCTGCGCCATGTGGCCGCACTCTCCATGGCCTTGCTGGCCGCACCGCTGTCAGCGCTGGCCGCGCCCGCCACGGGCGAGCCCGTGTGGTTCGGCGTCAGCGGGCCGCTCACCGGGCAGAACGCGCAGTACGGCGCGCAGTGGAAGGCCGGCTTCGACCTCGCGCTGGAGCACATCAACGCGCAGGGCGGCATCCACGGCCGTCCGCTGGCCTACAACTTCGAGGACAGCCAGAGCGATCCGCGCCAGTCGGTGGCCATCGCGCAGAAGCTGGTGAACGACAAGCGGGTGCTCATCGAGCTCGGCGACTTCTCCAGCCCGGCCTCCATGGCTGCGTCGCCCATCTACCAACGGGCGGGCCTGGTGCAGCTGGGCTTCACCAACTCGCACCCCGACTTCACCAAGGGCGGCGACTACATCTGGAGCCCTTCCATCAGCCAGGCCGATGCGCAGCCCTTGCTGGCCGAGCTCGCGGTGAAGACGCTGGGCTTCAAGCGCCTCGCCGTGCTGTATCTCAACACCGACTGGGGCCGCACCAGCAAGGACGTGCTCGTGAAGGCCGCGCAGGAGCGCGGCGCGCAGGTCGCGATCGCCGAGGGCTACCAGCCCGACGAAAAAGATTTCCGCTCGACCCTGGTGCGCGTGCGCGACGCCAACCCCGACGGGCTGGTGCTCATCTCCTATTACCCCGACGGCGCGCTCATCGCGGGCCAGGTACGCAGCGTGGGGCTGAAGCAGCCCATCGCCGCAGTGGGCTCGGTGTATTCGCCCAAGTTCATCGAGCTGGGCGGCGCGGCCGTGAACGGCATCTACACCAACACCGCCTTCTATCCCGAAGAGCCGCGCGCCGAGGTGCAGGACTTCGTGAAGAGCTTCCGCGCCAAGTACGGCAAGGAGCCCGACGCCTTCAACGCCTACGCCTACGACGCGGTCGTATACGCAGCCGCTGCGCTGCGCCAGGCCGGCCCCAGCGCCGACCGCAAGGCGGTGCGCGATGCGTTCTACAAGATCAAGGACGTGCCCAGCGTGATCTTCGGCAAGGCCAGCTTCGATGCGCAGACGCGGCGGATCATCGGCGTGAAGAGCGTCAACCTCGTCGTGAAGGACGGCAAGTGGGCGCAGCTGGACGAGAAGGCGGCGGTGGCTGCAGCCAAATGAATAGTCTTCCGCGTTGCTCCCTCTCCCGCTAGCGGGAGAGGGAGCAAGGCAGGTGCCCCATGAGCTTCACCTCCTTCTTCGACTACACCGTCAACGGCCTGATCATCGGCAACATCTATGCGTTGCTGGCGGTGGGGCTCGCGCTGATCTTCGGCGTCTCGCATCTCATCAACTTCGCGCACGGCTCGGTGTACACGGTGGGCGCGTACATCGGCTGGGCGTCGATCACGTATCTGCACACGCCGCTGCCCGTGACCATCGCGCTGGTGGTGATCGGCTCGGGTGCGCTGGGCATGCTGATCGAGCGCGTGGGCCTGCGGCCGCTGCAGGGCTCGGCGCGCATCGCGCCGCTGCTGGCCACCATCGGCATCAGCTTCGTCCTCGACATTCTGGTGCAGCTGGTGTTCAGCCCCGACCCGCGCTCGCTGCCCACGCAGCTGCCCGACTGGCGCCTGCAGATCGGCACCGGCACCATCGGCGCGCTCGACATCCTCATCGCCGGCATCGGCCTCGCGAGCGCAGCCGTGCTCTTCGGCTTCCTGCGTTTCACGAAGCTCGGCTGGGCGGTGCGCGCCACCGCGCAGGACCGCGACGCGGCGCAGCAGATGGGCGTGGACGTCGACCGGGTGAACCAGACCGTGTTCGCCATCGCCGCCGCGCTGGGCGGCCTCTCGGGCCTGCTGGTGGGCATGTACTACAACAACATCAGCCCCGCGATGAGCTTCCAGGCCACGCTCAAGGGCGTGGTGGCCACGGTGGTCGGCGGCGTGGGCAACGTACCGGGCGCCATCGCCGGCAGCCTGCTGCTGGGGCTGATCGAGAGCTATGGCGTGGCGATCCTCGGCACGCCGTACCGCAATCTCTTCGCCTTCGCGCTGCTGCTCGTGATCCTGCTGTGGAAGCCCAACGGGCTGTTCGGGCGCAAGCGCGCATTGCCGCCCGAGCCGCTCACCGGCACCTTCATCGCGCCGAGCAAGCCGTGGCACGTGCCGCGCAGCCTGCTGCTCGCGCTGTTCGCGGCGGCGGTGGCGCTGCCGCTGTTCGACCCGTCGCCGTACCTGCTGCAGACGCTCACCAACGCGTGGCTCTACGGCGCGCTCGCGCTGAGCCTCACGCTGGTGGCGGGCACCATCGGGCAGATCTCGCTGGGCCACGCGGGGCTGCTGGCCATCGGGGCCTATGCGTCGTCGCTGCTGGTGCTCGACCTGCGCCTGCCGGTGGGCACGGGCATCGTGCTCGCGGGCGTTCTCACTTCGCTGATCGGCACGGCGCTGATCTTCCCGGCCTTCAGGCTGCGCGGCCACTACGTGTCGATCGCCACGCTGGGCATCGGCGAGATCGTGGCGCTCACCATCCTCAACTGGGAAAGCCTCACGCACGGGCCCATCGGCATGTCGGGCATTCCGCCGCTGTCGCTGTTCGGGCGCGATGCGTCGTCGAACGAGGCGCTCTACTGGGCTTCGTTCGGCGCGATGGTGCTGCTCGCGCTGCTGCAGTGGCGCCTTCTGCGCTCTCACCTGGGCCGCACCTTCCGCGCGGTGCGCGAGGACGAGGTGGCCGCGCGCGCCTACGGCGTGAGCCCCGACCGCTACAAGGCGCTGGCCTTCGGCTTCGGCGGCTTCGCGGCCGGCGTGAGCGGCGCCTTCACCGCGCACATGTACTCGTACATCAACCACGAGACCTTCGGCTCGCAGATCTCGATCCTCGCGCTGACGATGGTGATCCTCGGCGGGCTCGGGAACATCAGCGGCGCGCTGCTGGGCGCCGTGGCGCTGGTGAGCCTGCCGGAGCTGTTCCGCGTGACGGCGGAGTACCGGATGCTGATCTACGGCGTCGCACTGCTTCTCCTGATCCGATTCCGCCCGCAGGGTTTGCTGGGCACTGTCTGAAAGAACACACCACCATGAGCCACCTCAACGACTACCTCGCCGAGAAACGTGCCGCCGTGCTGGCACGCAATGCCGCCGTTGAAGCCGGCACAGCGCAGCCCGTGCAGCTCAAGGCCAGCGTGAAGGCCGAAGGCCGCAGCGGCGTGCGCCGGCTGCGCATCCGCGAACACCAGGTCATCAGCGACAGCCCGCCGGACTTCGCAGGCTACAACCTCGGCCCCAGCTCGCCAGAGCTGCAGCTGGGCGTGCTGGGCACCTGCGTCACGCACATCTTCCTGATCCAGGCGGCCGAGCGGCAGGTTCCACTCGAGAGCCTCGAGGTGGAGGTGACGGGCATCATCGATCCGCGCGGCGGCAAGCCGGGCCACGAGAAGACGCCCATCTGGCCGCACGAGATCGGCTACACGGTGCACATCGACTCGCCCGCGAGCCGCGAGGAGATCGACGCGCTCTTCGAGGCGGTGGAGCGCAACTGCCCCATCCTCAACCTGCTGCGCAATCCGCAGACCATCCGCGCCGAGGTGAAGCTGGTCAACTCGAAGGCCGAGGCTGCCAACGCGCCGCGGAAAGAGGACGATGCCGTCGCTGCTTGAGATACGCGGCCTCGTGCGCCGCTTCGGCGGCCTTACGGCCGTCAACGCGGTCGACCTGCACGTGGGCGAGGGCGAGCTGCTGAGCGTGATCGGGCCGAACGGCGCGGGCAAGACCACGCTCTTCAACCTGGTCACCGGCCTCGACCGGCCCGACGAAGGGCGGGTGCTGTTCGACGGGCAGGACATCACCGGACTGCCTGCGCGGCAGCTCGCGCAGCGCGGGCTGGCACGCACCTTCCAGCATGGGCGCGTGTTCGCGAATCTGACTGTGCTCGACAACGTGCTGGTCGGCGCGCACACGCGGCTGCGCGCCGTGAAACCGCGCCTGGGCGGCGTGCCCGGGCTGGGCGCCATCGCCGAGCTGGCGCTCGCGCTGGTGCAGCCCGGCGCGGTACGCCGCGAGGAAGAGGCGTTGCGCGAGGAGGCGCGAGAGATCATCGCGCTCTTCGGCCAGCGCCTCGCGCCGCGCATCGACCACCCGGCCTACAGCCTCTCCTACGCCAACCGCCGCCGCGTGGAAATCGCGCGCGCGCTCGCACTCAAGCCGCGCCTGCTGCTGCTCGACGAGCCCACCGCCGGCATGAACGAGAGCGAGACGGCCGAGATGCTGGAGATCATCCGCGGCCTGAAGGCGCGCGGCCAGGCCATCCTGCTGATCGAACACAAGCTCGACCTGGTGATGCAGCTGTCGGACCGCGTGGCCGTGCTCGACGACGGCCGCAAGATCGCCGAAGGGCTGCCCGGCGAGGTGCGCCACGACCCGGCGGTGATCGAGGCGTACCTTGGCCATCGCCACGTAGGTTCGGCGGACGTGCCGCGCGAAGAGAAAGAGGCGGTGCCCGCATGATCGCCACCGTCGCCCGCACCGGCCTCGCTCCCTCGCCCCTTTGGGGAGAGGGCCGGGGTGAGGGGCAGTTGCCCGAACGTAGCGCAGCATCCGCTTCCAGCGAACCGCAGCCAGAGCAACCGCTTCTCCAGCTGCGCAAGATCAACAGCTTCTACGGCCCCGTGCAGGCCCACTTCGATCTGGACATCGAGGTGCGCAGGGGCCAGATCGTCAGCCTGCTCGGCGGCAACGCCAGCGGCAAGTCGACCACGATGAAGATCGTGCTCGGGCTGCTCAAGCCGCGTTCGGGCGAGGTGCTCTTCAATGGCGAATCGACGCTCGGGCTGAGCACGCCGCAGATCGTGCGCAGGGGCATCGGCTCGGTGCCCGAGGCGCGCCGGCTGTTCCCCGCGATGACGGTGCGCGAGAACCTGCTGATGGGTGCCTATGCGCGCAACGACCGCAAGGCCGTGGCCGAAGACCTCGAGCGCATGCTGGAGCTGTTCCCGCGCGTGGCCGAGCGCATCGAGTTCCAGGCCGGCACGCTCTCGGGCGGCGAGCAGCAGATGGTGGCGATGGCGCGCGCGCTCATGGGCCGGCCGCAGCTCATCTGCATGGACGAGCCGACCATGGGCCTGTCGCCGCTGTACGTCGACAAGGTGCTGGAGCTCATCGCGCGCATCAACGCGCAGGGCGTGTCGGTGTTCATGGTCGAACAGAACGCGAGCCTCGCGCTGCAGATCGCGCACCACGGCTACGTGCTGCAGACGGGGCGCATCGTGCTCTCGGGCCCGGCGCGCGAGCTGCTGGCCGACGCGCGCATCCGCGACGCCTACCTCGGCGGCGACGGCGCAGCGCGCACCGCCTCCTGAGCCGAAGAGATCCGCAAACATCCACGGGAGAACACACGAATGTCCTTGAAACTCGACCACATCGTGATCGCGGTGCACGACCTCGAACGCACCATCGCCGACTACGGCGCGCTGGGCTTCCACGTGCTGCGCGGCGGCGACCATCCGGGGCGCGCCACGCACAACGCGCTGGTGGTGTTCGCTGACGGAAGCTACCTGGAACTGATCGCGTGGCGCGAGCCTTCGCCCACGGAACGCTGGTGGCAGCTCCTGCAGACGCACGGCGAAGGCATCGTCGACTTCGCGCTGCTGCCGCGCGACACCGCCACCACAGTGGCCGATGCGAAGGCGCGGGGCCTCGCGCTCGAAGGCCCGCTCGATGGCGGCCGCGTGCGGCCCGACGGCGAACGCCTGCGCTGGCAGACGGCGCGCCCGTCATCGGCCGACCTGCCTTTCCTGTGCGGAGATCTCACGCCGCGCGCCCTGCGCGTGCCCGAAGGCGACGTGCGCGTGCATGCCAACGGCGTGCTGGGCGTGGCGAGCCTGGCCGTCGCGGTGCGCGATCTCGACGCGACGCTGGCGCGCTACCGTGCCTTGCTCGGCAGCAGCGTGTCCGACGATGCGGACACCCACATCGGCGAGCCCGTGGCGGTGCCGGGCAGCAATGTGCGAGTCGCCATCATCGCGCTGGGACAAAGCGTGCTGGTGCTTTCGTCGCCGCGAGAAAACAGCGGCAGCAGTGCGTCGAACGAAGGGGAGGGCGGCGGCAGCCTCGGGCAGCGCCTCGCGGCGCGCGGCGAGGGCCCCTATGCGCTCGTGCTGCATACCGACAAGCCGCAGGCCACAGGCACCTTCGATCTCGCAAGGGCGCACGGCGCATTGATCGAACTCGACCTGCCGCCGCTGGACCGCCACGCGAAGCAGGGCAGCGGCTCGCGCGGCTACCAGGTCAACAGCGCCGTCGGCGGCTGAGCCGTCGGTCGGCCATTGCCGCGCTGCCTGGCGGCTTCTGCCGAGGCCGCTGCTTCAGTGCCCGCCGAGATGCGCCTTGCGCAGCCCGGCCTGCATCTTCTTCTGCAGCGCGGCCCCGCCTTTTTCCAGCGCTTCGGCGTCGGCACCGCTCTCCTCGGTCACGGGCCGGTACTTGCGGCCCCAGATGCCGATCTGCGCCACCACCGGCAGCAGGTCGATGCCCATCGGCGTGAGGCTGTAGATGGCCTTCTGCTTGTGGGTAGGGTCGTCGGCCCTGGAGAGAACGCCGTACTCGACCAGCTTGCCCAGGCGCTCGGTGAGGATGTTCGAGGAGATGCCTTCCTCGGATTGCAGGAACTCGCGGAAGTGGCGCTTGCCCGCGAACATCATGTCGCGAACGATCAGCAGGCTCCATCGGTCGCCGAAGACTTCGAGTGCGAGATTGATCGGACACGCCGACTTTTCGCTGGAGGCCATGCTCTTTCCGATCTCCTTGAAAAACTGCTTGCATTTTCGCATCGGTTGCCGAACACTTCAACTGCTTGCATTTGGCAAGCAGTAAAGAAGGAGAACCGGCATGAGAAAACTCATCCTCCAAATGCAGATGTCGGTCGACGGCTATGTGTCGCCGGCCAATGGCAATCTCGACTGGCAGCTCTGGGGCTGGGGCGATCGCTGGGGTTGGGACGAAAAGCTCAAGCGCGACTTCAACGCCGTCTTCGAAGGCATCGACACGATCTTGCTGAGCCGGCTCGTCGCGCAGGAGGGCTACCTCGACCACTGGGGCCGCGCGGCGAAGAGATTTCCCGCGGATCCGCACTACGCCTTCGCGCAGAAGATCGTCGACGCGCGCAAGGTCGTGCTCACCGGCAAGCTCGAGTCTTCGCAATGGGAGCGCACCGTGATCGCGCGAGGCGGCATGGTGGAAGAAGTGAACGCGCTGAAGCGCGAGCCGGGCAAGGACATCATCACCATCGGCGGTGTCGGCTTCGCGTCGGCGCTGGTGGCGGCGGGGCTGGTCGACGAGTTCCAGTTCTTCGTGAATCCCACGGCAGTGGGCGCGGGGCGCTCGGTGTTCCACGACACGCGCAAGGGCCACAAGCTGCGGCTGTTGCGCTCGACGGCCTACGAGAGCGGCATGGTGGTCAACCGCTACGCCCCGGCCTCATGAAGGACAAGGCGCCGCGCGGATACCAGCGCTTACCTGGTTTCACCTGACCGAGACCTGAACTGGCTGAACCGGACACATGCGGTGCGCACAATGGACTCGTCATCAACGCATGAAGGAGTTCCGGATGAACACCAACTCGAAGAAGATCATGGCCGTGGGAGCCGCGGCACTCGCGATGTGCATGGCCACGGGAAGCGCCTTTGCGCAGGACCGCCGATTCGACGACAACGGCCGGCACGGCGATGGCCGCTACGAGCAGCGCGACCGCAATTTCGACCGCCGTGGTCCGCACGGCGATCGCTACTACCGCGGCAACCAGGACTTCCGCGACGGCCGCCAGGTCGATCGCCGCGGCTTCCCGCAGCCGCACGCCGAATGGCGCCGCGGCGGGCGCGTGCCGCCGGAGTACCGTGGCCGCAACTACGTGGTGCAGGACTGGCGTGCCTACAGGCTCCAGCAGCCGCCCCGAGGCTATCAGTGGGTGGGCGTGGGCGGTGACTTCGTGCTCGCCGCCATCGCCACCGGCGTGATCGCGAACATCATCGCCGGCCAGTAAGCGAAGGCTTGCATCATGACGAAACCGCCACGGGCAACCGCGGCGGTTTTTTCTTTGGAGCGAACGCCGCAGCCGGTCTTCAGACCAGCGCCGAGGGCACCGACTGGGCGCACACGTTGCGCCCCGTGATGGTCAGGCGGAGGCCGCCGCCGTGCCAGCTCGAGCCAGTTGAGGCTCACATACGCGTCGATGTCGGCGTCGTCGATGCGATCTGCCTGGCGGCTCTGCAGCAACTCGACCGTGGCGGGCAGGGCCCGTCTCAGGCGTTCTCGCCGCTCCGCCGCATCGGCCGCCCTCTGGGAGGCCTTTGTTTGCTGTTGCGCTTGCTGCTGCGAGGTCGACGATGCCATTGCTGATCCATTTCCAGGAAGCCAGGTGATTAACCCGAATGTACGCCGCCTGTGTGAAGCTGCATTCTTCTTTTTTAACCTTTCTGTCGTCCTCAGTACACACCGCGCAACAGGCGCTGGACAAGCCCTAGATTTCGTAGTGCGAGGCCTTGGCTTCGTCTCCCAGAGCCTTTTCGACGACGGCGCGCGTCAGCGTGGGCGCAAAAGACTCGATGAAGGCGTAGACGTACTTGCGCAGGTAGGTGCCGCGCCGCACGGCCAGCTTGGTGAGGTTGATGCCGAAGAGCCGTCCCGCGTCGAGCGCGCGCAACTGGGTGTCGCGCTCGGCCTCGTAGGCCACGCCGGCCACGATGCCGATGCCCAGCCCCAGCTGCACGTAGGTCTTGATCACGTCGGCATCCATCGCGGCCAGCACGATGTTGGGCTGCAGCCCGCGCTGCTCGAAGGCCTCGTCGATGCGCGAGCGGCCGGTGAAGCCCGTGTCGTAGGTGATGAGCGGATAGCGCGTGAGCGCCTCCAGCGTGAGCGGCGCGTCGAGCAGCGGGTGCCCCGGCGGCACGATCACCGAGTGCGTCCAGCGGTAGCAGGGCAGGGCCACCAGCTGCGGGTAGTCGCCCAGCGCCTCGGTGGCGATGCCCACGTCGGCCTCGCCGTCGAGCAGCATCTGCGCGATCTGCTTGGGCGAGCCCTGGTGCAGGTGCAGCTTCACGTTCGGGAATTGCGCGCGGAATTCCTGCACCGCCACCGGCATCGCGTAGCGCGCCTGCGAGTGCGTGGCCGCCACCGAGAGCAGGCCGCTTTGCTGCGCGACGAACTCCTGGCCCGCGTGCTTGAGGTTGCTGCTTTCCATCAGCATGCGCTCGATGATCGGCAGCACGTGCCCGCCGGGCTCCGTGAGCCCCGTGAGCCGCTTGCCGGCGCGCACGAAGAGTTCGATGCCGAGCTCTTCCTCGAGCTCGCGGATCTGCCGACTCACGCCGGGCTGGGAGGTGTGAAGGGTATGGGCGACTTCGGTCAGGTTGAAGCCGCAACGAACGGCCTCGCGTACCGAGCGCAGTTGTTGGAAGTTCATCTGGCGCGGAGGAGTCATCGAAGCCCCGGATGGGGCCGACCGGCGATTCTCGGCAGAAGCGCTTATTCGGGGAACGATGCGTTTGTTGGTTTCACATGAGCAAAACATCTTTGAAGCGCTCCGGCGAAGCCTTCGCGCCGGGTTCTTGTAATTTCGCACGACTGTGCTAAAGTTCGCCGCATGGACGCCAAGACCCAGAAAAGCGAACTCACCCGCGCCGCCATCGTCGGCGCGGCAATGAACCTCGCGCTGGCCGAGGGCCTGGAAGCCATCACGCTGCAGGCCGTGGCCAGCAAGCTGGGCCTTTCCAAGAGCGGCGTGTTCTCACGCGTGGGCTCGCGCGAGGCGCTGCAGAAGGCCGTCATCGAGGAGTACGGCCGCGGCTTCCTGGCCGACGTGTTCGTGCCCGCCATGCAGAAGCCCAAGGGCCTGGCCCGGCTCAACGAGATCGTGGCGCGGTGGATCGCCCGCATGCGCGACGTCGAGATGCACACCGGCTGTCTCTACACCGCCGGCGCCTTCGAGTTCGACGACCGCGAAGGCGAGCTGCGCGAGGTGCTGCTGGGCGAAATCACCCGCTGGCGCGCCGCCCTGCGCCGCACCGTGCTGCAGGCCATGGAGACGGGCGAGCTCAAGGCCGACACCGACCCCGCACAGCTCGTGAGCGAGATCAACGGCCTGACCATGACCCAGCTGCACGACGCGCGCTTCCTGCGCGACCCGCAGGCCGCCGACCGCGCCACGCAGACCTGGCAGCGGCTTCTTTCCAGCTACCTCGCCTGAGCGAGCCTTTTCACGAAGCAGGCGGATTTCCCGCGCATCGATTTGCCAGGATTTCGCACAGTCGTGCGATAAAAGGAGAAGCACCATGCTGATCATTGCCCTCTTCCTCGCCGCGTATGCGGCCGTCCTCGGCCTCAAGAGCCTCCGCGACACCCTGCGCAGCCTGCCTGCGAGCAACAACGACTGGGTCTGGTACTGAAGACCCGCAAGGAACACCTGCCCATGACCAGCACTTCTCCTTCCGCCGGCCACGCCGCGCAGTCGAACTACTACCGGCCCAGCCGCACGATGCGCGCACTGCGCTTCGGGCTCACAGCCTCTCAGCGACTGTGGCCCGCGCTGGCGGTGCGAGCCGCCTACCGCGTCTTCGGCACGCCGCTGCCGCCCAAGTGGCTCTATCGCGGCCAGGGCCCTGGCGCCGACTGGCGACGCGAGAGCTGGGCCTTCGAGGACGCGAGCGTGGGCATCTACCACCTCGCGGCGCAGGACTCGGGTGCCGAATCGGCGCCTGTGGTGCTGCTGGTGCACGGCTGGGGCGGGCACGCGGGCCAGATGCTGCCGCTCGCGCAGGCCGTGGCGGCGGCGGGCCTGCGGCCGGTGCTGCTCGAACTGCCGGCGCATGGCCGCAGCGCAGGCGTGATGAGCAACTCGCCGCAGTTCGCACGCGCCATCGCGTATGTCGCGGCGCGGCTCGCGGCGGACGGCCATGCGCTGCGTGCCGCCATCGCGCATTCGCTGGGCGCAAACGGGCTCGCGCTGGCCACTGCGCGCGGCCTGCCGGCGGAACGCATCGTGCTGCTTGCGCCGCCGGCCTCGCCGCGCGACTACACGCGCTATTTCGCGCACACCTTCGGCCTCAGTGAAGCCACGCGCCTGGCGATGCAGCGGCTCTTCGAATCGCGCGAGGGCGTGCTGATGCAGCAGCTCGAACCGGCGGCGGTGGGACCGCGCATCGCGCAGCCGACGCTGATCGTGCATGACCGCGACGACCGCGTGAACCGCTTCGCCGACGCCGAGGCCTACCGCGACGCGATCGCCGGAGCCCGCCTCGTCGCCACGCAGGGCTGGGGGCATCGCCGCCTCCTCAAGGAGGCCGAGGTGCTGGAGCAGGTGGCACGCTTCGTGACGGAGGGTTGACGCCGTCCGCTGTCAGGTCCCTACCAGTTGGGATGGACCGGGGTGAACACCGGCTTGAACAGATGCCGGCGCACGATCTCCCCGTAGCCGCGGTAGTAGAAGTTGCCGTTCGCCTCCAGCACCGCCGCGCGGTGCCTGCGGAAGTACACCGGGATCTCGTACCAGGGCATGGTCGGCGCGCGGTGATGCACGTGGTGCAGGTTGTTGAAGAGGTACAGCAGCCCGAACACGAGGTTCGATTCCACGATGGCCACGCGCTCGTGCGGCGTGTCGGCCCAGCGGTGCTCGGTGAAGGTGCGCAGCGAGCCCAGCATCATCCCGGGGTACACGAAGTACAGCAGGTACTCGCCGAAGCCCATGCCGCAGACCTCGACCACGTAGTACAGCACCGGCGCCACGCTCAACGCGTGCCAGAACCACGTCGGCAGCCGCGAGAAGTCGCCCGCGAGCACGCGCCCGGCCTCGAAGCGCACGAGCTTCCAAAGCCGCAGGAACGGCCCCAGCACCACGCGGAACGCGATCGTCTGGTTGGCCATGTAGATCCATCGCCACACGGGCCCGTAGCTCTGCCACGCGGGCGCGGAGTGGTAGGCGCTCTCGTTGTCGCGCTCCGGATGCGTGAGATGGAAGTTGACGTGGTGCGAGCTGTGGCCGCGGTTGTAGAAGGGGTAGGGCAGCCAGAGGTTCAGCGGCGGCCACACCACGGCGTGGCGCAGCCACTTCGGCAGATGGCGCATCGCATGGATGCTCTCGTGCTGCAGCGAGAAATGCAGCTGCGCGAGAAAGCCGCCCACGACGAACAGCGCCCAGCCCGGAAGCAGCGCGTGCCACCACACCAGCGCGCCCCATGCGGCGTAGAGCAGGGCGGCCAGCAGAAGCGTGGGCACCTCGTAGTGCCACCACCAGTGGCGGCGGGCGGGTGCATTCCTGTGGAGGGGCAGGGCAGTCGATGTCATGGCGATGGGCGGGACTGCGATGCTAGGTAGCAAGCGGGCGCTTGCATGCGCGCTTTTCGCATAAGCATCGGCGCGAAACTTAGTTCGGCGGGCGCGGGGCGAGGCCTACGCTTCACGGCTTTGCTGCTGCACCCCTGCCCGCTGCGCCTTCACGGCAGCCGCGTGCCGGCCCTTTCGCTTCCTCCCATGAAGAAACTCCTCACCCGCATCGCGCTGGCGCTGCTCGCCGCGCTGTCCGTCGACGTGCAGATCCAGGCCGCCACGCTGGACGACTATCCGGCCAGGACCATCCGCCTCGTCGTGCCCTATCCGGCCGGCGGCATCGCCGACAAGATCGCCCGCGAGGTCGCCGAACAGCTCCAGCAGCGGCTCAAGCAGGCGGTGGTGGTCGAGAACCGCAGCGGCGCGGCGGGCAACATCGGCTTCGAATACGTCGCGCGGCAGCCGGCCGACGGCTACACGCTGCTGCTCGCGCCGGCTTCCAACCTCACGGTGCAGCCCGCGCTGTTCAAGCAGCTGAGCTACGACCTCTCGCGCGACTTCACGCCCGTGTCGCTGCTCGTGCAGACGCCGCAGGTGCTGCTGGTGAACCCGAAGCTGCCGGTGGCCAGCCCGCGCGAGCTGATCGACTATTCGAAGAAGAATCCCGGGAAGGTCAACTACGGCATCAGCGTGGGCGCGTACTCGCACCTCGCGGGCGAGCTGCTGAAGACGCAGACCGGCGCCGACTTCACCGCCATTCCCTACCAGGGCAGCGCCCCGGCCCTCAACGACCTGCTCGCGGGGCAGACGCAGTTCATCTTCAACGAGGTGGTCACCGCCATTCCCTTCGTGAAGGCCGGCACGCTCAAGCCGCTGGCCGTGGCCTACCGCACGCGCGCACCCTGGCTGCCCGACGTGCCCACCACCGCCGAAGCCGGCCTGCCCGATTTCGAGGTCACCTCGTGGTACGGCGTGGTGGTGCGCAGCGGCACGCCCGCGCCGCTGGTGCAGCGCCTGTCGCGCGAGCTGCGCGACATCGTGCAGACGGCCGAGTTCAGGAAGCGCTACGACGACATCGGCGCCTTCACCGTGGGCAGCTCGCCGGAAGACTTCGCGCGCTTCATCCAGTCGGAGACCGTCAAGTGGACCGCGGTGGTGAAGCAGGCCGGCATCCAGCCCAATTGAGCGGCAGGCCCCGGAGAATGCGCGCATGAGCACGCCCCCGAAGAACACCGTCGCGCCGGCCGAACTGTGGGCCCTGCTGCTGGCGGAGCCCGCGGCGGAGCTCGCCCTGCTCGACGTGCGCGAGACGCGCTGGTTCGTGCAGCGCCACCTGAACCTCGCGCGCAACGCGCCTCTCAGCGGGCTCGAACTGCAGGTCGGTGCGCTTGTGCCGCGCCGGTCCACGCCGGTGGTGCTCTACGACGACGATGACGCGCCCGACGGCGCCGCGCAGGCGGCATCGGCCGTGCTCGTGCGCCTGTGCTACAGCGACGTGCGCACCCTCGACGGCGGCCTGCGGCGCTGGGTGAGCGAGGGCCTGCCCGCCATTGACGGCTACGGCACGCTGGTGAAGGCCTTCGGCGACCGCGCACGGCTGCACTACGGCACGCCTGGCCTGCCCGTGGAGGCGCTGCGCGCGCGCCTGCGCGAAGGCCGCCCGACCACGCTGGTCGATGCGCGGCCGCGCGCGGAGTTCGAATTCCTCTCGCTGCCCGGCGCGCGCAACCACCCGGGCACCGAGCTGGCGCTGCGCCGCTTCGAGCCGCCCGATGCCGGCGGGCCCGATCACCTGTGGGCCATCAACTGCTTCAGCCGCACGCGCGGCATCGTCGGCGCGACCACGCTGCGGCTGCTGGGCCGCGCCAGCGAAGCGGTGTTCGTCGAGGACGGCGTCATGGACTGGGGCCTGCACGGCGCGCCCACCGTGCAGAACGCGGTGCCCGACGACGAGCTGCCGCCCGAATCCCCGCAGGTGCTGCGCGGCCTCGCCGACGAGTTGCTCGCGCGCTTCGCGCTGCCCGTGGCCGATGCGGCCCGGCTCGCCGATTGGCGCGAGGACCGCGAGCGCACCCTCTACCTGTTCGACGTGCGGCCCGAACCCGATCCGGCCTTTGCGGGCACCGGCTTGCGCCAGGTGCCGGGCGGCCAGCTGCTGATGCACTTCGAGAACCTCGTGGGCACGCGAGGCGCGCGCATCGTGCTGGTCGACGATCCGGCCCATCGCCTGCGTGCGGCCATCACCGCCTTCTGGCTCACGCAGCTGGGCCAGGCCGAGGTGTATGTATACGACGGCGAGTTCACGCCCCCGCAGGCCCCGCCGGACCCCTCGGCCGCCATCGACGGCGCGCCGCCGCCGCTGGACGCCGACGCCCTCGCGCAGCTGCGCAGCGACGGTGCCGCCACCGTGATCGACGTGGGTCCCAGCCTCGACTACGAGCGCGGCCACCTGCCGGGCGCGCTCTACATGCTGCCGGCTTCGCTCGCGCCGCTGGCCCCGCACGCCGCGGCCGGCCGCAAGCTGGTCTTCACCTCGCCGGACGGCGCGGCGGCCGCCCGCGTGGCGCGCGACGCGCAACGGCGCTGGCCGGATTCGGGTGCGGAGTTCACCTGGCTCCGGGGAGGAACGCAGGGCTGGAAGGCCTCGGGCAGGCCGCTGGCGACCGATCTGGTGCCGGCCCGGCTGCTCACCCCCTTCGACGACGACTGGGGCTCGGTGATGCGCGTCTTCGGTCCGCGCCGCGATGCGGCCTGGGCCGACTACCTCGCGTGGGAGCGCGCACTGTCGGAGCGGGTCCTGCAGGACCCGTCCGTGCGCTTCAGGTTCTTCGCGCTCAGCGCGCCGGCGTCGGGGCCGGGTCGGGCAGCTCGATCTTGATGTCGAGCACTTCGAGGTTGTCCTGGGTCTCCAGGTTGACCTTGATGTCGTCCGCGTTGATCGACACGTACTTGGAAATCACCGCCACCAGCTCGCGCTGGAGTTCGGGCAGGTAGTCGGGCCGCTTCTTGCCGCTGAGGCTCGAGCGCTCGTGGGCGAGGATGATCTGCAGCCGCTCTTTCGCGACGCTGGCAGTCTTCTTCTTTTCGCCCAGCAGGAACGAGAGGAAGGACATGGGCTACTTGCTCCCGAAGATTCGCTTGAAGAAGCCCGGCTTCTCCGCCTCGACGAAGCGCATCGGCCGTTCCTCGCCGAGGAAGCGGGCCACCACGTCGGTGTAGGCCTGGGCCACGTCGGTCTCCTTGTCGTGGATCGCCGGCACGCCCTGGTTGGAGGCGTGCAGCACGCTCTCCGATTCGGGGATCACGCCGATCAGCTTGATGCGCAGGATGTCCTGGATGTCCTCCAGCGACAGCATCTGGCCGCCCGCCACCCGGTTGGGGTTGTAGCGGGTGATGAGCAGGTGCTCCTTGATGGGCTCGCCGCCTTCCTTGGCGCGCTTGGTCTTGCTGCTGAGCATGCCCAGGATGCGGTCGGAGTCGCGCACCGACGAGACCTCGGGGTTGGTCACCACCAGCGCCTCGTCGGCGAAGTGCATGGCCATCATCGCGCCGGTCTCGATGCCCGCGGGCGAGTCGCAGACGATGTATTCGAAGTCCATCGCGGCGAGATCGGCCAGCACCTTCTCGACGCCTTCCTGCGTGAGCGCTTCCTTGTCGCGCGTCTGCGAGGCGGCCAGCACGAACAGGTTGTCGCACTGCTTGTCCTTGATGAGCGCCTGGCTCAGGTTGGCCTCGCCCTGGATGACGTTGATCAGGTCGTACACCACGCGGCGTTCGCAGCCCATGATCAGGTCGAGGTTGCGCAGGCCCACGTCGAAGTCGATCACAGCCGTCTTCTTGCCCGCGAGCGCGAGGCCCGAAGCAAAGCTGGCGCTCGTCGTCGTCTTGCCGACGCCGCCCTTGCCCGAAGTCACCACCACAATTTTGGCCATGGCCATTCCTTCTTGTTTCGATTCAGTTGTTGCTTGTCAGGGTCGCCGCATTCCGTGATCGGGTTCGTCCGGTCAGGGAATGGGATCGATCGAGATTTTCTTGCCGTCCAGGCGCACCTGGGCCGGCTTGCCCAGCACCGTGTCGGGCAGCGGCACCTCGTTGGTCCGGTAGATGCCGGCCACGGCCACCAGCTGCGCTTCCATGCAGGTCGAGAAGATCCGCGCCTCGGTGTTGCCGCGCGCGCCGGCAATGGCCTTGCCGCGCAGCGGCGCGTACACGTGCACGTTGCCGTCGGCGATGACCTCGGCGCCGAAGCTCACCACGGCCGTCACCACCACGTCGCCGCCGCGGGCGTACACCTGCTGGCCCGAGCGCAGCGGCTTGTCGATCAAGAGCGTGCCGTTGGCCGGCACCGGCACCTCGCGCACGATCTGCGGGGCTTCGGAAGCGGGGGGCTCGGCCGGCGGGGCCGGGGCGCGGGGCGCAGGGGCCGCGGGCATGGCCGCCACCGAGAGGCCGGCCGCGCGCGCGGCGGCGTGCTGGGCGTCGTTGCCGCCGCGCACCGCGATGGGCTGGGTCTGGTGGCGCGCCAGCAGGCCGCGCAGGGCGGCGAAGTCGATGTCGCCGTCGTCCTCCGACTCCTGCAGCAGCGAGAGGTCGATCACCACCGGCTCCTGCTCGAAGAAGTCGGGCGAATCCGCCAGCTGGGCGTCGAGTGCCTCGGCCAGCACGTCCAGGTCGGACGTCTTGAGGATCACTGCGATCAGCGGCAGCGTGGCGCTCTTGAATTCGAAAACCGCCTTGGTGCGCGCGGCGGAGACATCGGCCATTGGGAAAACGTCGGTGCGAAAAGCGTTGGAGTCTAACGGGCGCGGGCCAAAGGCCGGTGAAGGGCCCCCGCCTCAGGCCCTCCAGAGAACACTTCTTTCATGAGGTTACCAAGCCAACCCCCAGGCTTCGCGGCACTTCGTACCGCTTCGCCAACCCCCTTGCTGGGGGCGATACCGGTGGCCCGGCAAAGCCGGTTCCACGGTATCCCTGGAAGGCGCCTTCGCAGTTCAATTCTTCGAGCGGCCTAGCAGCGCGTAGAGAATGATCGCCCCGAAGGTCGCGCAGCCGATACCGCCCAGGGCGAAGTCGCCGAACTTCAGCGTGAAGTCGCCCGTGCCCACGATCAGCGTGATGGCCGCCACGATCAGGTTCCTGTTCTGCGAGAAGTCGACCTTGTTGTCGACCCAGATCTTGGCGCCGGCAATGGCGATCAGCCCGAACACCACGATGCTCACGCCGCCCATCACCGGCAGCGGAATGGCCTGGATCAGCGCGCCGAACTTCGGGCTGAAGCCCAGCACCAGCGCGATGACGGCGGCCACCACGAACACGGCGGTGGAATAGATGCGCGTGGCCGCCATCACGCCGATGTTCTCGGCGTAGGTGGTCACGCCCGTGCCGCCCGCGGCGCCGCTCACCACAGTGGCGATGCCGTCGCCGATGAAGGCGCGGCCCATGTACGGGTCGAGGTTGCGGCCGGTCATGGCCGTCACCGCCTTCAGGTGGCCGAGGTTCTCCGCCACCAGGATGATCGCCACCGGTGCGATCAGCAGCATCGCGTTGGCCGTGAACACCGGCGCGGTGAAGGTCGGCAGGCCGAACCAGGCCGCGTTGGCGATGCCGCTCAGGTCCACCGGCTTGCCCATGCCCAGTCCGTTGGTCAGCGCCGCGTAGACCAGCGTGGCCAGGATCAGCCCCACCAGGATCAAGAGGCGCTGCAGCATGCCGCGCGTGAACACCGCTACCAGGCCCACGCAGAGGAAGGTCACGGCCTGCATCCAGGCGTCGAAGTTGCCGGCCGCCATGTTCTTGACCGGCACGCTCGCCAGGTTGAGCCCGATCACCGCCACCACCGCACCGGTGACCACCGGCGGCATGAAGCGCTCGATCCAGCCCGTGCCCACGGCCTGCACGATGGCCCCGATCAGGATGTAGACCACCCCGCAGGCCACGATGCCGCCCAGCGCCACCGCGATGTTGGCGTTGGGGCCCTTGCCCGCGTAGCCGCTGGCCGCGATCACCACGCCGATGAAGGCGAAGCTCGAGCCCAGGTAGCTGGGCACCTTGCCGCCGGTGACGAAATAGAAGATGAGCGTGCCGATGCCGCTCATCAGGATCGCGATGTTGGGGTTGAAGCCCATCAGGATCGGCGCCAGCACCGTGGCGCCGAACATGGCGATGACGTGCTGTACGCCCATGGCGCCGGTCTGCAGCCAGGGCAGCCGCTCGTCGGGCGCGATGACCGCGCCGTTGGCCAGCGCGGACGCGGGCCGTTCAATCCAGTTGAACATTCTTCTATCTCCTCTTGTTGGATGTAGTGCTCGGTGGCCGGGCGTCCCGGCTTTCCCGGGGCGTGATTGTGGGTGATGAACCCCGCCCTGAACACCGGCACGCACCCTGCCGCCGGAGAAAGGAAACCGCCGCCTTCAGCGCGGCTGCAGCACCGCCATCGTGATGCGCGACACGCAGGTCAGCTCGCCCGCCTCGTTGGTCAGCTCGATCTGCCAGACCTGCGTGGTGCGCCCCCGGTGCACCGGCCGCGCGGTGCCGATGACCCAGCCGCTGGTGACCGAGCGGATGTGGTTGGCGTTGATGTCCAGGCCCACGGCCCGGTCGCCCTCGGGGGCGGAGTAGTGGGCGCCGCAGGAGCCCAGCGTCTCGGCCAGCACCACCGACACGCCGCCGTGCAGGATGCCGTAGGGCTGGCGGGTGCGCTCGTCCACCGGGCAGCGGGCGCGGATGAAGTCGTCGCCCACCTCCAGGAACTCGATGCCCAGCGCGGAAACGACCGTGCCCACGTGGTTGCTCGTGAGCGCCTCGACGGAGATCTCTTTCTTCCAGATACGCATTCAGTGCCTCTTTCTTTCTTCTTGCCTGTAACAGTGGCCAAAACTATAGCGATGGCGGCTGACAAACCGAGTCGCCTTTGCGTGCTACCTTGAGCCGATGAAGCACCCCCTGCGCCGCTGGCTCCTGGGCATCGCCGCCGCGCTGCTGCTCGGCGCGGGCGCCTTGGTGTGGGTGGTGAGCACCCGCCTGCCCACCGACGACGAAGTGGCCGCGAAGATCGCCGACGCCTTCCAGAAGCGCTTCGGCGTCGCCCTGAAGGTCGGCGGCGCCCACTGGGCGCTGGTGCCGGTTCCGGTGCTCGTGCTGTCCGACATCGCCACCGACCAGCCGCGCCCCATCACCCTGCGCCGCGTGACCGTGCGGCTCGATCCCGCGCCGCTGCTGCGGCGCGTCATCGCGGTGGACGAGATCGAGATCGAGGGCCTGGTGCTGCCGCGCGCCTCGTTTCGGGCGTTCCGGGGCAGGGGCCCCAAGCCGCAGGAAGGCGGCGGAGGGGGCATCGTCCCGCTGCCCGCGCCGTGGACGCTCGCTGCCGTGCCCGTGGAACAGCTGCGCTGGCGCGACGTGACCTGGATCGACCGGCGCGACATCGCGCTGGCCTACGACGGCGAGATCCGCTTCGACCCCGGCTGGCGCCCGCGCCAGGCCCGGCTCGAGCGCGCCGGCCTGGAGCCGCCGGCCCAGCCCGTGCGCCTGCGGCTGGACCGCCAGGCCGGGCAGGACCGCTGGCGCACCCGCATCGATGCGGGCGGCGGCACCTGGAACGGTGTCTCCCGCCTCGAGATCCAGCCCGACGGAAAGATCCAGCTCTCGGCCGACCTGGAGCCGCGCCAGATCGACATCGAGAGCCTGGCGCAGGCCTTCGGGCGCCGCACCTCGGTGGCGGGCAGGTTCTCGGGCACCACCACGCTGCGGGCCGAGGCCGCGAGCACCGACGAACTCGGCGCGCTGATCCGCGGCCTGCACACCCGCACCACCTTCTCGGTGCAGCCCGCCACGCTCACCAGGCTGGACGTGGCCAAGGCCGTCACCACCGCCGGCATCAGCCGCGGCGGCACCACCAGGCTGGACGAGCTCACCGGCACCCTCGACACCCAGGGCACCGAGGACGGCGTGGTCATGCAGTACAGCAACCTCAAGGCACGCTCGGGCGTGCTCACGGCCAGCGGCAACCTGAAGCTCTTCAACCGCAGGCTCGACGGCGAGATCGCGGTCGACCTCGTCGACGGCGTGGTCGGCGTGCCGCTGAAGATCGGCGGCACCGCGGGCGACCCGGAACTCTCGCTGACCGGCGGCGCGCTCACCGGCGCGGCCATCGGCAGCGCGGTGCTGCCCGGCGTGGGCACCGCCATCGGCGCGCGCCTGGGGCAGCAGGTGGAGAAGATGCTCGGCGGGGGCAAGCCGGAGAAGCCGGCACCGAAGCCCGTGCCCAAGGCCAGGCCCCGGCCCTGACCCCGGCCCCGAGCGAACTCTAGGCAAAGGCCTTGATGGCCGCCGGCACCGTCAGCACGGCCGTGTAGTAGCCCATGAACTGCACCCCGGTGTTGAACCCGATCGCGCGCGACAGCAGCCCGCCCAGCAGCCCCATCGTCAGGATCACCAGCAGCCCGAGCAGCTGGCCTTCCCACACGCTGATGACCACGATCAGCCCGACGAAGGTCGCGATGATCGCCTCGTGGCTCACCTTGCGCGAGACGAACAGTGCCGCGCGGCGCGCGAAGTTCATGGTGAACGGATAGGCCACCAGCGCGGCCAGGATCACCGCCAGCATGCCGTAGCCCAGGAACTCCCAGTGGTTCAGCAGGTTGTGCAGGTTGTGCGTCTGGCCGCTGGCCGCGTCGATGGTGAAGACCGGCGGTGCGTTGAAAAGCGGCGCGGCCGGCCCGGCCGCCACCGGGCTCAGTGGCAGGCCGATGGCGATCAGCGGGATCAGCGCCTCGGCGATGTAGGTGGCCTCGGTCACGCCGTTGCGCGCGGCCAGCGTGGTGGTGAGCCGATGGTAGGCGTGCTTCACGCGCGAGCCGACCAGCTCGCCCAGCACCACCGTCATCGCGACCGGGCTGAACACGAAGGTGGCGCTGGAGACCGCCGCCGTCGCGAAGGTCCACTTCACCTGCCCGCGGTCGAGCACCCGGAACGGATTGGGAAAGTAGCCCGACCAGCCCTTCACGTCGGGCGCCAGCGAGAAGGTGCGGACCTTGTCGCGCTTCATGCGGGCGCGCGCGGCGGGCGAGATCACCGAGAACAGGTCGGCCACCAGCGGCCCGATGGCAATGCCCAGGAAGTAGCTGATGCTGAGCTTCACGCCGTACTTGCCGGTGAGCGCCTGCAGCGCCACGATCACCATGACGAAGGGCACCAGCGTCGCCACCGAGGCCCAGCGCCCGCTGGAGAAGTACGCGATGGCCACTGCCGCCGCCACGAAGATCCACGGCGCCGCCTTGGTGATGGCCGCGCCGTAGGGCGCCAGCAGCACCGCGAACAGCACGGCCAGCGGCACCGCGATGAAGGCCGCGATGATCGCGCCCGACACCATCTTGCGCAGCGCGATGTGCGGCACGCCCAGGTTGCGCAGCACGTTGGCGTCCTGCAGCAGCGGCGTGGCCATGGTGTCGCCCGGAATGCCCAGAAGGGCGGTCGGCACCGCGTGCGTCATGTGCTTGGCGACGGCCGCCGCCAGGAAGAAGGTGAACACGCCCACCGGCGGCACGCCCAGCAGCACCACCAGCAGGGTGAGCGGCGCGAGCGTGGTGGTCTCGTCGGTGCCCGACACGAGACCGATCGCCGCGAAGACCACGGCGCCCACGAGGCCCATGCCGGTGGCCACGAGGATCTGGTTCAGGAGCGCGGCGTCGATCATTGCGCGGCTCCTTCGACTCCCTCGGCGCGCCGGGCGCGGGGCTCGTACGACGCGAACAGCTCGTGGATCTCGAGCTCCTTCATCTCGCGCACCACCACGGGCGGCAGGTCGTCCATCGAGCCCAGGCCGCCGTGCTCGGCGGCCAGCTCGGCCAGCACCTCCTCGCGCCAGCGCGGGTCGGCCGCCGCTCCCTCGACCACCTCGCGCTTCGGCTCGAACAGCCGCGCGCAGATCAGGCCCGACACCACGCAGCCGCCCAGGCCGGCGAGCATGGCGTAGGCCCGCGCCAGCTCGGGCGTGCCCACCGTGCCCGCGAGCACGCGGCTGGCGACGAGGTAGCCCGCGAGGCTCACCGCGACGCCGATCGCGATCGACCATGCGAGGTGGCCCAGGTCGGCCGTGTCGCCCCATATCTCCACCAGCCGCCAGCGGGCGGGCGTTGCTTCTTCTGCGTTCATTTCTCGTTGTCTCCGTCTGTGGTTGTGTTTGTGGTCGTCCGTCGCGCCCGTGCCTACTTCTTGCGCAGCGCCTCCAGCAGCGCCACCGCGCGGTCGGTGCGCACGTCGTGTTCGGCGGCCATCTGCCTGGCCACCGCGTCGATCTCGTCGCCCGTGGCGCCCGCCACCAGCGCGATGTTGCGGGCGTGCAGCGCCATGTGGCCGCGCTGGATGCCTTCGGTGGCCAGCGCGCGCAGCGCGCCGAGGTTCTGCGCGAGGCCCACCGCCACGGCCACCTCGCCGAGTTCCTGCGCCGACTTCACGCCGAGGATCTTCAGCGCGAGCCGCGCCAGCGGATGCGTCTTCGTCGCGCCGCCCACCAGGCCCACGGGCATCGGCATCTCGATGGTGCCGACCAGCGCGCCGCGGTTGTCCTTCTCCCAGGTCGTGAGCGAGGTGTAGCGGCCGTTGCGGCAGGCGTACGCATGCGCGCCTGCCTCCACCGCGCGCCAGTCGTTGCCCGTGGCGACGATCACCGGATCGATGCCGTTCATGATTCCCTTGTTGTGCGTGGCCGCGCGGTAGGGGTCGACGGCCGCGAAGGTGTACGCGTCGATCACGCCTTCCACCACCTCCTCGCCGCTGCGCTCGCGCGTGGCGAGCACGGCGGGTTCGAGCCGCACGCGCGCGCGGGCCAGCCGCAGGTCGGCCAGGTTCGAGAGGATGCGAAGGCGCACCGTGCCGCCCGTGAGCTGCTCGACCAGCGGCGACACCGCCTCGGCCATGGTGTTGACGGTGTTCGCACCCATCGCGTCGCGCACGTCGACGACCAGGTGCATCACCACCATCGGGCCGCGCGGCGTGTCGTCGAACACGTGCACCTCGATGTCGCGGCAGCCGCCGCCCAGGCCGATGAGCACCTTGTCGCGGCTGTTGGCCACCTCGAGGATCCGCTCGCGCGCCCGCAGCAGCGAGAGCCGCGCGCCGTACGGGTCGGCGATGCCGATCACCTGCACCTGCGCGCGCATCAGCGGCCCGGTGCTCGAGGCCTCGAAGCCGCCGCCTTCGCGCGCCAGCTTGGCCATGAAGGACGCCGCGGCCACCACCGAGGGTTCTTCCACCGCCATCGGCACCAGGTAGTCGCGGCCGTTCACGGTGAAGTTGCCGGCCACGCCCAGCGGCAGCTCGAAGGTGCCGATCACGTTCTCGACCATGCCGTTGGCGCGTTCCACGCCGAGGGCGCCGGGTGCCTGGAGCAGCGCGGTCTCGTCGGCGGCGAGCGACGCGGCGCGCGCGAGATGTTCGAGGCGCTGCGCCGGAGCGAGTGCGCGGAAATTGGGAATGCGGGAGTCTGCGACCATCGTTGTGTGTCTCTTCGTTCGAAAGAAAGAGGTTCTGGAGTCGGTTTCGGGAGCGCGCAATTTAGGTCGGCTGTACCGCCGGCGGAAGGTACAGTTTGTCGGGACAGTGCGGACAGCGGGCGGCCTTGCGTGCCCGCTGTGTCACAGTCGACGCCCATGACGACCATTGCGGATTCGCTCGCCAACGCCATCGAGCGCCAGATCGCGAGCGGCGCCTACAAGGCCGGCGACAAGCTCCCCTCGCTGCGCGAACTGGCGCAGCTCCACGGCTACGCGAAGAACACCGTGGTGGCCGCCTTCGAGCTGCTGGTGTCGCGCGGGCTGGTGGAGCCCAGGCGCGGCTCGGGCTACTTCGTGCGTCCTCCGCAGCAGCAACAGGCAGCTAAGGCACCCGAGGACGATGCCGGCAGCCTCGGCCGCGCCATGGACATCGTCTGGCTCATGCGCGAGCAGCTCAAGACGCAGCCCGACGCGATCGCCGTGGGCGACGGCTTCCCGCCTATCGCGTGGCTGGCCGACGTGCGGCTCGACAAGTACCACCCCAAGGTGGTCCGCACGGGGCTCGGCGCGCTCTTTCGCTACGGCAGCCGCTTCGGCTATGCGCCGCTGCGCGACCACCTGGTGCGCAAGCTCGCCGACTTCGGTATCGGCGCGGAGCCGCGGCAGATCGTGCTGACGCACGGCGCCAACGAGGCAATGGACATCGTCATCCGCTACTTCGTGCCGCCCGGCGGCAAGGTGCTGGTGGACGATCCGGGCTACTACCCGCTGTTCGGCAAGCTCAAGCTCGCGGGCGCCCAGGTGCTGGGCGTGCCGCGCCTGGCCGACGGGCCCGACCTTCGAGGCGCTGGAGCGCCTGCTCGTGGCCGAGCGGCCGCGCCTGTTCTTCACGCAGTCGATCGCGCACAACCCCACCGGCTCCGACATCTCTCCCGCCAAGGCATTCCGCGTGCTGCAGCTCGCGCAGAAGCACGACCTGCTGATCGTCGAGAACGACCCGCTGGCCGACTTCAAGCCCACCTCGCTGCCGCGCCTGGCCGCGCTCGACCAACTGGAGCGCACCATCTACATCGGCAGCTTCTCCAAGTCGTTCTCGGCGGCGCTGCGCGTGGGCTTCATCGCCTGCGGCGCGGACCTGGCGAGCGACCTGGCCGACCTGAAGGCGCTGATCCACGTGAGCAGCTCCGAATACTGCGAGCGCACGGTCGACGTCATCCTGAGCGAGGGCCACTACCAGCGGCACCTCAACCGCCTGCAGACGCGGCTGGGCGAGGCCACGCGCAATGCAATCAGGCTCTTCGAATCGGTCGATGCGGAAGTATTCGCGCGCACCCCGCAGTCGCTCTACGTGTGGGCCGCGCTGCCCGGCGTGGCCGACTCGCTGGCCTTTGCGAAGGAGCTGCTGCCGCGCAAGATCGTGATGGCGCCGGGGCGCATCTTCAGCGTCGACTCCACGCAGGTGTCGCGCTGGTCGCGCTTCAACGTGGGCGCCATGGCCGATCTGCGCTTCGCCAAGGCGCTGCGGGTCGCGCTGCGCCGGCAGGCGGGCTGAGCGCCCGCGGCTTCGTCAGCGCCCGAATTCCCCGTGCCGGCCCTCGCCGCCGGCGAAGCGCGCGGCGCCGGATGCGCCCTCCGCGAAGACCACCGGAACGCCCTGCGCGCCCTCGCGGCGCAGCGCCTCGGCCAGCGGCATGTCCCATTGCTCGTAGGCGGAGCGGCGGTCGGCCAGCATGCATTGCTGCGGAAAGTCGGCGAGCTCGCGTGCCAGCTGCTGCGCCGCGGCCAGCGCGCTGCCAGGCGGCGTCACGCGGTTGACCAGGCCCATCGCCAGCGCCTCGGGCGCGCCCACCGCACGGCCCGTGAGGATCATGTCGAGCGCGCGCCCCATGCCCACGATGCGCGGCAGCCGCACGGTGCCGCCGTCGATCAGCGGCACGCCCCAGCGGCGGCAGAACACGCCGAACACCGCGTCTTCGTCGGCCACGCGCAGGTCGGCCAGCAGCGCGAGCTCGAGGCCGCCGGCCACCGCGAAGCCGTTCACCGCCGCAATCAGCGGCTTCGACAGCGCCATGCGCGTCGGCCCCATCGGGCCGCTGCCGCCGCCTTCGGGGTCGAGCTCGTTGCGGCGGGCCGGGTCGCCCACGGCGCTGAGGTCGGCGCCCGCGCAGAAGTGGCCGCCCGCGCCGGTCAGCACGGCGACGCGCAGCGCATCTTCGGCCTCGAACCGGCCGAAGACCTCGCGCAGTTCGGCCGCGACCAGGCCATCCACCGCGTTGCGCTTGCCGGGCCGGTTCAGGGTGATGGTGCAGACGGCGCCATCTGTGGCGCAGCTCACGTATTGCATGGCCATGCACAGGTCCTTCCGGGGCAAAATCCCATCGTAGGAAATATTTCTTCATTTCGCAACGATGGACAAAATATGTAATGTGCCGGTGGCGGTCCCCAGCGCCCCCGACCTGATTCTCGACCTGCTCGTGGCCGACGGCGGCACGCTCAGCGCACAGTCGCTGTGCCGCGCGGGCGCGCTCATGGGCATCGGCGAGTCGACCCTGCGCGTGGGCCTGACGCGGCTGGCGGCCGAGGGCAAGATCGCCCGCGGCGAGCGCGGCAGCTACTCGCTCGACCGGCGAGGCGCGGCGCTCGCGCGCGCGGTCGACGACTGGCGGCACAAGCAGGCGCAGGCGGTCGCATGGCGCGGCGACTGGCTCGCCGTGCACGACGCGGGCGTCTCGCGCACCGACAAGACCGCGTGGCGCCATCATGCGCTCGCGCTCTCGCTGCGCGGTTTCGCGGCGCTGCGGCCGGGCCTGCAGATCCGGCCCGACAACCTTGCCGGAGGGCTGGAGGCCGAACGCGCGCAGCTGGCGGCGCTGGGGCTCGCGCCGAGCGCGCTGGTGTTCCGGCTGGCCGACCTCGACGATGCCGCGCAGGCCGCCGCGCGCAAGCTGTGGAACGTGCGCACGCTCGAAGCCGATTACCGTCGCCTTCAGACCGGCCTGGAACGCAGCGAGAAGCGCCTGCGCACCCAGAAGCTCGAGACCGCGACGCGCGAGTCGCTGCTGCTGGGGCGCGCCGTGATCGCGCACCTCATCCGTGATCCGCTGCTGCCGGCCGAGCTGATGTCGCCCAAGCCGCGCGCCGCGCTGCTCGCCGCCACCCGGCGCTACCAGGACAAGGCGCTGGTGCTGTGGCGCAAGTGGCTGGCGCAGCCGTAGCCCCTGGGGCGCCGCTTCAGTGCAGGGCGGCCAGTTCGTCGAACTGCACCACGCCTTCCTTCATGACCAGCGGAATGCGCTCGCCCTGGCCCAGCAGGCAGCCGATGTCGCGCAGCGGATTGCCGTCCACCACCAGCAGGTCGGCCAGGGCGCCGGGCACCAGCCGGCCCAGCCGGTCGCCCATGCCCAGCACCTCGGCGCCCACGGTGGTCGCGCTGGCGATGGCTTCGGCCGGCGACAGCACCTCGGCGCGCAGGCGGAACTCGTCGCTCTGCAGGCGCTGCGATTCGCCCAGCAGGTCGGAGCCGTAGCCCATCTTCACGCCCGCGGCCTTGTAGATCTCCAGCGAGCGCAGGCCCGCTTCGCGCACGCTGGCCACCTTGGCCACGCTCTCCGGCGGCAGGCCGAGGCTCTCGCCTTCGTTGGCCAGCGCGTCGTAGGTGACGAGCGTGGGCACCACGTAGGCGCCCAGCTCCGCCATGAGTCCGGCCGTCGGCGCATCGACGAGGTTGCCGTGCTCGATGGTGCGCACGCCGCAGCGCACCGCGCGCGCGATGGCCGCGGCGGTGTACGCGTGCGCCATCACGTAGGTGCCGCGTCCCTCGGCCTCGGCGACGATGGCGCGGATCTCGTCCTCGCTGTAGCCGAAGGCGCCCACCGGGTCGGTGGGCGAGGCCACGCCGCCGGAGGCCATGATCTTGATCTGGTCGGCACCCATCTGCAGTTCCTCGCGCACCGCCTTGCGCACCGCGTCCACGCCGTCGGCCACGCGGGCCAGCGCGCCGACGCGCACGCAGGTGGCGCAGGCGCCGTCGTTGTTGCTGCTGAGGTAGTCGGAGCGCGCGCGCATGTCGCCGTGGCCGCCGGTCTGGCTCAGCGCGCGGCCCGAGACGAACAGGCGCGGGCCCTGCGCGAGCCCTGCGTCGATCGCCTGCTTGAACGCGAAGCCCGCGCCGCCCGCATCGCGCACCGTGGTGAAGCCTCGGCGCAGCATGCCGCGCAATATCGGCACGCTGCGCAGCGTCACCAGCACGTTGGGCATGTGCACCTGCCGCGAGAGATTGAGCTCCACCGCGATCACGTGCACGTGCAGGTCGATGAGGCCGGGCATCACCGTGCGGCCCTTCACGTCGACGACGCGGGCCGAGGCGCTGCGGATCGGCTTGTCGGAAACCTCGCGGACCACGCCGTCCTCGACGAGGACGTGATGGTCTTCCAGCAGCTCGGCGCGCTGCGGGTCGAGCAGGTGGGCGTTGCTGAAGAGCACTGCGTTCGTCATGCGGGCGACTCCTTGGTCTGTTGCTCCATCACGGCGGGCACCGCCAGCTGCGCGAACACGCGCGCGGTCTCGACGTGTGCGTCGTCGTACCAATTCTCCTCGTGCAGCATGTTGAGCGTGCCCAGCGTCTCGCCGCGCCAGCGCAGCGGGATGTTCAGCACGCTGCGGCAGCCCAGCGACACGATGAGTTCATGGTCGTAGAACACGTCGCGCAGGTCGTCGGCGGTGCGCCCGATGTAGGGCAGGCCGCGCTGCATCACCTGCTGCATCCACGGCGAATCGGTGATCGGCTTGCGTCCGCCCACCGGGTAGGCCTCGCGCATGTTGGTGTAGATGCGCTCCGACTCGCGCGCCTCGCGGTGGTGGACCAGGATGGTGAAGAGCCTGTGGCCGATGGTCGCGGCCAGCGCCTTGTCGATCGCGTCGAAGGTGGCATGCGGCTGCTGCGTGTCGGCGTGCGCGAGCGCGACGGCCGACAGCGATTCGTCCAGAAGATGATTCCTTGGTTGCATGGATCTCGCTTGTCGTTCAGGAAAGCTCGGCGGCCGCGATGTCTTCGAGCGAACGGCCGCGCGTGGGAATGCCCATGAAGGTGACGGCCGCGGCGCCCAGCAGCAGCACGGCCGTCGTCATGCCGAACACGCCCGCGAAGCCCAGCGCCGGATACACGAAGCCGACCAGGATCGGCGCCGTGATGCCGCCGATGCGCCCGATGGCCGACGCCAGCCCCGCGCCGGTGGCGCGCACCTGCGTCGGGAACACTTCGGGCGTGTAGGCGTAGACGCCCGCGTAGGTGCCGTTCATGAAGAAGGACAGCAGCACGCCCGTCGCCATGATCTGCGTGTCGCTGTGCGTGAAGGCCAGCCCCAGCGCTGCGATGCCGCCCAGCAGCATGTAGGCCACGATGGTGGCCTGCCGGCCGATCTTCTCGTTGAGCCACGCGGCCGAGAAGTAGCCCGGGATCTGCGCCAGGTACATCACCAGCGAATAGCCGAAGCTCTTGGTGATCGTCATGCCGTTCTGGATCAGCAGGCTCGGGATCCAGGTGAAGAACGAGTAGTAGCTGAAGGTGATCGACAGCCACATCAGCCAGGTCATGACGCTGATGCGCATGAGCTTGCTGGAAACCAGCGTGGCGTAGTTCTTCAGCAGGCTGCCGCGGCTGCTGCTGGGAGGCGGCGCGGCCACGTCCTCGGCGTTGAGGGCAGGCAGCGCGAGGCCGCGGCGCGCCATGTCGGATTCCATCGCGTCGACGATGGTGTCCGCCTCGGCCTGCCGGCCCTGGCTCTCGAGCCAGCGCGGCGACTCCGGCAGCGCGCGGCGCCACCACAGCAAGAGCAGCACCGGCAGCGCGGTGATGAAGATCACGATGCGCCAGCCCTGCGGGTGCGCCGGCACGATGAAGTAGCCCAGCAATGCCGCCGCCACGAAGCCGAAGGAGAAGAAGCCCGCCAGCGCCCCGGTGAAGGTGCCCCGGTAGCGGCGCGCCACGAACTCCGAAAGGTAGGGCGCGATGATCGCGCTCTCGGCCCCCGCGCCGAAGCCGGCCACGATGCGCAGGCCGAGGAACACCGTCCAGCTGTCGACCATGCCGCTGAAGAGCGAGGCCACGCAGTAGATCGCCAGCGCCGACATCATCACCTTGCGCCGCCCGAACAGGTCGCCGCAGGTGCCGGCCGCGAGCGCGCCGAAGAAGAAGCCGATGAAGTTCGCGCTGGCCAGCACGCCGATCTGCACGCTGCCGAGCCCCCATTCGGTGCGCAGCACCGGCAGCACGAAGGCGATTACGGCTGCATCCATTGCATCGAAGGTGTAGCCCAGTCCTCCCATGAGGAGCAGGCGCCGGTGGAAGCCGGAGAACGGCAGGCGCTCGATGCGGGCAGACAGCATGGTCATGTGAATCCCTCGACTTCGGTGGTGCGTTGAAAGAGCAACGGTGGCGAAGCGGCAGATCGTAGGATCGCGGGGATATCACGACAAATTTATATGCGTGATTGTGTTCATTGACTCAGTGAATGAAATGACCGGACGGGGCACGCCATGAACTACCGCAATGCCGACCTCAACCTGCTCAAGGTGTTCGAGGCGCTCATGACCGAAGGCAACGTCACGCGCGCGGCCGGCAAGCTGTCGCTGACGCAGCCGGCCGTGAGCAACGCGCTGCGCCGGCTGCGCGACACCTTCGACGATCCGCTCTTCGTGCGCAGCGGCGCGGGCGTCAACCCGACGCGGCGCGCCATCGACCTGTGGGAGCCGCTGTCGCAGTCGCTGCAGGCGATCCGCGCGACCATGGATGTCGAGCACTTCGACGCGCTGCGCAGCACGGCGAGCGTGAGCATCGCCATGTCCGACTACGTGGCGTCCATCGTGGTGCCGCGGCTGGCGCAGAGGCTGGGCAAGGTCGCGCCGTCGATGCAGGTCCACGCCATTCCCAACACGCTGGTCGACTTTGGCCCGGTGCTGGCCGACAACAGGGCCGACTTCGCCATCAGCGTCTACAACGAAGAGGTGCGGAGGCCGACGTTCCTCAAGTCGCGGGCGCTGTGGTCGCCCGACTTCGTCTGCATCATGCGGGCGGGCCATCCACTGGCGCGCGCCGAGAGGATCCCGCTGAAGAAGTTTCTTGCCGCGCGCCACGTGGACGTGAGCCTGGTCGGCAAGACCACGCCCACCTACGACCTGTTCCTGCGCAGCCGCGGGCTGCAGCGCAACCTGGTCGCGACGGTGAACCACTACGGCGCGGCCTACGAGGTGGTGCGCCGCTCCGACCTGATCGCCGTGCTGCCGTGGTCGGAGAAGTTCGAGCCTGCGCGCCTGACGGGCCTGCGCAAGATGCCCGTTCCGCTGGAAGCGCCGCCGCGCATCATCGAGCTCTTCTGGCACCAGCGCAACGAGAGCTCGGGCCTGCACCGGTGGCTGAAGAACACGCTGCTCGACCTGTTCGAGCAGGCCTGAACGCCTGCCCGCGGCGGAAAGTCAGCCCTCCAGCCGCACCACCTGCGCATCGGCACCGGCAGGCGCGCGTGCATGCAGCCGCTCGACCTCGGCCGCGCGCCGCATGAGCACGGAGCGCTGGTTGATGTAGCCTTTGTCGGTGATCTCGCCCGCGTCGAGGCTCGGCGGCTCCGACAGCACCAGCGCGCAGGCGGGGCACTGCGACGAGCCCGCGCCCTCGTCGCGCAGCGATCGCATCACCGCGGCGATGCGATCGCCCAGCGCCTGCGGCGAAAGCGCGGCGCCCTGGGGGCTCGCGAAGACCAGCATGCCGATCTCGTCGCGGTCGTGGCCGGTGAGCACGATGTCCTGCACGTGCGGCGCGAGCATCGACACCAGCTTCACGCGCAGCGTGCCCACCGACACCCAGGTGCCGCTGGAGAGCTTGAAGTCTTCCGCCACGCGGCCGTCGAAGATCACGCCCTGCGCGGGCTGCGAAGGGTCGGCCAGGAAGCCGGCGTCGCCGATGCGGTAGTAGCCTTCTTCATCGAAGGCCTGCGCCGTTTCGCGCGGTGCGTCGCGGTAGCCGGGAAACACCGACACACCCTTGACGCGCATTTCCAGCTTCTCGCCATTGGGCACGAACTTGAGCTCCAGCCCCGGCAGCGGCGCGCCGATGCAGCCGGCGCCGTCGAGCTGCCAGTGCGCGGAGGTGATGGCGGGAGAGGTCTCCGTCGCGCCCCACGAGGTGGTGAGCCACAGGGGCCGCTCGGGCCGCACGCGCCTGGCCACTGCCTCGAGCCTCTGCCAGGTGGATGGAGCGAGCGCCGCCGCCGCGTAGAAGGCGAGGCGCAGCCGCGAGAACACCTCGGCGGCCAGCGCATCGTCGGCCTCCAGGAAGGGCAGCAGCATGTCGAAGCCGCGCGGCACGTTGAACAGCAGCGTGGGCTTCACCTCGCGCAGGTTGCGCACAGTCTTCTCGATCAGCCCGGGCGCTGGCCGGCCCTCGTCGATGTAGAGCGTGCCGCCGTGGCACAGCACCATGTGCAGGTTGTGGTTGGCGCCGAAGGTGTGGCTCCAGGGCAGCCAGTCGACCAGCACCGGCTTCTCCTGCGAAAGGAAGCGCCAGGTCTGCGCCATCATCTGCTGGTTGGCGCACAGCATGCGGTGCGTGTTGATGACCACCTTGGGCTTGCCGGTGGAGCCGGAGGTCAGCAGGTACTTGGCGTGCGTGTCGGGCAGCACGTCGGCGAAGGCCTGCATCACGGCGGGCGTTTCCTTCGCCGCGAGCAACTGATCGAATGACATTGCACCGGGATGCGCATCGGCGTTGCGGCTGAACACCGTAAACGCTTCGACGCCACAGCCCGCGAGCGAGCCGCCGTACACCTTCGCGTCGGATGCATAGATCAGTGCGGGCTTCAGCGCCTGCAGCATGCCGTGCAGCCGCGACGGGTCCTTCGCCATGCGCGAGTAGGCGCTGGACAGCGAGCAGGCGGTGCGGCCGATGTGCATGGCTGCGAGCATCAGGACCGCGTGGTCGATGGCGTTGTCCGAGAGGATCACGACCGGCTGGCCCGCCGGCAGGTTCAGGTCGAGCAGTGCCTGCGCGACCGAACCCACGGCCCGGCGCAGCGCGCGGTAGTCCAGCCTGCGCCAGCCTTCGCCGTTCTCGTCGCGCTCCGCGAAGGCCAGCGCGTCGGGTGTCTCGCTCGCCCAGCGTTCGATCCATTCGCCGATGCAGCGCGCGTAGGGCTTCAGCGTCATCGGCGAACGCAGCGCGAAGGAGCCGTCGTCGAAGTCGATGCGCACCGTGCGGGGCGGGGCGATCAGGGTTTCGTCGTTGAGGAAGTCGGTCATTTCAGTGTTCCGCGGTTTGTTCAGGGCGTGTGCGAATGGCACGGGGTGCTCCCCTCCGCGAATGTCCCCCGGGGCTGCGCCCCTCCTCCTTTATTTCGCTGCGGGGAGCACCCCGTGCCATTCGCACATGAGCGCAGTCGTAGTGCCGGCCGCACAAGCGCTGCGCCCATCGATCACGTCGATGGGGTGCCTTGCGCAGCGAAATAAAGGAGGAGGCCGAAGGCCGGGGGACATTCGCGGAGCAAGGTACCCCGTCGGCGTGATCGCGCCCCGAACAAAGCGCCCCACGCACAACAAGGCGAATGGAAAAGCAGGACTCCATCTAATCGAGCTTGCCGCTATCGGCCTTCGCGCGAATCAGGTTTAACAGCAGGGTGTCGCGCGCCGCTTCGAGGTCCGCTGTGTAGCGTTGCCCCAGTTCCTCGTCGACACCTTCCTTCACCTTCTTCTTCAGCTCCGCCGTCATCGACGGTGCGCCCGAGATCCTTCCACCAGTCCTCGATCGGCCCGCCCAGGTGCGCGAGAACGTGCTCGATGCCGCCCGCACCGCCCGACAGGTGCAGGTTCATGAACGGCCCCATCACTGCCCAGCGCAGGCCGGGCCCGTGCGCGATGGCCGTGTCGATGTCGGCCACGCTGGCCACGCCCTGGTCGACGAGGTGGAAGGCTTCGCGCCACAACGCGGCCTGCAGCCGGTTTGCGATGTGGCCTTTCACCTCGCGCTTCACGTGGATCGGCCGCTTGCCGATGGCGGCGTAGAAGGCCATGGTGCGCTCGACGGCCTCGGCCGAGGTCTGTTCGCCGCCGATCACCTCCACCAGCGGGATCAGGTGCGGCGGGTTGAACGGATGCCCCAGCACCACGCGCTGTGGATGCGCGCAGCCCGACTGCACGCCGCTGATCGCGAGGCCCGAGGAGCTCGATGCGAGGATCGCCTGCGGCGGCGCGGCCGCATCCATGCGGCTGAACAGGTCGATCTTGAAATCCATGCGCTCGGGGCCGTTCTCCTGGACGAAGTCGGCCACCGAGACGGCGTCTTCAAGGCTGTCGTGGAAGCGCAGGCGTTCGATGGAGGCACCCGGCGCGAGGCCGAAGCGCTTCAGCGTGGGCCAGTGCTTCGCCACGGCTTCGCGCAGCCGCTCCTCCGCGCCGGGCGAGGGGTCGGTCGCGTTCACGTCGAGCCCGTGCGCGAGGAAGTGCGCGGCCCAGCTCGCGCCGATCACGCCGGTGCCGACCACCGCCACGCGCTGGATGTCCGAGGATGTGCTCATGTCGATTTCCACCGCGCGCAGCGGCTCTCCGCCTTCGTGGTCCATGCGGCCTCGCCGCGGATCGGCTCGACCACCTTGTAGTAGTCCCAGGGCTCCTTCGACTCGGCCGGCGCCTTCACCTGCATCAGGTGCATGTCGTGCACCATCAGCCCGTCTTCGCGCAGCCAGCCGCCCTTGACGAACATGTCGTTGAACTTCGTCTTGCGCAACTGGGCCATCACCTTGTCGGCGTCGTCGCTGCCCGCGGCCTTCACCGCCTGCAGATATTGCAGCGCGGCCGAGTAGTCGCCGGCGTGGAATGAGGAGGGCATGCGCTTGTGCCTGTCGAAGAATCGGCGCGCCCATTCGCGCGACTCGGGGCTCTGGTTCCAGTACCAGCTGTCGGTGAGGTACATGCCCTGCGACGCCTTCAGGCCCAGCGCATGCACGTCGTTGATGGTGATGATCATGCCGGCCAGCTTCATGTTCTTGCCGATGCCGAACTCCGCCGCCGACTTGATCGCGTTGACCGTGTCGCCGCCCGCGTTGGCCAGCGCCAGCACCTGCGCCTTCGAGCTCTGCGCCTGCAGCATGAAGGAAGAGAAGTCGCTCGCGCCCAGCGGATGCTTCACTGAGCCCGCCACCGTGCCGCCCGCGGCCTGCACCGTCTTCGTGGCGTCGTTCTGCAATGCCGCGCCGAAGGCGTAGTCGGCCGTCACGAAATACCAGCTCTTGCCGCCGGCCTTGACCACCGCACTCGCGGTGCCGCGTGCCATGGCCACCGTGTCGTAGGCGTAGTGCACCGTGTAGGGCGAGCAGTACTCGTTGGTGAGGCCCGAGGCGCCCGAGCCCACCACGAAGTAGGGCTTCTTCTTGTCCGCCGCCACGCCCGCCATGGCGATGGCCGCACCCGAGTTGACGCCGGCGATCAGCATGTCGACCTTCTGCACGTCGAACCACTCGCGCGCCTTGGCTGCGGCGATGTCGGGCTTGTTCTGGTGATCGGCCGTGACCAGCTCGATCTTCCTGCCGTCGATGGCGCCGCCCATGTCGGCGATGGCCATGCGGATCGCCTCGGCGCCGGCCGGACCGTCGTAGTCGCGGTAGATGCCCGACATGTCGCTGATGAAGCCGATGCGGATCACGTCGTCGGACACCTGGGCCGAGGCGCCCGTTGCGGCGAATGCCGCGCCGAGTGCCACGGCCAGGGCGGTTCGGGAAAGATTGCTCATGTACTTGTCTCCGTTCGTTTTCCTGTCGCCTGCCTTCAGCCCAATGCGAACTCGGGCCTGGGCGTGCCCACCCGCGGCAGGCGCATCATCTGCCGCGCCTCGGCGGGCGTGGCCACTTCCATGTCGAGCTCGCGGATCACGCGCACGATGCGCTCGGTGAGCTGCACGTTGGTGGCCAGCTCGCCCTGGCGGAAGTAGAGGTTGTCCTCCAGGCCCACGCGCGCATGGCCGCCCAGCAGCAGCGCCGCCACGTTGGCCTCCAGCTGCGAAGGGCCGATGCCGCTCACGCAGAAGATGCTGCCCTTGGGCAGCGTGTCGACCATCATCTGCAGGAAGCGCGGCGAATACGGCATCGCATTCTGGAAGTTGCGGTGCACGTTCATCACCAGGTTGATGAAGTAGGGCTCGTCGTCGTGGCCCTCGCCGATCAGCGTGGTCGTGTCCTGCAGGATGTGCGTGGGGCTGAACACTTCCCACTCGGGCTTGATGCCGCGCGCCTTCATGCCCGCGGCCAGTTCGCGCCCGCGCGTGATGGGCGTGTCCATCAGGATCTGCTTGCCCTCGAAGCTCAGGTTGAGCGTGGTCGCGTCGAGCGTGCACATCTCGGCGCCGGCGTCCATGCCCTTGATGCGCTCCTCCCACGCGATCTCCCAGCGGTCGCCGGCCAGCGGCCTGACCATGTCGCCGTGCACGCCGCCGCCGGTGGAGTTGTTGATGACGATGTCGCAGCCGCCCGCGCGGATGCGGCTGTTGATGTCGCGGTACACCTCGGCGTCGCAGGTGGCGCCGTCGTCGGGCCGGCGCGCGTGGATGGCGACCACGCTGGCGCCGGCGTTCCAGCAGCGCAGCACGTCGGCCGCGATCTCGGCGGGCTGGGTGGGGAGGTGGGGGTTCTGCGACTTGTGCGCCATGCCGCCGGTGGGGGCGATGGTCACGATCACTTTGCGCTTCGACATGCTCGGGGGCTCCTGGTGTCTTTCATTGGGGCCGCGCTATTATTTTTGGGTGCGCAGGCACACTCAGTCATCGCGACGACATTCGGGCTCAGGGTTTACGCACCCCGCGCCTTCAGGAGCTTTCATTTCATGCCCACGACGAAGCCGGCCCCCAGGGCGGCATCGCTGACGATCCCGCAACTGCTGCAAGGCTCGGCCTGGTTCCCCCTGCTCGACGTGAGCGCGGGCGAGCGCGTGCTCGACGAGATGCGCGAGGTCGAGGTGGCGGCGGGCGCTGCCCTGTGCCGGCGCGGCGACACGCCGCTGCACTGGTACGGCACGCTCGAGGGCTTGCTCAAGTGGTCGATCACGTCGAGCGACGGCCGCTCCGTGACCTTCGGCGGGCTCTCGGTGGGCAGCTGGTTCGGCGAGGGCACGCTGCTGCGCGCGCTGCCGCGCTCGGCCGACATCATCGCGCTGCGGCCCAGCCGCGTGGCGGCGCTGCCGCTGGAAACCTTCGAGTGGCTGCACCGCACGCAGCGCGGCTTCGATCACTTCCTGCTGCAGCAGATCAACGAGCGGCTGCACTGGTTCATGGGCAACTACGCGGCGCATCGCCTGCTCGACGCCGACAGCCAGGTCGCCCGCGCGCTGGCGGGGCTGTTCCACCCGTGGCTGCACCCGGGAAGCGAGCCGTACCTGCAGACCTCGCAGGAAGAGATCGCGAACCTCTCGGGTGTCTCGCGCCAGCGCTGCAATGCGGCGCTGAACCGGCTGAAGGAGGCGGGCTTCCTTCGTATCGAGTACGGCGGCATCACCGTGATCGATCTCGAAGGGCTGCGGCGGTTCATCAGCGAGTGAGCGGATTCGCTCCCTCTCCCCTCGGGGAGAGGGGACAACGCCAAGTCAGCGCGTATGGTGCGACGCCGCCCGCTCGTACACCGGCGTGTGGATCCCTTCCATGCGCGCCTTCAGCTGTAGCGCCAGGAACTGCGAATAGTGCCGCGACTGGTGCAGGTTGCCGCCGTGGATCCAGAGGTTGTCTACCTGCGTCGGCTTCCACATGTTGCGCAGCTCGCCTTCCCACGGGCCCGGGTCCTTGGGCGTGTCGGAGCCCAGGCCCCAGCACTTGCCGACCTTGTCGGCGATCTCGGGCGAGATCAGGTCGGCGAGCCAGCCGTTCATCGAGCCGTAGCCGGTGGCGTACACCAGCAGGTCGGCGGGCAGCTCGGTGCCGTCGGTCAGCGTCACCGAGCGCTCGTTCACCCGCTCGATGTTCACGCCGCTCTTCAGGTGGATGCTGCCGTTGGCCACCAGCTCCGAGGCGCCCACGTCGATGTAGTAGCCCGAGCCGCGCCGCAGGTACTTCATGAAGAGGCCCGAGCCGTCGGCGCCGAAGTCGAGCATGAAGCCCGCCTTTTCGAGCCGTGCGTACAGGTCGGCATCGCGCTTCTTCATCTCCTCGTACACCGGGATGTGGAAGGTGTGCATGATCTTGTAGGGCACCGACGCGAAGATCAGGTCGGCCTTGTGGTGGTCGATGCCGTTCTTCACCGCCTGTTCCGAATAGAGCCCGCCCAGCGCCAGCTCCATGAGCGACTGCGAGGGCGCGATGTGCGTCGACGAGCGCTGGACCATCGTCACATCGGCGCCGTGCTCCCACAGGGCGGCGCAGATGTCGTGCGCCGAGTTGTTGGAGCCCAGCACCACGCACTTCTTGCCGGCATAGGCCTCGGGCCCGGGGTGCTGGCTGGAGTGATGCTGCTCGCCCTTGAAGTTCTCCGCGCCCGCGATCTTCGGCACGTTGGGGTAGCCCGACACGCCCAGCGCGAACACCAGCTGCCTCGGCCGCAGCACCACCGGCTTGCCTTCGCGCTCCACCGTCACCTCCCAGCGCTGCGTGGCTTCGTCGAAGCGCGCCTTCTTCGCGATGGTGGAGCTCCAGTAGTTGAGCTCCATGATCTTGGTGTACATCTCCAGCCAGTCGCCGATCTTGTCCTTGGGCGCGAACACCGGCCAGTCGTCGGGGAAGGGCATGTAGGGCAGGTGGTCGTACCAGACCGGGTCGTGCAGGCACAGCGACTTGTAGCGCCTGCGCCAGGAGTCGCCGGCCTTCGCATTGCGCTCCACGATGATCGTCGGCACGCCCAGCCGACGCAGCCGCGCGCCCAGCGCAATGCCGCCCTGGCCGCCGCCGATGATCACCACCTCCGGCTGCTCTGTGTAGCCCAGCGTGGCCTCCTCCTCGCGGCGCTTCTCGAGCCAGGTCTGGCGGCCCTTGTGCACGCCGTGCTCCGCGCCCTTGATGCGGTTCTCGCCCGTCTTCTCCTCGAAGCCTTTCAGCTCGGTCATGGTGGTGAGCAGCGTCCAGGCCTTGCCGTTGCGCAGCCGCAGATGGCCGCGCCCGCGCGCCACGCGCGTCTCGAAGGTGAACCATGCATCGACCACGCCATCGGCCTCGGTCGCCTCGCCTTCCACCGCGAAGGCCGTGGGCTGCACGTCGGCCAGCCGCGCCTGCAGCATCGCGCGGATGGCATCGGGGCCTTCCTGCGTGCGGATGTTCCAGGTGAAGGCGACAAGGTCGCGCCAGAAGCCGTCGGCCTCGAACAGAGAGGCGGCCGCGTCGATGTCGTTGCGCGCGAGCGCGGCGGCGAAGTCGGCGAGCCATTGAGCCGCGGCCCGGGTGGGGGCGGTGGTGGGGTCTGTCATTGCGTGTCTCCGTTGCGTCGTTGATGGATGCGCGGCGCCTTGGGGGCGGCGCGGCATGCGTTGCGCAGCTTTCGTGCCGCGCGTCGGCTCACGGGGAATCAACGGCTTGGGCAGGTTTTTGTCTCACTGCATGTATCCCGTCTCGATCGCAGTGCGACTGTGCTGCGACTCGTCGAGACGAGTGATTCAGGCGAAGAAGACTTTGGAACTAATTTTGAGAGGGGTGATGCGAACCTCACCGAACAAATGTGGTGTTGATCCGACTTTCAATAGGCCTTTTATCTTCGTAAACAAAGGTTGTCGCTACATTCGAAGGGCCCCGGCGTCGCCGGAGTGCATCGATCAATACAAATCCAGAGGGACAGAGAGATGAGGAGAAGCATTGGCACCGCGTTCACCGCGGCCATGGTGGTTGGTCTTGCCGGTTGCGGCGGTGGTGGGGGAGGAGGAGGGGGGCGGCTTCCCGCTGCTGCCGATCGCGGTTGCGCCGGCTCCAGCGCCGGCACCGCAAACGCCGGCTGCGCCAGAGTTGAAGCTCACCGTCGAGATCGGCGGCAGCGCGGCCAGCCCGGACGGTTCGGGCAACTACGTCGTCGTGCCAGGCCAGTTGGTGGTGGTCAAGGCGAGCGATAGCGCGGCATGGCTCGGCAGTTCTCAAAGCACCGGCACGACCCGTACCGATGTCGATACCACCGCAACGCAATGGGTTTCACGCTTTGCTAATTCGAGCAAGTCGGCGACCGGCAGCTACAAGCTCGTGGCCAATGCGTCGGAGAATCGCTCGAAGGAACTGAACTTCACCGTCAAGACGGGCACGTACGGCAACGGTGAATACATGGTCTTCGCGGGCAACGGCTCGCGTCAGAAACTCAGCCTCGATCTCGACAATGCAACCTATAGCCTGACTGACGCAGCGGGCGACACGACGTCGGGAACGATGACGCCGCTCACGACGCCGGCCGACGCCAACTGGCAGATTCAGAGCAGTCGAATGACCGTCACCAATGCGTCCTCGCTATGGATCTCGGGTGACAGCATCGTTGGCGGCTTTCCTTTCGCAAAACCGTTCTCTGCGCCAGTGTCATATGCCGAATCCGCCTTTTTCGCCACTCGGGCGCTGGTCCTGACACAAAGCAAATTGGACGGCACCTACGACCGAGCTCGCATCGAAGTCTCGGCCTCCGGCGGCGAATCGGCCATCGCACAGATCCAGATTTCGGGCGGCGGAACTGTGATGAAGCAGTGCGTCGACCAGATCATTTATCGGATCGAGCTTTGCCCCACAGCCAAGCTGGTCACCAGCAAGGTCGAAGCAGACACGGAGGCGGGCATGTGGCGGCTGAAAGACCCGACTGACGGAACATTGCTTGGAAAATTTGCAATCGCCAATGTCGAAGGCGACAAGATCTACCTCAGCGCGGGCACATCGCCTGCCAATGGCAATCAGGTTCTTGCCATCGGCGTGCCCGCGGCTGCCGACTTCAACGCTTTCAGCAGCCTGGCATGGTCCACGAACGGTACGTTGGATATGGTGATCGTTTCCCCGGCGGGCTATCAGCTTGCCAATCCGATCTCCACTCTCACACTGAGCAGCCTTGGTTCTTCGTCTCCACCTGGCATGCGAGCAGCAGAGTCCGGCGCGGATCTCTACTTCGCCATGCGCTCGAAGCGACTCGAGTTGCTGATCGGCGGGCGCAGTCCTTCGCCAAAGGCTGGCTTCTTGCATATGGGTTTCGTCTATAGAGAAAACTGATCGGTCGATTGAAGACCCGTACGCTGTCGCGGGCGTAGCGGGCTTCTCGCCTCGCTGTTGCACCGGATGTGAGGCGTTGCGCCAAGCTTCGTACCGCTGCGGATCGAGACTTCCGTCCGCTATCCGCGGCGCGGCGCCACGATGCCCAGCCGCTTCATGTGCCGGTAGGCAGTCGCGCGGCTCATGCCGAGTTCATCGGCCGCGCGAGCGACATGCCAGCGATGGCGCTTCAGCGTGTCGATCATCCGGTCGGCCTCGGCGGCGGGATCTTCGCCGGGCTCTTCGATGCGCTCCTTGTTACAGGCTGCGATTTCCGCGAGCGGCTGCAATTGCAGATCCTGCGCGCCCACGCTTGCCCCGCTGCACAGCGCCAGCGCGAGCCTCAGCACATTGCGCAGCTCTCGCAGATTCCCTGGCCAGTCGTGCGCCAGCAGCCTCTGCATCGCCTCTTCCGACAAGCGTGCCGGCGAAGACATCGCCGCGGCCTCCTCGTTGAACATGCCCTCGATCAGGTAGCGCATGTCGCCGCGCTCGCGCAGCGGCGGCAGCTTCAGCACCGCGCCGCACAGTCGGTAGTAGAGGTCCTCGCGAAAGCGCCCCGAGGCCACCAGCCCGGGCAAGTGCCGGTGCGTGGCCGCCACCACCGCGATGTCCACGCGCTGCGGCGACTCTGCGCCCAGCGGCAGCACCTCGCCTTCGGAGAGCACGCGCAGCAGCCGCGTCTGCAGCGCCATCGGCATGTCGCCGATCTCGTCGAGGAACAGCGTGCCGCGGTCGGCCTGCGCGATCAGGCCTTTCATGCCCTTGGCGCGGCCGCCGGTGAAGCTGCCGGGCGTGTAGCCGAACAGCTCGCTCTCGATCAGCGAATCGGGAATGGCCGCGCAGTTCACCGCCACGAAGGGCATCGCCGCGCGGCTGCTCGCGCCGTGCAGCGCGCGGGCCAGTACCTCTTTGCCGCTGCCGGTCTCGCCCTCGACCAGCACGTGGATGCCGCGGTCCACCAGCCGGCGTGCCTGCGCGAGCAGCTTCTGCATCTGCGGATCGTCGCCCGCGATACGTTCCAGCGGCGGCAGTCGATCGCCCGGGCGTGCCGATGGCGATGCCGGCGCGGCGGCCGCAGCAGCCGTTCCCGTCGTCATCGCAGGCCTGCGCACGCGCGGCGCCAGTAGCGACGCGTGGTACTCGCCGCCGCCCGGCAACAGCACTGTGTGCGCGAAGGGCATCGCCGACGCGCCGCCGTTGCCGATGCGCCAGATCGCATCCATCGGCATGTGCAGCCATTCGGATATCGCGCCGCCCAGCGCACGCCCTGCAAAGGCCTGCCGCGCGCCGCCGTTTGCGCCCACCACCGTGCCGCCCTCGTCGAAGGCCAGCATCACTTCGCCCGCCACGTCGACGAGGCCGAAGGCACTGCCCAGCCGCAGGATCCAGTGGCCGCGGAAGCTGCGCAGGAAGTCGGCGTCCTCGATCATCCGCGCGTAGATGGCCACCAGGTGCCGCACGAGATGCTGGCTCTCCCTGGCCTCGGGCGAGCGCAGCGCCGAAACATCGAGGATGGCCGTGAGCTTGTCGCTGTGGTCGAACAGCGGCGCGGTGGTGCAGGTCAGCGCGATGTGCGTGGCGTCGAAGTGCTCGGTCTGGTGGCAGGTCATCGGCTGGCGCTCGACCAGGCAGGTGCCCACGCCGCAGGTGCCCGCGTGCGCCTCGTTCCAGTCCGCGCCCAGGTAGAGGCCGGCCTTGCGCAGCTGGTCGTCCCACGCGGGGTTGCCGATGTAGTCGACGGTGATGCCTTCGGCGTCGGTCAGCAGCACCATGTAGCCCAGGTCGGCCACGCGGCGGTAGATGTCTTCCATGCCCGCGCGCGCGGCGCGCAGGAAATGTTCGAGCTGCTGCTGGTGCGCGCGCACCTCCTGCGCCGGCAGGATGCGCGCCGGCGTCGGCTTCGACGGATCGAGCCCATGGTCGCGCACGCACCGCGCCCACGACTTGTGGACCAGGCTCTGCGCCGGATCGGCCACCAGCGCGGTGCCGGTGGCGATGGAGTAGACGTTGTCGATGTGACGCGATTGCAGGGACGTCATGCGCAGCCTCGCGAATGGGTGGGCACGGCCACGCGGGGCCGTGGAGCCGACCATCATTCGGCTGTCGCACTGTCGCAGCACAGAGGTGAAACCCGGTGAAGTCCGAAGACCACCTTCGTGCTTTGCAACAGAGTGTGCCGCCGGTTCCCTCAGCGGCAGGCGAAGCTCTCGGCCTTGCTCACGTCGCCGCCGAGGTACGCGATCTTCTTCGGATAGGTGCACAGCGGCCGCGCGAGCGACTTGCCGGCGTTCTGCATCACCATGCCGTCGGGCGCGATGCCTTTCTCGACCCAGTCGATCAGCGCCGTGAACAGCTGGTTCTGCGCCGGCAGCGGTGGGTCGGCCGCGGGGCTGGTGCCGGCCAGGCCGTTGACGGAGCCCACGCCCGCGCAGTGGCCCATCGCGGGAATCTCCACGTAGCGGTAGAACTTCTGCAGTGCATCGATGCCGCCCATCGCCTTGGCCGCGCGCTCGTAGTAGTTGGACGTGCCCGAGTTGGGGATGAGCTGGTCGGCCAGCCCGTGGTAGGTCAGCAGCTTGGCACCGCGGTCGCGGAAACGTGCGAGGTCGGGGTTGTCGGCGTTGATGTTCGCGAACGCGGACTGCAGTGCCTTGCCGCGGTCGCTCGCGTTGGCGAGCTGCGCGTAAGACAGGTCCTTCCACTTGTCCGCGCCGTTGCCCGTGGCGTTGATGAAGTCCGGCGTGGCGATCGTCGGGTCCTGCAGGTTCAGAGCCACCTGGTGCGCGGCGATGTGGAAGGGCATGGGCACGCCGGCCACCGAGTCGGCGAGCGAGAAGCCCGGCGCGCCGGGGCTGTTGAGCGCGGTGCCGCGCGTGAGGCCGTACCAGAGCTGGTTCGACGCCAGCGTGGCGCCGTAGCCGTTGTCGCCCGCGGGCGCCGGCGCGCTGCCGTCGCGCGTCTGACCGTACCAGATCTTGTTGACGGCCTGCGCCTGCGCGGTGCTCAGGCAGGCGGCGGTGGCGTTGGTGCCGCCGCTGGCGGTGCAAAGCACAGTCTTGTCCTGCGCGGGGTCGTACTTGCAGGCGGCAGGGTCGCTGATGAAGCCGTCGTGCTGGCCCGTGAGCGCGCTGTCGCAGGCGCTCACCGCCGACGAGGACACCAGCGCCAGTTGGTCCGGCGTGAGCGGGGTGCCGCCGAGGTCGCGCTGAATCACCACCTGCGGATAGAGCTCGGCGGTGATGAAGCTGGTCCAATTGATCGCGCTGTTGCCGGCCAGGATGCCGTCGAAGTCGTCGGGGTTCACCTGCGCCTGCATGTGGCCCTGGCGGCCGCCGGTGGAGCAGCCGTCCCAGTAGGCGTATTTCGCGTCGCGCTGGTAGAAGCCGGCGGCGAGTGCCTTGGCCTTGACTGCCATCTGGTGGATGCCGCGGCTCGCGAAGTCGGTCCACAGCGTGGTGTTGACGGTGCCGTCGGGGTTCATCGCGAACGAGCCGTCGACCGAAGGCAGCGGGGCCTTCGAAGCGTGCCCCGCGTCGGTCACCGCGCTCACCGAGCCTTCGCCCGCCGCGATCGCGGCGGCATTGGCGCCGCCGATCTGCGTCTTCGCGCTGATGCCTGCGTCGCCGACGAAGCCGCCGCCGCCGAGCACTCGCACGCGGTTGTTCCACGAGGCCTGCGAAGGCAGCCACACCTCGATGCCGATGCCCGGCGAGGTCGATGGCGCATCGGCCGGGCCCGCATGGCCCGGCCCCACGTTGAGCTTGACCATGCACACGTCGCTGGCTGCCACCGTGCCCGAGGCTTTGCCGTCGAGGTTCAGGTCGTCGCCTTTCCTGAACTGCTTCACCACCGTCACGGTGGTGTCGGCATCAGGCTTGAACGCGGTCTTCAGGCTTTCGTCGCAGGCCAGCGCCACCGGCGCGGCGGCGGGTGGCGCCGGCGAGGGAACCAAAGGCAGAACGGCGGGGCCGGGCGAACTGCTGCCGCCGCATGCGGTGAGCGCGGCCGCGGTGACAAGGCTCAGACAGAGGGCGGTCGCCGCGCGGGGGGCTGGCGTGGGTGTTGGCATCTTCTCGTCTCCTGTTATGTAGAGACATGAATTTGCCCGCGCCCCCCGCCGCGGTATATCAACATGCGATCAACGCTTGCAGGATTCCTTCACCCTCCACCGGGACTTACCCGCGCCGCGCGCGCGCCGGCGTGGTGCCCACCAGCTGGCGGAACACCTGCGTGAAATGCGCCTGGCTCGAGAAGCCCACGGCCTGCGCGATCTCTGCGAGCGACTGGTTGCCGCGCAGCAGCGACAGCGCATGGCGCACGCGCTGCTCCATTACGTAGCGGTACGGCGTCGCGCCGGTGCTGGCGCGGAACAGCCGCGTGAAATGCACCGCGCTCAGGTGCAGCTCGGCCGCGAGTTCGTCGATGCCGAAGTCCTCGGACAGATGCTGCATGACCCAGTCGTACACCTTGCGAAGATCGTTCTGCGAGAGCCGTCCGCGCGGACGCCGGGTGTTGCCGATGGCGCCGTAGCGGTTCTGCAGGTAGCTCGCGAGCGCCATCGACAGGCCCTGCGCGTGGAGGCGGCCCGAGCTGCAGCCGCGCTCCACCTCGTCGCGCATGGCGAGGACCAGTGCCGACAGCGTCGCATCGGTGGTCGACAGGTGCGTCTGCAGGTGCAGCTCGCCGTCGCCCTCGGGCATGAGGCTGCGCAGCGCCTCGGGGCGGATCTCCAGCACGATGGTCTCGGTGAGTTCGCCAGTCCAGGTCGCGCGCTCGACCTCGTAGCCTTGTTCGAAGATGAAGATTCCGCCGGCGTTCGACTCGAAGGGATGCAGGCGCCGCCCCCGCGTCATCGCGCCTTTCACATGGCCGCGCACGCACAGGCCGATCAGCGGATGCGGGTTGTAGCAGGCGGGGTTCTCGCCGTCGCCCGACATCGCGCGCACCTCGAGCGCGAAGCCCTGCCACGCAGTGGCCTGCGCGTTCATCAGCATCCTGCCGTCGAAGGGCAGGGGCTTGCCCGATGTGTCGAGGAGGCTGATCTCGCGCGTCATCGCGTGGCCTACACGCCCAGCAGCTCCTCCAGCGCATGCGGCTCGGCCAGCAGCTCCGCCGAGGCGCCGTGCCGCACGATCTGCCCTTTTTCCATCACCACCGAGAGATCGGTGTTCGCGAGCACCTTGCGGTAGTCGCGGTCGACGATCAGCGTGGCGATGCCTGTCGCGCGGATCTCGCCGATCACGCGCCAGATCTCGGCCACGATCAGCGGTGCGAGGCCTTCGGTGGCCTCGTCGAGGATCAAGAGGCGCGGGTTGGTCATGAGCGCGCGGCCGATGGAGAGCATCTGCTGCTCGCCGCCCGACAGTTGCTGGCCGCCGTGCGAGAGGCGCTCGGACAGGCGGGGGAAGGTGGCCATCACGCGGTCGAAGGTCCATTCGCGGCGGCCGTCGATGCCCGCTCGCTCGCTCATCACGAGGTTCTCGCGCACCGAGAGGTTGGGGAAGATGCCGCGCCCTTCGGGCACGTAGCCGATGCCAAGGCGCGCCATCTTCTCGGGCGGCAGGCCGGTGACGGTGCGGCCGTCGACCTGCACTTCGCCCGACGCGGGGCGCACGTAGCCCATCATGGTGCGGATCAGCGTGGTCTTGCCCATGCCGTTGCGCCCGAGCAGGCCGACGGAGGTGGCCGCCGGAATGCCGGCATGCACGCCGCGCAGGATGTGGCTGTTGCCGTAGTAGGTGTTGAGGTCGCGCACGAGCAGCATGTCAGTGGTCTCCCGCCGGGCCGCCCCAAGGGAGGCCAGCGCCCCCTTGGGGGGCAGCGAATACACGAAGTGATGAGCGTGGGGGCATCAGTGGTCCTCTCCGAGATAGGCCGTGCGCACTTCGGGGTTCTCGCGGATCTCGGCCGGGTTGCCGCTCGCGATGACCGCGCCGTTCACCATCACGGTGATGCGGTCGGCGATGCGGAAGACCGCGTCCATGTCGTGCTCCACCAGCAGGATCGCGTGCGTGGCCTTCAGCCGCGCGAGCAGCGTGAGCATGCGGTCGGTCTCCTCGGCGCCCATGCCGGCGAGGGGCTCGTCCAGCAGCAGCACGCGCGGGTTGGTGGCCAGGCACATCGCCACCTTCGAGCTGGCGCTGCGCGCCGTGGCTCATGGTGCCGGCGATGCGCTGCGCCTCGTGCGCGAGGCCGGCGGCTTCGAGTGCCGCGTCGGCCGATGCGCTGCTGGTGGCGCAGCCGCGCGAGGACTGCCAGATCGCCCAGGGCTTCGGCCTCGCGGCCTGCGCGGCGAGGCGGCAGTTCTCGTGCACGCTGAACTCCGGGAAGATGGTCGTGCGCTGGTAGCTGCGGCCCACGCCGTCGCGCGCGCGCTTCCATTGCGCTCGGCCGGTGATGTCCACGCCGTCGAGCGCGATGCGGCCTTCGCTCGCCTCGATCTCGCCCGAGAGCATGTTGATGAGCGTCGACTTGCCGGCGCCGTTGGTGCCGATCACGGCGTGCACCTCGCCCACGTGCAGGTCGAGCGTGACGGCGTTGACCGCGGTGAGGCCGCCGAAGCGGCGGGTGAGTTTTTCGACGGAAAGGAGAGCGGCCGTCATGCAACCCCCTTTGGAGAGAGGCGCTGCACAAGGCCGATCAGCCCCTTCGGCAGCAGCGCCACGAACACGATGATCGTGAGCCCCAGCGTCAGCTGCCAGTGATCGGCCAGCGGGCCCATCACCGCGTGCGTGGAGAAGATCTCCTTGAGCAGCGTGAACGCGATGGCGCCGATCACCGCACCGCGCAGGTGGCCGAGGCCGCCGAGGATCACCATCAGCAGCACCTCGCCCGAGTTGTGCCAGGCCATCAGCTCCGGGTTGACCACGCCGTCGCGCGAGGCAAGCAGGAAGCCCGCGAGCCCGGCCAGCGCGCCGGCCAGCACGAAGGCTGCGAGCTTGTAGCCATACACCGCGAACCCCGCCGCGCGCATGCGCTGCTCGTTCACGCGAATGCCCGCCAGCGCCGCGCCGAAGCGCGAGCGCCGGATGAGCGCCAGCAGCGCGTAGGTGAACACCAGCGACGCCAGCACCACGTAGAACAGCACCGTGCGGTTCTCCATGTCGAGCGCGCCGATGGCGGGCCGCACGTACATGTAGATGCCGTCGCTGCCGCCGCCGACCTTGGTGTCGTGGAACACGAAGAAGGCCATCTGCGCGAAGGCCAGCGTCACCATGATGAAGTACACGCCGCGCGTGCGCAGGCTTAAAGCGCCGACGAAGAGCGCATAGAGCGCCGCCGCGCCCATGGACAGCGGCAGCAGCAGCGCGAAGTTGCCGCCCTCGTTGCCCGAGGCCAGCACGGTGACGTATGCGCCGATGCCGTAGAACGCCGCGTGGCCCAGGCTCACGAGGCCGGTCATGCCCACCAGCAGTTCCAGGCTCAGCGCGAAGATCGAGAGGATCATCACCTTCACGATGAAGTCCGATGCGTAGTTGCCCATGAACGGGCCGGCGACGCCGATGGCGACCGCGCAGGCCACGGGCAGCAGGAATGCGCCGCGCTTCATGGCTGTCATGGCCGCCTCCCCATCAGCCCCTCGGGCTTCCAGATCAGCACGATGGCCATCAGCAGGTAGATGCCGATGCCGGCAAGGTCGGCGAAGAACACCTTGCCGAAGGTGTCGACGAAGCCCACCAGCAGCGAGGCCACCAGCGCGCCGGTGATCGAGCCGATGCCGCCGATCACCACCAGCACGAAGCAGATGATGAGCACGCTCGCACCCATGTTCGGATACACCGAAGACATCGGCGCGGCGATCATGCCGGCCAGCGCCGCGAGCGCCACGCCGGCGGCGAACACGATGCGGTAGAGCCGCTTCACGTCGATCCCCAGGCCGCGCACCATGTCGCGGTTGCTCGCGCCGGCGCGGATCATCATGCCCAGCCGCGTGCGGTTGACCACCCAGTACAGGCCCACGGCCAGCACGATGCAGGCGGCCGATGCGAAGAGCCGATACCACGGGTAGCTCATCACGCTGCCCAGCGCGAAGCTGCCGTCGAGCCACGCGGGCACCTTCACGCCGTGTACGTCGTTGCCCACGAGGATGGAGCGCAGCTCCTCGAACACCAGGATCAGGCCGTAGGTCATCAGCACCTGCTGCAGGTGGTCGCGCTGGTAGAGATAGCTGAAGAAGGCCCATTCGAGCAGGTAGCCGAATACGGCCGCCAGCACCACGCCGGCCACCAGCATCAGCAGGAACTGGTCGCCGAACAGCGGCGCGAGCGAGAACGCCATGTACGCGCCGATCATGTAGAAGCTCCCGTGGGCAAGGTTGATGACGCCCATGATCCCGAAGATCAGCGTCAGCCCCGAGGCCACGAGGAAGAGAAGGAGTCCGTACTGAACCGAGTTCAGGCACTGGACCAAAAAGGTTCCGAAATCCACGAGGAGGTTCTCTCAGGGCGGGATCGTTGAGGAGGGATGCAGTTCGCGGGACACCGCGGAACCGGCTTCGCCGGGCCGCAGGTGTCGCCCCCTGCAAGGGGGTTGGCGCAGCACACGAAGTGCGCGAAGCCTGGGGGCGTACCTATTTACATCCTGCAGCCGCGGGCGGGGTCGGCCAGACCCTTGATCGCGGTGCTCACGAGTTTGTTCTCCTTGCCCTCCACCTTGCGCAGGTAGATGTCCTGCACCGGGTTGTGGGCCTTGCTCACGGTGAACGCGCCGCGCGGGCTGTCGATCTTCGCCTTCTCGATGGCGGCGGAGAACTCGGCCTTCTTCGAGATGTCGCCCTTGGTCGCGTTCAGGCCCACACCCAGCATCTGCGCCGCGTCGTAGCCTTGCACGGCGTACACGTCGGGCTGCAGCTTGAACGACTTGGCGTACGCCACGCGGAAGGCGTTGTCGCGTGCGGTGTTCAGGCCGTCGGCGTAGTGCAGCGTGGTGAGCATGCCCTGGGCCGATTCGCCCTGCGCGTCGAGCGTGCCGTCGGTCAGGAAGCCGGGGCCGTACAGCGGAATGGTCTTGTTGAGGCCTGCGGCCTGGTAGTCCTTGACGAACTTCACCGCGCCGCCGCCGGCGAAGAAGGCGTACACCGCATCGGGCTTGGCCGCCGCGATCTCGGTCAACAGCGCCTGGAACTCCACGTTGGGAAAGGGCAGGGTGAGCTGCTTGTCGACCTTGCCGCCGTTCTTCTCGAAGCCTTCCTTGAAGCCGTTGACCGACTCGTCGCCCGCGGCGTACTTCCAGGTGATGGTCATCGCCTTCTTCTTGCCCTGCTGCTTTGCCGCCACCTCGCCCATGGCGTAGGCCGGCTGCCAGTTGCTGAACGAGCTGCGGAAGATGTTGGGCGCGCACATCGGGCCGGTGACGGCGTCGGCGCCTGCATTGGGCACGATCAGCACGGTGCCGCTTTCCTTGGCGGCCTTGGCCATGGCCATGGCCACGCCCGAGTGCACCGTGCCGACGATCACGTCGACGTTGTCGCGCTTGATGAGCTTGTTGACGTTGTCGGTGGCCTTGGCCGGGTCGGACTCGTCGTCGACCTTGAAGTACTCGATCTCGCGGCCGGCGAGCTTGCCGCCCTGCTCGTCCACGTAGAGCTTGAAGCCGTTCTCGATGGCCACGCCCAGTGCGGTGTAGGTGCCGCTGTAGGGCAGCATCAGGCCGACCTTGAGCTTGCCTGTGCCTTGCGCGCCTGCAGCCGACGCGAGGGCGGCGAAGGCGATGGCCGTGAGGGCCAGGCGGGCGGTGCGGATTGTCATGGTGTCTGTCTCCTGTTTTTGGTGATGAAGGAAGTGGCCGCGACGATGACACGATCCGGCTGATCGCGATGCGGGGAATGCCCGCATTCAGGGATTTCGAGCAGCTCGCAACCACCGACGCGCGCGGCGATGCCGCGGATCTGCGCGAGGGTGCCGTACTCGTCGTCGATGCCCTGCACGGCGAGCACGGGGCAGCGGATTCCGTCGAGTTCGCGCTCGATGTTCCAGTCGCGGAATGGCGGGTGCAGCCAGATGCGGTTCCAGCCCCAGAAGGCCGAGTCGGCGCTGTCGTGGTAGCGGCCCAGCTTCTGCGGCAGGTCGGTGCCGAGGTAGGCGGTGCGCGCGTTCTCGATGTTCGCCACCGTCACGTCCTCCACGAAGATGTGCGGCGCCAGCACGACGAGGCCAGCAACCTTGTCCGGAAAGCGCGAGGCGTAAAGCAGCGAGATCGAGCCGCCGTCGCTGTGGCCGAAGAGCCAGGGCTTCCGGTCGCCGAGGCCGAGCGCGGCGAAGAGCGCGGGCAGCACCTCGTGCGCCTGGCGGTGCATGAAGTCGACGTCCCAGATCTCGTCGTCGGTGCGCGGCGTCGATCGGCCGTAGCCGGGGCGCGAGAACACGAGGCCGCGCACGCCGGCGGCTTCGCACAGCCGCGCGGGGAAGTCCTTCCACATCGCGACGGAGCCCAGGCCCTCGTGCAGGAAGACGACGAGCGGGGCGTCGATGCGCTCGGGGGCGATCCACTGGCATTCGATGCGGATTTCGCGGCCGCGCCAATCGATGGTGGCGAAGGCAGTGCTCATGACTGTTGCGCCCTCTCCCAGAGGGAGAGTGGACAAGACAAATGCTTCATGCCTGCCTTTCCTTCTCACGCAACCTGAACCGCTGGATCTTCCCCGTCGCCGTCTTCGGCAGCTCGGCCACGAATTCGAGAAAACGCGGGTACTTGTACGGCGCCAGCCGCTCCTTCACGAAGGCCTTGAGCTCGTCCTCGGTGGCCGCGCCGCCGTCCTTCAGCACGACGAAGGCCTTGGTCTTGGTCAGGCCGTCGGCGTCTTCCTTGCCGATCACCGCCGCCTCGAGCACGGCCGGGTGCTGCATCAGCGTGGCCTCGACCTCGAAGGGCGAGACGTAGATACCGCTGACCTTGAGCATGTCGTCGCTGCGTCCGGCGTAGGTGTAGTAGCCGTCGGCGTCGCGGGTGTACTTGTCGCCGCTCTTGGTCCAGCCGCCCTGGAAGGTCTCGCGCGACTTCTCGCGGTTGGCCCAGTACATCAGCGCCGAGCTGGGGCCGCGGATGTAGAGGTCGCCCACCTCGCCGTCGGGCACGGGGCGGCCGTCCTCGCCGCGCAGCTCGACCTCGTAGCCTTCCACCGGCCGGCCTGTGGTGCCGTAGCGCACGTCGCCCGGCCGGTTGGAGATGAAGATGTGCAGCATCTCCGTCGAGCCGATGCCGTCGATGATCTCGCAGCCGAAGTGCTGCTTGAAGCGCTGCGCGATCTCGCCGGGCAGCGCCTCGCCGGCCGAGGAGCACATGCGCAGTGCCACCGCCTCGCGCGCGGGCAGCTTCGGCGATGCGAGCATGCCCGCGAAGCCGGTGGGCGCGCCGAAGAACACGGTCGGTTTGTGTTCCACCCAGCGGCGGAAGGTGGCGTCGGGCGTGGGCGCTCGGCCATCAGCACCACGGTGGCACCCACCGAGAGCGGGAAGGTCAGCGCATTGCCCAGGCCGTACGCGAAGTACATCTTGGCGGCAGAGAAGCAGACGTCGTCCTCGGTGAGGCCGAGCACCGGCTTGCCGTAGAGCTCGGCGGTCCACCACAGGTTGGCGTGCGTGTGGACCGTGCCCTTGGGCTTGCCGGTGGAGCCGGAGGAATACAGCCAGAAGCCCGGGTCGTCCGATGCGGTGGTCACGGGCGAGGCCAGCGGCTCGACGGCGGCGAGCGCGGCGTCGAACTCCTGCGCGCCTTCGGGCAGTGCACCGGCGGGCTGCGACACGAGCAACGTGCGCACCTCGTGCCCGCCGCGCGACATCGCTTCCTGCAGCGTGGGCAGCAGCGCGCCCGAGACCAGCACCGCCTGCGCGCGGCTGTGGTCGAGCATGTAGGCGTAGTCGTCGGGCGTGAGCAGCGTGTTGACCGCCACCGGCACCACGCCCGCGTAGAGGCTGCCGAGGAAGCTCACGGGCCAGTCGTTGCCGTCGAGCATCAAGAGCAGCACGCGCTCCTCGCGCCGGATGCCGGCCGCCTGCAGCGCGGCGGCCAGGCGGCGCGAGCGCTCCTCGAGCTGGCCGTAGCTCATCGTGCCGCGGTCGTCGATGTAGGCGGTGCGCGCGGCGCGTTCGCGGTTGAGCTCGAACAGGTGTCCGGCGAAGTTGAATCGTGGGGGCAGGGTCATGGTCTTGTCTCCTTCAGCCTTGCGTGTTCTTGCTTTTTCTTCTTCTAGAGGCCGAGTGCGGCGAGGACGCCGGGGCTTGCCTGTACCGCCGTGCGGCGGTGATAGAAATCGAGCGCGCGCAGTCCGCCCAGTTCGGCGCCGCCGCCCGCGCGGCCGGGGCCGCCGTGCAGCGACATCGGCATCACGTTGCCGTGGCCGGTGTGGGCCTGCGCCACTTCGGGCGTGACGACGTGCACGCGGCCGTGGCTCGGTGCGACGGCGAGCGCGGCCTGCGCCAGCACCGCGTCGTCGCTTCCATATATGGATGTGACGAGCGAGCCCTGGCCGCGATGCGCCAGCGCGATGCCGTGCGCGAGGTCTCGGTAGGGCAGCAGGGTGGCAACGGGGCCGAACACTTCGATGTCGTGCACCTGCTGCGCCGCGTCGGCGTCGCGCGCGCCCAGCAGCACGGGGCCGATGCAGGCGGCGACGGCCGGGTCGGCATCGACGAGGGGCTTGTTGCGGCCGTCGTGCAGCACGGTGGTCTGCGCGGACAGCGCGGCCAGCCCTCCGCGCACCGAGTCCAGCTGCGCGCGGCTCACGAGCGAACCCATGCGCACGCTCTCGTTGCGCGGGTTGCCGACCGTGGTGCCCGCGAGCTTCGCGCCGATGGCCTCGGCGGCAGCGTCGTACAGCTCCGCCGGCACCAGGATGCGTCGGATGGCGGTGCACTTCTGGCCCGACTTCACCGTCATCTCGCGCACCACTTCGCGCACGAGCAGGTTGAAGGCGTCGCTGCCGGGCGCGGCGCCGGGCAGTAGCAGGGCGCTGTTGAGGCTGTCGGCCTCGATGTTCACGCGCACCGAGCGCTGCGCCACGGCCGGGTGCGAACGGATCACCGCGGCGGTCTCGGCCGAGCCGGTGAAGGAGGCCACGTCGAAGGGCTGCAGCGCGTCCATCAAACCGGCCGAGCTGCCGCAGACGATGGAAAGCGCACCGGCCGGCAGCACGCCCGCGTCGACCACGTCGCGCACCATGCGCTGCGTGAGCCAGGCGGTGGCGGTGGCCGGCTTCACGATCACCGGCACGCCCGACAGCAGCGCGGGCGCGGCCTTCTCCCACAGGCCCCACGAGGGGAAGTTGAAGGCGTTGATGAAGAGCGCCACGCCCTGCGTCGGCACCTGCAGGTGCTGCGACTGGAACACAGGCTCCTTGCCGAGCTTGACCGCATCGCCGTCGCGCAGCGCGCGCACGTCGCCCAGCGCATCGCCCCATTTCGCGTACTGGCCGAGCGTGAAGATGGCGCCGTCGATGTCCACGGCCGAGTCGTTCTTCACCGTGCCCGAGTTGGCGGTGGCGATCTCGTAGTACGCGTCGCGGTTGACCTGCAGCACCTTCACGACGGCCGCAAGCAGCCCCGCGCGCTGGCGGTAGGTGAGGGCGCGCAGCGCGTTGCCGCCCTGTTCGCGTGCGAAGGCGAAGGCGGCGGGCAGGTCCAGGCCGGTGGCGTCGACGCGAGCGAGCTCGGTGCCCAGGACCGGGTCGAACAGCGGCGTGCCGGCGCCAGAACCGTTTTGCCAGCGGCCGGAGACGTAGTTGGGAAGAAGCGCGGTCATTGGGTGGACTTGATCTGCCCTTCGGGCAGTAGATAAAGGACGAGTGCGCGGCCACTGGCCACGGTCGGGCGATGCGCTGTGCCGGGGCCGTAGACGCACCAGCCCGCGGGCCGGCCGTCGAAGGTGGCGGCGGTGTCGTCGAGCGGCATGATCAGGTCGATCTCGCCGTTGGGATGCGTGTGGTGCGGACCGGCGATGTCCTGCATGTCGACCACGTCGACCGAGAACCGGTGCAGTGCGTCTTCGGCCTTGAAGACGCGGCCGTACCTGATGCCGCCGCCCTCGCGCTCGCAGAGCCAGCCTTCGGCGACGCCGCCGATGCAGGCCTGGCGCAGCTGCTCGAAGCTGGCGCTGCCGGCGCCGTGGTGGGTGTTGAGCCACTGGTCGAGTTCGCCGTCGAGCGGCTTGCCGGCGATCTGGGCGGTCAGGCCGGCGATCAGCTGGTGGAATGCTTCCTTGCCGGTGGCGGGAGTGCTGCTGCTGTCGGACATCGTAGGGCCTCGAACTTTGGAACTACCTTGCAGGATCACTGCGCGTGCAGTATCTTGCGTGTGGCCGAACAATAAGCATCGAGACAATGAGTGTCAAGCAATATAGTGCATCTATGGTGTTTACCCTGAGCGAGCACAATCCCGGCGAAGAACGAGGAATTGCATGAACGAGCATGTAGACGCGGCGCTGGCCGCCGCGGCTGAAGGCGGCAATGGCGCGCCGGGCCAGGCCGTCGCCGGGGAGGCGAAGAATCCGCTGCTGTCGGCACTGGGCGACCGCGTGCGCAACCTGCGCGCGCAGCGCGGCCTCACGCGCAAGGCAGTGGCCATCGCGGCCGACGTGTCGGAGCGCCATCTCGCCAATCTCGAATACGGCATCGGCAACGCGTCGATCCTGGTGCTGCAGCAGGTGGCTGGCGCGCTGCACTGCTCGCTGGCCGAACTGGTGGGCGACGTCACGACCAGCTCGCCCGAGTGGCTGCTGATCCGCGAACTGCTCGAGAACCGCAGCGAGGCCGACTTGCGCCGCGTGCGCGTGGCGATCGGCGAGCTGCTGGGCACCGCCTCGGTCGACCCGGCGCGGCACCGGCGCATCGCGCTCGTGGGGCTGCGCGGCGCGGGCAAGTCGACGCTCGGGCAGATGCTCGCGGAAGACCTGGAAGTCCCGTTCATCGAGCTCAGCCGCGAGATCGAGAAGCTCGCGGGCTGCAGCGTGCGCGAGATCCACGACCTCTACGGCACCAACGCCTATCGCCGATACGAGCGCCGCGCCCTGGAAGAAGCCGTGCAGATCTACAGCGAGGTGGTGATCGCCACGCCCGGTGGCATCGTCTCCGACCCGGCCACCTTCAACGAGCTGCTTGCGCACTGCACCACCGTGTGGCTGCAGGCCGCGCCCGAGGAGCACATGGGCCGCGTGGCCGCCCAGGGCGACACCCGCCCGATGGCCGCCAGCAAGGAAGCGATGGAAGACCTGCGCCGCATCCTGAACGGCCGCGCCGCCTTCTATTCGAAGGCCGACCTGTCGGTGGACACCAGCGGCAAGACGCTGCCGCAGAGCTTCCAGGCGCTGCGCGCCGCTGTGCGCCAGTCCATGGGACTGGTCTAGGCGCCCCTCCGGCCCTTCCAAATCTGAAAAAAAGTGCAGCAGGCATTGACTTGCCTAGTTGCATGCAGCATGATGCATGTCATCGGAGCAGTAAAGTGCATTATCTTTCCTGTTCACGGTTTCCGAACACTGCCCCACAGCTGCCCCCACAGGAGACTTCCGCATGACCGACACCACCACGCTCCAGGCGCCCCAGCGCGTCGACTACCGCACCGAACCCGGCCAGTACCGCCACTGGTCGCTGAGCTTCGATGGCGCCATCGCACGCCTCGTGCTCGACATCGCGGAAGACGGCGGCATCCGTCCGGGCTACAAACTCAAGCTCAACAGCTACGACCTGGGCGTGGACGTGGAACTCAACGACGCGCTCAACCGCATCCGCTTCGAGCATCCCGAAGTCCGCAGCGTGATCGTCACCAGCGGCAAGGACCGCATCTTCTGTTCCGGCGCCAACATCTTCATGCTCGGCGTCTCCAGCCACGCATGGAAGGTGAACTTCTGCAAGTTCACCAACGAGACGCGCAACGGCATCGAAGACTCTTCCAGGCATTCGGGCCTGAAGTTCCTCGCGGCCGTGAACGGCGCCTGCGCCGGCGGCGGCTATGAACTGGCGCTGGCCTGCGACGAGATCCTGCTGGTGGACGACCGCTCCTCCGCCGTCTCGCTGCCCGAAGTACCGCTTCTGGGCGTGCTGCCCGGCACCGGCGGCCTGACCCGCGTGACCGACAAGCGCCACGTGCGCCATGACCTCGCCGACATCTTCTGCACCAGCGTCGAAGGCGTGCGCGGCCAGCGCGCGGTCGACTGGCGCCTGGTGGACGCGGTCGCCAAGCCCGCGCAGTTCGCCGCCGCCGTGCAGGAGCGCGCGTCGCAGCTCGCCGCCGGCAGCGACCGCCCGGCCAACGGCAAGGGCGTGGCGCTGACCCGCGTCGAGCGCACCGACAGCGCCGACGGCATCTCGTACGCGAACGTCAATGTGCAGATCGACCGCAGCAAGCGCACAGCCACCATCACCGTGAAGGCGCCTGCCGGCGCGCAGCCCTCGGACATCGCCGCCATCGAAGCAGCCGGCGCCGCATGGTGGCCGCTGGCGATGTGCCGCGAGCTCGACGACGCCATCCTGAACCTGCGCACGAACGAACTCGACATCGGCACCTGGCTGCTCAAGACCGAGGGCGATGCCGCCGCCGTGCTCGCGTCGGACGCCGTCATGCTCGCCAACAAGGACCACTGGCTGGTGCGCGAGACCATCGGCGCGCTGCGCCGCACTCTGGCGCGGCTGGACGTGTCCTCGCGCAGCCTGTTCGCGCTGATCGAAGCCGGCTCGTGCTTCGCCGGCACGCTGGCCGAACTGGCCTTCGCGGCCGACCGCGCCTACATGCTCGCGCTGCCCGACGATGCAGCGCGCGCACCGAAGCTCACGCTCGACGAATTCAACTTCGGCTTCTTCCCGATGGTGAACGACCAGAGCCGCCTGCAGCGCCGCTTCTATGAAGAAGCCGCGCCGCTGGAAGCCGCGCGCGCCGCCGCTGGCAAGCCGCTCGATGCCGACGAGGCGCTGAAGCTGGGCCTGGTGACCGCCGCGCCCGACGACATCGACTGGGACGACGAGATCCGCATCGCCATCGAGGAGCGCGCCGCGATGTCGCCCGACGCGCTCACCGGCCTCGAAGCCAACCTGCGCTTCGCGAGCAAGGAGAACATGGCGACCCGCATCTTCGGCCGGCTCACCGCCTGGCAGAACTGGATCTTCAACCGCCCCAACGCCGTCGGTGAAAAGGGCGCGCTGAAGGTCTACGGCACCGGTCAAAAAGCCGGCTTCGACTTGAACCGCGTCTGACAGCACAGCCCAGTCCCGCAAGAACCCAAGGAACAACGATGAGCACGATCAACTACAGCGAGAAGATCCCCAACAACGTCAACCTCGGCGAAGACCGCACGCTGCAGCGCGCGCTCGAAGGCTGGCAGCCGAATTTCATCAACTGGTGGGACGACGTGGGCCCCGAGGGCTCGACCAACCACGAGGTCTACCTGCGCACGGCCGTGAGCGTCGATCCGCAGGGCTGGGCCCAGTTCGGCCACGTGAAGATGCGCGACTACCGCTGGGGCATCTTCCTGAACCCGGGCGACGCCAACCGCGAGATCCACTTCGGCGACCACAAGGGCGAGAAGGCCTGGCAGGACGTGCCGGGCGAGCACCGCGCCAACCTGCGCCGCATCATCGTGACTCAGGGCGACACCGAGCCCGCGTCGGTGGAGCAGCAGCGCCACCTGGGCCTGACCGCGCCCAGCATGTACGACCTGCGCAACCTGTTCCAGATCAACGTGGAAGAGGGCCGCCACCTGTGGGCCATGGTCTACCTGCTGCACAAGCACTTCGGCCGAGACGGCCGCGAAGAGGCCGAGGCCCTCCTGCAGCGCACCTCGGGCGACGAGAACAACCCGCGCATCCTGGGCGCATTCAACGAGCGCACGCCCGACTGGCTCGCGTTCTTCATGTTCACGTACTTCACCGACCGCGACGGCAAGTTCCAGCTGTCTGCGCTGGCCGAGAGCGCCTTCGATCCGCTGGCGCGCACCACGAAGTTCATGCTGACCGAGGAAGCGCACCACATGTTCGTGGGCGAGAGCGGCGTGTCGCGCGTCATCGCGCGCACCGCGCAGGTCATGAACGAGCTGAAGACCGACGACCCGCAGAAGGTGCGCGCCGCCGGCGCCATCGACCTGGGCACCATCCAGCGCTACCTGAACTTCCACTACAGCGTGACCATCGACCTGTTCGGCGCCGACCAGTCGAGCAACGCGGCCATCTTCTACAGCTCGGGCCTGAAGGGCCGCTACGAGGAAGGCAAGCGCACCGACGACCACGTGCTCAAGGGCCAGACCTACAAGGTGCTCGAGGTGAAGGACGGCCAGCTCGTCGAGAAGGACGTGCCGATGCTCAACGCGCTCAACGAAGTGCTGCGCGACGACTTCATCAAGGACTCGGTGGCCGGCGTGGGCCGCTGGAACAAGGTGCTGGAAAAGGCCGGCATCCCGACCCGCCTGGTGGTGCCGCACAAGGCCTTCAACCGCCAGATCGGCGCGCTCGCCGGCATCAAGATGTCGCCCGAAGGCCGCGTGGTGAACGACATGGAATGGGCCGCCAAGCGCGACGAGTGGTTGCCCAGTGCCGAAGACTTCGCTTTCGTGGCATCGTTGATGGGCCGCGTGGTGGAGCCGGGCAAGTTCGCCGGCTGGATCTCGCCGCCGGTGATGGGCATCAACAGGCAGCCGGTCGATTTCGAGTACGTGCGTTTCGGCTGATTGGTATTTGGGTATTGCTCCTTCCCCCGCTGGGGGAAGGCTGGGGTGGGGGCAAGCGGCGCGACCACGACAAACGCCGCATGCCCCCACCCAACCCTCCCCCAGAGGGGGAGGGCTCTAGGAGAACAACATGGACATGGCCGTCGAAGCCGGAGTCATCAAGCAGCACCTGATCGACCCCGAGATCTGCATCCGCTGCAACACCTGCGAGGCCACCTGCCCCGTCAACGCGATCACGCACGACGACAACAACTACGTCGTGCGTGCCGACATCTGCAACGGCTGCATGGCCTGCATCTCGCCGTGCCCCACGGGCTCGATCGACAACTGGCGCACCATGCCGCTGGTGCGCGCGTATTCCATCGAGGAGCAGTTCACCTGGGAGTCGCTGCCCGCGGAGCTCTCGCCCGAGGAACTCGAAGCGGCCGGCGTCGCGCCGGGTGCGGAAGCTGCCGCTCCTGATCAGACGCAGGCGCAGGCCCAGATCCAGGCTGCGGTCGAAACGCTCGAGCCGGCCTTCAACTCCGCGCAGTACGGCGCCATCGTGCCGCCCTGGTCGGCCGCGCACGCCTACACCAACCTCTTTCCGCCGAAGACGCCGACCACCGCCACCGTGGTCGGTAACTTCAACTGCACCGAGGCCGGCTTCGACAGCGAGACGCACCACATCGTGCTCGACTTCGGCGTGGTGCCCTTCCCGGTGCTCGAGGGCCAGTCGATCGGCATCGTGCCGCCCGGCACCGACGCCATGGGCAAGCGCCACCATGCGCGCCAGTATTCGGTGGCCAGCCCTCGCAACGGCGAGCGGCCCGGCTACAACAACGTCTCGCTCACCGTGAAGCGCGTGACCGAGGACCACGACGGCACGCCCGTGCGCGGCGTGTGCTCCAACTACGTGTGCGACCTGAAGGTGGGCGACACGGTGCAGGTGGTGGGGCCCTTCGGCTCCTCGTTCCTGATGCCGAACCATCCCAAGTCGCACATCGTGATGATCTGCACCGGCACCGGCAGCGCCCCGATGCGCGCCATGACCGAATGGCGCCGCCGGCTGCGCAAGAGCGGCAAGTTCGAGGGCGGCAAGCTGCTGCTGTTCTTCGGCGCGCGCACGCAGCAGGAGCTGCCGTACTTCGGCCCGCTGCAGTCGCTGCCCAAGGACTTCATCGACATCAACCTCGCGTTCTCGCGCACGCCGGGGCAGCCCAAGCGCTACGTGCAGGACCTGATGCGCGAGCGCGCCGCCGACCTGGCCGCGCTGCTGAAGGACGGTGCCAGCCACTTCTACGTGTGCGGCCTCAAGAGCATGGAAGAGGGCGTGGTGCTCGCGCTGCGCGACGTGGCCAAAGATGCGGGGCTCGACTGGGACACGGTGGGCGCCGCGCTGAAGCGCGAAGGCCGCCTGCACCTCGAGACCTACTGAGCCGCGGCGGATGAAGTTCGCCGACTTCCACGCGGGCCAGGTCATCGAGGCCGGGCCCTATGTGCTCACCGAGGCCGAGCTTCTGCAGTTCGCGCGGGCCTACGACCCGCAGTGGTTCCACGTCGACGCGGAAGCCGCGGCCGACAGCCCCTTCGGCGGGCTCATCGCGAGCGGCTGGCACACCTGCTCCATCGCAATGAAGCTGGTGGTGGAGGCTGCGCTCGCAGGTTCGGAGTCCTTCGCATCGCCGGGGCTGGAGCAGGTGCGCTGGCCCAACCCGGTGCGCCCCGGTGATGCATTGCGCCTGGTGGCCGACGTGATCGAGGTGCGCCGCTCCGAGAAGCGCCCGACGCTCGGCATCCTGCGCTGGCGCTGGAGGCTTTTCAACCAGCGCGAGCTGATGGTGCTCGACGCCGAGGTCACCAGCCTGTTCAAGCTCAAGCCGGCCAACCAGGCGACAGAAAGAACGTGAAAAGGCCCGCGGCGCTCCGGCGCCGCGGGCCTTTCTCATCGAGCTGAAGTCGCGGTTACTTCTTGATGTCGACTGCGCCCGAGCCCTGGGCCTTGCCGTGCGCCTTCGCGCCCACGGCAGGCGCCTTCACCGCACCGCCAGCCGAGCCGACCGCACCGGTCGCGCCATCCAGGGTGCCGCCGACGGTATTGGTCACGCCGCCCACGGCGTTGGTTGCTCCGCCGACTGCATTCGTGGCTCCGCCGACGGCGCCTGTCGCGCCGCCCAGCACGCCGCCGACCGCATTGCCGACCGTGCCTGTTGCGCCGGTTGCCGCGCTACCGGCGTTCGTGTTCGCGCCGGCCCCTGCGTTGGCGCCGGTCGCGGCACCTGCGCCGCCGCGTGTGCCCGTGGTGGAGCCCGAGGCATTCACGTCGGCATTGACCCCGACGCCGACCCCGACGCCTTGCGCCTGGGCAACGCCGCCGATGGCCAGCAGACCTGCGAGCAGGGTGCCGAGGACGATGCGGTTGTGTTGATGCTGTTGCTTCATGGGTGACTGTTCCTTTCGTAGCGTGGTCACGGTTTCCTGGACCGATCGGGTTCGATCGATCCGGGTGCAACCATGGCCGAGCCGCGATCTGTCGCCATGTGCGCCAGGTTCGCCTGCACGCGTGGGAACCGGCCGTCGGCGGAAACGGGGGCTCGTGCGTTAGGGCGCCGGATCGACGTTCGGGCCCTCAAGGCAGCAGATGCGCACGGAAGAAGGCAGTTGTCTTCCTGTTCACATCCGGCAACACCTCCGCACGGTCGAAGCCCGGCGCGTCATCGAGCATGTCGCCGATCAGCCCCGTGAGGCCCGGCGGAGGCGGCGACAGCAGCGCCCCGTGGCCGCCGGAAGGCATGGCGGCGATCAGCTCGCAGCGTGGAAGGCAGGCCGCGAGCACGCGGTCGCTATGGAATCGCGGAACTAGCCAGCGGTCCTGCTGCGCGGTGACGAGGCCCAGCGGCACGCGCGGATTGGCCAGCGAGGCCATGTCGAAATCGGCCGACGATGGCACGCCCGCCACGATGGCCGCGATGCGCGGGTCGGTGTGCTCGCGAGGCGCGGCGTCATCGCCAAAGCGGTGGCGGATGACGAGGAGCGCCGCCCATTTCTTGATGCCATCGAGCGGGCCGCCGGTGAGCCGCGTGATGAGGCCGACACAGGACTGGAAGTCGTCCACCAGATTGGCTTCGCAGTGCCGCGCAAAGGCGGCCGGCGACCAGCGCCCGCCCGCCAGGCTCAGGGCCGTGTGACCGCCCGCCGACATCCCGTACATGCCGACCTTGTCGAGCCTCAGCAGCGGCGCGAAGCGCGGGTCGCGGGCTACCGCGTCGATAGCGCGCGACACCTCGGCCGGGCGCATGGTCCAGCTGTCGGGACCGGGGTTGCCGTCGTCCTTGTAGTTGTCGGCCTTGTGCTCGGGCATGGCGACCACGAAGCCGGCCTCGACCAGGCTGCGCGCGATGTCGGCATGGACCCACGGCGCGCCGCCCGAGCCATGCGAGATGACGACCAGTCGGCCGTTGCCGGGCACCGGCGTACCTTGCACCGCGACGTCGAGCGTGAAGCGGGCGCGCCGGTTCGGCTGGGCCGCGTCGGAGGATGGATAGAACACCGTGACCGGACCGTCGCCAGGCGCGGCGGGAAGCTCCGCCAGGCCCATCGAGGCCCGCGCCCAGCCGCAGCACAGCGCGATGAGCAGGAAGAAGAGAGGAGAAGAAAGAGAAAAGCGTCGCATCGGGTGGTTCCTTGCCTTGGAAGGCCCGCACGATGCCGGGGCGTCGCCGCCGCGTCTTGCCGAAAACCGCAAACGCCGTTTTCGGCCAGAGATTTCAGGATTCGGCCAGCTTCTTCCTGCGGAATTCAGTGGGCGTGAGGCCCGTGGCGGCCTTGAATGCGCGGTTGAACGGGCCGATGGACTGGAAGCCCGCGGTCAGCGCGATGGTCAGCACCGGCAGCTCGCGCTTGAAGGGATCGGCCAGCGCCGCCATCGCCTCGGCCAGCCGAAAGCCGTTGACGAAGGCGTTGAAGTTGCGGTGGCCCAGCCGCTGGTTGATGAGGCGGCGCAGGCGGTACTCGGGTACCGAGAGCCGGGCGGCGAGGGCGGCGATGCTCAGGTCTTCGCTGCGGTATGCGAACTCGATCGCCATGGCGTGCTGCAGGGATGCGGCGAGGCGATCTTCGGCGGGGTCGGAGGCTGGCTCGGGAGCAGGCTCCGACTCGGCGGGCTCCTCGGCGAGTGGGGGTGGCGGTGCCGGCGCGTCCGGCATCACTGGCGAAATCGCGGCCGGTGCCTGTGCCGCCGGAAAGAACTCCGACCCCGCCAGCCGCACCATCCGCCATGCCACCACTGCCACGATCAGCAGAAGCATCGCCGCGTCGGCCGTGGCGGAGGGGCCCGAGAGCTGTCCGCGCGGGGACGCCAGCCGCACCACCAGCATCCCGACGCTGTAGCCGACGCCCGTCACCACGATGAACACGCGCAGCCGGCGCCGGCCCTCCACCAGGTCGGCCCGCCATTGCGAAGCCGCGGCCATCGCCGCAAGCACCGCGAACACCAGCGGCACGGCGCGCTGGATGCCCATGGTGACCGGCGCGAGCACCGAGGCGCTGCCGGCGACCATCGCGCAGTTGAACGCCGCCAGTACCGCCACCGCCAGCCATGAAGCGATGTGCAGGGGCCGCAGCGCGAAGTCGTCGTCGAAGAGTGCTCGCACGAACACCCAGAACAGCACCGCGTTGCCGACCGAGATCGCGACGAAGGGCGATTGCCAAGCGCGAGGCACCGTCGCCTCGAACAGCGGCGTGGAGCCGATCACCTGGATGCACAGGCCAAGGGCGAGCAGCACACCCGCGCGCGCCACTGGCAGGCGGGGGCGGTCGCGGCCGAGGACCAGTGCCAGCACGAGCAGCAGGGCCAGCAGCACGCCGCGCAGCGCGGCATCGAGCAGGGTGATCGGGGCGGGTGTCATGGTCGGGCCCGATTCTCACGCAGGCTCCGTGACAGCTGAAGGGAACTCCGGTTGCGCAAGACCCTCCGCCGTGCCATGTCAAACACACGCAACTCATAATGTTGCATGAAACGAGACAGCAAGCTTTCCGCCGTCCTCCATGTGCTGCTGCACATGGCCGAGATGAAGGCGCCCGTCACCTCCGAGTCGCTCGCGGCGGCGATGCAGACCAATCCGGTAGTCGTACGCCGACTCATGGCCGGCTTGCGGCAGGCGGGATTCGTGAGCTCGGCCAAGGGGCATGGCGGCGGCTGGGTGCTGTCTTGTACCTTGTCGGCGGTGACGCTGGGCGACATCCACAACGCGGTGGGCGCGCCTGCGCTGCTCGCCATGGGCAACCGCACCGAGAGCCCCGGCTGCATCGTCGAACAGGCGGTGAACGCGGCGCTCGACGGTGTGTGCGACGAGGCCGAGGCGCTGCTGCTCAGGCGCTTCAACAGCATCACGCTGGCCGATCTTTCCAGGGACTTTCATCGCCGCATGACGGGCGGCGGCTTCACATCGAAGGACATCGAACATGCGACATGACGCTCTGATCGCGGGCGGCAGCTTTGCCGGCCTTTCCGCTGCCATGCAGCTTGCCCGGGCGCGACGCAAGGTCTGCGTCGTCGACACCGGCGCGCCGCGCAACCGCTTCGCCGCCGCATCGCACGGCTTCTTCGGGCAGGACGGCGTGCCGCCCCTGAAGATGATTGCAGACGCGCGCGAGAAGCTGCTCGCGTACCCGAGCGTCGAGTTCGTCGAGGCCGCAGTGGTGGATGCGCGCGCCGATGAGGCTGGTGGATTCGCCGTGTCGCTCAGCAACGGCGAGCGCCGCTCGGCCGGCAAGCTGCTGCTGTCCTATGGCGTGCAGGACCGTCTGCCCGAGCTTCCCGGCCTCGGCGAACGCTGGGGTGCGAGCGTGCTGCACTGTCCCTATTGCCACGGCTACGAATTCGGCGGGCGCCGGCTGGGCGTGCTCTATCACCACGGGGTGCAGCCGCAGGACCACGCGCTGCTGATCGCCGAATGGGGCCCGACCACGCTCTTCCTCAACGGTGGCGAAGGGCCTGATGCCGAGGCGCGCGCGAGGCTGCAGGCGCGCGGTGTCGCCATCGAGCCCGGTCGCATCGCCGGCCTGGAAGGCGACGCGCCCGACCTCGCCGGCGTGCGCATCGACGACGGCAGGCTGGTGCCGATCGACGCGCTCTACGTGACGCCGCGCACGCGCCCCGCAAGCCCCCTGGCCGAGCGGCTGGGCTGCGCCTTCGACGACGGCCCGCTGGGCAAGGTGCTGCGCGTCGATGCGATGAAGATGACGACCGTGCCCGGCGTCTACGGCGCGGGCGATCTCGCGATGATGTTCTCCAATGCCACCCTGGCGTCGGCGGACGGGCTGATGGCTGGTGTTTCGATGCACCGCTCGATGGTGTTCGAGGCCTGAAAGGCAGAAAAAGAACTTTTTTCGCGGAATCGGGAAAATCGGCTCCAAATCACCCTATAATCTGAGGCTCACGCGGGAATAGCTCAGTTGGTAGAGCGCAACCTTGCCAAGGTTGAGGTCGAGAGTTCGAGACTCTTTTCCCGCTCCAAATTGCAAAAAGGCCACCTCATCAGGTGGCCTTTTTCTTTGGTGCGCCGATTTAGCCTTTCGCCGCCAACACCGTCCCCCGACTTTCTCCAAACCCGATGCGCGCATGCCCCGGCTTCTCGCACCAGCCGCGCAGCAGCACCGCGTCGCCGTCCTCCAGGAAGCCGCGCTGCTCGCTGTTGGCCAGCTTCACCGGGCTTTGCCCAACGCGCGTCAGCTCGATGATCGCGCCGGCTTCGCCCTCGCCGGGGCCGGAGATCGTGCCGCTGCCGAACAGGTCGCCTGGGTTCAGGCTGCAGCCGCCCATGGTGTGGTGCGCCACCATCTGCGCGACGGTCCAGTACTGGTGCCGGAAGCTGGTCGACGAAAGCCGCGACGCTCCGGTCTTCTCCTTGCGGGCTTTTTCGCTTTCGAGCCACACCTCCAGCCGGATGTCGATCGCGCCGCTCTCGCGGTTCGCTGCATGCTCCAGGTAAGGCAGCGGCTGGGGCTCGTTCGACGGGCGCGTCCATGCCTGCCGGTAGGGCGCGAGCGCTTCCATCGTCACGATCCACGGCGAGATCGTGGTCGCGAAGTTCTTCGCGAGGAAGGGCCCGAGCGGCGCCATCTCCCAGAACTGGATGTCGCGCGCTGACCAGTCGTTGAGCAGGCAGATGCCGAAGATGTGTTCTTCCGCCTGTTCGAGCGCAATCGCATCGCCCTGCGCGTTGCCCTTGCCGATCCATACGCCGAGCTCCAACTCGTAGTCGAGCCGCGCGCAGGCCTGGTAGGTGGGCGCTTTTGCGCCAGGGGCCATCGCTTGTCCCATCGGGCGGTGGAAGCGCTGGCCGCTCACGCCGATGGTCGACACGCGCCCGTGGTACGCGATCGGGATCCAGCGGAAGTTGGGCGTCACGTCGCCATCGGGGTTCATCAGGCGGCTGATGTTCAGCGCGTGGTCGATCGAGGTGTAGAAGTCGGTGTAGTCGCCGATGCGCGCGGGCACGGTGTATTCGATGTCGGCCTGCGGCACGAGGCATTCGCGCACGGCCTGCACTGCGGCGATGGGCGAGTCGTTCTTCAGCAACTCGAAAAGCGCGTGGCGCAGTGCTTTCCAAGCGCCGTTGCCGAGTGCGAAGAAGTCGTTGAGCGCCGGCAGCGCGGCGGCGTTCGCGGCGTCGAGCGCGGGGCCGTCGAGCTGCTGCTTCATGACCAGCGCTGCCAGGTCCAGCACCTGGTCGCCGATCGCGACGCCGCCGCGGAATGCCTCGGCGCTTCCGGCGCGGCGGAACACCGCATGCGGCAGGTTCTGGATGGGGAAGTCGCTGTCCGGCGCATTGGCCGATTCGACCCAACTGCGCGCGTGAACGTCGTGCGTGTGGTTGAGTTCGATGGTCATCGGCGCGACCTCATGCCGAAGCCATCAGCGCGTCGTCGAAGATCGCGACCGCGCGCGTCCACCCGGCCGACGCGCCGCGGATCTTGTGCGGGAAGCAGCTGATGTAGAAGCCCGTGGGCGGCAGCACTTCCAGGTTGTGCAGCTTCTCGATGTGGCAGTAGCCGATGTCGCGGCCGGCCTTGTGGCCTTCCCAGATCAGCGAGGCGTCCTGCGTCTCGCCGTACTTCTTCGCGGTGTGCACGAAGGGCGCGTCCCAGCTCCATGCGTCGGTGCCCGTCAGGCGCACGCCGCGCTCCAGCAGGTACATCGTCGCCTCGTAGCCCATGCCCGCGCCGGCCGACACGTAGTCGGGGTTGCCGTAGCGCGAGCCGGCGCGCGTGTTGACCACCACGATCTCCAGCGGACTCAGCGTGTGGCCGATGCGCTTGAGCTCGGCCTCGACGTCGGCGGCCGTCACCACGTAGCCATCCGCGAAGTGACGGAAGTCGAGCTTCACGCCGGGCTGGAAACACCATTCGAGCGGCACGTCGTGGATGGCGATGGCGGGCTTCTTCTCGCCCAGCGCCTTGTCCATGGTCGAGTGGAAGTGATAGGGCGCATCGAGGTGCGTGCCGTTGTGCGTCGACAGCTGCACCAGCTCCACCGCCCAGCCTTCGCCGTCGGGCAGGTCTTCCTTCTTCAGGCCGGGAAAGAAGGGCTCGATCTGTTCGTAGGTCTGCTCGTGCGTGAAGTACTGGATCTTCGGCGCGAAGGCCGGCGGGTCGGAGAGCACGTCGTTTTCGAGAAAGATCGAGAGATCGACGAATTTGCGTGGCATGGGAACTCCTTGTGGGTGTACGTTTTGGAGAAGACGGAGGATTCAGGGACGCTGCCAGCGCAGCAGCCGTTGCTCGGCAAAGGCCAGCAGCGCATTGCTCGCGAAGCCGATGAGCCCCAGCAGCACGATGCCCGCGAACAGGTCGCTCGCGCGGAAGGCGCGCGCGGCCAGCAGGATGGCCTGGCCCAGGCCGCTTTGCGAGGCGATCATCTCGCCCACCACCGCGACGATCAGCGCGATGGTCAGCGCGAGCCGCATGCCGGCGAGGATGTCGGGCATCGCGTTGGGCAGGCCCATCTTCCAGATGTACGCCGCGCGCGACATCTGCAGGCAGCGCGCCACTTCCGACAGGCGCGGCTCCACGGCCGCGAAGCCGTGCACCGTGGCCAGCAGCACCGGCCACATTGCCCCGAAGGCGACCACGAAAAGCACCATGCCGGGGTTCAGCCCGAAGATGGAAATCGCCAGCGGCAGCAGCGCGGAGGCGGGCAGGGGGCGGATGCATTCGAGCGTCGGCTGAATCCATGCGCGCACCGATGGCGACACGCCGATGGCCGCGCCGAGCAGCACGCCGAAGAGCGATGCGAGCAGCCAGCCTTCGATCATCCGGCCCACCGTGGCCTGCGTGAAGCCGAGCAACTCGCCGCTGCCATCGCCGCCCGAAAGATTCAGCCCTTCGAGCAGGCTGGCGAACGTGGCCTGCGGTGTCGGCAGGAACACGCGGCTCACCCAGCCCGCGTTGCTCGCGATCCACCACAGCGCGACGAGCGCGAGCAGCACGCCCAGCGAGCCGACCCTGTAGAGGCCGATGCGGCTGTCGTTCATGACGGCATCCCCATGCGCCGCGACACCGCGCGCTGCAGCATCAGCATGCCCGCGTTGACCGCGAAGCCCACGACGCCGATCCAGCCCAGCCAGGCGAGCATCAGCGCCGGGTCGAAGCTCTGCTGCGCAATCATCATCGCGTAGCCCATCCCGTTCGGATTGGCCGCGATCTCCACCGTCACTGCCACCACCAGCGCCACCGCCACGCCGAGGCGCAATGCGACGAAGAGGCGCGGCACGATGGCCGGCAGCACGATCTTGAAGGCGCGCTCGCGCGCCGAGAGCCCCAGCACGCGGCTGACCTCGAGCAGGCGCGGCTCCACCTGCTGCACCGCCGCCTGCACCAGCACCAGCAGCGGCCAGAAGGTGGCGAAGGCGACGATGGCCAGCTCCATGCGCACGCCGAAGCCGAAGCCCAGCATCGCGAGCGGAATCAGCGCGACCGAAGGCACGGGCCGAAGCACTTCGATGGAAACCGAGCCGAGCTGCGCCGCACGGCGCGAGAGGCCGAGCGCCACGCCCAGTGCGATGCCGAGCACCGCGCCCAGCAGCAGCCCGAGCGCGGCGGTGCCCAGCGTGAAGCCGGTGGCCGTCCAGAGCGAGCCGTCCATGGCCGCGCCAGCCAAAGCCTTCGCCGCAGCGCTGGGCGGCGCGAGCGCGTCGCTGCCAAGGGCCGCCGCGCGCCGCGCATACCACTCGAAGGCGCCGACCAGCACCGCGGGAAACACCCACGGCCGCAGCCAGCGCAAGAGGCGGCCGTCAGTCATGGCCCTGCTCGATGAAGGCGAAGAGTTCGCGGCGCAAGTGCAGGTATTCCGGATGCTCCTTGGTCGAGAGCTGGTCGCGCGGGCGCGGGATCTTCACGTCGATCATCCGCGCGAGGCTGGGCCGGCCCGGCCCCGGGTTGGCCTGCAGCGCGATTACGCGGTCGCCGAGGTAGATGGCTTCCTCCAGGTCGTGCGTGACGAACAGAACGGTGAGCCCGTCCTCGCGCACCAGCCGCGCGAGCTCGTCCTGCAGGCTCTGGCGCGTGAGCGCGTCGAGCGCGCCGAAGGGCTCGTCCATCATCATCAGCTCGGGCTTCTGCGCGAGGCAGCGGGCGATCTGCGCGCGCTGCTGCATGCCGCCCGACAGCTGCACCGGAAACTTGTGCGCGTGCTTCGCGAGGCCGACCTTGCCGAGCACGTCGGCGATGCGCGGTGCACGCTCCACGGAGGGCACGCCGGCCGCTTCCAGCGCGAGGCTCACGTTGCCTTCCACAGTGCGCCAGGGCAGCAGCGCGCGGCCGTAGTCCTGGAACACGAAGGCCACTTCGCGCGAGGGTTCGGTCATCTTTACGCCGTTGCGCCGCACCTCGCCCGCACTGGCCGTGACCAGCCCGCTGGCCGCGCGCAGCAGCGTGGTCTTGCCGCAGCCGCTGGGGCCGACGATGCAGACGAACTCGCCGCGCGCCACGTCGAACGAGGTCGGCGAAAGAATCTCGCGCCCGCCGAGGCGGATGGTCACGCCGTCGAAGCGCAGGAAGGGCGTGGCCTGCGCCGCGGTGCCGGTCGGCGCGTGGAAGGCGCCCGGCTGCAACGCAGCGCGCGCGGTGAGCGGGGCGGGTGCTGCGATCACTTCGCCACCAGCTTCGCCACGTCGATGTTCGTCTTGAGCATCTCCTGCTCCTTCATCAGCCCGGTCCAGTAGGAAAGCTGCTTGTCGGTCACCACAGGGCCGGGCGGCGAGACCTGCACCTTGGCGAGCACTTCGGGCGGCAGCTTGATGTATTTGCCGATCGATGCGCGCACCTTGGCATCGTTCTTCGACTGCTCCATGAACGCGGCCGCTTCGACCAGCGACTCACGGAAGGCGCGCGCCGCCGCCGGGTTCTTCGCCACCCACTCGCGCTTGGCCGCGTGCACGATGGTCTGGTTGTTCTCCGGCAGGAAGGTCGAGTAGTACGAGGCCACGTAGCCTGCGCCGCTCTCGGTGATGCGGCTCATGAACGGGTCGGCCGACACCACCGCGTCGACCGAGCCGCCGCGCAGCAGGTCGGCGTGCTGCGGGAATGCGGCCTCGACGAAGTTGACCTTGCGGTAGTCCACGCCGCTGTCCTTCAGCCATGCGCGGAAGGTCACGTGCAGGAAGGCGCCCAGGCCCGGCACGCCGATCTTCTTGCCCACGCAGTCCTGCGCGCTCTTGATGCCCGAGCCCGCGCGCGCCACCAGGCCGAAGCCGGTGATGGTCTTCGAGGTGAGCCCGCCGCCGGCCACCAGCACCAGGTCGAGCCCGCCGTCCACCGCCTGCAGGAACACCGAGGGCGTGGGGCCGCCGATCTGCAGCGAATCGGACTGCAGCGCCGCCGGGATGGTCGAGTTCAGCGGAATGAACTTCAGCTCCACGTCGAGGCTGCGCTTCTTGAAGTAGCCCTCCTCGGCGGCCACGAACACCGATGCGAAGTCGGTCACGGCCGTGTAGCCGAACACGATTTTCGTGGTGGACTGTGCGCGCGAAGGCAGCGCCGCGGCAGCCGACGCCGCGGCGAGCGCCGACAGCAGGGTGCGTCGTTTCATCATGTCTTCTGTCTCCTGGGGGTGGTTTTCTTCTGCGATGGCTTGGCAGTCTTCGGGCGCGGCAGCGCGGCGCGCAGGCCGCCGACGATGAAGTTCACCAGCATCGGTGCCACGGCCGGGTCGGCGCGCGTGTTCTCGCCGCGCGAGAGCCGTTCGATGCGGCTGTCGTTCAGGTGGTGCAGCAGCGAGCCCAGCGCGAACTGATAGCCCCAGGCGGCCTGGCTGCGCGTGGCGTGCGGCATCGCAAGGTGCAGCGCGTCGATGTAGGCCTCGGCCAGCGGATCGAAGTAGGCGCGCAGCACGCGGTCGGCTTCCTCGGTGGCATGGTAGAGCTCGCGCGCCACCAGCAGCGCGTAGTACTCGCCCTCGGCGCTCGCGCGCAGCGCCAGCACGGGCGCGGTGAAGGCGTCGATGATGCGCGGCAGCGTGCGCGCGTCGACGGGGTCGATGTTCACGGTGGCCAGGCCCGCCAGCCGCGCCTCGATGGAATGGCCCCAGTGCTCGAAGATCGCGTGGAAGAGTTCGTGCTTCTGGCCGTAGTAGTAGCTCACCAGCGCCAGCGGCACGCCGGCCTCCTCGGCGATCTGGCGGATCGTCACCGCGTGGTAGCCGTGCTGCGAAAAAAGCTTCTCGGCCGCCAGCAGGATCGCCTGCTTGCGGTCGGGCCGCGCAGTCTCGATGGCGACTGCGGCGGCGGCCTGTGCCGGTGCGCGCGAGACCTGGCGCTTTGCGGTGGGTGTGCGGGTGCTCATCGGGGGCGTATTGAACGCTTGTACAAAAACATTGAACACGCGTACAAACCCTGAGGTCAACCCTCATTGAGCACGGTCGTTCGCGGCGCTACGCTCGTGCCATGCCCGCTCCCAACATCCCCCAGATCCGCCTCTACCAGAACTGGCTGCGCGAGACGCGCGGCCTCGCATTCGACAGCTACGACGCGCTGTGGCGCTGGTCCGTCACCGAGCTCGACGCCTTCTGGCAGAGCATCTGGGACTACGCCCGCATCGAGTCGCCCACGCCGCACACCGCGGTGCTCGCCGAATCGCGCATGCCCGGCGCACGCTGGTTCCCCGGCGCGCAGGTCAACTACGCACGCGAGGTGCTGCGCCACGTCGACGCGGCCCATGCGGCAGGCATGCCGGCCATCGTGAGCGACAACGAACTGGGCCAGGTGCGCGAGATGTCGTGGCCCGAGATGCGCCGGCAGGTGGCGTCGGTGGCGCTCACACTGAAGTCGCTGGGTGTGAAGCGCGGCGACCGCGTCGCGGCCTACATGCCCAACGTGCCCGAGACCATGGTGGCCTTTCTCGCATGCTCCAGCATCGGCGCGATCTGGAGCGTGTGCGCGCCCGACATGGGCACGGCCGCGGTGGCCGACCGCTTTCGCCAGATCGAGCCCAAGGTGCTGATTGCGGTCGACGGCGTGCACTACGGCGGCAAGCCGCTGGACCGCAGCGCGGTGCTGCAGGAACTGCGCGGCCAACTGCCCAGCGTGCGGAAGCTGCTGCTCGTGAAGTCGCCGTACGCTGCCAGCACCGTGCTTCACGACGTCGAGTGGACGCAGGCCATCGCGCGAGACGACGCCAATGTCGCCGCCTTCGAGCCCGAATGGCTGCCCTTCGACCACCCGATCTGGATCGTCTATTCGAGCGGCACCACCGGCCTGCCCAAGCCCATCGTGCACGGGCAGGGCGGCATCATCCTCACCATGCATGCCTGCGGGCTGCACAACGACGTGGGCGCGAGCTACGGCGCCAACAACTTCGGCGAGCGCTACCACTGGTTCAGCTCCACCGGCTGGGTCATGTGGAACTCGCAGCTCTCGGGCATGGCCTTCGGCGCCACCATCTGCATCTACGACGGCAACCCGGCGGGCAGCAAGGAAAAGCCCGACTGGGGCGTGCTGTGGCGCTTCGTGGCGCGCCACAAGGTCACCTTCTTCGGCGCGGGCGCGGCCTACTTCACCAACTGCATGAAGGCCGGGCTCGTCGCGAAGGAGTGCGGCGACCTCTCGCGCGTGCGCGCACTGGGCAGCACCGGCTCGCCGCTGCCCGAGGAGGTGCAGCGCTGGGGCTCGAAGCAGATCCTCGATGCGGGCTCGAAGGAGGTGTGGTGGTGCAACATCTCCGGCGGCACCGATTTCTGCGGCGCCTTCGTCGGCGGCAATCGCGACCTGCCCGAGGTGCCCGGACAGATGCAGTGCCGCGAGCTGGGCCATTCGGTCGAGGCCTGGAACGAGCAGGGCCAGCCGGTCATCGGCGAAGTGGGCGAACTGGTCTGCACCAAGGCCATTCCGTCGATGCCGCTGTACTTCTGGGGTGACGAGGGCAACGCGCGCTATGTGTCGAGCTACTTCGACACCTACCCCGGCGTCTGGCGCCACGGCGACTGGATCAAGATCGGCGAAGACGGCGGCTGCATCATCTACGGCCGCAGCGACGCCACCATCAACCGCCAGGGTCTGCGCATGGGCACCAGCGAGATCTACAGCGCCGTCGAGGGCCTGCCCGAGGTGCTCGACTCGATGGTGGTCGACCTCGAATACCTGGGCCGCGACAGCTACATGCCGCTGTTCGTGGTGCTGCGCCCCGGCGTGGCGCTCGACGGCGCCATGCGCGCGAAGATCGACAACGCAATCAAGACATCGCTGTCGCCGCGCTTCGTGCCCAACGACATCTTCCAGGTGGCCGAGATACCGCGCACGCTCTCGGGCAAGAAGCAGGAGCTGCCGATCAAGAAGCTGCTGCTGGGCCAGCCGATAGAGAAGGTGGTCAACCGCGAGGCCATGGCCAACCCGGGAAGCCTCGACTGGTTCGTGGCTTTTGCCGCGCAGCGTGCGCAGACCGCCTCCGCATAATGGGTCGCATGAAAAGACGAACCAGCCTCCTCATGTTCTCCGCCATTGCGGGCGCCTCGCTGCTGAGTGCGTGCGCCATGCCTTCATCGCCGTCGGCGGGCGGCAGTGCGGCGCAGCTGCGCGTGACCGGCACCGTCACCTACCGCGAGCGCATCGCGCTCGACCCCGCGGCCGACATCGTGGTGCAGCTGCTCGACGTGTCGCTCATGGATGCGCCTTCGAAGGTGCTCGCCGAGCAGCGCATCAAGGCCAACGGCAGGCAGGTGCCCTTCGCCTACGAGCTGAAGGTGGACGCCGCGCGCATCGATCCGCGCATGCGCTATGCGGTGTCGGCGCGCATCACACGTGGCGATCAGCTCCTCTTCATCAACGACACGCAGTACCCGGTGCTCACGCAAGGCGGTGCCACCAGCGCGGACCTCGTGCTGGTGCGCGTCACCCAGGCGCCGCGCTAGGCCCGGTCACGACATCACCAGTTCGTAGAGCACCATGCGCGTCTGCCGGCCGCGCAGTTCCACCTGCTCCTCGATGCGCCGCGTATGCAGCCGGCCGCCGAGGCCCGCGAAGGTGGTTTCTGACATCAGCGCCAGGGTGCCCAGCTGCTTGTTGATGCCTTCGATGCGGCTTGCCACGTTGATCGCATCGCCGAAGGCGGTGTAGGACAGCCGGTCGTTCGAGCCCAGCACCCCCGCGATCACCGTGCCCGTGTGGATGCCCACGCGGGTGCAGAACTCGGGCAGGCCCTGCTCGACCCACTTGCGGTTGAGTTCATCCATCTCCACGTGCAGCTCCAGCGCGGCCAGGCAGGCCTTGTACTCCGCGTCCTTCAGGTCCGAGGGCGCGCCCCACAGCACCATGATGCCGTCGCCGATGAACTTGTCGACCACGCCACCGTGCCGCGCGAACACGCCGGTCGCGAGATTGAAGTATTCGGTGAGCATGCCCACCAGCACGTCGGGGTCCAGCGATTCCGAGATCGAGGTGAAGCCCTCCACGTCGGTGAACATCACCGTCACGCGCCGCGGCGAGCCCGAAGGGCCGAGGGCGTGGCCTTCGTCGATCAGCTGGTTGATGATGTCCACCGGCACGAACTTGCTGAAGGCCTTGAGGCTGCGCGCCGAGTCGTCCAGGGCCTGGTCGAGATGCTGGATCTCCAGCACGCGGCTGGGTTCGCGCGGCAGGTTGTCGAGCTCCAGCAGGCCGATGCGCCGCGCGATGTGCGAGAGGTTCTCCACCGGCGCGGTCACCAGCTTCGACAGCTTCAGCGACATGAACAGCGCGACCGCGAGGAAGGTCACCGCGAGCCCCAGGCCCCACAGCACCGCGCGATGCAGGTCACCGAGCAGCATGTCCTCGGGCACCCAGCTCACGAGCTGCCAGCCGGTGCTGGGAATGCGCGATGTCTGCACGAGGTAGCGGCGGCCTTCGTAGCTGAATGAGAACGCGGTGTCGCTGCCGCCCCCCGCGGTGCCGGCCGTCACCATGTGCGCATGCAGCGCGCCGAGCACGCCGCTGGGCGGCTCCAGCTTGTGCAGCACGCCGGGCAGGTCGCTGCGCGCGAGCACGTTGAAGTCGGCGCTCAGCAGCGCGCTGTCGCCGTAGCCGTCGCTGCTGAACTGGCGCACGAACTCCGAGAGCCGCCCGAGCGACACGTCGCCCGCGACCACCAGCGCCTGCGGGCTGTTGTCCGGATAGCGGCGCTGGCTCGGCAGCGCGTAGGTCACGCCGAGCTCCTGCGCGGCGGCGAATACGTAGGGCTGCGTCCAGACCGGCCCGCCCGCCTTGCGGGCTTGGAGGAACCAGCCGCGCTGCGTCGGGTTGTAGTCGGTGCGCAGGGATGCGATGTGCTGCGTGGCGTAGCGCTGCTGGGCGTCGGCCTCGGCGTCCAGCGGCAGCTTGTATTGCCAGGTCTCGGTGGTGAAGCCGTCGCCGAGCTCGATGTGGCGCATGGCCGGCACGGGGTAGCGCAGGGCCATCAGCATCCGGCCCTTCTCGTTGCTCACGTAGATGCTGTCGAGCTCGGGCGACTGCTGCAGCAGCGTCCAGAGCAGCTCCGCCGTTCGTTCCGACTGCTCACCCGCCGGCTGCAGGTTGGGGGCGGTGCCGACCGCATTGATGACCGACTCCGCCTTGTGCAGGAAGGCCAGCACCTTGTCTTCGGTGCGGTCGTGGTTGGACTTGTGCGCCGACACGCCGATGCGCGAGACCAGCCTCTGCGAGCCCCAGTAGCCCAGCGACACCAGCAGCAGCGACTGCGCCAGCGCCACCGCGCTCACGATGGTGCCCACGTCGACCCTGAAGCGCCGCGAGCGCCCCGTGGGGGTGACGAGCGCGGCCGCAGACGGCGACGCGCCCCTGGCGGATTCGATCGACGGCTTTCCCGCCGCTTCCGGATTCCCGGACGAGTTCTTGTTCATACAGCTCCCTGGCGACCACTCGACGCGCCCGCTGCACCCAGGCCGCGGGCCGGCTTCCGCCAGGCCCACGGCCCCGATCGTGGTGCCGGAGTCCGTGGCTGCGCGGAAGCGGCCGTGATTTTCGCTCCACTTCGGCCTGCCGTGCGGTACTGCCCAGTCCCACGATGCCACGGCCCTGTATAGACCGGTGCCGGAGAACTGCCGGGGAAACTGCAGGAGGGCGGCGCGTCAGCCTGCGTCGTGGAAGATGATGCCCAGCGTATGCCTGCGCCCCGATCGCACGCGGCTTACGCCATGGCGCATCGTCACGCGGTAGCTGCCGCGTGTGCCGGCCACGGGCCTCTGGTTGACCGCGAAGATCACCGCCTCGCCCTGCGTGAGCGACACCACCTCCGCGCGCGACTGCATGCGCGGGCGCTGCTCGGTCAGCACGAACTCGCCGCCGGTGAAGTCGCGGCCCGGCTCGCTCAGCAGCACCGTGAGCTGCAGCGGGAACTGCAGGTCGCCGTACAGGTCCTGGTGCAGGCAGTTGTAGTCGTCCTCGCCGTAGCGCAGCAGCAGCGGAGTGGGGCGCTCCTGGCCCGCCGCATGGCAGCGCGCGAGGTACGCGTCGTGCTGCGCCGGATAGTCGGCCGGCTGGCCCATCGCACTCGCCCATGCATTGGCCAGCGGTGCGAGGCGCTCGTAGAGCGCGCTGCGCCAGGCCGCCAGCTTCGGCGGCAGCGGATAGGCGAAGTACTGGTACTCGCCCTGGCCGAAGCCGTGGCGCTGCATCACCACGCGGCTGCGGAAATGGCGGGGCCGGTCGTACATGGCCACGAGCGCCGCGCATTCGGTCGGGGTGAAGAGCGCGGTGCCGGTGGCGGCGCAGCCGCGCGCGGCGATGTCGGCTTCGATGCGGGGCCAGTCGAGCGCTTCGACCAAAGAGGCAGGGGTTGCTGTCATGCCTGCAGTGTTGCCTGTTCCTCGTCTTGTGGCTCGCCGTTTCCGGACGCCGCTTTCCGCACCGTTCGACATCGCGGGCTTTGCAGGGCGAAGCGCAGGCAGGCGGGGGTTTTGAGCGATCATCCGCCCATGGCAAGACAAAAAACCGCTGCGCGCGACAGCGCCCCCGGGCAGTTGGTGCAGGGCCGCCCGGTGGCCGTGCTGGGGCGCGGCATGGCGCTGGTCAAGGTCGGCAAGGCGCCGCGTCCGCAGGTGCGGCCGGAGGACAACACCACCGTTCTCATGAAGAAAGCTGCCCGCGCGCTGGGCAAGCCGGGCATCGACAGGTCGGTGGTCTTTCGCGGGCCCAACGCGGCCAAGGTGTACGCCTACTCGGCCTATCCGCCCGACCCGAGCAAGATCGTGCGCGAGGCGGCCGACGGCACCAAGGTGATCGGCCGCATGGTCGACGGCAGGTTCCGCGCGAGCAAGGCGTGAGCAGCCGGCCGCCGAAGCTCGAGAAGCTGCTGGAGCAGACCCAGGGCCCGCGTCCGGTGGCCTTCGTGCTGGCGGGCCATAACGGCTCCGGCAAATCGACGCTCTGGTATTCGCGCCTGGCGCCCTCGCTGCGCCTGCCGCTGGTCAACGCCGACCGGATGATGATGTCCATCCTGCCCGACGCCGACCCTTCCACCGGCCACATCCCACCGTGGGCCCAGCGCCTGCGCGACGACGACGAGCGCTGGCAGATCCTTTCGCAAAAGGGCGTGCGCGCCTTCAAGAGCCTGGTGATGGACCAGCGCATGCCCTTCGCATTCGAGACCGTGTTCTCCCACTGGAAGCCGCTGCCCGGCGGCGGCCACGAGTCGAAGGCCGACGACATCCGCGCGATGCAGGAGGCGGGCTACTTCGTCGTACTGCTCTTCGTGGGGCTGGTGTCGGTGGACATGTCGGTCTTCCGCGTGAGCACGCGCAGGCAGCAGGGCGGCCACGACGTGGATCGCAGGAAGCTCATCGAGCGCTTTCCCCGCACGCAGGCGGCGGTCGGCCACGCCGCGCAGATCGCCAACATGACGCTGATGTTCGACAACAGCCGCTCGGAAAAAGACGCCTTCTCGCTGGTGCGCGCGCAGGCGAAGAAGTCGGTGCTGTTCGATGCGCGCGATCCGCAGTTCGACGTCGACCCGGAGCTGCGTGCCGTGTGCGACCCGTGGCTGGAGAAGGTCGGGGGGCCGTTCAGGCCGCAGCGCGTTTCGCCGCCGAAGAAGGCGTCGCCCCCGGCTGCCGCGCCTGCTCCAGCAGCCAGTCGCTGAAGAACTTCAACAGCGGCCGCTGGTCGGCCCGCTCGGGCGTCACGAGGTAGTAGTTGCGCTCGCCCGAAAGCGGCCGCGCGCAGGCCACCACCAGCTCGCCGCGCGCGAGTTCGTCGGCCACCAGCATCGTCGGCATCAGCGCCACGCCGAGGCCGTGCGAGGCTGCCGCGGCCAGGATGGAGAAGAGCTCGTAGCGCGGGCCGCCGCGCGCGCTGGGCGCGTCGATCTGCTGCGCGTCGAACCACTGGCGCCAGCCATCGGGCCGGGTGCTCTGCTGCAGCAGCGGCATCTTCGCGATGGCGGCGGGCGTCACGGCCTTGCCGCGCGGAAGCAGCGACGGGCTGCACACCGGCACCACGTCCTCGTGCATCAGCAGCAGCGCGCGCGTGCCGGCCCAGTTCTCGACCTGCGCGGGCGTGCCGGCGTACAAGGCGGCGTCGAACTCCGCGTCGGCGAAGAGAAAGGGGCGGGTGCGCGTCTCGATGTGCACCACCACGTCGGGCTGCAGCGCCGCAAAGCCCTTCAGGCGCGGCATCAGCCAGCGGGTGGCGAAGGTGGGCACGGCCGCCAGCGAGAGCGAACCGCCTTCGCCCTGGTGCGCCATGGCGTCGAGCGTGTCGCGCTCCATGGCTTCGAGCCGTTTGCTGATCTGCCGCGCATAGGCCGCGCCGCTGGCCGTGAGCGCCACGCCGTGCCGCGTGCGGCGGAACAGCGCAACGCCCAGGAAGCCTTCGAGCGTGCCGATCTGGCGCGACACCGCGCTCTGCGTGAGGGCGAGTTCCTGCGCGGCGCGCGTGTAGCTCTCGTGGCGCGCAGCGGCGTCGAAGCACACCAGGGTCTGCAGGGGCGGGATCTTGCGGCGCATGTATGCCTCGGCTGTATGTATGGATCCGACGGCTCGTCAATGGAGGAGCCGCCCGAACATCTTGCAAGACATTCTACGAACGCATATCTGGGTGCGGAATCCTCGTTTGCGTCATGGCCGGCGCGTAGCTAGCATCGCCTGATTCCCCTCTTTTCCTTTTCCTCCCCCTTTTCCGGAGACAGCCACATGGCCGCCAAAGCGCAATTCCACTGGGACGACCCCCTTCTTCTCGACCAGCAGCTGACCGATGAAGAACGCATGATCCGCGACGCGGCCAATGCCTACTGCCAGGAGCGCCTGGCTCCCCGCGTGCTCGAAGGCTTCCGCACCGGCGAGACCGACCCCGCCATCTTTCGCGAGATGGGCGCCCTCGGCCTGCTGGGCCCGACCATCCCCGAGCAGTACGGCGGCCCCGGCCTCAACTACGTGGCCTATGGCCTGATCGCCCGCGAAGTCGAGCGCGTCGACTCGGGCTACCGCTCGATGGCCAGCGTGCAGAGCTCGCTGGTGATGGTGCCGATCTTCGAATTCGGCTCCGAAGGCCAGAAGCAGAAGTTCCTGCCCAAGCTCGCCACCGGCGAATGGATCGGCTGCTTCGGCCTGACCGAGCCCGACCACGGCTCCGACCCCGGCAGCATGGCCACGCGCGCCAAGAAGGTGCCCGGCGGCTACTCGCTCACCGGCTCCAAGATGTGGATCAGCAACTCGCCCATCGCCGACGTGTTCGTGGTGTGGGCCAAGGAAGTCAGCGAGAGCGGCGCCGTCGGCCCCATTCGCGGCTTCGTGCTCGAGAAGGGCATGAAGGGCCTGAGCGCTCCTGCCATCCACGGCAAGGTCGGCCTGCGCGCCAGCATCACCGGCGAGATCGTGATGGACGGCGTGTTCTGCCCCGAGGAGAACGCCTTCCCCGAAGTGCAAGGCCTCAAGGGCCCCTTCACCTGCCTCAACAGCGCCCGCTACGGCATCTCGTGGGGCGCGCTCGGCGCCGCCGAAGACTGCTGGCACCGGGCCCGCCAGTACACGCTCGACCGCAAGCAGTTCGGCCGCCCGCTGGCCGCCAACCAGCTCATCCAGAAGAAGCTGGCCGACATGCAGACCGAGATCACGCTGGGCCTGCAGGGCAGCCTGCGCCTGGGCCGCATGAAGGACGAAGGCATCGCCGCGGTGGAGATCACCTCGATCATGAAGCGCAACAACTGCGGCAAGTCGCTCGACATCGCCCGCATGGCGCGCGACATGATGGGCGGCAACGGCATCAGCGACGAGTTCGGCGTGGCCCGCCACCTGGTGAACCTCGAAGTGGTCAACACCTACGAAGGCACGCACGACATCCACGCGCTGATCCTGGGCCGTGCCATCACGGGCATTGCGGCGTTCTCGAACTGATCCGCGCATGACCGCCAAGCCCGCAGCACTCGACGGCATCAAGGTTCTGGACCTCTCCCGCGTGCTCGCGGGCCCGTGGTGCACGCAGATCCTCGCGGACCTGGGCGCCGACGTCGTCAAGATCGAGCGCCCCGGCGTCGGCGACGACACGCGCACCTGGGGCCCGCCCTTCATCAAGGACGCGGACGGCAACGACACCGACCAGGCCAGCTACTTCACCGCCTGCAACCGCAACAAGCGCTCGGTCACGGTCGACATGGCCACGCCCGACGGGCAGGCGCTGCTCAGGCAGATGGCGGCGCAGGCCGACATCGTGGTGGAGAACTTCAAGACCGGCGGCCTGAAGCAGTACGGCCTCGACCACGAGAGCCTGCGCGCGGCCAACCCGCGCCTCATCTACTGCAGCGTGACCGGCTTCGGCCACGACGGCCCGTATGCCGAGCGCGCGGGCTACGACCTGATGATCCAGGCCATGACCGGCATGATGAGCATCACCGGCCGCCCCGACGACGTGCCCGGCGGCGGCCCGCTGCGCGTGGGCGTGGCGCTGACCGACCTGTTCACCGGCGTCTACGCGAGCACTGCCATCCTCGCGGCGCTGCAGGTGCGCGATCGCACCGGCGAGGGCCAGCACATCGACATGGCGCTGCTCGACGTGGGCATGGCCATCCTCGCCAACCAGGCGAGCGCCTTTCTCAACACCGGCAAGGCGCCCGGGCGCCAGGGCAACACGCACCCCAGCCTCGCGCCCTACCAGGACTTCCCGACGAAGGACGGCGCGATGCTGCTGGCCATCGGCAACAACGGGCAGTTCGCGCGCTTCTGCGAGGCCGGCGGCTACCCCGAGTGGGCGACCGACGCGCGCTTCGCCACCAACACGCTGCGCGTGAAGCACCGCGGCGTGCTCATTCCGATGATGGAAGAGCTCACGCGCACCCGCACCACGGCCGCGTGGGTCACGCTGCTCGAAGACAAGGCCGTGCCCTGCGGCCCGATCAACGACATCGCGCAGGCCTTCGACGATGCGCAGGTCAAGGCGCGGGGCCTGGCGGTCACGCTGCCGCGCGACGCGGGCGACGGCATCGCCAGCATCACCGGCGTGGCGAGCCCGCTGCGCCTCTCGGCCACGCCGCCCGTGCTGCGCCATGCGCCGCCGGCGCTGGGCCAGCACACGCAGGAGGTGCTGGCGGAAATGGGCATCGATGCGGCCCGCTTCGAGGCCCTGCGTTCGGCCGGCGTCGTCTGAACTGACGAGGCCCGCATGGCGAACCCGATGCGCCAGCCACCGTTCTCGGTGCTGCGCATCGACCACGTCGTGCTGCGCGTTAAGAACGCCGAACGCGCCATCGCCTTCTACTGCGGCGTGCTGGGCTGCACCGTCGAGAAACGCCGCGACGACCTGGGGCTCGTACACCTGCGCGCCGGCGCGAGCCTGATCGACCTCGTCACGCCCGACGGCCCGCTGGGCAGGCAGGGCGGGGCGCTCGCGGGCACGGAAGGCCGCAACGCCGACCACCTCTGCCTGCGCATCGAGCCCTTCGACGAGGCGGCCATCCGTGCATTGATGGCGCAGCACGGCGTGGCGGTGCAGGGCGAGGTGCAGAACAACTTCGGCGCCGAGGGCAACGGCCCCTCGATCTACATCGCCGACCCTGACGGCAACAGCGTCGAGCTCAAGGGCCCTGCGGCGGCCTGAGAGTTCCTTTCTTTTCCTTCTTCTTTTCCCGCCAATTTGTACGCCACTGTGTCTGCGCAACGCAGCGAACACACGCGCATGCAAATCGGCAGGTGGTTCGACACATCGCGGATACAGCCCGCCGATGTAATTCCTGCATCGCTTCCGACGCACATCGCACGAAGCGATGCGGCCCCCGACAACCGGGCCTCATTCCGAACCACCGTCCATCAAAGGAACCACCATGACCGACAAGCAAGTCCTCTACACCGGCAAGACCCACACCACCGGCGGCCGCCTCGGCGCATCGCGCAGCAGCGACGGCCACCTCGACATCCAGCTCTCGCCTCCCGGCGGCAACGGCACCGGCACCAACCCCGAGCAGCTGTTCGCGGCCGGCTGGTCGGCCTGCTTCATCGGCGCGATGGGCAAGGCCGCTGGCGCGCTGAAGGTCAGGCTGCCGGCCGACCTGTCGGTGGACGCCGAAGTCGACCTCGTGCTCGAAGAGGGCCAGTACTTCCTGCAGGCACGCCTGAACGTGAGCCTGCCCGGCCTCGACCGCGAGACCGCGCGCGCCGTGGTCGATACCGCACACCAGACCTGCCCTTATTCGAAGCTCACGCGCGGCAACATCGAAGTGGAGTTGAACCTGCTCTGACAGGCGCGGCGGCCGTCAGCCGGATCAAAGACGCGGGCTCGTTCAGCCCGCGCGCCCGATGGTCGCCACGCCGAACACCAAGACGCCCAGCGCCAGGTTCACCGTGACCAGCTTGCGCACCGTGTTCAGCCGCGCGGCAGCCGCCGGCCAGGCGCTTTCATCCACCGCGCGGCGCATCGCCCTGAACACCGAGGCGCGGATGTAGGTGTAGATGGCGGCCATCACGATCGCGATGCTCATCATGGCCTCGATGCGCCAGTGCAGGCCGCGGAAGCCGCCGCCGGCAAGGATCATCGCCACGCCGGTCGCGAAGAGCAGCGTGACCGATGCGTCCACGCCCACGAAGAAGCGCCTGAGCGTCGCGGCCATCATGCGCAGGCGCTGCGGCGGCTGTTCGAGCGTGGCAACGGCCGAGGGGCGCACGGCGAAGTGCATGGTGGCCATGCCGCCGACCCAGAAGGCGGCGCACAGCAGGTGGATGAAGAGGGCGGTGACGTAGAGCATGTTGGGCCCGATCAGAACACCGAAGGGCCCCCGCGCGCAACGAAGCCCTTCATCGTCATTCGGAAGGCTTGGTTTCCGCGAAGCGCCGCATGTCCGCCACCACCTGCCGCAGCAACTCCGATGCGGCCGGCGAGAGCATGCGCCCGTGGCGCGACACGATGTGCGAGCGGCCCTGCGACAGCAGCGGGTTCTTCATCGGCAGTTCCACCAGCTCGGGGTTGCTCGCGTTGGGCGTGAGCGAGATGCGCGTGCCCAGCGCATACCCAAGGCCCGCCGACACGAAGTGCCCGAGCGCGCTGAACGAAGTGGTGGTCAGGAGCGAGGCCAGGCGCACGCCCTCGCTGATCTCGGCGGCCTCGATGTGCTGGCGCACGCCGAAGTTGCGATGCAGCGTGGCGCCCGGGTAGGGCTGCAGGTCGGCGAGCGTCAGCGGCCGGTCGAGCTGCGCGAGCGGGTGCGAGCGCAGCACCATCGCCTGGATCGGCTGCGGGTGCGACTGGTGCGAGGTCAGCCGCTCGTCCTTGGGCGGCTGGAACAGCAGGCCGACGTGGGCGCGCTCCTCCACCACCCGCTGCACGATCTCGTCGGTGCTGGCCACGTCGAGGTCGATGGTGATCTTCGGGTGCGAGGTCATGAAGTCGCGCAGGCTGTGGCGCATGAGCCAGTCCACGTAGCCCTCGCCGGCCACGATGTCGATGTGGCCGCGCTCGATCTTGCGGATGCTGTCGAGCTGCGCCATCAGGTGCTGCTTCTGGCTGTTCTGGCGGCGCACGTAGCCGGCCAGCATCTGGCCCGCGTCCGTGGGCACCACGCCGCGACCGTGGCGCTCCAGCAGCGGCAGGCCGCACTCCTGCTCCAGGATGCCGATGGCGCGGCTCACGGCCGAGGGGTCCATGTCGAGCACCTCGGCGGCACCGCGCACGGAGCCGCTCTCCAGCACCTGCATGAAGTAGCGCACGCGGCGCGTGTCGAGCCTGTCGTCCATGGCCTTCGTCCCCTGAGTGTTGCATTCAATGCAACGAATATCCCGATTCGCGGCCATTGATGCAAGGGGCTGGCGATCCGAAACTTCCCGGCAGCCCGCAGCCGCCGCTGCGCCACACGATGCCCCAACCGATGACATCCGCTGCTTCCACCCCCACTTCGCTCGCTCCCGGCGCCTCTTCGTCGGCTTCCGGAAAACTCCGGCTCGCGCTCGTCACCCTGGCCGTCGTGGCCGTGGCCGAGCTCATCGGCCCGGTGCAATTCAGCGTCGGCCCGGGCAAGGTGGCGCTGCTGCCGATGCTGTGGGCGCTGCTGATCGCGGCCGCTTGGGGCATCGCGCATCGCCGCGTGCCGGGCGCGGTGCGCGTGGCGACGGCCGAGCAGTCCTTCGCAGGCGGCCTGCTGAACGCGGGCTTGCTGCTGTTCGTGGTGAAGCTGGGCCTCACGGTCGGCGCCGCGCTGCCGCAGGTAAAGCAGGCCGGCTGGGCGCTGCTGTTCCAGGAGTTCGGCCATGCGCTGGGCACGCTGGCGCTGGGCCTGCCGCTGGCGCTGCTGCTGGGCATCAAGCGCGAGGCGGTGGGTGCCACCTTCTCGGTGGGCCGCGAGGGCAACCTGGTGATCATCGGCGAGAAGTACGGCATGGCCTCGCCAGAGGGCCGCGGCGTGCTGGCCGAGTACATCACCGGCACCGTGCTGGGCGCGCTCTTCATCGCGGTGCTGGCGGGCTTCGTCGCCAGCCTGCACATCTTCGACCCGCGCTCGCTGGCCATGGGTGCCGGCGTGGGCTCCGGCAGCCTGATGGCGGCGGCGCTGGGTGCCATCGCGGCGCAGCAGCCGACCGAGATGCTGCCGCAGCTCACCGCCATCGCCGCCGCGTCGAACCTGCTGACCACTGTGGTGGGCTTCTACTTCACGCTGTTCCTGTCGCTGCCGCTGTGCTCGTGGCTCTACGGCAAGCTGGAGCCGGTTCTGGGCCGCTTCTCGAAGCGCGGCGCGCAGGACGCCGGCACGGGCGCCGTGTCGCAGGTCAGCGTCGGCCACGGCGGGGCGCTGCCGCTGCGCGACACGCTCATCGCCTGGGCGGTGGTCAGCGGCGGCGTGCTCATCGGCAACTCGCTGACCTACAAGGTGCCGGTGCTGGTGTCGCTCGAAGGCCTGGCGGCGGTGGCGTTGATCGCGCTGATCGTCGAGGGCATCAAGCGCCTGGTGCCGCGCCTGCCGATGGTGCTGGTGCTGTCGGTGGTGGCCACGGTGGCCGGCATTCCGGGGCTGTTCCCGTTCTCCGACGCGCTGATCGCGATCACCGCCAAGCTCAACTTCCTGGCCTTCACCACCCCTGTGCTCGCGCTGGCCGGCTTCTCGGTCGCGAAGGACATGCCGGTGTTCCGCCAGCTGGGCTGGCGCATCGTGGTGGTGTCTCTTACCGCTACCGCAGGCACTTTCCTCGGCGCCACCGTGATTGCCGAATTCTTCCACTGAACCCCTCCCACGAGAGAACCCCAAAAGCCATGTACCGCGACCCCGAAATCGCCGAAGACACCCGCGCCCGCATGCTGGCCTGGCGCCGCGACATCCACGCCAACCCCGAGACCGCCTTCGAGGAGCACCGCACCGCCAACGTCGTCGCCAACGCGCTGATGCTGATGGGCCTGCCGGTGCATCGCGGCCTGGCCGGCACCGGCGTGGTCGGCACCCTGAAGAACGGCGAGGGCCCGAGCATCGCGCTGCGCGCCGACCTCGACGCGCTCAACATGCAGGAGCTGGGCACGCAGCCGCACGCTTCCAAATGCGCCGGCAAGATGCACGCCTGCGGCCACGACGGCCACACGGCCATGCTGCTGGGCGCGGCCGAGCATCTCTCGCGCCACAAGCCCTTCAAGGGCACGGTGCACTTCGTGTTCCAGCCCGCCGAGGAGAACGAAGGCGGCGGCCGCGTGATGGTCGACGAGGGCCTGTTCGATCAGTTCCCGGCCGACGCGGTCTACGGCATGCACAACTTCCCCGGCCTGCCGCGCGGCCACTTCGCGATCCGCAAGGGCACGATGACGGCCTTCCTCGACACCTTCGAGATCGTCGTCACCGGCAAGGGCAGCCACGGCGCCATGCCCGAGACCGGCATCGACTCGGTGGTGGTCTCGGCCCAGCTCGTCAACGCACTTCAGACCATCGTGAGCCGCCGCACCGGTGCGACCGACTCGGCCGTGGTGAGCGTCACCCAGATCCACGGCGGCGACACCTGGAACGTGATCCCCGAGACCGTGGTGCTGCGCGGCACCGTGCGCACGCTGGATGCCGGCATCCAGGACAAGACCCAGGCCGCCATGCAGCAGATCTGCGACGGCGTGGCCGCCACGCATGGCGCGAAGGTGGCGCTGGACTATCGTCGCGGCTACCCCGGCGTGGTCAACACGCCCGCCGAGACCGACGCCGCCATTGCCGCGGCCGCCAGCCTGGTGGAGCTTGCTCAGGTGCACACCGACATCCCGCCCGCCATGGGCTCGGAAGACTTCGCCTTCATGCTGCAGAAGCGCCCCGGCGCCTACATCGGCATCGGCGCGGGCGAGGGCCCGAACGACCCGAACGTGCACAACCCGTACTACGACTTCAACGACAACATCCTGCCGCTGGGCGCCGCCTACTGGGTGGCGCTGGTGAAACAGCAGCTTCCTGCATCGAGAGATGAGAGCATGATGCGCTGATGCTCTCCGCCTTCGACATCTTCAAGATCGGCATCGGCCCGTCCAGCTCGCACACCGTGGGGCCGATGCGCGCCGCGCTGATGTTCGCGCAATCGCTCGAGCGACGCGGCCTGCTCGCGCAGGTGGCGCGGCTGCACGTCGACCTGTTCGGCTCGCTCGGCGCCACCGGCCACGGCCATGCGACCGACCAGGGCGTGATCCTCGGCCTCTTCGGCGACGCGCCCGACACCGTGCGGCCCGAGACCGTGCAGCCCCGGCTGGAGGAGTTGCGCCGCACGGGCAGGCTGAACCTGCTGGGCACCACGCCCATCGGCTTCGACCGCGTGCGCGACATCGCCTTCAAGGGCGAGGAATCGCTGGCCGAGCATCCCAACGCGATGCGTTTCACCGCCTTCGCGGCCGACGGCGCCACGCTGGCCGAGGGCACGTACTTCTCGGTCGGCGGCGGCTTCGTCGTCGAGGGCGGGCAGGCCATGGCACAGACGGTGGCTGCGGCGTCGGCCGTGCCGCATCCCTTCACCACCGGCGACGAGCTCATGGCGCAGTGCCGCGAGAACGGCCTCTCCGTGGCAACGCTCGTCATGCGCAACGAATGCACGTGGCGTCCCGAAGCCGAAGTGCGCGCCGGGCTGCTGCGCGTCTGGCAGGTGATGCAGCAGTGCGTGCAGCGCGGCTTCGGCATCGACAACCCGCTGGCCGCGCAATCGCTGCCCGGCCCGCTGCGCATGCGCCGCCGCGCGCCGGAGCTGCACCGCGAGCTGCTCGCGCAGGCCGGCGCGGCCGATCCGCTCGCGGCGATGGACTGGGTCAACGCCTTCGCGATGGCGGTGAACGAGGAGAACGCCGCCGGCGGCCGCGTGGTCACCGCGCCCACCAACGGCGCGGCCGGCGTGGTGCCCGCCGTGATGCACTACTACCAGCGCTTCGTGCCGCAGGCGAGCGACGAGGGCATCGTCGACTTCCTGCTCACTGCCGCGGCCATCGGCATGCTCTACAAGACCAATGCCTCGATCTCGGGCGCCGAGGTCGGCTGCCAGGGCGAAGTGGGCGTGGCCTGCTCGATGGCGGCCGGCGCGCTCGCAGCGGTGCTCGGCGCCACGCCGGCGCAGGTCGAGAACGCGGCCGAGATCGGCATGGAGCACAACCTCGGCCTCACCTGCGACCCGGTCGGCGGCATGGTGCAGATACCGTGCGTGGAGCGCAACGCGATGGGCGCGGTGAAGGCCATCAACGCGGCGCGCATGGCGCTGCGCGGCGACGGCAGCCACTACGTGTCGCTCGACGCAGTGATCCGCACCATGAAGCAGACGGGCGAGGACATGAAGGCCACCGACAAGGAAACATCGCTCGGCGGCCTCGCGGTGAACGTGGTCGAGTGCTGAACCGCGCCGGCCTCAGGGTACGAACATGTCCCATGGCCCCTTGCCCTGCGGCAGCCGGGGCCGCTCGGTGAGCGAGGCCAGCGGCTCGCCCGCCTCGTAGCGCGTGGCCAGCGCGTCGGGGTCGAACACCACGCCCATGAAGTTCTCGGCATAGGCGCCGCCCGCGAAGAAGGCGTCGACTTCCGCGGCCGTCTCGAACACGTCGTGCTGCAGCTCCAGCCGGTGGCCGTCGGGGTCGCGGTAATACATCGAGATCGTCGGCCCGTGGTTGATGCACCAATAGGGCCGGATGCCGCGCGCCGCCAGCCGCCGGTGGTTGGCCAGCAGCTCGCCGAGCGAGCCGTAGGTGAAGGCGATGTGCTCCAGTCCCGTGCTCGCGTCGGCCTCGTGCTTCAGGCCGGGCGGTGCGACCAGGCCGATGCGGTGGTGCTCGTCGTCGTAGCTCAGGAAGCACAGCATCTCGTTCTCGAAGGCCACGCGCGCCTGCAGCACTTCGATGTACCAGTCGCGCGAGCGCGCGAGATCGCCCACGCGCAGCACGACGTGCGCGAGCTTGACCGGGCGCAGCGCGGTGTGCGCGAAGTCGGGCAGGGGGCGGCGCGCGGACAGGGCGAGTTCGTCGTTCATGGGTGTCTCCTTTTCTTCTTCGAAGGGGCGAAGGGCGTGCGCTCAGACGGTGTCGGGCTCGGCCACCACGCGGTTCTCGATGTGGCCGATGCCCTCGATCTCCACCCGCACCACGTCGCCCGGCACCAGGTAGCGCGGCGGGTCCATGAGGCCGCCGACGCCGGCGGGGCTGCCGGTGCTCAGCACATCGCCGGGCTCCAGCGTGAAGGCGGTGCTCAGCTCGACCAGCATCGCCTCGATGCGGTGGATCATCTGCGCCGTGTTGCCGTCCTGGCGCAGCTCGCCGTTGACCCAGGTGCGCAGCCGCAGCGCATGCGGATCGGCGATCTCGTCGCGCGTCACCAGCCAGGGGCCGAAGGGGCCGTGCGTGTCGAAGGACTTGCCCAGCGTGTGCGTCGGCGCGCGCATCTGCCAGTCGCGCACGCTCATGTCGTTGACCACCACGTAGCCCGCCACCATCGCCATCGCGTCCTCTGCGCGCACGTGGCGGCAGCGCTTGCCGATCACCACGCCCAGCTCGCCCTCGTAGTCGAACTGGTCGGACACGCGGGGCTTGTGCACCGCATCGAAGGGGCCGGCCACGCACGACACCTGCTTGTTGAACCACACCTGCCCCGGCGGCCGCACCAGGCCGAGCTTCGCCGCTTCCTCGAGGTGCGAGGCGTAGTTGCCGCCGAGGCCGAGGAACTTGCGCGGCGCGGGAATCGGCGCCGCCAGCCGCACGTCGGACAGGGCCACGCGCGGTGCATCGGCCAGCACCGCCTGCAGCCAGGCCATGCCCTCGTCGCCACGTTCGATCAGTTCGAGCAGCCCCGCCGGCGCGCCGGGCTGCCCGCTCAGGTCCGCGATCGCATCCTCGTTTCGGACCACGCCGAAGCGAAGCCGGTCGCGATGGTGGAAGCTGGCGAGTTTCATGGCTGCGTGCGTGTGAGTGAAGTTGCCGGTTGACCGGTGGAGAGCGATCGATGATGCTGATGGAACGAAAGCCGAACAATCGGCCGGAAAAGAACGCATCGTTCCGCCAGCAGAACGAGAAAGAACAGAAGAGACGACATGGAAGACTTCAACGACCTCGCCCTCTTCGCCCACGTGGTGGAGCAGCAGGGCTTCAGCGCCGCAAGCCGGCACCTGGGCATCCCGAAGTCGCGCCTGAGCCGGCGCGTTTCGCAGCTGGAGGAGCGCATCGGCGTGCGCCTGCTGCAGCGCAGTTCGCGGCGGCTGCTGCTCACCAGCGTGGGCCGGCAGTTCTACGAGCGCTGCCAGGCGACTGTGGCGGCGGGCGAAGAGGCCTTCGACGTGGCGCGCCAGGCCACCGCGCAGCCGCAGGGCCTGTTGCGCGTGAGCTGCCCGTTCACGCTCGCGCAGTTCTGGCTCACGCCGCTGATCCCGTCCTTCATGCGCGCCTTTCCCGGCGTGCGGCTGCAGCTGGAGGTGAGCAACCGCCGCGTCGATCCGCTGCAGGAGAACATCGACGTGGTGCTGCGCGTGCGCCGCCCGCCCTTCGAGGATTCGAGCCTGGTTGCGCGCCCGCTGGGCAGCACCGTCGACGTGCTGCTTGCGAGCCCCGCGCTGGTGGAGCGGCTGGGCATGCCGCGCTCGCTCGGCGACCTGGCCGCATGGCCGGTGCTGTCGCTGCCCGCGGACAACGAGCGCTACCGCTGGGCTCTGGAGCGCGGCAGCGAGTCGCACGATTTCGCCTTCACGCCGCACGTCGTGACCGACGACATGTTCGCGCTGAGGCACCTGGCCGAGCAGGGCATGGGGCTCGCGCTGCTGCCCGAGATCATGTGCCGCGACGCCCTTGCCGACGGCCGCCTGGTGCGCCTGTGCGGCGAATGGGCCTGCGCGGCCAGCGAGATCCAGGCCGCCTTCGCATCGCGCCGCGGCATGCTGCCGGCGGTGCGCGCCTTCATCGACCACCTGCTGCAAAACCCGCCGGGTGCTGCGGACGCGAAGGCCGGCGTATCCTGACCGCCCTTCCTGACGTCCTGTTTTCTCATCCACTCAACAAGAAAGAAAGCCGACCCACGCCATGACCCGCACCATCGCCCAGAAACGCGCCGACTTCCGCGCCCTCCATCAACAAGGCTGCTTCGTCATTCCGAACCCCTGGGACACGGGCAGCGCGCGCTTCCTCGAAGGCCTGGGCTTCAAGGCGCTGGCCACCACCAGCTCGGGCTTCGCGTGGTCGCAGGGGCATGCGGACGGCGCGATGTCGCGCGAGCACATCCTTGCGCACCTGCGCGAACTCGTGGAGGCCACCGACCTGCCGGTGAACGCCGACTTCGAGAACGGCTTTGCCGCCGACACGAAGGGCGTGGCCGAGAGCGTGAGCCTCGCCATCGAGATGGGCGTGGCGGGCCTGTCCATCGAGGATTCGACGGGCAACGCCGCCGATCCGCTCTTTCCGGTCGACGTGGCGGTGGAGCGCCTGCGCGCCGCGCGCAAGGCCATCGACGCATCGGGCGCCGACGTGCTGCTGGTCGGCCGCGCCGAGAACTTCTTCGCCGGCCGCCCCGATCTCGACGACGCCATCGCGCGGCTCAAGGCCTACGCCAACGCCGGCGCCGACTGCCTCTACGCGCCGGGCATCAAGACGCGCGAGCAGATCGCGGCCGTGGTCGCCGCCGCGGGAGGCAAGCCGGTCAACCTGCTGGTGGGCGCGCCAAGCGAACTCACGATGAAGGACATCGCCGAACTCGGCGTGCGCCGCGTCAGCGTGGGCGGTGGGCTGGCCCGCGCGGCGTGGGGCGGCTTCCTCCGTGCCGCGCGCACGCTGGCAGAAGGGCGCTTCGATGGCTTCGCCGATGCCGCGCCGGGTGCCGAGCTCAACGCCTTCTTCAAGCCCTTTGCCGATTGAGATCTTTCGCGCCGATGCCATGGACGCGCTGCTCGCCGAGGTGCGCGCCTGCCGTGCGTGCGCGCTGCACCTGCCGCTGGGCCCCCGGCCGGTGGTGCAGGCCAGCGCGAGCGCCAGGCTGCTGATCGTCGGACAGGCGCCCAGCCTCACGGTGCACCAGACGGGCGTGCCGTGGAACGACCGCAGCGGCGACCAGCTGCGCCGCTGGCTCGGCATCGAGCGCGAGGTGTTCTACGACGCGGCGCGCGTGGCGATCGTGCCGATGGGCTACTGCTACCCCGGCCGCGGCAAGAGTGGCGACCTGCCGCCGCGCAGGGAATGCGCGCAGCTGTGGCACGAGAAGCTGTTCGCGCAGATGAAGCAGGTCGAGCTGACGCTGCTCATCGGCCAGTACGCGCAGCGCCACTTCCTCGGCAGGAAGGCGCACGCGGGCGTCACCGAGACCGTGCAGGCCTTCGCCGACTACGCGCCGCGCTTCGTTCCGCTGCCGCATCCATCGCCGCGCAACACGAGCTGGCTCAAGCACCACCCGTGGTTCGAGAGCGACGTGCTGCCGGTGCTGCGCGAGCGCGTGCGGCGCGTACTGGCGGTCTGAGAAGCTTCAGGGCGCCGAGGCGCCCGAAGCGCCTGCCGCCGCGGCGAAGGGCCGCGCCGCGTACACCACGCGCCCGCCCACCACCGTCATCAGCGAGGTGGTCTTGCCGATGCGCTCCAGCGGCACGCTGAAGAAGTCCTGGTCGAGCACGGCGAAGTCGGCGAGCTTGCCCACTTCGAGCGTGCCGCGCCTGCCTTCGTCGAAGCTGAACCACGCGCTGCCCTGCGTGTACAGGCGCAGCGCCTGCTCGCGCGTGGGCGTCTCGTCGGCGCCGCGCATGGCCTTGCCGCTCACCGTCTTGCCGTCGAGCATCCACTGCAGGGCGACGAAGGGGTTGTACGAGGCCACGCGGTGCGCGTCGGTGCCGGCGCCGATGTTCACGCCGGCGCGCAGCGCGGTGCCGATGGGCGGCATGCGCCGCGCCGCGTCGCCGCGCACGGCGAGGGCGCGGTCGCCCTGGAAGTACATCGCGTCCTGCATGGTCCAGCCGATGCCCAGCGCCTTCATGCGCGCGAGCGTCTCGCTCGAGGCGTCGTCGAGGTGGGCGATGGACCAGCGCAGGTCCTTGATCGGCACCTCGGCGTTCAGCTTCTCGTACAGCCCCAGCAGATGGTCGACCGAGCCGTTCTCCTGCCAGTGGATGGTGACGGCCATCTTGCGTTGTGCAGCCCATTTCACGAGCTCGTAGAACTTCGCTTTCGCGGCCTCGTCGGGGAAGTTGTTGTTGTACATGGCGAGCGTCACGCGTTCGCCCAGGCCGTTGAACTTGAGCATGTCGTCGCCGAAGCCCATCGGCAGCATCTGCGTGAGATCGCGGAACTCCTGCAGCTCCGCGCCGGGTTTCTGCGCGAACACGCTGTAGGCCACGCGCAGCGTCAGCGCCTTCTCGCGCCACAGTTGGAAGAGCGCGGCGTACTGCGAAGGCGCGATGCTGAAGCCGCCCGGGTCCACCAGGCCGGTGATGCCCAGGCGGTTGAGCTCGGTGAAGAAGGCGCGCGTGCCGGCGACGTTGTCGTCGTAGGTGGGCTTGGGCAGCTTGTCGAAGAGCGCCGAGATGCCGACGATGTCGCCGCTCATCCAGCCGGGCGCGCCGTCGGGCACGGGCTTCATGCCGGCGGGCAGCGTGCCCGGTGCGACGCCCAGCGCCTCCAGCGCCTTGGGCGTCATCACCACTGCTTCGTAGAAGAGCTGCACGTACACCGGGTTGTTCGGCGCGGCCTCCTGCAGTTCGGCCAGCGTGGGGCGGCGGCGCTCGGCGAACTGCTGCTCGGTCCAGCCGCCGGCCACGATCAGCCAGCCGCCCGGGCGCGCGTTCGCGGCGGCGGTGCGGATGCGCGCCATCGCCTCGGCGATGGTGCCGGCGCCGATCCAGTTCACTTCGGTGGAGTAGCTCAGCGCTGCGCGCACCGCGTGCATGTGGGAGTCGATCAGGCCCGGGATCAGCGTGCGCCCACCCGCATCGACCGTGCGCGTCGCGGGGCTCGTGAACGCGCCCATCTGCGCCGCGCTGCCTACGGCCACGATGCGGCCATCGCGCACAGCGATCGCCTGCGCCATGGTGCCGGCGGTGCCGAGCGTGGCGATCTTCGCGTTGGTGACGACGAGGTCTGCGGGCTGTGCCTGCGAGGTGACAGGCAACAGCAGGCTGGCGGCGATGGTCGCCGCCGTGAAGAGAGTGCGTGCCATGTCAGTCCACCTTGATGCTGGCAGCCTTGACCACCTGCTGGGCCTTCGCCGTCTCCTCGACGATGAACTTGTTGAACTGCGCCGAAGGCATCGTGAACGGCTCCGCGCCCAGCTTCTCCAGCCGCTCCTTCAGCTCGGGCGACGCCATGATCTTCGCGACCTCGGCCTGCAGCCGGTCGACCACCGGCTGCGGCGTCTTCGCCGGCGCGAACAGGCCGACCCAGAACAGGTACTCCGAGCCCGGCACGCCGGCTTCCACCGTGGTGGGCGCGCTGGGCAGCGCCGACGAGCGCTTGCCGGTGCCCACGGCCAGCGCCTGCAGCCTGCCGGTCTGGATCAGCGGCAGGGCCGACACCATGGGCGCGAAGAACCAGTCGACGCGTCCGGCCATCACCTCGGTCATGGCCTCGGGCGTGCCGCGGAAGGGCACGTGCTGCGCATCGACGCCGGCCGCGAGGCGGAACACCTCGGCGTTCATGTGCGTGGCCGAGCCGTTGCCGGCGGAGCCGTAGTTGAAGCCGCCGGGCTTGGCCTTCGCCTTGGCCACGAGGTCCTTCACGTCGGCGAAGTGCGAGGGCGCGGTCACCAGCACGTTCGGCAGGCTGGCCATCGGCGTGATGCCGGTGAAGTCCTTGATGGTGTCGTACGACAGGCCCTTGTAGATCCACGGGTTCACCAGGTGGCCGGCCGAGTGCACCAGCAGCGTGTAGCCGTCGGCCGGCGACTTGGCCACGATGGCGGCGCCCAGCGTGCCCCCCGCACCGGGCTTGTTGTCCACGATCACGCTGGTGCCCAGCGCGGGCCCGAGCTTCTCGGCCACCAGGCGCGCGACGATGTCGGTGCCGCTGCCGGCGGTGAAGGGCACGACCAGCCGCACCGCCTGCGTGCCGGGCCACGGCCCCTGCGCGTGGGCGCCGGTGAGCGCGCAGGCCGCGATGGCGGCCGCCGCAGCAAGCGTCTGCCGCCGGCTCCAGTTGAAAGTCTTCTTCATGCGTCTTGTCTCCGTTGATCTATTTGGTTGAGCGATGAATGACCGGGAAAGAGAGGGAAGGAGCTGCTACGCCGGCGGTGCGTTGGGCATCACCAATGCCACCAGCACCGGGCGATTGCCGCGGTTCTCCAGCTGGCGCTTCTCGCCGGGCGCGAAGCGGCAGCTGTCGTAGGGGCCGAGCACTTCCTCCTGGCGAGTGCCGTCGATCTCGCCGACCACGTGCAGCTGCCCTTCGAGCACGAGGTAGAGCTTTTCCATCGGCGAGCCGTCGAGGCCGGTGCGCCCGCCGGGCAGGATCTGGCTCATGCCCATCCACATCTGGGTGGAAGGGCCGGCCTCCTTGCCCTGAAGGCGCAGGCAGCGCATGTCGAAATGGTTGGGCGCCTCGTAGTGCGGCGCCTCGGCGAAGCGGGTGACGTGCATGGTTGTGCTCCGGAAAGGGTTCAGGGCCGCAGCACGACGCGGTCGGTGCTGCCCGAGAGCACCAGCCGGTAGGCCTCGTGCGCCTCGTCGAGCGTGAAGTGGCGCGCCACCGGGAAGGGCTTGAGCGTGCCGCGCTCGAAGCCCTCGCGCATGGCGTCGAGCTGGGCGGTGCTGGCGACGCAGTCCATCGCCAGCGAGTCGATGCCCACGTAGGTGTGCATGCCGCGGTAGAACGCGAAGATGTCGAAGGGCACCGCCCGGTCGTGCGTCGCGATGAAGATCTGGGTCGCGCCCTTGGCCATCGCCTTGTTGGCCGCCTCGAAGTAGGCGCTGCCCACGGTGTTGTAGACGATGTTCGCGCCGCGCCCGTCGGTGAGTTCGCGCACCCGCGCGCCCACGTCGGCGTGGTGGCGTGCGTCGATCGTGTCCACCGGTCCGCTCGCGAAGCCCTCGAAAGGCCCGGCGCGGCGCTGCACCGCGATCACGCGCGCGCCGGCCTGCGAGGCGAGCTGCACCACCGCCTGCCCGACCTTGCCGTTGGCGCCCAGCACCAGCACCGTCTGGCCGGCCTGCGGCATGCCGCTGCGGCGGAAGCCTTCGTAGGCGGTGACGAAGGGCACGCCCACCGCGCCAGCCTCGTCCATCGAGATGCCGCGCGGCTTGGCGCGCAGCGCCTGCTCGGGCAGCACCAGGTAGCGCGCATGCGAGCCGTCGCGCGTGATGCCGACGTCGCCGCCGGAGCCGTAGACCTCGCGGCCGATCCACTCCGAAGGGCCGCTCACCACGGTGCCCGCGAAGTCGCGGCCCGGGGTGCGCGGCCACACGGCCTGGGGCATGAGGCCCAGCGTGGCCTTCACGTCGCTGGGGTTCACCGCGGCGGCGGCGATGCGCACCACGGCATGGCCGGGCGCCGCCGAGGGCTCGGGCTGCGGTGCGGCTTCGAGCCGAAGCGCGTCGAGGTCGGCGGCCTTCTGGTTCACGCGAAGTGCGCGCGAGCTGTGGATGGAGTGCATGGCTGCGGTGCTCATCGTTCAGCTCCTCGCACCGGGCAAGCCCAGCATGGCGCGGGCCTCGCGCGGATTGGCGACTTCGCCGCCCAGGCTCACGAGGATGTCGCGCGCCTTCGCCACCAGCTGGGCGTTGCTCTCGGCGAGCACGCCCTTCTCCAGGTAGATGTTGTCTTCCATGCCCACGCGCACGTGGCCGCCCAGCAGCCAGGCCTGCGCGACGATCGGGAACTCCATGCGCCCGATGCCGAAGGCGCTCCAGAAGGCGCCGCGCGGCAGCATGTTGCGTGCGTAGAGCAGCGTCTCGGGCGTGGGCGCGAAGCCGTATTTCACGCCGAGAACGAAGGTCCACATGGCCGGCCCGTCGAGCGTGCCGTCGGCGATGAGGTCGAGCGCGAGGTTGATGTCGCCCGAGTCGAAGATCTCCAGCTCGGGCTTCACGCCCGCCTCGCGCATCACCTTCGCCATGCGCCGTACGTTGCGCGGCGTGTTGATGACCACGTCGGGGCCGGAGTTCATGGTGTTCAGGTCGAGCGAGCACACGTCGGGTTTGATGAGCGCGATGTGCTCCACGCGCTTCTCGGGCGGCAGCAGCGTGGTGCCGGGCGCGGCGATCTTCGGATCGTCCTCGCTGGGAATGAAGCGCCCGCCCGGGCCGGTCGTGAGGTTGACGATCAGCTCGCGGTTGCCGCGGCGGATGCGGTCGACCACCTCGCGGTACAGCTCGACTTCCATCGAGGGCCTGCCGGTCTCGGGGTTGCGCACGTGGATGTGCACCTGGCTCGCGCCGGCCTCGGCCGCGGCCAGGCATTCATCGGCGATTTGCACCGGCGTGATCGGCAGGTGCGGCGTCTGCTCCGGCTTCACGAGGTTGCCCGTGACGGCGCAGGTGATGAGGGTCTTGGCGTGGGTGCTCACAGGTGGCGCCCTCCGTCGACCACGATGCGCGTGCCGGTCACGAAGCGCATGGTGGTGGCCAGCGCCTCGACCGTGGCGGCCACGTCTTCCGGCTGGCCGATGCGGCCCAGCGGCGTGGTGCTGGCCATCTTGCTCGCGAACTCCGCGCCGCGCCCGGGCACGAAGCCCGACTCCACCGCGCCCGGCGACACCGACACCACGCGCACCGCAGGCGCCAGCGTCTTGGCCAGCGCATCGCCCACCACGTCGAGCCCGGCCTTGGCCGCCACGTAGGCGAGGTTGCTGCCCACGCCGGTGAAGCCCGCGATCGACGAGATGTTGGCCACGAGGCCGTCGCCGCTCGCCTTCAGCAGCGGCGCGAAGGCGCGGATGGTGGCGAACACGCCGCGGAAGTTGGAACGCACGATGTCGTCGATGAGCTCATCCGTAAGCGCGTCGAGGTCGCCGGCCGGCACCGGCTGCGTATGGCCCGCGCTGTTGACCAGGATGTCGCAGCGCCCGAGCGTGGCCTTCACCTCGGCAGCGGCGGCCACGAGGCTGGGCGTGTCGACGATGTCGGCGCGGATCGCAGCGTGACGCTGGCCGGCGGCCGAGGGCAGGGCGGCCGCACGGGCCTCGGCATCGTCGCCCTTGCGGTGCAGCAGCACGCAGGTGGCGCCCAGCGCGGCGAGGCGCCTGGCGGTGGCGTAGCCGATGGCGCCGAGGCCGCCGGTGATGACGGCGACCTTGCCGTCGAGTCTGGAGACTGGGTCGAAGCTCATGGATGTGAGAAGAGTGGGTTGATCGGGGGGATGCCTTGTCGCGGAACACCGCGGAACCGGCTTCGCCGGGCCGCCGGTGTTGCTCCCTCGAAGGGGGTTGGCGCAGCGACACGAAGTGCGCGAAGCCTGGGGGTGGTCAAGGGATTGGTGGGCGGGGGAATTTCATCTCGCCTGGTTCGAGCTCGAAGTCGTGGTGCAGCGAGGCGCTCTTTCCGTCGGGCGCGAGCGCGAAGCGGCCGATCAGCCGGCGCGTCACGCCGAAGGTCGGGTCGCTCTCCAGGTTCTCGTCGTCGTCGGCGAACACCTGCGTGATCAGCACCTTGTGGCCCGGCTTGCTCACCATGAAATGCAGGTGCGCGGGCCGGTTCGGGTGGCGCTTCTGCGCGCGCAGCAGCACGCCGCAGGGCCCGTCGGTCGGCACCGGGTAGCCGGCGGGGCGCACGCTGCGGAAGTGGAAGCGACCTTCGGCGTCGGTGGCGAAGCGCCCGCGCAGGTTCATGTTCTCCTGCGACGGGTCCTGGTTCTCGTAGAGGCCGACCGGCGAGGCCTGCCACACGTCGACCGTGGCGCCTTCCACCGGCCGGCCCTGGTGGTCGCGCACCATGCCCGTCACCTCCAGCGGGGTGCCCGGCGTGCCCGAGCGCGCGATGTTCTCGCCCTGGGCGCAGGCCGGCGCGTTCGCGCGCCAGAACGGGCCGAGCAGCGCGGCGGGCGATTCGCCCTGCGGGTCCTGGTTGTTCTGCAGTGCGACCACGGTCGACACGCCCAGGATGTCCGCAGCCAGCACCACCTCGTTCTTGGTCTCGCCGGTGGCCTGGCCGATGGCGACGATGAATTCGAGCGCCTGCTCGAACTCCTCTTCCGTCAGCTTCACTTCCTGCACCAGCGCGTGCAGGTGGCGGGTGACCGCTTCCATCACGGTGCGCAGCCGCGGGTCAGGCGTGTGTTTCATGGCGTCGAGCACATGGCCCAGCACCGAGTGGGGGGAGGTGGCGATGTTCATGGCAAGTCTTTGCAATCGTTTGCACGATATTAGTCCAAATCTCCGAAAAGTAAAATGGAGGTGATCCGGGGTCTACAAATGGCAGAAAGCCGACCTGAGCCGATGCCCCCTGCGACAATCGTTTGCATCAATGAGCTCCAATCCACCCGCCCCGTCCTCGCCCGTCACCATCCGCGATGTCGCCCGTGCCGCAGGCGTGCACGTGTCCACCGTCTCGCGCGCGCTCAGTCCCGAGAAGCGTTCGCTCATCAGCGACGAAGTGCTGCGCGTGGTCGAGGAGGCGGCGCAGCGCTTGGGCTACCGGCCCAACCGCGCGGCCTCGGCGCTGCGCACGGGGCGCACCCACACCATCGGCGTGCTGGTGCCCGACATCACCAACGCGGTGTTCCCGCCGATCCTGCAGGGCATCGAGGCCAGCGCCGCCGCGCGCGGCTACTTCGTGTTCGTCACCAACGTGGTCGACCACGCGCTCGCGCGGCCGGTGCTGGAGCGCATGCTGGCGCAGCGCGTGGACGGCGTGGTCATGGCCACCGCCACGCGCGACGATCCGCTGGTCGACTTCGTCACCAGGGCCGGCATGACGGCCGTGCTGGTCAACCGCGCCGACGAGACCGGCCGCCTGCCGGCCGTGGTGAGCGACGACCGGCTCGCGATGAAGCTCGCGGTCGACCATCTCGTGGGCCTGGGCCACAAGCGCATCGCGCACCTCGCGGGCCCGCAGACCATTCCCACCGGCGTGGGCCGGCGCCTGGGCGTGGAGCAGGCGCTGCGCGACCACCGCATGAAGCCTTTTCGCGTGGTGGAGTGCGCGAGCTACAGCCGCGAGGCCGGCGCCGAGGCGATGAAGCAGATGCTCGCGGCTGGCGCCGCGCCGCAGGCCGTGGTGTGCTGCAACGACCTGGTCGCGCTGGGCGCCTACGACGCGCTGCGCGAGGCCGGCCTGCGCGTGCCGCAGGACATCTCGGTCACCGGCCACAACGACATGCCGCTGGTCGACATGGTCGACCCGCCGCTCACCACCATCCGCCTGCCGCACCGCGAACTGGGCTGGCGCGCGGCCGAGATGCTGTTCGAGGAGATCGACGGCCATTCGATGTCGGCATCGACCGTGGTGCTGCGTCCCGAACTGGTGGTGCGCAAGTCGACGGCCGCGCCGGGCGGCACGCGCTGAACCCCAGCTACCACCACCAGCGGGCGATGTCGTCGCTCAGGCCCATGTAGAGCAGCACCAGCGTGACCAGCACGACGATGCACTTGGCGCGCAGCGACATCTTGGGCCTGGGCGCGAAGTCCGCCGCGCTGCCGACGAAGTACACGCCGCAATGGGGACACTGCCGCACCTTGCCGTAGATCAGTTCCTTGCAGCGCGGGCAGGGCACTTCGTCCGGACCGGGTTCCGGCGGCGAGCCGGCCGACCCCTGCCTGTCGCGCTGCTGCTGCAGCCTCGCGCGGCGCTCGCGGTGCGCGGCCAGGTCGATGGGGTCGTTGGGCTTGTCGGACATGCGCTGGAGAGAACGGCGAGGCTGCCTAGCGTGCCACAGACGCGCGCGGCGCGGGCTTCTTCCGCGCGGCCGGACGGCGCGGCGGCTTCGCCTCGAGCACCAGCTCGGCCGGCAGCTGGTCGTTCCACGATTCGGTGAAGTAGGCGCGGTCGCTGGGCACCAGCTGGGGCAGCGCCTCGCGCAGCAGGGCCAGCGACTGCTCGGCCGCCTTCAGCTCGCCCGCATGCGCCGCGTACCAGGCGTGCTCGAAGAGCAGGCTGCAGTGCTGCAGGCCCGGATAGCGGCGCCGCCCGGCCTGGTGATCGGCCAGCCGCGCCTGCGCCACCTGAACCCAGCGCGCGGGCCAGTTCGTCGAGTCGAAGGCGTCGGCGAGCGGCCCGGCCAGCTTCGAGATCGCGGCCGGGTCCAGCGGCTTCTGCGCGCGGAACTGCGCGAGTGTGGGCTGCAACTCGGGCCGGCAGTGGCCGCGCGCGATGCGCATGAGGTAGATCGCGTTCCAGGCCGAGCGGCCCTGGCCGTCGGTGTGGCCGCAGAGCCATTCGCTGAAGGCGATCCACTGCACCGCGCGGCGGGTGGTGTCGGCGTTGCCGTCGTGCGCCAGCGCGGGCAGGTCGGCCAGGCCCACGCGGTCGAAGAGCCACGCGGCCATGCCCATGTTGGCCGCCACGTGCTGGGCCGCGTCGAAGGAGTGCGACTCGAAGGCGGCCGCCAGCGCCTCGCCGAAGCGCTGCAGCGACTCCTCGGCCAGCGTGGCGGCGGCGGGCTTGTCGTCGGCCGCGAGCGCCAGCGCGCGAGAGCGGCAGGCCAGCGCCCACAGGTTGCACCACTCGAATCGCACGTCGGGATGGTGGCGCAGCACCAGGGCGCGTACCGCGTCCTCGGCCATGCCGCTCAGAAGCGACTGCGCCAGCGGCAGGTCGCGCGCGGTGTAGGCGCACCATGCGGCGACGATGCACTCCATCGCGCCCAGGTAGTCGTTGCCCGCCACGTGGTGCGCGAGCCGCTGTTTCTTCAGCGCCTGCAGCCGTCGCCGCGCCTGCTCGTTGTCGCCGAGGCGGCGCCACAGCATGGCCTCGTTGAGCGTGACCAGCGCGCGCTGGAAGTCGGTGGCCGCGAGCGTGCCGGCGAGGCGGATCGATTCGAGCGCGCTTCCGCCCGCGTTCTCGCCGGCCACGGGTGCCATCAGCCGCCCCTGCCGCGCCGCTTGCTGCGAGGCGACGAGCTGCTTCCAGAAAGCCGCGTCCTGCAGGTGCACCGCGTCGGGCGGCGGCGAACCCGCGGCCTGCTGACGCCCGCGGGAGCGCAGCCCGAGGAAGGACGCGATCTCGGCGGCGGTCGCCGCGCGGCCTTCCACCAGCACGCGCACGCGCTTCGCCTCGGCGGCGGGCAGCCAGAAGGGGCCCTGGCTGCGCCGCTCGGCGTTGAGGAAGCGGGGCTCGCGCTGCTTGTCCTCGCCCCAGCCGGCGTCGATGCCCCAGCTCTTGAAGTCGCGGAACGCGCGGCTCACGACCATGCGCAGCGTGCTCGCGTCGGAGACTTCGCCGCGCAGGTCGGCCAGCCGCACGACACCGGCGCCGGCCTCATGGGCATGCTGCATGCGCACCAGCAGCCACAGCGACTGGAAGGCCGCGCGCCGGCCGTTCACCGACTGCGGCGATGTGAGTTCGATGAAGACCTGGTTGGCGTGTGGGGCTGGCTTGGGCACGCCCCCCGATTTGAACCTCAAAACGGGGCGTTAGAAGATGCCGGGGAAGACTCGGTGCTCAGTACCGGTGCTCGTCCAGCAGCCCGGGCACTTCGCTGCGCCCGATGCCCAGGTCGCGCAGGTCGTGCTCGCTCATGCCGGCGAGCTGCAGCGAATCGAGGCGCGCACGGCGGCGATTCACCACGCGGCGGCGCCAGCCGCGCAGGGCATGGATCAGGCGTTGATGAAAGGACGTTGGCTTCGGCGCATTCACGATGGGCTCCTTGGTTGGTGAGCTCATCTTCCCGCCGGGCGTGCTATTGTGGAAGTTGAGAATTCTGAGACCGCTAATCAGCCTTTCTGATAACGGTCATTTGCCATGCGACAGCTCAACCTCGACCAACTGCGCACCCTCATCGCTATCGTCGACCTCGGCACCTTCTCGGCCGCGGCCAAGGCGCTGCACCTGGCCCAGCCCACGGTGAGTCTGCACATCAGCGAACTCGAAGCGCGCCTGGGCGCGCCGCTGGTGCTGCGGGGCAACCGGCGCATCACGCCGACGGCGGCGGGCGCCGCGCTCGTGGAGCGCGGGCGCAAGCTGCTGCGCGATACCGACGACGCGGTGGAGGCCGTCAAGCGGCAGGCCGAGGGCCGGGTGGGCCGCGTGCGGCTGGGCACCTCCACCGGCGTGCTGGTCGACCTGCTGCCGCAGGTGCTGGAGGCGCTGGGCGCGGAGCACTCGGGCATCGACGTGGAAGTGAGCATCCGCGGTTCCTTCGAGGCCATGGAACGGCTGGCCGCGGGAACGCTCGACATCGGCCTGGTCGCCATTCCGCAGCCGCCGCTGCGCGGCATCGTCGTCACGCCCTGGTGCGAGCAGCCCATGATGGCCTTCGTACCGCGCCGCTGGAAGGCGCCGAAGCGCGTCACGCCCGCGTGGCTGGCGGCGCAGCCGCTGATCTTCAACGAGGCGACCACGCACATGTACCGCCTCACCATGGAATGGTTCGCCGCCGCGGGCTTCGCGCCGCGCGCGCGCATCGAGCTCAACTACGACGCCGCCATGCGCAGCCTGGTGGCGGCCGGCTACGGTGCGGCGCTGCTGCCGCTGCAGCAGTCGACCGACGTCGCGCCCGGCGACGACCGCATGCAGATCCTGCCGGTGAGCCCGAAGCTCACGCGCCGCGTAGGCATCGCGCACCGCCAGCATGCGCTGCTCGACGGCGCCACGCTGAGCGTGCTCGAGGTGCTGAAGAGCTTCAGCCAGGCCTGAGCATTCCAAGCCGCGCACCCATGTGCGCGAGGCGCCGGGGGAGTTTTCGCACATCGTCGGCGATGCCATGGTCGCGCCAGCCGAAGATGCGGCGCACATAGGCATCGGCCGCGCCATCCACCGCCATGCAGGCGACGCGCACGCCGGTTGAGTATGCCTCGGCCACGGCCTGGCGGGCATCTTCGATGAGGTACGCCGGGTCGTGCACGTCGATGTCGGAGGGCGCGCCGTCGGTCACGACCAGGATCGCACGCCGGCCGTCGGGCTCGCCGCGCAGGTGCGAGGCGGCATGGCGCAGCGCCGCGCCCATGCGCGTGGAGTAGCGGCCTTGCACGGCCGCGAGCGTGGCGTGCAAGGCGGCGTCGGGCGGCTGGCCGAAGTCGAGCAGGCGGTAGTAGTAGACCTCCGCGCGCGTGTTCGACGAGAAGCCGTGGATCGCGAGGCGGTCGATGCCGTGCGCCGCTTTCGATGCCGCGAGCAGCAGGGCCGCCTGCTTCTCGATGTCGAGCAGCGAGAGGCCGTGCGGGCCCGCATCGTTCGCCGACGCCGACAGGTCGAGCAGCACCAGCAGGCTCGACGGGCACGGGCCCTTGCCGGTGCGCATGAACAGACGCGGATCGGGCCGCAGGCGCGCGCGGCGATCGATCATGACTTCGATGGCGGCGTTCAGGTCGACATCGTCGCCCTCCCACTGGCGGCGCAGCCGGTGCGTGCGGTCGAGATGGCGTGCGCGGAGCGGGGCGGGCGGCGGGATGCTGCGCTCGCCGCTGGCCATGGCCTGCCCGTGCGGCGCGCGAAGGCCTTGCCAGGCGGGCAGCTTCTCGATCACCGTGCACCAGTCGGGGCGCAGGCGCTCCAGCCTGCGGTCCCATTCGGGATACGTGAAGCGGCCCAGCTCAGTCTTCTCGTCGATGCCCTCGGGGGGCCGGTCGTCGCTGCCTGCGTTGCGCGCATCAGTTGGCGGTGGCGGCCGCGCGCCCGATTGCTGGAGCGCGATGGCTTCGTCCGGCGGCGTATCGGCGTCGCCGAAATCCCAGAGGTAGCTGTTGTCGTCGCGATAGGGCGCGGGCACGGCGTAGTCCCGGGGCTCGAAGCGCACGCGCATCTGGCCGAGATCGTTGGCGAGGATGGAGGCGATGGCGCGGAAGGCGTCGTGGTCTTCCAGGCCCGCGCGCGCCGCGGTCTCGTCGAACAGGCGGTGAGCCTTGTTGACCCAGTGGTTGTCGTCCTGCCACGCAGGCAGCGCCAGCATGCGGTCCATGCGTGCGATGAGCGCCGCGAAGCTGAGGTCCTTCGGATCGGGCGCTGGGGCCTGCGACACGGCGAACCAGCCGCGCAGGCCGGGGAAATCTCGGCACAGCAGCTGCTCGACGCGCGCGTCTTCGATCGCCGAGGCCACCGCGATGCCCATGGGCTTGAGCCCGCGCGCCGGTCGCGCGGGCGTGGAGTGGCGCAAGTGCGCGACCGCATGCGCGACCATGGCCGGGCGCAGGCCTTCTGCGGCCGCGCCTTCGGGCAGCAGCAGGCGCTTGCCGACGAGCACGGGGCGCGCGCCTGCCAGTGCCTGCACGTCCACGTCGATGCCGGCGAGACCGCGGGCCAGCAGCGACAGGGCGGCACTCATCCGAACTGCGCTTCGACGAAGCCTCGCAGCGCGCTCGCCATGTCGGGGTCGTCCGTCAGTGCGCGTGTCATCGTCATCTCGCAGCTCTCGCGCGGCGTCACGCCGTCGCGGATCAGCACGCCCGCATAGATCAGCATGCGCGTCGACACGCCTTCGTCGAGCCCCCGCTGCTTCAGCTCGCGCGAGCAGCGCGCGATGGCCACCAGCCTTGCCGCGAGGTCGAGCCTCACCTGCGCCTCGTGCGACACGATCTCGGCCTCGAGCGCGCTGTCGGGGTAGTCGAACTCCAGCGCGGCGAAGCGCTGGCGCGTCGACGGTTTCATGTCCTTGGCGCTGCTCTGGTAGCCGGGGTTGTACGACACCACGAGCTGAAAGTCGGGATGCGCGCGCACCAGCTCGCCCTTCTTGTCCAGCGGAAGGACGCGCCGCGCGTCCGTCAGCGGGTGGATCACCACCGTCGTGTCCTGCCGCGCCTCCACCACTTCGTCGAGGTAGCAGATGGCGCCGTGCCGCACGGCCAGCGTCAGCGGGCCGTCGTGCCAGGCCGTGCCGTCGGCGTCGAGCAGGTAGCGGCCGACGAGGTCGGAGGCCGTCATGTCCTCGTTGCAGGCCAGCGTGACCAGCGGCCGGCCCAGCGACCACGCCATGTGCTTCACGAAGCGCGTCTTGCCGCAGCCGGTGGGGCCTTTCAGGATCAACGGCATGCGGTGGCCGTACGCCTGCCGGTACAGCGCCACCTCGTTGCCCGCGGGCCGATAGAAAGGCTCGGCCTCGATGCGGTAGGCGGCCAGCGGATCGGCAACCGCCGCGTTCATCGGTGCCGCGCCGGCTCGTTCGGAATGCCCTCGATCGGGCATTCGGGCGTGCCCACCGTGCTGCGCGTGAACGACTCCACCATCTCGCGCGTGCCCTCGGGGTCGTTGATCCACTTCGTGTAGAAGTTGTAGGGGCAGGCCGCCACGCCCTTGTCGCCGTCGCCGGAATTGATGGTGCCGGTGTAGCCGCGGTGCACCAGCTTGAACAGGTGGTTCTGCGACTGGCCGTTCCTGCGCGCGTCGCGGATCAGGCCCATCGAGAGCTCGGCGTAGTTGATGCCCATCTCCTCCTCGCCGCATTCGCCCAGCGTGCGGCCGTCGAAGCCGATCAGCGCCGAGTGGCCGAAGTACGAGTACACGCCGTCGAAGCCCGCCGCGTTGGCCACTGCCACGTAGGTGTTGTTCATGAAGGCCATGGCCTTCGACACCATGATCTGCTGCTCCTTGGCCGGGTACATGTAGCCCTGGCAGCGGATGATGAGCTCGGCGCCGCGCATCGCGCAGTCGCGCCAGATCTCGGGGTAGTTGCCGTCGTCGCAGATGATCAGGCTGATCTTCATGCCCTTGGGGCCTTCGCTCACGTAGGTGCAGTCGCCCGGATACCAGCCCTCGATGGGCACCCACGGCATGATCTTGCGGTACTTCTGGACGATCTCGCCCTTGTTGTTCATGAGGATCAGCGTGTTGTAGGGCGCCTTGTTCGGGTGCTCCTCGTGGCGCTCGCCGGTCAACGAGAACACGCCCCACACGTTCGCGCGGCGGCAGGCGTCGGCGAAGATGGCCGTTTCCTCGCCGGGCACGGTGGCGGCCGTGTCGTACATCTCCTTGGCGTCGTACATGATCCCGTGCGTGGAGTACTCGGGGAACACAACCAGGTCCATGCCCGGCAGGCCCTTCTTCATGCCGACCAGCATCTCGCCGATCTTGCGCGCGTTGTCCAGTACCTCGGCCTTGGTGTGCAGGCGGGGCATCTTGTAGTTGACGACCGCGACGCCCACGCAATCGTTGCTGCTCGAAATATCACCGTGTCTCATGACGCTGCTCCTGAAGGATGGTTGATGAAGAAAGAAAACAAGAAGGCCCGGATCGGCGTTCAACCGATCCGGGCCTTCCGGTGGAGCAATGGGTTCGTGTCGTCGGAGCCGATTGTTCTCAACTCATCGCGAGCTGCACATACGTCATTTCGCTGATTGCGGCGGCGATGCGCTTCAGCGCGGGCGGGCGTAGCCCGACTCGATCCAGGCGCTGGCGCTGCTCGCCGTGAGCCTGAACGCGGGCGACACGCTCACGCTGGCGAGTTCGCTGTCGTCCGCATCGTCGAAGGCCGTGAGCGTGGCCGTGGGGTTGTCCTCGTCGGGCACGATGGAAAGCGCCACGCGCACGCGCCGGTCGTCGCGCGCGGTGACGGTCACGCTCTTGTTGAGCGTGGCGTGCAGCTGCTGCTCGTGGCGGCGGATGACCTCGGCGGCGGTCTTCACCAGCGTGGAGAAGGCGGAGCCGTCGAGCGGCTTCGGGTTCTTCTTGTCGCGGCCCATGGTCCAGGGACCGACGAGGGCCGGCTCGGGGTCGCCGTGGCGCGTCATCTCGACGGCCCAGCCGTCGTCTTCCTCGTTCTTGATGACGCGGGCGGTCCAGCGGTCGTCGCGCCAGAGGCGGTCTTCCTGCAGGGGGAGGGTGTCGGAGTCTGTAGTGGGTTCGGTCATTCGGTTGCTGTCGTTCTGGCGCGAGCCATTTTCGCCCCGGTCCCGGCACTGTCGATATGGCGTGCGAGGCCCTCGGCCAGCGCATCGAAGGTAGCGCGGCAGCGCGGGCTGCCGCGCAGGTCCTCGTGCATCGTGATCCAGGTGTCGAGTTTCAGCGAGAGGCCGCGCGGCATCAGCCGCACCAGCGCGGGGTCGCGGGCGGCCAGCGCCACCTGGCAGATGCCGATGCCGGCGCCGGCGCGGATCAGCGCCAGCTGCGTGAGGTCGCTGTCGGTGCGCAGCGAGAAGAGGTCGCGCGTGAAGCCCTTGAGCGACTTGCCCGCGTCGCGCACGAAGGCCGTGGGCTGGTCGTACCCGATCAGCGAGTGGGCGGCCAGCTCCTCGAGCTTGCGCGGCGTGCCGTGGCGCGCGAGATAGTCGCGATGCGCATGGAAGCCCAGCTCGATGTTGCCGATGCGGCGCGCCACCAGCTGCTCCTGCCTGGGGCGCACCATGCGCACGGCGATGTCGGCCTCGCGCCGCAGCAGGTCCTGCACGCGATTGGTCGACACCAGCTCGACCTTCAGCGCCGGGTGCGTCTCGCGAAGCCCCGTGACGATGGGCGGCAGCACTTCCGCGCAGACGACCTCGCTGGCCGATACGCGCACCACGCCGCTCACGCCTTCGCCCTGGCTGCTGGCGGCGCGCTCCAGCGAGGCGGCCGTGCTTTCCATGGCCTCCGCATGCGTGCGCAGCGCCAGCGCCACCTCGGTGGGCAGCAGGCCGGTCTGCGAGCGTGTGAAGAGCACGGTGCCCAGCGCCTCCTCGAGCGCCGCCACGTGGCGCCCGACCGTGGGCTGGGTGATACCGAGGGCGCGGGCCGCGCCCGAGAGCGAGCCCTCGCGCAGCACGCTCAGGAAAGTGCGGTAGAGCTCCCAGCCGATGTTCGAGGTCATACATAAATGTATGGCCGATAGCTCATGTTCGGCAATTCCAATGGAGTCGGTGCGGTTCCAGAATTCTTCCATCGGCAACAACTTCTGGAGCATTCCATGGCAAACGACACGGTCCTGGTTCTCGGCGCAACGGGCGGCATCGGCGGCGAAGTGGCCCGCCAGCTGCGCGATGCGGGCTGGCAGGTGCGCGCACTGAAGCGCGATACACAGGAAGGAAAGCGCGAGGGCATCACCTGGTTCGCAGGCGACGCAATGGACGAGCAGGCGGTGCGCCGCGCCGCCGCGGGCTGCTCGGTCATCGTGCATGCGGTCAACCCGCCGGGCTACCGCAACTGGTCGCAGCTGGTGCTGCCGATGCTCGACAACACCATCGCCGCCGCCAAGGCAGAAGGCGCGACGATCGTTCTGCCGGGTACGGTCTACAACTTCGGTCCCGACGCCTTCCCGCTGCTGGCCGAGGGCTCGCCGCAGCGCCCGCTCACCCGCAAGGGCGCGATCCGCGTCGAGATGGAGCGGCGCCTGGAAGAGGCCAGCCGCCAGGGCGCACGCGTGCTGATCGTGCGCGCCGGCGATTTCTTCGGCCCGAAGGCGGGCAACAACTGGTTCTCGCAGGGGCTGGTGAAGGCGGGGCAGCCCGTGCGGGCCGTGAGCTATCCCGGCAGCCCCGGCGTCGGCCACCAGTGGTCGTACCTGCCCGACGTGGCGCGCACCATGGTCGAACTGCTCGCGCGCCGCGACAGGCCGGAGCCCTTCGCGCGCTTCCACATGGCCGGCCACTGGGACGCCGACGGCACGCGCATGAGCGACGCCATCCGCAAGGTGGTGGCGCGGCGTACCGGTGCCAGGGTCGGCGTGTCGGCCTTCCCGTGGTGGCTGCTGACGCTGGCCTCGCCCTTCGTCGTCACCTTCCGTGAAATGCGCGAGATGCGCTACCTGTGGCGCAAGCCCGTGGGCATGGACAACGCGAAGCTGGTGGCCTTCCTCGGCCGCGAGCCGCACACGCCGCTCGAAGAGGCCGTGGAGGCGTCGCTCGACGGCATGGGCTGCCTGGCCACCGTGCCGGTGGCGGCCGCGGCCTGACCGGCGCCGCTCAGAAAACCGAGAGCCCCGTGCGTGCCACGAAGAGTTCGAGCGCCTTCATGCCCAGCAGCGAATTGCCGGTGGCGTCGAGCGCGGGCGACCACACGCACAGCGTCAGCCTGTCGGGCACCACGGCCACGATGCCGCCGCCCACGCCGCTCTTGCAGGGCAGGCCGATGGAGAAGGCCACGTCGCCCGCCGCGTCGTAGGTGCCGCAGGTGAGCATCAGCGCATTGATGCGGCGCGTCTGCCGTTCGCCCGTGACCTCGGGCTGGCCGTCGAGCGGGTGCGCCCCGTCGCGGCACAGGAAGGCGGCGGCGCGCGCGAGCTGGCGGCAGCTCATGCGCAGCGCGCACTGGTGGAAGTAGGTGTCCAGCACGGTCTCGACATCGTTGTCGATCTTGCCGAAGCTCTTCATGAAGTTGGCCAGCGCGATGTTGCGAAAGCCGGTGTCGGCCTCCGATTGCGCCACCTCGTCGTCGAAGGCGATGGGTTCGCCGCACAGGCTAGACATGAGCGCGAGGATGTCGGCCTTCGCGCTGCCGCCCGAGGCCCTGGCCTGGCTCACCAGCCGGTCGGCCACCGCGATGGCGCCTGCATTGATGAAGGGGTTGCGCGGCTTGCCCTGCTCGTTTTCCAGCTGAACCAGCGAGTTGAACGGGTTGCCCGAGGGCTCGCGGCCGATGCGCTCCCACAGCGCGTCGCCCATGCGCTGCATGGCGAGCGTGAGCGTGAAGAGCTTCGACACGCTCTGGATGGAGAAGGGCGTCTCGAAGTCGCCCGCGCCGGCTTCCTCGCCCTCGCAGGTGCGCAGCGCGATGCCGAACTGCCGCGCATCGACGCGCGCGAGCGCCGGGATGTAGCTGGCGACCTTGCCGCCCTGGCCCAGCTGCGGGCGCAGGGTGGCGACGATCTCGTCGAGGACGGGCTGGAATCGGGTGATGTTGCTGCTCATGCGCTGCGTTGTACCGCAGGCCGCCGGTTCACCAGCACGATGCCCAGCGCCACGCCCACCAGCGCCACGATCAGCTGCGCCGTGAGCGGCTCCTTCAGCAGCGCCACGCCGAAGACCAGCGCGAACAGCGGCGTGAGAAAGGTGAAGGACGACATCTGCGTGGCTGGGTAGTGCCGCAGCAGCCACATCCATGCGAGGTAGCTCGCGAAGGCGCCGACCACCGTCTGCAGGCCGATGGAGGTCCAGGCCCAGGCGGAATACGAGAAGCCCCAGTGCTCGCCCAGCACCAGCGACAGCACCGGGCACGCCGCCGCTGTGACCGCCACCTGGTAGAACAGCGTCTTCTCGGCGCTGGCCGTGGCCAGGCGCGTGGTGCGCAGCGTGAGCGTGGTCAGGCCCCAGAGCATGCCGGCCGCCAGCGCCATGCCGTCGCCGATGAGCTGCGACGAGCTCATGTGGGTGAAACCCTCGCTGAAGGCCAGCACCACGCCCGAGAACGCGATGAAGAGCCCCAGCCACTGGAAGCCGCGCAGCCGCTCCGCCGGCACCCATCGCGGCAGCAGCAGCGACACCCAGAAGGGGGCGGTGTAGAGGAACACCGTGAGCCGCGATGCGCTGGTGTGCTGCAGCCCCAGGTAGATGCCGGCGAACTCGCCCGCGAACAGCATGCCCGCCAGCAGCCCCGGCCACAGCGTGCCGTCGCGCTCGAATAGCGGCACGCGCCGCCACACGCACCACAGCCACAGCAGCGCCGTCGCGCCGACCATGCGGATCGAGGCCTGCCACATCGGCGGCACCTCCACCACGGTCGTCTTGATGAGGATCTGCTGCAGGCCCCAGAAGGCGCAGCAGGCGATGAGAAGGCCGACGGCGAGGCCGTCGAGATGGGTCTTGCGCTGGATCATTCGGGGCGGTCGATCGAAACGGGGGTGGCGGCGGATGGCCGCCGAATTCATCCGATGATCGTATCGCGCTTGGGCAACCCGCGTGGGCTCACTGGGCAAATGCGTCCAGCGCCGGCAGCGGCGCCTGGCGCTCGAAGCGCTGGCCGATGGCCTGCAGCGCGGCCTCCAGGAACTGCAGGAACATGCCCATGGCCACCGAGGTCGTCTGGCCCGTGCGCTGGTAGAGGCAGCTGAAGGAGCGCGCACCCGCGTCGGCCAGCCCGGTCCACACCAGCGTGCCGCGCTCCACGTCCTCGGCCACGTTCTCGGGAATGAGGAAGCCGATGCCGGTGCCGCCCGCCACGAGGCGCCGCACCATCGCGACCGAGCTGGTCTCCACCAGCGGGCGCACCTTGCGGTGCTCGCGGTGGTCGATCTGGTCGACCATGGCGCGCAGTTCGGTGTCGGGCGTCATGAGGATCAGCGGGTGGTCCAGGCAGTCGCGCAGCCGCGGCAGCTTGCCCAGCGCCGCCAGCGGGTGGCCCGGCGGCGTGACCAGCCCCAGGTGCTGCGGAAAGCTGCGGATCTCCTCCACGCCCGGCGGCGGCTTGCGGCGCAGGCAGAAGCCGATGTCCGATTCGCCGTTGGCCACCCATTTGAGGATGTTCTCGCCGCTGCCCGAGCGCACGCCGTAGGTCACGCCGGGGTAGTTCTTCATGGCCGTCTCGATGACCTCGGGCACCAGCTGCTCGGCCGAGGAATGTGGCACCGCCAGGTTGATGTGGCCGCGCCGCAGCGAGCGCAGGTCTTCCACCTGCGCCAGGGCGTTGTCGAAGTCGCGCTGCCCGCGCCGCACGGCGGCCACCATGATCTCGCCGGCCGTGGTCAGCTGCATGCCGCGCGGCAGCCGGTCGAACAGCGGCGTACCAACTTGCTCCTCGAGGTTGAGCACCTGCTGGTGGACCGCGGCGGCCGTGAGGTGCAGCGCCTCGGCCGCCTTGCGCACCGAGCCGCGGCGGGCCACTTCGTCGAAACAGCGGAAGGTCTGGGAGATGGCGCGCATGGTGGCCGAAGTGTATGGATTTTCCGTACGCGCTGTACGAAACAAGCAGATTTTCCTGACGGGCGATGCGGCCTAGATTCGCACCGTCATCCACACCGTCATCCATCCTCCGAGGTTCGTTCCCGTGACCACCACCACCGTCGACCAGATCACCCAGCGCCGCCGCGGCACCGGCCTGATCGCCCACGACCCGGCGCTGAGCGCCGGCGGCTACACCCTGATCGCGCCGCAGACCGACGACGGCAACGTCTACCTGATCGACATCGAGGGCCGTGTCGTCCACCAGTGGAAGATGCCGGTGCGCCCGGGCCGCGCGGCCGTGATCCTTCCCAACGGCAACCTCGGCTACAACGGCAACCACGCCGATTCGCCCGAGATCTACCCGGCCTGGTCGCTGTGGCACGGCGGCGATTTCTACGAGGCCACGCCCGAGGGCGAGATCGTCTGGCGCTTCCAGGACCCGACCCATCACCACGACGCCCGCTGGCTGGCCAACGGCCACCTGCTGTACGCCGGCTGCGCGCCGGTGCCGGCGGGCTTCGCCGAGCTGGTGCCCGGCGGCACCGCACACGGCCCGGACGAGGCCATGTACGGCGACGTGATCCGCGAAGTCGACCGCGAGGGCAGGCTCGTGTGGGAATGGAAGGCCTGGGAGCATCTCGCGCCCGAAGACTTCCCCATCCACCCCGGCTTCGGCCGCACCCACTGGCCGCTGGTGAACGGGCTCGACGTGACGGCCGAGGGGCTGGTGCTCATGAGCCTGCGCACCACTTCGGGCATCGTCGGCATCGACCGCGCCACGGGCGGCGTCAAGCTGCACATCCCGCCGTCGGTGCTGTCGCACCAGCATGCGCCGGTCGCGCTGGAGAACGGCAACATTCTTGCTTTCGACAACGGCAACTTCCGCACCGGCAAGCATGTGGCGTTCTCGCGCGTTCTCGAAATCGATCCGGCCTCCAACGAGGTCGTGTGGCAGTACGCCGATGAGCTGGTCAACGCCTTCTACACCGCCTACATGGGCAGCGCGCAGCGCCTGCCGAACGGCAACACGCACGTCACCGAGTCGGCCACCGGGCGCCTCTTCGAGGTCACGCCGGCCGGCGAGGTGGTGTGGGAGTACGTGATCCCCTGGTTCGCCGAATACCCCGACGAGGCCGCGCGCAAGTACGTGCCCGGCCGCCAGAACAGCGTGTTCCAGACCTTCCGCTACAGCGCGGCGCAACTTCCCTGGCTCAAGGTGTCCGCATGACCACAACTTCTCTTTCGCTTCGCCGCCTCCTGCTCGCGCTGGCCGTGGCGCTGCCCTTGGCGGCACCGGCCGCCGACGCACCCAAGCCGGTGCGCATCCTCAGCAACTGGTTCGCCCAGCCCGACCAGGCCGGCTACTGGCAGGCCCAGCAGGACAAGCTCGGCCGCGAAGCCGGCATCGAGATCAGCGTGCTGCAGGGCGGCCCGAAGATCCAGACCATCCCGCAGGTGGCGTCGGGCCAGGCCGAGTTCGGCATCGGCAACGCCGACGACGTGCTGCTGGCCCGCCTGCGCGGCGCGCCGGTGCGCGCGGTGTTCGCGCACCTCGACTACGTGCCCTACACGCTGGTCTATCACGCCGACCCGGCCGTGAAGTCCATCGCCGACCTGCAGGGCCGCACCTTCGCGGTGAACATCGGCAACGCCTACTGGGAGTGGACGAAGAAGCAGTACAAGCTCGCGGGCACGCGCGAGATCCCGGTGAGCGGCGACCTCGGCCTGTTCCGCAACGATCCGAAGATGGTGCAGCAGGGCTACTCGCTCTTCCTGCCCGCGCGCATGGCCGCGGCCGGCGTGCAGGTGCAGCAGATCACGCTGGCCTCGCTGGGCTACCGGCCCTACGACGTGCTCTTCACCACCGACGACATGATCCGCAAGAACCCCGCGCTGGTGAAGGCCACCATCGCCGCGGTGCAGAAGGGCTGGGCCAACTACGTGCGCAACCCGCAGGGGCTCAAGCCGCTCATCACCGGCATGAACAAGCAGATGACGCCCGAGGTCTACGACGCGGCCAACAAGGAAATGATCGAGACGCTGATCTCGCACGACCTCGGCCGCATCGGCTGCATGACCGACGCACGCTGGAGCGAACTCGCGGGCCAGTTGCGCAGCGTCGGCTTCCTGCCCGCGGGCTTCGACGCGAAGCAGGGCTACGACCGCACGCTGGTGCCGGGCTGCAACCCATGAGCGGCGCGGCCGTCGGGCTGGAGGGCGTGTCGAAGCGCTTCGACACGCGCAAGGATGGCGGGCTGCTGGCGCTGGACACGGTCGACTTCGCGCTGCGCCCGGGAGAGTTCGTCTCCATCGTCGGGCCCTCGGGCTGCGGCAAGTCGACGCTGCTGCGCATCATGGCGGGGCTGGTCGCGCCAAGCACCGGGCGCTGCACGCGGCCCGACGGCATCGAGACCGCCTTCGTGTTCCAGGAGGCCGCGCTGCTGCCCTGGCGCAACGTGGAGCGCAACGCCCAGCTGCTGATGGAGCTCGAAGGCCACCCTCCCGCCAGCTACCGCCCGCGCGCGGCCGAGGCGCTGAAGCTGGTGGGGCTCGCGGGCTTCGAGAAGTCGTATCCGCACCAGCTCTCGGGCGGCATGCGCATGCGGCTGTCGCTGGCGCGCGCGCTCGCGCTGCGCCCGGGGCTGCTGCTGCTCGACGAGCCGCTGGCGGCGGTCGACGAACTCACGCGCGACGTGCTGCAGGAAGAGCTCTCGTCGCTGTGGCGGCAGGCCGGCTTCACCGGCGTGCTGGTGACGCACAACGTGCACGAGGCGGTGTACCTCTCCAACCGCGTGGTGGTGATGTCGCCGCGGCCGGGGCGCATCCTCGACGTGATCGACGTGCCCTTCGCATTCCCGCGCGCGCCCGAGCTGCGCGCCAGCGCCGACTTCGCGGCGCTCACCGGGCAGGTGACGGCGGTGCTGCGCGCGCAGCACCACGCGCAGGCCGCGGCCTGAGGAAACGGCGATGACCCGATCTTCTTCTTCATCTTCTTCCTCCGCCCTGGCCTTCGCGCGCAACGCCGCTCCCGTGCTGGTGGTCGCGCTGCTCGCCATCGGTTTCTGGTGGCTGCTGAGCGCCACCGTCTACCAGGGCAAGGGCTACCTGCTGCCCTCGCCGCAGGAGGTCGCGGCCGCCACCGTGGAGAACGCCGCAACGCTCGCGGGCGCGACGCTCTCCACGCTGAAAGAGGCGCTGCTGGGCTACGCGCTGGCCATCGTCGTCGGCATCGCGGGTGCCGCGGTGCTGGCGCAGTCGCGGCTGCTGGAGCGCAGCCTGTATCCGTACGCGGTGCTGCTGCAGACCGTGCCGGTGGTGGCGATCGCGCCGCTCATCGTGCTCTGGTTCGGCTACAACGAGCTGTCGGTGGTGATCGTGAGCTTCATCATGTCGCTCTTCCCGATCATCAACAACACGATGCTGGGCCTGCGCTCCACCTCGCGCAATCTCGCGGAGCTGTTCGCGCTGCACCGCGCGGGCGGGCTGGTGTCGTTCTGGAAGCTGCGGCTGCCGGGCGCGCTGCCGCACATCTTCGCGGGGCTGCGCATCTCGGCGGGGCTGTCGGTGATCGGCGCCATCGTGGGCGAATTCATCATCGGCTCGGGCAATGCCGAGGGCGGGCTCGGCGTGCAGATCGTCTTCGCGCAGGGGCGCATGTACACCGCGCTGCTGTTCGCCGAGGTCATCGCGGCGACGCTGCTGGGCTTTCTCTTCTTCCTGGTGGTGAGCGCGATCGGCCGGCTGCTGCTGCGGCACTGGCACGAATCGGCGCTGGGGAGCTAGCCAGCCGCGCCGCCTTTCTCTCTCTATCTGGTGGAGGCCACCGGATAGGGCGGCTTGCCGCGCGTGCCCGTCATCAGGTCGGGCACCACGGTCTCCACGTCGGGCACCGCGCGCGCGGCGCGCTCCAGCTTCTTCGCGAGCGCCGCGTCCGGCACGCAGCCCTGCAGGTACACCCAGCGGCGCTGGATGACGACCCAGACGCTGCCCTTCCTCACCCCCGGCACGGCCAGCAGCGCGGCGCGCACCTTGGGCGCGAGCGGCTTGTCGTAGCGGTAGGCGTTGCTGTCGGCGCACTTGCCGGCCAGCCAGCAGGTGGTGCCGCGCTCCAGCCGCGAGTGGGTCTGCAGGCGGCGCTCCTCGGTCGTATAGAACGGGCCCTCGGGCACGGCGCAGGCCGGCAGGCCCGAGGAGATCTGGAAGAACGGGTCGTCGAACCAGTTCTGCTTCAGTGGCGCCGCGGCTTTCCTGCGCCGTGCCGGCCTGCGCGGCGAGCAGCAGCACAAGCAGGAGCGCAGGGCGGCGCGTCACAAGGGATGCTCTGTGTAGAAGCGCCCGCCGTGATAGAGCAACGGCGATGCGCCCGCGTCGTGCGAGCAGCGCTCCACCTCGCCGACGAAGATCACGTGGTCGCCTTCGTCGTAGCGGCTGCGGTTGAAGCACTCGAAGCTGGCCGCCGCGCCCACGAGCACCGGCGCGCCGCCCAGGCCCTCGGTGAAGGCCACGTCGGCCCAGCGGTCGATGTTCTTGGTGGCGAAGCGCTCGGCCAGCGCCTTCTGGTTGGCCGCGAGGATGTTCACCGTGTAGTGCGAGCCGGCGCTGAGCGCGGGCATCGAGCCGGCCGCGCGCGACAGGCTCCACAGCACCAGCGGCGGCGTCAGCGACACCGAGTTGAAGGAGTTGGCCGTGAGGCCGACCAGCGTGCCGTCAGCCGCGCGCGCGGTCACGACGGTGACGCCCGTGGCGAACATGCCGAGGGCTTCACGGAACTCGTCGGACGAAAAGGAGGGCGGCTGGGCCTGGCGGGGAGTGGTCACTGAAAAAGACGCAAATGGCTTGGAGGCGGAGGGCCATTTTGGCTCAGCGCCCGCCGGCCTGCCCGTCCGGGTTCATCAACTCCTCCACCAGCCGGGTATAGACGGCCGCCGCCGGGGAGGGCGTGCGCGCTGCCAGCGTGACGAGGCTGTAGTGCGTCTGCATGCGTTCGAGTCCCGCCACCGGCAGGGGAACCAGCGTGTCCGTGTCGTGGCCGGGGACGGGTGCAACCGGCGCGAGGATCACCGCGTCGGCCGTGAGCGCCAGGTGCCGCAGCGTGCCGGCGTCGTCGCAGGTCACGTTGAACACGCCGCGGTCGCCGCGCGGGGCGAGCCGGTCGAACTGCTGCGCCACCTCCGCCGGCATGCGCGGGCCGGCGACGGGGTAGTCCATGAGCTTCTCGAGCGCCGGCGGCTGTTGCTTGAGCTTCAGCAGCGGGTGCTTGGGCCGCACGAAGAAGGACACCGGCAGGTTGGGCAGCCGCGCGAGCTTCAGGCCGGGCTGCTGCTTGGTCAGGTCGCGCGTGTCGGCCACGAACAGGTCAAGTTCGCGGCGGTGCAGGCGCTCGCAAAGCGTGGCGGTGTCGGCCACCTCCATGCGCATCTGCAGCTGCGGGTGGCGCTGCGTCATGAGCGACAGCGCCGCGCGGCCCAGCGTGCCGGCGGCGAAGGGGCCGAAGCCGACCGCGAGGCTGCCGATGGCCAGGCCTTCGAGCTGCAGCACGTCGCGCGCGATCTGCTGCGCGTCGGCCAGCAGCTCGCGCGCGCGTGCCAGCACCAGCTCGCCGGCCTGGGTGAAGCGCACGCTGCCGTAGGCGCGGTCGACCAGACGGGCCTGCAGGCTTTCCTCCAGGCTCTCGATGCTGCGCGAGAGGGCGGGCTGCGAAAGATGCACTGCCTGGGCCGCGCGGCCGAAGCTGCCCTGGTCGGCGAGGGCGACGAGATGCTGGAGCTGGCGCAGCTGCATTTTGCGTTTTGCTTCAAAAGGGGGCGCATATTTTGCATTTGCCAATGGTTCTGGCGCTTCGCAGAATCGCCGGCATGCAAGCCTCCCTCCCTTCCTCTGCTTCCGTTTCCGCCGTGCTCGTTGCCCTGGCCTGCGCGCTGGGAGCCTCGCCGTCGTTTGCGCAGATCGCGCCCAAGGCGCCCGAGCCTTCCACGCTTCAGGCCAACGCCGACATGGCCAAGACGCTGCCCTTCGCCAACCGGCAGGACTTCGAGGACGCGATGCACGGCTTCGTCGGCACCGTGCCCGACGCGCTGGTGCCGGGCGCCAGCGCGCGCCCGGTCTGGAGCATGAAGCCCTACGACTTCCTCAAGGCCGACGCGCCGGCCGACACCGTCAACCCCAGCCTGTGGCGGCAGGCGCAGCTCAACGCGATCCACGGCCTCTTCAAGGTGACCGAGCGCATCTACCAGGTGCGCGGCTTCGACATCGCCAACATGACCATCGTGGAAGGCGACAGCTCGCTGATCGTCATCGATCCGCTGCTGGCCGCCGAGACCGCGCGCGCCGCGCTCGAGCTCTACTACCAGCACCGCCCGCGCAAGCCCGTGGGCACTGTGATCTACACGCACGGCCACGCCGACCACTTCGGCGGCGTGAAGGGCGTCGTCGACGAGGCCGACGTGAAGGCTGGCAAGGCGCAGGTGCTCGCACCCTCGGGCTTCATGGAAACGGCGGTTGCCGAGAACATCCTCGCGGGCAACGCGATGAGCCGGCGCTCACAGTACCAGTTCGGCACGCTGCTGCCGCCGGGCCCGCGAGGGCAGGTCGACACCGGCCTGGGCAAGGCGCTGGCGCGCGGCACCATGTCGCTGATCGCGCCCACGGCCACCATCGACAAGCAGACCGAGGAACGCACCATCGACGGCGTGCAGTTCGTCTTCAGGCTGGTCCCGGGCTCCGAGGCGCCGTCGGAAATGCTCATGTACCTGCCGCAGTTCCGCGTGCTCAACATGGCGGAGGACGTGACGCACAACATGCACAACCTCTACACCATCCGCGGCGCGGAGGTGCGCGACGGCAACCTGTGGTCGAAGTACATCGACGAGGCGCGCGTGGCCTTCGGCGGCAAGGCCGAAGTGCTGATCGCCCAGCACCACTGGCCCACCTTCGGGCAGGACCGCATCGTCGACCTGCTGAAGAAGCAGCGCGACATGTACAAGTTCATCAACGACCAGTCGCTGCGTCTGCTCAACCAGGGCTATACCGCGGCCGACATCGCCGAGACGCTGCGCATGCCCGCGAGCCTGGAGCAGGAATGGTCCGCGCGCGGCTACTACGGCACGCTGCGGCACAACGCCAAGGCCGTCTACCAGAAGTACCTGGGCTGGTACGACGCCAACCCCGCCAACCTGAACCCGCTGCCGCCGGTGGCCTATGCGAAGAAGACCGTCGAGTACATGGGCGGCGCCGACGCGGTGCTGGCGCGCGCCCGTGAAGATTTCAGGAAGGGCGAGTTTCGCTGGGTGGCCAGCGCGATGAGCCAGGTGGTTTACGCCGACCCGACCAACCGCGCGGCCCGCGAACTGGGCGCCGACGCGCTGGAGCAGATGGGCTACCAGTCGGAAGCCGGCACCTGGCGCAGCGCCTACCTGGTGGGTGCGATGGAGCTGCGCAACGGCGTGCCGAAGATCGCGGGCGGCAACAGCGCCAATGCCGATTCACTGAAGGCCGTGAGCAACGACCTGTTCTTCGACTTCCTGGGCGTGCGGCTGAACGCCGCAAAGGCCGAGGGAAAGAAGATGGCCATCAACTGGAACTTCACCGATTCCAGCGAGCAGTTCGTGCTGACGCTGGAGAACTCCGCGCTCACCCACATCGCCGGCCGCCAGCCCGATGCCGACGCCACCGTGACGCTGAACCGTGCCACGCTCGACGCGATCACGCTGAAGGAAACGAGCTTCCCGGCGGCGGTGCTCGCGGGCAAGGTGAAGATCGAAGGAGACCGGTCGAAGCTGGCCGAGCTGATGTCGATGCTCGATACCTTCGAGCCGATGTTCCCGATCGTCGAGCCCAAGGCTCAGCCGAAGAACCAGTAGCACACCGCGATGGCAGCCACCACGCCCGCCAGCTCGGCCAGCAACGCGCAAGACACCGCGTGCCGCGTGCGCTGGATGCCGACCGCACCGAAGTACACCGCCAGCACGTAGAAGGTGGTCTCGGTGCTGCCCTGGATGGTGGCGGCGACCAGGGCAGGGAAGCTGTCGACGCCCTGGCTCTTCATGGTCTCGATCAGCATCGCGCGCGCCGCGCTGCCCGAGAAGGGCTTGACCAGCGCGGTGGGCATGGCGTCAACGAAGCGTGCGTCGAAGCCACCCGCAGTCACCAGCCAGCGCAGGCCGCTCAACACGAAGTCGAGCGCGCCCGATGCGCGCAGCACGCCGATGGCGCACAGCATCGCCACCAGGTAGGGCAGCAGGTTCTTGGCGATGTCGAAGCCTTCCTTCGCGCCCTCGATGAAGCATTCGTACACCTTGATGCGGCGGATGGCGCCCACCAGCAGGAACACCACGATCACGCCGAACAGCGTGAGGTTGCCCAGCAGCGACGACAGCGAGGCGATGGCTGCCGCCGAGAGCGTGCCCAGCAGCGCCATGAAGCCGCCCAGCAGTAGCGCGCCCGGCACCAGGTAGGCCAGCACCACCGGGTCCCACAGCCGCAGGCGCTGTGCCACCGCCACCGACAGCAGCCCCACCAGCGTGGAGGCGCTGGTGGCCAGAAGGATCGGCAGGAACACCAGCGTCGGGTCGCCCGCGCCCTGCTGCGCGCGGTACATGAAGATGGTGACCGGCAGCAGCGTCAGCGACGAGGCGTTGAGCACCAGGAAGAGGATCTGCGCGTTGGTGGCCGTCACCGGGTCGGGGTTCAGGCGCTGCAGCTCGCGCATCGCCTTCAGGCCGATGGGTGTGGCGGCGTTGTCCAGCCCGAGCGCGTTGGCCGCGAAGTTCATGGTGATGAGGCCCAGCGCCGGGTGCCCTGCCGGCACGCCCGGCATGAGCCGCCGAAAGAGCGGCCCCAGCAGCCGCGCGAGCCAGCCGACCAGCCCCGCCGCCTCGGCGATGCGCAAAAAGCCCAGCCACAGCGTGAGCGTGCCGAAGAGCAGCACCATCACCTCGACCGCCAGCCGCGCCATCGCGAACAGCGCCTCGACCAGCGCCGCGAACACGGTCGGGTCGCCGCCCACCAGCCACCGCACCAGCGCCGCCAGCGCCGCCACCCCGAAGAAACCAAGCCACAAGCCGTTGAGCACGCTTCTTTTCCTTTTGTTTCGCTTCGATGATAGGCCCGCCACCCAAGGCCGCCGCGAGCTACAGTTCGGCCCATGCGCGCCTCCACCGTCCGCCGATACGCCGCTCTCGCCCTGAGCGCCGCCACCCTCTGGCTGGCGGGTTGCGCGAGCCTGCCGCCGCCGCAGCCGCGCCCGGTGGTCACGGCCTTCACCGATGTGTCGCAGACCGAGCTCGGGCAGCTCGCGGCCAAGGGCACCCCGGGCGGGTCGACATCGCTCTCGGGCTTCAGGCTGCTGCCGGAGGCGGCCTTCGCGTTCGATGCGCGCATCTCGCTCGCGCGCCACGCCGAGAAGTCGCTCGACGTGCAGTACTACCTGATCCAGAAGGACGACGTCGGCCTGCTGTTCCTCAAGGAGCTGCGCGAGGCAGCAGCGCGCGGCGTGCGCGTGCGGCTGCTGGTGGACGACCTCTACACCGGCGGCGAGGACGAGGTGTTCAGCACGCTGTCGGCGTTCCCGAACATCGAGGTGCGGCTGTTCAACCCGCTGCCCTCGCGCGCCGATTCGCTGGCGACGCGGCTGCTGTTCTCGCTGACCGACTTCGGCCGCATCAACCACCGCATGCACAACAAGCTGCTGGTGGCCGACAACAGCTTCGCGGTCTCGGGCGGGCGCAACATCGCCAACGAATACTTCATGCGCAGCACGGCGGCGAACTTCATCGACATGGACGTGCTCTCCAGCGGCCCGGTGGTGCGCCAGATGTCCGAGGGCTTCGACCGCTACTGGAACAGCGAGCACGTGCGCCCCATCGAGCAGATCGCGCCGCTGCGCATGCCCGTGGAGCAGGCGCAGAAGCGCTTCGACGAGATCGCGCGCACGGCGGTGCCCGACGTGGCCATGCACCAGCGCGACGTGCTCGACAAGTCGCCCGTGGGGCAGCAGCTCATCGCGGGCAACGTGGAGCGCTACTGGGCGCCGTCGACGCTGTTCGTGGACGACCCCGAGAAGATCACGCGCAAGGCCGAAGCCGCCTACGAGGGAAGCGTGACCGAGGGCGCGCTAAGCGTCATCAATTCGGCCAAACGCGAGGTGAAGATCGGCTCGCCGTATTTCATCCCGGGCGCGCGCGGCATGGCGATGATGAAGAAGGCCATCGACCGCGGCGGCCGCATCACGGTGGTGACGAACTCGCTGGGCGCCACCGACGAGCCGCTGGCCTATGCGGGCTACGAGCGCTACCGCGCCGACATGCTGAAGATCGGCGTCTCCATCTACGAGATCGCGCCCACGCTCACCGGCAAATCGGGGCGCTTCGGCGACTTCGGCAAGTCGATCAGCCGGCTGCACGCCAAGCTGGCGATCGTCGACGACGAGCGCTTCTTCATCGGCTCGATGAACCTCGACCACCGCTCCGCCGCGGTCAACACCGAGATCGGGCTGGTCATCGACAGCCCCGAGCTGGTGAAGGACTACGACAGGCTCATGAGCGGCGAGCGCGTGAACCTCGGCTACCGCCTGCGCCTGGGCCCCGACGGCCGGCGCGTGCAGTGGCTGGAGTACGACGACGCCGGCGGCGACATCGTCCACGAGGACGAGCCGGGCGAGTTCCTCTGGCTGCGCTTCAAGAACTGGCTGCTGCTGCCCATCGTGGGCGAAGAACTCCTGTAGCCGGCGGCATGCTCCAGCCGGCATGAATGTGGCGGCCATGCCGAAGCCGCCCAAGAAGTAGCCGCCCAGGTCATCTTCCGAACGGGAAGGTGCGTTACATTCCTCGCAAGAGTGTGAACTTTTGTCACAGACGCATTCATTTCCGGAGACTTCGACCATGACCGTTCCCATGCCGCGCGAGTCGATTGCGCCGCTTTCCACCAGCCGTCGGCGTGCGCTGACCGGCCTGGCCGCCGCCACCGCAGCCGCCGGGCTCGGCTTTCCGGCGCTCGCGCAGAACCGGCCGGTGCGCGTGGGAACGACCTTCGACAACAGCAGCGTCGAGAAGGCGAACGGGCAGGGCCTCTACCAGGGCTCCAGCGCCTTCTTCAACGCGCTGAACAAGGCGGGCGGCATCAACGGCACCAAGGTCGAGCTCGTGATGGCCGACGACACCTTCAAGCCCGAAGTGGCCAAGGCCAACGCGCTGGCCTTCGAGAAGGACAGCTCCGTGCTCGCGCTGGTGCACCCCCTGGGCACGCGCCAGACGGCCGAGGTGATGGACGCGGTGCCCGGCATGGCCGTGGTGGGGCCCATCACCGGCACCATCTCGCTGCGCAAGAAGAATGCGCCCAACACCTTCTGGGTGCGCGCCAACTACGACCAGGAGGTCGAGAAGCTGGTGAGCACCGCCGCCGTGCTGGGCCAGAGCCGCATCGGCCTGGTGCATTCGAACGATCCGCTGGGGCAGTCGGTGCTGGCCGCCTTCAAGAACGCGCTGGCCAAGGCCAAGCTGGAGCCGACGGTGATCGCGACCACGCCCAACACCACCAGCATGGAAGTGGGCCCCGCGGCCGAAGCCATCGCCAAGGCCAAGCCGCAGGTGGTGGTGGTCGGGCTGGCCGGAACGGCGCCGGTGTTCCTGAAGGCGCTGCGCGAGGCGGGCAACAGCAGCTCGGCCTACGGCCTGTCGATCACGGCCAGCGCGCTGTCGGCCATGGGCGACCTGGCCAAGGGCCTGGGCTTCGTGATCGTGGTGCCCTCGCCGTACTCGACCAAGTTCGAGATCGTGCGCCGCTACCAGGCCGACATGGTGGCCAACGGCACCAAGGATTTCTCGCTCACCAGCCTGGAGGGCTACCTGAACGCGGCCGTGCTGGCCGAAGGCATGCGCCGCGCGGGTGGCTCGCTCACGCGTGCCTCGGTGATGTCGGGGCTCGCGAGCATCGAGAATTTCGACCTGGGCGGCGTGAAGATCAACTACGGCCGCACCAACCGCGAAGGCGGCCAGTTCGTGGACGTGGCCGTCATCGGCAGCCGCGGACAGATGCTGAGCTGACCGCCTTCAGGCTTCCTCGGCGATTCCCACTCCGAGCAGGCCTTCCAGCAGATTCCGGTCGGCCGCCAGCTCCGCGCTAGGCCCCGCGTGCACCACGGTGCCGCGCTCCAGCACGATGGCCTTGTGCGTCATCTCCAGCGCGAGCACCGGATGCTGCTCGACCACGACGGAGGCGAGCCCTTCGGATTCGCACAGCCGGCGGATCGCCGCCGCCAGCTCTTCCACGATGATCGGCGCGAGCCCTTCCATCGGCTCGTCGAGCAGCAGCAGCTTCGGGTTGGTCATGAGCGCGCGGCCGATGGCGAGCATCTGCTGCTCGCCGCCCGAGAGCTGGTTGCCGTAGTTGCCGCGACGCTCGCGCAGGCGCGGGAAGAAGTCGTAGACGCGCTTCAGGTTCCAGCCGCCGAGCCGGGAGATCACCGTGAGGTTCTCCTCGACGGTGAGCGAGGGAAACACCTCGCGCTCCTGCGGCACCCAGCCCAGCCCCGCGCGCACGCGCTGGTGCGAGGGCCAGCGCACGATGTCCGTGCCCTGCCAGCGGATCGCGCCCTGCATCACGCGGGTGTTGCCCATCAGCGTCTCGAGCAGCGTGGTCTTGCCCACGCCGTTGCGCCCGAGGATGGCGAGGCTCTCGCCTTGCTGCAGGGAGAAGTTGAGCCGGTCGAGCACCACGGCGTTGCCGTAGCCGGCGGTGACGTTGTCGAAGGCGAGTGCTTCAGGCATGGGGGTGTGGGTGGTGATGGAGGTGCGAGCTGCCCAGGTAGACCTCGCGCACGCGCGGGTCGGCGCCGATGTCCGAAGGCGTGCCCTCGGTGAGGATGCGTCCGCCCACCAGCACCGAGATGCGGCGGGCGAAGCGGAAGACCAGCTTCATGTCGTGCTCGATGAAGAGCACGCTGATGTCCGCGGGCAGCGCCGCGATGGCCTCGAACAGCTCGCCGCTCTCGTCCTCCGGCACGCCGGCGGCGGGTTCGTCGAGCAGCAGGATGCGGGGCTTGGCCGCGAGCGCGAGCGCGATCTCGAGCAGCCGCTGCTTGCCGTAGGCCAGCTCGGACACGGGCACGTCGGCGAGGCCGTCGAGCTTCAGCGTGCGAAGCAGCGCATGCGCCTCGTCGAACACCGCGGTGCAGCCTTTCAGCGGCCGCCACCAGGTTGCGCCCAGCCCTTCGCGCTCGCTGATCGCCAGCACCACCGACAGCAGCGGCGTGAGGCTGGGAAAGAGCGTGTTGATCTGGAAGGTGCGCGCCAGTCCCATGCGCGCGCGTTTGTTGCCGGAAAGGCGCGTGATCTCGGTCGCGCCCATGTGGATGCTGCCGCTGGTGGGCTTGAGCACGCCGGTCAGCAGGTTGATGAGCGTCGTCTTGCCGGCGCCGTTGGGGCCGATCAGCGCCTGCCGCGCGCCGGGTTCGAGCGAGAGGTTGACCTCGGCCACGGCCTGGAAGGCGCCGAAGCGCACGCCGAGGTTTTGCGTGCGCAGGCTGTGCGTGGTGTTCGTCATCGCGCCTTCCCCGTGCGAACGAGGCGCGAGAGCGCACCCATGATGCCGCCGCGCCCCAGCATGACGGCCGCGATCAGGAAGATGCCCAGCCAGAACATCCAGTACTGCGGGTTCATGTCGGCGAACCAGTCGTGCACCAGCATGTAGACGATGGCGCCGATCATCCCGCCATAGAGCCGCCCCGTGCCTCCGAGCACCAGGATGATGAGCACTTCTGCCGAGCGGTTGAAGCCGATCGACTCGATGCCGACGAACTGCGTGGTCTGCGCCAGCAGCGCGCCCGCCACGCCCGCCACCGCCGCCGAGAAGGCATAGGCCATGCGCAGCCGCGCCTCCACCGGCGAGCCGATGGCCGTCATGCGCTTGCGGCTGTCGTGGATGCCGCGCAGCGCCAGCCCGAAGGGCGAGCTCAGCACCAGCCGCACCAGCAGGAACATTGCGAGCACCACGCCGAAGGCGTAGCCGAACGCCGTCTTGCCGTAGAGGTCGAATTCGAAGAAGCCGAGCACCGGCGCGATGACCACGCCCTGCAGCCCGTCGGTGCCGCCGGTGATGCCCGAGAGCCGGTTGGCCAGCTCGTAGAGCAGCACGCACACGCCGATGGTGATCATCAGCCGCGTGAGGTCGGCGCCGCGCACCACCAGGTGGCTCAGCGCATAGCCCAGCGCGCCGCACACCGCGAGCGCGAAGACGAGGCCGCTGAAGGGCTCGCTCCAGCCGTACTTGGCCAGCAGGCCGGCCGCATAGGCGCCGGCGCCGAAGAAGGCCGCGTGGCCCACGGTGAGGATGCCCGCGTAGCCCAGCGCCATGTCGAGCGACACCGCGAACAGGCCGAAGATCAGCACTTGGCTCATCAGCGTGAGCTTGTCGGGCAGCAGGAAGAAGCTCGACGCCAGCGCGAGCCAGAAGGCCGCTTCGGCGATGCGCAGCTGCGCGGGGGAAAGGTTCAGGGCTTTCATGCGAGCCCCTTCTTCGCGACGATGCCGTTCGGCCGCACCAGCAGCATGACGATCATGAAGACGTAGATGAGGAATGCGCCGGCCTCGGGCAGGTAGTACTTGCCCGCCACGTCGACGATGCCGACCAGCAGCGCCGCAACGAAGGGCCCCGTGACGGTGCCCGCGCCGCCCACGCAGACCACCATCAGGAAGTAGACGAGGTACTTCAGCGGGAACGACGGCTCCAGCCCCAGCATCCCCAGGCTCAGCGCGCCGCCCAGGCCGGCGAGGCCGCAGCCCAGCGAGAAGGTCAGGAAGAAGAGCCGCTGCACGTGGATGCCGGTGCCGCCGGCCACGCGTTGGTTGTCGACCGCCGCGCGAACCATCGCGCCGTAGCGCGTCTTGCCCAGGCCCAGCAGCAGCGCGGCCAGTACCAGCACGCCGCAGACGATCAGGAAGAGCCGGTAGCGGCCCACCTCCAGGCCCGCCAGCGACACCTGCCCGTCGAGCGCCGGCGGCAGCGTGAAGGGCTGCATCGTCGGGCCGAAGAAGTAGGTGAAGGCCGCGATCGACACGAACACCACGCCGATCGACAGCAGCACCTGGTCCAGCGGATGTGCGCGGTAGAGGCGCCGGTAGAACACGAACTCCAGCACCGCGCCCAGCACGGCCGCCGCCACGAAGGCGGCGGCGAGCGAGAGGCCGAAGCCCACGCCGAACCGGCTCATCAGCACGCTCGCGGCATAGCCGCCCACCATCGCGAAGCTGCCGTGCGCGAGGTTGACGAAATTCATGAGCCCCATCGTGATGGACAGGCCCACGCCGATGAGGAAGAGGAGCATGCCGTAGGCCACTCCGTCGAAGATCACGATGCCCATGAATTTCCTGCTGGCTGACTCGCTGGCTGATTGACTGAACGATCGGGCTGCAGCGCCTACTTGGCGGCCGCGCCTTCCTTCGCCGGGTCCTTCACGCGCTCGAATTTGTCGAACTCCACGTTCACCAGCTGGCCGTTCACGCGCTCGGTCTTGCGGATGTAGACGGTCTGCACGATGTCGCGCGTGACCGGGTCGATCTCGATCGGGCCGCGCGGGCTTTCGAAGCTCAGGCCCTTGAGCGCGTCCATGAACTTGTCGCCGGCGGTGTCGCCCTTGGTCTTGGCCAGCGCGAGGTCGATGGCGGCCATGGCGTCGTAGGCGGTCACGGCGAAGTAGCTCGGGCGCAGCTTGGTGCCGTTGTCGGCGGCGAAGTCCTTCACGAACTTCTGGTTCTTCGGCGAGGGGTGCGCGAAGGAGTAGTGGTGGCTGGTGACCAGGCCCAGCGCCACGTCGCCGGTGGCGTCGAGGTAGCTGTCGTCGGTGGCTTCGCCCGTGGCGTAGAGCTTGATGCCGGCCTGCTCCATGCCGCGCTCCTTCCACACCTTCAGGAAGGCCGGCGGCATCACGCCCGAGGGGAAGAAGAAGAACACGGCCTGGGGCTTGGCGTCCTTGATGCGCTGCACGTAGGCCGAGAAGTCGGGGTTGTTCATCGGCGTGCGCACCTCGCCCGAGACCTTGCCGCCGCCGGCGGTGAAGGTCTTCTTGAAGGCGGTTTCCGCGTCGACGCCCGAGGCGTAGTCGGCGACCACGGTGTAGGCGTCCTTGATGCCTTCCTTGAGCATGTAGCGCGCCATCGGGTCGGTGACCTGCTGCACGGTGAACGACAGGCGCGCCACGTAGGGCGAGCTGGTGGTGATGGCCGAGGAAGCCGCGTTCATCACGATGGTCGGGATCTTCGCCTGCGTGGCGATGGCGCCCACGGCATACGCGTTGGGGCTGAAGTCCAGGCCGGTGAGCACGTTCACCTTGTCGCGCACGATGAGCTCCTGCGCGATGCGCTTGGCGGCGTCGGGCGCGGGGCCGGCGGTGTCCTTCTTGATGATCTCGACCGTGCGGCCGCCCACCTTGCCGCCGTGCTCCTTCAGGTAGAGCGCGATGCCGGCGTCGAACTGGCGGCCGTAGTCGGCGTACGGGCCCGAGTAGGTGGCGATGAGGCCGATGCGCAGCGGCTCGTCGGCCGCATGCGCCGTGGCGCCCGCGAGGCCGAGGCCGGCCAGCAGCAGGGTCGAGAGGAGGGTTCTCTTGGTCATCGTCATGGAAAAGGACCTTTCAGGTGGAGTGGATGCGCCCGCAGGGGCGCTGCTTTCGTGTAACCGGGTGCAAGCGAAGCGCGCGATGATGCCCGAGCCAGGCGTCAGACCTGCGTATCGGGCACGCGCACCGTGAGGCCATCGAAGGCCGCCGTGATGCCGAGCTGGCAGCTCAGCCGCGAGCCGGCCCGGCGCTCGGACGCCACGGCATCGAGCAGCGCGCTCTCCATATCGTCGGGCGGCGGCAGCAGGTCGATGAAGGCGTCGTCCACGTAGACGTGGCAGGTGGCGCAGGAGCAGCATCCGCCGCACTCGGCGTCGATGCCGCGCACGTTGCCGCGGATGGCGGTCTCCATCACGCTGGCGCCGACCTTGGCGTCGACCTCGCGCGTGGTGCCGTCCTTGAGGATGTAGTGAATCGTGGGCATGGGTTTCAATGGAAATGGCGGCCGCCGCCGGGCCGCCCCAAGGCGGGCCGCGCCTCCCCCTCGGGGGGTGGAGTTACACGCAGCGAAGCGGAGTGAAAAGCCGGGGGGCTCATGGCTCTAGAACATGTCGAAGTACTCGCGGTGTTCCCACTCGCTGACTTCGAGGTTGAAGCGGGCGATCTCCGCTTCCTTGATGTGGCAGAGGTAGTCGACGAAGGTCTTGCCCATCTGCGCGTTGAGCATCTCGTCGCGGCGCAGGCAGGCGAGGGCGTCGCCCAGCGAGCGGGGCAGCTGCTCGGCCGGCGTTTCGTAGGGCGCGTCTGCCGAGGGGCCGGGGTCGATCCGGTTGCGGATGCCGTCCAGGCCCGAGAACAGCTGCGACGCCAGGTACAGGTACGGATTGGCCGTCGGTTCGCCCACGCGGTTCTCGATGCGCGTGGCCGACTGGCCCGGGCCGCCGAGCACGCGCAGCATCGCGCCGCGGTTGTCCTTGGCCCAGATCGCGCGGTCGGGCGCGAGCGAGAAGGGGCGGTAGCGCCGGTAGCCGTTGATGGTGGGGCTCGCCAGCGCCGCGGCGCCGCAGGCGTGCGCCTTGAGTCCGCCGAGGTAGTGCATGCCGGTCTCGCTCAGCGGCTGGCCGCCCGCGGCTTCCGGCATGAAGGCGTTGACGCCGTCGCTCCTGCGGCGCAGCGACTGGTGCAGGTGCCAGCCGCTGGACATCACGTTCGGGATCTTCGGCCGGCACATGAAGGTGGCGTGCAGCCCGTTGCGCTGGCAGACCTGCTTGATGGCGCTGCGCAGCAGCACCATGGTGTCGGCGGGCATGACGCCGGCCGTGGGGCCGAAGGTCAGCTCGAACTGGCTGGGGCCGAATTCGATCTCGAGCGAGCGCAGCGGCAGGCCCAGCGCCATGAGCTGCGAGCGCAGCAGCTCCATCAGCCCGTCGACGCGGTCGTAGCGCAGCTCGGTGAGGTACTGGTGGCCGTGCGAGAGCAGCGACACGCGCGGCGGCTCGCCCGGCTTGCCCGAATCGGCCAGGCCCATGCGAGGGTCGTCGAGCCGGAAGACGTGGAACTCCACTTCGAGGCCGGCGATGAAGTCCAGCCCCAGCTCATCGAGCTGGCGCACCGCGCGCTGCAGGATCTGCCGCGTGGCGAAGGGGCAGGGCTTGCCGTCGGCCATGTAGGCGTCGCACATCACCCAGCCGGTGCGCGGCGACCACGGCAGCACCTTGAAGGTGGCGGGGTCGGCGACGATGGTGAAGTCGGCACCGCCCTGCAGGCCCTCGACCGCGAAGCCGCCGCCCTGGGTGAACACCGGGAACACGGTCTTGTGCGAGGTGTCCTTGGCCAGCAGGGTCGAGGTGAGGTTGACGCCCTCCCAGAGGGCCGAGCGCGCCTCTGCGGCGACCAGCGTCTTGCCGCGCAGGATGCCGTGCTGGTCGGGCCAGGCGAAGCGGACGAGGTCGACCTCGCCGCCGTCGATGCGGCGCACCAGCTCCTTGGCCTGCGCGTGCTGGTCTTCGCCCCAGAGGCCGAAGCGGTCGACGAATGTGTGGCTCGTCATGGCGTGTGTGTCCTGTGAGCTGGGGTCAGGCAGCGGCGAGGCGCGCGGAGGCCCAGTCCGACTTCAGGCGCCGCGCGCGGTCGGCGTCCTGCCAGTAGGCCTCGGTGGCGGCCTCGTCGGCGACGTTGCGGCCGATGCCGTCGATGGAGGGCGGCCCGGTCATGGCGCTGGCCTGCGCGGCGTCGATGACCATCGGCGCGCCTTCGCCGGCCAGCGTGGCCTCGATCGCCTTCACCAGCACGCGGCGGTAGGCAATGATCCCCTTGTCGGTGCTGCCCAGGTGCTCGCGCGTGCGGTCTTGAATGGCGCCCTGCGATTCCACCGCCCACTGGTCGTGCACGTTGATGTCGTCGCCCATGCCGGTGTAGGTCTCGGTGAGCTGTTCCTCGATGCTGTAGCCGTAGTTGTTGCGCTTGTTCTTGCGCGAGGTGTAGTCGGGCAGCTCGTAGAGCTTCAGGCGCTGCTCGCGCATCTGCTGCTTGTCGACCGGGCCGGTGAAGCTGGTGAAGATGGCGTACCAGTAGCAGTGCGTGTCGTCCACCGGCACGTGCCACTGCGAGATGGTCATCTCGGAGCTCATCGGGATCACGAAGGCCTGCGGGAACACCAGGTTGGTCACGCGCACGTGGGTGGTGTCTTCCGACAGCTTGCGTAGCGCCTTCAGGCGGAAGCCGTAGTCGGTGGGCTCGACGCTGATGTCGGGCCGGTCGTACTCGCGCAGCACCTTGGTGATGGGCATGTCGGAGTCGGCCGAGGCGCCGCGGAACTGCTTGCCGTAGCTCCCGGAGGTGTCCTCGTCCTCGAAGAAGCGGTGCAGGTACGAGGCATGCGCCGGGTCGATGCCCACCTCGAGCGCCTGCAGCCAGTTGCACTCGAACAGGCCCTTGAACGCAAAGGTGTGGCTGTCGGGCGCGACGAAGCAGTCGAACTCGGGGAAGGCCGGGGGCTCGCCCTCGCCGATGTAGGCGAAGACCACGCCGCTCTTCTCGACCACCGGATAGGCCGACTGCTTGATGCGCGTGCACAGCTTGCTGGTGGCGGGCTCGGCCGGGGTCTCGAGGCAGTTGCCCTTGGCGTCGAACAGCCAGCCGTGGAAGGCGCAGCGCAGGCCGCCGTTCTCGAGCCGGCCGAAGGCGAGGTCGGCGCCGCGGTGCGGGCAGTCGCGGTCGAGCATGCCGAGCTGGCCGCTCTCGTCGCGGAACAGGACGAAGTCCTGCCCCATGAGCTTCATGGGCTTGACCGGGCGCGGGCCCGCCAGTTCGTCGGCCAGGGCCACCGGCTGCCAGTAGCGGCGCAGCAGCTTGCCGGCAGGGGCGCCGGGTCCGACGCGGGTGATGAAATCATTCTGCTCTGCGCTGATCATCGTGCGGGCTCCATCGTGGGGACTGTGGAAAGAGGCTTGCAGCCATTGCATGCAACTGTATGCATTGTCTTGGTGATCCTCAATCCCGGTCAAACTTTCATCTGCCAAATCGCCCCAATCTGGGGTCGGTAAAGGCCAAAATCAGGGTAAACGCTGAGCGTATCGTCGGTTTTTGACACTTGTTGTGAAGCAATGCATGCAACAACTGAGCCAGAGTAAATACGCTGTGTGCAATGCCGGGCCCGTCTCCTAGAATTCGGCCATGGACTCCCAACAATCCCGCGTGCTCGTGCAACTGCGCGACATGATCCTCAAGGGCGAATTCGTGCCCGGAGAGCGGCTGGCCGAGATCCCGCTGGCCGAGAAGCTCGAGGCTTCGCGCACCCCGGTGCGGCTGGCGCTGGCCAGCCTGGAGCACGAAGGGCTGATCGAGCAGTCGCCCAGCGGCGGCTACCAGATGCGCCGCTTCACCTCGCAGGAGGTGGCCGACGCCATCCGCGTGCGCGGCGTGATCGAAGGCTTCGCCGCGCGCCTGCTGGCCGAGGACGGCGCCTCGCGCCAGCTTCTGCGCGACCTCAAGGACTGCCTGGAAGACGGCGACCGCGCCGTCAACAAGCCCAGCATGGAGCTGGACGACTACGCCGCCTACGTCGAGATGAACGACCGCTTCCACAAGCTGATCATCGAAGGCTGCGGCAACCTCGCGCTTAAGCGGGTGATGGACATGCTCGGCGGCCAGCCCTTCGCCGCCCCGAGCGCGATGCTGCCCATGCAGTCGTCGATGGAAGAGGGCCAGCAGTGGATGCGCCAGGCGCACCGCACGCACCATGCGATGGTGCAGGCCATCGAGCGCGGCCAGGGCTCGCGCGCGCAGGCGCTGGGCGAGGAGCACGTCGAGATCGCGCGCATGAACCTCGACTACGCGCTGGAGCGGCCCGAACTCGCAGCCGAGCTGATGCCGGGCATCAAGCTGGTGTCCAAGGGGCGCGGCGGCGCCTGAGCCCCGGGGGTGCCGGGGGCTCGGGGCGCGGCGCTCAGCTGCTGAGCGCGCGCCGCGGAGCCACCACCGCCTCCACCGCCGCGCCGACCGCCAGCAGGCGGTGATCGGTGTTGCCGATGCTGGCCAGCATCAGCCCCACGGGCGCCGTGCCCGCGTCATGGCAGGGCACCGAGAGCGCGCAGCCGTCGAACAGGTTCACCACCGAGGGGTTGCGCAGCATGCGGGCGTTGATGCGGTAGTAGGTGTCGTCGTCCTTCAGCACCTCGGCGATCGGCGGGGCGATGTCGGGCGTGGTGGGCATCAGCATCGCGTCGTAGCCGATGGCGGCCGTGTTGATCGAGCGGATGAACTGCCGGCGCAGCGCCTGCAGCTGCAGGTAGTCGGGCGCGGTGATGGTCTCGCCGGTCCTGATGCGGGCCAGCACGCGCGGGTCGTACCTGGCCGCGCCGGTCTTGATGATCTCCCGGTGCCAGGTGAAGGCCTCGGCGGCGGTGATCATGCCGCGCGGGTTGATGGCCGACGCCTTCGAAAACTCCGTCATCGGCAGCTCGGTGACCGTGGCGCCCGCGGCCGACAACTTGGCCAGCGCCGACGCGTATGCCGCGGCCACGGGCGGCGACAGCTCGTCCTGGAAGAAGGTCTTGGGCACCGCGAAGCGCAGGCCGCGCATCGGCAGCACGCGCAGCGGCCGCTGCAGCTCAGCGGCCAGCACGGCGTCGAGCAGCGCGCAGTCTTCCACCGTCCAGGCCATCGGCCCGGCCGAGTCGAAGGAGGTGGACAGCGGCATCACCCCCTCGAGCGGAATGCGCCGCTGCGTCGGCTTGAAGCCCACCAGCCCGTTGAGCGCGGCCGGGATGCGCAGCGAGCCGCCGGTGTCGGTGCCGATGGCGCCGGCCGCCATGCCGTCGGCCACCGAGATCGCGCCGCCCGAGGTCGAGCCGCCGGGAATGCGGCCGGTCGCGCGGTCGTAGACGTTCTTCGGCGTGCCGTAGTGCGGGTTGATGCCCAGCCCGGTGTAGGCGAACTCGACCGTGTTGCTGCGGCCGATGATGATCGCGCCGGCGCGCCGCAGCCGCTCGACCACGAGGGCGTCGCGCGCCGCGGGCGGCTGGCCGGCCAGCACCATCGAGCCGCCGAGCGTGGTGACGCCGGCTTCGTCGAAGAGGTCCTTCAGCGAGATCGGGATGCCGGCGATCGGCGAGGCGGGCGGGCGGCCGCTCCTGCGCTCGGCGTCGAGCCGGGCCGCGGTGGCGCGGGCCGAATCGGCATGCACACGGATGAAGGTGCGCGCGCCTTCGCCGGCGGGGTTCTGGATGGCGGCCAGCGCTTCTTCCACCAGCTGGCTGCTGCTGAGGCTGCCCGCGGCGAGGCGGCGCGACATCTCTGACATCGACAGCAGGCCCATGGCCCTGCCGGGTGGCGGCTCGGCCGGTCCCTGGGCGAAGGCCTTCGGCCATAGGGAGAGCAGGCCCGTGGCCGCGGCTGCGCCGGCGGTCTGCTGCAGGAATTTGCGTCGTTGTTGTGTCCGCTGCTGCGTCATGGCGCGCTCCCCATCGATCAGATGGAATCGGGCCAGTCTACACAGCGACTGCGGCCAAGACGTTGCCGGCCGTTACGAGGTGCCGGGCACCTCGACCAGCAACTGGGGCCTGTAGCCTTCCTGTTCGCCGTTGCGGGCGTAGCCCAGCGGGTTGGCGACCACGCGGCAGCCGTTCTTGACGTAGTCGGACGGGCAATGCAGGTGGCCGTGCAGCCACAGCCTTGCCTGCGGCAGCAACTCGTCCAGCGCATTGCAGAAACCGGCGGTGCCCGGTGTCAATCCGTAGCGCGGATCGGCGCTTTCCAGGCTGGGCGCGAAGTGGGTGATGGCCACCGTGGTGCCGTCGAAAGGCTCGGCCAGAGCCTGCGTGAGCCAGGCCTGGCAGGCCAGCGCCTGGTCGCGCAGCTGTGCGGCGAGGAAAAGCTCGCCGTTACGCATGGTGGCCGCTTTTTCAAGATAGAAATCGGCCGCGCGCATTGCCTTGCCGCGTTTCTTCAGCCCCTCGGCCAGGCTGTCGGTCGGTTCGGCCAGCGCGTCGAAATCGGCCCAGAGCGTGGTGCCGACGAAGCGGACGCCTTCTATTACCCTGGTTTCGCGCTCCAGCCAGATGATGTCGAGCTCGTCGCAGAGCGCGCGCAGGCGCTGGTGGGTCTCGTCGAAGTCGAGGCTGTCGTACTCGTGGTTGCCCGGCACGTAGATCACCGGCACCGGCCAGCCATTGCGGGGCGAGAAGCGGCCCAGGCCGAAATCCGTGTCGGTCAGGCGGGAACCCTGCTGGTAGGAGCCGATGTCGCCCGCAAGTATCAGCAGGTCCGCGCCCGGCAGCGGCTCGGCACGGAAGCGGGGATGGGACTCCAGGTGCAGGTCGGACAGCAGTTGCAGCTTCATCGTCGGGCCAGTCTAGGTGAATTGCCCCATGCACGACGCGCATAAGGTCCGGGTTGATTCGCTAGGGTTAACCCTTATTCTTGAAGCATCAACCACTCCAGCGCCGCCACGAGCAGCGCACCATCATGTTCAGCCTCATCGCCCAAGTGGCCCGATTCTTCTTTCGCTCTTCCAACGTCAATGCCCCGGCCAGCCATGCCGCCGCACTGATGGAAAGCGCCGACATGCGCGCCGGCCGCGGCGCCCATCACGCCCAGGAACTGCGCGCCGCAGCCAGCGCCTGGCTCAGCGTCGTCCGCTGATCCCTATATATATAAGTAGCAGACAAAGAGGTCAGCCGGGCACCTTCTGCCCGAGGACCGACCCGGCGAAAGCCGCGGCTGCCGAGCGCAACAGCGCATTGCGCAGCCACTCGTGCGAGTGCCCGTGCTGGGCGCGCCGGTGCCAGATGGCGTCGACGTGCACCGGGGGCTGGTCGAAGGGCAGGTCGCGCAGCACCAGCTGGTCGTCGATGCCGGTCACGGTCACGAAGTGACGGGGCAGCACGGTCAGCAGGTCTGAATTGGCGACCACCCGGCCGGCGGTGAAGAACTGGTTCACCGTCACCACGATGCGCCGCTCGCGCCCCATGGCGCCCAGCGTCTGGTCGATGAATCCATAGGGCCGCCCCGAGAAGCTCACCAGCAGGTGGCGGGCGGCACAGTAGTCGTCCAACGTGAGAGGTGCATCGGCCAGCGGATGGCCCCGCCGCATCACGCATACATATTGACCCAGGTAAAGCCGCTGGGTCTCGAACGGCACCCCCACCCCCGACTGCCCCCGCGCCGCGAGGCTCGCGATCACCGCCGGGAAGTAGCCGACCGCCATGTCGACCTCTTCCTGTTCCAGCATGCGGCGCGGATCGCGCGTGGTCAGCGGCAGCACGCGCAGGGAAATGGCCGGCGCTTCCTTCTCGGCAATCTGGACCAGGCCCGGGATGAGCTCGGCCGCGGTGGCATCGGCCATCGCCAACAGGAACGTGGTGTCGGCCGTGCCGGCATCGAATTCGCCGGGGGCCAGCGTGTGCTGCAGCTGGCGCAGGGCGTCCCGCACGGTCGGCCAGAGAGCGAGCGCTCGCGGCGTGGGTTCCACGCCGGCGCCCGAGCGGCGCACCAGTTCATCCCCGAGAACCTCCCGCAGGCGCCGCAACGCGTTGCTCACGGCCGGCTGCGTGATCGACAGGTTGCGGGCGGCGCGCGTGAGGTTGCGCTCCGCCATCACCTCGTCGAAGACGCGGAGCAGGTTGAGGTCGAGCGTGCGAAAGTTGACATCCATCAGTCTTGTGAATGATAAACATCAGAAAGATAAAGTGGATAAACACTGGGGTAATCCCTAATATCACCTCATCGGCCTTGTTCGCCACCACTGATTACCAATGTCCCAGGAGGGATGCATCATGACCAGCTTCGTTCACGTTGACCAACCTACCGTCCACCCCGGCGTCCGTCGCGCCGAAGTCCTGTTCGGCCAGATCCAGGCCGCTCGCGCTGGTGCCAACGGCGCCCGCCCACTCATCGCCCTGCTGATCGTCGCCGTCGCGGCGGCCGTGCTGGTGGTGACCGAGTCGCTCGTTTCCAACTGGAACGACGGCGGCCTCCTGGCTGTCTGGACCGTGTTCTGTGTCGCGGCCATCGGCCTGTTCGCGGTGTTCGCAGGCTCGATCAGCCAGGGTGCCATCGGCACCGCATGGCGCGCTGCTGCACAGCGTCGCGCTGCTGCCCGTGCCGATGCCCGCTTCCTGGATACCGCCAAGAACGACCCGCGCGTGATGCAGGACCTGCAGGCTGCGATGTGGCGCCAGCAACCGGAAGGCACGGTCCCGGCCGCCGAGGCAGCCAAGATCGACGCGCTGGCCCGCATGAGCGCCCGTTCGCAGGAAGTGCGCATGCCCACGCTGTACGAAGCAATGCGTCGCATGAACAGCTCGCGCTACTACTGAGCAACAGCGATCCGCTAATGAAGAAAGCCGCCTTCGGGCGGCTTTCTTCATTTATGAGGGGAGGCGCAGAGCCTCTGCGCAAAAAAGTCTGCGAGAGTGGACGAAGCCTCAAAATCTGTCATATACTCGTGGGCTTCGCTGCTGAATGCCTGTGGTGTTCGGGTCTGACGGGCTCTTCGGGACTGGTTGGATGGGGTGAAGAAAAAGTCTTCGAAAGTTGACGCCGTTTGAAAAAACAGTGCATAATCGGAGGCTTCGCTGAAACGAACTGCTTCAGCGACTTGCGATGAAAGTTGCGGGTTGCGAAAGAAGTTGGCGGATGTGAAAAGCCAAAATAGTTTGGT
>NZ_CP171979.1:0-835222 GCF_044055375.1 Variovorax sp. UC74_104
CGGTGCCCGTCTCCCTGACCCTCGACGGGGTGAAGACGGCCCAGTCGGGCGTGACGATCCTCGACGGGCTTTCCCTGGCCCTCAGCGGGCCCGGTATCCGATGCGTCATCGGTCCCAACGGCGCGGGCAAGACCTCTTCGTTCAACGTCATCACGGGTCGGCTCCCGCTGCTCGGCGGTGGCGTCACGCTCAATGGCCACGATATCGGCGGGTTGTCCGCATGGCGCGTGGCGCGCAAGGGCATCGGACGCAAGATGCAGGTGCCATCGGTCTTTCCCGACCTCACGGTGCGCGAGAACCTGGGGCTGGCCGTCTGGGCTGGACGTGCATCTGCCGTCGACACGCTGAAGCAGGCACCCCTGGGATGGCACACCAGGCTCCTCGCCGACATCCTGCAAGAGTTTCCCGCCCTCGCGTCGCAACTCGATGCTCCGGCCGGCACGCTGGCGCAAGGACATCGGCAAGCGCTGGAACTAGCGATGACGCTTCTACCCGAGCCGAAGCTGGTGTTGCTGGACGAGCCCTGCGCGGGCCTGTCGCCCGGCGAGACCCATCAGATGATCGATGCCATCAAGACCCTGGTGAGCCAGATCGGTGCGGCTGCGCTGCTGATCGAGCACGACATCACGGCGGTGGATGCCATGGGTGGCGACGTGTATGTGCTGCACCAGGGGCGTCTTCTCGACAAGGGCTCGCTCGCGGACATCCAGGCCAGCGCGGCGGTGCGGGCGGTGTATGCGGGAGGTCGCAAATGACTCTGGTCTTCAATGAATTGGTATGCGGCTATGGCGACACCGTCGTGGTCCGTGGAGTGTCTGGAGAAGTCCAGCCCGGTCATGCGCTCGCCATCGTGGGGCGAAACGGTGTCGGCAAGAGCACGCTGATGAAGGCCCTGGCTGGCCAGTTGCCGCTCACGAGCGGCGACATCGATTGGAACGGCCAGGCGCTCAGCGACCGGCCGCTGCACGCCCGGCTCGGCCTGGGAATCGCATTCGCGCCGCAGGAGAACGTCGTGTTCGGCGAGCTGACGGTGGCGGACAACCTGTGGCTGCACCTCGACGACCGCAAGGCCGAACGGTACGAGGAGGTCTTCCAGCACTTTCCGCTGCTCCAGCGCCGGCTTACCCAGCGGGCGGGGTCGCTCAGCGGCGGCGAGCGCAAGCTGTTGTCCTTCGCGCGGACCATGGGGCTGAAGGCCAGGCTCGCCATGCTCGACGAGCCTACCGAGGGCGTTCAGCCGGAAAACATCGACCGGATGGCCTCGATGATCAATCGCAGGAAGGCCGCCGGCGATTCATTCATCATCGTCGAGCAGAACCTGGAGTTCGTGGCGGCCTTTGCCGACTCGGTCCTGGTGCTGGATCACGGAGAGGTCGTCTTGCAGGGCAGCTTCGCCGCCCTGGGCCGCGAGCGAATCGAGCAGCACATGGTCGTGTGAGCGTCATTGCTCGAGGCGTGCCTCACGTTGCTTCACGCTGCCGTCAGCGCGCGAAGCTCCTCGAGCAGCTTGACTGAAGGGCCCGGCAGCATGCCGGCGCGCCTGCGAAAGGCGGTCAGGATTCTCCTGTCGCTCGCGCCCGGAATGTCGAGGGCATCGATCAGCCCGGCCTTTCGCTCGGCGTCGTACATCGGCGCCGGCATCCACCCAAGAAAGCCCGAGTGGCCGATCAGGCTCTTGAGCGCCATGACCGAGCGCGTCTCGACGACCACGTTGGGCAGCGCCAGGTTCTGCCGCGCAAACACGCTCTTCATGTGCTCGAACGGGCCCGTTCCCTTCGGCAGGATCGCCCAGCGCTCGCCCAGGGTGTCCGACAGCTTCAGCTTGCGCTTCCTGCGCAGCGGGTGGTGGCGGCCAGCGACGACGTAGCTGGTGTCTTCCCATCTGCAGTCCTTCACGGCGACGATCTCGGCCGTGTCATCGGTCTCGACCCCTAGTGCCAGGTCGATCTCGTGCGAGACGAGCGCATCCGCCAGCCGGTCCCAGACGCCTTCGATGATCTGGACCTGGAGGTTGGGCCACTTGCTGCAGGTCTGCCCGATGGCCGAAGGAAGCACGAGGCAGGCGATGCTGCCGACCGCGCCGACGCGGATCGTGCCCTTCGCCAGCCCGAGCATGGCCTTGATGTTCTCGCTCGCGTGCTCCGATTCGCGCTGCAGCAGCAGCGCATGCGGCTGCAGCGCGCGGCCCACGTCGGTGAGCTGCATTCCCTTCGAATGGCGCTCGAACAGCGGCGCCCCGGCCTGTTCTTCCAGCCTGCGGATCGTGCGACTCAGCGCGGGCTGGGTGATGTTGAGCGCGTCGGCCGCTCGCCCGAGGCTTCCCGACGAAACGATGGCGTTGAAGGCGACGAGTTGCTGCAGATCGAAAGTCATGCCAAACGGTAATGACTTTTTCTCGAAAAGGCAATTTTCAAGATGAGGGCGTGATTCCACACTCCCGCCATCGAGACAGCATTGCGAGTTCGCGGTGCACAGCAGGAAGAAACACGCAATGACCGGATCCGCACCGCACGCCGCTGCCGCGACGCCCGCAAACCCCGCCGCGGCCACAGCCGGCAGCATCACCGTTCGCGAGGCCGTGTTCGACCTGATGCGCCGCTTCGGAATGACCTCCGTGTTCGCGAATCCGGGGTCGACCGAGCTCCCGATGTTCCGCGACTTCCCGAGCGATTTCCGCTACGTCCTCGGCCTGCAGGAGGCCTGCGTGGTGGGCATGGCGGACGGCTACGCGCAGGCGACCCGGAACGCTTCGTTCGTGAATCTCCATTCGGCTGCAGGCGTGGGCAACGCCATGGGCAACATCTTCACCGCCTTCAAGAACCGCACGCCCATGGTGATCACCGCCGGGCAGCAGGCGCGTTCGATCCTTCCGTTCGACCCGTTCCTGTCTTCGGCCCAGGCCACCGAGCTGCCGAAGCCCTACGTCAAATGGAGCATCGAGCCTGCCCGCGCCCAGGACGTGCCGCTCGCGATCGCCCGGGCCTACTACCTGGCCATGATGCCGCCTTGCGGTCCGGTGCTGGTGTCGGTGCCCGTGGACGACTGGGACCAATACACCGAGCTGGTTCCGACCCGGGCCGTGAGCACTCGGACCCGCCCGGAGCCCGAGCTCATTGGCCGGATTTCGGCCGCACTGGAGGCAAGCGAGCGCCCGGCATTCGTGGTGGGCGCCGCCGCCGACCGGGACGGCGCGTGGAACGAAGTCGTCGCGCTGGCGGAGGCCCACAACGCCCGCGTGTGGGTCGCGCCGATGTCCGGACGCTGCAGCTTTCCGGAAGACCATCGCCTGTTCGCCGGCTTCCTTCCCGCCATGCGCGAGCGCATCGTCGAACTGCTAGAGGGGCACGATCTCATCCTCGCCATCGGCGCGCCGGCCTTCGCCTACCACGTCGAAGGTGCGGGCCCTCATGTGCCTGCCGGCGCAGCGCTGTGCCAGCTGACCGAGGATCCCGATACTGCGGCCTGGGCGCCCGTCGGCATCTCGGCCGTCGGCAGCATCCGGCTGGGATTGCTGGACCTGCTCGCCGTGCCGCCGAAGAAGACCCGTCCACTTCCCCCCGCGAGAAAGGCCGCACCGCGTGCGGAGCCGACGCCGCTGATGTCGGTCGCCTACGCGCTGCAGACGCTCGCGGAGGCAAAGAAGCCGGAACACATCGTGGTCGAAGAGGCGCCGAGCGCACGGCCCGTGATGCAGGCCCACCTGCCCTTCACTCGCAGCGAGACCTTCTACACGATGGACAGCGGCGGCCTCGGCTACGGCATGCCCGCGTCCGTGGGCGTTGCCTTGGGCAAGCCCGGCAGCCGGGTCATCTGCCTGATCGGCGACGGATCGAGCATGTACTCCATCCAGGCGCTCTGGAGCGCGGCGCAGAACAAGCTGCCGATCACCTTCGTGATCCTGAACAACCGGCGGTACGCCGCACTCCAGGATTTCGCACCGGTATTCGGCTTCTCGCCCACCGACGTCGTGCAGGGCACCGAGCTGCCCGACCTCGACTTCCAGTCGCTGGCCAAGGGAATGGGATGCGCCGCAGTGCGCGTGACCGACCCGGCCGATCTGCGCAAGGCACTCGACGAGGCACTGGCCAGCGACGCGCCGGCCGTCGTGGAGGTGCGGGTCGCCTGACCTTGCCGATCGTTCCCGCATCCAAGGGCGGGACGCATTTTTTCAAACCATCCTACGGAGACAAGCCGATGAAGATTTCGATGTTGATCAATGGCGAGCGCACGGACGCCCGCGACGGCGCAACCTTTGAGCGGCGCAACCCACTGGACGGCAGCGTGGCGACGACCGCACCCGCGGCGACGACGCAGGACGCCATTGCTGCGGTGGATGCCGCGGCCGAGGCCTTCAAGACTTGGTCGACCACCGGCCCCAGCGAACGCCGGGCGCTGCTCATGATGGCTTCGCATGCGCTGGAAGCCAAGGCGGAGGCCTTCGCCGCGGCCGTCGCCGCCGAAACCGGCGCATCGGCCATCTGGGCAGGATTCAATGTCCACCTCGCGGCCGGCATGCTGCTGGAGGCCGCATCGCTCACCACCCAGATCAGCGGCGAGGTCATCCCCTCGGATGTGCCGGGCAACCTGGCCATGGCCGTACGGCAGCCCGCGGGCGTCGTTCTCGGCATCGCGCCCTGGAACGCGCCGGTGATCCTGGCCGTGCGTGCCATCGCGACGCCGCTGGCCTGCGGCAACACGGTCGTACTCAAGGGCAGCGAGATCTGTCCCGCCACGCATGGCCTGATCATCGAGGCGCTGCAGGAGGCCGGGCTTCCCAAGGGCGTGGTGAACTTCGTGACGAACGCGCCTGCGGACGCCGCCGCCGTCGTCGAAGCGATGGTGGCGCACCCGGCGGTCCGACGCGTCAACTTCACGGGCTCGACCCACGTCGGCAAGCTCATCGCAGCCACCTGCGCCAAGTACCTCAAGCCCGTCGTGCTCGAACTCGGCGGCAAGGCCCCGCTGGTCATCCTGGACGACGCTGACGTCGATGCAGCCGTCAACGCGGCGGTGTTCGGTGCATTCGCCAACTCCGGGCAGATCTGCATGTCGACCGAACGCATCGTCGTCGACGAGAGCATCGCCGACGAGTTCGTCTCCAAGCTCAGCGCGCGGGCCGCGAGCCTGTCGCTGGGCGATCCGCGGCAGGGGCCCGTGGTGCTCGGTTCGGTGGTGGACATGAGCACGGTCAACCGCTGCAACGAACTGATCGACGACGCGATTGCCAAGGGCGCCAAGCTCGTCATCGGCGGCAAGGCGAAGGACACGCTGATGCCCGCGACGCTGCTCGATCACGTCACCCCGGAAATGCGCATCTTCCGGGAGGAGGCTTTCGGGCCCGTGAAGGGCATCGTTCGGGTCCGCGGGGTGGAAGCGGCGGTTGCCTGCGCCAACGACAACGAGTACGGCCTTGCAGCCGCCGTGTTCGGACGCGACGTGGCACGCGCCATCCAGGTGGCGGGGCGCATCGAGTCGGGCATCTGCCATGTGAACGGTCCCACCGTCCACGACGAAGCACAGATGCCGTTCGGCGGCGTCAAGGGCAGCGGCATCGGCCGCTTCGGCGGCAAGGCCGGCGTGGAAGCCTTCACCGAGCTGCGCTGGCTGACGGTGCAGACCACGCCGCGCCAATACCCCTTCTAAGGGAACGCACGAGCGCACCGGCTTCCTTGGCGGGCGCTCTGTCACTTTCGGCGAGGCGCCGAGATGGACGAGCCGAGGCGTGCGGCGGCAAAGCTGCTGCATCTGATTCTTAAAAAACTGGAGACAAGAAATGAAGTTTTGCTCGATGAGCCGCCGGCTTCTCGCCTGCACCCTGATCACCCTGGCCGCCGCGCCTGTCGTGGCGCTCGCACAGGATCAAAAACCGATCGAATGGGTCGTCGGCTATGCCGCCGGCGGCGGCTCCGACACCGTGGCACGAACTATCGCCGATGAGATGGGCAAGTCGTTGAAGCGCACGATCATCGTGAACAACAAGCCCGGTGCGGCAACGAACATCGCCGCCGACTACGTGGCGAAATCGAAGGACTACGGGAACATCATGTTCACCGCCGACTTCGCGACGCTGGCGGCCAACCCGGCACTGTTCGCCAAGCTGCCGTACGACGCGGAGAAGGACTTCGTGCCGGTAGGCATGCTCGCAAGATTCCCGCTCCTGCTGGTCGTTCATCCGAGCAACCCCGCGAACAACCTGAAGGAGTTCATCGCGTGGGTCAAGGCCAACCCCAACGGTGCGAACTTCGCATCGGCGGGGGCCGGCAGTCCCCAGCATCTGGCCGCGGAACTGTTCAAGGAGCGCACCGGTCTCGCGTTGCAGCACGTGGCCTATCGCGGTGGTGCGCCGGCGGTCATCGATCTCGTGGGAGGCCAGATCCCGTTCGCGCTCATGGACAGCGCCACGGTCCAGCAGTACGTGGTGTCGGGCAAGCTCAAGGCGCTCGGCGTGGCCAGCAAGGAACGCCTGAAGAACTTCCCCGACGTCCCCACGCTCTCGGAGCAGGGCCTGACCGGCTTCGATGCATCCGCCTGGCAGGGGCTGGTCGTTCCCAAGGGAACCCCGCCCGAGACCGTCGCCGCACTGAACAAGACGCTGCAAGCCGCGCTCGCCTCCACGCCGGTGAAGGCGCGGCTGGAAACCCTGTCGCTCGAAGCACTGCCGGGCACGCCGCAGCAGATGACTTCCTATGTGCAGGCGGAACGCGAGCGATGGGGCGCGCTGATCCGCAAGAACCAGATCCGTCTCGACTGAAGGTCCCCGTCATGAAAACGCAAGTCGCCATCATCGGCGCCGGCCCCGCGGGGCTGATGCTCTCGCAGATCCTCCACCTCCAGGGCATCGAGTCGATCGTCCTGGAAACGCGCAGCCGCGAAGCGATCGAGGCCACGATCCGCGCCGGCGTGCTGGAACAGGGGACCGTCGATCTCATGAAGGAGATCGGTGCGGGCGCCCGCATGGAACGCGAGGGCTTCCGGCATGAAGGAACGATCCTGCGTTTCGACGGCATCGACCGCCGCGTCGATTTTCCGGAGCTGACGGGCGGCAAGGCCGTGATGGTCTATGCGCAGCACGAGGTCATCAAGGATCTGGTGGAGGTTCGCCTGGCATCGGGCGGCGACATCCGGTTCGAAGTGTCGGACGTGAGCCTGCACGGCCTGGACACCACCTCGCCGAGCGTTCGCTTTCGGCAGCCCGGCGGCGAGTTGCAAACCATCGAGGCCAATTTCATCGCCGGCTGCGACGGCACGCAGGGCGTCAGCCGGCCCTCAATTCCCAAGGGCGTGCTGAAGGGCTTCGAGCGGCTCTATCCGTTCGGCTGGCTCGGCATCCTCTGCAAGGCACCGCCTTCTTCCGATGAGCTGATCTACGCGCTGAGCGAGCGCGGCTTCGCGCTCGTCAGCACCCGTTCGCCCGAAGTGCAGCGCATGTACCTTCAGTGCGAGCCCACGGACAAGATAGAGAACTGGTCGGACGACCGCATCTGGAGCGAGCTTCGCGCCCGCCTGGCCACCCGCGACGGCTGGGCGCCCATCGAAGGCGAGATCTTCAGCAAGACCGTCGTCGGCATGCGCAGCTTCGTGACCGAGCCGATGCAGTACGGCCGCCTGTTCCTGGCAGGGGACGCGGCGCACGTGGTGCCTCCGACCGGGGCGAAGGGGCTGAACCTCGCGGTCGCCGACGTGCGGGTTCTCGCTCGTGCGTTCGGGGAGTTCTACAAGTCGGGCCGGGAAGAGCTGCTCGAACGCTACAGCGACATCGCGCTGCGGCGCATCTGGAAGGCGCAGCGCTTTTCCTGGTGGATGACCTCGATGCTGCATCGCTTCCCGGGTGCCGACGAATTCCAGCACAAGGTGCAGATCGCGGAACTCGACTACGTCACCGGCTCGCGTGCCGCGTCGACCGCATTGGCGGAGAACTACGTCGGCCTGCCGTTCGACGAATTTGCCCATTGACCCGTGCACGACCGCTCGCCAAGAAGCGGAAGCAGAAAGAGTGGACCCACCCCTGGGCGCCAGGCAATGCCGAACGCCCGACCTGGAGACAAGACATGAACCATCACTTCCCTTCGGCGACCGCCGCCGGCTCGCGGGGGCTCCAATGAACACCGCTGCTGCAGCCTTCAAGGGCAATGCCGACATCGGCCGGCTGCTGGACGACGGCCCCTACACGACCATGCAGAAGCTCGTGGTCTTCCTGGCCGCCCTGTCGATCGTGATGGATGGATTCGATGGCCAGCTCATCGGGTTCGCGATTCCTTCGATGATCAAGGAGTGGGGCATCACGCGCGAAGCCTTCGTTCCGGCGGTGGCGGCGGGCCTGATCGGCATGGGCATCGGAAGCGCCTGCGCGGGGCTGTTCGCCGATCGCTTCGGCCGCCGGATGGCCGTCATCGCAAGCGTCTTCCTGTTCGGCGCGGCCACATGCGCAATCGGATTTGCGCCCGACGTGCTGACCGTGGCGGTGCTTCGATTCATTGCCGGCCTGGGCATCGGCGGTGCGCTGCCGAGCTCAACCACCGTCACGGCCGAGTTCACGCCGGCGCGGCGAAGAACGCTTGCCGTCACGGCCACGATCGTGTGCGTGCCCCTGGGCGGCATGCTGGCAGGCCTCTTCGCCGCACAGGTGCTGCCGGCCTTCGGATGGCGCGCGCTGTTCTTCATCGGCGGTACCTTCCCGATGGCCCTGGCCGTGCTCCTGCTCTTCACGCTGCCGGAGTCGCCGCGCTTCCTTGCCCGGCATCCGGCGCGCTGGGGCGAATTGGGCGGGCTGCTTGCACGCATGGGTCGCCCCATGGCTCGGGACGTCGGCTACACCGACGCGGCCGAGCAGGCCACCGAGAAACGAGCCGGCTTCGGCGCGCTCTTCTCCAGTGGCCTGGCCCGCGACACGCTCGCGACCTGGGCTGCCTTCTTCATGTGCCTGACGGCCGTGTACACCGCCTTCAGCTGGCTGCCGACGATGCTCGCCTCGGAGGGGCTTTCGATGAGCGTCGCCGGATCGGGCCTGACGGCCTACAACCTCGGCGGCGTGATCGGCGCGCTGGCGTGTGCGGTGGCGATCTCCCGCTTCGGATCGCGCTGGCCGCTGGTCCTGTGCTGCGCCGGCGCCGCCGCAAGCGCGTTCGCCCTGCAGACGCTGAACGTCGGAAAGGACACCAGCCTGCTCATCTTCGGATTCGGCGTGCACGGCATGTTCGTGAACGCGGTGCAGTCCACCATGTACGCGCTGTGCGCATTCATGTACCCGACCAGCGTCAGGGCGACAGGCACTGCATCCGCACTGGCATTCGGCCGCCTCGGCGCCATCCTGAGCGCCTTCGCAGGGGCCGCCGTGATCACCGCAGGCGGGGCCATGGCTTATCTGGCGTTGCTGGGCACGGCGATGTTCCTTGCCATGGTCGCACTGCTCATCGTGCGTCGGCACATTCCCGGGCGCGACGCGCTGCTGCAACGCGGTCGAGGCCAGAGCTTGCCAGGCGTCTTGCCGCCGCAAAACATTTCACAGGAGAGGTCATCATGAAAATCTCGATCGTCGGCGCAGGGGCGATGGGGTCCCTGTTCGGTGGCTTGCTCGCCGAGTCGGGCAATGAAGTCACGCTGATCGACTTGAACGACGCGCACATCGGCGCCATCCGCGCTCATGGGCTTCGCCTGGCGACCGACGGCGGCGATCGGCAGGTCGCGGCGCTCAAGGCCCTGCGGCCGGAAGAGGCTGTCGACATCCCCGATCTGCTGATGGTGTTCACCAAGACGCTGCACACCAGTGCGGCCCTGTCCGGGGTGCGGCATCTGATCGGACCGGACGTGCATGTGCTTTCGTTGCAAAACGGCCTTGGCAACGTCGAGAAGATCGCCGGTTTCGTGCCGCCGGAGCGCGTGCTGATCGGCGTCACCACATGGCCCGCGGACATGGTCGGCCCTGGCCACGTGCATTCGCACGGCAAGGGCGTCGTGCGGCTCATGGCTGCCGACGGCATCGAGCGCCCCTTCGTTTCCCAGGTGGCCGAAGTGCTCACGATGGCCGGGCTCGATTGCAGCTCGGACGGCACCGTGTGGGCGGCGATCTGGGAGAAGGTCGCCTTCAATGCCGCACTGAACAGCATCTGTGCCGTATCCGGCTGCACGGTCGACGAACTCGGCAGGGTGCCCGACGGCAGCCGCCTCGCGAACGACGTCGTCACGGAAGTGCTGTCCGTCGCGTTGCGCATGGGCATCGACGTCGATCCCGCCAAATGCCGGGGCAATGTGGCGAACGCAATCGCCCAGCACAAGGGGCACAAGCCCTCCATGCTGCAGGATGTGCTGGCAGGTCGCCGTACCGAGGTGGAGAGCATCAACGGTGCTGTCGTGGCGCTGGCCGGGCCCTTGAACATCAAGCTGCCTGTCACGGAGACCTTGCTGTCTCTCGTGCGTCTTGTGGAAGCGCGTGCCATCGCCTGACGCCGCAATCGACGCTCATGCTGCTGTTGAACATCGAAGACTATCGGCGCAGAGCACGCGCGGTGCTGCCGCGATTCGTCCATGACTACATCGAAGGCTCTGCCGACGATGGCCATTGCATGCGTCGAAACGCCGGCGACCTGTCGGCCATCGAGCTCACGCCGCGCGTGCTGCGCGACACCACGCAGGTCGACACCTCCGTCGAGGTCTTCGGCCGGAAATGGGCGCTGCCTATCGGCATTGCGCCGACAGGGCTCAACGGTCTGGTTCGCCCGGATGGCGACCAGCTGCTGGCGGTCGCGGCCGCTGAAGCGGGCATTCCTTTTTCACTGTCCACCGCTTCCAACATGCGGCTGGAGGATGTGCGCGCAGCCGCTCCGAGCGGCGTGCAGTGGATGCAGCTGTACGTCATGCACCGCGAGATGGCGAGCCAGATCGTCGAGCGGGCCCGGATGGGCGGCTACCAGGCGCTGGTGCTGACCGTGGACGTTCCCGTCAGCGGCAACCGCGAACTCGACTTGCGCAACGGGTTCCGCATGCCGTTCCGGCCGACGCCCCGCCTGGCCTGGGACTTGGTGAGTCACCCCCGGTGGTCGCTTCGGATGGCCCCTCGCGGCGCGCCCGACTTTGCCAACCTGACACCTTCCGGCAGCGGCGCGGGTTCGACCAGCATGCAGGCGGCGCTGCTGGCGCGCGCCATGGACCGGTCGCTCGTCTGGGAATCGCTGGCATGGCTTCGTGGATTGTGGAAGGGGCCGCTGCTTCTCAAGGGTGTGCTCCATCCGGACGATGCACGCATGGCGCTCGACCACGGCATCGACGGCCTGATCGTGTCGAACCATGGCGGCCGCCAGAACGATGCGTCGCCCTCGGCGATCTCCGCGCTGCCGCGGGTCGTGAATGCGGTCGCCGGCCGGATCCCCGTGTTCATGGACGGCGGAATCCGGCGCGGCGGCGACGTCGCGAAGGCTCTGGCCCTGGGCGCCACGGCGGTGTTCGTGGGCCGGCCCACACTCTACGGCTTGGCGGTAGGCGGGCAGCAAGGCGCAGCCGCCGTGCTGAAGATCCTGGCCGACGAGCTGGTCCGCAACATGACCCTGCTCGGTGCCACCACGGTGCGCGACCTGCCCGCGCGCCGGTTGGCGGTCGACGCTTCAGGCGGCTGAAGCCGTCGACGACCCCGAAGCGATACCGCTGGCGCGGTAGGCGCGGGGCGAGAGATCGAACCGTTGCCGGAATGCCCGGCTGAAGTGGCTCAGGTCGTTGAAGCCGTGCGCCATCGCGATCGCCGAGATGCCGAGGCCGGCGCGCGCCGGATCCTGCAGGTCGGCCGCGGCACGCTCCAGGCGCCGGCGCCAGATGTACCGGGTCAGGGATGTGTTCTCGGCTTCGAACAGCTTGTTGATGTAGCGCGGCGACAGGTTCAAGGCGGTGCTCACCATGGCCGTGTCGAGCTCGCACACGTCGAGATGGCGCTCCACGAAGTCCCTCACGCGCATCAACGCGGTCGCCCGGTATTCGGAAAGCGGCAGCGGTGAGGCCAGGATGACCTCGTCCAGGGCGGCAGCCAGCAGTTCTGTGAAGTTCCTGACCACCTTCTCCGATGCAGCGGGCGGCAGGAGCGAGGCCTGCTTGCTGAAGCTCACCAGGTACCCGAAAAGGATCGGACACATCTGGCTCGATTCGCCAAAGCTGGTGGCCGTGATGCGATGGATGCTGCCGGCGCGGTGCGCGATGGCCGAGCGCGCCAGCTTGATCGTGATGATCTTGAACGTGTCGTCGAACCTGAGCGAGTAGGGCCGCTGTGCGTCGCAGACGGTGCCGTCGCCCGCCCTCAGCACCACGCTTCTTCCATCCTGCTGCGCCATCGCCACGCCCGAGAGCACGAAATTGAAGATCAGCGACTCTTCGCTGGCACGCGATATGGCTGAAGCCTGACGCTCGACGCGGTGCGCCGAAGCCTCGATGCGGGCAACGCTCAACCCCTCGAGGCGCGATGCCTCGACGGAGGCCTCGAACGCCATTCCGCTCGCCGGCCTGCACTCGAGATCGACCAGCGCACGGCACACGACGTCCTGCCAATAGCCGAATTTGTCGTGCTGATCGAGGCCGGCAGTGGAAGCGAGGATCGAGGTCGAGGTGACGGTGGGTGTCGACATGGCGGCCCGCCTTGGGGCTGACGTTGCACTTGCTCGGTGCCCGGGCAGCGCAGGCCCGGTGCATGAGTCCGGTTGTCCGGAGTTTGAGGGAAATCACGCAAGGTTGATGCCAAGGAAACCCTAGGTCGCGCCACTGTGACGCGCGTGTTTCGGTCCCTGGGCAGGGCCGTTCCAGTCAACTTTTCCGGCCGCGCCAGCAAAGTCGCGCGTGCCGGAAAAAAGCAAAGTTCGGGCAGGCCTTCGCGGAGGGCTGTAACCGCAACGGAGCGCACCTTGAAGACATTCACTTACATGCAGAACGCCAGCTACACCGGCCTCCTCGGCAACCGTCGCCAGCTGCTTCGCGGCGCGGCAGCGCTCGGCGCGGTGGCAGCGCTTGGCCAGGCCGGCAAGGTCTGGGCAGCCGACAAGGACACCATCAGGATCGGCTACATCAGCCCGAAGACGGGGCCTTTCTCTCCCTTCGCCGAGGCCGACGACTTCATCCTCGAGCAGGTGCGCAAGTCGCTCGCGGACGGCCTCACCGTCGGGGGGAAGAAATACAAGGTCGAGATCCTGGGGCGCGACGACCAGAGCAGCCCCGACCGGCAATCCAACCTGGCGGCCGAGCTCATCAACAAGGAGAACATCGACCTGATGCTGGCGCAGGTGGCCATCGGCCCCAACGCATCGCAGCAATGCGAGCTGAATGGCGTGCCCTGCATCTCGACGGTCGGCCCGTGGCAGGCATGGATGTTCCCGCTCAAGGGCGATCCGGCCAAGGGCTTCAAGAGCGTCTTCCACTTCTTCTGGGGCCTTGAAGACATCTCCGACGTGTACCTCGACATCTGGTCGAACGTGCCGTCGAACAAGGCGGTCGGATCGGTCTTCAGCAACGACGTGCCGGGCAACGCCATGGGCGACCTGAAGCTCGGCATGCCCGGCGCCTTCGCCAAGGCAGGCTACAAGGTCGTGGACATCGGCCGGTTCCCGGTGGGCGCTGACGACTTTTCCTCCTACATCCAGGCTTTCAAGAAGGACAACGTCGAAATCGTCACCGGCCTGTTCAATCCGCCGGAGTGGGCTTCGTTCGTCAAGCAGTCCGCGCAGATGAACTTCAAGCCGAAGGTCGCGACGGTCGCCAAGGCCCTGCTCTTCCCGGGCGGTGTTGCAGCGCTCGGCCCGCGTGCCGATGGCATGTCCACCGAGATCTGGTGGACCCCTGCCTATCCGTTCAAGTCGAGCCTCACCGGCCAGACGGCCAGGCAGTTTGCCGATGCCTACACCGCCGCCACCAAGCGCGAGTGGACCCAGCCCCTGGGGGTCGTCCACGCGCTGTTCGAAGCGGGCATCCAGGCGCTCAAGGCCAGCGGCAACCCCAAGGACCCGGTCAAGGTGGCCGACGCCGTGCGTGTAATGAAACACGACACCATCATCGGCAGGCTCGACTTCACGTCGAGCGGTATCAAGAACGTCTCCAAGATGCGTGTCGTCGGCGGCCAGTGGCGAGTGAACGCGGCCGGCAAGCCCGAGCTCTTCATCACGAACAACAAGACGGCGCCGGAGATTCCTGTGCAGCGCAAGTTCGAACTCCTGAAGCTGGGCTGAGGAACTGCCATGCTGCTCGAACTGCGCGACGCAACCAAGCGCTACGGCGACATGGTCGTCATCCCGAAGCTCTCGCTTTGCGTGGAGGAGGGGGACTTCATCGGCGTGATCGGCCCCAACGGTGCCGGCAAGAGCACCATGTTCGGGCTCATCTCGGGCAGCACGCGCTGTGACAGCGGCAGCGTCTTCCTCGACGGCATGGACGTCACCACGCTGGACGCGGCGCAGCGTTGCCGCGCCGGCATCGGGCGCACCTTCCAGATTCCGCAGCCGTTCGAGGGCATGACCGCCTACGAGAACGCCCTGGTCGCCGCAACTTTCGGCAGCAGCGGGAACGGGAGTGCCGCGCAGGCCCTGGCGATGGACGCGATCGAACGCTGCGGCCTCGCGCCGGTCGCGGACAAGCTCGCGGGCACGCTCACGCTGCTTCAGCGAAAGCGCCTCGAGCTCGCGCGTGCGATCGCCACGCAGCCGCGCCTGCTGCTACTCGACGAGGTGGCCGGCGGGCTGACGGACGGCGAGATGCAGCAACTGCTGCAGCTGATCGTCACGATCCATCAGAGCGGCGTCACCATCCTCTGGATCGAACACCTGGTGCACGCCCTGGTGTCGGCGGCGGACCGTCTCGTGGTGCTTGCCAGCGGCGCGGTCATCTGCGATGGCGACCCCGGGTCGGTCATGGGCGACCAGACCGTGCGGGACACCTACCTGGGCTCGGACATCGGCGAGGAGGTCGGCCATGCTGCGCACTGACCGTCTCGATGCGTACTACGGCCTGTTCCAGGCGCTGTTCGGGTTCACGTTCGAGGTCAGGCCCGGCGAGACCGTCGCGCTGATCGGATCGAACGGGGCGGGCAAGTCGACGCTGCTTCGTTCGATCGTCGGTTCTGTGCGCACTCGCCCGGACGGGGTCCTGCTCGACGGCCGGCCCGTGGGCGGGGACCCGGAGCGCAAGCAGCTCGATCGCGGCATTGCACTGGTGCCGGAGGGCCGGCGGCTGTTTCCCAGCCTGACGGTCCGTGAAAACCTTCAGCTGGCGATGCGCAACGGCCGCAAGGGGCCGTGGACCGTCGAGCGCCTGATGAAGGAATTTCCGGTGATGGAGGCATTCCAGCACCGTCCGGCAACGGCCTTGTCGGGCGGCCAGCAGCAGCTCGTGGCTCTTTCGCGCGCGCTGGTCTGCAATCCCGACTACCTGCTGTGCGACGAGATCTCGCTGGGCCTGTCTCCGGTCGCCGTCAACGAAGTCTATGAACTCCTGGGCCGCGCACGCAGGGATGGCCTGGCCGTCGTGCTGGTGGAGCAGAACGTGAAGCGCGCGCTTTCAGAGTCCGACCGCTTCTATTGCATCCAGAAGGGGCGCGTGGTGCTGCAGGGCAGCTCCGAGCATGCGGACCACGCGCAGGTTGCCCAGGCCTACTTTGGAATCTGACATGCAAGCACTACTCGAAACCATCGCGGGCGGCCTGATGCTCGGCGCGCTCTATGCCCTTTTCGGGCTCGGCCTCAGCCTGAGCCTCGGCGTGATGAAGATGATCAACATCGCACATGGCGACCTGATCGTGCTGGGCGCCTACCTGTGCAGCACGGTGATGCAGCTCCTGGGCATCGGGCCGTTCGTCTCGTTGCTCGCCGTGGTTCCCATGATGTTCGTCATCGGCTATGGGCTGCAAAGGGTCCTGCTCAATCGCGTGGTGGGCAGGGGAGCGCTTTCGCCGCTGCTGCTCACGTTCGGACTCTCGATCGTCCTGCAGAACATCCTGCAGAAGGTCTACACGGCCGATACGCGCAGCCTTCAGGCCGGCGAGTTCGCGCTGCAGGGCTTCGACCTGGGCGGGGTGTCGATAGGGCTGCTGCCGCTCGTCTCCACGGTGATCAGCGTGGCGATCTTCGCGGGCACCAGCTGGCTGATCGGCCACTCGCACCTGGGCCGGCAGGCGCGCGCCGTGGCTGACGACCCCGGCACCGCGCGGCTGGTCGGCGTCAACGATCGCAACTTCTTCGCGCTGGTCACCGGCTTCGTGCTCGCCGTGATCGCGCTCGCGTCGGTGATGTACGGCATCAGGACGCCGTTCTCCCCCACGGCCGGGCCCGAGCGCCTGCTGTACTCGTTCGAGGCCGTCGTGCTCGGCGGCCTCGGCAATGTCTGGGGCACGTTCGTCGGTGGCTTGATCATCGGCGTGGCGCAGCTCCTCGGTGCCAAGGTGTCGTCGGGCCTCGGCCCGTTCTTCGGACACCTGGTGTTCCTCGTCGCGCTGCTGGCACGTCCGCAAGGGCTTTTCGGAAAGGGTTCGCGATGAACTCGCTCGCATTGATTCATCAAGCCCGGCCGCGCAAGGCGGGCAGGGCGGTAGTCGGCGTCGTCCTTCTCGCCGTGCTGGGCGCCCTGGCCCTGGCGCCGTGGTTCACGAGCTTTGCAACCCAGCGGCTCCTCGTGGAGATCTTTACCGTCTTCGCGATGGCGCTGGCCTGGAACCTGTTGGCGGGCTATGGCGGGCTGGTGGTGGTGGGGCACCAGATGTTCGTCGGCGTGGGGGCCTATGCCCTCTTCGCGTTGTCCAACAGGCTGGGAATCAACCCCTGGATCATGCTGCCGCTGGCAACGGCGGCGACCGCGCTCTTCGCATTGCTGAGCGCGCTGCCGATGTTCCGGCTCAGCGGTGCGCATTTCGCGGTAGGGACGTGGGTTCTCGCGGAGATGCTGCGGATCCTGACGCTCAACAACGAATGGCTGGGCGCAGGCGGTGGCATGCCGCTGGAGGCGCTCGCGAGCTTCGATCGCTGGACGCGCAACGCGGGTGTCTACTGGTCCGCGCTGATCACCGGCGTCGGCGCACTCGTCATCGCGCGCCTGATGCTCAGGGGCAGGCTGGGCCTGGCGCTGATGAGCGTGAGGGACTCGGAGGCCGCGGCGGCCGCCTCCGGCGTTTCGATCCAGCGGGCCAAGCTTGCGCTGTGGGTCATCGCGGGCTCCATCACCGGGCTTGCGGGAGCCGTGGCCTACATGAACACGCTGCAGGTCACGCCGGACGCGACCTTCTCGCTGAACTGGTCCGCCGCGGCCATCTTCATCGCGGTGCTGGGCGGCATCGGAACACTGGAGGGGCCCATCCTGGGAACGATCCTCTACTTCCTCCTGCGCGAGTCCTTCGCCGGCTACGGCTCCTGGTACTTCATCGGCCTGGGTTCGCTTGCCATTGCCACCATGGTGTTCGCACCGGGCGGCGCCTGGAGCCTCGTCACGCGGCGATGGGCCATCGATCCATTCGGCGTGCGGCGCGACATGCCGCGCCGCTGAGCTCCGTCCTCTTCACCCATTCACTCACAGTCAAGGAAATCCAGATGTCCGAAACAGCTTTCAAAGTCGCCGTCGTCCAGGCTGCCCCGGTTTTTCTCGATGCGAAGGCAACCACGGAAAAAGCCATCGGCCTGATCGCCGAAGCAGGGGCCAACGGCGCGAAGCTCGTGGCGTTTCCGGAGGTGTTCATTCCGGGCTACCCCTGGTGGCTGTGGCTCGGCGCACCGGCTTGGGGAATGCAGTTCGTATCCAGATACCACGCCAACTCTCTGCGAGCCGATGGACCGGAGCTTGCGGCGATCGCCGCTGCCGCCAAGAAGTCGGACATCAACGTCGTGATCGGCTTTTCGGAAATCGAGGGCGGATCGCTGTACCTCAGCCAGGCGCTCATCAGCGACAAGGGCGAGATGGTGTTCAAGCGCCGCAAGCTGAAGCCGACGCACGTCGAGCGCACCCTGTTCGGCGAAGGCGACGGATCCGACTTCCAGGTCGTCGACAGCAGCGTCGGCCGTATTGGCGCGCTGTGCTGCGCGGAGCACATCCAGCCGCTCTCGAAGTACGCGATGTACTCGATGCACGAGCAGGTGCATGTGGCCTCGTGGCCTTCGTTCACGCTGTACCGCGGCAAAGCCTATGCGCTCGGACACGAAGTCAACCTGGCCGCCAGCCAGATCTACGCGCTGGAAGGGGGCTGCTACGTGCTTCACTCGAGCGCGGTCACTGGACAGGACATGTTCGACGAACTGTGCGACACGCCCGAGCGCGTGGCGCTGCTCAACGCAGAAGGCTGCAAGCCCGGCGGCGGCTACTCGATGATCTTCGGACCCGACGGCCAGCCCTTGGTGCCGCACATGCCCCAGGACCAGGAAGGCCTGCTCTACGCCGACATCGATCTCGCCAACATCGCCGTTGCCAAGGCGGCCTACGACCCCTCGGGCCACTACGCCCGCGGCGACGTCGTACGCCTCATGGTCAACAAGAGTCCGCGCCGGACCTGCATCAATTTCGGCGAAGGCGTGACCGACGGGGCGCAATGGACCGAAGCGAAGGCCGATTGAAAAGGATCATCCAGCCGTCAATTGGCCAGATGTTGGCCCAAACGCAGATGACGCCCGCCAGGTCGATTCGCATCAGTCCGATACGACGTGCCAAGCGAGCATCGGCGATGCCTTCGGTGTCATGCAGAGGAGTTCACCGCTGTCGGTCTCCCGAGCTGACCAGTGCAGCAACTTTCACCCGCTCTCAGTGACGATCGTTTGCAGCGTTCGCGGTCACCGTTCTCAAGGCGCCGACGACCAATTGCGCGGGCGGTGACAAGCCGGGCTCGGTGCGCCACCAGACGCCCAGCGGGCGCTCTGTCTGGGCCAGTTCGAGCGGCAGGATCCTGACCAGTCCCGTGCGCGCCTCCACTTCGGCCAGGTGCTGTGGCCACACGGTGATCAGGTCTGATGCAAGTACCAGCGCCCGGTTGGTCAGGAAGGACATGGATTCCACGGTAGCTACCGGCGCATCCAGGCCGGCCTCCCGGAAGGTGGCTTCGAGCTGCCGCCGCATGGACGTTTCGTGTGGAGGCAGAACCCATCCGAAGCCGCCGAGTGCTTCCAATTCGACATGTTGCCTTCTACTCAGAGGATGACGGGCGCGCACGATCAACTGCGCGCGATCGATTCCAAGCACTTCCTGCGTGATGGCTGCTGGCAGGCGCCGCCGCGGCAGCGCTTGCAAAGCATGGCGATCAGCCACATGCCAGGGCGGAGCGCGCCATGCAGTCCGACCTCTGTGGCGGCATGAACGCTCTCCACTTCGCGTGAGGACCCCGTAGCACGACAGGCCAGACGAAATTACCGAGGGTTACCACCTGGGGTCGCGGCCTTGCTGCTGACATTCTATTGTTATTAGAATATGATGACATAATGACGAATCTTCTTTCCAAGCATCGACGGTCGCTGAGGGGCTTGATCTCTCTGCCGGGCATGGTCGTGGCGCCCGGCGCCTATGACGGCATCGGAGCCAGGCTGGTTGCCCAGGCCGGGTTCCCTGCCGTCTACATGACCGGCGCAGGTACGGCAATGGCCCGCGGCTTTCCCGACTTCGGCCTGTTGACGCAAACGGAGATGGCCGACAACGCCGGCGTGATGGCGCGGTCGGTCGATGTCCCGGTGATCGCCGATGCCGACACGGGCTATGGCAATGAACTGAACGTCACGCGCACCGTGCGCGAGTACGAGTCGCGGGGCGTCGCGGCAATCCACATCGAGGACCAGGTGTCACCCAAGCGCTGCGGCCACCTCGAAGGCAAGGAGGTGGTCACGCGCGACGAATTCGTCTCGAAGATCCGCGCCGCCGTCGAGGCGCGGCGTTCCAACGAATTCCTGATCATTGCCCGTACCGATGCGCGTGCCATGCTGGGCCTGGACGAAGCCATCGGCCGCGCGAATGCAGCCATCGACGTCGGCGCCGACATTGCATTCGTCGAAGCCCCGCAGACGAGGGAGGAGGTCGAGCTGGTGCCGCGAAGGGTGCGCGGTGCCTGCCTGCTCAACATCGTCGGCGGCGGGCGCACGCCGGTGCTCGACGTGTCGGTTGCCGAATCGATGGGCTACAAGCTCGCGATCGTGCCCGGCCTGCTGCTGAGCGCCGCCATCGAGGCCGGGGACGCTGCACTAGCTGCGCTCAGGTCTGCACGTGTCGTGCCGCCGGTCGCTGCCGCCGTGGCAGAAACGTTCCGGCGCTTCGGGGCGGACGACTGGGATGCCTTGCGCCGTCGCTTCAATGCCGGCGCGGGCGCGATCGATCCTGCCGCGCCCGCCGTGGGCGTGCACGGCCGCGCCGGAGGCCCCGCGTGATGGCCGGGCGGACTCTTTTCGACAAGATCTGGGATGCGCATGTCGTGCGCGATCTCGGGGACGGGTGGGCGCTGCTGCACATCGACCGGCACCTGCTGCACGACCTGTCCGGCTCGGCGTCGCTCGCGGACATGGCCGAACGCGGACTCGCCGTGCACGACAGTGATCTCGTGTTCGCGACGCCCGACCATGCCGTTTCCACCCGGCCAGGCCGCGACGGCAGGACCTACCTCGCGGGCAGCAAGCTGTGGTCGGCGCTCAGGCAAGGCGCGCAGCGGTTCGGCATCAGGCTCTTCGACCTCGGCGAGCAGGGGCAGGGCATCGTGCACGTGATGGGGCCGGAGCAGGGCATCGTGCTGCCGGGCCTGACCATGATCTGCGGCGACAGCCACACCTGCACGAACGGTGCGCTCGGCGCGCTGGCACTCGGTGTCGGCTCCAGCGAGAGCACGCATGCGCTCGCGACGCAGACCTTGCGCCTGCAGCGGCCCAGGCACATGCGCATCCGGTGCGAAGGCGCCCTGGGCTTCGGCGTTACTGCCAAGGACCTGGCGCTGCACATCATCGCCAGGCTGGGCGCCAATGCGGGCGTGGGCCATGCCGTCGAGTACGCGGGCTCCACGATCGAGTCACTCGATGTCGAGGCGAGGCTGACCTTGTGCAATCTCACAGTGGAGCTTGGCGCCCGTTCCGGCGTGATCGCCCCGGACGATCGGACGATCGACTATGTGAAGGGCCGCCGATTCGCCCCGAAGGGCGCCGACTTCGACGCAGCGGTGGCTGCGTGGCGGGAGCTGAAGACCGATGCCGACGCGGTCTTCGACCGCGAGGAGTTCATCGATGCGCGCGAGGTCGTGCCCACGGTCACCTGGGGAACGAGCCCGGAGCAGGCGATCGCGATCGACGCGCGGATTCCCGCGCCGCGCATTGCGGCTGGCGCCGGCGCTGATGCGACGTCGCAGGCGCTCGACTACATGGGCCTGGAGGCCGGCGCGCCCATCGCCGGCACACCGATCGACTGGGTGTTCATCGGCTCTTGCACGAACGCCCGCCTCTCCGACCTGCGCGCGGCGGCCGACGTGGCCCGCGGCCGCCGCATTGCGCCTCACGTGCGTGCGTGGGTGGTTCCCGGTTCGGAGGACGTCAAGCGCGCTGCGGAAGCCGAGGGGCTGCACCAGGTCTTTGTCGCAGCCGGCTTCGAGTGGCGTGAGCCCGGTTGCGGCATGTGCGTCGCTGCCAACGGCGAGCAAGTGCCGCCCATGGCACGTTGCGTCTCGACGTCGAACCGCAACTTCGTCGGCCGCCAGGGCCCGCAGGCACGCACACACCTGGCCAGCCCCGCGATGGCGGTGGCGGCGGCCGTGATGGGCCGCCTGAGCGACGTGCGAGCCCTTGCCTGACCGGAGCACCCAGCCATGCAACCTTTCACGATCGTCAGCGGCGCAGCCATTCCCTTCATGCGTGCGAACGTCGACACCGACGTCATCGTGCGGATCGAGCGCCTCACCAGCCTGCCGAAAGACCAGCTCGGCCCGTTCGCGTTCGAATCGCTGCGCTATCTGCCCGACGGCAGCGCCGATCCGGCGTGCATCCTGAATGCCGAGCGGTTCCGTAACGCGCCGTTCCTGCTGGCAGGCGACAACTTCGGCTGCGGATCGTCGCGCGAAGGCGCCGTGTGGGCCTTGATGTGCCTGGGAATCCGCGCCGTCATCGCACCGAGCTACGGCGACATCTTCTATGCCAACTGCTTCCAGAACGGCATGCTGCCGATCCGGCTGCCCTTGGACCGCATCGAAGCACTCGCAAGCCGGTGTGCCGACGGTTCCGCACTGACGGTCGATCTCCGCGCGCAGACCATCCAGTGCAGCGACGGCGATCCTCAACCGTTCGCCATCGACGCGACCCGCCGCGAAGCGCTGCTCAGCGGCCTGGATGCCATCGGCCTCACGCTGCGCGACGACGCCCTGATTCGCGCATGGCAGGACAAGGATCGCGTGCAGCGCGCCTGGGCCTGGAATTCGGTGCGCGCCTAGTTTTCATGCCTTCGACAACTTCCACCAACTCTCAGGAGACTTGCATGCCCACCCTCGACATCGCGGGCGACGCCCGCCGCATCATCGACGTCGTCAAGAACGGCGGTATCGCGCTCGTGCCGCAGCACACCGGCTACGCCATGTGCGGCGCCTCGATGGAGCCGCTCAGGAAGATCTTCGACACCAAGCAGCGCGGCGGCCACAAGCGCAACGCCATGGCCGCCGACCTCGAGACGCAGCGCGACATGATGACCCTCGGCAAGCGCGAGCAGGAGATGGTCGAGGCGATCGTCCTCGACTACGACCTGCCGCTCGGCGTGATCGGACCATTCCGGGCAGGCCATCCGTTGCTCTTGAAGCTGGGCGACGACGCCCTGAAAGCCTCCTCGGCCGGAGGCACGATCGGCAACCTGCTCAACGCAGGCCCGCTGCACAGGGAGTTGACGCGGCTCTCGCGCGAAGAGCTCGTGCCGCTGTTCGGCTCGTCGGCCAACATCTCGGGGACGGGATCGCGGTTCAGGCTGGAGGACGTCCAGCCCGAGCTGCACCAGATCGCCGACATCAAGATCGATCACGGCCTGTGCCGCTATCACATGTACGGCCGCTCCGGCACGCTGATCAATTTCCAGACGATGCAGGTGATCCGCTTCGGCGCGTGCTACGACCTGATCGCGGACGTCCTCAAGCGCTGGTTCCGGGTCGAACTGCCGCGAGACCCCGGCATGGCCGCGCTCCCCTCGGGCCACGTCAACGAGTTCGCCTTGCAGAACGTCGCTTGAACGGTTGAGGGTGGGCGAGGACGGGCGCGCGGACTTCCCCCGCCGACCGCCTCGCCCGGAGTGTGCCCACACAAATGCGGCCAGGTCCCCATCGTGCTCACCGGGCCGGCCGCTGCGCCGAACCGGACATCGCCGGAGCTCGTCCCGGGCGGGCCATCCGATTCCAAAAAAACAAGCGAAGGAGACAAGCATGGCTATCCAATCCCCGAAGCCGCCCTGCAGGATGTCGCGCCGCGGCGTGCTCGCACTGGCTGGCGGCCTCCTGGCCGCGCCCTGGACGCGGGCGCAGAAGTCCTCGTGGCCGCAGCAGCCGATCAAGTTCGTCATCGGCTACCCGCCGGGCGGCGGAGGCGATGGCGTCGGGCGGCCGCTGGCCCTGGGCCTGGAACGCCACCTGGGCGTGCCGGTGGTGCTCGACTATCGCCCCGGCGCCGGAGGCGCCATCGCCGCCCAGCTGGTCGCCAACGCGCCCTCCGACGGCTACACCCTCTACCTGGCGGACAACGGCGCGATTTCGGTGACGCCGGCCTACCGGGCCGTGGGCTACCGGCCGAGCGACTTCAGCTACATCGGCGGCATCGGGGAGCTGCCCATGGTGCTGGTCGTGCACCCCGATGTGCAGGCCAAGGACATCCGTGAACTGGCGGCGCTTTCGCACAAGCGGCCGAAGGGGCTGTCGTACGCGTCGGGCGGGGTGGGAAGCATCCCGCACCTGGAAGCGGAGATGATGCGGCTGGAAGCGCGCATGAACACCGTGCACGTGGCCTACAAGGGCTCGGGTCAGGCGAGCACGGACCTCATCTCCGGCGTGGTCGACTTCGCGTTCTTCGCTCCCACCGGCGTGGCGCAGCACGTGCAGTCCGGCCGCCTCAAGGCACTCGCCGTCACCACGCGCGAGCGGATCGCGGTTTTGCCGTCCGTGCCGACGGTGGCAGAACTCGGCTTTCCGTCGCTCCAGGCGACCTACATGAGCGGCGTGCTCGCGCCCAGGAACCTGCCGCCCGCGGTGTTCGACCGCCTTGCCGCCGCGCTCTCTACGGTGCTGGCCGATCCCGAGGTCGTGCGAAACCTGGAGGCCAGCGGCCTCGTGGTGGCGCATCGAGCGCCGGCTTCCGCGCGGGACGCGTTCGAGAGGGACCTGGACAGATGGCGCAACCTGATCAAGGCCGCGAACCTCAAGCTGGACTGAATCGCAACGGCGCTCGCCACCTGTGGCCGTCGCGGGTAGACCAGGGCGGCACAAACAGCCTCCGCTCGCCGAGCCGCAGATCATCCCCATCATTTCGAGAGACAAGACCGTGCGACACACAGGACAGAATGCAGGACGACGCGCCGCGCTGATCGCGGCCTTCGCCGCGATGGCATGGGTGGCACCATCCGCCGCCTGCGCGCAAGACGCGCCGTGGCGCCCCGCCAAGCCCGTGACCATCGTGGTGCCCTACGCCCCGGGTGGCGGGACGGACACGGTGGCGCGTGCGGTGGCCCGTCAGCTCGGTGTCCTCTGGAACCAGGCGGTGATCGTCGAGAACGTGCCGGGCGCCGATGGACTCATCGGCACGCGCCGCGTCATGGATGCCCATCCCGACGGCTCGACGCTGCTGCTGCAGGTGCCATCCATCGCGTTGACGCGCTATACCCCGGGGCTGAGGGGCATCGATCCGCTCCAGCGGCTGCAGCCCGTCACGGCGGTGGCTCAGGCCTCCAACGCGATCGTGGTGAGCGGCAAGATGCCGGTCAAGACCCTGGCCGAGTTCGTGGCCCACTGCCAGCGCGCAGGGCAGCGGTGTTCGCTCGGCACCACCGACAACCAGTCGCGCCTTCTTTCGCACCAGTTCGTCGCGGAGTCGAAGCTGCCCGATGCGGTCGTCGTCAATTACCGCGGCACCAGCGCCGTCGTGTCGGACCTGGTCGCCAACAACGTGAACCTTTCCTTCACGGGGATCGCAGCGGCACTGCCCCATGCCAAGGCGGGCACGCTGCGGTTCCTCGCAACGACCGGCGACAGGCGCTCCGCAGTTCTGCCCGAAGTGCCGACGGCCAAGGAGGCCGGCTTCGGGCAATACCGTTCGATCAACTGGTTCGGCGTCTTCGCCCCCGTGGGCATGCCGGCTCCTGTGACGCAGGCCATCGTGGCTGCGCTGCGCGATGCGGTGAAGGACGGCGACGTGCAAAGAACGATCACGGCCGCGGGGGCGGAGCCCGTCGTCAACTCACCGGCCGAGTTCGCAGCGCAAGTGCGTGAAGAGAGCGAGCGCCTCGGTGCGCTCGTCAAGCGTTATCCGCTGGAGTGAGCGAGCCGAGGTGTCGGCATGCCTGTGGTGGGCTGGTCCAGGCCATCCAGGCCTGTCTGGGTGCGTGGAGCGACCTGGTCGGAATGGTGCCGCGGCGCCTGAAGTCCCGAAGCCGCGGGCACCAGCGGGTGCACGAGTGCGGTCGCCAGCTGTCCTGTTGCTATCAACACCCGACCATCAACAGGCTATGCTCGCGTCTTTCACAAGCTCCCTGCCACCGACGTTGATGAAACCCGCGAAAGCCCAGGTCGAACTCGCCGAATCCCCTTTGCCCCGGACGCCGGGCACATCGCTGCACCGCCAGCTCTTCGTGGTCCTTCGCGACGAGATCGTGCGCGGGGTGTATTCGACTTCGGGGCTGTTGCCGAAAGAGGAGTCGCTGTGCGAGCGTTTCGGCGTCTCGCGCATCACGGTGCGGCGAGCCCTGGCGGACCTCGCCGCGCAGGGCTTGGTGGAGCGGCGGCATGGGCGCGGCACCTTCGTGCTCCAGGACCGCTTGCCGCTGGTGCGGGCGCGACCCACCCTTTCCTTGATCGACAGCCTGCGCCAGACGGCGAGCGAGACGCAGGTGCAGGTGCTGCGCGTCGAGCGGGTCGAGGCACCTTCGGACGTGGCCGCACTGCTGCAGCTCGCGCCAGGAGAAAAGGCGGTGCATGCGCTGCGCCTGCGCAGCATGAACGGCACGCCGGTCATGCTGTCCGATGCCTGGGTCCCCGAGCGGCTCGGCAAGCAGGTCACTGCCACCTCGCTTCGCAAGCAGGCGCTCTACGAGATCCTGATGGCCCAGGGCGTGAAGTTCGGCCGCGTGATCCAGGAAATCACGGCCGAGCTGAGCGACCCGGTCCGTGCGAAGCTCATGCAGACGGAAGTCGGAGCGCCCCTGCTGAAGATCGTGCGCGTGCTGCACGACCCCGCCGCAAGGCCGGTCCAGTACATCACCGTCACCATGACGCCCGAACGCAGCCGCATCCTGATGGATATCCCGGGTGAGACCGTCAACACGCTGAGCGCGGGCCAGTTCGTCCACGAAGTCGCCGGGTAGGCGACCTGACGAGCGGCGCTTCTTCGCATGTCGCTGCGGGTGTGCCTGGCCCTCAGTGCGCGGCCACATACACCGCGTGCGGCGAGGGATCGGGCGCCGCGAAGGCCTGGCGCATGCGGGAGGCCTCCTCGGCAGGGCCGCGGCCGAACATGCGCTTGAACTCCCGGCTGAATTGCGAAGGGCTTTCGTAGCCCACCTGGGCACTCGCCTGCGCGGCGGTGATTTGGTTCCTGGCCATGATCAGCCTGGCCTGATGCAGGCGGGTCGTCTTCAAGTACTGGATCGGCGACGTCGAGGTGATGGCCTTGAAGTGGGCGTGGAACGAGGTGGGGCTCATGCCCGCCTCAGCGGCGAGCTGGTCGATGTCGAGCTTCTTGTCGAAGTCCGCATGAATGGTCCGGATCGCCTTGGCGATCTTGCCGAAATGTCCCTGGCGGGTGAGCGAAGCCCGGATGACGCTTCCCTGCTCGCCGGTGAGAACGCGGAAGTAGATCTCACGAACCAGACCCGGACCCAGGATTGGGGCCTCGAGGGGCGAGTTCATCACCTCGAGGAACCTGAGGACGGCGCGAGCCAGGCGTTCGTCCATCGGCGTCGATGTCAGGCTCCTGGGGGCGGCTTCCTTGGCGGAACCGTGCTCGTCGAGTTGCATTATCAGTTCCGCCGCGACCTTGAAGTCGAGCCGAAAGTAGATCGCCAGCAGCGGCTCTTCCACCGACGCATCGGTGTCCATCGAGAAGGGAACGGGCACGGACACGGCCAGGTAGTGCTGCGCGTCGTAGAGATAGACTTCGTCGCCAAGGAACCCGCGCTTGCGGCCCTGGAGAACGATGACGATGCCGGGCTCATAGAGCACCGGCGCGCGGGCCAGTGGCCGATCGGACCTCAAGAGCCGGACATCGGGAAGTACGGTGAGGTTGTAGCCCTCAAGGGGCGAGAGCGGCTTTGCCAGCTCGACCATCCGACGCTGCATGTCCGGGATCTGCGGCGATTCGTTCGGTGTCTTTTTGGGCGTCTTGCCTGGCGTTCGGGCGTCGTTCATTTCGGTTGCCAATCTGCCATGGTGCAGCCTGCCAGTCCATGGGTTTGTGGTTTTAGGCAAGTCAAGCGTGCGACCTGGCATTTCGAGTCTGCCTACCGGCTCCTAGGATCGATCCATCACTTTCAAGGAGCCGACCATGAGCCAGACCTCACAGAAAACCTTCCTCGTCACGGGCGTCACTTCGGGATTCGGAAAGGCATTCGCCGCCGCCGCCCTTGCCGAGGGGCACACGGTCCTCGGGACCGTGAGGAAGGAGGACAGCGTAGCGCCATTCGAGCGAAGCGCTCCCGGAAGGGCGCATGCCGTCGTGCTCGACGTGACCGACTTCGACGCGATCGAAAGACGCGTTCCCCAATTGCTTGCCAGGCACGGGCAGATCGACGTGCTGGTCAACAACGCTGGATATGGCCACGAGGGAACGCTCGAAGAGTCCAGCCTCGAAGAAATGAGGCGGCAGTTCGACGTGAATGTCTTCGGCGCCGTCGCGATGATCAAGGCCGTCCTGCCCTCGATGCGCATACGTCGCCGCGGGCACATCATCAACATCACGTCCATGGGCGGCTTCATCACGATGCCGGGGATCGCGTACTACTGCGGCAGCAAGTTCGCGCTGGAAGGCATCTCCGAGGTGCTCGGCAAGGAAGTCGCGGGCTTCAGGATCAAGGTCACCGCAATCGCACCCGGGTCCTTCCGCACGGACTGGGCCGGCCGCTCGATGATGCGGTCGGCACGCACCGTCGAGGACTACGACGCGCTCTTCGATCCGATCCGGCAGGCCAGACAGGCCAAGAGCGGTTCGCAGGCCGGCGACCCGGCCAAGGCGGCGCGGGCGCTCCTGGCGATCGTCGAGGCCCCGAGCCCGCCGGCGCACCTGCTTCTGGGCACGGATGCGCTGGAGCTCGTGCGGGCCAAGCTCGCCGCACTGTCCAGCGAGATCGATGCATGGGAGGCGGTGACGCGGTCCACGGATCATGCGTGAGGGTCGCGCAGCGCCGCCTCGACGCGAGATCCGGCGCCATGTGCCGCGCGCCAGGTCGAAGCCTCCCGGGAGGCTCGAAGTTCTTCTTCGGTGCTAAGGAGGGCCGGCCGCTCCCGCCTGCCGCAGCTGAGCCTCGATGGCCGTCTTGTCGATGACAGACCACACAGTGATGATCTTTGCGTCCTGGAATTCGTAGAAGACGTTTTCCGAGAATGAGACCTTCACACCGTCCACGGCAAGACCGAGGAAATTCGCCTTTGGCGTGCAATCGAAGAGAAGCCGGCTTGCCACGAGAGGCGGCTGGCAGACCAGCAGTTCGATGTTGAAGCGGAGGTCGGGAATGTCGGTGAAGTCCTTCTGCAGCATCAGCCGATAGCCCTCGACCCCAAGCCGCTGCCCGTTGTGTCGGACGTCGTCGTGAACGTAGGTCCCGAGGTCGTCGAGGTCGCGCCTGTTCAGGCAGGCGATGTAGTCCCTGTAAAGATTGGCGAGCGCATCAGAGTTCATCTTGCGGCCTGATTCTGTGGGAATGCGCACGTTACCTCATGCAAAGGCATGAGGCGTACGCGCCGGGTCGCGGGGGATGGTTCAGATCCCGGCATACCACTCATAGCCGCGGTCCTCCCAGAAGCCGCCCTTGCCGCCGAACAGCGTCGAGAACCCATCGACGACCTCGATGCGCATCAGGTACTTCGCCTGCTTGTAGCCGAGCTGCCGTTCCACCCGCAGTCTGAGCGGTGCGCCATGCCGGACAGGGAGATCCCTTCCGTTCATGCCGTAGGCCAGGATCGTCTGAGGGTGATAGGCATCGATCAGGTCGATGCTCTCGTAGTAGCGTCCGCTGCCATCGAGCGCCTTTTCGAGATCGTCCGCGCAGTGGAGCACGACATAGCGAGCGCCGGGCTTCAATCCTGCGGCGTTGAGAACATGGGCAAGCGGCACGCCGTGCCACTTGCCGATGGCGCTCCATCCCTCGACGCAATCGTGGCGCGTGATCTGGGTTCGGGAAGGAAAGCGTTTGAGCTCGGCGAGCGACAGGCTCTGGGGGCGCTCGACCAGGCCGTCCACCTGCAGTCGCCAGTCCATGAAGCTTCCTTCCAGAAGCCGGGCGTACTCGTTCGAGTCGGGCATCTGCGTGCCGTTGGCGCGAAAGACCGGCGAGAGGTCCGCTTCGGTGTATTCCCGCGCCAGCGCATGCCTGGAAAGGAGGGCTCTCTGGCTCGCCAGCGTCAGTTTCTCGGTCTGGCGCAGCAACGCATCCACGTTGTCGTCTTGAACCAGGCGGTCGCAGCCGGTCAATGCGAGGGCGCCCGCCCCGGCGGCAAGGCGCGCAAGGAAGTTTCGGCGCGAAGACTGCCGTGTCGTCATGGTCTGGTTCCTTCATCGGTGATGGCATATTGGCCGGTGAGCATCGAGCGCAGGTTGTTCCAGAGGCCTGACGCGATGACCATCACGACATGAACGACGACGAACGACACCAGCAGGAATGCGGTGACGAAGTGGATCGTGCGAGCCGAAGCGCGCCCGCCGAAAAGATCGGGCAGGAAGTGGAAGACGGCGTCCAGGCCGGGTGACATCGTCAGCCCGGTCAGCACCATCAGCGGCAGCAGGCCGAACACCACCACGAGGTAGCTGAGCTTCTGCAGGGCGTTGTACCGGCGCGCCTCTTCACCGCGCGCGAAGCGCAAACGGGCATGGTCGAGAACCTCGTGCCACAAGTGCCGGAGTGCGAGCTGGCCGCCGCTGGGCACGAGGTCGCGGCGGAAATGGCCTCGCCAGAACCCATGGGCCAGGTAGAGCAGGCCGTTGAGGACGAGCAGCCATGCAAAGAAGAAGTGCCAGCGTCTGCCGGCTCCCAGGTCGTGGTACGAAGGAATGGTGAGCCATGCGGGAAAGGCTCTCGCGGTCGCGCTGCCGCCTTCGTCGGAGACACCGAGAAAGCCGGTGGTCTCGATGTGGAGCGGGCCGACCTGCAGGAACCCTTGGGACACGCTGCCTGTCTGTCTCGTGCCGATGGACAGGAAGGCTGCATCCGGGTCAGCGCCGTACTTCCCCCAATACAGCCGCGGATGGGCATTGAAGATCTGCAGCCCGCTCAGCAGCAGGAACGAAAGGCACAGCACGTTGAGCCAGTGCGTCGCTCTCACGGTGGGCGAATGCCGCCTTATGAAGCGTTGACGTGCGGTGGGTGGCATGGTGTTGGGGATGGAGGATGTGCTCATGAAACATCCCGGCCGGCCAAGCACTAAGGCAGGCCGGCGCGGGACTCCTTACATGGGAGGAACGACATCGTCCTTGCCGACGATCAGCTGGCCCGCCGACAGGCCGTCGCCGCCTTTTTCCGCGGGAATGAACACGACGGCGCCTGGCTTGACGTCCTCCGGCGTCGCCGGCACCAGCGTGACGATCGGGGTGCCCTCGGGGATCGAAATCTTCTTTTCCTTGCCGTGGTAGTTCACCGTGACGGTGCTGCCGTTGACCGACTTGACTGCGTCGGCGACGGTGGCATTGGTCATGGTGCTGTTGGGCTTCAGGTCCCAGCCATAGCTGCCTTCGCCCATGCCCTTGAGTTGCGGCGGCAGGATGAGAACTTCCAGTGCGCCATCGCCGCCTTCGGAGCGGGGGAGCGAGGCGATGCCCACGAAATCTCCCGGCTTGATGTCGCTCATGTTGGCCTTCACGACCGCAGATGCCTTCCAGCCGGCCTTGAGCGTCACGGTGACCGGCTTTCCTTCGCGAGAGTTGACCTGCAGGCGATCGCCGCTGAGCGAGACGACGGTGCCGCGGATGCGTACCTGGTCGCCAGGACCTGCGGCGACGGCCGCCGTGAGGGTGCCGATCGCAAGCAGCACACTGGTTGCGCCTGCGGCGAGGAGCCTGGAAGCTTTGGGGAATTGCATGGTGATTTCCTGTGCGACGTGCGTCGCGGGTGAAGGGCGCGTTGTGGATGGCATCGAAAGCCGCGCCACAGAGGCTTCCGATGAAACTTTCATCTATCTACTAGTTGATAGACAAAACGGTTAAAAAATGACCGTGCCGAGACTTGAGGCCTGGCGGTCAGCGTCGAGATTTCGGCGCCAGCAACTGCTCGACGCCCTGCTGCACCACGGTCGCGAAGGCTGCCGGGTCCCCGTAGACGCGGGCTGCCAGCATTCCGCCGTGCACGGTGGCCATGAGGGCCATGGCCTCGGACTGCGCATCGCTTCGCAGCTTGAAGGTCCCCTGGGCGGCACCGTCCTTCAAGACACCCGCCAACCAAGTGGCGAGGTCGCTGAAGTGCCCTCGAACCTCATCGGCGACTTCCTTGGGGATCGCAGGCAATTCCGACCCCAGCATCGCGCAGATGCAGAACGGCGCCGTCTCGTCGCGGATGCACGTCTCCCAGTAGCCGGTGTACGCGCGGATGCGGGCGAGCGGATCGGCGACCTGCTTCGCCAGCGCGGCGAGGCCCTCTCGACCTTGTTCACGGTATCTTCGCAGCACGGTTTGCACGAGTTCGGCCTTGCTCGGGAAGTGGTGGTGGATGCTCGCCTTGCTGATGTGCACGGCCTCCGAGATGTCCGCGTAGCTGAAGCCGTTGTACCCCTTGGTCGCAAGGAGCCCCTGAGCGCAGTTGGCGATCTCGGCTGCCTTGGGAGAGAGGTCTGGAAGGTTCATGGCTCCAGTCTATCTACTAGTTGGTCGACAAGTCAAGGGCCGCGAAGCCCATGGCGCGGGCGAAGATGCGGCGAGGCCTGATGCGGCTGCAAGCAGCAAAACGCAATGGCGCAGCCGTCGCGAGAAGAAAGCATTGGAATTCCTTTGTGGAGCCGACAACGGCCGAGCGTCAACGCGGCACGGGCCGTGGAGCGGCCTGGATGCTCGACTTCGAAGCGACCACGCAGAGCACGGCCGCGAGGGCCAGGCTGGCCCCGGTGCACAGCATGGCCGCGATCAATGCCTTCGCCATGGACATCGGGTCGGGTGAAGTACCCGCGATGCTGAAGAAGACCCCCCCGATGACGGCCACGCCCAAGGCCGCACTGATCTGCAAGGCCGAATTCGTGAGGCCGGCGATCATCCCCGAGCCGGTCGCAGGCGCACGATCGATGACGGAGCGTACGAGGGTCGGCAGCGCCCAGCCCTGGCCAAAGCCGAGGAGGCCGACCGCGACCATCAACGGCAGTTGAGCAGGCATTTGCCCGGGCGCCTGCGCCACCAGCGCGGCGAGGTACAGGCAGCCTGCCACCTCGAACAGCATGCCGATCGCCGGAACCCAGCTGCCGAAGGCGCGGACGGCCAGCGGTGTCGTCAACGGCCCGATGAAGAAGCCGACGCCGAACGGCAGGAACACCAATCCGGTCTCCAGGGGATTCAGGCCGAGCGCCGATTGAAGGTAGACGGAGAACACCAGGAAGAACGCGGAGACGACGTAGAAGAAGAGGACGCCCGCCAGACCGCTCATCAGGCCGGGCATGCGCACCAGGTCCACGCTGAGGAGGGGCACTCCCCCTCGTCGGGCGAATGCCCTCTCATAGCGCCAGAAGCAGAGGCCGGCCACAGGCATCGCAATGAGCATCGCGCATGCCCACCATGGCCACCCGCGCTCGCGTCCTTCCACCAGGGGCACGATCAGCAGACCCAGCGTGAGCGCGCAAAGCAGCACGCCGCCCCAGTCGATCGGCGCCGGACTCTCACCGCGCGCATCGGGCAGCAATGGCAGTCCACCGATCAAGACGGCGGCCACTACCGGCAGGTTGATGAGGAAGATGATGCGCCATTGAAGGTCCAGGATGTCCGCGGAGATCAACGCGCCGCCCAGTGCCTGCGCGACCACTGCCGCAAACCCGACGGCGGCGCCGTAGAGCCCCAGCGCACGCGAGCGCTCCTGCACCGGGAACAGGGCGTGGATGGACGCCAGCCCTTGGGGCGCCATGGCCGCGGCGCTCAGGCCCTGAAGCACGCGCCCGACGATCAGCATCGAAGGCGAGGTCGCGAGGCCGCACAGCAGGGACGTCAGCCCGAAGCCGGTGATCCCCGCGAGGAACACTCGTCGCCGGCCGAAGAGGTCGCCCAGCCGCCCTCCAGTGATGAGGAACACCGCGTAGGCTGCGGCATACCCAGAAATCACCAGCTGCAGTTCTGCTGCGCTTGTACCGAGGTCGCCGCGGATGGACGGCAGGGCGACGTTGACGATGAAGAAGTCCAGCGGAGGCAGAAATGCCCCCACCAGCAACACCGCGAACGCCAGCCAGCGACGCGTATCCGAGTTGTTCGTCTGCATGGTTTGAGCTCCGGCAGCGCCTATCAGGCGGGACGGCCAAAACGTTCGGTGCCTGCGACAGGAACCCAGTTCTGCAACGGCGTGGCGAAATGTGTCTCGAAGACGCGCTCGCGGAATGCCCACCGGCCGCTTCTTCGTTCATAGATGTCCCTGTACTGGCCGCTGACCTGCAAAGGGCCTTTTTCGATGTCGTAGAAGAGGCAGTTCGCCGCGACCACGCCGTGTCCGTGGTCGCCGTCCAGTGTGATCAGCGCATTCGCCATCCAATGGTGCATGTGCGGCATGCGCCTCATGTTGACGCGCGCTTGCGCCAGGATGGCATCGAGCCCCTCCGCGTCTCCGTTCGCACCGAGCAGCAGCCGCGAGTCGGGGTGCCACAGGGTCGCGAGCAGTTCCTCGTTCATGGTGTCGAAAGCCTCCGCGTAGTTGGCGATCAGTGCATCGATGGCAAAGCGGCTTTCGATGGCCTCCAGGCGTGCTTCAAGTTCTTTTGACATGCAGGTTCTCCGTGGGTGGTTGGCGCGAACCGTCTGTGATCGCACCAAAAAATATACCAATCGATACAAAAATAGGGAAAAAAAGAGCAGCTCGCGCTGCGGGAGGATCTAAGCCTTCGCACGGGCGGCGCACGGGGCTCCGAGGCCTGTCTTCGACCGGCCCGGTCCCACTGTCTCCGCATCACGCGAATTAAATATCGATCGGTACAAATATAGGGAGACTGAGGATGCGTGTCAACGGCGTTGCGCATCAGCGAGCGCAGAAGACCGTGCCTTGTCCGGAATTTATGTATCGATTAGTATGTAAATTTTCGATTGGCGGAGATGTTCATGGCTCAAAGAGGCCGGCCACGCACGTTCGACCGCGATGCGGCACTCACCTCGGCCATGCACCTGTTCTGGGAGCACGGCTTCGAATCGACTTCGTTGTCGCAGCTGAAGGCGGCCATCGGCGGGGGAATCGCCGCGCCGAGCTTCTATGCGGCATTCGAGTCCAAGGAGGCGTTGTACAAGGAAGCGCTCGAGCGCTACATGAAGTTCTATGGCCATGTGACCCGGAGCCTCCACGATCCTTCGATTGCGCCGCGAGAGGCGGTGTACCTTGCACTGCAGCGGTCGGCCAAGATGCAATGCGAGGCCGGGCATCCCAGAGGCTGCATGGTCGCGCTGGGCGTCATGGGCGCATGCTCCTCAGGCAGCGAGGCCATCACCGAGTTGCTCCGGAATGTGCGCACCCGCACCCGCACCGGATTCCGTTCGTGCGTGGAACGAGGCATCGAGAGCGGGGAACTGCGCGAGTCCACGAACGCGACTGCGCTGGCCGCAGCGTTCGACAGCTTCTTTCTGGGCATCTCGGTCCTCGCGCGCGATCGCGTTCGGTACTCGGTCATCGAGAACGCCGTGACCGACGCCATGGGAATGTGGGATGCCGCATCGGATCGATTGGATCCGCGCCGTTAACCCGGTCTGATCGCGGTGCCGGCATCGATTGCGGAATCCAGCGGCCGGCGCCAACTCGATCCTGATTCGCACGACGCAGCCCAGAGGCTCCCACGATCCGATACGGCCGATGGCGTATGGGAAGGCCATGCGGAAATCTCCATACTCCGTCCGCGCTTCATGCCGAGGACCGCATGCGTCCCGCCCGTGCGATCGCACCGCAACGGTATGATCCTTCGCCCTCGCCATGCACCTTCGTCCCCTTGAACTCCAGCGCTTCCTTCGGCTTCTGTTGCTGGCCGTGTTCTTCAACGCGGCCATCGGGATGCCTGCGCACGAGGCCGGTCATCTTCGACAGGCGATGGTGGACGTGGCGCAGAGTGCGGCTTCCGAAGCCGGCCTGGACGCCGCATCTCCGGAGCATGAGGAGGAAGCCCGCGGCTTGTGCGCGTGGTGCCTTGCCTACGTGCACCACGCGGTCACCCCGGCGCGGCTGTCGTTCGCCCTCGAAGCGGTGCAGCCAGCGGCCTTGCTGCGGCCTGCGCGGGAACTGACCTTCGTCCCCGGGCCTCAGCGCTGGCCCTTCGCCTCACGGGATCCTCCGCACGCATCGACCTGACGCCCCGCCGCCGGGGCCGTGACTCGTTTTTCTCTTTGTCATTCTGCTGCCGAGCCCGCTGAGCGCACGGCGGCAGTGTCTTGTCGAGTGCCATCATGATTCCCTTTCCATCCGGGCGCGCATTCGCGTGCGCGCTCCTTGTTCGTCGTCTTCCCCTCACGCTGGCCGCTTCGGCTTTGGTGGCGGGTCCCGCCATCGCGCAGCCTTCCAGCGCCAGCCCTGCCGCCGAGGGCGAACTCAAACCCATCGACGTGGTCGGCCGCAGCGAATCGGGCGCCTACCATGCGGAGGAAGCCGCGGGCGCCAAGAGCGATCTGCCGCTGCGCGAACTGCCGCAGTCGGTGCGCATCGTCACGCGCCAGGCCATCGATGACCTGGGCGCCACCAAGCTCGACGACACGCTCGACTATGTCGGCGGTGTCTCGCGCCAGAACAACTTCGGCGGTCTCTGGGACAACATCGCCATCCGCGGACTTCCCGGCAACGAGAACACCGGCATGGCGACGCTGTTCAACGGCTTTTCCTCGAACCGGGGCTTCAACGCGCCACGCGACCTGGCCGGCGTGGAACGCATCGAGTTCCTCAAGGGCACCGCGGCCGCGCTCTACGGCAGCAGCGAGCCCGGCGGTACGCTGAACATCGTGTCCAAGCGGCCCTTGTGGAGATCCGCCAATTCGGTCGAGGCCTACGGGGGAAGCCACGGGCTGAAGCGCGGCGCCTTCGACAGCACCGGGCCGATCGGCGAGAACTTCGCCTACCGGCTCAACGTGGCGGTGGAAGACCGCAACAGCTTTCGCGACTTGGTGAGCGCCAAGCGAGAGGTCATCGCCCCGGCCTTCACCTGGAAGCTCGGGCGCGACACGGTGCTGGAGTATTCGGGTGAATACCTGCGCCATGCCACGCCGCTCGACCGTGGCGTGGTGGCGGTCGGCAACCGGCTGGGCGCCATCCCGCACAGCCGCTTTCTGGGGGAGCCGGCGGACGGCGACGTGACCGTCAAGAACCAGACGCACCAGTTCATCCTGTCCCATGAATGGAGCTCTGCATGGCGCAGCCGGCTGGGCCTGTCGTATCGCGAGACTTCGCTCGACGGCTTTTCCACCGAGCCGACGGCCCTGCTGGCCAGCGGCAACCTCACGCGCCAGCGGCGCTACCGCGACTTCAGCTCGAACGACATGGCACTGCAGGCCGAGCTGCAGGGCAATGTGAAGACGGGCGCCATCGAGCACGAGCTCCTGTTCGGCGTGGAAAGCTTCCGCTTCGACATGGACACGCTGATGCTGCGGGCGAACCCGACGACCGCACGGCCTTATGCGATCAACATCGACAACCCCGTCTACGGCCAGCTTCAGCCGGTGCCCACGGCCAACACCGACACGCTGGAGCGCCAGCACAACCATGCCTTCTACGTACAGGACGCGATCAAGCTTTCGCCCGAATGGCGGCTCGTTGCGGGCGTGCGCGCCGACAACTACCGCCAGTCGCTGCTCAACCGCAGGAACGGCGTCATGACGGACCAGGAGCCGTCGTCGACGTCGCCGCGCCTCGGCGTGAGCTGGCTGCCGGCGCCGCAATGGACCTTCTATGCCAATGCGGGCCGTTCGTTCAGGCCGAACACCGGGTCCGACGTCGCCTCGAACGGTTTCGCGCCGGAGAAGGGCCGCGCGCTGGAACTGGGCGCCAAGTGGGAGCGCGCGGACCAGCGCATGGGCGCGACCGCGGCGCTGTTCGACATCCGCAAGCGCAATGTGCTGACCGCCGACCCCGTCAACCCTGGCTACTCCTTGGCTGCGGGAGAAGTCCGCAGCCGGGGCCTGGAGTTCGACCTCTCGGGCCAGGTCACGAAGAACTGGCGCGTCAATGCGAGCCTGGTGGTCAACGACGTGGAGGTCACGAAGGACAACACCCTCGAGGTTGGCGGCCGGCTGCTCAACGTGCCGCGCGTCAACGGCAGCGTGCTCGCGGTCTACGAAGACGGCTTTGCCAACGGCCAGCGCTACGGCGTCGGCGGCGGGCTGACCTACGTGGGCAAGCGCCTCGGGCAAGCCCGCACGCAGGCCGAAGCTTCAGCCGGCACGCCCGCATTCGACCTGCCGGCCTACGCCACCGCCAAGCTGGTCGCGTACTGGCGGATCAATCCGACCCTGCGCGTGACCCTCGACGTCGACAACCTGTTCGACAAGACCTACTACAGCAGTTCGTACAGCCGTGTCTGGGTCACGCCCGGCACGCCGCGCACCATCACGGTCGGCCTGCAGGCCAAGTTCTGAGATGACATTGCCCATCCATCCCACGCGCCGCCGAGCGCTCCAACTTTGTCTGGCGGGCCCGGCGGCCATGGCCTCGGCCGGCTCGCCGGCGCAACCGGCAGGCGCGCCGCTGCAGATCGTCGGCCCCTGGGAGATCGGCGGTCTCGCGCCGGCCAGCAGCGGCTACATCTTCACGCGCATGCAGATCACGGAAACGCTGATGGAGGCACGCGAAGACGGTGCGCCGCTGCCGGGCCTGGCAGAGCGCTGGCAGGTTTCGGCCGATGGCCTGGCATGGCGTTTCTGGCTGCGTCCGGCGGCACGGTTTCACGACGGCACACCAGTGACTGCCGCGGCGGTTGTGCGCTGCCTTCAGGCGGCGCGCATGGCACCGGCGCTGCTGAGCGTGGCGCCCGTGAAGTCGGTGGAGGCCGAGGGCACGGGCGTTGTCGTGATCCGCCTGGTGGCGCCGCATGGGAGCCTGCCGGCGCTGCTCGCGCACAGCAGCACCATGGTGCTCGCACCCGCGAGCTATGACCCCGATGGCGCCGTGCGCGCCATCATCGGCACCGGTCCCTACCGCGTGGCATCGCTCGCCCCGCCGCAGCAGGTGGAGGCCGTGGCGTTCGAAGGCTACGACGGCGCGAAGCCGTCCATCGAGCGCGTGCGCTACCTGACGGCCGGCCGTCCCGAAACCCGTGCGCTGATGGCGGAAGGCGGGCAGGCCGACCTGGCCTACGGGCTCGATCCCGCCAGCCTCGTGCGGCTGCGCAAGCGTGGCAAGGTCGGCATCGATACCGTGATGCTGCCGCGCACGGTGATCCTCAAGGTCAACGCCGGCCTGCCTGCGCTGAAAGACCTGCGCGTGCGACAGGCGCTGAGCCTGTCGATCGATCGCACTGGCATCGCGAAAGCTCTGTTGCGCGACCCCGAACTGGCGGCGACGCAACTCTTTCCGCCCACGCTCGGGACTTGGCACAACCTCGCGCTGGCGCCCCTGGCACATGATCCGGCCGCCGCGGCAAGGCTGTTGTCCGAGGCTGGCTGGCAGCGCGGTGCCGACGGCCTGCGCGATGCCGCCGGGCAGCCGTTGCGGTTGTCGCTGCGCACCTTTCCCGATCGGCCCGAACTCCCTCTCATCGCCACCGCGCTGCAGGAGCAGTGGCGCCAGGCCGGCATTGCGGTGCAGGTCAACATCGGCAACTCGGGCGACATTCCGCTGGGTCACCGTGACGGAAGCCTGCAACTGGGCTTGGCCGCGCGCAACTATGCGACCGTGCCGGACCCCACAGGCACCTTGATGCAGGACTTCGGTGCCGCGGGCGGTGACTGGGGCGCGATGGGATGGACCAGCGATCCGCTGGTCGAGGCGCTTGCCGAGCTCACGCACGGCGCGTCGTCGCCGGAGCGCGCCGCCGGCCTGCGGGCCCAGGTCACCGCCGAGCTCCAGTCGAACTTGCCGGTCGTTCCGATCGCCTGGTATCGACAGCAGGTCGCGGTCGGGCCACGGCTGGCCGGCGTCAGCCTCGATCCGCTGGAACGGTCCTACCGACTCACCGCCATGAGGTGGCGCGCATGAACAACCACACGAACGACAAGACAGCCGCGACCGCGACGGCCTGGACCGGCATCTTGCTGCGTCGCTGCATGCAGATCGTTGCACTGGGGCTCCTTGTGGGCACGGTCTGCTTCTTCATGGCCCGCTTCCTGCCGGGCGACATGGCGACCCGCATCGCGGCAGGGCGCTACGGCTACGACCTGGTGAACAACGCGGCGGCCGACGCGGTGCGCGCCGAGCTCGGGCTGGACCGGCCCATGTGGCTGGCTCTGCTGCAATGGTGGGGGCAGATCGCCCGCTTCGATCTGGGCACGTCGCTGGTCACCGGCAATGCGGTGTGGCGCGAAGTGGCACACCAGCTGGGAGCCACCGTCGACCTGGCGGTGGCCTCGATGCTCATCGCCGTCACCGCCGGCCTTCCGCTGGGCATCTGGTCGGGGTTGCATCCGGGCGGCTGGATCGACCGCCTCACGCTGGCGTCGGCGGTGGTGCTGCGCGCCATTCCATCGTTCCTGCTCGCGGTCCTGCTGATGGTGCTGGTCGCCGTGCAACTCGGCGCGCTACCCGTCGCGGGGGACGACCATGCGGGCAGCCTGCTGCTGCCCGCGCTCACGCTGGGCCTGGGGCTGGCCGCAGGGCTCGCGCGGGTGACCCGCGCCGCGATGCGCGAAGCGGCTGCGTCCCCGTCCTACGAGTTCGCCCGGACCAAGGGGCTCTCGGGCCGGCAGGCGCTGGTGCGCCATGGCCTGCGCCAGGCGGCGACGCCCGTGGTGGCCTATCTGGGCGTTCAGGCTGTTTTCCTGGTGGAAGGCGCGGTCGTGGTCGAGACGCTGTTCGCCTGGCCGGGGATCGGCCATGCGCTGGTGCATGCGGTCTTCGGTCGCGACGTGCCGATGATCCAGGGCACCGCGCTGTGCATGGGTGGCGTGTTCGTCACTTTCAATCTGCTGGTGGATGCAGCATGCCTGGCGCTCGACCCGCGCCGGCGCACGGGGAGCACGGCATGAACGCCAACCTGATGGACATTCCGGCGCTCGCCCGTCGCGCATCGCGGCGCGTCGCGGTGCGCCGCCGTGCGGGTTTCGCGATCCTTGCGCTGGTGGCGGTGTTCGCGCTGGCGGGGCCGTTCGCGATCGGCATCGACCCGGCGCGCCAGACCCTGGCCGATACGCTGATGCCGCCCGGTGCGGCCCACTGGCTGGGCACCGACCTGTTCGGGCGCAGCGTACTCGCGCGCCTGGCCCATGCGGCCCGGCTCTCGCTGGGGCTCGCGTGCGTTGCGGCGCTGAGTGCGGCCGTCCCCGGCGTGCTGCTGGGTGTCCTCGCCAGCTGGCGGGGCGGACGCATCGAGCGAGCGCTGGTCATGCTGGCCGACGCGGTGCTCTCGGTGCCCGGACTGCTGCTCGTGCTGCTGTTCGCCGCGCTCGCACCGGGGCGGTACTGGGCGCTGTACATCGGCCTTTCCCTGTCGCTGTGCGTCGAGTACTTTCGCGTGGCCCGGGTGGCGAGCCGGCCGGTGCTGGCAGGCGACGCGGTGGAGGCGTCGCGACTGCTGGGCTTCGGGGCCGCCTACATCCTGCGCAGGCACCTGGTGCCGGCACTCGCGCCCGTGCTGGGGACGCTGCTCGCCTTCAGCACCGCGCAGGCCGTGCTCGCACTGGCCGCGCTGGGCTTCATCGGCGTGGGCCTGCAGCCGCCGACACCTGAGCTCGGACTGATGATGATCGAATTCCTTCCGCACTACGAAGAGGCGCCGTGGCTCATCGCGGCCCCTGTCTCGCTGCTGATGCTGCTGGTGCTGGGCATGATGCTGCTGGTCGCCGAGGAGGACGCGCCATGACGAGCCCGTTCCTGCTCGCGGTCGAGCATCTTGGCGTGCATGTGGGCACCAGGCCGCTGCTGCGCGATGTGTCTTTCCGGCTTCGCGCGGGCGAGGCGCTGACGCTGCTCGGCGAAAGCGGCGCCGGCAAGTCGCTGCTGGCGCAGGCGGTGATGGGCAACCTTCCGGCGGCGCTGCGAGCGGAAGGCCGCGTTGCGCTGGCGGGCACCGAAAGCCGCGCCGCCGACACTCGCGCGCGCCGTCCTCATTGGGGCCGGACGCTCGCATTGCTGCCCCAGGAGCCGGCCCTGGCATTGGATCCGCTGATGCGCATTGCGCCCCAGCTGTCCGAAACGCACGAGCTCGTTCGGGGCGCAGCCTTCGAAGCGGCGCAAGCCGCGGCGCTCGGCGACCTGGAGAGCACGGGACTCGCGTCTTCCGCGCGGCGTTACCCCTGGCAGCTTTCCGGGGGCATGGCGCAACGCGCCGCGGCCATGGTGGCGCGTGCGGGCGGTGCGCGGGTGCTGCTCGCGGATGAGCCCACCAAGGGCCTCGACCGGCATTGGCGCGACCATGCCGTGGCGATGCTGCAGGACGTGCAGCGCAGCGGCGGCTGCGTGGTGGTCATCACGCACGATCTGCGCGTGGCGCAGGCGCTTGGCGGGCAGCTGATCGTGCTGCGCGCGGGGGAAGTCGTGGAGCAGGGCGACACGCATGCGGTTCTGGCGAACCCCCAGCATGCATTCACGCGACGCCTGGTAGCGGCCGATCCGACCCATTGGCCAAGGCGCCGGGCTGCCGCGCCGGGAGCCCCTGTGCTCAGCGCTCGCGGTCTGTCGAAAGGCTTCGGCGGCAAGCAGCTCTTCGAAGACCTCGACCTGCAGATTCGCGCGGGTGACCGGTTCGTGGTGCAAGGCCCCAGCGGCACCGGCAAGAGCACGCTGGGCAATGTGCTCCTGGGATTGCTGCCGGCAGACAGGGGCGTGGTGCATCGTGCCGAAGGCCTGGGTTCCACGGCATGCCAGAAGCTCTATCAGGACCCGGTCGCATCGTTCGCGCCCCGGGTCAGCCTGGCGCGTTCACTGAAGGACGTGGCGGTGCGCCATCGCTGCCCCTGGCCGCAGGTGCTGCAACAGCTTCAAAAACTGGGGGTGGCGCCCGATATGCTGCAACGCCGGCCTTCCCAAGTGTCCGGCGGCGAACTGCAGCGCATCGCGCTCGCGCGCATCCTTGCGGCAAAGCCGGCATTGGTCTTTGCCGACGAGCCGACGTCGCGCCTGGACCCCGTCTCCCAGCAGGAAGCCATGAGCGTTCTGCTCGATGCGCTGGACGAGCGCGGGGCGGCGCTGATCCTGGTGACGCATGACGAGGACATTGCGCAGGCGGTCGGAACGAGCCGGTGGCGGCTGACGCAAGACGGAGGACGGCCCGATGTGCCGTGACAGCGGTCCATCATGGCCGCCGTCTTCTTCGCGGTGGCGATGGACTTGAGAAGGCATTCGACGAAAAGCTGGAATCCTGGCGCGGGTTGAAGACGGCCCACGGGCGCGTCGTGCGGGCGATCTTCTGTCCCTTCAAAGGCTCGGCGGGCTCGCCAACGGGCGCCATGGTGGAGGGGGTGAGCGGTGCACGCACGGGGAGCCGTTCAGCAAGATCTCACGCCTGCCTCCCGTGGGTCTTGCTCCAGAAGTTCACTTCACCTGTCGCACAAAAAGGTCGAATTGCTGGACGCGGACCCTGCGCTCTTTCTCGACTGCTCGCTGCGCAGCGCAGTGCTCAGGTTCGACGCGGCCACGCCGCAGGGCGCTTCCCCGTACCACCGTGCGTTCGCGGGTTGGTGGTGAGTCCGACGGCTGGACATTGTTCACAATTCAGCAAGAAAGAACGCATTGAATGTCGGGTGCCAGACATTCGAAGTCAATCAGTTTCCCTCGCGCTCCTTCGCATCGATAGATTCCGCGCCACTTCGAGGCCTTGCACGGTCGCACGGCCTCGAAATCGCGGCCAGCCTGGGGTTCTCGATTGCAGCGAGCTTCTGCCTTCGGGCCATCCATCCAGCACGGCTGCGCATTCAGCGACCGATCTACATGGAGTACGAGGGAACAAGATGAACAGGACATTTCGGAGTGTCTACAACGAAGCGCTCGGCGCTTGGGTTGCGGCGAGCGAGGTTGGTGCCGTGCGCGGCAAGAGATCTTCAGGCGCTGTGCTCGGCGCGGCCTTCCTGGCTGCGGCAGCTTTCGGTGGCGCATCACCCGCATGGGCAGTCAGCGAGTGTGGTGCCGTCGCGGCGGGCGGCACCATCACCTGCAACGGTGACGGTTCGCCCGCGACGGATGCCGCGCCTTACGCCAGCGGCATCTTCTATTCGACGCCCGATGTGAAGCTGGTCGTGGACGGCGCTGGGGGCACCCTGACGGTCACGCCCGCCACGCCCATCATCGCGGTCGCGAACCGCGGCGGCGCGGGCGCTGCCACGCGCGAAGTGCAGATCAACGGTGACGTGCGCATCACGACCATGGCAGGTACGGCCGGCGGCCCGACCATTGCCGTACAGGCCTACCAGCAGCAAGGGGGCAACGCCCTGGTCATCCAAAATGGCGGCACGATCAATGCCGTCGGCCAGAACGCCTTCGGCATCTCCGCGCGCACGGACGGCACGGGCTCCGCGACCGCGATCCAGAACGGCGGCACCCTCTCGACGACAGGCACGGGCGGCGCCGGCGTCGCGCTCTTTTCAGAGACCTACGGCTCGGGCGCGGCGATCGTCACACAGAACGGCGGCACGATGACCACCAACGGCTCACACGCGGCCTATGCGCTCGCACGCGGCAACGGCAGTGCCACCGTGACGCAGACCGGAGGATCGATCACCGCGGCTTCATCGACCTTCGTCAACGCCGGCATCGTCGCGCAGACCATCGGCACCGGCGACGCACGTGCCACGCAAAGCGGCGGCACCATCCTCACTCACAGCCAGGGCGGTGCCGTTGGCGCCATTGCAAGCGGGAGCGGCAACGCCACGACCGTGCAAAGCGGTGGCAGCGTGACGGCCGACGGGACCAATGCCACCGGCCTCGTCGCTCTGACCGTCGGTGCCGGCAATGCGTCGGTCACCCAAGCCGCAGGCGTCACCGTGTCCGCCACGGGTGCGAACAGCAACGGGATTTCTTCCTTCGCGCTGGGAACGGGGCGCTATGCCGCCTCGGTGGCCGGCTCAGTGATCGGCGGCTCGGGCACCGCCGCCGCGGCGGTGCACACCTCGGGCGCTGGCGGCGGCACCATCGACATCGCCTCGACCGCAGTTCTCGACGGCTCGCGCTCCGGCATTGCCGTGCTGGACGAAACCGGCGCGGTCACGGTGACCTCAGCGGGCGCCCTGACCGGCGACATTCTCACCAACGCCGGCAACGACACGATCAAACTGGTTGGAGGATCGGTCAAGGGCAAGATCGATGCGGGCGCCGATGACGACCGCTTCGTCTGGTCGGGCGGCACGCTGACGGGCGGCTTCTTCGGCCAGAACGGTTCCGACACGGCACTGGTATCCGCGGCGAGTTACAACGGCAGCCAGATCCTGGACGGCGGCGACGACGTTTCGGCCGCCGATGGCTGGGTGGACAGGCTGACGCTGCAGGGCGTCACGGCCACCGCGGGCGGCGACACCCTGCGCAACTGGGAGTCCATCACGCTGGACAACACCCGCTTGACCCTGGCCGGCGCGCCGCTGACCGTGGGCGCGGGTGCGGATGCCAGTGGCAACCCGCTGGGGCTGTTCATCCAGCCCACCAGCAGCGTGTCGCTCGGACAGTCCGCCTTCACCGTGAACGGCGACGTGCACAACGCAGGCCTGATCAACCTGCGCAGCGCCTCCGGCGCGCCGGGCAATGCGCTGAGCATCTTCGGCAACTATGCCGGCGCGAACGGCATCGTGCAGTTGAACACCGCTCTGGGCGGTGACGCGAGCGCCACCGACAAACTGGTCGTCAATGGCAACACCAGCGGGACCACGCGCGTGTTCGTGAACAACGCGGGTGGCGCCGGCGCCGCCACGATCAATGGCATCCAGGTGGTCAAGGTCACCGGCACCTCGTCGGAGGGCAACTTCACCCTGGCCGCTCCGGTGCAGGCCGGCGCCTACGAATACGGGCTGCACCGCGGAGGCCGCACCGATGGCGACGCCAACAGCTTCTATCTGAGCAGCGTGTACAACCCCGTGCCCATTCCCGCAGTGGTTCCCACGTCCAGCCCCGCACCGGTGCCCGCTCCCGAGGTGTACCGCCCCGCGGTGCCGGGCTACGTGATGGGACAGGTGGCCACGAACGAACTCGGCCTCGGCCTGCTGGGGCAGCCTGCACAAGCGCGTCGGTGAGCAGCAGACGCTCAAGTGGGATTACTGCGGCTGCGATGCCAAGGCGCCCGATGACCAGGCCTGGATGCGCCTGCACGCCCAGCGCCTGGATTCGGACGGCAAGCGCCAGTTCGGGTTCGAGCAGGAAATGCAGTACTTCCAGATCGGCAAGGACCTGGCGATCAACTACAGCGGCGACGCTGGCGACAAGTCGCGCAACCATACGGGCATCAGCGTGGGCTACGGGCGCACCAACGTCAACTTCAACGACCGCCGCCGCGGTGACGCGGGCATGGGCTACGACACCGGCAAGATGAAAGGCGAGATGCTCACGCTTGGCGCGTACCACACGCGCTATGCCGACAACGGCAGCTACCTCGACCTCGTCGGCCAGCTGCATTCGGTGCGCAACAAATACACCGACAAGTACGGTAGCGAGGGCAAACAAAAGGGTACCGGTCTGGGCCTGAGCATCGAGGTGGGGCGCCCCTGGCAGATCGGCGACAGCCAATGGCTGATCGAGCCGCAGGCGCAACTGACATACCAGGTCACGCGCTACCGCGGCTTCGCGGACAACATCTCCACCGTGGACGGATTCACCAGCCAGAGCCTGCGCGGTCGCCTGGGTGCCCGCCTGGCCTGGAACGACAAGGCCGAGCGCAGCGACAACCTCACGCGCACCAACACGCTCTACTTCACGGCCAATCTGCTGCACGAGTTCAAGGATCCGAAGGCTGTGACCATCGGCAGCACCTCGGTGAGTGAATGGGGCAAGCAGACCTGGGCAGAAGTGGGCGTCGGGGCACAGCTGCCGCTGACCAGGACGACCTATCTCTACGGCGGGCTGCAGTACCAGCGATCGCTCAGCGGTGCTCATCGCGAGGGCTTTTCGGGACAGCTCGGTGTGAGGGCGGCATGGTGAGAGCGACACAACCCTCGACAACGACAAGGAAAAACTCCATGCACACGAAGAAAACGAACATGACGAATCTCCTTAGCCTCGGTGCCGCGGCCCTTGCCGCGCTCGTACTCGCGGGCTGCGGCAGCCTGCATGACGAACGCTATTACTGGTGCCAGGGCCAAAGCTGCGCGCCCGCGCCTGTCGCAACACCGGCACCAGCTCCCGTTCCGGCGCCCCCCGCGCCCGTGATGCGCCGTGTGACCCTCAGCGCGGATGCACTCTTCGCCTTCGATCGCTCGAGCGCGCCCGACATGCTGCCGAAGGGCCGTGGCGAACTTGACGCCTTGGCTCGCGCACTGCAGGGCCAGGAGATGCAGGTGCAAAGCCTGACGATCACGGGCCATACCGATCGGCTCGGGGACGAGGCCTACAACGAGCAGCTGGGGCTGCGCCGCGCCAACACGGTGCGCGATTACCTCAAGGGCGCGGGCGTCGGCGTGCCCATGGACGTGCGATCGATGGGGGAGCGTGAGCCGGTGACGCGCGATTGCATGGGCGCACAGCGCACGCCGCGCCTGATTGCCTGTCTGCAGCCGGACCGACGTGTCGTGGTGGACATCATCGGACAGACGTACAAGAAGAACTGAGTGAAGCGAATGTGCTGCCGTCCGAAGGAGTTCGGCCGGCAGCGCTCAGTTGCGGGCTCTCGAACCCGTTTAGTCCAAGGGCACGGATTTTCCGCGAGCCTATAGGACTGCATTCGAATGATTTCGAAGGACTTCCAGATCGAGCACGCTGATCGCGTTGTAGCTGATGTCGATCGCGCCGCTTTCTTCCAGCTTGCGAAGCGCCTTGTTGACGGACTGCCTCGTGACCTGCAAAAGGGCCGCGAGGTCTTCCTGCGTGATCCGCAGGCCGATCTTGATGGCCGTTCCGTCCTTGCTTCCGTAGAGCATTGCCAGTCTTTCGAGTGTCGACGCCAGGCGCTGGGAAAGGAGCCCATCCAGGCACCGAGCAAGGTGTCCAGCACCTGTCGGTGTTGCTTCATCAGCATGACGGTCACGTCTCTCCACAGCGCTGGCTGCTCGTCGAGAAGTTGAAGGATCAGCGCCGTCGGCATCTGGACGACGGTGGTATTGAGGCAGGCACTGAAGTCATAGAGAACTCGCTGGTCCGGTTCCGGACTTTCCATGTCTTGCGTGTTCTCGAGCAGGCGCACCAGACCGATGAGGCTCCCAGGGCCAAGCAGCGTCACCGGCGCGCGCGGTCCTCTGGGCGGCGTGCGACTGACGATGACGTGGCCCGAAATGATCGTGAAGGTCCAAGGTTCGCCGGCCTCGACGCCGACAAGCTCGTACCGGGCGAAGCGCCTGACTCGAGACTCTGCGAGTAGTCGCTGCATCGGTGCTGCGGGCCAGGAACCAAAACCTGAGGTGAGCCTGAGCGCATGCTCCATCAGCGCGATGTCTTTTTGGGCGAATTCGAAATCTGCCATTGCTTCGGTTTGCCCCTCTAGCGAACAAGCAAGCGCTCAGGATTGGTTATGTTTCATAGCTTAATGGATTGTGAAACGCGATATCGATTTATCTGAAAGCCTTGCGTTCTTGCAGACGAGACCGAGCCACTGCTGGTGATGGCGAGGCCGGCGGATCGAGGCTGCCCGAGGGCTCCGATGTGCCGCCTTGCCAGGTGCGAGGCGGCACTTCTTCCCCTATCGGGCGGTGCGGTCCGTAGGGATCGTCCGCGGGTAGCTGGACCGCAGGACTTCCTGAAGCTGTCGTGCGGAGGGCAGCTTGCCCTTCATCTCGGCCGGCAGCTTGCCCTGAAGCTGGTACTCGGCCACGCCGATCGGGTTGGACTTGCTCTTGAGCGCGAACTCCACCTCGAGGTTGTCCTTCTCGGCGCATAGGATGATCCCGATGGACGGGGCATCGTCGGGCGCGCGCTCTTTCTCGTTCAGGAGGTTGAGATAGAAGTCCATCTTGCCGGCGAACTCCGGCTCGAATGGGCCGATCTTCAGCTCGATCGCCACCAGTGCCTTGAGAAAGCGGTGGTAGAAGAGCAAGTCGATGAAGTACTCCTTGCGCCCGAGCGTGAGCCGGTACTGGCGCCCGACGAAGCAGAAGCCATAGCCGAGCTCGAGGATGAAGTCGCGCAGCCGGTCGATCAGGTGGTCTTCGAGTTCACGCTCGCGGATCTCACGGCGGATGCCGAGGAACTCCAGGTTGTAGCTGCTCTTGAGCGCCTCCTCGGCTTGCTCGGCCAGGTGGCCGGGCAGCGCGAGCGCGAAGTTGTGCACCTTGCCCTCGGCCAGCGAACGCTCGTAGGCCTGCGCCTTGATCTGGTTGAGCAGCACGTTGCGGCTCCAGCCGAAGCGTGCAGTGGCCTTCAGGTAGAACAGGCGTTGGGCCGGCTCTTCGAGCTTGGACAGCAGGTTGACGTGGTGACCCCATGGCACGGCCTCCACCACTTCTCGCACAGCCTGTGCGAGTTCCGGCTGGCTGGCTGCCGCGAGCGCTCTGGAGCCCCGTGGGCGCGGTGTGCCGAGCCCGCTTCTCGCACAAGCTGTGCGAGAAATTCCGGCGCGGTGTAGGTCTCGTGGAACTGGCGCATGCGCCAGAGGCTCGCCGCGGAAAACCCGGCGGTCCCGGGGAAGGATGCCTTGAGGTCGCGAGCGAGCCGATCGACCACCGCGTCACCCCAGCCGCGGCGTGCCTGCTGCTCGCGGATGGCTTGCCCGATGTCCCAGTACAGGCCCACCAGCTCGCGGTTGACGGCGCGCGCGGCCGACAGTCGCGCATCGTCGATGCGGCGTTTCAGGTCTTCGACGAAGCGGGGATAGTCGAACAGGGTGGGGGCGGGGGAGGATGGCACCGGGCAAATATAGTCCCTCGACTGTGCTTCGGGGCCATTGGCGTCGCCGCGGGGGCGTTCGACGACCCACGAGCACTGGCCGGCGTGAGCGCGGCCTCGCATTTCGACCGGCGATGCGTGTACGTGGCCGCACGCGCCAGCAGTTCGGTCACCGAGTCCGTTCTTACCGAGCGGCGAGACCAGGAGGCGGCCACCGGCTAGGAAGCGGAGCCCCGAGGGCTCGGCTGCGACATGTCTCCGGACCTGGCGGCTGTCCCGACCAGGCGCAGGACATGGTCGCTGTCCCATTGATCGTCGGCGTGGGAGCCGTAGTGGGCCGCGGCGATCCGGCCCCGCGCGTCGATCAGGAAGTCCGCCGGCAGACCCAGGATGCCGTTCTCGGCCCGACGGTAGAAGCGCCGCGTCGCCAGCACCCAGCGCATGCCGCTCCAGAAGACAGAAGGGTGGAGCAACGCGCGGATGGAGGTTTCCACGCCGTACTGCCGGTAGAGCCGCTTGTGTGGGTCCGCGACGCAATCGAAAGGGAGCTGTGCCTGGTAGCCGAGCATTTCCTCGCGCGTCGAATGGAACACCACCACCTGCCTTACCCCCGCTGCCCGAACTTCCTCGTGACGCCGGGCCAGGCCCATCAGGTGGAAATTGCACACCGGACAGCCGGCGAAGCGCCTGAATTGCAGATGCACCCACGCCGAGCCAGGGTCGGGAATCGCGACGCGCTGCCCGAGGATGGTCTCCAGCAGCGCGGGTGGTGCGCTCTGGCCGATTTCGAACTTCATGGCATGGGCCTTTCGGATGAGGGTGCGAGCAAAGTGTGGAAGAAAATAAAAGTACATCGTACGTATTGAATATACTTGCCGTTCCACAGCACGGTCAAGGACGCCATGGGACGCTCAGCCAGATTCACGCGCGCGCAGCTTCAATCGGTGGCACTGGCGCTTGTCGACGCGAACGGACTGGGCGGGCTCTCGATGCGGTCCCTCGCGGTGGCGTTGGAAACCGGGCCGATGACGCTCTACAACTATGTCTCGCAGCGCGAAGAACTGGATGTGCTGGTGGTGGATGCGGTGCTCGGCGAGGTCGGCTGGCCGCCGCCGGACCAGGGATCCTGGGAGGAGGCACTGCGCGGCATCGCAATGGCGTTGTGGCACGCGGTGCACGCTCATCCCAACACCGTCCCGTTGCTGCTCACACGGCGCAGCCGCTCGCCCGCGATGCTTGCCGTCGCCGAGGCGCTGTTGACGGCGCTGGCGCGAAGCGGGCGCAAAGGGCAGGCGCTTCTGGTCGCGTTCCGCGCGGTGACCGCATTGATCATGGGAACCGTGCAGGCAGACCTGGCCGGTCCGCTCAACCTGCAGGCCGGGGAGTCGGCTGCGGACACGATCGCGCGCTTTCGATCCCTGCCTCCGGAACGGTTCGCGCATCTGATCGAGATCGCCGAAGCCGCGACGGCCAGTTGCGCCCAGGCGGAGTTCCAGGATGGCCTTGAGCTCTTGATCGCGGGCCTGCGCGGCACGGCACAGGAGTCTGCGTCGGCATAGTCTGGGCCGAGCCGGAGAGGGCGTCGCACTCGGCTCCCGAGACTCGAAGCGCTTCGCTTATGCGCAGAGTCGCTCGGACGTCTCTTCGCTGAAGGCCGCGACCGTGATCAGGCACCGTATGGGAAGTCGATCCCGCTCGGTGATCGAGCGGACCTGCTCGAACCAGGGGCGGATGATTGGCGTGGCGGTGCAGTTGGTGCGCGTGGGGGAGCTCTTGAACCAGGTCATCTGGACTACTGGCTGGAAAAAAAAAAAGAGTTCCCAAGCGCAGTGCTTTACGGTGAAACGAGCAAGCGCCTGTGCTGCGGGGAGCCAGCACGCGGCCCTGGTCAGGCTTCCGAACGCTCGACTACCACCTCGCTGATCTGCACGACGGGCTGAATATCCGTGTAGTTGGCGATGTCACCCCTGATCTCTTGCTGGTGCTGGCCAGAGGCCGCTCGGTAAGCTTCGACAGAAGTACAGAAGAAGTCGCATTTGGCTGCGTAAACAGGATCAGTCCCCGGAGCACGCCCTGAGAGGCCCTTGTCCACCGAGTAGTACAGACAAGCAGCGCCGAGCAGCCGCTTCATCATTGGCATATGCCTCTCGCGGTAGTAAGCGTGATCGAACCGCGCGCCCACGGCGTACGGGTACATGACACTGACTTTGATCATCGAGATTTCTCCTGGTGTTGCACGGTAGTCAATACGGCAGCGATACGGCCAGCAGCGGTCTCAAGCCGGGAATCGTGCGCCCGTCTCTTCCAAGGGCATGCGCAGCCCGTTCGTGAGATAGCTGACGGTGCGATAGAAGCCGGCCAGCATCAGCAGCTCGATGATGGCTTCTTCGGCAAAGTACTTCCGCAACCCGTTCCACAGCTCGTCGTCGATGTCGGAGTGCGCGTGCAGAGAGTCGCACAGGCGCAGAAGGACCTGTTCCTCGGCTGACCAGCACGCTTCGTTCGCCGAACCCGTGACGGTCGCCTGAACCTGCTCTGGCGTCAGGCCGGCAAGCCTTGAGAAGGTCGCGACGTGGACGCCCCATTCGTATTCGGACTTGCACAATGCCGTCGTGCGATGAATCACGATCTCGCGCTGTCGAATGCTCAAGTTGCCTTTGTCCAGCAACCCGCCGGCAAAGAACTTCTGAAATAGACGTGAGTCGCGTGCCAACGTCGTGAACAGCCGCAAGGGTGGTTGTCCCTTCATCAGCCTGTCGAGTGGCCTGGAAATGTCTTCATCAAATGGCGGAGTTGCTGGCTCGATGCGTGCGGGCATGCTGGTTCCTGATTCAAGGGTAGCGCCATCCTAGGCTCGTTGCTGTATAAAGTAAAGCATGACGACACCTCATATCGGCCAACCAGTTCGCGGTTCCACCACTGGCCGCCCCATCATGGTCGCCCTGGACCTGCTGGGAAGGCGCACGGCGCTGCGCGTGCTCTGGGAACTTCGTGGAGACCCGTTGACCTTCAGGGCACTGCAAGATGCTTGCGAGACAAACACGCGTTTGCTCAACACGCGGCTCACGGAGCTGAGGGAAGCCGGCCTTGTCGAGCATGCCGAGGGCGGCTATCGACTAACGGACGAAGGGCGGCGGCTTTCGAAGGCGCTGAAGCCGCTGTCAGCTTGGGCAGAACAGTGGGGGCATGACAAGCGATGAGAAAGTGACTCTCGCCATCCGTGTCGGTATGCATGGAGTTCGAATGGTTGCGGACTTCTCTGACGAGCCCGATGAATCGAACGCGTTGCTGTTGCCGTCCCCCGTCATGAACCATCGCAACGGTGCCGGTACGGCATGTCAATTTTCTTCAAGACAGGCGCTTTTCGTGCTGCAAGAATGTCTTCATGCGAGAAGACGGACGTCGTGAAGAAGTGTCGGGGGCCGCCGGCCACCCAATCGGGAGCATGGTCCGGGATGATGCGCACTTCTTCACCTCCGGGCGTTTTGCAGGCGGTGAGCGGGTGGATTGCCTCAGCGCAACTTTCAGGACGCACCGGTACGCCATGCATGCGCACGAGACCTTCGTCATCGGGGCGATCACGTCGGGCCGCGGCACCCTGTGGCTTCAAGGCGCACGGCACCTCGCTGCCCCGGGAGACCTGACACTGCTCAATCCGGAAGATCTGCACGACGGGGTACCGCATGACGCCAAGGGCTACAGCTACCGGGTGACCTACCCTTCCGCATCGCTCGTTCGCAGCCTGACGACCGAGATTACGGGTCGCGAGACCCAGCCGTATTTTCAATGCCGCGTGGTCAAGGATCCCGCTGCGGCCAATCGCCTGGTGGCCGCGCACCGAGCATTGGAGACGTCCGGCTGGTCGCTGGCCACGGAGGAGTCCCTCCTGCTGGCATACGCCTGCTGCCTCGAACGACATGCCAAGGGATTCAGCCCTGAAGTCCCAAGAGGGCGAGAGCAACGGAGAGTGGCCAGGATCAAGTCGCTTCTGAACGAGCGGGCAACATCTAGCGATGTCAGCCTGGCCGACATCGCCGACGAGGTCGGCGTTAGCCGCTATCACCTGATCCGCATGTTTCACAGCGAAGCGGGGACGACACCGCACGCCTACCTGATCGGCCGCCGCATCGAGGCGGCGAAGTGTCGGCTGCGCCAGGGAGAGGCTCCTGTCCGCGTCGCGGCGACGACCGGCTTCGCGGACCAGGCGCATCTGACGCGAGTCTTCAAGGCCAGGGTCGGCGTGACCCCTGGCGCCTATCGGAACGGGGTGTCGAAGTGAAGGGGCCTGGCGGGCCCGTGTCCTGTCCGCCGGCGCGAGACTCCTGTGTCTCGCCTTGGGCCGATGCCGTCGCAGGAGGCAAAGACATCCTGCCTGCGGCGATGGTTGCGATACCCATCGGCCTGCTGCTCGGTGCCCTGTGCAAGTCCAATGGCATCCTGGCTTCGGAAGCCGGATGGATGTCGCTGCTCGTCAACGCAGGCGCATCACAGTTCGCGGCGGTTCAGTTGTGGGCGCACGACGGGCCGCGACTGGGGCCGATCCTGCTGTCCACCTTGCTGATCAACCTGCGCCATGCACTCATGAGCCTGTCTCTCGTGCCGAAGCTGGCCGACGCGGGCATGTCGCGCATGCGCATGCTCGTTGCGCTGGCTTTTCTCACCGATCCGACGTGGGGATTTGCAGAGCAGCGTGCACGCGCAGGCCGGTCCATCACCTGGTCCTACTGGATGGGCCTGGCGCTCACTTTCACGGCGGCGTGGACTGGTGCCACCATCGTCGGCGCTTGGCTCGGGGCGCTCATCAGCGACCCGCGGCAGATCGGCGCGGACTTCGCCCTGGCAGCGTTGTTCATCGGCATGACGACCAGGTTCTGGGCTGGGTGGCGGCGTACCGGTTTCGCCATTGCCGCCAGCGGCTTGTCGTCGGCGGCCGTGTTCTGCACCCTGGGCGCTCCGTGGCATGTGATTGCCGGCGCCATGGCCGGCATCGCGGTTGCGTACTTCACGGCGCAGCCGGAGGAACCGAAGGCTCCATGACAACATTCCACGCGACAACCCTCGAGGCGATCACGGCGATGGCCTTCGTCACCTACCTCACCCGCGTCGTCGGAATTCTGATGGTGCGTCGAGGTCGATTTCCCTCCCGAAGCCGGACGAAAGCGGTCCTGGATGCCATCCCACCCGTCATGTTCGTGACGATCATCGCTCCGACCCCTGCTTGTCACCGGATGGCCCGAAACTCTGGCGGGCCTGCTGGCTGCAGTAGCGTCGGCTCGCCTCCCGCTGCTGGGAACGATCCTGGTGGGCGTTCTTGCGGTGGCTGTGCTGCGTCTTGGGCTCGGTGCGCTTGGCGTTCCATGAACGAGGATCTGATGAGCCCTGCAATACTTTCCTTCCTGACATCGCGCGATGCCGTCTTCAAGGTTCATGAGCACGGCCCTGTGATCAGCTTCCGGGAGGCGAAGCTCTCGCTTTCCTTCGATCCCGATGCGATGGTGAAAAGCCTTGCCTTCCGCCTGCCGGGCAATCGCCATGCGATTGCGGCCATGCGCGCGGCCGAACGGGCAGACTACAAAAAGGTCGCCGACGCGTTAGGTGTGAGGCGCGCGGATCTGCAGATGGCGACCGACGAAGAACTGGCGCAGTTTCTGTCCATGGTTTCAGGCGGCGTGGCCCCCTTGCCGATCAACAGCGCGCAAGTGGTGATCGACTCGGGGGTGGCGGAAATGGAGACGATCTATTGCGGCACCGGGCGCAACGATTCGACGCTGGAGATCCGCAGCACCGAACTCCTCCGGGTCAGCTGTGGCTCGCTGAGCGACATCATCAAGCGGTGATCGCTCGCATCGGTGTACGCTTTGACCCGCCGGGCACTAGCCGGGACGGGTGAGCCACGGCTCGCCGCTTTTCTTCGCGAGATGCTTGTGGGCACACGCTGGCGCAGCCCAAAGCTGCGACGTTGATCGACCCTTGCGCCGAAACGATGTTCATGTCGGACGCCGTTTCAACCAGTCGGTGAGAAGGGGAGGGCGGCGTGAAGCCGTCTTGAGTCGAGCGCTCAAGGACTCCATCAAGGACTCGAAGTACTTCGCAGCCTTGTCGCTGGCTTCAGTCGCGCGAGACAACGCTTGTTGTAGATCGGGGCCATGTTCCCCATCGTCGATGCATCGGGTCAGTTGCTCTCGCGCCTCGTTAGCTTCACGTTCGGCCTCCAGCCAATCTTGCAAACAGCTACGCGATCCCGCCTCAAACATCTGGCTAACCTCCGGAATACTGTCGTAGAAGGTTGCTGCAGATGGCTGTGTAGGAATTCTTCCTCTATCCGCCGCAGCGGTCGCTGCCAGTCCGCGCATCGCTGGAGCGTATGCGTCCGGCCAAGTCATCTTGAACTGAAGAGAAGCGGCGGCAAGGATCGCGTCCACGTAACTTAGGTGGACGCGATGACAAGCGAGAAGACACAGTCCCGGCGACGCTACAGCGCTGCGGCAAAGGCCCAGGTGGTAGCCGAATGCAATGAGCCCGGCGCGTCGGTGGCCAAGGTAGCGATGGCGCACGGCATCAACGCCAACGTCGTGCACCGCTGGCGGCAATTGGCCCGCGAAGGCCAAGTGAGACCCGTCAAGGCTGGCGAGTTCATCGCACTGCCGCTGATGGCGTCACCCGAGGCTGCTGCCTCATCGGCAGACATCCGCGTCGAACTGCGCCGCGGCCCGATCACGATGACCATCACATGGCCGGCCAGTGCCGCAACGGACTTCGCGATTTGGACACGCGAGTTGCTGCGGTGATCCGTGTGGAGGCGGTGTGGCTGGCCTGCGAGCCGCTGGATATGCGCTCTGGCACCGAGTCGGCGTTGGCCCGCGTGGTCAAGGTCTTCGGCGAGGCCAGGCCCCACCACGCCTACCTGTTTGCCAACCGACGGGCCAACCGCATGAAGGTGCTGGTACACGACGGCATCGGTGTGTGGCTGGCAGCGCGGCGGCTGAACAGCGGCCGCTTCGTCTGGCCCAGGGATGGCAGCACGCTGTCGCTGACCCACTCGCAGCTGAACGCCTTGGTGCTCGGACTGCCGTGGCAGCGTGTCGGCGAGGCCGGCGTGATCAAGGTGGTGTGAGCCCGTCCATTGCGGACTGTGCCGATGGTGGCCGGCTGAGCCTGCTGGCACCATCACCGCCGTGATGAACAGCAGCAGCGCCAACGCCCTTGATGCAGCTCCTGATCCGGCGTTCTCGGGCATGAGCTTTGCCGAGGTGTGCGCCTTGGCCAGCCGACTGCAGACCGAGGTACGGCACGCCCAGGCGCTGAACGCCAAGATGGCCCATGAGATGGCCGTGCTCAAGCGGCTGAAGTTCGCCGCCAGCGCCGAACGCTTCAGTCCCGAGCAGCGCAACCTGCTGGAAGAGGCCATCGACGAGGACCTGCAAGCCCTGGAGCGCGAGGTAGGCAAGCTGCAGTCGCCAGCCAAGGCAGCAGGGGAGAAGCAGACCCCGAAGCGGCAGGCGCTGCCGGCCCACCTGCCGCGCTACGACATCCACCACGAACCCGACGACACCACCTGCACCACACCGGGCTGCGGCTGCCAGATGAAGCGCATCGGCCAGGACGTGGCCGAGAAGCTCGACTATGAGCCTGGACGCTTCAGCGTGCAGCGCCATGTGCGCGGCAAGTGGGCCTGTACCCGGTGCCAGACGCTGATCCAGGCACCAGTGCCGGCCTGCGTGATCGACAAAGGCATGGCCACCGCGGGCCTGATGGCGCACGTGGCAGTGGCCAAGTACATCGACCACCAGCCGCTGTACCGCCAAGAGACGAGCCTGGGTCGCGCAGGCTTCGCAGTGCCGCGCTCCACCCAGGCCGAATGGATCGGCGCCATCGGCGTGGAACTGGCGCCGTTGGTGCAGGCCATGCGCGAGGACCTGCTCGGGCACCACGTGCTGCACTCCGACGAGACCCCGGTGGCGATGCTCAAGCCAGGTCATGGCAAGACGCACAGAGCCTACTTGTGGAGCTACTGCACCACGGTCTGGGACAAGGTCAACGCCGTGGTCTTCGACTTCGCCGAGAGCCGTGCCGGGCACAACGCACGGCGCTTCCTGGGCATCGCCGAAGACGGCAGCGGCGGCTGGCGAGGTACGCTGATCTGCGACGACTACGCGGGCTACAAGCAGGTGATGAGCGCTGGCGTGACCGAGGCCGGTTGCCTGGCGCACGCACGGCGCAAGTTCCATGAGCTGTGGGCCAACCACAGCAGCATGCTTGCCGAGGGGGCGCTCAAGCTGTTCGCCAACCTCTACGACATCGAACGCGAGGTCAAGGACCTCGGGCCGGGCGAGCGGCTGCGCGTGCGGCAAGCCAGGTCCAGGCCGGCGGCCGACTTGTTGCACGCCTGGTTGATGGCTAATCGTCAGAAAGTGCCAGATGGCAGTGCAACGGCCAGGGCCATCGACTACAGCCTCAAGCGCTGGGCTGCGCTGACGCGCTTCATCGACGACGCCGACCTTGCCGCAGACAACAACCGCATCGAGAACCTGATCCGCCCCGTCGCGTTGGGCAGGAAGAACTGGCTGTTCGCCGGTAGCCTGCGCGCGGGCCAGCGCGCCGCCGCCATCATGAGCCTGCTGCACACCGCCAGGCTCAATGGCCATGAGCCATCCGCTTACCTCAAGGACGTACTGCAGCGGCTGCCGACCCAGCCAGCATCTGCACTGCGCGATCTGCTGCCGTACCGCTGGACGCCGCTGACCTGAGCTGCGGCATCTCCGGCGTCAAGATGACTTCGCCTGGCGCATACGTCGCAGTAGCCGGCCAGCAAGATCGGGAAGTTGATGCCGCACTACTGAATGGAACCCACGAGCTCAGCCAATAGAGCGGCGCGCCGCAGCCGTTAAGCTTTCGCCCGCGGCTTCATGCGGAAGCTGATGCCCATGCGGTTAATGGCGTTCATCGCGGCGATGGTGAGGGTCAGGTTGACCAAGTCCTTCTCGCCGAACACTGCCAACGCCGCCTCGTAGGCTTCATCGGAAGCGTGTGTTTCGTTGACGCGGGTGACTTCCTCGGACCAGGCGAGGGCCGCTCGCTCTTGCTCCGAGAACAGGTACTCCGCTTCGTGCCACACCGGCACGAGGACTACTTTCTCAACCGACATTCCGCCAGTCATCAGGTCACGGGTATGGATGTCGATGCAGTGGGCACAGCCATTGATCTGCGAGACTCGCAGGAACACCAGATGGATAAGCTGGCTGGGCAAGGACGTGCCAGAGGTGACGAAGTGATGCAGGCCACCGATGGCCTTTGCGCCCTCCGGGGATACTTGGAACCAAACTGCGCGGGTCATGAAACGCTTTCTTCAAGTTGAGACTGGATGCGGCTGCAGGAGCAACCTGGTCCCAAGACGTTTGACGTGATCGCGTTGTGACAGTCGCAGGGGAAAGAAATGTCGCCCCAGGCCTCAGGTTCCTGGTGGCGGCGCGTTTGGCCGGGAGCTCAGGAGACGAGTGGCTTCTCCTTCAACGTTGCCAACTTCACCGGATTCCGCTGGATGCGAACCCGAGAGACCTGGACATTGGTGAACTCAAATGTCTGTACGGAGTCAAGCGCACCATCGATGTAGCGCAGGAGGGACCATTCGCCATTCAGTATGGCCAGCTCAAGTCGCATAGCGTCACCGTGGCGAAGGTGCATCGCGTAGTAAAGCTGAGCGATGCGTTGAGCTCCAAACAAAGGCCCCGTGAAGCTTGGCCTGACGTCGCCAAAGTCGCCCAGCATCTCCGCTTCCTCTGCGAGCAGCCTCTTAATGCCCTCAAGGTGACCGCTCGAAATTGCTTGAACGAGTCGTCGCAACAGTTCCAGCTGAGCCACTGCTGGCATTGGCGGCGCCTTCATGCCCGCTGATTCGCGTGCGTTCTCCAGCCTTCGCTTGGCTCTATGGACAATCTGCCGGGCGGAGGCTTTGCTTCGGCCAATAGCCTCGGCTACTTGCTCGTACTCAGCGTCAAACACCTCACGCAGCAAAAACGCGGCCCGCGCTTCCGGCGACAGGCAGTCCAGAAGTAGCAAGAAGGCGATGGACACATTGTCGGCGGTCTCACACGCTTGCTCAGGCGTGGTCGGCGCCCGTTCCAGTAGCGGCTCCGGGAACCACGGGCCCGCGTACGTCGCTCTCCGCAGTTTGGCCGCCCGAAGACGGTCAATCGCCATCCGCGTGGTCACGGTCACGAGCCAAGCTTCAGCATTCAAGACTTGGGCCTGGGACGATTTCGTCTCCTCATGCCAGCGCAACCATGCGTCCTGCACCAAGTCCTCCGCCTCCTGTACGGACGAAAGCATGCGATAGCCAATAGCCATCAACCTGGGACGCACGTTCGAGAACAGTTCGGTAGACGCGGACGACATGGCGAGCAAGTCTAGTACGAAGGTCAAGCTCCTTGGTGGGCGTGGCCATCTCCTCGGCGCGAGCTAATTTCGGCCATCGGTCTACGACGTAGGGGGTGATGCCATACTTCATCACTACCCTGCTCCTGTAATCAAGTCCACCTAAGTTGGGTGGACGCGATCCTTTCTGCCGTCAGCCCCGGTTTCAAGATGACTTGGCCGGACGGATACGCTGGAGCCACCTCCGCAATCTGCGGGCAGTCGCCCCACGGAAAAAGGGCGGCTCGCTGACCACGGCCTTGATGCCATGCACTGCGGCTGCCACGGAGTCAGTGTCCTGCAGGTCGCCCTGGACTATCTCGATACTGGTCTCATGCAGATGGACGGTGCGCGCTCTATCGCGCAGTCGCTGCAGGCGCCGCACTTCCTGCAGTTCCGCATGCGCCATCGGGGGCCGGGCCCGCTAGACGTTGTGCAGGTAGCGTTCCATGCGCGCCACCTCCACGATGCGCTGCGGCTGGCTGTCGATGAGGGCGATCGGCGCGCGATGACCGAGCTCTCGCTGAGGCCGCAGGAACCAGTCGGCACGCTCCCAGTCTTCGGTCCAGCCCGCGAGTTCGGCCACTACGCAGGCCACGCCTCGGCGCTGCGACATGTCGCTGCGCTCGAACTGGAAGACCGGGAACCACAACACCTCCCGCCAGGTGAAGAACAACAGCTCGCGATGTGCGATCCGGCGGGCGAGCCAGGCGAAGCCACCGGGGTTCCTGGCGGCCACCCGCGCTGCGATCTCGCTGTCGCGCGCGAGGCCGCCGGTTGGGCGGTAGCCGCACAACAGTGCGTTGAAACGCTGATCGAGCGGGTCGACGACGGCATCCTTGTTCACTTGAGCGGCTTGCGCAGGAGGCCTTCGGGATCGGGACCCACGAGGTCCGCGTCGGGCGCAAGGCCGTCTTCCCCGCCCATACCGAGCTCGGCGCCCGTGAGTGGATCGCCGTCGCGCGCCGACTGCGTGCGCGCGGCCATCTGGGCGACCACCGGCGCTTCTTCGGCCGAGAGTTCGACTGTGGCCAGGCCGTCGCCGCCGCCGACGGGTGCGGAGTCCTGTGTCATCGGCATGAAGTCCCATTTCCCGCCCTGGTTCCAGGGGCCGCGCAACTCCGGCTCGCCCTTGGACATGCGGAAGTAGACGCTGGTGAAGCGCGGGTCGCCCGGCAGCTTGCCCGGCGGAAAGTTGGGTGTGATCGCGTACAGCGCCTTCTCGAAGGACTTCTGGTGCGCGATCTCGCGCGTCATGAGAAAGCCCAGTGCCTCCTTCACCCCGGGGTCGTCGGTCAGGTTGATGAGGCGCTCGTAGACGATCTTGGCGCGCGCTTCGGCCGCGATGTTGGAGCGCAGGTCGGCAGTCGGCTCGCCGATGCTGTCGATATAGGCGGCCGTCCAAGGGACGCCCGCAGAGTTCACCAGGGCCGGGCCGCCGCCGTAGAGCACCTGCGTGAGATGGCTGTCGTTGCCTGCGCCGGTGATGCTGCGGTAGAGCTCGCCTTCTTCCTCGACGCCTTCGGCCAGCCGCCCCTTGGCCCCCTTGTTGAGCATGCCGACGATGGTGCCGATGATCTCGAGATGGCTGAGTTCCTCGGTGGAGATGTCGAACAGCATGTCCTTGCGGCCCGGGTCGTCCTCCCCGAGGGCCTGCGTGAAGTAGCGGCAGGCCGCGGCGAGTTCGCCCTGGGGGCCGCCGAACTGCTCGAGCATGAGGTTCGCGAGGCCGGGGTTGGACTCGCTCACGCGGACGGTGTACTGAAGTCGCTTGTTGTGAGAGAACATGAAGATGGCTCCTGGTTGGTTAGAGGGAAAGGATCGGCATTGCGTTCGGGCTGGAGCGTGCTTCTCCGATGCCACGAATGGCGCGTGCCCGGCGCGGGTCATGTGTCGTGGCAAGCGGCATGCCGGTCGAAGGCGGGACGAACACCCGGGGCGAGGAGCAGGAGGGCGGTTGCATGCGCCCCGCGTGCCTCTGCACTGCTTTCTTCGTTCGCTGCGAATCGGTGCTCCACAGGGGCCTGCCGGCAGTTTTGCAGCAAGTTTTGCCAATCCGCCGAAAAGGAATTCCGTGCTGCCGACCAGTGGCGCCTCGTGGCTTGACGATCTGCTCGTCGCCTGGCCCGCGCAGGTCCTGGCCGGCAAATGACTGACAGCGTGCCTGCAGAGTGGATGACACCGCCCTCGCGGCACGCGCGCACCATGGATTGCAGCGAGCCATTCCGGCCCGTCGGCCGGACGCAGGCGCGAGCCCCCGCGTTCGGCCTAGCCATTCCCTTGAAGGAGCTTTCCATGCCTGACTACACGACAGCCGGCAGCCCCGGCGCCACTGGATCCGAAGAAGTGGTCGACGTACTCGACGACCTCCTGGAGAACGCACGCGACGGCGAGTACGGCTTCAAGGCCTGCGCGGACGAAGTCAATTCGCCTCAGCTCAAGCAGGTTTTCCAGGACCGCGCTTCGCAATGCGCCGCGGCTGCGTCCGAACTGGCACAACTGATCCGCCGGCTGGGCGGCAAGGTCGACGACGGCGGCACCGTGGCCGGCGCAATGCATCGCGGCTGGGTCCATGTGAAAGGATCGCTCGGCGCCGACAGTGCGCTGTCGATGCTAGAGGAGTGCGAGCGCGGCGAGGACGCAGCCGTGGCCCGCTACCGCAAGGCACTCAAGGCGCCGATTCCAGCGGACGTGCGCTCCGTGGTGGAGCGGCAGGCACAAGGGGCGCAGCGCAATCACGACCAGATCAAGGCATTGCGCGACCAGATGCGCGCAGGGGCCTGAGGGAGCCGTGATGACCGGCTCATCCGCAAAGACCGCCCGGCAACCGCCTAGGCAGTCGCCGGTGAACATCGACCAGAACCGCGCGGTGGGGCAGGACAGCCCCGCCGAGGGCAGCCGCATGGGGCGCGAGGCCAACAAGAAGCGCGGCTACCCCGGCTCGCCCGACATCGGCACCAACGCCGCCCAGAAAGAGGAGGCGGGAGAGAAGCTCCCGCCCTCGGACGCCTGAGCGGCGTGCCTCCGGCCGTTGCAGGCGCGTGCGGCGTGCCGGTCGGATCCGGCAGCTGCACGGCGCGGCCGGCCTGCCAGGCATCGGCGCCGGGCGCCACTGCAGGCGCGAGGATGTCTTCACGGTCCCTTCGCTTGTCATCGCTGCGCACGCCGAAGCGCCGGTCCCGCTCCTCGATCATCGCCGTGTCGGCTTGGCCGTCCGAAGTGAAGCCCATCATGAGTTGCGGCACGCCCAAGGGCAGTTCCTTGTGCTGGTCCGTGTGCCAGGTGTGAAAGGTCTTGCCGTAGGTGCCGACGAGCTTCTTCATCAGCGCGTGCTCCGCAAGCTGCGGAATCCCCGGCGCGATCAGCTGGCCCGATTTCACCTCGTGCGCATGGCTGTGCCAGAGCGCCTTCTCCGCATCGGGCAGCCCCTTGAAAAGGGCTTCGCTCACGATGTACTCCACGCCCATGAGCTTGGACTGCCTGGTGTTGCCATCGAAGATCACGCACTGGATCAGTTCCTCGTTGAGGATCGTGCAGTAGTGGTGTGCTTCCATCTGCGCGTCCATCCGGCCGCTATAGAAGTGGAAGCCGTCGAGATAGGCGTTGAGCGCTTCCACGGGCGGCTTGTCCTGCAGCAGGACGGCACCCGCCTCCAGCGCCGCTGTGTCCTGGCGTTTCTGAGCGCCCGGCGCCTGGACGCTGGAAGGGCTGGTCCCGTCGCCGCAGCCTGTAAGCGCAAGGGCGATCATCAGCATTGCGCCGCGCGTAGCGATGTCGAGGAAATGGCGGCCCATGGATTGCGTCCGGAATGGAGTTCCTGGTTGTGGCAATCGGCATGCCTGTCGGAGCCCGTGCGTATTGAAGACCGCCTTGGCCGGCCTCGGACCGGTGACCTGGTCGTCAAACGAACGTCCTATCGCTCCAGGTGCCAGGAAGGAGTTTGGAGCATGTGGATTTGATTCTTCTCCTACACGGCGAGCGGCGAGAGGGCGAGAGCCTTCGATGCTTGATCAACCCAGGAGTGCATCCCATGACCCGATTTCCTCTTCACCTCGCGGCTCGCGTCGCCGTCGTTTCCTCGTTGCTCGCCGTCTCTTCGGCATGGGCCGCCGACAAGCTCGCGGCCGCCGATGCGGCGATGCTCAAGGACATCGCGCAGGCCAACATCGCCGAGGTCGAGACCGGCAAGATGGCGCTGGAGAAAAGCTCGGACGCCGAAATCAAGAAGTTCGCGCAGATGATGGTCGACGACCATTCCAAGGGGCTCGGCGATGTGAAGACGCTGGCTGCCGCCAAGGGCACCGAGCTGCCCGACTCGCCGGACGTCAAGCACAAGGCCACGGCTCTCGAATTCAAGGCACTATCGGGCGGCATGTTCGACAGCCGCTATGTGAAGCAGGCGGGCGTCGGCGACCACGAAGCCACCGAGAAGCTGCTGAAGAAGACCCAGTCCCAGGCGAAGGACGCCGATCTGAAGGCCCTGGCCGGCAAGATGTTGCCGGTAGTGCAGTCGCACCTGCAACACGCGCGCACCCTGGAAGCCGGCATGGCCAAGAAGTAGGGCATGGACCCGCTCCGGCCTGCGCCGCGCGAGCCGTGCAGCGCGCAGGCCGGCGGTTCAATAAGGAGTTCTCATGGACAAGGATCGAGACAAGGGCGGCCGCGCGGGCCGCAGATTGATGGCCGCATTGTTGGCCGTCATCGCGATCATCGTGGTCGGCATGCTCTTCTTCTACGGCGTGCGAAAGCCGGAGCGAGGGCCGGGCAACGTTCCGGCCCAAGGGGCCGCGAAGCCGCTGCAGGACAACGGAAGTCCGCCCACGTCGAAGTAGGTGCAGCAGCAGCGCTTCGAGCGGGTGCGCGGAACTACGAGTCCGTATGAACGAGGCGGTTCTCGGCACGCCCGCTTCCGCCATCGCCGGGCACACCATCGCACTCGAGGATCTGTGGGGCGACAGTGCGCGGCTGTTCGATCGGCTCGCCGGCGCGCGCAGCATGGCCGAGGCGGCCGCGGCGCTGGAGGGCGCAATCTCCGAGCGCCTCGGCACCGCGCAAGGACGCAATACCCATCCGCGTTTCGCGCTCGAAGCCGCCAGGAGGCTGCAGAGCGCCAGCGTGGACGTTGTCGCCGCAGACCTCGGCGTAAGCGCCCGACACCTGCGTCGTGTGTTTCGCGAGGCCTTGGGCACCAGCCCCAAGGCATTCGTCAGGCTCACGCGCTTCCACCGCGCGCTGCGCGATGCGCGTCAGGACGGCCGCACGGGCTGGGCGGGCATCGCCGCTGCCGCCGGGTACTACGACCAGGCGCACCTCATCGCCGAGTTCCGGGCGATTGCCGGCGTGACGCCGCGTGCACTCGTCGACGAACTCCGTGCGGGGCCTGGGATCGACTGAAGTCAGGTTACTGCGCTGGCGCGCGGAACGGGCCTGGCCATCGTCGTCATCAGGAAGCGTGGCGAACTGATCCAGTGTTTCAGTGTTCGAACAAGGAGCCGGCGGGCTGGGCGACCTCGCGATCCGCTACGGCTACGAGCGCTACGAGACGCGCGTGATGTTCGAGGTGATCGTGATCCTCATCGCGCTGGTGTCCGTGATCCAGTTCGCGGGCGAATGGCTGTCGCGAAAGGTGGACCACCGGCGCTGAGGGCGCATATGGCGGACGGCGCAATACGGGATTCGCATTTGGTCATGCGGATTCCTTCGTTCTGCATGCGAACCTTCGTTCCTAGACTCGATGGCTCCCTTGTCGAGCGGTTCCCTCGCTCCCTGAAGCCGGGTGGAGTCCCTTGTCATCCTTGCCCTCCCCATCTCCCTCATCTTCGTCATCTGCCGCCTCTGCGGCCGATCCCTTCGATGAAGACTTCGGCGGTCTCACGCAGACAGTCCAGGCGCTCGCCGACTCGCTCGCCGCCACCGCCGCTGCGCGCGACCGGGCCGGCGGCACCGCATTGGCCGAGCGGCAACTGCTGCGGCAAAGCGGGCTGCTGACGCTCGCCATTCCGTCGGCCTACGGCGGGCAGCAGGCGGCATGGCCGCTGATCTTCCGCATCCTGCGCAGGCTCGCCCAAGCCGACAGTTCGCTCGCGCACCTGTTCGGCTTCCAGCACCTGCAGGTGGCGAGCATCCTGCTGTTCGGCTCGCAGGCGCAGCAGGCGCGCTACCTGGGCCAGGCGGTGGAGCATCGCTGGTTCTGGGGCAACGCCGTGAATGCACGCGACACGCGGCTCACCGCCAGGCGCACCGAGCAAGGCCTCGAGATCGACGGCGTCAAGGGCTTCTGCTCCGGCGCTTCGGATTCGGATGTGCTCAATGTCTCCGTCACCCTCGGCCCCGAGCCCACCGACCGCGTCTTCGCCGTGGTGCCGACCTCGCGTGCCGGCATCCGCGTGCACGACGACTGGGACAACATGGGCCAGCGCCAGACCGACAGCGGCAGTGTTTCCTTCGACCGCGTGCAGATCGCGCACGACGAGGAGCTCGGGCCGCCCGGCGTGGCGTCGAGCCCGCGCGCGACGCTGCGCAACCTGATCGGCCAGATCGTGCTCACCGAGATCTATCTCGGCAACGCGCTCGGCGCGCTGCGCGAGGCCATCGGCTACCTGCGCACGCAGACGCAGCCCTGGCCCATGGCCGGCGTGACGCGCTCCGAGGACGACCGGATGCTCCAGCTGCGCGCCGGCGAGATGTGGTCGAGCCTGCGGGCCGCCACGGCGCTTTCGAACCTGGCCAACGAGCGCTTCCAGCAGGCCTGGGACCGCGGCAGCGAGCTGACCGCCGAGGAGCGTGCCACGCTGGCCGTGGAGGTGGCCGCGGCGCGCACCCAGGCCGGCCGCGTGGCGCTGCAGGTGACCTCGCAGATCTTCGAACTCGTGGGCGCGCGCGGTACCCGCGGCGCGCCACGGCTTCGACCGCTACTGGCGCAACGTGCGCGTGCACACGCTGCACGACCCGCTCGACTACCGGCACCAGGGCATCGGCGCGTGGCTGCTGGCGGGCGAGGCACCCAACCCGTACGGCTACGGCTGACGGGAACTTCGCATTGCCTGACGCCGTGCGGCGGTCGTCACTCCTTCACGCACTCGTCTTCCCTCCATGAGTTCCATCGGCACCGACATTCCCCTGCACGCCCAGGCCCTGCGCACCGCAGGCGCCGCCTCCATCGGCAGCGCGATCTCCATCCGCGGCCTGAGCAGGCGCTTCGGCCGCTTCACGGCAGTGGACAACGTCGACCTGCAGATCGAGCCCGGCGAGTTCATCACGCTGCTGGGCCCGAGCGGCAGCGGCAAGACCACGCTGCTGGGCGCCATCGCCGGCTTCGCCGAGGTGGATGCGGGCGACATCCTGGTGGACGGACGCTCGGTGCGCGGGGTGCCGCCGCACCGGCGCGGCTTCGGCATGGTGTTCCAGCACTACGCGCTGTTCCCGCACATGACGGTGGCGCAGAACGTCGGCTTTCCGTTGCGCATGGCGGGCCTCGGCCGCGCGGAAAGCGCACGGCGAATCGGCGAAACGCTCGAGCTGCTGCACCTGGGCGACTACGCCGAACGCCTGCCCGCGCAGCTCAGCGGGGGCCAGCAGCAACGGGTGGCCATCGCGCGCGCCATCGTGCGCCGCCCGCCGGTGGTGCTGATGGATGAGCCGCTGAGCGCGCTCGATCGGCGCCTGCGCGAGGCGATCCAGATCGAGATCCGCGCGCTCCATCGCACGCTCGGCACCACCATCGTCTTCGTCACCCATGACCAGGGCGAGGCGCTGGCGCTGAGCGACCGCATCGCGGTGCTGGACCAGGGCCGGATCGTGCAGGTCGGCACGCCCGGCGCGCTGTACCGGCAGCCGGGCAGCGAGTTCGTGGCGCGCTTCGTCGGTGAATCCAACGTGCTCGACGCCCGCGTACTGCGGGTGCAGGGAGAAGATGTCGTGCTGCAGGCCGGCGACGCGCACCTGTTCGAGGCGCGCCATGCGGGCGCCGCGCTGGCGCCCGGCCAGCAGGTCAAGGTGCTGGTGCGGCCCGAACGCGTGGCGCTGGTGGCACCAAGCACACCGGGCGCGTTGGCCGCCACGGTCGAATCGACCGTGTTCCTCGGCGAGATCCTGCGCATCGATGCGGTGCTGGCCTCGGGCGACCGGGTGCAGGTGCGCTGCCTCGATCCGCGCGACGCCCGGCAGCCGCTCGCCGGCGAGGCGGTGCACCTGGCCTGGCACGCGGGCGACGCGTGGGTGCTCGCGTGAGCGCGGCGGCGGCAGCCCCGGCGCGGCCCGCCCTGGCGGCACGGCTCGACCTGCGCAACCCCGCGTGGCTGCTCGCGCCGGTGCTGCTGTTCTTCGCGTTCTTCTACATCCTTCCGCTCTTCGACCTGCTGCACCTGAGCGTGGCGGGCGATGCGGGTCTCTCGTACTACGCCCGCGTGTTCGAGGTGCCGCTGTACCGCGATTCGCTGCTGCGCACCTTCGGCATCGCCGCCGCGGTGGCTGCGCTGTGCGCGCTCTTCGGCTATCCGACGGCGCTGCTGATCCACCGCGCGCGCGGCACCTGGAAGCTGGTGCTGACGGCGGCCGTGGTGCTGCCTTATTTCATCTCGGTGCTGATCCGCACCTATTCGTGGATGGTGCTGCTCGGGCGCAACGGGCCGATCAACAAGCTGCTGCTCGCGCTGGGCCTGGTCGACGCGCCGCTGCCGCTGATCTTCAACCGCGCCTCGGTGCTGATATCGATCAGCGCGGTGCTGCTGCCGCTGCTGGTGCTTACCGTGGGCGGCAGCCTGGCGCGCATCGATCCGCTGGTGCAGCGCGCCGCCACCGCCAGCGGGGCAGGGCCGCTCGCGGTGTTCTGGCGCGTGCTCTTTCCGCAGACGCTGCCCGGGCTGCTCGCGGGCGTGCTGCTGGTCTTCATCTCGGCGCTGGGCTTCTTCATCACGCCTTCGCTGCTGGGCGGCCCGGCCGACCAGATGTTCGCGATGCACATCACGCAGCAGGCCGACTTCCTCGCCAGCGGCGGCTTCCTGCAGGCGCTGGCAGCGGTGCTGCTGGCGGTGATGCTGCTGGTCGTCGTGGTCGCAGCACGCTTTCTCGGGCTGGAGTTCATCTGGGGCGGTCAGCGCGCGGGCAAGTCGGCGCTCGAAGCGGTGCACGCTCGGCAGCCGTCGTGGCGGCGCGCGGTGCTCGAACGCGCGGCCGACATGTTCGGCTGGCCGCTGCTGCGCGCGCTCGGCCTCGTGCCCTCGTGGCTCGGCCGGCTGGTGTCGGGCGGTCTGGCAGCGGTGGCCTATGCGACCTTGCTGCTGCCCATCGTGGTGGCCGCGCTCATTTCATTCAGCGACTCGGCCTACATGCGTTTTCCGCCGCCGGCATATTCGCTGCGGTGGTACGAGAAGTTCCTGTCCGACCCGGCATGGATGTCCTCGCTCGGCACCTCGGTCGCAGTGGGGCTGCTCGCGACCGCGATCTCCGTGGTGCTGGGCACGGCCGCCGCGTTCGGGCTGGTGCGGTCTTCGCTGCCGGCCAAGTCGGCCTGGATGACCTTGCTGGTGAGCCCGATGATCGTGCCCGGCGTAGTGCTCGGCCTCTCGCTCTACAGCCTGTTCCTGCGCGCCGATCTCGCGGGCAGCGTGGCAGGCCTGGCGGCGGCGCACGCCATCGGCGGCATACCGCTGGTGCTGGTGATCGTCGCGGCAAGCCTGCAGGCGGTGGATATCCGCCAGGAGCAGGCCGCGGCCGTGCATGGCGCCTCGCCGTGGCGGGTGTTCCGTTTCGTCACGCTGCCGGCGATCCGCCCGGGCGTGCTCGCGGCGTCGTTCTTCGCGTTCCTGCATTCCTTCGACGACCTCGTGCTCTCGATGTTTCTCAGCGGGGCGCGCATGACGACGCTGCCGCTGCGGCTGTGGGGCAACGTCAACTACAAGCTCGACCCGGTGCCTGCGGTGGTGGCGACCTTCGAGGTCGCGCTGATCGTCGTCGGCCTGTTCTTCGCGCGCTCCGCATGGGCTGCGCGCCAGCGGCGCTGATCGTCGAATTCATTTCATCCCCCTTGTTCGTCATCCGCAGAAAGAAAGCATCCGCATGAAGCAGAGAAAAAGAAGTCCTCGTCCGCTGCAGGCCCTGGCCGCGCTCGCGATCGTGCTGGGCAGCGCCTGTGGCGTCGGTCCGGCCTGGAGCCAGTCGAACGAAGTCGTCACGCAGGACCCCGGCGGCACCTACGGCGAGAACCTGCGCCGGCTGGTGTACGACCCGTTCACCAAGGAAACCGGCATCAAGGTGCTGACGGTGCAGGAAGCCCGCGGCGGCCCGCGCGTCAAGGCGCAGGTGGAGGCGAAGCGCACCGAGTGGGACCTGAGCTTCATCTTCGACCAGGAAGTCCGCCTGCTCGATCCCTACCTTGCCGAGATCGACTACAAGAAGCTGTCGCCGGAGGCGCAGAAGACCGTCGCCTCGCTGCCGAAGGAGGCCGTGCGGCCCAAGGGCGTGGCGCTGCAGGTGATCGGCGTGGCGCTGGTCTACAACAAGGAAGCCTTCCCGTCTAAGAAGTATCCGAAGACCTGGGCCGACTTCTGGAACGTGAAGGACTTCCCGGGCAAGCGCTGCCTGCCGCAGTGGTCGCGCTTCGTGTTCGAGTCGGCGCTGCTGGCCGACGGCGTGCCGGCCGACAAGATCTACCCGGTGGACTTCGAGCGCGCACTGCGCAAGATCGCCGAGATCAAGCCGCACGTGGTCAAGTGGTGGCTGACCAACTCGCAGGCACCGCAACTGCTGCTGGACGGCGAGGCCTCGGCCTGCCTCTCGTACACCGGCCCGGTCGCCCGCCTGAAGAAGGAAGACGCCAACGCGCCGCTGGAGCTGACCTGGGACCAGGCCTTCACCTACTACGACTTCTTCTCGGTCCCGAAGGACGCGCCGCATTACGACGCCGCGCTCAAGCTGCTGTCGTTCCGCCTCGATGCGCAGCGCGCGGCACGCCTGGCCGAAGCCACCAGCGTCGCGCTGCCGTCGCCGCGCGTGTATGCCGCGGCAGATCCGAAGCTGCGCGACTACTGGACCAACAGCCCCGAGGTGGAGAAGAAGGCGATCAAGTGGAACGCCGACTTCTGGGGTGCCAAGGCACCGGACGGCACAACTAACGAGGAGTACGCCCAGCAGAAGCTCAACCAGCTGCTGGCACGCTGAGCGGCGCGGCCTCCCTGGCTGGCCCCGACGATCGCTCTGCGGGCGGCCCGGGCAGGGGCAGACTGTTTCAGCCGGCCGGCGTGACCGCCGCCGCTGCATAAGCTCACGTCGAATCGTTCTTTTGTTCCATGCGGGCGCTCGGCCAAACTCGGGCCCCTATGTCTTTTGTACGACAGCGCCACGCACCGGACGCCCCGATCGAGCCCGCCTTAGATGCCCAGGCCGACCGCGTCGTCGATTGGCTGCTGGGCAGTCTCGAGTGGGATGCCACGCTGTTCCATGTCGGCCAGTACTGCGGCCGCTGGCGCGCCTCCACGGCGGGCCGGGCGCGGGCCAGCTTCCACCTGATCCTGGAAGGGCGCTGCTGGCTGCACATGCCGGGGCGCGCCTCGGTGCAGCTCGCGCCGCGCGACGGTGTCTTCCTGATGCGCGACGTGCCGCACTTCCTCTCGCCCTATGCCGACCCCGGCATCGACTGCGCGCCGCGCGCCATGCAGCCGCTGTCGACGACGCCCGCTATCGGCGAGACCGGCCTGGCCTGCGGCTTCTTCTCCTTCGACGGCCCGTTCCGCGATGTCGTCGCCAATGCCTTCCCCGACTGCCTGGTCCTGCGCGCGGACGACCTCGCCATGGCCTCTGCCGCCACGCTGTTCGACCTGATGCGCAGCGAGGCGCAGCGCGCCGGCACCGAGCCCTCGGTGGCGATGGACCGGCTCGCCGGGCTGCTTTTCTTCTACGGCCTGCGGCACGCCGCGCACAGCGAGCTACATGCGCATGGCTTCTGGACGCTGCTGCGCAAGCGCGGCTTCGCCCAGCTGCTGGCCGACATCCTCCAGTCGCCCGGACAAGACTGGAGCGTGGCCGAGATGGCGCGACGCGTGCATCTCTCACGCACCGCGTTCTTCCGGCAGTTCGGCGAGGCCTGCGACCAGGCGCCGCTGCAGTTCCTGCTCGCATTGCGCATGCAGCTCGCGGCGAGGCGCATGGCCCAGGGCGAATCCATCGCGCAGGCCGCGCAGGCCGTGGGCTATGCGTCGTACGCCGCCTTCTCGCGTGCCTTCAAGCGCGTGATGGGCGAGCAGCCGGGTGCCTGGCAGCGCGCACGGACGAACCGGCATAGATCAGAGACGCCCGGTCATTGATGCGCAGGGGCGGCGCCTGAAGAATCGGCGCATCGCCTCGAATCCGACAAAGCCATGACACGCCTGACCCTCCACACCGAAGCCTCCGCGCCCGAGGCCAGCCGCGCGCTGGTGCAACGCGCCATCGCCAACAACGGCTTCCTGCCGAACCTGATCGGCATCCTCGCCAACTCGCCGCAGGCGCTTGAAACCTACCTGGGCGTGGCGAAGACAACGGCCAGCGGCGAGCTCACGCTGGCCGAGCGCGAGGCGCTGCAGATCACCGCCGCGCGCATCCACGGCTGCGACTTCTGCGTGGCCGGGCACACCGCGGCGGCACTCAAGCAGGCCAAGCTGCCCGTGGCGGCGGTGGCTGCGCTGCAGCAGGGCCATGACAGCGGCGAGGCCCGGCTCGACGCCGTGCGCGCCTTCACCGAGGCGGTGATCGCCACGCGCGGCAAGGTGTCCGACGAATCGCTCGCCGCATTCCGCAACGCCGGCTTCTCCGAACGCCAGGCACTGGAAGTGGTGCTCGGCGTGAGCCTGGCCACGCTGTGCAACTTCGCCAACAGCCTGGCCGGCAGCCCGGTCAATCCGCAGCTGCAGCCCTACCTGCCGGACCACCTGCAGCGCGACGGCGCGCCCGCCCATGCTGGCTGAGGCCGAGTCGCGCTGGCTCGACGCGAATGCCGAGGCACTCGATGCCGACGGCGCGCTCGCGCCGGAAGTGGTGCCGCGCCTGGCCGCCGCCGGCCTCTTCAGGCTGGGCGTGCCGAGGGCGCTCGGCGGCCTTGGAGGCGACGTGCGCGACGCCGTCGAGGCCATTGCCGAAGTGGCCGGGCATTCGCTCGCTGCCGCCTTCACCTTCTGGGGCCAGCGCGCCTTCATCGAATACCTGCTGCAGTCGCCCAACGAAGGCCTGCGCGAACGCTGGCTCGCTGCCTTGCTCGACGGCTCGCAGGCCGGCGCGACGGGTTTGTCGAACGCCATGAAGTTCCTGGGCGGCATCGAGTCGCTGCAGATCACGGCCACGCCCGAAGGCGACGGCTGGCGCCTCGACGGCACGGTGCCGTGGTGCACCAACCTGCGTCCGCAGGGCTTTGCGGCGGCGGTGGCGGTGCAGCGCACCGGCGGCGGCGCGCCGCTGGTAGCGGTGCTGAAGGCAGGGCAGCCGGGCGTGGAGCGCAGCGCCGACCTGGACCTGATTGCGCTGCGCGGCAGCAACACCGCCTCGCTGCGCATCGAGGGTGCGTGGCTCGAGGCCGCCGATGTCATCCACGAGGAGGCCAACCGCTTCCTGCCAGCCGTGCGGCCCGACTTCCTGGGCCTGCAATGCGGGCTGTCGATCGGGCTGGCACGCGCCGCGCTCGACACGGCCGCACAGCGTGGCAGCGCCGGCCGCTCGGTGCTCGACGCTCCGATCGCCGCGCAGCGCGAAGCGCTGGCCTCGGTCGTCAACGGGCTCTACCAGGGCCTGTCCGATGGCCGCTTCCGCACGCGGCCCGAGGCGCTGTTCCGCGCACGGCTCGCGCTGGCCGACATCGCGCAGGCCGCGGTGCAGCTCGAACTGCAGGCCAGCGGCGGACGCGGCTACCACCGCGACCAGCCGCTGACCTTCGCGCGGCGCTGGCGCGAGGCCGCCTTCATCCCCATCGTGACGCCCAGCGTGACGCAGCTGCAGGGCGAACTGGCGAAGCGCGCGGCTCAGCAGGCCGCTGCAACGCCGTGAGCGAGGCCCGGCCGGCGCAGGCGGTGCTCGAGGCCCGCGATCTTTCCTTCGGCTATGCGCGAGGGCGCGCGGTGTTCCAGAACGTGTCGCTCGACGTCGCGCCGCGCGAGATCGTCTGCCTGCTCGGCGGCAGCGGTTGCGGCAAGTCGACGCTGCTGCGCACGCTGGCCCATCTGGAGGCACCGGCCGCGGGCCGTGCGAGCGGGCAGATCCGCTTTCTCGGCGAGCCGCTCGCCTCACCGCACCCGCGCGCGGCAATGGTGTTCCAGCAGCCCGGACTGCTGCCCTGGCTCGATGCAGCGCGCAACGTCGGCTTCGGGCTGGGCTTCGCGCGGCAACCGCGGCTGGAGCGCGCGCGGCGCGAGCAGCGCGTGCAGGAAGCGCTCGCGGCTGTGGGCCTGGCGGGGCAGGGCGGCCTCTATCCGTCGCAGCTGTCGGGCGGCATGGCGCAGCGCGTCGCGCTGGCGCGGGCGCTCGCGCGGGAGCCGGTGCTGCTGCTGGCGGACGAGCCTTTCTCCGCGCTCGATGCCATCACCCGCGCCGAGATGCAGGACCTGCTGGTCGAGCTCGTGCACCGCTGGCAGACCGCCGCGCTGCTGGTGACGCACGACATCGACGAAGCCATCCTCGTGGGCGACCGCATCCTGCTGATGGGCGGCGCGCCGGGACGCATCGTGCGCGAATGGCGCGTGCCGGCCGAGCGGCCGCGCACCGCCGACGCGGCCGCCTTCACCGCGCTGCGGCTGGACATCCTCGCGGCCCTGCACAGGCGCGCGCGGGGCCGGCACGGCACCGGCAGCCCCTGTCGTCTCTTCACCTGAAAGCCTTTCGCATGACTGATTCATCGTCCTTCATCGACGCCCTTCGCCGCCGAGCGCACATCTGCGCCTCGCCGGCCTGCGACTGCGGTCTCACGCGGCGCGACATGCTGCGCCTGTCGGCGCTGACCGGCGCCGCCGTGGCCGCGCCCTTCCTGTCCGCCGGCGATGCGATGGCCCAGGGCTTCAAGGGCGACGACCAGCCCGTGAAGATCGGCTACCTGCCCATCACCGACGCCACGCCGCTGCTGATCGCGCATGCGCGCGGCCTGTTCGACAAGGAAGGCCTGCGCGCGGAAACGCCGCGCATGTTCCGCTCGTGGGCGCAGATCGTCGAGGCCTTCGTGTCGGGGCAGGTCAACGTGATCCACCTGCTCACGCCGGCCACGCTCTGGGTGCGCTACGGCTCGAAGTTCCCCCGCGAAGATCGCGGCGTGGAACCACATCAACGGCTCCGCGCTCACGGTGCTGCCCGAGATCGGCAGGATCCAGGACCTGGGCGGCAGGACGGTGGCCGTGCCTTTCTGGTATTCGATCCACAACGTGCTGCTGCAGGACCTGCTGCGCGCCGAGGGGCTGACGGCGGTGACGCGCGGGGCGAACGGCAGCATCGGAGCGAAGGAGGTCAACCTCGTGGTGCTGGCGCCGGCCGAGATGGTGTCGGCACTCGCGGGCAAGTCGATCGCCGGCTTCATCGTCGCCGAGCCCTTCAACGCGGCGGCGGAGATCGCCGGGGTGGGCAAGGTGCTGCGCTTCTCGGGCGACGTCTGGAAGGACCACGCCTGCTGCGTCACCTTCCTGGCCGAGCGCGACATCGCCGAGAAGCCCGAGTGGTCGCAGCGCGTGACCAATGCCATCGTGAAGGCGCAGCTGTGGACGCGCGACAACCGGCTCGACGCGGCGCGCCTGCTGTCGAACGCGGGCGAGCGCCGCTACACGCCGCATCCGCCGCAGACGCTGGCCAAGGTGCTGGCCGCGACCGACTACGCGAGCTACGAGGCCAGCGGCGTGGTTCGCCACAAGGGCTGGACCCAGCGGCGCATCGACTTCCAGCCGTACCCCTTCGCCTCTTACACCGAGCAGCTGGTGCGCGCGGTCCAGGGCACGAAGGTGGAGGGCGACAACGCCTTCCTGCGCGCGCTCGACGCGAAGTTCGTCGCGCGCGACCTGGTCGACGACCGCTTCGTGCGCAAGGCCATCGAGAGCGTGGGCGGACCACAGGTGTTCGGCGTGGCGGCGGACTACACCCGCCGCGAAACCATTGCGGTCTGAGGTGCGCCGCCGCTGGGGATTGCCGCTTGCCGGCATCGCGCTGGTGCTGGCGCTGTGGTGGGCGGGCAGCGCGCTGCTGGTGCAGCGCACGCCGGTGGCCGCCGCCTTCGCGCCCTGGCCCTCGCTGGTGGCGCTTACGCACCTGGTCTCCGGTGCCGACATCTGGCACCACGCGCTGCTGAGCCTGCAGCGCGTGGCGGTGGGGCTGCTGCTCGCCATCGCGTGCGGCGTGCCGCTGGGCGTGCTCGCCGGCCTGTCGCGAGGCTTCTCGCAGGCCACCACGCCGGTGTTCCAGTTCCTGCGGATGATCTCGCCGTTGTCGTGGATGCCGATCGCGGTGATGGTGCTCGGCGTGGGCGATCTTCCGGTGTACTTCCTGCTCGCCTTCGCTGCGGTGTGGCCGGTCATGCTCAACACCGCGGCCGGCGTGGCGCAGATCGACCCGCACTGGCTGATGCTCGCGCGGGGCCTCTCGGCCACGCGGCGCGAGACGGTGCTGCACGTGATCCTGCCGGGCATCACCGCGCACATCCTCACGGGTGTGCGGCTGGCCATCGGCATCATCTGGATCGTGCTGGTGCCTGCCGAGATGCTGGGCGTGTCCGCCGGCCTCGGCTACTTCGTGCTGGACACCCGCGACCGGCTCGCCTATTCCGAGCTGATGGCGGTCATCGTGCTGATCGGGGCCTTCGGCTTCGCGCTGGACTGCATCGCGCGGTGGCTGCACGCGCACTGGCTTCACGCGCGCTAAGTGCGCGGCTGGGCCGGGCGCTGTGCATGCTCCGCCCTAGGCCACGGCCTCGCTGCCGAGCGCGACGAACTCGGGCGACTCGAATGCCGTGATCGGCGGCAGCGGCCCGGTCCACAGCGCGATCTCCACCTGCGCGCTTTGCGCCGTGCAACCCTGGGCCAGCCGGGAACTGCCGACGTCCGGCGTCACCACGTTCGGATTGCCGTGCTTCTCCAGGGTGCCCGGCTTGCGCGCATCGAGCGGGTCGTACCAGGCTCCTGTCGCGATCTGTGCAACACCGGGTCGCACGCCGTCGGACAGCACCGCTGCGGCGAGGAACTCTCCCAGCGCATTGAAGACTCGCACCACGTCGCCGTCGCGGATGCCGCGATGATGGGCGTCCTGCGAATTCAGCGTGATCGGCTCGCGCCCCGCGATCTTCGATGCGCGGCTGACGCTGCCGTGGTCGTACTGGCTGTGCAGCCGCGTCGCGGGCTGGTTCGACAGCAGATGAATCGGCCAAGCCGAGGGTTCCGGTTCGAACCAATGGGCGTGTCCCGGGCAGTCGTCGTAGCCGAAGCTCGCGATGCGTTCGGAGTGAAGCTCGATCCGCCCAGAGGGCGTCGGCAGCGGATGAGCCACGGGGTCGGCCCGAAAGCGCGAGAGCAGCACGGTCGGCGTCGAGGCCGCCGCCGTCTTCGCCCGGGAGACGTCGAAGTGCCCGGCCTTCCAGAAGTCGTCGAAGGCGGGCAGGGCAATGCCCTCGGCTTCGGCGCGTGGGCGCGACGCCTCGTAGAGGTGGCGCAGCCACTGTCGCGCATCGCGGCCCTCGGTGTAGGCCGGCGCGATTCCCAGGCGCCCGGCGAGCTGGGTGAAGATGGCGTAGTCGTCACGCGCCTCGCCCACCGGCGCGATGGCCGCGCGCATCGCGATCATGAAGCGCTCGCTGCCCGCGCTGCCGATGTCGTCGCGTTCCAGCGTCGTGGTGGCGGGCAGCACGATGTCGGAGTACTTCGCCTGCGCCGTCCAGTACTGCTCGTGCGTGACGATGGTTTCGGGGCGTTGCCACGCCGCGATGGTGCGGTTGAGGTCCTGGTGGTGATGGAACACGTTGCCGCCGGCCCAGTGCACGAGGCGGATGTCCGGGTAGCGGTGCCGTCCGCCGTTGTATTCGAAGGGCTCACCGGGATGCAGCAGCATGTCGGCGATGCGCGCCACCGGAATGAAGTCGACCACGGCATTGGTGCCCTGCGGCAGGCGCGCGCCCGAGAAGCTGCCGTGCCCGCTGCCGATGTAGTTCATGGAGCCGTAGCCCAGGCCGAAGCCGCCGCCCGGCAGCCCGATCTGCCCGAGCAGGGCGGCGAGCGTGACGGTCATCCAGAAAGGCTGCTCGCCATGCCGTGCGCGCTGCAGCGAATAGGTGCAATTCACCAGCGTGCGGTGCGCGGCCATGCGCCGTGCGAGCGCTGCGATGGTCCCGGCCGCGATGCCGGTGCGCTCCGCCGCCCAGTCCGGCGTCTTGGGCACGCCGTCGGACTTGCCCGCGATGTAGTCGCGCACCTGGTCGAAGCCCACGGCGTGGCTCCTGCAGAAGGCCTCGTCGTGCAGCCGCTCGTCGATCAGCACGAAGGCAAGGCCCAGCATCAGTGCCGTGTCGGTTCCCGGGCGTACCGGCAGCCATTCGGCTGCGGGCACCGCGTCGAGATCACCGCGCATGGGGCTGATGTTGACGAAGGTGGTGCGCCCCGCGGCCGCCATGCGCCGGACCGCTGGCTCCACGCCATGGTCGCTCGCGCCGCCGGGGCTCACCTGCGTATTGCGCAGCGGGAGTCCGCCGAACGCGACAAAGAGCTCGCAGTGCTGCTCCAGCGCTTCCCACGAGGTATGGTTCTGCAGCAGCGCGTCCATGCCGTCGACGATATGTGGCATCAGCACGCGGCCTGCGCCCAGGCTGTAGCTGTCCTTGCTGTAGACGTAGCCGCCGAAGGCATTGAGGAAGCGGTGCAGCTGGCTTTGCGCGTGGTGGAAGCGCCCTGCGCTCGACCAGCCGTAGCTGCCGCCGAAGATGGCCCGGTTGCCGTGCGTCTGCTTCACCCGGTGCAGTTCTTCCGCCACAAGGTCGAGCGCCTCGTCCCACGGCACATCGACGAAAGGCTCCAGCCCCCGCTGGCGGCCGCTGCCGTGCCGCGTGGCCTGGTTCAGGAAGCCGCGGCGGATGGCTGGCCGCCGCACCCGGGTGGGCGAATCGACGGCACCGGCCATCGACTGGCCGATCGCCGACGGGGCGGCATCCCATTCGGCCGGCTGCATGCCGGCAAGCCGGCCGTTCTCGACGAGCGGGCGGTAGACACCCCAATGCGTGGAGGTCAGCGACATGCGTCAGATGCGCGCCAGGTAGTCCGTGACCTTCGCTTTCTGCGGCAGGATCTTGCGCTCCGACAACCAGTCGGCCGCCTTCTGGAATTCCTGGAGGAACTTCGCGTCATCCACGCCATGCACGCTCCAGCGGCGCTTGAGCTTGATCTGCGAGTCGCGCACCGCGTCGCTGTAGCCGGCATCCTGCTGGGTCAGGGTCTCCGCCTCCACGGGGTGCTCGCTGATCCACCGGGCTTCGGCGGCATAGGCCGTATTCACCGCGCGCACGATGGCCGAGTTCTCCTCGGCGAACTTGCGGTGCGTGACGTAGGAGTTGAAGTCGATCAGGAAGTCGAGGTCGCGGCCCTCGAAGAAGATGTCGTGCGCCTTGTATTCGCTGCGCGCGATGTCCACGCCCGGGCTCCACATCGACCAGGCGTCGATCTTTCCCTGCGCGAAGGCCGGGCCGGCGTCCGGCGGATTGAGGTAGACGAACTTGACCTTGCTGCGATCGATGTTGTGCTTCTCGAGCGCCGCCACCAGCAGGAATTCGCCCAGGCCCGAACGGTTCACCGCCACCGACTTGCCCACGAGGTCCTGCACCTTGTCGATGCCCGAGCCGTCCTTGGCGATGATGGCCGTGCTGCGCGGCTCGACGATGGCGAACTGCGTGAACACCAGCGGCGAGCCCGCGAGCATGGCCGCCAGCGCGGGCGTGGTGCTGCCGCCGAAGCCGAAGTCGGCGCTGCCGCCGGTCACGGCCTGCAGCGACGGCGCATGGTTGGGAAAGGGCCCGATCCATTGCACCTTGATGCCGTCCCTGGCGAGCAGCTTCTCGAATTCGCCTCGATTCCTGGCGAGCGAAGGAAGGCCGCCGCGGCCCCAGGTGAGGCGCACGGTGTCGGTGTTGCGCGTGGGCTTGGCCGTGCCGGCGGTTTGCGCCTGGGCCAGGCCCGAGGCGAGGGCGTCGGCGCCGACGAAGGCGGTTTGCAGGAAACTGCGGCGCGAGGCCGTGGAAAACGATGAGGTCATTGAAGAAGAAGTGCCCAACGGCGAAGACAGAAAACGGAGAAAAGAAGAGTCAGGCGTCGGCGCTCTCGGAAGCCACGCCCAACTCGGCGAGCAGGGCTTCGCGCAGCGCTGACGCGTCGGGATGCGTTCGCCTGGCATTGGCGTGCGGCGACACCGCGTATTCGCTCGCGATGGCGCCGTCGCGCATCACGAGCACCCGGTCAGCCAGCGCGATGGCTTCGTCGACGTCGTGCGTCACCAGCAGCACGCCGGGGCGGTGACGCTGCACCAGTTCCTTCACGAGGCCGTGCATGCGGATGCGGGTGAGCGCGTCGAGCGCGGCGAAGGGTTCGTCGAGCAGCAGCAGCCGGGGTTCGCGCACCAGCGCGCGCGCCAGGGCGACGCGTTGCGCCTGCCCGCCGGAGAGATTGCGCGGCCAGTCCTCGAGGCGGTCGCCCAGCCCGACCTCGGCCAGCGCGGCCTGTGCCAACGCCTTTCCGGTGGTCTCGTCGAGGCCCAGCGACACATTGCGCCAGAGCGAATCCCACGGCAGCAGCCGGTGTTCCTGGAAGACCACCGCCGGCTGGCGCGGGACCGTCGATGCGGCCGCCGTCGATGGCGTCGAGTCCTGCCAGCGCGCGCAGCAGCGTGGTCTTGCCGCAGCCGCTTTCGCCGAGCAGCGCCACGAATTCGCCGCGGCCGATGCGCAGGTCGAGCCCGCCAATCACCGTGCGCTCGCCATAGCGGCGCTGCAGGCCGTGGACGACGACGGCGGGAGCCTCGTCCTGCGGTGTCCGTTGCCGCTCCCCGCTCATCGGCTGCCTCCGGCCGTCGCGTAGTTGGGATGCCAGGCGAGCAGCCGGCGCTCGAGCAGCCGTGCCACCGCGTCGGAGGCCACGCCGATGGTCGCGTAGACAACGATGGTCAGCACGATCACGTCGGTGCGCAGGAATTCGCGCGCATCCATCGCGAGGTAGCCGATGCCCGAGCTGGTGGCGATGGTCTCGGCGATCACCAGCGCCAGCCATGCCACGGCGAGCGCATAGCGCACGCCCGCCAGGATCGAGGGCAGGGCGCCCGGCAGCACGATGCGGCGGATCAGGGTCGCATTGCCCAGCCCGGTCACGCGGCCGAGCTCCAGCAGCTTGGGGTCCACCTGGCGGATGCCCAGCACGGTGTTGATGTAGATCGGGAACATCACGCCCAGCGACACCAGGAAGATCTTGCCGCCTTCGTCCACGCCGAACCACACGATCACCAGCGGCAGCATCGCCAGGAACGGAATGGCCCGGACCATCTGGATGCTGCGGTCGAACAGCGCCTCGGCCAACCGCGAGAAACCCACCACGGTGCCGAGCGCGAAGCCGATGGAGCCGCCGATCAGGAAACCGGTGGCCGCCCGCAGCAGGCTCGTGCCCATGTCGCTGATCAGCCGGCCTTCCTGGATCAGCCGCCAGGCCGTGGCGGCCACCTTGCTGGGTGCGGGCAGCACATGGATCGAGAGATAACCCGCACGCGCCGCCAGCTCCCAGACCACGAGCACGAAGGCGGGCACCAGCCAGGAGATCAGCAGCAGCCGGTTGCGCGAGAGCGGGCGCCGCGCGGGTTTCCTTGGCGCGGCGCGGTCGGGCCCGGTGGCGCCGGCGGCCGCCGGCAGGGGGAGGTTGTCGAAGACGTGGGACATTGAGGCGAGGCTTTCCATGGGAGTCCCAGTCGGTCGGGATGGCGCGCAGGCTATCGCGCCGCCGGGCGGATCCCAAAGAACAAAAACGGATCAGCGTATGCGGATTACGTGCTTCGCTTCTCGCGCCGATGCCTGAAGAATGGCTGCTCTTGCCTTCGAGGTGAGTGTCTCCTCGTCGTATCGAAAGCGACGTTCAGCGGGCCCCACGGGGTCCGTTTTTTTGCACACAGGCGCGTCATGAACACACGCTTCTCCCGCCGTCGCCTCGCCGGTGCGACGCTGGCCGGTGCCCGGATCTCCCCGCTGCTCGCGTCCGGGATCGACGTCGACAACCGGGTGACCCAGGCCGCCGGCATCACCGCCTGAGCACGCCCTCGGAAAGATCGAGTACATGACCATCGAGCTCTACGGCACCCTGTATCCCCGCCTGTTCTCCGAGACCATTCCGGCCGAAGGTCCGGCCTTCGACATCGCTCACATAGAAAGCACTGCCAGGGCGCATGAAGACGCCGGTTTCGACGGCGTGCTGCTGCCGCACAACGCGGGCTGGGCCGACAATTTCCTGACGGCGGCGCGCGCGTCGGGCGTCACGCGGCGCCTGGTGTTCCTGCTGGCGCACCGCCCGGGCTTCGTTTCGCCGACGCTGGCTGCGCGCAAGCTCGCCACGCTCGACCACTTCACCGGCGGTCGGCTGCGGCTGCACGTCATCACCGGCGGGCGCGACGCCGAGCAGCAGCGCGACGGCGACTACCTCACGCACGACGCGCGCTATGCGCGCACCGACGAGTACCTCGACATCCTGCGGCGCGTGTGGACCAGCGAGACGCCGATCGACCACGAGGGCGAGCACTACCGCTTCGCATCCGCCTTTTCCGAGCTCAAGCCGGTGCAGAAGCCGTACATCCCGATCTCCTTCGGCGGCGCGTCCGATCCGGCCATCGAGGCGGCGGCGAAGCATGCCGACCTGTATGCGCTGTGGGGCGAGACGCTGGACGGCACGCGCGAACTGGTGTCGCGCGTGCGCACGGCCGCCGCGCGCCACGGCCGCTCGCCGGGCTTCAGCATCTCGATTCGAGCCATCGTGGCCGACACCGAGGAGGCTGCCTGGAAGAAGGCTCGCGAGATCGCCGAGATCACGCGCGAGGTCGGCTTGTGGTCGGGCAAGTCCAAGGTGTTCGGCGGGGCGAGGCCACCATCGGAAACCGCCGAGAACGAGGGCTCGCGCCGCCTGCTCGCGCTGGTGCAGAAGGGCGAAGTGCTGGACGAGCGCCTCTTCATGGGCGTGGCCGCGGCCACCAATGCGCCCGGCAACACCACGGCCATCGTCGGCACGCCCGAGCAGGTGGCCGAGGCGCTGCTCGCATACCACGACGTGGGCGTCACCAACTTCCTGTTCCGCGGCTTTGATCCGCGTACCGACGCGCAGGACTATGGCCGCGCGCTCGTTCCGCTGCTGCGCGAGGGCGCGGCACGACGCGAGCGACAGGCGCGGCGACGGCTGGCCTGATCCGGCACTGCAAGAGATTCACGCAACCTTCCGACGAACGACAAGCGCCGCACATGAGCTCTTCCTCTTCTTCAACGAACCCCCGACCACGCCGCGCACGAAGCGCTGCGCCTGCTCGGTCCCGCGCCGGCCAACTGGGTGCCTGCCCATGCGGGCATCGACCACAACGTGCTCGTCGTCGGCGGCGGCCAGACCGGCAGTGCCTTCGCCTTCGCGCTGCAGCGCGCGGGCATCGGCGGCGTGAGCGTCATCGATGCCGCCGAGAAGGCGTCGCAGGCCGGCGTGTGGCTCACGCGGGCGCGCATGCACAAGCTGCGCACGCTCAAGAACCTGGTCGGACCCGAAGGGCCGGTCACGGCGCTGGGTTTCCAGGCCTGGTACGAAGCGCGGCACGGCCAGGAGGCGTATGCCGCCATCGACCGCATTCCACGCACCGCCTGGGCCGAGTACCTGGACTGGTTCCGGGGCATCACGGGCACCGCGGTGCGCTACGGCACGCGGCTGGTTCGCTTCGAGCCGGTGGAGGGCGCGGCGGTGCCGCACTTCCGGCTGCATCTGGAGGTGAACGGCGAGCCGCGCACCGAGACCGCGCGCAAGCTGATCTTCGCGAATGGCGTGGCCGGCAGCGGCGCGCCCTTCATCCCTGACCTGCTGGCTTCGGCCGTGAGCCAGGGCCTCGCGGCGCATACCGGCCACGCGATCGACTTCACAGCGCTCGCCGGCAAGACGGTGGCCGTGATCGGTGCTGCCGCATCGGCCTTCGACGCGGCGGCGGTCGCCCTCGAAAGCGGTGCCGCCGCGGTGCACCTGTTCGCGCGTCGCGACCGGCTCGCGGCCACGCCCGTGGCGCGCGTGCGCGGCTATCCGGGCCTGTACGACAACTACCTCGCGCTGCCCGATGCCACGCGCTGGCACCATGCGGCGCGCTACCGCCGCCTCGGCACCACGCCACCGCCGGATTCGGTGCAGCGCGTGCTGAAGTTCCCGCACTTCCACCTGCACCTGTCCTCGCCCTGGCAGGGCGCGGAGGTGCGCGACGGCAAGGTGGCCGCGTCGGTGAACGACGAGCGCTTTCGCTTCGACTTCGTCATTGCCGGCACCGGCTACACGCACGAGTTGGCACAGCGGCCCGAACTGGCCGGCATCGCCGGCGAGGTGCTGCGCTGGCGCGACCGTTTCGAACCGCCCGCGCACGAGCGCGACGACGAACTCGGCGCGGCGCCGTACCTCGGCACGGGGCTCGAACTGCTGGAGAAGACGCCCGGCACCGCGCCCTGGCTGCGCGACATCCACATCTACAACCCCGGCGGTTTCGCCAGCACCGGCCTGCCGCTGGGCGACGTGCCGAGCATCCGCGGCTATGTGCCCGCGGTGGTGCGCCGCATCAGCGAAGACCTGCTGCTGGCCGATTTCGCGCTGCACGAGGAGCGCACGCGCGCAGATGTGCCGCCGGATTTCGACGAATCGCTCTATGCCAGCGCGATCTGGCAAGCCGGCGCGGGGCAGCGGCTCGCGGCCTGAGACCCGCCTCCGTCTCCGGCCGGCTGGGGACGGAGGCGCCTTCAGCGCAGGGTGATGCCCGCGGTCTGGATCGTCTTCGCGTAGCGCACGCGTTCGGCGGCGAGGGTGCGGGCCATGTCGGCGGGCGTTCCGCCGGCCACCTTGAAGCCCATGTCCTCCAGCTTCGCCCGGGTTTCCGGCGCGGCGATCACGGCCTGGATGTCGCGGTTGATCTTCGCCACCACGGCGGGCGGCGTGCCCGCGGGCGCGAAGTAGCCCTGCCAGCTCTCGACGGCGAAGCCCGGCAGGCCGGCCTCGGCCATGGTCGGCACCTCGGGCAGGGCGCTGGAGCGGTAGGCGGTGGTCACGGCCAGCGCGCGCAGCTTGCCGGCGCGCACGTGGTCGGTCACTGCGGCGAGCGTGATCAGCGTGGCGTCCACATGGCCCGCGAGCACGTCGAGGGTGGCAGGGCCGCCGCCGGAATAAGGGATGTAGTTCACCTGCGCGCCGGTGTCCTGCGCGATCATTTCGTGCGCCACGTGGGCGATGCCGCCGTTGCCGGGCAGACCGAGGCTGATCGACTGCGGCTGCGCCTTGGCGCGCGCGAGGTAGCCGCGGAAGTCGGTGATGCCGGTCTTCGGGTTCACCACAAGGATCTGCGGGTTCACCACTGCCTTGATCACCGGCGCGAAGGCCTTCTGCCCGTCGTAGGGCAGGCGGTCGAAAAGAATGCCGTTGAGCGTCAGTCCCTCGCCCTGCTGCAGCAGCGTGTAGCCGTCGGCGGGCGACTTGGCCACGCGCGCGGCGCCGATGGTGCCGCTGGCGCCCGCCACGTTCTCGACCACCACCGACTGGCCCCAGCGCTCGGTCAGGCGCTCCGCGATGAGCCGCGTGAGCTTGTCGGCGCTGCCGCCGGCGGCCACCGGCACCACGATGTGCACGGGCTTCGACGGGAAGCCGGCAGCGTCGTCGTCGGCGGCGGCGGCGGTGGCGGAATGGGCGAGCGGATGGAGCGCGGCGAAGGCGAGGGCGCCCAGCAGCATGGCGCGGCGGGGTGCGTGGAACGGACGAAGTACGGGGAATGTTTGCATTGGGCGCAATCTAGGTGCGTCCCCGGGCCGGCCCAACGAAGCAAACCGGATATGCGTAGAAGAAAAACTTCCTTGGGCTCGCACGGGCTGCTGCATACCCTGGGTCCGGCGTCGCCGTCCGCGCCTTCCCTGTCGCTTTTTCCCTGTCTTTCTCCTTCACGAATCCCGGACCCCCTCATGAGCCTCACCGAACTTCCCGTCGAAACCGCAGGCAACGACATCGCCAGCGCACGTGCGCGCGCCGTCGAAGCCTTTCTCGCCCAGGCCCGCGGCTTGCTGCTTCCGGGTGCAGGCGCCCCGGGCGACGCCTTGCAGGCCGTGGCCGATGCGCTGGTGCGGCTCGGCCAGCAGCGCTCGCTGTTTCCGGCGGCCCACTTTCCGGTGTATGCGCAGCGCCCCGCACAGGTCTATCGGCTGGCCGAGGATGCCGATGGCGGCTTCGCGCTGTACCTGTCGGCTGGCCTGGCGGGCAAGGCCCAGCCGCCGCACGATCACACGACCTGGGCGGTGATCGCCGGCGTGGAGGGCAACGAGCGCAACGTGCTCTACCGACGCGAGAAGACCGCCGACCCCGCGCGCGACGCGCTGGTGCACCAGCGCACCGTCGACGTGGCCTCCGGCAGCGCGGTCGTGCTGTTGCCCGACGACGTGCACACCATCGAGCTCGTCGATGGCCAGGACGGCCGCCACCTGCACTTCTATGGCCGCGCCCTGGAGCTGCTCGACAGCCGCGTGGTGTTCGAGGGCCCTGGTGGCGGCAGCTACCGCCATTTCGCGGCGCCGAAGAACATCCGCCATCCGGCGATCACGCCGCAGGCGCTGAAGGCCGCGCTGTCCGACGGCGAGGAGATCGCGCTGCTCGACGTGCGCGAGACCGGCGTCTTCGTGCGCAGCCACATCCTTCTCGCAGCCTCGGCGCCGCTATGGCGGCTCGAAGTGCTGATCGACCGGCTGGTGCCGCGCCGCAGCACCCGCATCGTGCTGGCCGATGCGGACGAGTCGCTCGCGCACCAGGCGGCCGCCAAGCTCGTGCGACTGGGCTGGCGCAACGTGTCTGTGCTCGCCGGCGGCACGCAGGGCTGGGCCGCCGCGGGCTATGAGCTCTTCAGCGGCAGCAACGTGCCGAGCAAAGCCTTCGGCGAAGTCATCGAGCACCGCAAGCACACGCCCTGGATCTCGGTCGACGAGCTGCACCAGCGCGTGGAGCGCGGCGACGACATCGTGGTGGTCGACAGCCGCACGCCGGAGGAGTTTGCCGACTTCAGCCTGCCGTTCGCGCACAGCCTGCCGGGCGCCGAGCTTGTCTACCGCATTCAGGAGCTCGCGCCCCGGCCCGAGACGCTGGTGGTGGTCAACTGCGCCGGCCGCACGCGCAGCATCGTCGGCGCGCAGACGCTCATCGACGCGGGCATTCCGAATCCGGTGGTCTCGCTCAAGGATGGCACCATGGCCTGGCTGCTGGCGGGCCGCAAGCTGAGCCACGGCCGCGCGGCGCCGCTGCCCGAGCCGGGCGAGCGCACGCGGCTGGAGGCCCGCGCGCGGGCCGAGGACGTCGCCGCGCGCGCCGGCGTGCGCCGCATCGACGCGGCCACGCTCGCGCGCTTCGAGGCCGAGTCCGACGAGCGCTCGCTCTACCGCTTCGACGTGCGCACGCGCCAGGAATACGAAGCCGGGCACCTCGAAGGCTGGCGCTGGGCGCCGGGCGGCCAGTTGGTGCAGGCCACCGACGAGTACGTGGGCACCCGCCGCGCCCGCATCGTGCTGGCCGACTGGGACGGCGTGCGCGCGCTGACCACCGGTGCATGGCTCGCTCAACTGGGCGGCCACGAGGTGTTCGTGCTGTCGCCGCCGGCGCTGCCGGTGCTGGTGCTCGGCCCCGAGCCCGTGCGCGTGCTGCCGCTGCGCGCGGGTGCGCCGGAGATCGCGACGCGCGAAGCCGCTGCCGCGCTCGAAGCCGGCACCGCCGTGGTGTTCGACGTGGAGCGGCGCTCGGCCTACGAGCGCCGGCATGTCGCGGGCGCGCGCTTCTCCGTACCCGACCGCTTGCAGGAATTCGTCGCCGACCTGCCCGCGTCCCAGCGCATCGTGATCACCTCGTCGGACGGCGTGCTCGCGCGCATCGTGGCGGCGGAACTGGGCGCGCGCATCGGCCGCGAGGTTCATGCGCTGGCCGGCGGCACCCAGGCCTGGGTCGCCGCGCGACTTCCCACCGCGGCCGGCCCCGAAGGCGTGCTGACCGGCGACGACGACCACTGGTACAGCCCCTACGCACACGCCGACCTCGCCAAGCGCGATGCCGGCTTCAAGGAGTACCTCGACTGGGAGATCGGCCTGGTGGCGCAGCTCGAGCGCGAGGGCGACGTGGGCATCCGGCTCGTCGAACCGGGCGCGTCCTGAACGACCGGGCGGCCCGCCTCAGAGCGGCGCCGTGGGCTGGCGGGCCGAGCGGCGCAGCTCCTGCATCAGCGCCCGCGCCTCGGCGCCGGGCCGCCATTCCTCGCGGTACACGAAGTAGCTCGTGGCCGGCGCCAGGTCGCGCGGGCGGTAGGTCTGCAACTGGTAGGACTGCGCCTGGTTCTCCACCAGCCTGCGCGGCACCACCGCGATGCCCATGCCCGCCGCCGCGCAGCCCAGCACCGCCCCGTAGGTGCTGAACGACAGCACCCGGGCGCAGGCGATGCGCCGCGATTCGAGCCAGCGCTGCGCCATGGTGCGGTAGGGGCAGCCCTCGCGGAAGGCGATCAGCGTCAGCGCGTACAGCGGCGCCTGCGCCAGCAGTTCGGCCGGCTCCTCCTGCGCCACCACCACGAGCGGCTCATCGAAGCCTGCCTCGTAAATCAGGCCCGCGCGCTCGTTCACGCGCGCGGTCACCGCGAAGTCCAGCCGGTGCTGCAGCAGCATCTGCGACAGCGCCGGCTCTGCTTCCACCTCCAGCTGAAGCTCCAGTTCAGGGAAAGCCTCGCGCATGGCGGCCAGAGCGTGCGGCAGGTGCATGGCGGCCGTGCTTTCCATGATGCCCATGCGCAGGGGCTGCACTGCGGGGGCCTCGGCGCGCGCGTTGGCCGCCGCTTCGTCGATGAGGTCGAGGATGCGCGTCACGTAGGGCAGGTAGCGCTCGCCTGCTTCGCTCAGCTGCAGCCGCTTGCCCTGGCGGTTGAACAGCGGCACGCCCAGGCGTTGTTCCATCTGCTTGAGCCGCGTCGTCACGTTGGACTGGGCGCAGCCGAGCACGTTGGCCGCCTTCAGGGCGCCGCCTTCGTCCACCACGGCCTTGAAGGTTTCGAGCAATACACGGTCCATGGGCGACCTCTTTTCTCCAGACTCAGCGGAAAGTAATAAATCTGATTATCGGATAAGGAAGAACAAATAGATTCGTTTTTGAGATAAAAAAACGCCAATAGCCTCGCGTCAGCGTCAGCAGACCAACCCGCTGTCCATCGTGACGCGCCTTGCCGCGCGCCAGTCGACACACTCAAGGAGTTTTCATGTCAGACCAAGGTTCGAGAGCCGAAGTGAGCATCACCGCCAGCGAGGCCGAGCAGATCCGTCAGGTGCTCGGAGACCTCGACTACGACCCGGCGGGGAGTTCGGCCTACATCGGCGAGCTTCGCCGGCGCGTCTATTCCGGTTTTCCGGAGCGCCTGGTGCGGCTGCTGGAAGTCATCAAGTCGTCCAACAGCGCGGCCTACGCCTACCTGGTGGTCGACAACCTGCCGATCGACTCCGGCGTGAGTGGCAGCCCCCACTTCGGTGAGACCGGGCGCCAGTTCAAGGACGGCGTGCTCAGCGAGAACCTGCTCGCGGCACTCGGCGCGGCCATCGGCGAGCCGTACTCCATCTCGCACGAAGGGCTGGAGCTGGTCAACAACCTCACGCCGCACAAGCACACGCGCAACGACTACACCGGCCTGGGCTCGGAGGTGGAGCTCGACTTCCACATCGAGAACGCCGCCCAGGCCTTCATGCCCGAGGGCGACACCTCGCCGCTCGCGCTGCTGCTGCTGGGGCTGCGCGCCGCGCCCGAGGGCGAAGGCAAAGGCCCGTTCACCCGGGTCGCCGATGCGCGCCTCGCGCTGGCCCGCCTGAGCGACGAGGACCTGGAGGCGCTCTATGGCCGCAACTTCATCATCCGCGTGCCGTACCGCTGGCGCGGTGCCACGCCCACACCGCGCGACAACACCGACCTGAGCCCGGTGCTGTCGGGCCCGCTGGAGCTGCCGCGCGTGACGGTGGCCTTCTACCCCGACATGGTGCTGCCGGTGAACCAGCGCGCCCGGGCGGCGCTGGAGAACTTCCATCGGGAGGTGAGGGCGGTCTCCGAGGCCATCGACATCAAGCCGGGCCGGCTGGTCTTCGTCAACAACCGCTTCGCGCTGCATTCGCGCGACAGCTTCGTGCCCAGCTTCGACGCCAACGACCGCGCCTACCGCTGGGTGCAACGCATCATGGTCACGACCAACCTGTGGAACTTCCGCTCCTTCGGCAAGCGGCAGGAGCGGGTCTTCGATCCCTTCCTGCTGCCGCGCGCCACCGAGCCGGTGCGCTCGCGCAACGCGGACGCGCGCCAACCCGCCCTGAGCGAGCAGGCCTGAGCCGATGCCGGGGCCGTTCGCCGTCCTGACCCGCAACGGCCCGAGCGTGCTGGCCGCCGGTGTCTTCCTGGGCCTGCTCGTACCTGCACTGGCGGATGCGGCGCGCCCGCTGATGCCGGTGACGGTGTTCATCTTCGTCCTGGGCACGCTGCTGCGCGTCGATCCGGCCACCGTGCTGGCGGTGGCGCGCCGGCCGGCAGTCTCGCTGGCGCTGCCGCTGTGCGCGATCGTCGTGTGCCCCGTGGTGGCGGGCCTGGCGGGCCATGCGCTGGGCCTGCCGCCGGCGTGGACCCTGGCGCTGGTGCTCGCCTTCTGCGCGCCGCCTTCCAGCGGTACCTCGGCCGTGGCTCGCATGCTGGGGCTGGATGCGGCCGTTGCGCTGGTCGCCACGCTGGCGGCGATGGCGCTGGTGCCGCTCACCGCGCCGCTGCTGGCGCATCGGTTCGGACGCGATCCGGGTGTCGCCATCCAGCCGTCGAGCCTCGCGCTGCGACTGATCCTGCTGGTCGGCACGGCCGAGGGCGCGGCGATCCTCGTGCGCCGGTTCGCGAAGGAGCGCCTCGCGGCCCATGCAGGCGCGATCGACGGCGTCGTGGTGGTCGCGCTGCTGGTGTTCGCGGTCGGCACGATGGCCGGCCTGCAGCAGTCCATCGTGGACGAACCGGCACTCGTGATCGCGGCCATCGCGCTCGCGTTCGCTGCCAATGTCGGCGTGCAGTGCATCGCGTACCTGCTCACGCCGGGCAGCGTGCGCACCCGTTTGAACGTCGCGCTGCTTATGGGCAACCGCAACGTCGGCCTGCTGTGGGCCGCGCTCGGCGCCGCGGCGACGCCGGCCATCGCGCTGTTCTTCGCCTGCGCGCAGCTGCCGATCTACCTGCTGCCGCGCGTGATCCAGAGCCTGTTGCCACGCCTGGAAGCGCTCAGCGAGCGCCGCAGGAACGCACGCGAACTGAGGGCATCGGAATGAGCGCCGCAGGCAGCACTTCATTGGCCGAACTCGCATCCGCCGACGAGCGGCGCGGCACCGGCATCGGCTGGACCCTCGCTGCCACCAGCTTCGGCTTCGTGGTGGTGCAGCTCGACGTGACCATCGTCAACGTGGCGATGCCGCAGATCGGCAGGGACCTCGGTGCCGGCGTGACCGGCCTGCAATGGATCGTCGACGCCTACACGCTGGCTTTCGCGGCGCTGCTGCTCACGGCCGGCTCCTTCGCCGACCGCTTCGGCAGCCGGCGCGTCTTCAGCGCCGGGCTGGTGCTGTTCGGGCTGGCTTCGCTCGCCTGCGCGGTCGCGCCGTCCATCGGCGTGCTGATCGCGGCGCGCGCGGCGCAGGGCATCGGCGCTGCGCTGATCCTGCCGACCTCGCTGTCGCTGCTGTCGCATGCCTGCGCGGGCGACGCGGTGGCACGCACGCGCGCCATCGGATGGTGGAGCGCCATCGGCGGCGTGGTGAGTGCCGCCGGACCGGTGCTTGGCGGCGCACTGACCACCGGCCTGGGCTGGCGCTCGATCTTCTTCGTGAACCTGCCGATCTGCGCACTGGGCCTCTGGGCGGTGCGCCGCTACGTCGCGGAGACGGTGCGTTCGGCGGCCGGCCGGCTGGACGTGGGCGGGCAGCTGCTGGCGATCGTCGCGCTGTTCTTCCTCACGCATGCGGTGATCGAGGGCGGCGTGCTGGGCTGGACCGACTGGACGGTGCTCGCGGGCTTCGCCGTGGCGGCGCTGGCCGTCGCCGCCTTCGTGCGCAACGAATCGCGCGTGCCGGCGCCGATGATCCCGCTCGGGATCTTCCGCAGCAAGGCGTTCTCCGCGGCCATCGTGCTCGGGGTGCTCATGAACATCACCTTCTACGGGTCGATCTTCGTGCTGAGCCTGTACTTCCAGCATTCGAAGGGCTACACGCCCACGCAGACCGGCCTGGCCCTGCTGCCCTTCACCGTGATCATGCTGGCGAACCTCGCGAGCGGACGGCTGGCCAAGCGCTTCTCGCCGCGCACGCCGGTGATCGCGGGCTTCCTGCTCTCCGCGCTGGCGTTCGCGCTGCTGCACGGCGTGGACGCCGCCACGCCGTACCTGCGCATCCTGCCGAGCCTGCTGCTGCTGGCCATCGGCGCGGGCATCGGCACGCCGGCCCTCACGTCGCTGGTGATCGGCAGCGTGGCGTCGTCGCTGTCGGCCACCGCATCGGCGATCTTCGGCGCGGCCCGCCAGGTCGGCAGCGCCATCGGCGTGGCCCTGTTCGGGGCATTGCTGGTGGGCTTGCCCGTGCAGGTCGCGGCGGGGGCGGTGTTCGCTTTCGACCTGTCGGCCTTCCTGCGGCTGGCCGGTGCGCTGATCGCCGTGCTGTGCCTCTAGCGCCCGCTTTCCTTTTTCTTACGGGGTATCGAATGACACGACTCATCGTGATCGGTGCGCGCAAGACCGGCACCAGCCTTGCGCTGGTACGCGCGGCGCTCGACAGGCAGTTGCAGGTGACGGTGATCAGCGGGCCGAACGACCTGCTGCAGGGCGTGTTTCCGCCGGAGGTGGAGATCGTCAACCTGCGGACCGACGCCGATGCGGTGGTCGCATGGCTGCGCGACCGCCATCCCGATTCCGGGCAACAGTTGCGCATCACCACGGCCAATGACGTCTATGCGCGGCTCGCGGCGCAGGTGGCCACGCAGCTCGGCCTGCCGGGGCCGGATGCCGCCGCCGTGGCGCGCAGCGTCTCCAAGGCGAACCAGAAGGCGCTGCTCGCCGAGAGCGGCCTGCCGACCGCGAAGTTCGTCGAAGGCGCACTGTCCGATTTGCCGGCGCTGTGGGACCGCCTGCGCGCGCTGCGCTTCCCGGTGGTGGTGAAGCCGGCCGAAGGGTCGGCCAGCCACGGGGTGAAGCGCTGCGCCGACGCGGACGAAGCCAGGCGGCACGCCGAGGCCCTGGCCGACGAGTTGCGCGCCAACCGGCGCACCGGGCTGACCGACAGCGTGATCGTCGAGGAATTCCTCGAAGGCGCGGAGTATTGCGTCGAGTATTTCGACGGGCGGTACGTGGGCGCCATGCGCAAGCTCAAACGCCGCGGCGAAGGTTTCCTGGAGCGCGGCTACACCTCCGAGCTCGACCTGGACGACGCCGCCTTACGCCGGCTGATCGATGCAGGTGCCGGGGCCATCGGGTTCGCCGGGCTCTCGTGGGGTCCGGTGCACCTCGACTGCATCGTGCGCGACGGCGTGCCCTACGTGATCGAGCTCAACCCGCGCATCGCCGGCAGCTTCATCTGCGACATCGTGCGCGACGGCTACGGCTTCGACATCGTCGCCGCGCTGCTCGACAAGCTCACGGGCCGCGGCGTGGAGGTGCCCGACATCTTCGCGCCGCGCTCGTACGCGCACGTCGAGTTCCTGCTGGAGAGCGATCCGCTGCCGTGGGACTTCTCCTCGCCCGGCGAACTGCGCAACGCCGATCTCCACATCACCTACGGACCGCAACGGCTGGTCCACCGCGAGCGGCGCGCATACATCTACGTGCGCCGCCTGTTTCAATCCACCACCGCAGAGAAGAGACTCCATGAAGAAGCAGTTGCTTGATACCGTGGCCATCGTCGACGGCGCCTCGACCAGCGCGCACCTGGCGCCCGCCTTCCGCTCCTACGGCGTGCGCTGCGTGCACGTGTTGAGCAGCGAGTCGCTGCCGCAGCGCCTGCAGACGCAGATCAACCCGGCCGACTACGTGCGCAGCGTGGTGCACCGCGGCGACCTGCGCCAGACGGCCGACGCGCTGCGCGACCTGGGCATCAGCGTGGTGCTGCCGGGCGTCGACAGCGGCGTGGAGCTGGCCTCCAGGCTGGCCGACGCGCTCGACGTGCCGCTGCGCAATCCGGTGGAGCTCACCGCCGCACGGCGCGACAAGTTCGAGCAGATCGAGGCGCTGCGGCGCGCCGGCGTGCGCACGCCGCAGCAGTTCCGTTCGCGTTCGCCGCAAGAGATCGCCGCCTGGGCGCGGGCCCACGCGCGCCTGCCGGTGGTCATCAAGCCGACGCGCAGCTCGGGCGTGAAGGGCGTGAAGATCTGCCGCACGCAGGAGCAGGTGGAGGAGGCGGCCCGCAACGTGCTGGCCATCAAGTCCTCGTACGACGAGGTGCAGGAGGACATCCTCGTGCAGTCGTACAGCGAAGGGCAGGAATACATCGTCGATGCCGTCTCCTTCGAGGGCCACCACAAGGTGGTCAGCCTGTGGGAGGTGGAGCGCGACCGCAGCCATTCGCCCCGGCTGGAGAAGATGCTCGTGGTCGACCACACGCAACCGCAGTACGCGGAAGTCATCGCCTATGCGGCGCAGGTGCTCGACGCGGTGGGACTGCACTACGGGCCTTCCCACCTGGAACTGATCGTGACGGCCGAGGGACCGACCATCGTCGAGCTGAACTCCCGCCTGCACGGAAGCCTCGACCCGCGCCTCACGACGGCGGTGACCGGCGAGAACCAGATCTCGGTGACGGTCGAGGCCTTCGTCAACCCGCAGCTCTTCAAGCAGACGCTGAACGAGCGGCCGCGCTTCAGCGGCTTCTGCGGCCACATCCTGCTGGTGTCGCCCAAGGCGGGCGTGCTCGCGAAGGACTTCGCCTGGGATTCGATCGAGCAGCTGCCGTCTTGCGTCAGCGTGAAGCGCTGGGTAAAAACAGGTGACCGCCTGAACGTGACCACCGACCTGCGCACGGCGCTGGGCATGGTGGGCTTGTTCGATGCCCAGTTCGACCGGCTCACAGCCGACTGGAAATCCATCCGCCAGATCGAGCACAGCTTCTTCTCCGACCCCGAAACCCTCGCTGCATGACTTCGCTGCTCGACACCACCGTCCCTCGAACCCTTGCTCAGCTGGTGGAGCGCTTCACTGCCGAACCCGCGACGCGCGTGGAGGCCTGGCTGTTCGAGGACGAGGCGGCGCGCCGGGCGGCGGAGAAGACATTGGCCGCAACGGGTGTCGCGGCGTTGCTGCGCAGCGCGTACAAGCCGCTGGTGCATTTCTTTCTGGAGGAGTTCGACGGCCCCGCCGCGGGTGAGATCGCGGTCCGGACACCAGCCGGCAAGGGGCAGCGCTTCCGGCTGGAGGCCTATCCGTTGGCAGGGCTGATCGGCGACGGTGCCACGCTGCGCTTCGTCGAGGGCGACGACCTCACGTCGGACTACGTGGTCGAGGCCGGCGGCAGGCGCTGGCAGGTGTTCGCACCGAACGACGGCACCGCCTCGCCCTGTGGATGGCTGCGCGTGTGGCGAGGCGACACGCTGGTGGAAGACGCGCCGATTCGAACGGAGTTCGAGATCGCCTGCGAGGCCGCGCTCGACGCTGTGCGCAGGCACGAATGGCCGGCCACGCTGCCCCTGTTCGACACGCTGGAGATCGACATCGCGACCACCGGCATCGAGCGGCGCCTGCCGTTCGGCGAGGAAACCATCAGCACTTTCGAGGCGCTGCACGAGGACAGCTACTACGGCGTGCTGGAATTCTTCAAGGCACGAGCGGGCCTGTCCGAGGCCGACCGCACGCTGCAGCCGGGGCAGATCGTTCCGCTGATCTCGCAGGTCGATGGCGACACGCGCGTGACGGTGCGGCTCGCGCAGCACCGCCGCGTTGATCCTCCCGTGGATGCCGCTCTGGTGCTCGATGAGGCCGAACGCTCGCTCGCGCCCGTGGAGGTCGAGCAGGCCGTCGCGCAGCTGCCGGGAGAGCCGTTCTCCGTGACCTCGTTCCAGGGCAGGAAGGTGGCGGGCGTGCATGTGCGCGGCGCGCTGCCGGGCCTGGCGATCACGGCCGGGCAGCATGCGAACGAGAGCTCTGGCGTGGTCGGTGCACTGCGTGCCGCTCGCCACCTCAACACCCACCGCGACGCGCATTACGCACTGGTGCCGCTGGAGAACCCCGACGGTGCCGCGCTGCACCACCTGCTGCAGGCCACGCATCCGAAGCACATGGCGCACGCCGCCCGCTACACGGCGCTGGGCGACGACCTGGAGGCCCGGACGAAGCCGCCTTTCGGTGAGAAGGCCGCGCGGCTCGAGGCCATCGCCCGAACCGGCGCGCGCCTGCACCTGAGCCTGCACGGCTATCCGGCGCACGAATGGACGCGGCCGCGCGCGGGCTACGTGCCCCTGGGCGGCGAGCTGTGGACCGTGCCCAAGGGCTTCTTCCTGATCTTTCGCCGCCATCCGGGGCTGGACGGCATGCGATTCCTGCATGCGCTCACCGAGGAACTGCATTCCGGCTCGTCCGAGCTGGCCGAGTTCAACGCGGCGCAGCAGCGCATGTGGCATGCCCACGTGGGCGAGCTGCCGTTCAAGCGGATCAACGGCATCCCGTGCCTCGTCACCACCGACGAGCGCTCCACCGTGCCGTTCACGCTCGTGACGGAATTCCCCGACGAGACGGTGCGCGGCGCAGCCTTCCGGCTCGCCCATACGACGCAGATGCGCACCGTGCTGGCGGCCGCGCGGCTCTACTGGAAGGGGCTGCTGGCCTGAAGCAGGGTCGTCTGCTTCAGGCGATCACCAGCGCGGCATCGACGCGCCGCGCGCGGTGATCGACGTAGTAGCCGCCGAACTCGGTGTAGCGCAGCACGAGCCGCTGGCAGGCCGTGCAGCGGTACACGTCGCAGCGGTTGAACGGGAAGTGCGCCACCGAGATCGGCGCGTCGGCCGAGTCGTAGCGAGTGCCGCCGGGATGAAATTCCTCGAAGGTCGGCTCGTCGATGCCTTCGGCGCGCAGCGTGTCCACGCGCTGCAGAAGATCGGCGGGCCAGCGGTCTTCGGTGAAGCTTTCCCACGCATCGGCCCGGTGCAGCCAGCAGCCACAGGGGGAGACTGCGGATCGGTCGCCGGCCTCGGCGAGTTGTTTCAGTTCATGGGCATTCAGCGGCATTCTTCTTCGCGACAGGTGAAAGCGGTCAGCGAATATAGACGTCCGCGAAGTTCGCTTCCACGCCGTCGCCCGTGAGCGAATGGTCGTGCACCCGGCGGTTGTAGATGGTGAAGTAGGTGGGCGAGAGCAGGTTCAGGTCGGGCACCTCGACGCCGACGATGCGCTGGAACTCCTTGAAGAGGGCCACCCGCTTTGCGGGATCGATCTCGACCGCGGCGTCTTCCAGCAGCTTGTCGACCACCGGGTTGTCGTAGAAGGTGCCGTTGGAGAAGGGTACGCCCTGGCGGATGTTCTTCGACCAGTACAGGCGCTGCGAGCCCACGGTGGGGTCGAACAGGTTGCTCGTGCCGTTGATCGCCAGATCGTAGTTCTGCTCGGTGTAGATGCGCTTCACGTATTGCGAGAAGTCCGTGGCGCGGATGTTGACCCGGATGCCGACCCGGCCCAGCGCCTGCTTCACGTAGTCGGCCAGGCGCTTGTGCACGTCGCTGGGGTTGAAGTCGAGCGTGAGCGTGAAGCGCGTGCCGTCGGCGCCGCGCGGAAAGCTCGCCTCGTCGAGCAGGCGCTCCGATGTCTTCGGTGCGTACGGGTAGGGTGTGGGGCGGGTGTCGTGGAATTCCTTGAGCCCGGGCGCGATGGGTGAATAGGAGATCACGCCATAGCCGTAGAACACGTTGTCGCGCACCACCTCGCGGCTGACGGCGTGTGCGATCGCCTGGCGCACCTTGAGCTCCTTCAGCTGCGGCTGCCGCAGGTTGAACTCCAGCCGCGTCACGTTGTAGGAATAGCTGTTGCCCCTGGTCTCGAAGCCCAGCTTCGGGTTCGCTTTCAGCCGCTCGATGTCCCCCGGCGAGACGGGGGTGCGGTAGCCGATGTCCACGTCGCCGGTCTCGAAGGCGATGGAGCGCGAAGCCGCGTCGGGAATGATCTTCACGACCAGCCTGTCGACGTAGGGCTTGGGCTTGTCCCAGTAGTCGGGATTGCGCTCGTACACGATGTGGCTGCCGCGCACCCATTCCTTGAACCTGAACGGGCCGGTGCCGACGGGCGCGGAGCCGTTCGGGTTGCGCAGCACGTCGCCGCCGTTCTCGTAGAGATGCTTCGGCACGATGGGCGCCTCCGACGCGACGAAGGCCTTCAGCAGATAGGGCGCGGGCCGCGACAGCTCCAGCACCGCCGTGTACGCGTCGGGCGTCCTCACGCGCTCGACCGGCGCGAAGGTGCTGCGACCGCGCGGATGGTGTTCCTTCAGCAGCAGGATCGAATAGGCCACGTCGGCCGAGGTGAAGTCGCGCCCGTCGTGCCATTTCACGCCGCGGCGCAGGGTGAACGTGTAGGACTTTCCGTCGGGGCTCACCTGCCAGGCCGTGGCGAGCTGGGGCTGCGGCTTCAGGTCCTGGTCGTACTTCAGCAGCCCTTCGGTGACCTTGGCGCTGACGGCCAGCGTGGAGGAGTGCGAATGCGCGATCGACACCAGTGTGGGCGGCTCGTTCTGCAGCACCAGCGTGACCGTGCCGCCTGCCTGCGGAGCCGCCTGGAGCGCGTAGTGGGTGTACAGCAGGGCCAGCGCGAGCAGCGTCTTGCCGAGGGTGGTGGTCTGGATCATCTTCGTGGGGCCCTGGAAGTCGGACCGCAATCTAGATGCGCGCGCGACGCCGGGCCAACGAAGCAAATCGGATATGCGTAGAAGAAAAGCTTCCTTCGATGCATGAGGCCCCTGGGATAGCCTGACGGCCCGATTGACCGCCTCCTTCCAGAACCTTCTATGAACCTGCGCAGCGCAAGCCGCACGCTGGCGCGCACGGCGTGGCAGGCCGTGCCGACCGTCATCGGCGTGATTCTTCTCAACTTCGTGCTGATGCAGTGGATTCCGGGCGACGCCGCCGACGTGGTGGCCGCCGAGTCGGGCTCTGCCACCGCCGAGAGCATGGCGCAGCTGCGCAGCCACTTCGGGCTCGACCTGCCCGTGCTGCACCAGCTGGGCGCCTACCTCAACAACCTCGCGCACTTCAGCCTCGGCGTCTCGCCGCGCTACAACATGCCGGTGGTGTCGCTGATCGGCGCGCGGCTGGGCAACACGCTGCTGCTGATGGTCACGGCACTGGCCTTCGCGCTGGCCATCGGCATCGCGCTGGGCACGATCATGGCCACGCGGGTGGGGCGCTGGCAGGACCGCACGCTCTCGGTGCTCGCGCTGCTGCTGTATTCCACGCCGGGCTTCTGGCTCGGCCTGATGGCGATCGTGCTGTTCTCGGTGCACCTGGGGTGGCTGCCCACCGGCGGCAGCGAGAGCATTGGCGCGGGCTACACCGGCTGGCGGCACGCGGTCGACGTCGCGCGGCACCTCGTGCTGCCGGCGCTGGCGATGTCGGGTTTCTACATCGCGATCTTCTCGCGCCTCACGCGCGCGGCGATGCTCGAGGTGACGCGCCAGGACTTCGTGCGCACCGCCGAGGCCAAGGGCTTGCACCCGTGGACCGTCAACCTGCGGCACGTGCTGCGCAACGCGCTGATCCCGGTCACCACGGTCGCCGGCATGCACTTCGGCACGCTGCTGGGCGGCGCGGTGGTGGTCGAGACCGTCTTCAGCTGGCCCGGCCTGGGCCGCCTGGCCTTCGACTCGGTGGCGGGCCGCGACTACACGGTGCTGCTGGGCGTGCTGCTGATGTCCTCGATGCTGGTCATCGTGGCCAACATGCTGGTCGACCTGCTGCACGCCTGGCTCGATCCGCGCATCCAGGTGCGCTGAGCTCCATTTCCGATCTTCCCCGATCTTCCGACTGCGATCCCCGATGTCCGCACAGTTCCCCCTCGATACCGCCATCGCGCATCCGCCGGCTCCGGCCGCGGCTGCCAAGGCCGCCACCAAGCCCGCCGCCAGGGCCAAGGCCGCGGTGGACGTCAGGCCGCTTTCCAGCCGCCATGCCGCGCTGCGCGCATTCGTGCGCAACCCGGCGGCGATGGCGGGCCTGGCGCTGCTGGCCTTCATGCTCGTGCTGGCGCTGGTCGCGCCGCTGCTCTATCCGGGCGACCCGCTCGACATGGTGGCGCAGCCGCTGCTGTGGCCTGGGCAGGACGCCGCCTATCCGCTGGGCAGCGACTCGCTGGGCCGCGACGTCATCGCCGGAATCGCGCACGGCGCACGCATTTCGCTCTCCGTGGGCGTGGTGGCGGCCGTGCTGAGCCTGGCGATCGGCGTCCTCGTGGGGGCCACGGCGGGTTACTTCGGCGGCCGCATCGACGACGTGCTGGTGCGCATCACCGAGCTGTTCCAGACCATGCCCTCGTTCCTGTTCGTGATCGTGGTGGTCGCCATCGGCCAGCCCTCGGTGCCGGTGATCGTGTTCGCCATCGGGCTCGCATCGTGGCCGGTGATCGCCCGACTGGTGCGCGCCGAGTTCCGCGCGCTGCGCGAGACCGAGTTCGTGCTGGCCGCGCGCAGCCAGGGCTTCAGCCATGCGCGCATCATCTTCCAGGAGATATTGCCCAATGCGCTGCCGCCCGTGATCGTGACCACCTCGGTGCTGGTGGCCAGCGCGATCCTCATCGAGTCGGCCCTGTCCTTCCTCGGCATGGGCGACCCCAATGCGGTGTCGTGGGGCAGCATGATCGGGCAGGGGCGTGAGCTGCTGCGCACCGCGTGGTATCTCACGGCGCTGCCGGGCGCGGCCATCGTGCTGACGGTGCTGGCGCTCAACCTCGTGGGCGACGGTCTCAACGACGCCTTCAACCCACGCCTGAGGGGCCGCTAGGATGAAACTCCCTAGGCTTCGCGCACTTCGTGTCGCTTCGCCCACCCCCTCACCGGGGGCGACACCGGCGGCCCGGCAAAGCCGGTTCCGTGGTGTCTCCCGACTGGATCGCGACGTTTTCATGCGTCGCAGGTCACGCACCAGCGTGGTGGAAAACTGAGATGACACTAGAACAAGTGACGACCACCGAGCCGCTGCTCGACGTGCGCGGCCTCGATGTCTTCTTCCACGGATCGAACGGGCCCATCCAGGCGGTGCGCGGGCTCGACCTGACGCTGCAGCGCGGCGAGACGCTGGCGCTGGTGGGCGAGTCGGGCTGCGGCAAGTCGACCACCGCGCTGGCACTGCCGCGGCTGCTGGCGCCGGGCACCGCGCTGCGCGGCAGCATCCGCTTCGACGGGCGCGACATCCTGGCGCTGTCGCCCGCCGCCCTGCGCGAAGTGCGCGGGCGCGAGATCGCGATGATCTTCCAGGAGCCGATGACCTCGCTGAACCCGGTGCACACCATCGGCGCGCAGATCGAGGAAACGCTGCGCCGGCACGAGAAGCTCTCGCCCACGGCGGCCCGCAAGCGCGCCATCGAACTGCTCGACCTGGTGCGCATCCCCGAGCCGCACCAGCGCATCGACGACCATCCGCACAATCTTTCGGGCGGCCAGCGCCAGCGCGTGATGATCGCGATGGCCGTGGCTTGCAGGCCGCGCCTGCTGGTGGCCGACGAGCCGACCACCGCGCTCGACGTGACCATCCAGGCGCAGTTCCTCGAGCTGCTCGACGGCCTGCGCCGCGAGCTCGACATGGCGCTGCTGCTGATCACCCACGACCTGGGCCTGGTCGCGCAGTGGGCCGACCGCGTGGCCGTGATGTACGGCGGCGAGAAGGTCGAGGAGGCGCCCACCTCCAGGCTCTTCGCCGCACCGTCGCACCCCTACACCAAGGGCCTGCTCGGCGCGTCGCTTCATGCCGGCAGTTCGCTGCACCATGCGGATGCGAGGCTGCCCGAGATCCAGACGCGGCTCGACCCCGTCACCGGCGTGCGCGACTTCACGCTGCATGTGCCGCAACCCGCCTCGAAGGTGCGGTCCCTGCCGGTTCGTGCGGCGGGCGGCGAGCCGCTGCTGTCGGTGCAGGAGCTGCGCACCGACTACCCCCGGCGCGGCGGCGGCGTGCTGCACGCGGTGGACGGCGTGTCCTTCGACATCCGTGCGGGCGAGACGGTGGGGCTGGTGGGCGAATCGGGCTGCGGCAAGTCCACCCTGTCGCGCACGCTGCTGCGGCTGGTGAACCCCGCGGGCGGGCGCATCGTGTTCGACGGTACCGACATCGCCGGGCTGTCCGAGAAGGCGCTCAAGCCATGGCGGCGCCGCGTGCAGATCGTGTTCCAGGACCCGTATGCCTCGCTCAACCCGAGGCGCAGCGTGTTCGACATCCTCGAATCGGTGCTGAAGGTGCACGGCGTTTCGGACCGCGCGGAGCGCCACAACCGCATCGCGGCCATCCTGGAGCGCGTGGGCCTGCCGGCCGACTCGGGCCGGCGCTTTCCCAACGAGTTCTCCGGCGGCCAGCGCCAGCGCATCGGCATCGCACGCGCGCTGGTACTGCGACCCTCGCTGATCGTGCTCGACGAGCCCGTGTCGGCGCTCGACGTGTCGGTGCAGGCGCAGATCCTGAACCTGCTGGTGGAGCTGAAGGAAGACTTCGGGCTTTCGTACCTGTTCATCTCTCACGACCTGTCGGTGGTGCGCTACATCGCTGACCGCGTGATGGTGATGAGCCAGGGGAAGATCGTGGAGACCGGCAGCCATCGGGACATCTGGGATCGGCCGCAGCATCCGTATACGCGCAGCCTGATTGCGGCTGTGCCGGGGGCGGAGCAGCGGAAGGCCGCCTGAGATCGGGGCGGCTGCCCGCTGCCTTGATGTGGGCGCGTAGATCGCTACGTCGCGTCGTCGCCTTGGTGTCGAGCGTGTACAGCATCATTCCTTCCAGCCTTCGAAAGGATCGCGCCCTTCTTCTCCCTGCGCGCGCCCCGGCAGCGCATAGGGACGAGCAACGCCCAGCCGTTCGCGCATCTGCATGAATGTGCGCCAGTCCGCTGGGGGGCGCCTCGACAGGATGACATCGCCGGTGGCGTCGTCGCGTCGGATGTAGACCTCGGTGGTGCCGTCGAATCGGAATTCCGCAGGCAGACGCACCGCTTGACTACCCCCGGTGACAAAAAGTTTGGCAATGGCGTGTCGCATGACCGTCTCCCCCGATGAACAACGTAATGTCGATATATACATCGAGGTAGGCTGTCAAGCGACCGCACCTTTGCTTCAACACCAGGCAAAAGACGGAGCTAAAGGGTCGCACCGACCTGCGCGAGCCGCAGCTCAAGCTCCGGCAGCGCCGGAATCAAGGTCTTGCTACTTCTTCACCTCATCCACCCACACATCCGCAAGATTCGACTCCACCCCGTCCGCAGTCAACGAATGGTCATGCACCCGCTGATTGGCAATCGTGATGAACACCGGCTGGTAGAGGTTCAGGTCGGGCACGTCCCGCGCCACCGTGTCCTGGAAGTCCTTGAAGAGCTTCAGCCGCCGCGCCGGGTCGTTCTCGACGGCGGCGTCTTCCAGCAGCTTGTCGACCACCGGGTTCTGGTAGTGGGTGCCGTTGGAGAAGGGCACGCCCTTGATGAAGTTCTTCGACCAGTAGAGGCGCTGCACGCCGACGGTGGGGTCGAACAGGTTGCTCGCGCCGTTGTGCGTGAAGGCGAAGTCGCGGTCGGTGTAGATGCGCTTGATGAAGGCGCTCGGGTCCTGCGCGCGCACGGTGGCGGCGATGCCGATGCGCGCCAGCGTCGAGCGCAGGTAGTCCGCCAGGCGAGGGCCGTCGGCGCCGATGGGGTTGAAGTCCAGCGGCACGCTGAAGCGCACGCCGCCGGCCTTCTTCGGGAAGCCTGCCTCGTCGAGCAGCGCGTTGGCCTTCTTCAGGTCGAAGGCATAGGGCGAGGGCGCCGGGTCGTGGAAGGCCTTGAGGCCCGGCGCGATGGGCGAGTAGCTCACCTGGCCGTAGCCGTAGTTCACCACCTTCACGATCACGTTGCGGTCGATGGCGTGGGCCACGGCCTGGCGCACCTTCTCGTTCTTGAAGTACTCGTTGTCGAGGTTGAACTCCAGCCGCGTCACGTTCGACGAGTAGCTGTTGCCCTTGGTCTCGAAGCGCAGCGCCGGCACTTTCTTCAGCCGCTCCAGGTCGGCCAGCGGAACGGGCGTGCGGTAGCCCAGGTCGACGGTGCCGGTCTCGAAGGCCACGGCGGCCGCGGCCGGGTCGGTCACGAAGCGGACGATCAGCTGGTCGATGTAGGGCTTGGGCTTGTCCCAGTATTCGGGGTTGCGCTCGTACACGATGTGGCTGCCGCGCACCCACTCCTTGAACCTGAACGGACCGGTGCCGATGGGCGCGTTGTTGTTCGGATTGCTGGCGGGGTCGGTGCCCTCGTAGACGTGCTTCGGCACGATCGGCGTCTCGGTGGCCACCAGCGCGCGGATCAGGTAGGGCGCGGGCTTCGACAGGCGCAGCACCGCGGTGTACTTGTCGGGCGTCTCTACCGCCGTGAGGTTGGCGAAGGTGTTGCGCCCGCGCGGGTGGATCTTCTTCAGCAGCTCGATGGAGCAGGCCACGTCGGCCGAGGTGAAGTCCTTGCCGTCGTGCCACTTCACGCCCTGGCGCAGGGTGAATGTGTAGGTCAGTCCGTCGGGGCTGATGGCCCACTTGGTGGCCAACTGGGGCTGCGGGTTGACGTCGTAGTCGTACTTGAGCAGACCTTCGGTGACCTTGGCGCTCACGCTCAGGATGGGCGTAGCGACGTTGCCGATGGTCACGAGCGCGGTGGGTTCGCTGGTCGACAGCAGGGTGAGCGTGCCGCTGTGGTTGGGCGGCGCGGCGTGGGCGGCGAAGCCCACTGCAAGCAGCGCGGCAAGAAGGGCGCTACGAAGCGGGAAGGCGTGGTTCGAGAAAAGCATGGTGTGAAAAAAGAAGTCGGAAGAAAAGAAGGAATCAGGCAGTGACCGGCTCTGCCGGCGCGGCACCGAGACGGCCCGCGTCCGCAGAGGCCTCGGGCGACACAAGCCCTTCGCGCAGGTCGCGCGCCACCAGCGCCGGATCGCGCTGCGAAGGCTCGCCCAGGCCGCCGCCGCCGGGCGTCTCGACGACCAGGCGGTCGCCCGCCGGCACGATCTGCCGGCCCTTGGCGCGCAACGTGGCGCCCGAGGCCAGCCGCAGCCTGCCCGGTGCGCCATTGCCGCCCCCGAGTGCCCCGCGCGCGGGGTTGGCCACACGGTCGAAGGCCGCCGCGATCAGGAAGGCGGCGTCCGGCTGCGCATGACGCACCTCGATCACCTGGCCCAGGCCGCCGCGCACGGCGCCGGTGCCTCCGGAATCGGCCCGGAATTCCTTGCGCTCGAACACGACTGGCGCCTGCGTCTCCAGGATTTCGAGCGACACGTTGCGCACGCCGCTCGGATAGGCGGTGACCGAAAGGCCGTCCTTGCCGGGCCGCGCGCCGGTGCCGCCGGTGGAAAAGCTGATGACGTTGAAGCGCGCGCCGCGGCGCACGGCCTCGGCGTCGGCCTGGCTGGTGCCTGCGAGCACTTCACCGCCGACCAGCTGCAGGTTCCACAGCGACGAGGCGCCTTCGGCCGGCACCTTGTCGGCGCGGGCCTGGCGCAGGGCGCCAAACACCGCGTCGGGCAGCAGCTGGCCCACAACGTGCCGCGCCGTGACCGCGGCGGGGGGCAGCGCGTTCAGGATGCAGCCCGTGGGCGCTTCCACGCGAATCAACCCGAGCGAGCCCGCGTTGTTCGGCACGTCAGAGCCCACGAGACAGCGGATGCCGAAGGAGGTGTAGGCGTCGGTGTAGGCCTTCACCACGTTGATGCCGCGCGCCACCGTGCCCGAGGTGCCGTCGAAGTCCACCACGATGCCGTCGTCGGCGATGGTGACTGACACCTGCAGCGTGATGGGCGCGTCGTAGCCGTCGGCCACCAGCGTGTTGTGCCAGGTGCCGCGCGGCCAGTCGCGCAGTGCCTCGCGCATGGCCTGGGCCGAGCGCGCGATGATGAATTCGCCCAGCGCCTCGAGGTCGTCCAGCCTGAATTCCCGCAGCAGCGTGCGCAGGCGCCGGCCGCCCACCTCGTTGCACGCGACCAGCGCATACAGGTCGCCCTCGACCTGCTCGGGGTCGCGCACGTTGGCGCGGATGATCGCGCGCACGGCAGGGTCCACCGTGCCCTGGCGCACGAAGCGCAGGATCGGCAGGAACAGGCCCTCGTGGTAGATCTCCAGGCCGTCGGGGCTGGAGCCGATGCCGCCGATGTCGACCACGTGCAGCGTGGAGGCGAACAGCGCCACGGGTCTTTTCGCGTCGCCTTCGCCATGGAAGATAGGCGTGACCATCGTCATGTCGAACAGGTGGCCGGTGCCCTTCCACGGGTCGTTGGTGAGGAATACGTCGCCGTCCTCCATCGTGTCGATGGGAAAGCGCTGCAGGAAGTGCTTGACCGATTCGGCCATCGAGTTGACGTGGCCCGGCGTGCCGGTCACAGCCTGCGCGATCATGCGGCCGTCGGGCAGGAACACGCCCGCCGACAGGTCTCCGGCCTCGCGCGTGGAGGTGCCGAAGGCGGTATGGATCAGCACCTGCGCCTGTTCCTCGACCACGGAGAGCAGCCGGTTCCATGCGAGCTGGTTGCGGATGAGCTGGCGGCTGGCCAGCGCCTTGGGAGTGGGTGTGGTGCTCATGCAGCGGTTCCTGCGAAATCTCTGGTTGGGTGGATGGCCGCCTGGGTGACCAGTCCGGCCTTCAGGTCGCGCGCCACCCGTGCGGCGTCTCGTGCTGCGGGGTCACCCAGGCCCGCGCCGCCGGGCGTCTCGACCACGAGCACCTCGCCGGCCGGGACGACCTGGCGGCCTTTGCCGCGCAGCACCGTGCCCGAATGCTTGAGGCGCGCCGTGCCGGGAGCGCCGTCGCCCCCGCCGAGCGCGCGCCGCGCGCGGGAAGGCGCACGCGGTCCCAGGTGGCCGAGAGCACCATCGGGTCGCCGTCGGCGTTCTCGATCTCGATGACCTGGCCCAGTCCGCCGCGCGAGGCGCCGGCGCCGCCCGAATCGGGCCGGAATTCCTTGCGCCTGAACAGCAGCGGCGCCTGCGTCTCCAGGATCTCGATCGACACGTTGCGCACGCCGCTGGGGTAGGCGGTGGTCGAGAGTCCGTCCTTGCCCGGCCGCGCGCCGGTGCCGCCAGTGCTGAAGCTCACGATGTTGAAGCGGCGCGCACGGCGCAGCGCCTCGTTGGGGCCACCCTCGATCGGCTGGCCGCCGGACAGCCGGATGTTCCACAGCGACGAGGCCCCCTCGGCCGGCACGCGGTCCGGCCGCGCCTGGCGCAGCGCGCCGAACACCAGGTCGGGCAGCATCTGGCCGATGGCCGCGCGCGCAGCCACCGCCGCGGGCGGCAGCGCGTGGACGATGGAACCCTCGGGCGCCACCACGCGGATGGGCGCGAGCGAGCCCGAGTTGTTGGGCACGTCCGCGCCGATCAGGCAGCGGATGCCGAAGGAGGTGTAGGCGTCGGTGTAGGCCTTGGGCACGTTGATGCCGCGCGCGATGGCACCCGAGGTGCCCTCGAAATCGACCAGCACGCCCTCGTCCGAGATGGTGACGGCCACGTGCAGCTCGACGGGCGTGTCGTAGCCGTCCACCGTCATGTGATTGCGCCAGGTGCCCCTGGGCCATTCGCGAAGCGCCTCGCGCATGGCGAGCCGCGAGCGCTCGATGACGTAGTCGCCCTGCGCTTGCAGGTCGGCCAGGCCGAACTCGTGCAGCAGGCGCTGCAGCCTGGCGGCGCCGACGGCGTTGCAGGCCACCAACGCGTGGAAGTCGCCCTCCACCTGGCCGGGCTCGCGCACGTTGGCGCGCACGATGTCCAGCACCGCCTCCTCGATCGCGCCTTCGCTCACGAAGCGCAGCGGCGGCAGGAAAAGGCCTTCATGGAAGATCTCCAGTGCATCTGGCCCCGCGTTGACGCCGCCGATGTCCACCACGTGCACCGTGGAGGCAAAGAGCGCCACCAGCCTGCCGCCATGGAACACCGGCGTGACCATGACCACGTCGAACAGGTGGCCGGTGCCTTTCCACGGATCGTTGGTGACGAACACGTCGCCGTCGCGCATGGTGTCGGCCGGAAAGGCGCGCAGGAAGTGCAGCACCGAGTCGGCCATCGAGTTGACGTGTCCCGGCGTGCCGGTCACGGCCTGCGCGACCATGCGGCCGTCGGGCAGGAACACGCCCGCCGACAGGTCTCCGGCCTCGCGCGTCGGCGTGCCGAAAGCGGTGCGGATCAGCGCCTGCGCCTGCTCCTCCACCACCGCGAGCAGGCGGCTCCACACCAGCTGCTGGCGCAGGGCCTGGCGGCCCGTGCCCGTCATGCGGCCTCCGCTTCGGTGGCCTCGTCGGCTTCGGCGTGCGCCGCCCGGGCGGCGGTGGTGTCGTCGAGCACCAGCGCGCCCAGCTTGCTGACGCGTGCCTCGAAGCCCGCGATGACATGCGTGGTCGTCTCGTCCTCCACGACGAGCGCCGGGCCTGCGATCCACTTGCCCGCGCCGAGGGCGGTGCGTTCGTAGACGGGCACCTCGGCCCACTGTCCGGCGTCGGCGTCATACAGGCGGCGCGTGCCGGAGGGCTCGGCGCGGCCCGTGTCCGCGGCCACTTCGTCGGGCTCGGGTGCGGCGCGGCCGCCGGCTTCCACCGCGACCGACCAGCTCACCGCCTCGGCCGCGATGTGCGGCAGGCTGCGGCCGTAGAGTGCGGCATAGCGCTCCTCGAAGCGCCGGTGCAGGGTGGCGCTCGCGGCGGCGTCGAACGGCCCCTCGGGCAGCTCGACGGGAATCTCGTGGCCCTGGCCGGCGTAGCGCATGAAGGCCTGGCGATGGCGCACCAGCGCAGCGGCGGGCGCGGCGCGCAGCACCACGTCGTCGGCGGTGGCGGTGAGTTCGGCCAGCAGCCGGTCCACCGCGGCATGGTCGATGCGGTCGAGCCGCTGCGCGAGGCTGCGCACGGTCTGGTAGGCCACGGGCGCCCAGAGGAAACCCAGCGCCGAGCCGACGCCGGCCGAATTGGGGATCACGAGCCGGGCCACGCCCAGCTTGCGCGCGAGCAGGGCGGCGTGCAGCGGCGCCGCACCGCCGAAGGCGATCAGCGTGCTTTCCTCGGCCGCCTTGCCGAGCTCGGAGGCGTGCACGCGCGCGGCGTTGGCCATGTTCTCGGTGACGATCTCGACCACCGCCTGCGCGGCATTCTCCACGTCGAGGCCGGTCTGCGTCGTCAGGTCCTGCAGCAGCGCGTCGCGTGCGCGCTGCGGATCGAGCCGCACCTTGCCAACCGCGAAGCGCGCCGGGTCGATGGTGCCGAGCGCGGCATGCGCGTCGGTCACGGTGGGCTGCTCGCCGCCCAGGCCGTAGGCGGCAGGGCCGGGCGCGGAGCCCGCGCTGTCGGGCCCGACCTGCACCACGCCCAGGTGGTTGACGCGCGCGATGGAACCGCCGCCGGCGCCGATCTCCACCATCTCGATCACCGGGATGCGGATCGGCAGGCCCGAGCCCTTCAGGTGCCGGTGCACCCGGCCGAACTCGAAGCTGCGGCTGATCTGCGGCTGGTAGTCGTCGATGAAGCAGATCTTGGCGGTAGTGCCGCCCATGTCGAACGAGAGCGCGCGCGGCGCACCGATCTGCTCGGCCACCTGGCGCGCCAGCACCGCGCCGCCCGCGGGGCCCGACTCGACCAGCCGCACGGGCTCGTCGATGCCGGCCTGCAGCGTGGTGATGGCGCCGCCCGAGGTCATGAGGAAGGGTTCGGCACGCAGGCCGCGCGCGCTGGCCCCCTCGTGCAGCCGGCGAAGGTAGCCCGCCACCTGCGGCTGCACGTAGGCGTTGGCGCTGATGGTGGAAAGCCGCTCGTACTCGCGGATCTCGGGGCAGACGTCGGAAGCCAGCGACACCCACAGGCCCGGCGCGTGCTCGCGCAGCAGCTCGCGCACGCGGCGCTCGTGCACCGGGTTGGCGTAGCCGTGCAGGAAGCACACGGCCACGCTCTCGATGCCGTCGGCCACCAGCTGCCTGGCCAGTGCGGCCACCTGCGCCTCGTCCAGCGGCGTGATCACGCGGCCGGCCGCGTCCACGCGCTCGACTACGCCATGGCGCCAGTGGCGCGGCACCAGCGGCGCCGGCTTGTCGAGGAACACGTCGTACTGCGCGAAGCGGTCTTCCAGGCCGATCTCCACCAGGTCGCGAAAGCCATGCGTGGTGAGCAGCGCAGTGGGCGCGCCCTTGCGCTCGATCAGCGCGTTGGTGGCCAGCGTGGTGCCTAGGATCAGCAGGTCGACGTCGGCCCAGCCTGCGCCCGCCTGCTGAAGCACTTCCTCGACGCCGCCGAGCACGGCCTGCTCGGGTGCCGATGGCGTGGTGAGCACTTTCAGGGTGTGCTTCTCGGCGCCGCGCAGCAGCACCACGTCGGTGAAGGTGCCGCCGACGTCGACGGCAATGCGCAGGCGCGGATCGGCCGCGTTCGGGTTGGAGGATGCGGAAGGAGAGGGCATGGCGGCGATGCGGATGGGCTGCCCGTGGGCAGCGGAGGAAAGAAGGGAGCGAATAAAAGAGGGCTCAGCGCGGGCTCAGCGAGGGCTCGAAGCCAAGGCTCAGCGCAGGTGGGCCTCGGCCCGCAGCAGTTCCGGGAAAGGCGCGGCGGCGGGCTTGGTCGCCGGCACCGGCGCCTCCGCGATCCCGGCGAGGGCCTGCGCCAGGTCGGCCGTGAGATCGCGTGGGTCTTCCAGGCCGACATGCAGGCGGATCACCGGCACGTCGTGCGTCCATTGCGGGTGCTCGCGCAGCCGCTCGGGTTGGGCGACGAGGGCCAGGCTCTCGTAGCCGCCCCACGAGGCGCCGACCCCGAACAGCGTGAGCGCGTCGACGAAGGCATCGGCCTGGGCCGGCGTGGCCTGCGGCAAGGCGAAGGAGACCAGTCCGCTCGCGCCGCTGAAGTCGCGCTTCCACAGTGCGTGGCCGGGGTCCTCCGGCAGCGCCGGGTAGTACACGCGGCCGACCTGCGGCTGCTGCTGGAGGAAGCGCGCGACCTCGGTGGCGTTGCGCTGGTGCTGGGCCAGGCGCACGGGCAGCGTGCGCAGGCCGCGCAGCGCGAGGTAGGCGTCATCGGCGCCGATGGTCAGGCCCAGGGCATCGTGCGCCGTGCGCACCTTCGCCGCCAGCGCCGGGCTGTCGACCACCACGATGCCCTGCATCAGGTCGGAGTGGCCCGAGATGTACTTGGTGGCCGCCTGGATCGAGATGTTGGCGCCCAGCGCAAGCGGCTTGTAGAACCAGCCGCCGCTCCATGTGTTGTCGGCCGCCACCGTCACGCCGCGCTCGCGCGCGATGGCGCTCAGGGCAGGCAGGTCCAGCACTTCGTAGAGCAGCGAGCTCGGCGATTCGAGGTAGACGAGGCGCGTGTTCGGCCGCAGCAGGCTCGCCAGGTCGTCGCGCGCGGGCGAGAAGTACTCGACCGTGATGCCCAGCCGCTTGAGCAGCGTGTTGTCCACCCGGCGCAGCGGCGCGTACACGCCGTCGACCACCAGCGCGTGGTCGCCCGGCGACAGCAGCGCGAGCAGCACCAGCGCGATGGCCGACAGGCCCGAGGGCGTGAGGAAGGCGCGGTGCCCGCCTTCCAGTCCGGCGACCGCGTCTTCCAGCGCGCGATGGGTGTCGAGCCCATGCCGCCCGTAGGAGGCCACGCGCTCGCCGGCGTCGCGGCGATGGTGGAAGTCGGTGTAGGCCGCGGTGTTCTCGAAGCGCACGGTGCTCGTGCGCACTACCGGCACGTTGACCGGGCCCGAGCCGTCGCGCAGCGCCGGCGCGCCGGCGTGAAGCAGTTGCGTGGTGCCGTGCAGCCGATGTCCGGCGTTTTCGACGTTCCCCGCGCTCATGCGGCCACCTTGCTGGGCTTGAGCTGCGTGGCGTTGTAGTTCACGACCGCGCCGGTCTCCAGGTTCACGCCGATGCGCTGCGAGAGCGTCTCCAGCGGCCGGCCGTACAGGTGGAAGTGCAGCGTGGGCCTGTCGCCGATCACGTGGATGCTGTGCAGGTCGTCCGCCAGGAAGCCGATGGAGGTGCCGGGCTGCACCGTCACCTCGCGCTCCAGCTCCAGCCTGGCCACTGCAGGGTCGCTGCCGTCGTCGGTGCGGCGGTAGACGCGATTTTCCTCCTGGCCCTCGACCGCCACGATGGTGGCCCACGTCGTGTGGTTGTGCGGGATCGAGGTCTTGCCGGGGTTGATGGAGTTCAGGTAGAGCGCCACGTCGTCGTCGCCGTCCTCCGCATTGAGGCGGTAGCGCGTCGAGGCGCCCACGCCCTCGGTGGCTGCGGGCGGCGGAAAGTCGGCGCGCGGGAACAGCGCCGTGCGCGAAGCCAGCTCCTCGAGCCGCGCCGTGATGCGCGCGAGCACTGCACGGTCGAAGGGCTCGGCGGCCGCGATCGCGCGGATGTCGTCGAGGGCCTGGGCGACCGCGGCGCGGCGTTCGGCGGCCAGTGGGGTGGCGAAGGTGCTGGGGGTGGTTGTCGTCATGTCGTGGATCGGAGTGAGGACTGGAAGGGGGTCACAGTGCGAAGCGCAGCCGCTCGAAAGGCAGCGCCTCGGGAACCGGTGCTGGCCGCGCCGGCGCGTTGCGCGAGCCATCGCCCAGCGCGCGGTGCAGGAAGGCGCGGGTGCGCTCGCTGCGGGGCTGGCCAAAGATGTCTCGTGCGGGGCCGTGCTCGACGATCACGCCGGCCTCGGTGAAATACACCTGGTCGCTGATCTCCTCCGCGAAGCGCATCTCGTGCGTCACCAGCACGCATGTCAGGCCTTCCTGCACCAGGTCGCGGATCACCGTCAGCACCTCGCCCACGGTCTCGGGGTCGAGGGCGGAGGTCACCTCGTCGAACAGGATCAGCTCGGGCCGCATCGCCAGCGCCCGGGCGATCGCCACGCGCTGCTGCTGCCCGCCGGAAAGCTCGCCGGGGTAGGCCGCCTCCTTGTGCGACAGCCGCACCTTGTCGAGCAGCACGCGCGCCTCGCGCAGGGCCTCGGCGCGGTCCCGGCCGGCCACGCGGGTGGGGGCGATCACCAGGTTCTCCAGCACCGTGAGGTGCGGGAACAGGTTGTACTGCTGGAACACGAAGCCCACGCGCTTGCGCAGCGCGATCAGCTCGGCTTCGGAGCGAAGCGTCTCCACCTGCGTGTCGCCCACCCGAATCGAGCCGCTCTGCGGCCGCAGCAGGCCGGTGATGCAGCGCAGGATGGTCGACTTGCCCGAGCCCGAGGGCCCGATGATGGAGACGGCCTCGCCGCGCCGCACCTCCAGGTCGATGCCCTTGAGCACCTCGTTGGCGCCGAAGCGCAGGTGCACGCCGCCCAGCGCCACGAGCGGCTTCTCCGGTGCGGTGGAGAGGAGTGGGAGACGGAAAAGGTGGTCTCAGTGGCGGTCATGGCGGCGTTCCAGCGCGCGGGTGGCGCGCGCGATCGGGTAGCAGTAGGCGAAGAACAGGCCCAGCAGCGTGAAGTAGACGAGGATGGTGAAGTCGGTGCGCGCCACCGTGTTGCTCGCGATCTGCGCCGTGTCGACCACGTCGTGCACGCCCACCAGCGAGGCCAGCGCGGTGCTCATGGTGATGCTCGCGTAGAGGTTCATCCACGGCGGCAGCATGCGGCGCAGGCACTGCGGCAGCACGATGAGGCGGAAGATCTCGCTGCGCCTGAACGCTAGCGACTGCGCCGCCTCCCATTGCGCGCTGGGGATCGACTGGATCGCGCCGCGGAAGATTTCCGCCACGTTCGCGCTGGCCGGCAGCGCGAGGCCGAGCACGACCTTGAGCCAGTCGGGAAACGGGAAGGTCCACGAAACCAGGTGCAGCTCGAACGGGAACACGTAGGTCGTGAAATAGATCAGCACCAGCACCGGCGCATTGCGGAACACCTGCACATACCAGCGCGTGACCACCCGCAGCACCCTCAGCGGCGAGAGCGACAGCGCCCCCACCACCAGCCCGGCCAGCGTGCCCAGCGCCATCGCCAGCACGCTGATCTCGATGTTGGCCAGCAGGCCGCGCAGCAGGGCGGGCGACCACTTCCAGAGATGGACGAACGCGACGGGCGTGGTGCCCGTGGCGACCCAGAAGGCCACGAGCGCCAGCACGGCCCACGCGACGAGCGCCCAGGGACGCCGCCACGCAGGCGCATCGGCGCCGGGGCGGATCACGGCCTGGGCGTGGGCAAGGGCGATCTCATTGGCCATAGCCTGGCATCCTCAAGCGTTCTTCGAGCCAGCGGCCCGCCAGGCTCACGAGCCAGGTCAGCAGGCCGAAGAAGATCAGGATCAGCAGCAGCAGCTCGAGCACGTTGTCGCGCTGCGTCCAGATCATGATGGATTCGTAGGTCACGTCGCCCACCGCGATGGCCGAGGCCACCGCTGTCATCTTGACCAGGTCGACCAGGTTGTTGACCAGCGACGGCAGCGCGAAGCGCAGCGCCAGCGGCAGCTCCACGCGCGACAGCAGCTGGCGCTGCGAGAAGCCCAGCGAGCGCGCCGCCTCCAGCGTGACGCGCGGCACCGCCTCGATGCCCGCGCGCAGCGCCTCGGCATGGAACACGCCCTTGTGCAGCGACACCACGATCACCACCCACACGAAGGGCGTGAGCGGATTGCCGCCGGGCAGCTTCACGTGCTGCGTGATCAGCATGTTGAGCACGAGGAAGGCGCAGTACAGCTGCACCAGCGTGGGCGTGTTGCGCGTGACCTCGACGAAGGCGCGCGCCGGCGTCGCCAGCCACGCACGGCCGGAGGTCAGCGCCGCCGCGATCAACACGCCGGCCGCCAGGCTGCAGGGAATGGTCAGCAGGCACAGCTGCAGCGTGACGCCCAGGCCGCGCAGGAAGGCGCTGCGCTCGCCCACGTCGAGCACGAAGGCGTAGTTCAGGCCCACCGTCTTGAGGGCGGCGACGGCTTGCGCCAGCAGCGCGTCGCTCATCCGGCGGCCTCCAGTGCGGCGCGCGCGGGGGTCGCTTCGCCGGAAGGGCTCAGCGCCGCGACCGCGCGCCCGATGCGGCCGACCGCATCGGCCAGCACCGCGTCGCCTGCGGCGATCGACAGGCGGAAGTAGGGCGAGAGCCCGTACGAAGGCCCGTCCACCACAGCCACGCCCTCGGCGTCGAGCAGCCAGTCGACCACGTCGGTGTCGCTGGCGATGGACCGGCCGTCGGGCCGCACGCGGCCGATCAGCGCGCCGCAGTTCACGTAGACGAAGAAGGCGCCTTCCGGTGCGTGCACCGAGAGGCCGGGCACCGCATCGAGCGCCGTGCTCACGAAGGCGGCGCGGCGGGCATAGGCCGAGCGCGCCGCAGCCACGAAGCTCTGGTCGGGCGACTGCAGGGCCGCCTCGGTCGCCGCCTGGCCGATCGCGTTGGCGCCCGAGGACACCTGCGACTGGATCACCACCATCGCGCTCACCAACGCCTGCGGCCCCGCGCCCCAGCCGATGCGCCAGCCGGTCATGGCATAGGTCTTCGATGCGCCGTTGACCAGCAGCGCGCGCTCGCGCAGGTCGGGCGCCACATGCAGCAGGTGCGCGGGCGCCTCGGCCCCGAACCAGATGTGCTCGTAGACCTCGTCCCACAGCACCAGCACGCGCGGATGGCGGCGCAGCACTTCGGCAAGCGCGGCGAGCTCGCCGGCCGCATACACGGCGCCGGTCGGATTGCCCGGCGAGTTGAGCACCAGCCAGCGCGTGCGCGGCGTGATGGCCTGTTCGAGGGCCTGTGGCGTGAGCTTGAAGCCGCTGGACTCGTCGCTCGCGACGATGACCGGCGTGCCGTCGTTCACCCGCACGATGTCGGGAAAGGAGGGCCAGTAGGGCGCGGGCACGATGACTTCGTCGCCCGCATCGAGCGTGGCCGCCAGTGCCTGGAAGATCACCTGCTTCGCGCCGTTGGCCACCACGATCTGCGAGACGGCGTAGTCGAGCGCGTTCTCGCGGCGGTACTTGGCACGGATCGCCTCGCGCAGGCGCAGCGTGCCGGGCGTGGCCGTGTACTTGGTCTCGCCGCGTGCCAGCGCCGCCACGGCCGCCTGCTTGATCGGCTCGGGCGTGTCGAAGTCGGGCTCGCCGGAGGTCAGCGTGAGTACGTCGCGCCCCTGGGCGGCGAGCGCGGCGGCGCGACCGCTGGCTGCGGCGTTGGCCGAGAGCTTCACGCGCCGTGCGCGCTGAGACAGGGGGAATGCGTCGGATGGAGAAGTCGTCATCGCGGGCTCCTCAGGACGGCGCCTTGCCGAACTTGTCCTTGAGCTGGTAGAGCAGGGGCGTGGGCGTCATGCCGTTCTTCTTCTCGACCGCGATCAGCCAGCCGGTGCGGTGCCAGTCCTGCACGACGCGGTCGAGGGCCGACTGCACGTCGGCCTCGCCCTTGCGCACCCAGATCACCGAGGGCGAGGGGATCAGGTCCGACGGCGACACGATCTCGTGGTTCTTCCAGTCGGGGTTGTCCGCCACCAGCTCGCGCAGCGTGGGGCTCACATGCACCGCCGCGACGCAGTTGCCGCCCTTGAGCGCCAGCAGCGACTCGGGCTGCCCGCGGAAGGCCTTGATCTGCGCGCCGTACTGGTCGGCCAGCGGCTTGGTGAAGTTGCTGCCCTGCGAGACGCAGATCGGCTTGCCTTTCAGGTCTTCCCACTTCGAGATGCCGCTGCCCTTGGCCGCGATGGCCGCGCCGCCGACCTCCTCGAAGGGCGTGGGCACGAAGGAGAGGATCTCGCTGCGCTCCTGCGTCCACTGCATGTTGGCGATCAGCAGGTCGACCTTGCCCTGCTGCAGGAACTGCACGCGGTTGGAGGGCTGCACCTGCACCGTCTCCAGGCCCACGCCGAGGCCCTTGGCAACCCCCTCGGCCAGCTCCACGTTGTAGCCGACGTGCTTCTGCGTGACCGGGTCGATGGTGCCGAAGGGTGGCCCCGAAAGCATCACGCCGACCACGACCTTGCCGCGCTGCTTGATCTTGTCGAGGGTCGCGTCGGCATGGGCCGCGCCGGCGGCGATAGCGAGGGCCAGCAGGCCCGCGCGGTGGAGCAGTTTCATGGCGGTCACTTGAAGTCTTTCTCGAAGGGGGCGGCGTCGTAGCGGTCTTGCAGCGCCTTCTGGTGCGCGGCCTGGATGTAGGCGTCGGGCACCCCGTACTTGCGTGCCGTCGCCAGCAGCAGTCCGGAGCGATGCCAGTCACGGATCGCCTTGTCGACGAAGGCCTGGGTGTCGGCTTCGCCGCGCCGCGTCCATACGACGGTGGGCGAGGGGATCAACTGGTCGGCGGTGGCGAGTTCGAAGTCTTTCCACTCGCCGGCACTCTCGCCGTTCAGGGTGTGGTAAAGCGCAGGCTGGATATGGACCGACGCCGCGCAGGTGCCGCCCTTCAGCGCCAGCAGCGATTCGGGGATGCCGCGCAGCCCTTTCACGACCGCGCCGTAGGTCTCCTGCAGCGGCCGCGCGAAGTTGCTGCCCTGGGACACGCAGGCCACCTTGCCGCGCAGGTCTTCCCAGCGATGGATGCCGCTCGACTTGGCGACCAAGGCCGCGCCGCCGACAAGGTCGTAAGGCGTGGGCGCAAAACTCAGGATCTCGCTGCGCTCCTGAGTCCACTGGATGTTGGCGATCAGCAGATCGACCTTGCCGGCCTGCAGGAACTGCACCCGCGTGGAGGCCGTCACAGGCACCGTTTCCAGTGCCACGCCAAGCCGCTTCGCGATGTCGCGGGCCAGGTCGGTCTGATAGCCCCCGACCTTGCCTGTGGCGGCGTCGAGCAGGCCAAAGGGCGGACTGGCGCCGTCGATGCCGACGGACAGCTTGCCGCGCTGTCTGATCTTGTCGAGCGTGGCATCGGCATGCGCTGCCTCGATGCCGCAGCCCAGCAGGCACAGTGCCGAGAGCAGCGGAGCGAGAAAGCGATTTTTCATGGCAAAGAAGCTCCAAGGCCGCGCGAAGGCGGCCTGATTCGAAACGACGGCGGGAGAAGTGCGGCGGTCCGACAGTCCTGCGAGGTGCGGGCCTTCGACGCCGACGCTCAAGGCGCCTTGAACTTGGCCTGCAGCTCGGGCAGCAGCGCCTGCGGGGGCTCGATGCCGTTGCGCTTCTCGGTGGCGATCAGCCAGCCGCTGCGATGCCATTGCTGCACCACCTTGTCGACGGCGGCGATGGTGTCGGCCTCGCCCTTGCGGGTCCATACCACTGAGGGCGCGGGCAGGATCTCTTCACGGATCGGCGCCGCGTAGGCGGCCCATTCGGCGTTGCCGCGCAGCAGCGGCTGGATCAGCGTGGAGTCATGCACGGCCGCCACGCAGTTGCCGCCGCGCAGCGCGAGCAGCGATTCGGCGGAGGTCTTGAAGCCGCGCACCTGCGCGCCGTATTGCTCCTGCAGCGGCTTCACGTAGCTGCTGCCCTGCGAGGCGCAGACGACCTTGCCGCGCAGGTCTTCCCACTTGGCGATGCCGCTGGTCTTGAGCACGGCCGCGGTGCCGCCGACACGGTAGAAGGGAGTGGGCGCATGGCCCAGGATCTCGCCGCGGTCGGCGTTGTATTCCATCGAGGCGATCAGCAGGTCGACCTTGCCCGATTGCAGGAACTGCACGCGGTTCGAAGGCTGCACCTGCACCAGCTCGGCTTCGGCGCCGAGCTGCTTGGCGAGCTCGCGCGCCAGGTCGGGGTTCCAGCCGACCAGCTGCTGGGTGGCGGGGTCGATCGAGCCGAAGGGGCCGCCGTTCACCATGACACCGATGGCGACCTTGCCGCGCTGCTTGATGCGCTCGAGCGTGGCATCGGCATGGGCGGCGCCGGCGCACAGGCCGAGAAGGGTGGCGAGCGCGACGGCGGTGCGCGACGGGAAAAGGGAAGGGCGCGAGCGGGAAATCATCGGGTTCGAGGAGCGAAAAGGGCAAAGCAATGCAGGCGGCGATCTTCCGAGGCCGCGACTGCCGCTGCAACGAACACCTTCAACTATCGATATGCGTTTTTCCGTGCGAGCTTTCATGCGCGCCAGCGGGAACGCGGAAGCTCGCGAGTTCCTCGGGCGAGCACTGCGCGATCAGGCCGAGCTCCCAGTCCAGATAGCGGCGCGCGGCGTCGAGATTGCCGTCGTGCCGGTCGTGCACGAAGAGCAGGTAGTCGATGGCCTCGCCGTCCGAAGGCGAAGCGGGCGTGGCCTGCCGGGGCCAGCCCGCGGATTCGAGCGCCTCGGCGCTGGTCCACGAGAGCTGCTGCCAGCCGGCTTCGCGCAGGTCCTGCGCTGCCAGCCGTGCGAGGCTTTCGTCGGGGGCGACCAGCAGCACGGGCCGCTGCGGGTCGCCACCGGTCGCGGCGCGGGCATCGGCCACCACGCGCGGTCGGATCGACCAGACCGCGCCGCGTGCATGAGAAGCCCTGTAGGCGCGCGAGGGGCGCAGGTCGAGCACGGCCGGGAGTCCGCGGGCGTCCTCGCTCCACGCGGGCACTGCATCGGCGTCGAGCGCGGGCACCGGCGCGGGAAGCTTCACGGGCGTGCGCACCGGAACGCGCAGGTCGCTGGCGAGACCGTCCTCGACCAGGGCCGCGTCGAGACCGAGCCGGCGCAGCCATAGTGCGACCACCGGCGCGCGCACGCCGTCGTCGTCGTCGAGCACCAGGACGCGGGCGTGGCGCACGCCGATCTGCAGGTCGGTGGCCTGCAGCAGCTGTCCGCCCGGCGCATGGCGTGCGCCCTGCAGGCCGCCGGCGGCAAATTCTTCCGCGGTGCGCACGTCGAACACGAAGGTGGTTCGGTTGCCGTCGTCGAGCCAGCCCTGGGCTTCGGCTGCGGTGAGAACAGGTACGCCGGCGCGACGCGCCGCAGCGGCAGCGTCTTCGCGAGCCGCCTGGCGCTGCACGGCATCGGGAGCGGGCGGAAGCGCGCGGGCGCTGCCGCGCTCCAGTTCGAGTCCCGCGAGCGCCCAGCCCTGCGTGCCGTTCTCCAGCGCGAGCACCGGGTTCGGCACGCCGAGGTCGCGCAGGATCTGCGCGCCCACGATGCTGCGCGTGCGTCCCGCGCAGTGCACCACGATGGGCGTGGCGGGGTCCGACACCAGCGTGCGCCAGCGCAGTGCCAGCTCGCCGTTGGGCACGGGAATCGCGCCGGGCAGCGTCATCTTGTGGTGTTCTTCGAGCGTGCGGCCGTCCAGCAGCACCAGCGGTTCGCCCGCGCGCTGCCGGGCGGCGAGTTCGCGCGCATCGATGTGCGGCACCTCGAAGGCATGTTCGGCGACTTCGCCGAAGGTCTTCGAAGGCAGGTTCACGCCCTTGAACAGCGTGTGCCCTGCGCGCGACCAGGCGGGCGCGCCGCCCGCGAGCACCGACACGTCGTCGTAGCCGAGGGCCGAGAGGCGGCCGGCCGCCTTGTGCGCCAGGGCCGAATCCGCGTCGCCGTCGTCGAACAGCACGGTGCGGGTGGCGCGCCGCGGCACGAGTCGGGCCACTTCGGTCTCAAGGCGGCTGTAGCCGGCGTGCACAGCGAAGAAGGGATGCCCCTCGCCGTACTGGCCGTGTTCGCGGATGTCGAGCAGCGCGAGCTCGCGGCCGTCCTGCAGCCATTGATGCAGCGTGGCCGCGGAGACGAGGGGCGCATGCGCAACGGCGCGCACAGGAACGGGGGCAGAAATTTCGGCGGTGGTGGACATGAAGGCTGAGGAAAAGCTCGGCGGCACCATAGCCGCGCGGCGCGCGCGCCGCTACGAAGACTTCCGCATAAGCAAACGCGGTGTTGGGGCGGGTGCGGATTTTCCGATCCGCCGACCCGCCGATCTCTTTCAGGCCGGCGCGCGTCTCGCGACGGTTTCCGCGAGAAAGGCTTCCACCGTGCGCGGCGGGCGCCCAAGGACGTCGGCCACCGTGCCTGTCGTCGGCTCGGCTTCACCGGCGGCGATCAGCGCCGCGAACTCGGCGTGCACGCGGGCGATGTAGGGCGAGGGCGCATTCGCAGCCTGTCGCAGCTGCTGTGCCTGGGCGGACAGCGGCGTCGCGACGATCGGGCGGCCGGTGAGTCGCGACGCGATGCCGGCAATCTCGTCGTACCCGACGGCGCTGCCGCCGGTGAGCACCCATGGCGTGGCCGATGCCTCGCTGGCGACGGACTGCTCGAACAGCGCCTCCACCGCCACGTCCGCGATGTCGCGTGCATCGATGAAGGCGACCTTCGGGTCGTCCGGCGGCGCATGCAGCGCGTCGCCGGCCGCGAGCTCCGCAGCCACGCGCGAGAGCATCACCTGCATCCATGCATTCGGGCGCAGCACGCGGTGCGCGATGCCCGAGCGGCGCAGGGCGGCCTCGATCTCGCGGTGCGCGTCACCGGAAAGCGAGCGCCCGGGCGGCTCGATGGTCCAGTGCGAGCCCGAGAGCTTCACGATGCGTTCGACGCCCGCCGCCGCAGCCGCCTCGATCACCGTGATCTGCTGAGCGGCCAGCGTAGGCGTGATCGGGGACAGCAGGAAGAGGCGCGACACGCCTTTGAGCGCACGGCGCAGGCTGTCGCCGTCGTCGAAATCGCCGACGGCCGTTTCGGCGCCTTGCGCCCTGAGGTCGTTGGCCCGCGCAGGATGGCGCGTGAGGGCGCGCACCCTGGCACCGCGCGCGAGCAGTCGGGGCACGAGCAGTTGGCCCAGCCGGCCGGTGGCGCCCGTCACCAGGATGCGAGGCGGCGAGCTCATGCGGCGACTGCCTGCGGCACCTGTTCGATGTGCCCCGACCGAGCATGCAGTGCGCGCAGAGGCGCATGGTCGACCCAGGCGCCGAGATCGAAGTCCGCCAGCAGGAAGCCCCACTGCAGCAGGAAGTCCTTGAAGTGCCCGATGGCCTCCACCAGCGGCGCATCGAGGCCGATGCCCAGGTGCCTGTGCACGTCGGGGCCATTGGAGGCGAGCACCGCTTCCTCGTTGGTGGCGATCTCGCGCGCGACGAAGCGCAGGGTCTCGTCGGGATGGGCCTCGGCCCAGCGGCCCGCGCGTGCGACCACGTCGAGCAGTCGCACCACGAGATCGGGGCGTTGCCGCGAGAGCGCGTCGTCCACCGTGAGCACGCGCGGCGTGCCGTTGTTGATGCGGATCTTCGGATCGGGATGGTTGCCGAACTCCGCGACGACCTGCGCGCCGATCAGGTTCGCCACCACGATGCCTTCGGCGCCCTTGAGGAAGATCGCATCCACCTCGCCGCGCACCAGCGCCTCGACTTCGCGGAAGTAAGGATGGCGCCGGCGCAGCCCGAAGAGGCTCGGGTCGCCCTGCGCGACGATGACGGACTCCTCGATCGGCAGCTCCACCAGCGTCACGTCGCCGGTCGAGAGCCCCGCCAGCGACAGGCCCGACACGATGCCCTTGAGGGCGGTCGCGCGATGGAAGTCGATCAGGTCGTTCACGCGGCGCGGCACGGCGAGGCGCCGGCCTGCGAGCGCCTCGGCCGATGCGTTGCCGCGGTCCGGCAGCGTCACGATGGCCTGGAATTCGTCGGTCCAGGTGATGGCCACCAGCCGCGTGGCGCGCCCGTTGGCGCGCGCCCAGATCGGCGGGATGTTGCCGCCCTGGCGGAAGGACCACGCCAGGTGATGGTCGAAATGGCTCTCGCGGATGCTGCGGTCCTTCGAGTCGATGATCGATTCGATGGCGATGCCCTCCTCGGCGAAGGTCTCGGCCAGCCAGCCCTGGCGGGCGGCGATGCCCAGCGGCGAGGGCACGGGGCAGCGGGTGTACCAGAGCACGTCGGGCCGGGCGCCGGAAGGTGAAGAAGGCGAAGTCATGATGGGGTGTTCCTTGATCTCAGGTGCCGATCCACGCGCCGGCCAGGTTGCCGCCGATGCCGTCGGCGCTCACGGTGTGGCCGTGCACGCGGCGGTCGGCGATGGTGTAGTTGTCGATGGCCAGCAGCGTGATGTCGGGCAGGTCGCGCACGATGTGCCGCTGGAACTCCACGAAGGCCTGTCGCCTGCGGCCCTCGTCCACCTCGACGGCCGCGGCTTCGAGCAGGCGGTCCACCTCGGGGTTGCTGTAGCCCGAGCCGTTGGAGAACGGCAGGCCCTTCCTGAAGTTCTTCGACCAGTACAGGCGCTGGATGCCCACGGTCGGATCGAAGGTATTGCTCATCACGCTCACGTGCAGGTCGAAGGCGCGGTCGGCGTACACGCGGCGCACGTAGGTCGCGAAGTCCTGCGAGTTGATGGTGACCTCGATGCCGATGCGGCCCAGGCTCTGCTTCAGGTACTCGGCCGTGCGCTGGCCGCCTTCGTTGGGAATCGGCACGAGCCCCAGCTTCAGCCGCAGGTTGCCGCCGGCCTTGCCGCGCGCGAGGCCCGCCGCGTCGAGCAGCGCCTCGGCCTGCTTCAGGTCGTAGGGCAGCACGGGCAGGTCCGGCACGTAGAACTTCTTCAGCGCCGGATGCACCGGCCCCGGGATCAGCGTGCCCTGGCCATACCACACGGTCTTGCGCACCACCTGCCGGTTGATGGCGTGCGCGATGGCCTGGCGCACGCGCAGGTCCTGCAGCGCGGGGTTCTCCAGGTTGAATTCCACGCGCGAGACGTTGTTGATGTACTGGTAGCCGTTGGGCTCGAACACCAGGTTCGGCTTGGCGCGCAGCCGCTCGACGTCGCCCAGCGGCACCGGCGTGCCGGGGCTCAGGTGCACCTCGCCCTTCTCGATGGCGGCGGCGCGGGCGGCCGCGTCGGGAATGAAGCGCACGATCAGCCGGTCGACGTAGGGCCTGGGGTTGTCCCAGTAGTTCGGGTTGCGCTCGTAGGCCACGTGGCTGCCGCGCACCCATTCCTTGAAGACGAAGGGGCCGGTGCCCACGGGCGCGTTGTTGGCCGGGTTGGCATCGGCCTTGCCGCTCTCGTAGAGGTGCTTCGGCACGATGGGCGACTCGGAGGCCGAGAGCGCCGTGAGCAGATAGGGCACCGGTTTCGACAGCACCAGCACGGCGGTGAAGTCGTCCGGCGTGCGCACCTCGGCCAGGCTGGAGAAGGTGGCGCGGCCGCGCGGGTGGTACTGCTTCAGCAGGCCGATGGAATGCGCCACGTCGGCCGAGGTGAAGGGCCGGCCGTCGTGCCACTTCACGCCGCGGCGCAGGGTGAAGGTGTATTGCAGGCCGTCGCTGCTCACGGCCCATGCGGTGGCCAGCTGCGGCTGCGGCGCGAGCTCGAAGTCGTAGCTCAGCAGCCCCTCGGTGACCTTGGCCGAGATCAGCACCGACGAGCCCGCCGAATGCGCGATGGTGGTGAGCGTCGGGGGCTCGGGGTCGACCAGCACGGTGAGCGTGCCGCCGCGCACCGGCGCACCGGTGGTGGCTGCTGCCGCCGGCAGCCCCTGCGCCCACGCGGGCGCCAGGCCGGCAAGGCCCAGGCTTGCGCCGCCCTGCAGGAAGAGGCGGCGATGGATGGCGTTGTCGTTCATGTCTCAGGCCCTGATGTGGATGTCGGCGAAGTTGCCCGAGAGCCCTTCCGCACCGACCGTGTGGTCGCCGATGCGTCGGTTCGCCACCGTGACCTGCGCCACGGCCACGAGGCCGATGGTCGGCAGCTCGGATGCGATCACGCGCTGGAACTCGCTGAAGAGCGCGCGCCGCTTCGCGGGGTCGTTCTCCACGGCAGCCGCCTTCAGCAGCCGGTCGACTTCGGGGTTGTCGTAGTGGGCGCCGTTCGAGAACGGCACGCCGGGGCGGAAGTTCTTCGACCAGTAGAAGCGCTGGATGCCCACCGTGGGGTCGAACATCTGGCTGATGCCCTGGTTGTTGAAGTCGAAGTCGCGGTCGGTGTACACGCGCTTGATGTAGCTGCCGAACTCCTGCGTGCGCACCGTCACGTCGATGCCCACGCGCGCCAGCGCCTGGCGGATGTACTGGCCCACGCGGTTGCCGCCGCCGTCGAACACGTCGTGGCTCACGCGGAAGCGCACGCCGTCGGCGCCCCGCGGAAAACCCGCCTCGTCCAGCAGCGCCTCGGCGCGCCTGCGGTCGAAGCGCGGCACCGCCACCTTCGGGTCGTGGAAGGCCCTGAGCACCGGCGAGATCGGCCCGGGCGCGGCGATGCCATAGCCGTACCACACGGTCTTCAGGATCACGTCGCGGTCGATCGCATGCGCGACGGCCTGGCGCACCTTGGCGTGCTTGAAGTAGCGGTTGTCCAGGTTGAACTCGATGCGCGTGGTGGAGTTGTTGAAGTACTCGTTGCCGCGCGTGTCCAGGCGCAGGTGGGGCAGGTCCTTGAGGCGGTCGAGGTCGGGAATGGGTACGGGCGTCGCACCCGCGAGATCGACCGTGCCGCTTTCCAGTGCGGCGGCCGCGGCAGCCTGGTCGGGAATGAAGCGCACCACGAGGCGGTCGATGTACGGCTTGCCCGGGTCCCAGTAGTTCGGGTTGCGCTCGTAGATCACATGGCTGCCGCGCACCCATTCCTTGAACACGAAGGGGCCGGTGCCCACAGGCGCGTTGTTGGCCGGATGAGTGGCCAGGTCCTTGCCTTCATAGACATGCCTTGGAACGATCGGCGACTCCGCCGCCGCGAGCGCGGTGAGCAGGAAGGGGGCGGGGCGGCTGAGCACCAGCACCGCCGTGTGCGCATCGGGCGTGCGCACCTCGGACACGCTCGCGAAGGTGGCGCGGCCGCGCGGGTGCGAGGCCTTGAGGGCGAGGATCGAGAAGGCGACATCGGCCGAGCTGAAGTCGCGCCCGTCGTGCCACTTCACGCCGCGCCGCAGCCGGAAGGTGTATTGCAGGCCGTCGGGCTGCACCTCCCAGGCCACCGCCAGCTGGGGGCGCGGGCGCAGGTCGAAGTCGTAGCTCAGCAGGCCTTCCACCGCCTTGGGCGAGACCAGGAAGGTGCCCGCGGCGGAGTTGACCAGGCCGACCAGCGTGGGTGGCTCCAGCGCCGTGAGCAGGGTGACGACGCCGCCCTGCGCGCGGCGCGGCGCCTCGGACGGTGCCGCGGCGGTGGCCGCCAGTGCTGGCGCCGCCAGCGGCAGGCCGAGGCCGCCGAAGCCCCCAAGGAGACGCCGGTGAAAGCGCCGCCGGCTGATGGGCAGCGTGGGCCTCATGCCGGGCCGCTCCCTCCGAAGCCGGGCGGCGCGATGAAGCCGCCATAGACCTGCTCCAGCAGCTCGGCGAAGGCGATGGTCGTGCGGTCCTCGAGGTAGGGGCCGACGGCCTGCGCGCTCACCGGCAGGCCGGCCTCGTCGAGCCCGACCGGGAAGCTGGTGGCCGGCAGGCCCGGCAGCACCGGCAGGCCCGCCCAGTGGAACAGGTCCAGGAAGCGGACTTCGCGCGTGCCGTTCTCGAACGCGACGGGATAGGTGCGCTCGTCCTTCGGCTCGGTGTGGTTGTGGCGGAAGGCCGGAAGCGGCGCGACCGGCGTCACCACCACGTCGAAGTGCTCGAAGAAGCGCTCCCACTGGTGGCGCAGCGCCACGCGGCGCTCGTTGTCCTTCAGCCATTCGCTGTGGCGCAGCGTGGGCGCGCGCAGCCATGCGGCATCGGCGCTGTCGTCGTCGCTCGAGAGGGCTTCGAGCCGCTTCTGCGCCGACTTGCTCAGTGCGGGCGGCGTGGCCAGCGAAGAGCCCAGCAGGCTGCGGTAGACGCGGTGCGACTGCGTGAGGTCGGGCAGCAGGCCATCCGGCAGTTCCGAAGGCCGCGTCACCTTCACGCCCTGCGTGCGCAGGCGCTCCACCACGCGCTCGACCACCAGCGCCTCGTGCAGGCTGCGCTCGCTGCCGGGCCACTGGTCGATCACCAGCACGCGGAAGTCGCTCAGCCTGGTGTGGCGCGCCGGCGGCAGCGCCGCCTTCCAGGCCTTGGCGGCCAGCGGCTCGAGGTTGACCAGCAGGTCGAGCGCGAGCCCGAGGTCGGAGGCGGTGCGCGCCAGCGGACCGGCCACGGCAAGGTCGCGATCTGCCAGCCGGCCCGAGGGCACGCCGGTGCCGCGCAGCGCGACGAGTCCTGCCGTCGGCTTATGGCCGTACACGCCGTTGAAGTGCGCAGGGATTCGGATCGAGCCGCCGATGTCGGTGCCCAGTTCCAACGCGACGTAGCCCGCCGCGAGCGCGGCGGCCGAGCCGCCCGAGGAGCCGCCCGGCGTGCGCGTGGTGTCCCACGGGTTGTTGCTCACGCCGTAGACGTCGTTGTAGCTCTGCAGGTCGGCCAGCGCGAGCGGCACGTTGCTCTTGCCGACGATCACCGCGCCCGCTCCGCGAAGCGCCGCGACGGCCAGTGAGTCCTGCGCTGCCACGTTGTTCGCGTAGTCGGGGTTGCCGCTGCTCGTGACGTAGCCGGCGACGTCGAACGATTCCTTCACCGTGATCGGCACGCCCAGCAGCGGCCTGCGCTCGCCGCGCGCCAGGGCCGCATCGGCTTCGCGGGCCGCCGCGCGGGCGGCTTCGTCGTCGCGAACCACCACGGCGTTGAGGTCGTTGTCGAAGCGGCTGATGCGCGCGAGCACGTGCTCCAGCAGGTCGACGGCGGACACGCGGCCGGCGGCCAGCGCCTCGGCCTGCGCGCGGGCGCTGGCGAAGGTCAGCGAATCCAGAAGGGTGTGGTGGAGGTCCTGGGTGGTCATGTGAGCTTTCGGCGATTGGCGCATTACTTGCGTGATTTACTTGCGCGGTTCGATCCATGCGTCGGCCAGGTCGCCGGACATCAGGTCGATGCTGTTGTGGAAGTCGTGCAGGCGCGTGCTGTGCACCACGATCGACGGTACGGCGACGATCGGGAGCACCGGCAGCTCGCGGCCGACGATCTGCTGGACCTGCCGGAACTGCGCCGCGCGTTTGCCTGCGTCGAGCTCGACGGCGGCCTGCCGGAACAGCTCGTCGACCTGCGGGTTGTCGTAGTGGGCGGCGTTGACCCAGATCAGCGGGTTGCGCACGCCGTCACCCCAGTAGATGCGCTGCACGCCCACGGTGGGATCGAAGAGGCGGCCGAGGCCGTTGATGTTGATGTCGAAGTCGCGCGTGGTGTAGACCCGCTTGAGGAAGGTCGGCAGGTCGCCGTCCACGATGTCGACCTTGATGCCCACGCGCGCCAGCGCGGAGCGCAGGTAGTCGGCCGTGCGCTTGAATTCCGCACCTGGGATGTAGCTCAGCCGCAGCGAGAAGCGCTGGCCGTTGGCCTGCTTCGGCTGGCCCGCCTCGTCGAGCAGGCGGTTGGCCGCGGCGACGTCGAAGGGATAGCGGAAGGTGCTGTCGTCGTAGTAGTCGGACAGCACGCGCGGAATGGGCGAGTTCACGACCTCCACGCGCTTGTAGTAGATCGTGTTGCGGATGAAGTTGCGGTCGATGGCCTGCGCGATGGCGTGGCGCACCTTGGCGTTCGCGAGGACCGGGTTCTCTACGTTGAACTCGAGGAACGAGGCGTTGTTGAGGAAGCCGTCATAGCCGTCGTCGACCTTGAGCTTCGGGTTCGACGACAGCCGTTCGAGGTCGGCCAGGCTCACGCCCTGCGCCACGTCGACCTCGCCGGTCTCGATGGCGGTGGAGATCGCGGCTGGGTCGCGCACGAACTTCACGATCACGCGGTCGATGTACGGGCGGTCCTTGCGCCAGTAGCCCGGGTTCTTGCGCAGCACCAGGTGGCTGCCGCGCACCCACTGCTCGAAGATGTACGGACCCGTGCCCACGGGCGCCGAGATGTTCGGGCTGGCGAGCGGATCGCCGTCGGCGTAGCGGTGGGCCGGCACGATCGGCAGCTCGGCCGACGACAGCGATTTCAATAGGAATGGCGCCGGCTTGGCCAGCACGATCACCGCCGTGAGCGGATCGGGCGCGTCCACGCGCTCCACGTTGGCCAGCGTGATGCGGCCGCGCGGCCCCTGCTTCTTCTGCACCAGCACCGAGTAGCGCACGTCCTCGGCGGTGAAGTCGCGCCCGTCGTGGAACTTCACGCCCGGGCGCAGCTTGAAGGTGTACTTCAGGCCGTCGGCGCTGACCTGCCACGAGGTTGCCAGCAGCGGCTGCGGGTTGAACTTCGCGTCGTAGCGCAGCAGGCCCTCGGTGACCTTGGCGCTGATGTTGCGGTTGTCGGTCTTGGTGTCGAGGAAGGACACCAGCGAGGTCGGCTCCTGCGACACCGCGTAGGTCAGCGTTCCGCCGCTCACAGGTGTGGGCGCAGCGGCGCTCTGCGCACCGGCGGTGAAGGGCAGCGCGGCCAGCGCAAGGTGGATCAGCCGCCGGTCGAACTTCAGTTTTGCGAGAAGAAGAAATGAAAGCATGGGATGGATCGCCGTGTCCGCGAGTGGCTCGAAAGGCTGACGATGGTCTTGGAAATCCGTCCCGGCGCTTAGCATTTTTTCGATCATCGAAATGCAGTCGCGACGGGTGCCCGGCGTGCTGCGCATCGAGCCGAAAACCGAGTTTGCTTATGCGCAAACCGAGGGGTGCCGCGGCCTATATTCCCGAGCCTCTGCCGCTTCCGGAAATGCAAGCCATGAATGCCGTCGATCGCGCCTTTTCAGGTGCCCAACTCAGAACCTTGCTCGAACGGCTGCCCGCCCTGGCCGCGGCAATCGGCGAGGGGGCCTCGCAGCGAGAACGCGAAGGCACGCTGCCTTTCGAGGCCTTTGCGCTGTTCCGCGCTTCGGGGCTGGGCGCGTTGCGCATTCCGGCCGAACGCGGCGGCCCCGGCGGTTCCATCGAAGACCTCGTGCAGGTCGTCGCCACGCTGGCGGCGGCCGACTCCAACGTGGCGCATGCCTTGCGCACGCACTACAACGCGATCGAGCTGTGGACCTCCGCGCCGTCCAATGCAGACTCCGACCGACAGCTCGCGCGCGTGCTCGAAGGCGCCCTGTTCGGCGGCGCCTTCACCGAACTGGGGACGCCGCGCTCGGGCACCGTGACCACCGCGCTCGAACGGCAGGGCGACAGGATCGTGCTCAACGGCAGCAAGTACTACGCGACCGGCACCGCCTTCTCCGACTTCGCGAGCATCGCGGTGCGCGACGAGGAGGGCCGCGACGCGACGGTGATCGTGCCCACCGGCCGCGCCGGCCTCCACGTGAAGGACGACTGGGACGGCATGGGGCAGCGGCTCACGGCCAGCGGGAGCCTGGAGTTCGACGATCTCGAAGTCCGGCCCGACGAGATCGTGCTCACCTCGCCGCGCAGCCTGCAGCGGCGCCATGCCTCTTCGCTGCGGCAGCTCTACCTGGTGGCCGTCGCGGCGGGCATCGTGCGCAACGTGTTCGATGACGCCGTGCACTACGTGCGCCATCACGCCCGGCCCGCGGCGCACAGCCTGGCGTCCGCGGCGGCGGAAGACCACTTCACGCAATGGGTGGTGGGCGACCTGGCCGCGCACACGCACGCCGTGGATGCGCTCATCGCCGCCAACGCGCGGCAGCTCGACCGTTCGGCCGAGGCCCTGCGGCGCGGCGCCGCCAACGGCGATGTGGGGGAGGAGGGAGTGCAGCAGCTGGTGCTCGACGGCGCGCTCGCCACCGCCAAGACGCAACTGGCGGTCAGCCGGATCGCGCTGCAGGCGGCCGAGCGCCTCTTCGAGGCCGGCGGCGCCTCGGCCACTTCGCGCAGGCACAACTTCGACCGCCACTGGCGCAACCTGCGCACCATCTTCAGCCACAACCCGCTGCTGCAGAAGGCGCGCGTGATCGGCGACTACCACCTCAACGGCACGACGAAGCACCTGGAGGAAGGCAAGGTCTTCTCGAGCCCGATGATGAATCCGGCGAATTTGGATATGCGGATTCCGGGCGTGCCATTTGCCGTGCGGCTGCACAGAATCCGGGCCCCTGGAAGGTAATTTCAAATGTCCCTGCCACAACGGCCCGGCGCCATTGCCGGATGGGAGCGCTTTGCCGCTCCGAGCGAATTCAGCGAGAGCCCGCTTTCCCAGGCCTTCAGGCAGCCCGTGCTGCTGGGGCTGTTCCTGCCGATCCAGGCGGGCGGCTGGAGCGCGTCGACACTCCCGCGCACCACCGACTGGCGCTTTGACTACAACCGCGACCTCGTGCTGAAGGCCGAGCAGTTGGGCTTCGACCTGGTGTTCGCGCTGTCGCAATGGCTGCCCAAGGGCGGCTATGGCGGTGTCTTCAACGGCAACGCGCTCGACTCGTTCATGACCACGGCCGCGCTCACCGCGGTGACGAGCCGGATCATGCTGATCTCGACCATCCATGTGCTCTACGGCCCGCTGCATCCGCTGCACCTGGCCAAGTACGCCGCCACGCTCGACCACATCTCGGGCGGGCGCTGGGGCATCAACGTGGTCACTGGGCACCGCGCGGTCGAACACGAGATGTTCGGTTCCCATCGCATCGAGCACGACCGCCGCTACGAACTTGCAGCAGAGTTCCTCGAAGTGGTGCAGCGGCTTTGGGCCGACACCGAGAACTGGTCGTTCAAGGGCGAATCACTGTGGAAACTCGATGGCGCTTTCGTCTCGCCCAAGCCGCGCTTCGGCCGGCCCGTGCTGGTGAACGCCACCGGCTCCGACGCTGGCATCGGCTTCGCGGCGCGCTATTCCGACATCGTGTTCATCACCAGCCCGAGCGGTTCGAGCTTCGCCAGCGCCATCGAGGCGCTCCCGGCGCATGCCGCGCGCGTGAAGCAGGCTGCGCGCGACGTGGGCCGCGAGGTGCGCACGCTGCTCAACCCGATGGTGATCAGCCGCGAGACCGAGCGCGAGACCTGGGACTACCACGACGCCATCGTCGCGCACGTCGACGCCGATCCGAAGACCAGCTTCAACCGTTTCGACAGCGACGCGCACGCCTGGCGCGGCCGCGTCGGCAACGACGCTCCCAAGCGCCGTGCCATCGGCGGAAACATCGAGGTCATCGGCACGCCGGAGCAGGTGGTCGAGCAGTTCGTGCAGCTCAAGCGCGCGGGCATCGATGGCCTGCAGCTGAGCTTCTTCGACTTCAAGCCCGACCTCGAATTCTTCGGCGACCGCATCCTGCCGCTGATGAGGCAGGCCGGGCTTCGCCTGTAGGCGCACCTTTCACCCCGACACCAGAGAACCTTCTCCATGAGCACCATCGACTACCGCCCACTCGGGCGCAGCGGCATCCTCGTGTCGCCGCTCACGCTCGGCACCATGATGTTCGGCGGTCAGACCGACCGCGCCACCGCGCAGTGCATCGCCGATCGCGCCTTCGAGCAGGGCATCAACTTCATCGATACCGCCAATGCGTACAACAAGGGCGAATCGGAAAAGGTGGTGGGCCAACTGGTGGCGCCCAACCGGCACCGCTGGGTGCTCGCGACGAAGTTCGCGAACCCCGATCCGGACATCGCCGGCCCCAACAACAGGAGCACCGGGCGGCACGGCATCGTGCAGTCGGTGGAGGCCAGCCTGAAGCGACTGGGCACCGACCACATCGACCTGCTGTACCTGCACCGCGAGGACCGCGCCACGCCGGTGGCCGAGACCGTACGCGCACTGGGCGACCTGATCCGCGCCGGCAAGCTGCGCAGCTACGGCCTCTCGAACCACAGCGCCTGGAAGATCGCGGAGTTCAGCCGCACCGCAGACGCCCTGAACGTGGACCGGCCGGCGGCGAGCCAGCCGCTCTACAACCTCGCGAACCGGCAGATCGAGGCCGAGCACCTGCCCGCGGCCGAGTACTACGGCGTGGGTGTCGTTTCGTACAGCCCGCTCGCGCGCGGCGTGCTCACCGCCAAGTACGAGCCGGGCAAGGCGCCGCCGTCCGGCACGCGCGCGGGCCGCGACGACAAGCGCATCCTGCAGACGGAGTGGCGCGCCGAGTCGCTGCAGATCGCCCAGCGCGTGAAGGAGCACGTCGAGGGGCGCGGCATCACGCCCGGGCAGTTTGCACTGGCATGGGTGTTGAACAACCGGCTGATCACCTCCGCCATCGCCGGCCCCCGCACGCTGGAGCAGTGGGAAGACTACGTGCCGGCGCTGCAGTACCGCTTCAGCGATGAAGACGAGGCGTTGGTCGACGCGCTGGTGACCACGGGCCATTCGTCGCTGCCGGGCTTCAACGACCCGAGCCATCCCTTCTTCGGGCGTCTGCCGCGGCATCGCGCGGCGGCCTCATGAATGCCGTGCTCGCCTCGGTGATCAAGCGCCAGCAGTCCGCCCATCGCACCACGCGCGCCGTGCAGGCGGCACAGGTGCTGCGCTCCGACGCGGAAGTGCTCCAGGCCGCGCGCCGCATCGCCGGCCTGATCGCCGAAGGCTCGGCCGAGCGGGACCGCGAGCGCATCCTGCCCGAACGCGAGCTCGACCTGGTCTCGGCCGCGGGCCTGTGGGCCATGAACGTGCCGCGCGAGCACGGCGGCGCGGGCGTGTCCTATGCCACCGTGGCGCAGGTGTTCGCGATTCTCACGGCCGCGGATGCGTCCATCGGCCAGATCCAGCAGAACCACAACAGCGCGGTTTTCTGGCTCTCGACGGTGGGCACTGCCGCGCAGAAGGACTTCTTCCTGGGTGAGATCCTGCGCGGCTGCCGCTTCGGCAATGCCAACACCGACGCGCCTGGAAAGCAGGGTTTACAGCCCACGGTCATCGCTCGCACCGCACGCGGCCACGTGCTCAGCGGCGAGAAGATCTACGCCACGGGGGCGCTCTTCGCCCACTACGTCACCGTCATCGGCCAGAACGAAGCTGGCGAGAAGACGGTCGCCATCATTCCCGCGGGCACGCCCGGCCTCGCGATCGAGGACGATTGGCAGAGCTTCGGCCAGCGCACCACCGCGAGCGGCCGCGTGCGGCTCGACCGTGTCGAGCTGCCGGACCTGTGCGTGCTGCCGATCCACCGGGCCTACAGCGAACAGGCCATGGGCGCCGTCTCGCAGCTCAGCCACGTGGGCATCGACCTGGGCATTGCGCAGGCGGCGCTGGACGACACGGTGCGCTTCCTGCGCGGCCGCTCGTCGATCAGCCAGCCCGAGGGCTCGCCGCGGGCGGTGATCGACCCGCTGGTCATCGCGCAGGCCGGGGAGATCCAGATCCGCATCCATGCCGCCGAGGCAATGACGCAGCGCGCGGGCCTGGCGGTGGATGCGGCCATCGCCGACCCCGACAGGGCGAACCGCGCGGCGGCCTCGCTGGCCGTGGCCGAAGCCAAGGTGCTCACATCGGAAGTGGCGCTGCTGGCCTCCAGCAAGCTCTTCGAGCTGTGCGGCACGCGCTCGGCGCAGTCGCCGCATGCCTTCGACCGGCACTGGCGCAATGCACGCGTGCACACGCTGCACGACCCGGTGCGGCACAAGTTCACCGTGGTGGGCGACCATCTGCTCAACGGCATTCTTCCGGAGAGTGCGGGAGCACTCTGAGCATGCGGAGCGTGCCGATGCCGCAGGTGAACGGCAGGCATCGGTCGATCTGTTGAAGAGCCCCAAGCGGGAGCGGCAAGGACTGGCGCAGGAGCAGCCGGCTTCCCGACCTTAGGCCGAGGTGCGTGGACCGCGATTGCCGGCAGGAATCGAATCAGCCGCTCGTTCGAGGGCGGGATGCAATGGACTGGGCGAAAATCCGTGCCGCCCAAGCACGTCTACTTCGCGTCCCCATTTCCTCAGGCTCTCGTGGCACCCATCGAACTCAAGGGCTTCATCCTCACCCGCCACTGGCGGGATGCCCCGGCGGGCACGGAGATCGAATACTGGCTGGCCACGGATTCGGGGCCGATGAAGGTCGTGCTCACCTCCCAGGCGTCCGTCGCGTTCGTCGCGGCCCGGCACCGCGCGGCAGTGCAGGCGCAGCTTGCCGCCATGCCGGGGATGGAGCTTCGCGAACTCGACCTGAAGACCTTCCAGCGGGAGCCCGTCGTCGGTGTCTATGCGAAGCACTTCCGGCAGATCGGCCGGCTGGCGCGCGCACTCCGTGCACAGGACATTCCGCTGCTCGAGGCCGACGTGCGCCCGCACGACCGCTACCTCATGGAGCGCTTCATCACCGCCGGCGTGCAGGTGGAAGGAGGGCGCACGGACCGCTCGGCGCTCGTCGACTACAGGCTCAGGCCCGCGCCCGAATACCGCCCGGCGCTGAAGATGGTGTCGCTGGACATCGAGACCAGCCAGTACGAGGCACTCTATTCCATTGCGCTGGACGCGGCGCAGGACCGGACCGTCTTCATGCTGGGCGAACCGCCAGCCGTGCCGGGCGGGCCGCAGGCGCATCCGGACTTCTCGCTCGTCTATTGCCCGACCCGCAGGGCCATGATCGAGAAGCTCAACGAGTGGTTCGAGAGGAACGATCCGGACGTCATCGTCGGCTGGAGCGTCATCCAGTTCGACCTGCGGGTACTGCAGAAGACGGCCAACGACTGCGGGGCGCAACTGCTTCTGGGGCGGGAGCGAGGCACCATCGACTGGCGCACCCACCCGGGCAAGCAGGGCTATCTGTTCGCCTCCGTGTCCGGGCGGGTGATCGTCGACGGCATCGAGGCACTGCGGGCCGCGATGTGGAGCTTTCCTTCCTTCAGCCTGGAGAGCGTCTCGCAGGCGCTGCTGGGCGAGGGCAAGGCCATCGGCGACGAGTACGACAAGATGGCCGAGATCGAGCGGCGCTACCAGGAGGACAAGCCCGCGCTCGCGCACTACAACATCCGGGATTGCGAGCTCGTCCTGCGCATCTTCGAGAAGGCGAAGCTGCTGCAGTTCGTGCTGGAGCGGGCGCAGACCACCGGCCTGCAGATCGACCACTTCGGCGGCTCCATCGCGGCGTTCAGCCACCACTACCTGCCGCGCATGCATCGACTGGGCTACGTGGCGCCGAACGTGGGCGAGATCCCGAGCAAGGCCTTCCCCGGGGGCTACGTGATGGACTCGAAGCCGGGGTTCTACGACTCGGTCGTGGTGCTGGACTACAAGAGCCTCTATCCCTCGATCATCCGCACCTTCCTCGTCGATCCCGTGGGCCTCGTGGAAGGCGCCGGCGCGAGCGACCCGGCCGCGGTCGTCCAGGGGCCCCAGGGAACGACCTTCTCCCGCACCAGGCACTGCCTGCCGGAGATTGTGACCACGCTCTGGCGCGCGCGGGACGAGGCCAAGCGGGCCAGGAACGAACCGCTGTCGCAAGCACTCAAGCTGCTGATGAACTCGTTCGCCGGCGTGCTGGGCGCGTCCGAATGCCGCTTCTTCAATCCCAAGCTGGTGTCGGCCATCACCCTTCGGGGGCACGAGATGATGAAGCTCACGCGCGAATTCGTGGAGCGCCGGGGCTACGAGGCCATCTACGGCGACACCGACTCCATCTTTATCTGGCTCGGGCGCACCCACACCAACGAGGAGGCGCATGCCGTCGCGGCGGGGCTCGTGAAGGACATCAACGGCTGGTGGACACGCACCCTGCGCGAGACGCACGGCCTCGAGAATCTGCTCGAGATCGAGTTCGACACTCACTACAGCAAGTTCTTCATGCCCACCATCCGCGGCTCGGACGTGGGCAGCAAGAAGCGCTATGCCGGCCTGAGCAAGGACGCCGCGGGCAAGGAGGAAATGATCTACCGCGGCCTGGAGATGGCCCGCAGCGACTGGACCCCGTTGGCGCGGCAGTTCCAGGAGGGGCTGCTCTCACGCATTTTCCGGGGCGAGCCCTACGAGGAGTTCGTGAGGGAGTACGTGCGCTCGACGCTGTCCGGCGGCCAGGACGAACTGCTCGTCTACAGGAAGCGCCTGCGCCATCGCCTGGATGCCTACCTCGTCAACGTGCCGCCGCAGGTGCGCGCCGCGCGCCTCGCCGACGAGCACAACGACCGGCTCCATCGGCCCAGGCAGTACCAGAACGGCGGCTGGATCCGCTACGTCATGACCCGCAACGGCCCGGAACCGATGGAGGCCCTCCACTCCCGGATCGACTACGACCACTACCTGAGCCGGCAGCTGCAGCCGATCGCCGACGCCATCCTGCAGCCCATGGGAGCGAGCTTCGCGGCCCTGACGAGCTCGCAGCAACACCTTTTCTAGCGCCGCGAGCGAGGCGAATTCCCCGGGCGCGCGCCGCCGGGGCTGTGGCGCACCGGGCCGACCTGCCAAAAGAAAACCCGCCGAAGCGGGTTAAATGGACAGCCATAGGAGGAGGGTAGAGGGAGAGATTGGCTGCCCCGGTTGCAGTGTAGCCCTTTTGTTTGCAGAGTTTTGCGGAATCGGCATCCGAAAAAGTGACAGCGTGTTGCCGGCGGCTGCACGACGGTGCTTTCTTTCGGCACCAACAGGGCGTCCCGACGCGGGCCGATGCCCTGGGGATGCTGACGAAGATCCGGACGACCGGGAGACGGTTCATGTCTTCACGAGAAGACAGGATCCGGGCGATCGAGCTTTCCATCGAGCTCGCGCTCATAGATTTCCAGTGGCTGCGGCACGCCGAACAGATAGCCCTGGCACAGGCCGCAGCCGTGGCGCACCAGGAAGTCGCGCTGCGCGGGCGTTTCCACGCCTTCGGCCACGATCTCCAGTTCCAGGCTGCGCGCCATGCCGATGATGGCCAGGATGATCGATTCCACCTTCGGATCGAGCCCGATGCGGTGCACGAAGAACTTGTCGACCTTCACCTGGCTCAGCGGCAGCTGGGTCATGTAGGACAGCGACGAGTAGCCGGTGCCGAAGTCGTCCATGGAGAAACGGATGCCCAGCGCCGCCAGCGCCTGCATCTTGCCGACGGCGTCGGCCACCTTCTCGTGCAGCAGGCTCTCGGTGAGCTCCAGCTTGAGCTTTTGCGGATCGGCACCGGTGCGCGCCAGCACGCGGCCCACCTGGTCGACGAAGTCCGCTTCGCGGAACTGCCGGGCGCTCACGTTGACCGAGAGCTGCATCCGTTGCCGCAACGGATCGCCGCTCCATGCCGCGAGCTGGCTGCAGGCCGTCTCCAGCACCCACAGGCCCAGCGGGATGATGAGCCCGGTGTCCTCCGCCACGTCGATGAACTGGCCCGGCAGCAGCAGCCCGCGCACGGGATGGTGCCAGCGCACCAGCACCTCCGCGCCCAGCACCCGGTTGTCGCTGGTGACCTGGCTCTGGTAGTGCAGCACGAACTGCTGCGCCGCAATGGCGGCGTGCAGTTCGTTTTCCAGCGCGGCGCGCGTGGTGATGCGGGTCTGCATGTCCGCTTCGAAGAAGCGCAGCGCGTTGCCGCCGTCCGTCTTGGCGCGGTACATGGCGATGTCGGCTTGCTTGAGCACCTCCTCGATCGAGGCCGTGCGGGCGTCGAACAGGGCGGCTCCGATGCTGCACGTGCCGTGGTGGTGCTGCGCGCCGAGCTGGTAGGGCTGGTTCAGGTGCGCGAGGATGGCCGCGCCGACGGTTTCGGTCTGCGAGGTGGCCACCGCGACCTGGTCGCTCAGGTTTTCGAGGATCACCACGAATTCGTCGCCGCCCAGGCGCGCGACGATGTCGCCCTCGCGAAGGCAGCTCTTCAGCCGCTGTGCCACCTGCTTGAGCAGCACGTCGCCGACGTCGTGCCCCAGCGCGTCGTTCAGCGTCTTGAAGTTGTCCAGATCGAGAAAGAGCAGCGCGCACAGTCCCGGGCGGCGTGCCGCGTCGCCGATGGCCTGGTGGAGGCGGTCGAGCAGCTGCCGCCGGTTGGGCAGGCCGGTGAGCGTGTCGTAGAAGGCCAGGTGCTCGATCTCGCGCGCCGCGCGCTTGCTCTGGGTGATGTCGCGCAGGATCACGATGAAGCGCGCACTGCGCTCCTCGGCCCTGCCGGCCGGGTCTTCGGCCGGGTCGCCGGCAGTGGCATCGACGGTCGCATCGGCCGCCTCGTCGACGGCCTTGCGCGACGCGGAAATCTCGAACCAGTTGCGCTCGCCCTGGTCGCGCCGTTCGAACTGGCGGCCGGCCGAGTAGCCCTTGGCGTTGGCCTCGCGCAGCGCCGCCATCACCTGCGAGGCAGCCTCGGGCGGCAGCAATTCCTGCAGGGTGCGGCCCACGGGGTTCTCGAGACCGGCGGCGGGAAAGGGCACGCGCGGCGTGTGGTGGCCGTGGCAGCGGCCATCCAGGCCCACCTCGAGCAGCAGGTCGGGCAGGGCGTCCAGCGTGGCCTGCAACTGCGCCTTGCTCTCGATGATGGCGGCCGTGTGGCGACGCTTCTCGGTGATGTCGTGGTAGACGCAGACCATGCCGCCGTCCGGTGTCCGGCTGCGCGTGGCGCGAATCACCTGGCCGTTGTGCAGCAGCGCCTCCTGTTCGGAGTGCGCCTGTGCCATCTGCGGCGCATTCAGCGCCAACCAGCCGGCGGGCCCACGGCCGTGCACCACGTGCTGAGCGGTCTCGTCCATGATGCGCCGAAAGGGCAGCCCCGGCGCGATCATCGATCCGACCCACGGGAACATCGCGACGAAGCTGCGGTTCCAGGTGAGCACGCGGTGCTCGGCGTCAAGCAGGATGAAGCCGTCGATCATGGACTCCAGCGCCTGGTCCAGCGTGGCCTTGGACTGCACCAGCTCCATGCGGGCACGCCATTGGCGGCGCAGCTGGACATGCGTGAAGCACGCCACCGACAGGATCATCAGCGCGACGGCTGCGCCGGTCCAGGCGATCAGGTCGCGCTCGCGGCTCCAGTCCATCAGCGCGGAGGTCAGCGGCATGCTCGCGACGATCAGCAGATTTCGGTGCAGCGTAGGCCGGGCCACCACGATGGCCGGTTCGCCGCTCAGGCGTGCGGCCATGCGCTGCGGCTTGCCGTCGCTGGTCTGCTCGTGCAGCGGCGGCTCGATCGGCCTGCCGGCGAGGTCGTCGCGTGGTGGCACGCTCGCCAGGAGTGAACCGGCATCGCGTTCCAGCGTGACCTCCAGGCCGCGCAGGCCGGCACCCTGCGTCATGATCGTCGCGAGCAGCGACAGCTGCACCTCCGCCACCGCCAGCATGCGCGAGCCGTCGGCGAGCGTGACGGCGCGGGCGAAGTACAGCACCTTCTGCGAGGTCACCAGGCTGATGGCCGGTGCGCTGATCTCCAGCGTCGACACGGGCTTCGCCAGCACGCCGTCGACGAAGCCCGGCGGCAGGGCCAGCGGCAGGTATTCGCCGCGCCGGTCCGACGAGGCCACCACGGTGCCGCGCGCATCGACGAAGGCCACGTGGCGCACCAGCAGGTTCTGCCGCACCATGTTGTCGAGCAACTGGTGCGGCCCGGCGCTGGCAGCGTCTCGGCCGGCGCTGCCGGCCTTCGAGCCGCGCAGCAGTTCGTTGGCGCCCGCGAGCAGCATGTCGACGCTCAGCAGCGCGCGATTGAGCGCGGCCTCGGAGCCGGTCACGAAGCGGACCGTCTGGTTCTCGTGATCGGTGATGGCCTTCAGCCTGGCTTCCCAGACGATGAAGGAGGCCACCGTCCCCACGGTGGCGAGGAAGACCAGCGCCACGCCGTAGACGATGGCGGCGATGCGGCGGGGAAACCGTAACGTCACCGTGCCGTGGCCCGGGCCTGGATGCCGACCACCGGGGCGACCGTCTGGTTCCATACCGTGGCGCACACCGGGCCGCAGCGCTGAATCCATCCGGGCAGCACCTGGGTCGCGAAGATGTCGCGGCGGCGGGCCTCGTCGCGCGGCGAGGGCCGCACCGCCAGCATGCGCCCCCTGGTTGCCCTGCCGCAGCCTGCCGCACCCGTGTTGCAGGCGATGCCCTCCTCGGTCTCGCGCTCCGACTGGGCCCACACCGCGGCCTCCAGCCGCGGCAGTTCCTTGCGCAGCAGCGCCTGCAGGTCCGGCGGCAGTGCATTGAAGCTCTCGCGGTTGGCGGCGAAGACGGCCACGCCCCAGTTCAGCGGCATGGCATAGAGCACGCTGGTCACCTCGTGCAGGCCCAGCGTGTGCCCGGACATGGTGCCGGTGATGACGCAGTCGGTGTTGCCCGATTTCATGTTCGCCATGATCTGCGAGAACTCGGTGTACACCGGCGTACCGCCGAGCGCCGCGACAAAGTCGGCCTGTGTCGGGCTCGACACGCGCGTGCGCCTGCCCGCGAGGTCGCCGAGCTGCTGCATCGGCTTGTTGCAGAACACCACCTGCGCCGGATAGATGTAGACCGCCAGCAGCTCCACGTCGTAGCGCTCGCGCAGGGCCTGCGACAGATAGGGACGGAATGCGCCGACCACCCGCCGCAGCGTGGCGATGTCGGGATTCAGGCCGGCCATGTCGGGCGCACCAAGCTCCGGAAACTGGGTGGATACCTGGCTCATCAGCGCCGTGCCGAAGGGCACGACGCCCAGCTGCATCAGATTCAGCATTTCCTGGCCGGGCACGCCGGCACGGTCGAAGGGCACGATGCTGGCGGTGTAGCGGCCGCCGGACAGCGCGGCGAGATCACGCGTCCAGAACTGTTCCTCCTGCCCCGTGTACTGCGTGACCCCGGCCAGTCCTCCAACGATGCGCAGGCGCTGCACAGGCGCGGTCTGTGCATGGCACAGCGATGCGACGAACATCAGAAGTGCGACGAGGTAGGCCAAGGTGACGTCGTGCCAGCCAGGGCGGCGCAGCGCCCGGGTGCGGGGGAAGTTGATCAGGGAACTTCATCATGGCACAGGAACGCCGGGCGGCGGCGTGCGGGGGCGCCGCCTGTTGCGCGCCGGGCACGGCCGCCGGCCTGCCGCGGCATCGGGCTGCCTGGACGGTGCGCCGGCAACAGGAGCTGCCGAGCGGGCTCTCAACGAACTCGGCAGCGGGGGCGCAGGGATGCGGCCCCCCGCCGCGGTCATCGGGATTTCCCGAGCCCGTCCACGAACGGGATGGCCTGCTCGACGGTGTCCCAGATGAAACGACCCGAAGGGCTCTGCTGCTCTTCGACGATGTGGGCCACCAGGCCCGCCGCGCGCGAGATGACCGCGAAGCCGCGCATCACGGCAGTGGGCACCCCGATCTCGCCGAGCAGCGCCGCCACGGCGCCGGTCGCGTTGATCGTGATGGGGCGCTGCGCCACCGCGTCCACGGCGGCCGAGAGTCTCTCGAGCGCGCGCACCTTGTCTCCTGGCAATTCGGGCTCCGCGCGCGCGATGTCGAGCAGCTTGTAGGCACGCGGATCCACCGGCTTGTGCAGATGATGGCCGAACCCGGGCACCGGGGTCTTGAGCGCCTTGTGGTGGCGCGCGATCTCCAGCGCCTCGGCGTCCGGATCCGCTGCCGCGCCGATGCGATCGAGCAGGCCCGAGCAGTTCTCCATCGTGCCGACGAAGGAGCTGCCCACCGCCAGCAGGCCCGCCGAGACGGCGCCCTGCAGGTTCTCGGGCGCGCTCATGTAGACCAGGCGCGTGGCGATGGCGCTGGGCGTGAGGCCGTGTTCCATCAGGACGATCAGCACGGCGTCGGTGATGCGCAGGTCCACGCCGCGCGGCGTGCGGTTCAGGATCTGCTTCAGCATCGCCTCGGTGAAGGTCTTCTTGCCGAGCAGATCCTCGACCAGATCCTCGTCGCGGTAGTGCAGGCTGGTGAGCGTGTGGGTGCAAAGGCCCGTGACGGGCGTGGCGGGAGAGTTGGGCATGGGGTGGTCTTTCATTGGGCTGTGGCGATGGCGGGGGCGCTGGCGGAAACCATCGCGCGTTCGCGCACGGTCGCCTTGAGCACTTTGCCCACCGGAGAGCGCGGCAAGCTCTCGTAGAAATGGATGTGCTTGGGTGTCTGCACGGGGCCCAGGCGTTCGCGCACGAACGCGATCAGCTCGGCGTCGGAGGCTCGGGCGCCCGGGCGCAACTGGACGGCAGCCTGTACGGCCTCGCCCCACTTGTCGTCGGGAATGCCGAACACCGCGCATTCGTGCACCGCGGGGTGCTGGCCCAGCGCGTTCTCAACGTCCACCGGGTAGACGTTGAAGCCGCCCGTGATGACCAGGTCCTTCAGGCGATCCTTGAGGTACAGGTAGCCCCGTTCGTCGATCAGGCCGCGGTCGCCGGTGTGCAGCCAGTCGCCCACCAGCGTCTCTGCCGTCTTGTCGGGCAGACGCCAGTAGCCGCTCATCACCAGGTCGCCGCGCGCCACCACCTCGCCGACCTCGCCCGCGGGCAGGAGTCGGCCATTGGGCGCCATGATGGCCACGTCGCTGAACCACGTGGTGCGGCCCACGGCTGCCCAGTTGCGCTCTTCCTCGAAGTCCTCGGGGCGCATCACCGTCAGGATCTGCGGCGCCTCGGTCTGGCCATAGGTGGTGCCGAGCACCGGGCCGAAGAAGTCGCGCACCTGGCGGATCTTCTCGGGCGGCATCGGCGCCCCGCCGTAGATCAGGCGGCGCAGCTGCGGAAAGTCCGCGCGCGAAGCGCCCGGCAGTGCCATCAGCATGTAGACCAGCGTGGGGGGCATGAAGCACACCGTGCCGCCGCGCTCGCGAAAGGCCGTGCGCACGGCCTCGGCGCCGCTCTCGGCCAGCACGACGTGGCAGCCGCCCTGTGCCAGGATGGGCAGGAGATAGGTCGAAGTGCCGTGGGTGATCGGGGCGGCCATGATGTAGCGATCCCGCGGCTCGAATCCCCAGGCATGGATCTGGTTGACGATCGTGGCCATCCAGGCGCGATATGGCTGGATCACCCCCTTGGGCGCGCCGGTGGTGCCGCCGGTGAACTTGATCGCCTGCGCGGCCTCGGGCGGCAGGGCGAAGGTGGGCCGTGCCCCCCCGGCGTGGCGCGAGATCAAGGTGGCGATGGTGGGTTCGCTTTCCCCGCTTTCCTCGGTTGTGCCGCTGTGGATGCGCGCACCCGGCGCGCCTTCGAGCAGGCCGGCGCAGGCAGGGTCGACCACGAGGATCGAGGGCTCGGTCGCATCGACGATCCGGCGAATCTCGGGGCGGGTGCTCTTGGGGTTGAGCGGCACCCAGACCTTGCCGCAGGCCAGCACAGCCAGAAGCGCCACGATGTGCCCGGCGCTGTTGCTCGCGCAGATGCCCACGCGGCTTTGCGGCTCGGGGTCGAGTGCGTTCAGGGCCGAGGCCAGCGCGGCCACCTGGGCGGCCAGTGCGTCGTAGCGGGTCGTGCCCTCGGGGGCGTCGATGGCAATGCGGTCGGGCCAGCGTTCGGCCGCGCGCCAGAAGAAGTCGATGGGAAACATGGGGCAGGCTCCTTTCTTTCCTTATTCGGCGGTGGCGCCCGACGCCTTGACCACGTCGCGCCAGCGCTTGATCTCCGCGGCAGCGAACGCGCGCATCTGCTCGGGCGTGCCGGCCTCGGGCGTGGCCGCCATGTCCTGCAGCCGCTGGCGTACTTCCGGCGCGGCCAGGACCTTGCCCAGCGCGGCATTGAGCCGGTCGATCACGGCGCGCGGCGTTCCGGCGGGGGCAGCCAGGCCGAACCAGGACTGCACGTCGAAGCCCGGATAGCCCGACTCGGCCACGGTGGGCACGTCGGGCAGCAGCGGCGAGCGCCGGGGACCGGTGATCGCGATGGCGCGCAACCTTCCGCCCTGCACATGCGGCAGCGCCGAGGGCGCGTTGTCGAACATCGACTGCACCTGCCCGCCCAGCAAGTCCGTGATCGCGGGAGCGCTGCCCCGGTAGGGCACATGCAGCATCTTCAAGCCGGCTTTCATCTTGAACATCTCGCCCGAGAGGTGGATGGATGAGCCGCTGCCCGAGGATGCGAAGGTGATGCCGTCGGGCTGCTCCTTGGCGAAGCGCACGTAGTCGGCCACGCTCTTCACCGGCAGCTTCGGGTCGACCACCAGGATGTTGGGAATCTTGGCGATCAGTCCGATGGGCTCGAAATCCTTGATCGGGTCGTAGCCGAGCCGGGCATAGAGCGACGCGTTGATCGTGTTGGCGATGGTGTAGACGTAGAGCGTGTAGCCGTCGGCGGGGGCGCGGGCCACGGCTTCGGCACCCACGTTGCTGTTGGCGCCGGTGCGGTTGTCCACCAGCACGGGCTGGCCCAGCTGTTCGCCCAGCCTGATGGCGACCAGGCGCGCGATCACGTCCGTGGCCCCTCCCGCGGCGTAGCCGACCACGAGCTTCACCGGCTTGGACGGCCAGGGGGCGGGCTGTGCATGCGAGGGCAGCGCGGTGCTGCAGAGCAGCGCGGTGGCAAGGGCCAGCAAACGCCGGCGGGATGCGGTCGGGCAAAGCATGTTCTGTTGTCTCCTTCAGTATTTCGGTGACGGCGGCGGTGCCTGCCCGAAGGCCTGGCGCCGCACGGCAAGCGCGTTCGTCAGGCCGGAATTCTTTGACAGCCCCGTCCATCGCACCAATCAGAACGTCCGCCAGGCGGACGTTTTTGGCACACTGGAGGGCTCGTCCCCTCGACTTCCGAATCCCCTCGCATGCCGACTCGCCGCATCCCTCGAGCCACCCACCAGGCAAGCGCCCCGAGCGTGGCGCCGCCGGGCCCGGCGGACACCGAGCCCGGCGGGGAGAGGGACAGCAGTGGCCGTACGCTGAGGCGAGGCCTGCAACTGCTGGATGCGGTACTGGCCAGCGACCGCGAGGGGCTGCGTGTGGTGGACCTGTGCCGGATCGCGCAACTGGAGCGCGCGACGGTCCACCGGCTGCTGGCCACCTTGCTGGACACCGGGCACGTGGCGCAGCGCGGACGCTTTCGCTACGTCGCAGGGCCACGGCTGGCGGCCATGGCATTGCACGATGCAACGCCCAACATGGCGGCGCGGCTGCGCCCCGTGCTGGAGCAGGTGAGTGCCGCATGTGGCGACGCCGCCTTCGCCATCGTGCGCGAAGGCGCCGCTTCGCGCTGCATCGCACGGCACGTTGGCACACATCCGATCCAGATCCTCGTCATCCAGGTGGGGACGCTCCAGCCGCTCGGCGTCGGGGCGGCGGGACTGGCGCTGTTGTCGGCGCTGCCGGACGAACAGATGAAGGCCGCCATCGCCGCCAATGCGCCGAACCTGGCGCGCTACGGTGGAATGACGCCCGAGCGCATGGCGCTGCTGGTGCAGGCGACGCGCCAGCGTGGCTGGTCCGTCATTGGCAACCACGCCACCGACGGCGTGCTGGCCGTCGGCATGGCGGTGCGCAATGCCGCTGGCGAGCCCTCGGCCGCCATCAGCGTGGCTTCAACCCTCGAGCGGATGCCGCGCGAACGCCAGCAGTTGATCGCACGGCTGATGCGCGACGCGCTCGCCGCCCTGCTGCCGGACGGCTTGTGAGCGTCACGGAGCCACAGGTCGAACGATCCACCTCGACGGCTGCGCGCCCTCGGCCTCCGGCCGGACGATCAATGCCGCGCAATCATCCGCGGCATTGATGTGAGTTTTTCGGAGGCGCGATTCGCACCACGTGCGCCGCTCGAATTCTCGGGAACAGGGATTTGATCGATGGGGCGTGCCGACGGGTGGTAATTGCCTGGTCGTGTGAGTTGGCGCGTCCCTGGATCGCCGGTCGACCCTCCGTGGCGTGACTTGGCAGCGCATCCGTCGCGTCGCAATTAATTTCACGCCACGCAGCTTCGACGTACCGAGTACGGCGAGGCGCCGTCGATTTTTCTCGACGAATGAAGGGGGCTGGCCCTGTCGTCCCGTTGGGAAAACTCCTCTTGCCGCACTCCGTCGAGCTTGCGAGGGGGACAGGTTCGTGCTGAAAGCAAGGGAATTTTTCCTGAATATTTCACCGAAAACAAGCGTTCCTAATTTCCATCTAATTCTCCGGTCAGCCCGTGGTCAGTTCCAATCAAATCGGAAATTTAATACGGCCTGGTGCCTGTGAAATCAAAGGATTTCGAAATCGTTATTGACACATGAATGTCATTGGCGATTTCTACATTTCTCCACGTTGCGGTTTTCTTAATGAGAAAGCACGCCGCCGTTGTTTCCTGCAGGTTGATCAAAACCATCAATAACTCATCGCCCCAAGATATATGACCATCTTCGACAAGAAAGTCTTGCTCACGTCGTTGACGACGATTGCGGCCTGCGTGCTCGCTGCGTGCGGAGGAGGAGGGGGCGGCGGAAGCGCCGGCTTCTTCCCGATCACGATCCCACCCACCAGCACGACCGGGCCCACCAGTTCCACCAGCACGACCTTCAGCGGCGTGGTGGCCGCCAGTGGCTACGTGCCGGGCAGCGGCACGGGCAATCCGACGCTGAAGGCCGGCTACTACCAGAAGGCGACGGTCTTCGTCGACGCCAACGGCAACGGCGTGCTCGACAGCGGCGAAGCCTCGACGCTCACCGATGCCAGCGGCAAATTCACGCTGACGACCAGTCAGGCCGGCCAACTGGTGGCCGACATCGGCACTTCCGCAACCAATACCGCGACCGGCGCCCCCGTCGCCAGCCACCTGATCCTGCGTGCCTCCGCCGCCCAGATCGCCGACCAGGGCGTGGACAAGATCGTCATCAGCCCGCTGTCGAGCGAAGCCCAGCGCCTGGTGGAAGCCAACGGCAGCAGCTACGCGGCCGAGAAGGCCAACTTGATTGCTCGCCTCAACGGGCCGACCTTCAACCTCGGCTCGGCCGCGTTCACCGACCCGCTGGCCGACGTCAACGCCCTGAGCGGCGCCACCCAGTACGCCGCGCTGTACGAAGACAACCAGCTGACCAACCGCTACACCTACGCGACGACCAAGCTCGACCGCAAGGACCTGTTCCCCGACAACCTGGCCGTCGCCGGCGGCGATCCCCGGCTCGTCGGCCTGTCGGGCGTGACGCTCACCAACACGGACGGCAGCAAGGCCACCCCCACCGTGCCGACGCAGAAGCAGGCGCCCATCACCTTCGCGCAGGCGCAGCAGGCCGCCTTCAACGTGGAAGGCGTGCCGGCCTACGACAACATCTTCATCATCGTCGAGGAGAACAAGTCGACCGACGTGATCGTCGGCAATCCGCGCGCGGCGAACATCAACTACATCCTGAACAACTACAACCAGCTCAAGACGTACTACTCGACCGGCAACCCCTCCGAGCCCAACTACACCGCGCTGGGCGGCGGAGACGACTTCGGCATCCACGACGACAACTGGTTCGGCTGCGGCGCGGTCGCCCCCTACGACATCAAGGACGTCGCATTCGCGGGCGGCACGGCCTCCGACGGCCAGGTCATGCCCGCGCAGGGCGCGCTCCCGCCGGCGAACAAACAGAGCCGCTCCCAATACGTCCCGACGGACGCGACCTGCGGCGACCACCCGACCGGCGGCACCGTGCACAACATCCCGGGCAGCAACCTGTTCACGGCGATGTCCAAGGCGGGCCTCACCATCCGCACCTACAGCGAATCGATGAACCCCGGGCAGGACGTGCGCGCCGACAGCATCCTCGACAACGCCGTGACCGCCACGTACGACTCGAGCAAGCTCAAGGGTGCCACCAACCTCGACGGCTCGGCGCCGCCCACCCTGGTCGGCTCGCCCAGCTTCCCCGCGCAAGGCGGCCTCTACAAGGTCAAGCACGGCCCCTCGATCGCCTTCCAGGGCGCCCGCAGCCTGCCCGACTTCGTGGCCAACAACCGCACCATCTTCGGCACGCAGTACCAGGAAGCCGACTGGCTCAATTCCTCGATCTTCCCGGTGCCGACCGGCTGGATCTACGACCAGTTCGGCAAGGACCTGGACACGGGCGACGTGGGCAACATCAACTTCATCGTTCCGGACCAGTGCGACGACATGCACGGCGTCGGCTCCGACACCAGTTGCGCGAACACCAACAACGACGGCCAGGGCGCCGGCACCATCCGCGCCGACATCTACCTGGGCATGGTGGTCAACAAGATCCGCAACTCGGCGCTGTGGAAGAACCCGTACAAGCGCGTGGCCATCGTCGTGATGTACGACGAAGGCGAAGGCGGCAGCAACGGCTCCTGCTGCGGCTGGAACGCGGGCGGCCCCGAATTCGGGCGCGGCGCCGGTGACGGTGGATGCGAGCGGCAAGGCGACGGCCACCACGCCGCCGCCCAACTACGCGGGGGGCAACTTCGGCCACGGCAACTCGATCTTCGGGATCATGACCAACCAGCAGGACGTGGGCACGGCGAAGAAGCAGGTTGCGGACTCCGACTCGTACAGCCACTTCTCCTTCCTGCGCACGCTGCAGGACATGTTCCAGATTGCCGATCCGGGCGTCGATGCGTCGTACCTGAACCGCACCAAATACACGGAAGCGTTCATCACGGCCAACATCCTTGCACTGCCTGAATACCAGGCCAGCGCGGACACGCACTTCGACTCGGTGCGACCGATCAACCATGCCTACGTGATCCCGGCCAACTACACCCAGAAGCTGTACGCGAACGACATCGTCGGCGTGCAGGACGCCCTCACGGGCAAGCTGGAAGGCCAGATCACCCCGCAGACCGGCGCCGACGCGAGCCAGAACAACGTCTGGGCGACCAGGTAGACCGGCATGCGCATGAGGGCAGGGGGACCTCCAGCCCCCGAGCCCTTTGCGGACGGCCGCTCCTGGATTGCGGGTTCGCGCGAAGGCAAGGAAGAGAACGAATCGAAGGCCGCCCTGGCGGCTCTTCGGAGATGCAACGGTCAATGATGAATCTGGCAAAGGACAGGTGGGTCCCGCTCGGCATGGTGCTCGTGGCCGCGCTGCTGTCGATAGTGGCGGCCTGCGATAGCAAGGGCACGGCAAGGACCACGAGCAACACCCGCCCCGGCGGACCCGCCTTGAGTCTTCGCGCCCAGGTCGGGCAGATGGCCTTCTTCGACAAGAACCTCTCGAGCGGCAGGAACATGTCGTGCGCGAGCTGCCACGACCCGCAATATGCCTATGGTCCGCCCAATAGCATCTCCGTGCAGCTGGGCTCCGACATCACGCAGACCGGCGCGCGCGCCGTCCCATCGCTGCGCTACAGGGAATCGACGCCGCCCTACAGCGACGACGCACCCAACCCCGACGGAGTGACGTCCAGCTCGCCCGGTGGCGGCCTCATGTGGGACGGCCGCGCGGCGACGCTGGCGATACAGGCCGGCATGCCGCTGCTCAATCCGGTCGAGATGAACAACAGCTCGAAGGAAGCAGTCGTGAAGGTCGTCCAGGCCAGCACTTACGCGGGCTTGTTCAGGCAGGCCTTCGGCGCCGACGTGTTCAACGACACCGATGCGGCTTTCACCGCCCTTGGCAATGCAATACAGGCGCTGGAGACGGAAGACTTGAGCTTTCATCCATACAGCAGCAAGTACGACCTGCATGTCTTCAACAAGATCGGCGGCACGCTGACACCGGCCGAACGGCGCGGCGAGATCGTGTTTCACAGTACCGGCGTCGCCAATTGCTCGGGCTGCCACTACACGGGCGCCAACTTCAACGGCACCACAGGCCTGATGACCGACTTCACCTACCAGGCCCTGGGCGCGCCGCGCAACGACAGGTCGATTCCGAACAACCCCGACCCGATTCCGGCCAACGGCGACCCGAAGTACCACGACATGGGTCTGTGCGGACCCTTCCGAACCGACCACGCGCCCGCCACGCCGGACACGGCGAGCCCGTACTGCGGCATGTTCAAGGTTCCCGGCTTGCGCAACGTGGCGACGCGGGGAGCCTTGTTCCACAACGGCGTCTTCCATTCGCTGGAGCAGGTCGTCAACTTCTACAACACGCGGGACACCAACCCCGAGTACTGGTATCCCGCCAGCAACGACGGCGCAGGTGCGCCGCAGGCGAACCCCGCCTGGGCGCTGCAGCCCACCCATGTGCCGGGCGCGACGGTCGACAAATACAACGACCTGCCGCCATCGCAGCAAGGCAGCCTCGACGAAGAGGTGCCCATGGGTACGGGCGAGGGCGGCGACAAGACCCTGGCCAGCGGCACGAAACCCCGCGCGCCCGGGTCCCCTCCGGCCATGACGCCGCAGCAGATCGCCGACCTCGTCTGCTTCCTCGGCACGCTGAGCGACGGCTACCAGCCCTCCCCAAAGCCATCCACCACCGACAGGTGCGCGAAATGAAGGCCGGGCGAGGTTCGATGCGCACCGCCGTGCTGCTGCTGACGGTGCCGCTGGCCTGCCTGACCGGTTGCGGCAACGAGGAGGCACGCTTTCCCAACCGAGACAACTTCACCGCGACGACCAACGACTACCTCGCACAGCGCGGGCATGTGTGCCTGGCCAAGTACGCCTGGCCGATCACGGTGGCGGCCGGATCGCGCGAGCCCGATGCGCAGCAGATGCCGGTGCTCGAGAAGCTGGGGCTCGTGACCGGCAGGGATGTCGTCTCCGCCGCCGCGCAGCCGCCAGCCCGCGAATACGCACTGACCGAGGCGGGGCGCAAGTACTACCTGCACGTGCCCGTGGTGGTCCGCACGACGACGCAGACGATCACACACTCGGGCGACTTCTGCGCGGCCACCCTGAGCCTCGATCGCCTGATCGGCTGGGATCCGCCGCAGACACGCGATGGCCGCACCGCGACCTCGCTGCTTTTCACATACCGAATCGCACCCGAGCCCTGGGCCGCGGCGCCCGAAGTGCTGCAGGCCTTTCCGCTGCTGGCGCGCGCCATCCAGCGCGAGGGAACGATGCAGGTACGCCTCGGCGTTCACCTGACGCGGCACGGCTGGGTTGCCGACGAGCTCGACGAGCACTGAGTCCGCGTCCGCCACCGATATCCAGCAAGACCAAGCACAAACCCCATGAATCCCCGCTTCATCCGCCCGAGCCGGCACACCCTGAATTCGCTCAAGACCCTGGCGGGCATCGCCGCGATCTGCGCCCTGGCCGCCTGCAGCGTCGGCCACGATGCCGATGCGCCCACCGCCGAGAACCTCGCGGCCCCGCTCGACGACTACCTGGCCCAGCGCGGCGACATCTGCCTTGCCATGTCGAGCTGGCCGATCGACCTGACCGAAGCCGAGGCCGGCGCGGGCGCGCGCCATGCGCTCCAGTTCCCCGTGATGGAGCAACTGGGCCTGGTACGCAGCACCATCGTCGCCGCGCCGAAGAGCAGCGAGAACCCGGACGGCGCGGTCAAGCGCTTCGAGCTGACCGAGGCCGGCCGCAAGTTCTACAAGTCTCACGCAGGCCGCGATGGCGAGCACGCCAGCGACTTCTGCGTGGTTCATCTCAAGCGCGAGAAGATCGTCGACGTCAAGGTCGGCAGCTCCGACGCCGGGCGTCCGCTGGCGGTGGTGAGCTACACCTACCAGGCCGAGTCGGCGCCGTGGATGCAGGACGCCGACGCGCAGCGCGTGTTCCCGATGATCGCGCGCATCATGAACGGCGCGGGCGGCGCGCTGCAGCTGCGTCAGGGCTTCACGCGCGGCCAGAAGGGCTGGGTCGCCCAGACGGGGCCGGTCTGATGCGCGGCTCATTGCATAGTGCCGCATCGCATAGTGCCCACAGGTCGCCATGAGCACCGTCGTCCGCTTCTCCCCCGACCTGGGCCGCTGGCTCGAGCACAAGCTCGATGCCGGCCAGCTGCCGCCGACGCTGGTGGCCGCGATGCTGAAGCAGGGAGTGAACGAGCGTGCCGCGCACGCCATCGTCGCGGCGTTCGTCGATGCGCGGCAGCAGGGCGCGGCGGTGCCGGATGGTGTCATCGAACTTCATGACGATGCGCCATCCAGGCCGACGGCAAGGCTCGCGCCGGGCACCCGCATCCTGGCGGCCGACCGCGAGATCGCCGTCCACTCGCGTGGCGACGACCCGGTCCTCGCCACTCTCGGCAACGTGGTGGACGCCGATGAATGCCAGGCCATCATCGAGATGGCACGGCCGCGCCTGAGACCTTCCACCCTGGTCGACCTGATGAGCGGCCGCGACGTGGTGAGCGACAAGCGCGCGAGCTGGGGCATGTTCTTCCGCCTGTGCGAGAACGACCTGATCGCCAGACTCGACCGGCGCCTCTCGGCGCTGATGAACCTGCCGCTGGAAAACGGCGAGGGGCTGCAGGTGCTCCATTACCCGACCGGCGCGGGCAGCGAGCCCCACCACGACTATCTGGCGCCCACCAACGCCGCCAACCGTGAATCCATTGCGCGCAGCGGCCAGCGGGTGAGTACCCTGGTGACCTATCTCAACGACGTGCCGGAAGGCGGACAGACCGTCTTCCCGCGCCTCGGCCTCGCGGTTTCGCCGATCCGTGGCAATGCCTGCTACTTCGAGTACGGCGATGACCGAGGCCGTGTCGACGCGCGTTCCCTGCACGCGAGCGCGCCGGTGACCCGGGGCGAGAAGTGGGTCGTGACGAAATGGGTGCGCGAGAGGCGCTTCGTGGCTGCCGACGAAGCCGCGAAGCTCTTCGCCGGGTCTTGAGACCTTTCTTTGCAGCTTCGTCGCGGGGTCGGGAATTCGCCGGCCATCTCCCGCGCGAGGGCCCGGGAGGCCATTTCCTCGATGCCGGTCCGCGAGCTATCCGACCCGAATGCTCCTTCGAAGTGTCCGAGCGTTCTGAGCGCACGTGTCCCGAAATTCGGTGCTGATTCGCTCATCGGCTGCCGCGCTTTCCCAGAATGCGAGCGCAGCACGCGCAGCCTGCTGCCAGATGCCCTTCTCGGAGGGCAGGGGCAGTTGCGGGGCATAGGTCCTGGGGGGCAGTTCCACGCCGCGCACGGGGGCGTAAGTCATCGGAAGCATGTCGTAGATCGGCGCCAGTTGCAGTAGCACCTGGTTGGCGTCCTGAACGGGCTGGAACGACAGGTTGCCGTCGTGCATGTCGGTATTGCCGATGAGCTGTCCGAAGTGCCCGACAAGATCGATGCGGCGGAGGTCCTCGTCGGTGACCCAACCCCGGTTGACCAGGGGCTGGACACCTTCTGCCCATCGGCGCCCGCTGACGCCGACGAAGGTCGAGTTCAGCGTGCTCCAGGAAACGACCGGTGAGCGGCCCATGGCGCCATGCCTGTCGAATCGGTCGACCTCGAGAAAAGTCCGGCCCGCGATGAGGTGGATTCTGGACTCGGCCACCTCGATGCCGGCATGCGCGGCCAACGCGCGAGCGGCAAGGTGCTCGCACTGCAGCAGGTCGGCCCAACGCCGAGTGCCCGGAGAATCATCGGAGCCGGAGAACTTCACAAGGACATGCCTGTCCTGTCCGGCCATGCGCCTCATGGCGGTGAACTTCGGAAACTCGCCACCCGCCGATGAGCCAGCCACGCCGAGCTCCAGCATGTCTGCGGCGAGTCGTGGGTAGGACCGCTGCAGCTGATCGTCGCCCAGGCCATGGGGTACGGCCCCGTCGCTGAGAGCCTGAACCTGTGCGAGCCACGTCCTGGCCGCAGCCTCGCCAACCAGCAGATCGCCGGGGACATCGGTGCCCAGCAGCGACAGGGCATGCAGGACGTCATCGTCCGACCAGGACGCCGGGTCGTCGCTCACTTTCAACAAGGCTGCGTGGTGTCGTGCGAAGTTGCGCCCGAGGAAGCCTTGAGGCCGCATGTCCTGCATCATGTACGGCAGCCCTTCGAACCAACCCTGCTTCATCTCGTCGTCCAGGGGCCAGCCGGGCTTTCCGGAGAACTCAACGGCAGTCCCGTCGGGATACAGCAGGTCCAGCATGGCGATCTCGTGCGGGATGCCGTCGCGGTCGATCCGCAAGAGCGGGATGGGATTGAAGTCCCCTCTCAGCGCGCGGCGTGCCGCGTACTTGGTGCGCCTGGCGTTTCCGCGAACGATGATTTCCGGCCCCGCGGCGCGAATGGCCCGACTCAGGGTAGGGCGGCTCACCTTCATCGCATCGGCAAGGACGCCCGCCTGAAGTGGTCCCCTGGCCCGGAGGATTGCAACAGGGTCAGCGGTCATATGAAACGATATATGAAGACCAAATATAGGAAATCTTCATAGGAAAAATCTTCTTAGAAATCGATATGAGAAACGATTCATGAAACGATTTTACGTCAGAAGAAGGGTTGCCGATGGTGTCCGGCATCGCGCCGGCAACCGACTGCTCAATCGCCCGCGCATCCGCTGCGCTGGAGCACCGGCAGCAGTTGCGGCCCCAGCGACTTCAACAGCTGGGTCGGCAGCGCGCTCGTGAACCTGTAGCGGGCGGCATGGGGTTCGTGCACGTAGGCCATGACGGTGCCGAAGTAGCGCTCGCCGATCATGAAGACGAAGGTGGCAGAGCGGTCGATCTTGCGCTCGGAGATCACCCGCCCGCCGCGGCCGGTGCGCTCGTAGCGGTGGTCGCCGGTGCCGGTCTTGCCGCCGATGTCGATCGCGCGGCCGTTCGCATCCGCGAGTGCCCCCTTCAGGCGCCGTGCCGTGCCGTCGTTCACCACCTCGAGCAGTGCCCGGCGCAGCGTGGCCGTCACTTCCGCCGGCAGCACCTGCTCGGGCTTCGCGTTGCGCGGCTCCAGGCGTGTCTCGTAGGGCGTGTCGCGAGCGAAGTGCAGCGCCTCGACCCGCTGTGTGGGCAGCCGGACGCCGTCGTTCACGACGATGCCCATCAGCTCGGCCAGGGCGGCCGGCCGGTCGCCCGATGCGCCGATGGCGCTGGCGTACGACGGCGTCAGCGAGGCGAAGGGGTATCCCTGGCGCTGCCATGAGCGATGGATCTGCGCGAAGGCGTCGAGCTCGAGCAACTCGCGCAGGCGCCTGTCCTGCGCGCTCTTGTGGCGCGTCTTGAAGAGCCAGGCGTAGACCTCCTGGCGCTCTCCCGCGCTCGCGTCCAGCACATCGGCCAGCGTCGCGCCCGGGTGGCGCCGCAGGAAGCCCACCAGCCAGAGCTCCAGTGGATGCACACGGGCGACATAGCCGCGATCGGCCAGCGACAGGCTCGCGTAGGTGGTGCGCAGCGCCTTCAGTTCGCGCGGCGAGGCCGCGCCCCGACCCAGCTGCCGCGCGAGCAGTTCTTCGAGCCGTGCGTCGCTGGCATCCGGCTCGATCGTGAACAGCACGCTCGCCAGGCGCGGCGCAGACGACCGGAGGCCGCGCAACAGCAGCGCCTCGGCTTGCGCGGCGCTGCGGTTCTGGTACTTGCGATGAAAACGAACGAGGAAGGCCGAACCCTCGTGGTCGGCAAAGCGCGAGAGCAACTCGCGCCGGCGCGGGTCGGCGGGGTCCTTGAGCAACCGCTCGGGGTCTGTCGCGCCGCCGAACATGCGGTGGCGGACCAGGTCGCGCATCAGGCGGATGAACACCAGGTTGACCGAGTGCTTGAAGCCTTCGCGCACGGTCATCGAGCTGCCGTTGCGCGAGCGCTCGAAATTCTCGAACTGGTGCAGCCCGCCGCCGGTGAAGAAGGCCTCGCCCGGGCTCGCGGAGTATTTCCGCTCCATGGCCGCCTCGAGCATCGGCGCGAGGCGGCGATCCTTGGTTCCGAGCAGGTACTGGCGCGCCCATATGCCCAGCGGGTCGCGCGGGCTCGGCGCCAGCGCCGACAGCTCGGCCGCGCCCAGGCCGGACCAGTTCGCGTGCAACTCGGCCACGATCTCCAGGTAGCTCACAAGGGTGCGCAGCTTGGCGGTCGATCCCAGGTCGAGCCGGGCGCCCTGGTTCACGTCGAAGGGCTGGTCGATGCTGTCGGCCTGCACGCGCAGCAGGTTGGCCCCAGCGCTGCGCTCGAACAGCGTGAAGCTGTAGATCAGCGGGCCTGGGTCCGCACCCGGGTCGAGCATGTGGGGGCCGAACAGGCCCGCTGCCTTGGCCGCGGCTGGAATGCGCAGGCCGGCCAGCACCCGGGCGGCCACAGCTTGCGCCTCGCTGTCGAGGCTCGTTTCGGCCTCGAGGTCGAGGCGTTCCAGGTCGTAGGCGCGCGGCACGTCGAGCAGCGTGGAGATATGCGTGCGCAGCGCGGTCGTGGCCTTGCGCTGCACGAAGTCCGGCCGGGGAGTCGGCGGCAGCTCGGGCTGCAGGTGCAGGGGAAGCGGCAATGCCGCATCGCGCAGGGAGGACGTGATCAGGCCGGCCTCGGCCATCAGCCGCAGGTAGCTGTCAGTCAGCCGGGCCAGGCCCTCGCCGTCGCCGAGCAGGTGCTGCGAGGGGCGGCGCTGCGCAATCATCAGCGACAGCGCCTCCTTGAAGGCCGCGGCCTGGCGTTCGAGCGCCTCGGGCGTGGGCGCGGTGCCTTCGGCGTCGTCGGCCAGCAGGCGGTTGACCTCGCGGACGTCGCGCCCGTACCAGGCCCACAGGCCGTCGCCCAGGCCGTGCACCTCGCCGATGCCTGGGCGCGCGGCCAGGGGCACGGTGTCGAGGTAGTCGACGACGATCTGGCGCCGCCGCGCCTGCGTGTCCTCGCCGTCCTGGTAGGCGCGCAGCGAGGCCGATGCCATCTGGCGAAGCTTCTCTCCGACCGACCCGGTGCGGCCCTGCGGCGAATGGCGGTATTTCTCGATCTGAGTGGCCAGCGTGCTGCCGCCGCTCGCCGTGCGGCCCAGGCTGACCGTCCGCAGCGCTTGCTCGAGCACCGCCTTCGCAAAGCGCTCCGGGTCGATGGCGGGGTTGCGCTGCGGCGGCTGCGCGTCCAGCAGGTGGCGGTCCTCGACGAAGAGCAGGGCGCTCACCAGCAGCGGAGGCACGTCCTCGAAACGCTCGTAGGCGCGCCCGGGTACGCGCGTGTGCAGCAGCGCCTCGTTGCGGCAGTCGCGTACGCTCAGGCCGGCCTGGTTTTTCTCGCGGTAGGGAGCGAAGAGCCCGTGTTCCTGCAGCTCGATCAGCCGTGGCGACATGCGCGCCTGGCGGGTGACGGCATAGCCCTGGCGCTGCAGGCGCTCGATGAAGTCGGGAAGCTGCCGGTAGCCCAGCCGTTCGTCATACGGCCCGGCGCGCGGAAAGCGGATGGCGTCGCTGGGACCGGCGTCGACGCTGAAGCGCGCGTCCCTGGCAAGGTCGTGCCACAGGGCCGATTGCAGCCGCGAGGTCTTCAGCTCGTCCGCCACGAACACGGCAAGCGCTCCCCCCATGGCGAGCCCTGCGCCGACCCAGAAGAGCTTCTTGAACCATGCCATGCTCTGCCTCGCGAACAGTCTGCACCGTGGGTTCGTCAACCAAGATGATGCGCCTTTCGCAGGCTTTTGGGGTGGCATGGCGAGAGGAGCGGTGCGCCTGCGTCATTCCCCTTGCTGCGACAGACGCTGCCCCATCTCAAGCCTGAGGTGCAGCCCCCTCCGGAAGTCGCGCGCACGCTGTCACGCCGCCGGAGGGTTGCAATCCACGGATTCAGGAGAGGCCGCGCACCCGAACCGACGCCAGGCCAGCTACCGCAGCACCAGAACCGGCAGCGATGACCGAACCAGAACCTGCTGTGTCTCACTTCCCAGCAGGAGGCGCTTGAGGCCCTTGCGTCCATGCGAGGCCATCACGATCAGATCGCTCTTGTGCTTCTTCGCCGCGGCGACGATCGATTCGGCGACCAGGTCGGAGCTGGCTTGCGCAGTCCTGATCCGCACGCCGCGTTCCCGCGCACGGTCGCGAATCTTGTCGAGCATCGTCTGTGCCTTTTCCGCCCATTGCTTCTCGATGCGCCCGACCTCCTCGGCGGAGAAGGACATCGAGCCTTCGAAATAGCTCTTGGGGTAGCGGGGAACGACCGTCAGTGCGACCAGGTCCGAGTCGTGCTGCGCCGCCAGTGCGATGGCGCTGTCGACGGCCTTCTTCGACAGGGCGGTGCCGTCGGTGGCGACGAGGATGCGTTTGAACATGAGGGGCTCCGCGTGGTTTGCGGCAGAGCTTAGGTGCGCCAGGAATACACGGCTTGATTCAGATCAAACGGCTCGCGCGGCCCGCCTCTTAGGCTCGCCCGATGAATGCCACGCTCGCCCCCGATCGCGCCGCGATCTCCGACTTTCCCGCCGCAGACGGCGACCAGGCCTGGCAGCTGCTGGACGATCCGGCCGAATGGCCAGCCTTCGGCCGCGAGCTGGATGCCGCCGGCGCGGGCTGCTGGGAGTCGCAGGTCGTGGTCGAGGGCATGCACTGCGCGGCCTGCGCCTTCACGGTCGAAGCCGCGCTGCGGCAGGTGCCGGGCGTGATCGAGGCGCAGGTCAACGCGGCCAGCCGGCGTGCGCGCGTGGTCTGGTCGCCCGCGCAGACCCGGCCTTCGCGCTGGTTCGAGGCCTGCGCGAAGGCCGGCCATCCGCTGCTTCCCGGCGGTGACCGGTCCGCCCGTGAATTGCGCCGGCGCGAATCGCGGCTGGCGCTGTGGCGCTGGCTGGTCTCGGGCTTCTGCATGATGCAGGTGATGATGTACGCCTACCCGGCCTACGTCGCACGTCCCGGCGACATGGGCGCCGATTCGGCGCAGCTGCTGCGCTGGGCTTCCTGGGTGCTGACGCTGCCCGTCGTGCTCTTCTCCTGCGGGCCGTTCTTTCGCAGCGCCTGGCGCGACCTGCGCATGGGCCGCATCGGCATGGACCTGCCGGTGGCCTTCGGCGTGCTCGCGACCTTCGCGGTCAGCACTGCCGCCACCTTCGATGCCACGGGACCGCTCGGCCACGAGGTGTACTTCGACTCGCTGACGATGTTCGTCTTCTTCCTGCTCACGGGCCGCTGGCTCGAGGCGCGCCTGCGCGAGCGCACCGCCGGCTCCCTCGACGCCTTGATGAACCGGCTGCCCGACGGCATCGACCGGCTCGCGCCCGACGGCAGCTGGCGTCGGGTGGCGGTGCGGCGCCTGGCTGCTGGCGACGTGGTGCGCGTACGCCCCGGAGAAGCCTTCCCGGCGGACGGCATCGTCATCGAGGGCGGCACCAGCGCCGACGAGGCCCTGCTGACCGGCGAATCCCGGCCTGTGCCGCGTCCTTGCGGCGACCGCGTGCTGGCCGGTAGCCACAACCTCTCGGCGCCGGTCCGGGTGCGGATCGAATCGGTGGGCGAGGGCACGCGCTTCGCGCAAATCGTCCGGCTGATGGAGAGTGCCGCCTCTCGCAAGCCGCGCCTCGCGTTGCTGGCCGACCGGGTGGCGCGGCCTTTCCTCGTCGCGGTGCTCGCAGCGGCGGCAATGGCGGCGGCGTTCTGGTGGCCGACGGATCCTGGCAAGGCGCTGATGGTTGCCGTGGCGGTGCTCATCGTGACCTGCCCATGCGCGCTCTCGCTCGCGACGCCGGCCGCCATGCTCGCCAGCGCCGGTGCGCTGGCGCGCGGCGGGGTGATGACATCCAACCTCCAGGCCCTGGAAGTGCTCGCGTCGGTCGATACCGTCGTGTTCGACAAGACCGGAACCCTGACCGGCGACATACCGCGCCTGGAGCGCATCTACTGCCGCCAGGGCATTCGGCCCGGCGACGCGCTGGAGATGGCCGCCGCGCTAGGCGCGCAGTCGCTGCATCCTGTGTCGCAGGCGCTGGTGAATGCGTGGAATGCCCAATTCCGTGCCCCGCCCGGCTGGGCAACCGACAAGGTCGCCGAGACGGCGGGCCGTGGCATCGAGGGCCTCATGCGGCGCTTGCGCGCGGCCGCCGATACGGGCTGCCCTGTGCGCCTCGGCTCCGCGGCTTTCTGCGGCGTGGCGGCGCTGGACGTCGACGCCGCGCAGGTCCACCTCGCCGACGGGCAGGGATGGCTCGCCAGCTTCGTGCTGGCCGAGGAACTGCGTGCCGATGCCGCGGCCGCCGTGGCCGCGCTGCGCGAGCAGGGCCTCACGGTGCGGCTGCTGTCGGGCGACCGGGATTCGGCCGCGCGGGAGATCGGCGCGCGCTGCGGCATCGACTTCGCGCAAGGCGGCTGCACGCCGGAAGACAAGCTCGACGCGCTGTGGCGCCTGCAAGCCGAGGGCCGCCGGATCGCGATGGTGGGCGACGGCCTCAACGACGGCCCTTCGCTGGCGCGCGCCGACGCCTCGTTCGCCTTCGGCCGCGCCGTGCCGCTGTCGCGCGCGCATGCCGACTTCGTGGTGCTGGGCGACAGGCTCGCCACCATCCCGCAGGCCATCGCGCAGGCGCGCAGGACGCTGCGCGTGGTGCGCCAGAACCTCCTGTGGGCCGCGGGCTACAACGCGCTGTGCGTGCCGCTGGCCGTCGCCGGCTGGCTGCCGGCATGGCTCGCGGGGCTCGGCATGGCCGCGAGTTCGCTCGTGGTGGTCCTCAACGCGGCGCGGCTGGCGTCCGGCACGAGACAGGCGCACTGATGGACATCCTCTTCCTTCTCGTTCCGCTGTCGGTGGCGCTGGTCCTCGCGATCCTCGGCGGCCTGTGGTGGGCCGTCGAGCGTGGCCAGTTCGAGGACGTCGAGGCCGAGGGCGAGCGCATCCTGCACGGCGATTGATCTGCATCAACCCGAGGGGCGGGGTGCCCACGGAAACTGCCCGCAACTGAATCAAGGGCACCACGATGCAACCACCGAACCCACCCGCCGCGGAATACGACGACACCGTCGTGCGGCAATTCGCGCTCATGTCCGTGGTCTGGGGTGTGGTCGGCATGCTGGTCGGTGTGGTCATCGCTTCCCAGCTGACGTGGCCCGAGCTCAACCTCGGCATCCCGTGGCTCAGCTATGGGCGCCTGCGGCCGCTGCACACGAACGCGGTGATCTTCGCGTTCGGCGGCTGCGCGCTGATGGCCACCAGCTTCCACGTGGTCCAGCGCACCTGCCAGGTGCGCCTGTTCGCGCCCAGGCTCGCATCCTTCGTGTTCTGGGGCTGGCAGGCGGTGATCGTGGCGGCGGCCATCAGCCTGCCGATGGGCTACACCAGCGGCAAGGAATACGCCGAGCTTGAGTGGCCCATCGACCTGCTGATCGCGGTGGTCTGGGTGGCGTACGCCGTCGTGTTCTTCGGCACCATCGGCATGCGCAAGGTGCGCCACATCTACGTGGCGAACTGGTTCTTCGGCGCCTTCATCATCGCGGTGGCGCTGCTGCACATCGTCAACAGCGCCGAGATCCCGGCAGGCTGGATGAAGAGCTACTCGGCCTACGCCGGCGTGCAGGACGCGATGGTGCAGTGGTGGTACGGCCACAACGCGGTCGGCTTCTTCCTCACGGCCGGCTTCCTCGGGATGATGTACTACTACATCCCCAAGCAGGCGGGCCGGCCGGTGTATTCGTACCGGCTGTCGATCGTGCACTTCTGGGCGCTGATCTTCACCTACATGTGGGCGGGCCCGCACCACCTGCACTACACGGCGCTGCCCGACTGGACGCAGTCGCTGGGCATGGTGTTCTCGCTCATCCTGCTGGCGCCGAGCTGGGGCGGCATGATCAACGGCGTGATGACGCTCTCGGGCGCCTGGCACAAGCTGCGCACCGACCCGATCCTGCGCTTCCTGATCGTGGCGCTGTCGTTCTACGGCATGTCGACCTTCGAGGGGCCGATGATGTCCATCAAGACCGTCAACGCCCTGAGCCACTACACCGACTGGACCGTCGGCCACGTGCACTCCGGCGCGCTCGGCTGGGTGGGCTTCATCACGATGGGCTCGCTCTACTACCTGATCCCGCGCATGTACGGCCGCACCGCCATGTACAGCGTGCGGGCCATCGAGGCGCACTTCTGGATCGCCACCATCGGCATCGTGCTGTACATCGCCGCCATGTGGATCGCCGGCGTGATGCAGGGCCTGATGTGGCGCGCCATCAACCCCGACGGCACGCTCACCTACACCTTCGTGGAGAGCGTGAAGGCCACCTTCCCGTTCTACCTGGTGCGCGTGATCGGCGGCGTCCTCTACCTGAGCGGGATGCTGCTGATGGCCTGGAACGTCTGGATGACCGTCATCTCCGGGCGCGCGGTGCGCGCCGAGATCCCGCCCCCTGCCATGGCCCACGCCTGAGGACGCACGATGAACCAGAACAACTCCAGCCCGGCTTCCGGCTCCGGCGGCTTCACGCACGAGAAGATCGAGACCAACAACCTGCTGATGATCGTGCTGATCCTCGTGGTGGTGGCCGTCGGCGGCCTCGTCGAGATCGAGCCGCTGTTTTTCCAGAAGTCGACCACCGAGGCGGTGCAGGGCGTCAAGCCGCTCACGCCGCTGCAGCTGGCCGGGCGCGACGTCTACCTGCGCGAGGGTTGCTACAACTGCCACTCGCAGATGATCCGGCCCTTCCGCTCGGAGACGCTGCGCTACGGCCACTACTCGGTGGCGGGCGAGTTCGTCTACGACCACCCGTTCCAGTGGGGCAGCAAGCGCACCGGGCCCGACCTGCACCGCGTGGGCGGCAAGTACAGCGACGAGTGGCACCGCATCCACCTGAACAACCCGCGCGACGTGGTGCCCGAGTCGAACATGCCGGCCTACACCTGGCTGGAAAAGACGCCGGTCGATGCCGAGGCGCTGCCGGCCCACATGCGCGCGCTGCGCCGCGTCGGCGTGCCCTACACGGACGCCGAGATCGCGGCCGCCACGGAGGATGTCCGCGGCAAGACCGAGATGGAGGCCACGGTGGCCTACCTGCAGTCGCTGGGCCTGGCGCTGAAGTAGGCACGGCGGCAAAGGACACAAACCATGATCGACCTCACCACCTTGCGCGTCGCCGCCACCGTCGTGTGCTTCGCGCTTTTCATCGGCATCGTGATCTGGGCGTATTCGCGCCGCAACGCGCCTCACTTTCAGGAAGCGGCACACCTGCCCTTCGAGCAGGACTGAAGGGAGAAGCACGATGAGCGATTTCATCAGCCGTTTCTGGTCCGGCTACGTGGCCGTGGTCTCGCTGCTGAGCATCCTCGGCTGCGTGATCCTGTTGTGGCTCACGGCCCGCAAGCGCGTCGCTTCCAGCGCCGACAACACCACCGGCCACGTCTGGGACGAGGACCTGCGCGAGGCCAACAACCCGCTGCCGATGTGGTGGGTGGGCCTGTTCGTGCTGACCATCGTCTTCGGGCTGGGCTACCTGGCGGTCTTTCCGGGGCTAGGAAGTTTTCGAGGGCAGTCCGACTGGACCTCGCGCGGCGAGTACGACGCGGAAGTCGCCAAGGCCACGCAGGAGCTCGCACCCGTCTACGCCAAGTACGCCGCCATGCCGGTCGAGGACATCTCCAGGGACCCGCAGGCCAAGGCCATCGGCGAACGGCTCTTCATGGGCAACTGCGCCCAGTGCCACGGCTCCGATGCGCGCGGCAGCAAGGGCTTTCCCAACCTGACCGACAAGGACTGGCTGCACGGCGGCACGCCCGAGAAGATCATCGAGACCATCACCAAGGGGCGCGTGGGCGTGATGCCGCCCATGGCGGCTGCAGTAGGCTCCCCCGACGACGTGAAGAACGTCGCCAACTACGTGCTGAGCTTGTCCGGCGAGCCGCACGATTCGGTGCGCGCCGGCCTCGGGAAGTCGAAGTTCACGGCCTGCGCCGCCTGCCACGGCATCGGCGGTGTCGGCAACCAGGCGCTGGGCGCGCCCAACCTCAGCGACAGGATCTGGCTGCACGGCTACGGCGAGGCCGCCATCGTCCAGATGATCAACTCGGGCAAGCACAACGAGATGCCCGCGCAGGAAGGCCGCCTCACCGAGGCGCAGATCCGGATGGTCGCGTCCTACGTCTGGGGGCTCTCCAATAATGCGCCCGCGGCCACGCCCTGAAGCCGGCGAACCGCCATGACCCGCAGGATCATTCCCATCGCAAACGCCGCCCCGGGAGGAGGCGAGGAGGTCGGCCTGTACGAGGCCTCGAAGAAGATCTATCCCCGCACCGTGCGCGGCGTGTTCGCGCGCTGGCGCTGGGCGCTGGTCTTTCTCACGCAGTTCGTGTTCTATGGCATGCCCTGGGTGGAGTGGGGCGGGCGCCAGATGGTGCTGTTCGACCTCGCGGCGCGGCGCTTCTATATCTTCGGGCTGGTGCTCTATCCGCAGGACCTGATCTATCTCTCGGGCCTGCTGGTCATCAGCGCGCTCTCGCTCTTCCTCTTCACCGCGGCGGCGGGGCGGCTGTGGTGCGGCTATGCCTGCCCGCAGACGGTCTACACCGAGATCTTCATGTGGGTGGAGCAGAAGATCGAAGGCAACCGCGTCGCGCGCATGCGGCTGGACGCCGAGCCGATGTCGCTCGAGAAGCTGGTGAAGAAGTGGTTCAAGCACATCGTCTGGATCGGCATCGCGATGTGGACCGGCTTCACCTTCGTGGGCTACTTCACGCCCATCCGCGAGCTCGGCATGGCCTTCCTGCAGACGCAGATGGGTTCGTGGGAGGTCTTCTGGGTGTTCTTCTACGGCTTCGCGACCTACGGCAACGCGGGCTTCATGCGCGAGCAGGTCTGCAAGTACATGTGCCCCTACGCGCGCTTCCAGAGCGCCATGTTCGACCGCGACACGCTGATCGTGAGCTATGACCCAAAGCGCGGCGAACCGCGCGCGCCGCGCCGCAAGGGGCCCGACCCGCGCACGCTGGCGCTGGGCGACTGCATCGACTGCGGCCTGTGCGTGCAGGTGTGTCCCACGGGCATCGACATCCGCCAGGGCCTGCAGTACGAGTGCATCGGCTGCGGTCTCTGCGTGGATGCGTGCGGCACCGTGATGGAGAAGATGGCCTACGCGCCGGGGTTGATCCGCTACGACACGCAGAACGGCATGGAAGCCGGCTGGTCGCGCCGGCAGCTGCTGCGGCGCGTGCTGAGGCCGCGGGTGCTGGTCTACACGGCGATCCTGGCGGTGCTGGTGGCCGGGCTGCTCGCGAGCCTCGTCGTTCGCACGCCGTTCAAGGTCGACGTGGTGCGGGACCGCGCCTCGCTGGCGCGCATCGCCGAGGGCGGGCGGCTGGAGAACGTCTACCGGCTGCAGATCATGAACGCCACCGAGCAGCCGCAGCGCTACCGCATCGCGGCCGTCGGCCTGGAAGGGCTGAGCGTGTCGCCGGACGAACCGGTAAGTGTCGATGCGGCCCAGTCGCGCTGGGTCGCGGTACGGCTGCAGGTGCCGTACGGCGCCGTGTCTCCCGGTTCCCACGAGGTGCATTTCCGCATCCGCGAGGAGGGCGGCGCAGCGCAGGTTTCCGAGAAAGCGGCCTTCCTGGTGCCGCGCTGAAAGGTCGCAAATGAACGCAGCAGTGACGGATTCATCGATGGACGCGCTGGTGGACAAGCCCTGGTGGCGCCATCCGCTGCTGTGGATGGTGATCGGCGGCCCGCTGGCCGTGATGGTCGCGAGCTGCGTGACCTTCTGGCTCGCATGGCGCAGCCCGGACGCGCTGGTGTCCGAGGACTACTACCGCGAGGGCGTCGAGATCAACAGGACGCTGGCCGCGAAGAGGCTCATGCCCGCGCTGGCCGGACGCAACCATGCGACCACGCCGGCGGAAGACGTGCCGCCGCCGGTGCGGAAGGCGGCGCCATGAACGGCTTTCGCCAGCTCGCGGCCGTCCTCTGGCCCTCCTTCCTGGTGGCCTGCGGCATGGAGGTGCTGGTGTTCGCGCTCATCGATCCCGTCAACACCTTCTGCGGCGCCGACGCGCTGCGCATGTCGCGGCAGGGCATCTACACCGGCGCCTTCTTCGTCTTCTGGCTCATGGCGGCGGCGTCGAGCGCCTGCACGACGCTGCTCGCCGGCCCGCTTGCGCCGGAAGGCTCCAAAGCTTCCCTGGGGACGCCCCTGCAATGACTCCCGCCGCTTCAGCTCCTCTTCCCGTGGCCGCCGCAACCACCGTTGCCACTGTCGACACCGGACCCGTGCCGCTGCCCGTCGACCTGCTGCGCCAGTTCGACGTTCCCGGACCGCGCTACACCTCTTACCCCACGGCGGACCGCTTCGTGGAGGCCTTCGGCGCCGACGAGTACGCGCAGGCGCTGCGCCGCCGGCGCGAGGCTGGCGCGCTGGCGCCGCCGCTGTCGCTGTACGTCCACATCCCGTTCTGCGAATCGCTGTGCTACTACTGCGCGTGCAACAAGATCGTCACCAGGCACCATGAGCGCGGCCGCCAGTACCTGAACGACCTGGCGCGCGAGGCCGAACTGCAGGCCGCGCAGCTGGGCCGGGGCGCCACGGTCTGCAACCTGCACCTCGGCGGAGGCTCGCCCACCTTCCTGGACGACTCGGAGCTCGGCGAGCTGATGGCGCTGCTGCACCGTTCCTTCGCCTTCGTGCCCGGCGGCGAACGCTCCATCGAGATCGATCCGCGCACGGTGGACGCGCGCCGGCTCTCGAACCTTGCCGTGCTGGGCTTCAACCGCCTGAGCTTCGGCGTGCAGGACTTCGACCCCGCGGTGCAGCAGGCCGTGCACCGCATCCAGCCGGCGCGCCAGGTGTTCTCGTTGATGGCTGCGGCGCGCGAGCTCGGCTTCGAGTCGATCAACGTCGACCTGATCTACGGCCTGCCGCGCCAGGACGATGCCTCGTTCGAGCGGACACTGGCGCAGGTCCGCGAGCTGCGGCCCGACCGCATCGCGCTCTATGCCTATGCACACCTGCCAGAGCGCTTCAAGCCGCAGCGGCGCATTTCCGCCTCGGAGCTGCCGGACGCCGCCGCGCGGGTGCGCATGCTCGCAAGCGCGATAGCGCGGCTCACCGAGGCGGGCTATGTCTACATCGGCATGGACCACTTCGCGCTGCCCGACGATCCGCTTGCCGTCGCGAAGAAGGAAGGGCGGCTGCACCGCGACTTCCAGGGCTACGGCACACGGCCCGAGGGCGACCTGATTGCGCTCGGCGTCTCGGGCATCGGTCGTGTCGGCGCCACCTACAGCCAGAACGCCAAGACCCTGGACGAGTACCGCGATCTCCTGGACCAGGGCCGCCTGCCTGTGGTGCGGGGCCTCGCGCTCTCACGCGACGACCTGCTGCGGCGCGAGGTGATCATGGCGCTGATGTGCCGCGGCCGGATCGACTTCGACGCCATGGGAGAGTCGTTCGCCATCGATTTCCGGCGCTACTTCGCCGTCGAGTTCGCGGCGCTCGGGCCGCTGGCCGCCAACGGCCTGGTGCGGCTGAGCGACCACGACCTCGTCGTCACGCAGCAGGGCTGGTTCCTGGTGCGCGCGGTCGCCATGGTGTTCGACCGTTACTGCCGAGCGAACCGCACGCGCTTTTCCCGCGTGGTCTGAGCATGCAGCTCGCGCTTGCCGCAGCCGCGCTGCTCATGGGCCTCGCGGGAGGGCCGCACTGCGTCGCGATGTGCGGCGCGGCTTCGTCGGCGGTGATCCGGATCGTGCCGCTCGCGCCGGCGGGGCATGGCGCGGCGGCGGCATTCGCGGCGCCCGGCGCGTTCCATCTGGGGCGCATCGCGAGTTATTCGGTCGCGGGCGCCATCGCCGCAGCCAGCGTCGACAGCCTGGCGCTGGCGAGCATCCATGTCGCCGCGCTGCGGCCTCTGTGGGTGCTGCTGCACGTCTTCGTGTTCACCTGGGGCGCGATGCTGGCCGCCACCGGGCGGCAGCCGCTGTGGGCGCAGCGCATCGGCCGTTCGCTCGAAGCGCGTCTTCGTCCCCATGCGGGCAGCACCTGGCTGGGCGTGTTCGCTACCGGACTGCTGTGGGTGGCGCTGCCTTGCGGGCTGCTCTATCGGCGCTGATGCTGGCGGGGCTGGGCAACGGGCCGCTGCAGGGGGCGGCGCTGATGGCGCTGTTCGCCATAGGCAGCGGCGTTTCGCTGATCGCCGGGCCATGGCTCTGGCAGCGCCTGCGCCTGGCCGGCAACGGCACGCGCCAGGGCTGGGGCACCCGGGTGGCCGGCATGCTGCTGGCGGGCGTGGCGGTGCATGCCCTGTGGGCGGATATCGCCAGGCAGATCGACGCCTGGTGCCGTTGAACGGGCCGCGTCGCATCGAGAGGCACCCAAGGGCAGATCTCTCGCCACCACATTGAAGCGGCGCGGCATGCGCCCGCCGGGCTCAGGCGATCGCGTCCAGCAACATCGCCTGGAGCACGAAGCGCCGGTTGTCGGCCAGCGGCATCGCGTTCCCGAGCAGTTCCGCGAGCCGGTCGGCCGGATGGCCCCGCGTTGCGGCCCCGTCGAAGACCGGGATTCCCGCATGCAGGGCAATGTGCCGCACCAGCACGGGGTCGAGGCCCTGGCACTCCACGGCTTCGTAGAGCCGGCCGAGCATGCGCGCCGTGTGCTGCACCTCCTGCGGCGTGCTCGCGCGGGAGAGGCTCGGGCGCATCACCGCCACGTGGGCGCCCAGTTCCTCGGCGGCCCGGCGGAACAACGCCTGTGCCTCGTCGGCCGGCGCCTCGCACAGCAAGCCCAGGTTCTTGCCGCGCAGCAGCTGGCGCGTGGTGCCGTCCAGCGCCGCGCGCTGGAGGATGCGCGCGTGGCCGAGCAGGCTCGCCACGTTCAACGGGGAGAGCTGGAGTTCGGCCTCGGGACTGCAGGCGTTGTTGGAAGGAGGCATGGCAATGGTCAATGTGCGACCTGCCGAGGCTAAGCCGGCCGGGGCCCCCGGACTTGATGCAGGTCAAAGGCGCGGGCGCGAGAGCGTGACCTGCCGCACGCCGCCGGCCATTGATACACGCCGGACACATTGCATTCACCGAGCGTTACGCGCCGATTCCGGCCGTTGTCATTGCATTGCCCAACGCTTCCTAGCATCCCTGCATCGACACGAGAAGACCACCAAGGAGTCGCAGATGCTCAACGCCGCCATCCCCTCGAAGAACGCCACGGTCCCGCCCAGCCAGGCTGCGGCCGGCATCGGCCGGGACTGCATGGGGCGGCAAAGCACCGCCGACACGCTCAAGCTGCTTGGCGAGCGGCTCAGGCCGCAGCGCCGCGTCGTGCACACGGGCGACACGATCTACCAGGCGGGCGAGCGCTTCGGCAACCTCTACATCCTGAACTCCGGCTTCTTCAAGATCGTGAATCTCTCGGCCGACGGACGCGAGCAGGTGGTGGGCCTGAAGTTTCGCGGCGACTGGCTCGGCTTCGACGGCATCGCCAGCGGGCGCTACTCGTGCGATGCGGTGGCCATGGACACCGGCGAGATCTGGGTCGTCTCGTACGAAGCCCTGCTGGCGGCCTGCGCCGCGCAACCGGCCTTGCTGCAGGTGCTGCACGCCGCCATGAGCCGCGAGATCGCGCACGACCGCGATTCGCTGATGTCAGTCTGCACGCTGCCGGCCGATGCCCGCGTGGCCGACTTTCTGCGCTACTGGGCGGAAACGCTCGCCGAGCGCGGCATGCGCACCGACGAGATCACCCTGCGCATGACCCGCGCCGAGATCGGCAACTACCTGGGCATGACGCTGGAGAGCGTGAGCCGCGCGCTGTCGCGGCTGGCGCGCGACAACGTCATCGGATTCGCGACCAAGGGGCGGCGCGACGTGCAGATCCCCGACGTGGGAGCCCTGTCGGCCTTCGTGCAGCGCTGCCTCGCGCCCGCGCCGGCCATGCTCCAGTAAGGCCCGCCGCCTGCGCGCTCAGGCGCGGCCGGCCAGCACCCTGGCCATGGCCCGCGCGAGTTCGGAGCGCGTGTAGGGCTTGCGCAGCAGTTCCCAGCCCTGCGGCACCTCGCGGTCGGCGTCCAGCAGTTCCGACGAAAAGCCCGACATCAGCAGCACCGCCAGTTGCGGAAGACGCTGCTGGATCTCGGCGGCCAGCCGGGTGCCGCGCATGCCGGCACCCAGCGCGATGTCGCTCAACAGCAAGTCGAAGGGGCCGGCGCCCGCGTCGAGCGCGGACAGCGCCTGCTCGGCCGTGGCGGCGGTGAAGACCTCGCAGCCCAGCGTGGACAGGAAGGTGTGCACCACCTTGCGGACCTCCGCGTCGTCCTCGACCAGCATCACGCGAAGGCCGGCCGGAATGGTCTCGTCGGTCGGCTCTTCCGCCATGACGGCCGGCCGGGCCTCCTCCTGCTGCGGCAGATAGAGCGTCACCGTGGTGCCCTGGCCGGCCTTGCTGTCGATCGCGACCGCGCCGCGCGACTGGTTGACGAAACCGTACACCGTGCTCAGGCCCAGGCCGGTGCCGCGGCCGGCCTCCTTGGTGGTGAAGAAGGGCTCGAATGCGCGTTCTTTCACTTCCTCGGACATGCCCGTGCCGCTATCGGCGATGGAGATGGCGACGAAGCGCGCGGGAGCAGCCGATGCATCGCCTTGCGGTTCGTTGTTGCGCTGGCCGCGCAGCGCCGCCGGCAAGGGCCCGCACGGCTCGGTGCGAAAGCGCAGCGTGCCGCCCTCGGGCATGGCGTCGCGCGCATTGATCGCGATGTTGAGCAGCGCCGACTCCAGCTGCCCCGGGTCGGCCACCACGGGCGGACAGCCCGCGGCGGTGTCGATCTCGATGCGGATGCGCTGGTCGAGCGTGCGGCGCAGCATGTCGGCCAGCGAGTGCAGCAGCGCGCGGGTGTCGACCGCGCTCGGCTGCAGCACCTGGCGGCGCGAGAAGGCCAGCAGCTTGCCGGTGAGCTCCGCGCCGCGCCGCGTGGCGCGAGCCGCGGCCGCCAGCAACTGCTGCGCATAGGCGTCCTGCGCGAGCACCGGCAGTTCCTCGAGCACCTGGAGATTGCCCTGGATCACGGTCAGGAGGTTGTTGAAGTCGTGCGCGATGCCGCCCGTGAGCTGGCCGACGCTTTCGAGCCGCTGCGAATGGTTGAGCGCCTCCTCGGTCTGCACGCGCTGCAGGCTGGTGGCGAGCAGGCTGGAGAGCGATTCCAGGAAGCGCACCTCCTCGTCGCCGAAGCGCCTGGACTCCTTCGAGCGAACCGACAGCATGCCGATCACGCGCCCCCGGTCGGACAGCGGCACGGCGAGCGCGCTGACCAGGCCGGCCTCGATATACGCCGGGGGTACGCGGAAGCGGTCTTCCCGGGCGTAGTCCTGGACCACGACCGGCCGGCCCTGGGAGAACACGAAACCCGGCGGCGTGTCGGGCCGGTTGGCGACGCGTGCGCCGATCTCCTCTTCGGCGACCAGCCCGACGCCGCTGGCCACGCGGAACTCGAGGCGGGCGCCGTCGAGCAGCCACACCATCGCGACCTCGGCCTGCAGCGCGGTGGTGATGATGGCCGGCACGTGCTCCAGCACCACCTGCAGGTCGCGCGTGTCGACCGCCAGACGGCCCAGCTGCGCCAGGTGCTCGCTGTAGCGCGCCCGCTGCAGCGCCTGCTTCACGCGCGGGTAGGCGCCAATGTCCCGGATGGCGGCCACCACGAACGGCAGGCCGTGGCTCTGCAGCGGGCTGAGCGCGATCTCGACCATGACCTCGCTGCCGTCCTTGCGCTTGGCCACGAGCTCCATGTGGGTGCCCATTGGGCGGGAGCGGGGGAGCATGCCCGTAAGCCTCGCGGTACGAGGCGTGGCGCGGGCGGATGCTGTCGGGCACCAGCACGTCGACATCCAGGCCCACCAGCTCGTCCACCGCGTAGCCCAGCAGCGCGGCCGCCGAGGGATTGGCCAGCATGATGCGGCCGGAGCGGTCCACCACCAGCAGCGAATCGGGGTAGGCGACGAAGAGCGAGCGGAACACGCTGCCTTCGTCGAAGCCCTCGAAGCCTGTCGCCGCCCCCGGCGGGGGCGCGCCGGCGGCGGCATCCTGGGGCTTGCCGGTGGCTTCAGCCATGGGAGACCGGCGGCACCAGGATGTAGCCCGCGCCCCGTACCGACTTGATGAGCTGCGGGTCTTCCGCATCCGCCTCGATCTTCCTGCGCAGGCGGCCGACCTGCACGTCGATCGTGCGATCGAAGGGCGCCGCCTCGCGCCCGCGCGTCTGCTCGAGCAGGAAGTCGCGCGAGAGCACGCGCCCCGGATGGCGGGCAAAGGCCTGCAGCAGGTCGAACTCGCCGCCGGTCAGGGCCACCTCCTCGCCTTGCGGATTCCTGAGGCTGCGCGCGGCCGTGTCGAGCTGCCAGCCGGCGAAGCGCAGCCTGCCGGACGAGCTCGCGGCGCCCGTGGCGGCGGAGGCGGGCACTTCGGGCGCGATCCGCCGCAGGACCGCCTTCACGCGGGCCACCAGTTCGCGCAGGTCGAAGGGCTTGGTCACGTAGTCGTCGGCGCCCACCTCGAGGCCCACGACCTTGTCCACCGCATCGCCCCTGCCCGTGACGATGACGAGGCCGCAGCGGAAGCTCTCGCGCAGCCGGCGTGCGATGGAGAAGCCGTCCTCGCCGGGCAGGCCCAGGTCGAGCAGCACGAGATCCGCCGGGTCGGAGCCCATCAGCGACATGAGCGCTCGTCCGTCGTGTACCTGGGTGACGCGGAAACCGTGGCTCTGGAGGTAGTTGGCCAGCAGCAGCGTGATGTCAACCTCGTCGTCGAGCACCGCAATGTGGGAGGCTTGTTTCATGCGATGGCGGGAAGGAAATGGAATGCGGGTGTCGTGGGCACCCTGTATCAACGGGAGCGTAGCACGCACGCTGCGCCGCGGCACCCCCCTGGAAGCGCGGTGGAGGGCAGGGTGCCAGGCCATGGCGCAGGAGTGAGCGCGGCATGTTGACGTGCATCAAGGCCGTTGCCGGGCGCGCTGCGCAGAATCGCGCGCACAGTTCACGAGGTATCCATGCACTCATTGCTTCATTCCGGCGCGCTCGATCTTCCATGGTGGGGCACGGCGCTGGCCGCGCTGGCGCTCACGCATGTCACGATCGCTTCGGTCACCATCTTCCTGCACCGCTACCAGGCGCACCGCGCGCTCGAGCTGCATCCGGCGGCGAGCCATTTCTTCCGCTTCTGGCTGTGGCTGACCACCGGCATGGTCACGCGGGAATGGGCCGCCGTCCACCGCAAGCACCACGCGAAATGCGAAACCCCGGAAGACCCGCACAGCCCCCAGGTGCACGGGCTCAACCGCGTGCTGTGGGGAGGCGTGCTCCTTTACATCCGCGAGGCGAGGCAGGCCGAGACGCTGGAGCGCTACGGCCACGGCACGCCCGACGACTGGCTCGAGCGCAGGCTCTATTCGAAGCACAAGATCCTCGGCATCGTGCTGATGGGCCTCGTGGACATGGCGCTCTTCGGCGTGGTGCCGGGCGGGCTGGTACTGCTCGTGCAGATCGCATGGATTCCGTTCTGGGCGGCCGGCGTCGTCAACGGCATCGGCCATTACTGGGGCTACCGCAACTGGCCCGCGCGCGACGCCAGCACGAACATCTTCCCGGTGGGCATCCTGATCGGCGGCGAGGAGCTGCACAACAACCACCATGCCTTTCCCGCCTCGGCCAAGCTCTCGAACAGGTGGTTCGAGTTCGACATCGGCTGGCTCTACATCCGCGTGCTGCAGGCCTTCGGGCTCGCCAGGGTGAAGCATGTGGCGCCCGTGCCGCGCCTGGTCGCGCCGAAGGCGAACGTCGACCTCGCGATGGTGCAGGCCGTCATCCGCTGCCACTACGACGTTCTGTCGAACTACACGCGTTCGCTGAAGAAGGCCTGCGTGGCCGAACTCGGCCGCCTGCGCCGCATGTCGCCGGAAGCCGCGCGTGCGCTGAAGGCGGTGAAGCCGTGGCTTGGCAAGGACCAGGCGCTGCTCGGTCCGTCCCGCTACGGGCAGGTGGTGCAGGCCTTGAATGCATCGCAGGCGCTGGCCACGATGTACGCGATGCGCGCGGAGCTCACCGCCTTGTGGAGCCGTTCCGCAGCCACCGGTGACCAACTCGCCAGGCAGCTGCAGGACTGGTGCCAGCGCGCGGAGGCGAGCGGCATCGCGCCCCTGGCCGACTTTTCGCGCCGCCTGCGTTCCTACGCCTGAGCGAGGCCATGCCGAGGAGATGCGAATGAAGAGTGCAGGAATACCCCTCGCGGATACCCGACCCAAGGAGACATCTCGCATGGCCAAGGACAGCTTCTCCGGAACCCCGACGGCACCGGCGCCGGCGCCCCTGGGCGCGCGCTACCTCCAGGCGGCGATGGACTGGCAGATCGCCGTCGGCCGCAGCGTTCTGCTCGCGCAACGAGCGCAGTGGGAAATGTTCGCGGCCTGGCAGCGCGCAACGGCAGCCGCCCAGCGCGAGCTCATGGACCAATGGATCTGCCGGTTCGGCGGTGGCGTGCCGCTGGATGGCTAGGCGAGAGAGCACCCGGTCCAACCCACATCTTCCTTTCGCGCCGGATGCGGCGCGCCGCTCAGCGAGGCATTCATGAACTTCAGAACCATCCTCGTCCACCTGGACCCATCGACCCGCTGCCCCGAGCGCGCTGCGTTGGCGGCACGGTGGGCGCGCTCGCACGAGAGCCACCTGACCGGGTTGATACCCACCGGCCTCCACGACGGCGTGATTCCCGCCAGTGCCATCGCCACCGGCATGACCGACTACATCGCCGAGTCCGCCGACTACCTGCGACGGCGCGCCGAGGGCATCGCGCGGGAGTTCAGGCAGGGCATTGCCGCGTCCGGGCCGCTGTCGTACGAGGTGCAGCTGGTCGACGGCCTCACGGTGGACGCCGTGGTTCGCTACGGGCATGCGAGCGACCTGGTGGTGCTTGGCCAGAGCGACGATTCGAACCGTGGAGACACCACGGTGCATGGTCTTGCCGAGCAGGTGCTGATGGAAGTGGGCAGGCCGGTGCTGGTCGTTCCGTCGGCGGGCGAGTTCTCCGGCGTGCCGAAGAGTGTCGTCGTGGCCTGGGACGGCTCGCGCGAGGCGGCCGTGGCCCTGCGCGCGGCATTGCCGGCGCTGCGCGGCGCACGAGTCACGCTCCTGTCGCTGCGCCATGCGCGCGACGAGGAAGACGCGCAGCGGCTGCTGCTGCCCGAGGTGATCCAGTTCCTGCTGCGCCACGGCGTGCAGGCGCGCGCAGAGTCGGAAGTGACGGAGACCGGCATCGCCGATGCGCTGCTGTCGAGGGTCGCCGAGCTGGGCGCCGCGCTTCTGGTGATGGGCGGCTACGGCCATTCGCGCCTGCGCGAAAAGATACTGGGGGGCGTGACGCAGCAGATCCTCGCGCAGATGACAGTGCCGGTTCTTGTCGCGCATTGAGCCGCGCCGGGGCCGGCGGCGCCATCTCGCGGTTTCAGTGCTTCGGCATCCCCCCGGCGGACAGCCCCCTCGCTCACTGGCTGGCCAGTTCCCCGCTCGGCAGGGTGAAGCGCTCATGTTCCGTCTTCGCGCCCTCGGGCGCGCGCACCAGCAGCACCGGCACGGGCGACATGCGCAGGATGTGCTCCGCGCTGCTGCCCATGACCCAACGGCCGATACCCCTGCGGCCGTGGGTGCCGATGACGATCAGCTCAGCCTTCCAGGCCTGCGCTGCGGCAATGAGCTGGTCGTGCACGGTGCCCTTGAAGCTGTCGAGCAGCACGATGTCGGCTTCCACGCCTTCGGCCGCAGCCCTGGCGCACGCGTCCTCGAGCAATTTCCTGGCGTTGCCGCGCAGTTCCTCGAGCCAGTCGCCGACGTAGCCCGCATAGGCGTCCATCGTGAGGGCGAACGACAGTTCGTCGATGACATGCGCCACCCGCAGGCATCCGCCCGTGAGCTTCGCGAGCTCGATGGCCTCGGCCAGGCCGCGCGCGGACGTGGAACTGCCGTCGATGGGCACAAGAATTCGCTGGTACATGGCACGACTCCGGTCTGTTGATTGGATCGCTCCAGTATCCGGAGGGCCGGCGCGCGCGGCTTGACATCGATCAAACCCGCAAGCCGTGGCTGACTTGGATTTGATCTGGAACAAGGCCGCGCGCCATGAAAGAGCGACCCTCGGTGCATGCACAGGAAGACCCTCATGCCCCACGCCACCATACGCATCATCCGCCAGGAGCATGCGGCGCTCGCCGCCATGCTGCGCTCCATCGTCATGCTGCTCGAGCAGCACCGCAGGAAAGGCACGCTGCCCGACTTCGCGACGCTCAGGGCCATGCTCTTCTACGTGGACGAGTTCCCCGAGAAGCGCCATCACCGCAAGGAAACGGAGTTGCTGTTTCCGAAGCTGCGCGCCAGGACGCCGATCTCGCGCGACCTGCTCGACAAGCTCGACGGCGACCATGCCAAAGGCGAGCGCAGGATCCGCAACGTGGAACACGCGCTGCTCGCGTTCGAGATGCTCGGCGAATCGAGGCGCGAGGACTTCGAGCGCACGGTGGAGGAGTACGTCGACTTCTACCTGGACCACATGGCGCAGGAGGAGCGGGAGATCCTGCCGCTGGCCGAGCGCGTGCTGACGGAAGACGACTGGTGCGACCTGGACGAGGCCTTCGCGCAGAACCGCGATCCGATGACCGGGCATGTGCCGGACCTCGAGTACAGCGCGCTCTTCACGCGCATCGTCAACGTCGTTCCGGCGCCCATCGGGCTGGGGCCGGCCCTCTAGTCCGGCGCGGCCTTGCGCTGCATCAAGGGCGGGGACGGAGGTCGGGGCGAGCATCGGGGCACGGGGGGAACGTCCCGCCGAAGGAACCCATCATGAAGATCCTGCTCGCCGTCGACGGCAGCGACTACACCGACCGCATGCTGACCTACCTGACCACGCACAAGGCATGGTCAAACGCGGGCCACGCCTTCACGGTCTTCCACGCGGTGCTGCCTGTGCCGCACCGCGCCGCGGCCTTCGCGGGACCGGAGGTCGTGCATGGCTACTACGAAGACGATGCACGGATGGTGCTGGAGCCGGTGCGCGAGCTGCTGGCGCGCAACGGCATCCAGGCGCACTTCGAGCACCGGGTAGGACACCCGGCGGAGGAAATCGCCTCGCTCGCGCAGAAGGGGCAGTTTGATCTCGTCATCATGGGATCGAGAGGCCAGGGCGCCCTGGCAAGCCTGGTGCTGGGATCGGTCGCCACCAAGGTGCTGGCGGCGTGCTCCGTGCCGGCTTTGCTGGTGCGCTGATGAAAGCCGCCGTCACGCGGAGTGCGATCGCAGCCGTCCTCGGCGCGTTTGCCCTCGCCAGCGGAACGGGGGCGTGGTCGCAGGCGCGGTCATGCCTGGAGCGGGTGCAGACCGCGCCGCAGGCCGCCGATTTCGCGGCGGCCGCGGCGCGGCAGTCGCCGGCGGTGGTGAGCATCATGGTCACGGAGAACGGTAACGAGCGGCCGGTTGCCGGTGAGATGCGGCCTTCCATGCCGTGGGAAAGAGGTTGGGGGCGGGGCTTCGCGTCGGGATTCATCATCGGCAGCGACGGATACATCCTGACCAGTGCGCACGCCGTGGCCGGCGCCCAGGCCATCTCCGTCGTCACCGCCGACCAGCGTCGCTTCGACGGCGAGTTGGTGGGGGTCGATCGCGTCAGCGATGTCGCCTTGCTGAAAGTCCCTGCTTCCGGCCTGCCGGTCGTCGTCCTGGGCCGCGGCAGCGAACTGTGTCCCGGCGAGCGGGTGGCCGCGATGGGGGCACCGTTCGGCTTCGAGCGCAGCGTGACGGCCGGCGTGGTGAGCGCCAATCCACGCTACATACCCGGGGGAAGCGGAGTACCGTTGATCCAGAGCGATGTGGCACTCAATCCGGGCAACTCGGGCGGGCCGCTTTTCGACGAACGGGGCGAAGTGGTGGGCATGAACTCGATGATCTACTCCCCTGGCGGAGGGTATTTCGGCATGTCGTTCAGCCTGCCCATCGATACGGTGATGCGTGTCGCCAACGAACTTCGCGCGACCGGGCAGGTGAGGCGGGGACACATTGGCGCCCGTACCCAGCCTCTGACTCCAGAGCTGGCACCGGCTTTCGGCCTTGCTTCCACCCAGGGAGCGTTGGTTGTACGAGTCGACCCGGGCAGCCCGGCCGCGGAGGCGGGGCTTCGCAGCGGCGACGTGGTGCTGGCCGTCGGGGCCGACGTCCCAATGGGCTACGCCGACATACAGAACCACGTGGCGGCAGCGCACAAGGGCAACCGCATCACGCTGAAGGTCTGGCGTCACAGGGCGCCGCTGATGGTGCAGGTGGACGTGGCCGAGAACCCACCCGATGTCTCGCCCAGGCCGGCCGGGCGTTCCGCCGCGCAGGAAACGCGCTTCGGACTGGAACTCGCGGAACGCAAGGGGGTGCTGGGCATCAGCCTGCCTTCTCCGGGAATCTACGTGCAGTCGGTCTCGGGCTCGGCCCAGCTGGCGGGGCTGCGATATGGCGACATGCTGATCGCGGTCAACGACGTGGAAGTGGCCAGCCTGGCGGACTTCGACGTGGCGACCCGCTCCGTGCGGGAGAGCGACACCGTGGCGCTGCTGGTCATGCGCGGTTCGGCTCGAAGCTACGTGCCGATTCTCCCGCGCAGTGCGCCGCGTGCCCCGGTTGCTCGGCGCGCAGGCGATGAAGCCGTGCCGACTCCTTGAGGCTGCCGTGATGATGAACGAGTCGACCAGTTGCGGCGTCCTGGTGTTCGATACGGCAGGGCAGCTGCTGCTCTGCCACGCAAGCGACAGCCGCTACTGGGACATCCCCAAGGGCGCGATGGAAGGGCTGGAGCAGGCCGCACAGGCAGCGGTTCGAGAGGCCGCCGAGGAATGCGGTCTTGTGCTGTCGCCGGGGCAGTTGAGGGAACTCGGTTTGTTTCCGTATCGCAAGGGCAAGAAGCTCCGGCTCTTCGCGGTGCTGGTGCGGCACTTCGAGCCGAAGACCTGTGTGTGCTCCAGCTTCTATGCCGACCGGCATGGACGACGGCGGCCCGAGATGGACGGGTTCCGCTGGGCCTGCTTCGAGCAATTGCCCAAGCTCTGCGCGCCCAGCCTCGTCGCGGTGCTGACGCAGTCGCTTTCGCTGGCCGGCATTCACGGGCAGTTGTTGTACGAAGTTGGGCCTGTCGACGCGGCACCTGGTTCATGCGGATCTTGCGCAATTGATATTGCGCAAGGGCGCGGGCAGCCGATCGTTCAAGAATGACTTCGGGCCGTCCCAACCATCTCCACGAGGCTTCCATGAACATCACATCGAACGCGGTCTTGCAAGTTCTTGGCTTCTGCATCGCGACGCTTCTTGCCACCGTCGTCCTCGTGCTGGCGGGTCTGAGTGAGCGCGATGCGGCGCCCCGGAGTTCGGTCTCCACCTCGCAAACAATGAAAGACCCACGATGAAATCCAACCGTCGCATCTTCATGCTGACCCTTGCCGCCTCCGGCGCTGCCGCTTGCGTTTCCAGTTCCTTCGCGCAGGCCGTGCTCGATGAAAAGGATCCGCAGGCTGCGGCCCTCGGCTATGTCGCCGACTCGACCAGGGCCGATGCAAAGAAGTACCCGAAGCACGAGAACGCACAGCTGTGCAACGGCTGCGCACTCTGGCAATCCAGGCCGGCGGACGCGCAGGGAAACTGCGCGTTGTTTGCCGGAAAACAGGTGAATGCGAAGGGCTGGTGCAGCGCCTGGGCCAGGAAGAGCTAGCACGCGAGCAGGGCGGGCCGGCGGTGACCGCAATCGCTCGACACATTGCGGGCCGGCTGATCGGTGCGGTGGAGTGCGCTCGGCGATATGGCTCGATTTCCATGAACTATGGCTCAACCAAGGCAGCGCGTGGCCGACGCACCGGCTCCCTCCTGCGGACGATCACCCAGCCGCGGTCCTGCCCGGACTCCTGAGCAGGCTCACCACGCTCCCAACCATGGCCGCCAACGCAGCCATTGCCAGTCCAAGATGCACGGCGCTGTGCGAGGGCAGCAGCCCGAACATCAGGCTCATCGCCAGGCTGCCGAGCGTCAGCCCCGTGAGCCGTGCTGTCCCTTGCGCGCCGCCGGCTGCGCCACTGCGCTCCTTGGGCGCTGAAAGCAGCATGTTCTGGTTGTTGGGTGTCTGGAAGAGTCCGAAGCCGAAGCCAGCGAGGCTCGTGAAGACCGCGATAGGCAAGGCGGGGTTGCCGTGGATCGGCCACAGCGCGCACAGCGCCAGACCGGCCGCGAGGAATGCGCCCCCGGCCGCGCAGAGCCAGGCCGTCGGTACTCGCTGGGCCAGGCGCGCGGACAGTGGTGCGGCCAGCATCACAGCAAGGGGCCAGGGCGTCAACAGGAGGCCGGTGGTCGCGGTGCTCTGACCCAGTTCGTGCTGGATGTAGAAGGGCAGTGCCACGTAGCTCGCCATCTGGCCGGTGAAGCAGCAGACGGAGGCGATGACCGAGATGCGGAAGGAGTGCACGCGCAGCAGGTCGAGCGGTACGAGGGGCGCCTTCCTCCTCATTTCGCGGCGCACCAGAAGCAGCATGCAGGCGATGGACAGCCCGAGCAGCGCGCCGCCGTGCAACAGGTTCGAAGGCAGCCGGTCGCTTCCTAGCACGAAGGACGCGAACATGATCGCGTTGAGCGCGATGCTCCAGAGGTCGATGCGGTCCTGGGACGGTGCAGGGCGCGGCAATTTCGCGCAGGCCGCCAGCACGAGGATGCCGATCGGAAGGTTCACCGCGAAGAGCCACGGCCAGCTCGATGTGGAGAGGATGAAGGCGCCTATGGAGGGGCCCGCCGCGGTGGCACCTGCGATCGTGAGCGCGTTCCAGCCGATCGCACGCGCCAGCAGCCGGCGTGGATAGGTGAAGCGCAGTAGCGCCAGGCCAAGCGGCATCACCGCCGCGGCGCCCAGCCCCTGAAGGCATCTCGCGGCCACGAGCCACGGCAGCGATGGGGACAGCGCGCACAGCACCGATGCCGCGGTGAACAGCGCGACGCCTCCGGCGAACACGCGGTGATAGCCCAGCCTTGCTCCGATGGCCGAGGCGGGCAGGAGAAACATCACGACCGCCAGCTGATAGGCCGTGATGATCCACACCGCATCTGCGGGCGTCGCATGCAATTGCCGGGAGATGCTCGGCAGCGCCACGTTGGCGATCGCGCCGTCGAGCACGACGAGAGTACCCGCACCCAGGATGGCGGCGACGGCTGCGATGCGCTGCGGCAACGGCAGTCCGTCGGCATCGTTCGCGGCGTCGGGTCCGGCGGAGCGCGGGTCGATGGAAGAGGAGTTGCTGGGGCGGAGAGGAGGTGAGAGCAACATGGGAGTGGCCTGAAGAGACGTTCGATTGCGTCGGCTCAGAATAGGACGCCATGACGCATCGGCCCAGAGCGCCGCGCGCAGGTTGTTCCTGCACGCCGCGCCTGTTCGGGTATGCGCGGCTGTGCTAGCGTCAGGCATGCCGGACGCCGACCTCAACCTGCTGACCGCGTTGAACGCACTGCTTTCCGAAGGCAACGTCGCCAAGGCCGCCGAGCGCATGGGCCTGAGCGAATCGGCCATGAGCCGCACCCTGTCGCGGCTGAGGGATGCGACCGGGGACCAACTGCTGGTGCGGGCGGGGCGCGGCATGGTACCCACGCCGCATGCGCTCGCATTGCGCGACCGTGTGAGGGAGCTGGTGCAGGAGTCGCATGCGGTCCTCCAACCCGCCGATGCGAGCATGGACCCGCGCTCGCTCCAGCGCCTCTTCACCATAAGGGCCAACGACGGGTTCATCGAAGCCTTCGCCCATGTGCTGGTGGCATGCATCGCACAGGAGGCTCCGGGCGTCCGCCTGCGCTTCGCGCCCCAAGCCCGACAAGGACGTGCGCCCGTTGCGGGAGGGGCTGATCGATCTCGATGTCGGTGTCCTGGGCGAGTCGGGGCCGGAGGTTCGCATCCAGGCGCTCTACCGGGACCGGTTCATCGCGGCGGTGCGCGAAGGCCATCCTCTGCTGGCCGAAGCCGAGATCACTCCGGAGCGCTACGCCGCCTGCGACCACGTGGTCACTTCTCGCCATGGCCGCACGGAGGGCCCCGTAGACGTGGCTCTCGCGGCAATGGGACTGGCGCGCAACGCCGCGGTGGTCGTGCCCAGCTTCGGCACCGCGTTGTCGATCGCGGCGGCGACCGATCTGGTCGCGCTGATACCGGCCTCGTACTTCGAGCGCCTGAGAGCGCAGAGCACGCTGCGTTCGTTCCCGCTGCCCGTGCCGGCGGAGCAGATCACCATTTCGCAGATGTGGCACCCGCGCCTCGACCGGGACCCCGCGCATCGATGGCTGCGCGGGATGGTGCTGGCGTTGTGCCGCTCGCCTGAAGATTCGTTCTGAGGGGCCGCCTGAGCTTGCTTGCCTCTACTTTTTCTGCTGCGTGATGAAGCGCTCTGGGCAGCTTCTCAGGGCACGATCCGCTGGCGGCGGACATCAGGTGGACTGGCTCTCGCTCTTCAGAAAATCGACAAAGGCTCGCAGCGGCGCCGGCATGTGCGTGCGGCTCGGGTAGTACAGGAACGGCCCCGAAAAGCTCTGCCACCAGTCCTCCAGAACAGGCGCCAGCGTGCCCCGTTCGATGGAAGGGCGCAGGTACTCGTCGAAGGTGTAGATCACGCCCAGGCCCGACTCGGCGGCGTGCAGTTCCAGGTCGAGCATCGACGCGATCAGCGGTCCGCTCGGCGTGATCTTCATCGCCTTTCCCTTGCGCACGAAGCCCCAGGCCGCGAGCACGCCGCTCGGAAAGCGATGGCCGATGCAGGCGTGCTGCAGCAGGTCGGTCGGGTGCTTCGGCACGCCGTGCGCGGCGAGGTAGCCCGGCGATGCCGCGGCCACGAAGCGCTGCGTGCGCGGGCCCAGGGGCACGGCGATCATGTCGCGGGCGATGCTCTCGTCGTAGCGCACGCCCGCGTCGAAGCCTGCCGCGAGCACGTCGATGAAGGTGTCGTTGGTCGTGATCTCCAGCGTGATGCCCGGGTGCGCGCGGAGGAAGCGGCTGGCCAGCGGCGGCAGCACGCGCTGGGCCACGATGGTCGGCACGTTGAGCCGCAGGGTGCCGGTGGGGCTGTCGCGAAAGCTGTTGAGCGTGTCGAGCGCACCGGCGATGTCGTCCAGCGCGGGCGAGATGCGGTCGAGCAGGCGCTGGCCCGCTTCGGTCGGCGTCACGCTGCGCGTGGTGCGGTTCAGCAGGCGCACACCCAGTTGCGCTTCGAGCCGCCGCATCGCCTCGCTGAGCGAGGAGGGCGACACGCCGCGCAGGGCGGCCGCGCCCCGGAAACCACGCGCACGGGTGACGGCCACGAAGGCCCCCAGGTCGGAGAGATCGGGTTCGGTCATTGCTAGATTGTGCGTTTTTTCGCACAACCCGTGCGGTGTCGGACGGATTATCGAACGGGTCGTTTGCTTCCAGACTACCGCCATGCCGTTCGCCATCGCGTCCGGCTCTCCTGAAAGGATCGCTCCAATGAACACACTTCAACTCGGCGCCACCGGCCCCAAGGTTTCCGCCATCGGCCTCGGCTGCATGGGCATGTCGGGCATGTACGGCCCCTCCGACCGCGTGGAAAGCATCGCCACCATCCACGCCGCCATGGACGCGGGCATCACGCTGCTCGATACCGGCGACTTCTACGGCAGCGGCCACAACGAGATGCTGATCGGCGAGGCGCTCAATGGCCTGAAGCCCTCGCAGCGCGACGCGGCGCTGCTCAGCGTGAAGTTCGGCGCCATGCGCGATCCGGCCGGCGGCTGGGTCGGCTACGACGCGCGGCCCGCGGCGGTGAAGAACTTCGCGACCTACTCGCTGCAACGCCTGGGCGTGGACCACATCGACATCTACCGCCCCGCGCGGCTCGATCCGAGCGTGCCGATCGAGGAGACGGTGGGCGCCATCGCCGATCTGGTGAAGGCGGGCTACGTGCGTCACATCGGCCTGTCGGAAGTGGGTTCGAGCACCATCCGCAAGGCGGCGGCGGTACACCCGATCTGCGACCTGCAGATCGAGTATTCGCTGATCTCGCGCGGCATCGAGGACGACATCCTCGCGACCTGCCGCGAGCTGGGCATCGGCATCACCGCATACGGCGTGCTGTCGCGCGGTCTGATCAGCGGGCACTGGCAGAAGGACGCCGCGGGCGAGAAGGATTTCCGCGCGCACAGCCCGCGCTTCCAGGGCGAGAACGTGGAGCGCAACCTCGCGCTGGTCGAGGCGCTGCGCAAGATCGCCGAGGCGAAGGGCGTGACCGTGGCGCAGATCGCCATCGCATGGGTGGCCGCGCAGGGCGACGATATCGTGCCGCTGGTCGGCGCGCGGCGGCGCTCGCGGCTTGACGAGGCGCTCGGCGCGCTGAACGTGAAGCTGGGGCCCGACGATTTCGCGGCCATCGAGCGTGCGGTGCCGAAGGGCGCCGCTGCCGGCGACCGCTATGCCGCAGCGCAGATGGCGAGCCTGGACAGCGAATCGCGCCGCGCCTGAAGCGGGGGGAAGCTGACCGGGGCCGAAGTCGACGGCGCTACCGCCAACAGGGATCCCGACGCTTGGGCAGCACGAGGCACCGCGGACCGCGTCTTGGCGGCCTCGTGATGCCCTGTGCGCACGACGGCCAGCGAATCCGCCGCGGCTACTTCAACGCTGAAATCTCGCGGCTCTTGATGAGCCGCGAGCGCAGCACATTGCGGCTGATGCCCAGCAGCTTGGCCGCCTGCACCTGGTTGCGGTGGCAGAACTCGAAGGCGGTGCGCATCACGGTCTCCTCGATCTGTTCGAACATCTGCTCGTTCGGCTCGTTGAAGAGGTCTCGCAGCACAGCCTCCAGCGCCTGCTGCGGCGTCGCGCTGGCCGGGGGCTCGTCGTCGGGCGGGCGCCGCTGGATGTTCAGCGAAGACAGGTGCAGATGCTCCGCACCCAGCACGCCGTTCTGGCAGATCAGCAGCGCGTGGTGGATCACGTTCTCCAGTTCGCGGATGTTGCCGGGCCAGCCATGTTCGCCCAGCTTCTGCTCGGCACTCGCGTCGAGGCGCACCGGTCCGTAGCCCAGGCGCTGGCGGTATTCCTCGATGAAGTGCCGCGCCAGCGGCAGGATGTCGCCGGGCCGCTCGCGCAGCGTCGGCAGCGCGAGGTGCACCACGTGCAGCCGGTAGAACAGGTCTTCGCGGAAGTTGCCAGCGGCCACCGCGTCCTGCAGCCGCACGTTGGTGGCGGCTACCACGCGGACGTCGATGGGTACGCTCCTGCGCGAGCCCAGCCGAACCACCTCCCGTTCCTGCAGCACGCGCAGCAGCTTCACCTGGATCGACAGCGGCAGGTCGCCGATCTCGTCGAGGAAGAGCGTGCCGCCGTTGGCGGCCTCGAACCATCCCGCCTTGGCCGAGAACGCGCCGGTGAACGCGCCCTTCTCGTGGCCGAAGAGCTCGCTCTCGACCAGGCTTTCGGAGAAGGCGCCGCAGTTCACGGCCACGAAGGGCTTGCCGCTGCGCCGGCTGAGGTCGTGCACGTGCCGCGCGATCAGTTCCTTGCCGGTTCCTGTCTCTCCGATGATGAGCACGTTGGCGTCGCTGGGCGCCACCATGCGGATGCGTTCGAGCAGCGCGGCCGAGCGCGGGTCCTGGAACACCTGTGCGGTGGCGCGGATCGAGGTGGTGAGCTTGCGGGGGTTGGGCAGCGTGAGCAGCGTGGACGGTGCGGACGGCGCGGTGGCATCCCAGTCCTCGCCCGGGGATGCGTCGGCCGGCGGCAGCACTGCGAGAGGGCGGGTGTAGGCGGTCATGAGTAGAAGGTCGGTACGGGGTATTGCTGCTTGAGGGCCCATTCGCCGAGTTCGCGCAGCTTGTAGGCCACGGGGTCGTGCAGGGACTGGGTGCGCAGGTTGCGCCAGTGGCGGTCCAGCCGCAGGCCGCCGTGCGTGGCGCGCGCGCCGGCCACGTCGAACATGCGCGTACAGATGTCCAGGCCCGTGTTCGTCGCCGCGACCTTGGCGGTGGCCACGGCCACCGCGACTTCGCCGCGCTCGGGCTCGGTCAGCGCGGGGCCGCGCCGCCAGGCCGCATCGAGCCGGTCGGCCGCGCGATCGGCCAGCGCGCGCACGCTCTCCAGGCCGACCCAGAAGTCGCCGTAGTGGCCGAGCACGTAAGGGTCCTCGTGCATCTGCGCCACCTTGGCCGCATGCCAGGGGCGCGACTCGTGCAGCGTGTAGTGCTTCGCATCGTCGAAGGCTCCTTCCGCGATGCCGAGGTAGATGTTGGCCAGAACGAGCTGCGACACCAGCGGCCGCAGGCAGGCGAAGGGCGTCGAGAGCGGGCCCGGATCGGCCAGCACCTCGTGCTGCTCGACGCGCACCTTCTCGAAGGTCACGCTGCCGCTGTCGGTCTGACGCTGCCCGATGTTGTTCCAGTCGGGCGCGACGAAGATGCCCGAGCGGCCGGTGGGCACTGCCGCGACGATGAAGGCGCCGCTGCCTTCCTCGCGCGCCGACGCGATCAGCATCTCGGAGTCGAGCGCGCCCGAGCAGAAGCTCTTCTGCCCGGTGAATTCGCGCCAGCCCTCGTGCGCGCTCGACACCGTGCGGTCGTCCAGCGGATTGAGCGCATTGCCCCAGAACCACCGCCGCCGCGCGGTCTGCTCGAACCACGGCTGCCATTGCACGGGCCGCGCGAAGAGCCGCACCGTGGCAAGCATCAGGTGATGGAAACCGAACACGTGCGCGAGCGAGCTGTCGGCCTGCGCGAGCAGGCGCACGACGTCGAGCGTCTCCCGCCAGTCCGCACCGCCGCCGCCGAATTCGCGCGGAATGCTCAGCGCGAGCAGGCCGCTCTCGCGCAGGGCATCCCGCTCGGCCTTGGGCGTGCCGCCGCGCTCGTCGCGCTCGACGGCGGTCGCCGCGAAGCGCTGCATCAGGTCGCGGGCAATGTCGCGAGGCGATTCGGAAACCGGAATGGAAAGAACTGAACTCACGCAGACCCTCGGTGATGTGCAGGCAGCAGGGTTGCTGCGCCAGCAGCATGTTGGAGGCTGCTCCGCGCGCCGCCAACGATGCGATCCGTATATCGATCCTTGTTTTGCTTCCATGGCAGCAGCGCGGGCATGCCGATGCGCCACGTGCAGCAGGTCTGGTGCTCGGCTGCTGCTGGAGCAGCAGAAATCGCGTGCTTCGGCGCGTTTGCGCAGGCAGGGCGACTGGCACGCTAACTGCTGAATCGCCTCATGCAACTTTTCTGGTTTCTTCCCACGCACGGCGACAGCCGCTACCTCGGCACCTCGCGCGGCGCGCGTACCGTGAGTCACCGATATCTGCGGCAGGTGGCGCAGGCCGCCGACGAACTGGGCTACGAAGGCGTGCTGATCCCGACGGGGCGCTCCTGCGAGGACTCGTGGGTGGTCGCTTCGTCGCTCGCGGCGCAGACCGAGCGGCTCAAGTTCCTGGTCGCGATCCGCCCCGGCATCATCTCGCCCACGGTCTCCGCGCGGCAAGCCGCGACGCTCGACCGTTTCTCCGACGGCAGGCTGCTCATCAACGTGGTGACCGGCGGCGATCCCGATGAACAGCATGGCGACGGCAGCTTCCTCACGCACGCCGAGCGTTATGAAGTCACCGATGAATTCCTGCGCATCTGGCGCGGCGTGGCCGCCGGCGAGACCGTGAACTTCTCGGGCCGCCACCTGCGCGTGGAGAACGCCAAGACGCTCTATCCACCGGTGCAGAAGCCCTATCCGCCGCTGTGGTTCGGCGGCTCGTCGGACGCGGCGATCGCACTCGCGGGCGAGCAGGTCGACGTGTACCTCACCTGGGGCGAGCCGCCGGCCGACGTGGCCGAAAAGATCGCGAAGGCCCGCGCCGCGGCGGCGAAGCATGGCCGCACGCTGCGCTTCGGCATCCGGCTGCATGTGATCGTGCGCGAGACCAGCGAGGCGGCCTGGCGCGCCGCCGACGAACTCATTTCCTACGTGACCGACGACACCATCGCAGCCGCGCAGAAAGCCTTCTCTCGCTTCGACTCGGTGGGCCAGCAGCGCATGGCCGCGCTCCATGGCGGGCGGCGCGACAGGCTCGAAGGTGTCGCCCAACCTGTGGGCGGGCGTGGGCCTCGTGCGCGGCGGCGCGGGCACGGCGCTCGTGGGCAGCCCCGAGGAGGTGGCGGCGCGCATCAAGGAGTACGCGGCACTCGGCGTGGAGACCTTCATCTTCTCGGGCTACCCGCATCTCGAAGAGGCGTACCGCGTGGCCGAGCTGCTGTTTCCGCTGCTGCCGCTCGACCATGTGCGCCCGCCAGGGCAAGCCAACATCACCGGGCCCTTCGGCGAAGTCATTGCCAACGACATCTTGCCGCCTTCTTCACAGGCCGTGCAGGCTGCGCCGAGGGCCCCGCGCGAGAAGGCGGCCGCATGAAGCATTTCTCCGCGGAAGCCGGCGACGAGGTCGTGCCGTGGCATGCGAGTGCGCAGCGCATCGCGCAGGCACTGGCCCGCACCGCCGTCGAGCGCGACCAGCTCGGCGGTACGCCGAAGGCCGAGCGCGAACTGCTGCGCGACAGCGGCCTGCTGATGCTCAGCGTGCCGGTCGAGCTCGGCGGCCTGGGCGCGAGCTGGCGGCAGACACTCGACGTGGTGCGCGGCTTCGCGCGCGTCGACAGCTCGGTGGCGCACCTCTTCGCCTTTCATCACCTGCTGCTCGCGACCACGCAGCTCTTCGCGCAGCGCGCGCAGTGGCAGCCGTGGATCGAGCAGACCGGCGCGCATCGCTGGTTCTGGGGCAATGCGCTGAACCCGCTCGACAAGTCCACGCGCGCCGAAGCCTTCGACGGCGGGTATGTGTTCTCGGGCCGCAAGAGTTTCTGCTCCGGCGCCAGCGATTCGGACATGCTGGTCGCCTCGGCCCTCGACGCGAACGACCGCCTGCTGATCGGCGTCGTGCCCACGCGGCGCGCGGGCATCACGGTGCTCGGCGACTGGGACAACATGGGCCAGCGCCAGACCGACAGCGGCAGTGTGCTGTTCGACGGCGTGCGCGTCGGGGCGACCGAGCTGCTGCTCGATCCTGGCCCGCTGTCGACACCGTTCGCCTGCCTGCGCCCGCTGCTGGCCCAGCTGATCCTCGCGAACATCTACCTGGGCCTGGGCGAAGGCGCGCTCGAGGAGGCGAAGGCCTTCACGCTGCAGCAGGGCCGGCCCTGGCTGTTCTCGACGGCCCCGGCCGCGAACGAAGACCCGTACGTGCTCACGCATTACGGTGATTTCTGGCTCGCGCTGCAAGGCGCGCGACTGCTGCTCGACCAGGCCGCTGCAGCCTTCGATCAGGCATGGCTGCGCGGCACTTCGCTCGACGAGCAGGAGCGTGGCGAGGTGGCCATTGCCGTCGCCGCGGCCAAGGTCGCGAGCACGCGTGCAAGCCTCGAGGTGGCGCACCGCATGTTCGAAGTGACAGGCGCGCGAGCCACCACCGCCGCGTTGCGCCTCGACCGCTACTGGCGCAACCTGCGCGTGCACACGCTGCACGATCCGGTGGACTACAAGGTGCGCGAGCTGGGCCACTGGGCGCTCAATGCGCGCCTGCCGCAACCCAGCTTCTATTCCTGAACCTGCCATCGCCATGCAACGGGCCTGCGGCTTCGCGTCGCAGGCCCGTTGTGCTTTTCAGCGCTGCTCCCGCTGTTCCGCGCTGCTGCGCAGGAAGCAGTTGCATCGAGCAGTTGCTGCCTGGCGTTCATTCGATGCCCGCATACCGATCTGCCTCAAACGACTATGGCTGCAAAGCTGCTGGCTGATCAGCAGCTCACCCGCAGCCTGTTTCGGATTCAGCACGCACGCGAATAGCCATTTCGCTCTAACTCATTGATTCATAAGGAAAAAGGAAGTGGCACGCCATTCGCATATATCAGGCGTGCCGCGAATCGCTCGTGGCTTCCAAACAGAGGTCATATCAACATGAGTCGAAAACTGAAAGTCGTCGCCGTCTCCGGCAGCCTGCAACGTCCGTCGCGCACCCTGGTGCTGGTCGATCAACTGCTGGCGGGGCTCGCCGACGAGATCGCCATCGAGTCGCGCGTGATCTCGCTGGGCGACATCGGCCCGCAGTTCGCCGGCGTGCTCTACCGCAACCAGCTGCCCGCCGCCGTCGAAGAGAGCATCGCGGCCATCGAGTCGGCCGACCTGCTGCTGGTGGCGAGCCCGGTCTATCGCGGCTCGTACACCGGCCTCTTCAAGCATCTCTTCGACTTCGTGCATCACGAGGCGCTGACCGACAAGCCCGTGCTGCTCGCGGCCACGGGTGGAAGTGATCGCCATGCGCTGGTCATCGATCACCAGCTGCGCCCGCTCTTCAGCTTCTTCCAGGCGCTCACGCTGCCCATCGGCGTCTATGCGGTGGAGAAGGACTTCGAAGGCTACGAGATCGCCAGCCCCGCGCTGCGTGAACGCATCGCATTGGCCGTGGCGCGTGCCGTGCCCCAGCTGCGCGATGCCTCGCCGGCCGCCACGTCCACCACACCGACCGCGCCCGCCATCCGCAAGCCCGCGCCGGTCGCGCTGGCCGCCTGAAGAAGCCTTCGTTCCGATCGATCGTCCCCACAGAGAGAAACCTGCCATGAGTCAACAGTCGTCCTCCACCGCCGCCCCCATCAAGTTCGCCTACTGGGTGCCCAACGTCAGCGGCGGCCTCGTGGTCAGCACCATCGAGCAGCGCACCGACTGGAGCCTGGAATACAACCAGCGCCTCGCGGTCGCGGCCGAGAAGGCGGGCTTCGAATACGCGCTGAGCCAGATCCGCTTCACGGCCGGCTATGGCGCGGAATACCAGCACGAGTCGGTGTCCTTCAGCCAGGCGCTGTTGCATGCCACCACGAAGCTCAAGGTGCTCGCCGCCATCCTGCCCGGGCCGTGGAACCCCGCCGTGGTCGCCAAGCAGATCGCCACCATCGACCACATCTCCAACGGCCGCATCGCCATCAACGTGGTCAGCGGCTGGTTCAAGGGCGAGTTCCAAGCCATCGGCGAGCCCTGGCTCGAACACGACGAGCGCTATCGCCGCTCCAACGAGTTGATCCGCGCGCTCAAGGGCATCTGGACGCAGGACAACTTCACCTTCAAGGGCGACTTCTACCGTTTCAGCGACTACACGCTGAGCCCGAAGCCGGTGCAGAAGCCGCACCCGGAGATCTTCCAGGGCGGCAGTTCGCGCGCCGCGCGCGACAACGCGGCCAGCGTGTCGGACTGGTACTTCACCAACGGCAACACGCCCGAGGGCCTGAAGGCGCAGATCGACGACATCCAGGCCAAGGCGGCACAGAACGGCCACACGGTGCGCATCGGCGTGAACGCCTTCGTCATCGCCCGCGACACGGAGGAAGAAGCCAAGGCGGTGCTGGCGGACATCATCAAGCACGCGCACGTCGAGGCAGTGCATGCCTTCGGCGATGCGGTCAAGCAGGCCGGCAAGGCATCGCCCGAAGGCGAGGGCAATTGGGCCAAGTCGACCTTCGAGGATCTGGTGCAATACAACGACGGCTTCCGTACCAACCTCATCGGCACGCCGCAGCAGATCGCCGAGCGCATCGTGGCGCTCAAGGCCATCGGCGTGGACCTGATCCTCACGGGCTTCCTGCACTTCATCGAGGAGGTGGAGTACTTCGGCGAGAAGGTGCTTCCGCTGGTGCGCAAGCTCGAAGCGGAGCAGGCCGCGCGTGCAGGCCAGCCCGCCAAGGCGGCACTGGAAGCCGTGGCGTGAGCCTCGCCGTGATGCCCGATCTTTTCTTCGAGGCCGGACCGGTGCCGTTGGGCGTCGACCCGGTGGCCTTCGTGCCCGCGGGCCGCACGGCGCCGGCAAGGGAAGACGCCGCGACTGCGGCGATGCTCCGGCTGGAGGGCATCGACCTGTCGTTCGGCGGCGTCACCGCGCTGTCGGGCGTGGACCTGTCGATCGCCAGGGGAGAGATCCGCGCCGTCATCGGTCCCAACGGAGCTGGCAAGAGTTCACTGGTCAACGTCATCAGCGGGCTGTACCGGCCCGACCGCGGGCGCGTGTGGATCGGCGGGCGCAGCTTCGGGCATGTGCCGACGGCCCGGCTGGCACGGCTGGGCGTCGCGCGCACCTTCCAGAATCTGGCGCTCTTCAAGGGCCTGAGCGTGCGCGACAACATCGTGCTCGGCCGCGTCGATGCGGCACGCTCCACATTCGTCGAGCAACTCGTCGGGCTGGGCCGCGCACGGCGCGAACGCGAGGATGCACGTGCGCGGGCCGACGCGATCATCGGTTTTCTCGGGCTGGGCTCCGTGAGCGAGCGGCTCGCGGGCACGCTCGCCTATGGCCTGCAGAAGCGTGTCGAGCTGGCGCGTGCGCTGGTGGCATCGCCTCGACTGCTGCTGCTCGACGAGCCGATGGCCGGCATGACGGTCACCGAAAAAAGCGAGCTCGCGCATTTCGTGCGCGCCGCTCGCGACGAGTTCGGCACCACCATCCTGCTGATCGAGCACGACATCGGCGTGGTGCTGGGCCTGTCGGACCGCGTGGCGGTGTTCGACCACGGCCGCAAGATCGCCGACGGCACGCCCGCGGAGGTGCGCAGCGACCCGGCGGTGATCGACGCCTACCTTGGCGTGGCACACGGCGACGACATCGAGGGGGCAGCCTGATGGACGGTTTCGACGCCGGTTTCTTCGCCGAAGTCCTCCTCGGCGGCCTGCTCTCGGGCGTGATGTATTCGCTGGTAGCCATCGGCTTCGTGCTGATCTACAAGACATCGGGCGTTCTCAACTTCGCCCAGGGCGCGCAGCTGCTGTTCGCGGCGCTCACCTTCGTGAGCCTGGTGGAGCGCGGCGTGCCTTTCGCATTGGCACTGGTGCTGACCTTCGCGCTCATGGTGGCGCTGGGGCTGGTCATCGAGCGCACGGTGCTGCGCCCGCTGGTGAACCAGCCGCCGATCACGCTGTTCATGGCGACGCTGGGCCTGTCGTACGTGATCGAGGGCGTGGCGCAGCTGGTGTGGGGCACGCAGGTGCATGCGCTGGAGCTGGGCATCGCCGACGAGCCGCTGCAGTTCCTGGGCATCATGGTCTCGACCTTCGACCTGTTCGCCGCCGCCACGGCCGCCGTGATGGTCGCGCTGCTGTCGGCCTTCTTCCGCTACACCCGTGTGGGCCTGGCGTTCCGCGCGGTGGCGGACGACACCTATGCGGCCATCGCGGTCGGCCTGCGGCTGCCGCGCATCTGGGCCACCGTGTGGGCCGCGGCCGGCGTCATCGCGCTGGTGGCCGGCCTGCTCTGGGGCGCACGGCTGGGCGTGCAGTTCTCGCTCTCGCTCGTGGTGCTCAAGGCGTTGCCGGTGCTGGTGCTCGGTGGCTTCGACTCGATCCTCGGCGCGATCGTAGGCGGGCTGGTGATCGGCGCGCTCGAGAAGCTGGCCGAGGTGTACATCGGGCCCTACGTGGGCGGCGGCATCGAGAGCTGGTTCGCCTATGTTGCGGCGCTGGCCTTCCTGCTGATCCGGCCCAGCGGGCTGTTCGGGCAGAAACTGGTGGAGCGTGCCTGAGCCATGCGCAATGTTTCCGTACCTCCATGGACCTGGCCGGTGGCCGTGCTCGCCATCGCCTTCGGCATCGTGCCGTTCGTCGCCTCCGGCTATGTGTTCGATGCACTGCTGATCCCGTTCCTTGCGCTGTCGCTGGCCGCGGTGGGGCTCAATCTGCTGACCGGCTATGCGGGCCAGCTTTCGCTGGGCACGGCCGCCTTCATGGCGGTCGGTGCCTTCGCCGCCTACAACTTCAACCTGCGCATCGAAGGCTTGCCGCTGCTCGCGAGCATCGGTCTCGCGGGCCTCGCCGCCACCCTCGTCGGGCTGGTGTTCGGCCTGCCGAGCCTGCGGCTGCGCGGCTTCTACCTGGCGGTGTCGACGCTGGCCGCGCAGTTCTTCGTGCAATGGGCGCTGACCAAGTTCGGCTGGTTCAGCAACGACAACCCTTCGGGCGTGATCGATGCGCCGGTGCTCGAGGTGGCGGGAATCGTGTTCGACACGCCCGTGCGACGCTACATCTTCTCGCTGGCCGTGGTGACGGTGCTCACCCTGCTGGCTTGGCGGCTGGTGCGCACGCAGACCGGCCACCACTTCATCGCCGTGCGCGACAACGAGCTGGCAGCGCGCGTGATCGGCGTGCCGGTGCTGCGCACCAAGCTGCTGGCGTTCGCGGTGTCGTCGTTCATCGTCGGCGTGGCCGGCGTGCTGTGGGGCTTCGTCTACCTGCGCACGGTGGAGCCCGCGGGCTTCAACCTCGACCGCTCGTTCCAGATTCTCTTCATCGTGATCATCGGCGGGCTCGCGACGATCCGCGGCGCCTTCCTCGGCGCGGCGCTGATCGTGGTGTTTCCGCTGCTGCTTTCGCGTGCAGGCAGCCTCCTGTTCGGCGGCTGGTTCGACTCCGGCGTGCTCGACATGAGCCAGCGCATCGTGCTGGGCGCCTTGATCATCTTCTTCCTCGTCGTGGAACCGCAGGGACTGGCCGCCCTGTGGGACCGCACGCGCAGGCGGCTGGCGGGCCCTTCCGCAGCCTGAGCGCACCGCGCCTTCTTCTTTTCCTTCGCATCCCGAGAGCCTTCATCACATGTCCTTCATCAAGCACCTGAAAACCGCGGCCGTGGCCGTCACCCTGGCCGCGAGCGGCCTGCAGCTCGCGCATGCCGACGCGAACGAGCAGTTCTTCCCGCTGCAGAGCTATCGCGTCGGCCCCTATGCGGCGGGCGGCACCGGCTTCTTCGGCGGCTTCATCGACTATCTGAACCTGGTGAACACGCGCGACGGCGGCGTGGGCGGTGTCAAGCTGACCTGGGAGGAGGGCGAGACGCAGTACGAGGTGGAGCGCGGCGTGGAGGTGTACGAGCGCCTCAAGCAGCGCCCCGGCATCGCGGCCTGGAACCCGCTGTCGGTCGGCATCGCGTACGCGCTGATCGACCGCGTCACCGCCGACAAGGTGCCGCTGCTCACCATCAACCACGGCCGCACCGACACCACCGACGGGCGCGTGTTCAAGTACATCTTCCCGTTGCTGCTCAACCCGTACAGCGAGACCTCCGGCATCGTGAACTACATCGCGGGCAAGGAGGGTGGCGCCGACAAGCTCAAGGGCAAGAAGATCGTGGTGCTCTACCACGGCTCGCCCTACGGCAAGGAGACCATCCCGATCTATGAACTGCTGTCCAAGAAGTACGGTTTCACGCTGCAGCAGATCGAGGTGCCGCACCCCGGCAACGAGCAGCAGTCGCAGTGGCTCGCCATCCGCCGCGCCAAGCCCGACTACGTGGTGCTGCGCGGCTGGGGCGTCATGAATCCGGTGGCGCTGAAGACCGCGCAGAAGACGGGCTTCCCGGTCGACCACATCGTGGGCAACGTCTGGTCCAACTCCGAGGAGGACGTGATCCCCGCGGGCGATGCCGCCAAGGGCTACGTGGCCATCACCACCGTGGCCGCGGGCGCCCAGTACCCGGTGCTGCAGGAGATCACCAAGACCGTCTACGGCGCGGGCAAGGGGAACCTGCAGGACCCCAAGCGCATCGGCAGCGTCTATCACAACCTCGGCGTGCTCAACGGCATCCTGAACGTGGAGGCCATCCGCATCGCCCAGGCCAAATTCGGCAAGCGCACGCTCACCGGCGACGAGGTCCGCTGGGGCCTGGAGAACCTGAAGATCGACGAGGCGCGCGCGGCCGCGCTCGGTGCCAAGGGCCTGTTCCATTCGATCAACGTGACCTGGGACAACCACGAAGGCGATGGCCGCGTGGCCTTCCAGCAGTGGGACGGCAGCAAGTGGAATGTGGTGTCCGACTGGATCGCGCCCGACTGGAAGCTGCTGCGGCCGATCATCGAGAAGTCTTCGCTGGCCTATGCCAAGGAGAAGAACGTCAAGGTGCGCAAGAGCATCGACGACTAGAACTTGGCTCGCCTTGATACCTCACTGACCAAGATTTGAAAGCCACGTCCATGTCCGCCATTCCCCAGCCGCCCTTATCCATCCAGCCGGCCGCCAACGACCCCGTGCCCGGCCTGCCGCTGTCCGACACGCCTGCGCACGTGATCCGCGGCGATGCCGAAGCCATCGCCGTGGCACACGCATTGGCCGCCAGGCTGATCGTCGGCGCCTCCGAGCGCGACCGCCTGCGCCGCTGGCCGGTCGAGGAGATCGATGCCTATTCGCAGAGCGGCCTGTGGGCCATCAACGTGCCGAAGGCCTTCGGCGGCGCCGAGGTGTCGTATGCCACCCTGGCCGAGGTGATCGCGATCATCTCGGCGGCCGATCCCTCGCTCGGTCAGATCACGCAGAACCACCTGGGCTTCGTCGCCGCGGTGCGCACGGTGTCCGATGCCGCGCAGCAGAAGCTCTTCTTCGCCGACTTCCTGCGCGGCGTTCGCTGGGGCAATGCGTTCTCGGAGTCGGGCTCCAAGCGCGCGGCCGACTTCGAGACGCGCTTCACCGACGCGGGCGACCACGTGGTGGTGACCGGCAAGAAGTTCTATTCGACCGGCGCGCTGCTTGCGCACTACGTGCCCATCGTGGCCAACGACGAGCAGGGCAGGACCTGGTATGTGGTGGCCGAGCGCAATGCGCCGGGCCTCACGGTGATCGACGATTGGTCGGCCTTCGGCCAGCGCACCACGCTCAGCGGCACGGTGATCATCGATCGCGTGAAGGTGCCGAAGACCCACCTGATCCCGGCCTACAAGGGCTACGACGCGCCCTCGGCCGACGGCGCGATCTTCCAGATCATTCAGGCGGCGGTCGACGTGGGTATCGCGCGAGGCACCATCGCGGAGACCGTCGACTTCATCCGCACCAAGACGCGCCCCTGGATCGACAGCCAGCGCGACCATGCGTGGGAAGACCCGTACTCGATCCAGGCCGTGGGCGACCTGCAGATCCGCCTGCATGCGAGCGAGGCCTTGCTGGAGCGCGCTGGCCGCGCGATCGACCGCGCGGTGGCCGCGCCCGATGCCGACAGCGTGGCCGCGGCGCAGATCGCGACGGCGGAAGCCAAGGTGCTCTCCACCGAGATCGCGATCCTGGCGACCAACAAGCTCTTCGAACTGGCGGGCACGCGTTCGACGCTGGGCCAATACAACCTCGACCGGCACTGGCGCAATGCACGCACGCACACGCTGCACGACCCGGTGCGCTGGAAGTACGCCATCGTCGGCAACTACTTCCTCAACGGCGTGAAGCCGCCGTTCCACGCCTGGAGCTGAGGCGATGACAGCACCCTTGCTGGGCGTCGAGGCGGTCGAGGCGGCGTACCAGGGCTCCATCGTCGCGCTGCAAGGCGTGAGCCTGGAAGTGCGCGCGGGCGAGGTCCATGCACTGCTCGGCGCCAACGGCGCGGGCAAGTCGACGACGCTCAAGGCCGTGTCGAATCTGCTGCCGGCCGAGCGTGGGCAGGTGACGGCTGGGCGCATCGTGTTCGACGGGCACGACACGGGCCGCACCAGCCCGGCCGATCTCGTCCGCCTGGGCCTCGTGCAGGTGCTGGAGGGCCGCCACTGTTTCCGTGCGCTCACAGTGGAAGAGAACCTGCTGACCGGCGCACTCGGCCGCGGTGCACGGCGCGCCGAGATCGCCGGGGACCTCGCGCGGGTCTATGCGATCTTTCCGAAGCTCAAGGACAGGCGGCGCACGCTCGCCGGCCTGTGCTCCGGCGGCGAGCAGCAGATGGCGGCCATCGGCCGCGCGCTGATGTCGCGGCCACGGCTGCTGGTGCTTGACGAGCCCTCGATGGGGCTCGCGCCGCTGGTGGTGCGCGACATCTTCGAGCAACTGCGGCAGCTCAACCGGGAAGAGGGCCTGTCGATCCTCGTTGCGGAGCAGAACTCGACCGTTGCACTGCAGTACGCCGACCGCGCGACCGTGCTCGAGGCCGGACGCACGGTATTGAGTGGCGACGCGCAGATGCTGCGGCAGCGCGCGGACATTCAGTCTTTCTATTTCGGGGAAGGTGGGATGGGCCGCCGCGTGGAGGCTGAAATCGCGGCCTGAGGACTCCTGTGGCAAGAAGCGAAATGAGGCGCGATGGAGGTATGAAAGGCACGCCCTCGTTCTGAGGGAGAGCATCCTCGGAACCTGCAAACTTTGCTGGAAGGCCGGCAAAGTTTGTGCTCATAAGTCGTTGTCATGAAACAGAAAATATTGACAAGCTACCAGGAGTTGCGATATTCTTCGCGCACCACCAAAGGAAGAGCACCATGAAGCTCCAAGAGCGCATGCTGCGGTCAGTTAAGCAGCGAGCTGGAAACGTCATCATCCGGGCGGAGCTGGCCGGGATGGGTAGCGCTTCGCAGGTGACGGAGGCCCTCAAAGCCCTCCAGGAGAAGGGCGTACTCGTGCGCATTGGTACGGGTGTGTACGCCAAGACCCGCAAGAGTTCGGTGACAGGTGCCACCATCCCGGCTGGCAGTCTGGAGAGCTTGGCGACTGAGACCTTGAGAAAGCTTGGCGTTCAGGTCACCGCGGGAAAGGCTGCGGCAGCGTACAACTCGGGCAAGACGACTCAGCTTCCGGGAACGTTCGTCGCAAACACCGGTCGCCGCCGTATCACGAGAAAAATAGCGGTGGGAGGCCGTAACGTGGCGTATGAGAACGATTACGGACGCGCAGAAACAAGCGCTTGAAGACCTCTCGGCGCAAGGCCTTCTTCGAGGCCTTCCCGTCCAGACTGCCGAAAAAGACATCCACATCACCGAGCTGCTCAAAGGGCTGAGCACGCTCCGGGTCCATCACGACCTGTTCAGCGACCTTGATGCGCGCAAGGAGCCTACGCGACATGACGAGGGCATCCAGCTTGTCTTTGCTGGCGGCACATGCCTCTCCAAAGCGTACGGACTCATCAACCGGATGTCGGAAGACGTTGACATCAAGGTTCTTCTCGCTCCGACCGCGAAGCCGCTGAAGAAGGGCAGGGGCGACCGCATGCGCCTCAAGGCCTTGCATGAACTCATCCCGAAGCTGCTGGATGAGTTGGGATTTCCGTTGCTTGAGTACCCCGATGGAGTCGACAACCCGCGCATCCGAGACGCACACCGCTACTTCGTCGTTGGCGCTGGCTATCAAACCGCCTACGGCGAATTTCCGAGCCTTCGCCCTGAGCTCAAGCTCGAGCTCATCCAGCGGCAACCTCTGTTACCTGTGGAGCGCCGGGAGTTCGGTTATCTCCATGAAGCCTTGGCAGGGATGACAGCTACGTCCACGCTCAGCATTGACTGCATCTCCGTGGCAGAGACAGCTGCTGAGAAGGTCATCTCCTTGCTGCGTCGCTGCGCGTACAAGTGGGATGGTCACCAAACCAAGGGCGACATGGACCCGGCTCTCGTGCGACACGTCTACGATGTGGCTCGCATCGCCGAACTGTCAGCTGACTCGTTGAAAGCAGCCAGGGAAATCTTCCACCAGTTGGTCACGAACGACCGCGACGAGTTCAAAGGTCAGAACCCAGACTTTGACGTCGACCCGGTTGCCGTTCTCAAACGAACGCTCGCCGCCGCCAAGAGCAATGGAGAATTGAAGGACTGCTACACGCGGCATCTCATTCCGCTGGTCTACGACATGAACCCACCGTCCTTCGAGCAGTCGTTCTCGTCGTTTGAAGCTGTGGCGCAGGATTTCTTGGCGGCCTGCTAAGCCCGCAGTCAGTCCGACTGAGCTCGTCCCGTGCAGTAAGACTACCTGAGGGTGTTTTGATGGTGCCGAATCGGCTGTTCTAAGTGTGACAAGGGCTCAATGCGTTTCTTTACTGCCTAGCCTGCGGCGGCAAAAATCACGAGACGCCCTCGGTCGCCTAAGTCATTGTTTTGACCAAACCGCAAGATACGCGCAGGTCGAACCATATTCGCGAGACCGGCGCAGTTTTTTGGCAAGAATCGCAGGACTCGGCGCCGGCCTCATCCGTGATGGGTATCCGGAGGGTAGTAGCCCATGAAGGTTTCGACGGCGCGATGGCCGGTCATCTTCATGACATCGACCGCGAACGCTTTCGGAACCCACCTGTCGCCGCTGCGAGCAGCGGGGCCGTGCGCATAGGCTCGCGCGGCTGCCCGGTGCCAGCCTGTGAGTTTCTTCGTCTTCTTTCTCTCAATGGTGTTGAGAGTTTCGCGCCAGCCGGGCAGGCCTGCGTAAGTCGATTTCCTGCATGCCGCGACGGCAGCCGATTGGTACGCTTAGTTAAGCCCCGATTTTATTTAACATAATCATAATTGTGTTCGAAAAAGGTGTAGGCCCCGAGTAGTAATGTCCGTTTTCTCCCAAGTAGAAATGTCGCATCGTGGCGGCTCCGCTGTGTGGGATTCGAGGTGGCGCGATGGCCCAGCCAAGTGCGACGAGTGGACCGCATCAAAACGATGCAGGCATTGATGGATCGCATGCTGCGACCCGCCCAGCGCTGGGTCATGGCTCCGGGCCAAAAACCGGGGCGCGACTCGCCGCGCTGGCGCCCTTTCGCCGGGCCGCTCGGCGCCCTGAGCCAGCGCGGGGTACAGAGCCTCAACCAGGTTCGACAAGCTCCCGCAGACTGACCTTCAGCGGAAGCTCGTAGCCACGACCGATGAGTTCCGCCTGGAAGGACTTGCGAGGATGGATCGTCAGCACCTCGTCCACGATGGACAGCCGGTCGACCAGACTCGGGGCCTCGTCATGGAAACGGACCTGCGCGACCTGAACCTCCAGAGTCCGCGAAGTGGCGAGCTCCTCGATGCGTGCGAACACCCGGCTCGGCTTCGGATGGACCGGAACGTCCTGCTCCACGCGTATCCGGTACTTCTTCGTTTCCTTGGTCCGCAGCGTCACCCGCAACGCGTTGCCTTTGCTGGCCATCTCTTGCTGCAGCAGGGGCAGCAACTCCGCCCCCCTTGTTGCTAGCGCCGCGATCGCCTCGAAGGTGGCGCTGCGAACCACTGACAACTGCTCGCCCGGTGAGCGATCACTGTAGCCGCCGGCCAGTCCGACCATGACAAACCTGTGCCATCTCTCCAGGGCGTAGTCGGTGTGCAGCAGGCTTGCCTCAGGGATGCATGGCGTGAGGCAGACATACAGGTGATCGGCATCCCCGATCGATATGCCGAGCTCTTCGCACTTTCTGCCGATACGCTGCCCTAATGCGATCACGTCCTTCGGCAGCTTGAAGAGCTCGCCCGCGTAGCCCGGCATGGGAGAACCAGGCCGTAGGTGCTCGGGACTCTCGAAGTAGCGAACGTCCCGCAGCGCCTTGTCGCGTTTCACAGGCTTTTCCATGATTGCAATGTATCGCGCGGCTGCACAGCGTTCCCGGGACTTCGCGCGAAGGCAGAATCAACACGAATGCGTTTTTCGCCTATCGATTTCGATCTGAAGCTGCAGCCCATGCCCCCTACCCTCGCTACACGCAAGCCCGTCGATGAACTCACGGCCACCGACCTGGAGAAGTTCCCTGTCTGGGAGTTCGCCATGGATGAGGAGGGAGACGACGAGGAGCAGGACGAAACCTGGGTGAAGCCGGTCCCGACCAGCGAAGTACCGGACAACAACTCCTCGCTCGCTGTCGCCGCCGCCCTGAGGCTGGCCGGTGGGCCGGTCTATCCAGGCGTGATGTTCTGCGACACGCAAGGTGGCTTCGATGTTGCGGCGGTCGCGCTGCTCACGACCAAAGGTCGAGTCCTTTTTGCGCAGGGCGACTCACCCGCCGAAATCAGGCGCAACCTGAAACGCCTCGGACTGACCCATCAGGGAGTCTTTCCGCTGGACTACTGCACCCGCGTTCCGTCGGCACGCACCGGCATCTTCGAACGTGGCACGTTTGATGTGCTGCGTGCATAGTGCTCGCGCTCGGCCTCCGTCAAAGGTGAGCAGCTGACAGACCCTGTGAGACGCTGAGTGTTCAGCACGATGGCCTATCGCGAAGCAGTTTGCACCGTAGCGGAGTCCATTGCGCTCCCCACGGCGTGTTGTTTCCCGCTCGACGTTCTGGGCGCAGCGTCAGCGGAGGCATCCGCTTGGCCGCGGATCTGCCCGTCGGATCAGCGTCCTTTGTCCTCGAACAGGCCGACGAACAGCCGCCGTATCCATTGCAGGGCTGGGTCCGCCTCGAACCGGCGGCTCCAGTGCATCGACACCGTGAACGTACTGCGCGGCAGATCCGCGGGCAGCAGCGCGTAGCGCTTCGCATCGAGAAAGCGGCGTGCGATCGCCTGAGGCATCACCACGGCGAGATCCGTGCGCGCGATGATGGCGGGCAGCGCCATGAAGTGCGCCGAGGTCAGCACCAGGCGACCGTCGAGACCCAGCTGCTGGAGGATGCGCAGGGTCTCCGAATGCGAGCGCACCGCCACGTACTCCAGCCTTCGCAGATCCTGGATCGTCGTTTTTTCCTTCGCGGCGCTCGCCATCGGATGCCCGGCGCGCACCACCACCGCGTAGCGATCGCGCAGCAGCTCGACGCGCTCCGTCCCGCTGATGGAAGGCAGGAACCCGAGCGCAAAGTGAATCGCACCGGTTTCCAGCGCATCGGCGATTTCCCCCTGCGGCAGCGGCGTCGTATGCACCCGTATGCCAGGAGCCGCGGGGTGCAGCGCCGCCATCAGCTCAGGCAGCAGCCTCGACTCCCCAATGTCATTCATGTGCATCCGCAGGGTCATCTTCGAACGCGAGGGATCGAAGGTGTCCTGCTCCTTGAGCACGTCCTGGATGGCGATGAGGGACGGCTGCACCACGCCGGCCAGTCGCTCGGCCCGCAGCGTCGGCCGCATGCGGCCATGGGCGCGCACGAACAGAGCGTCGCCGAGTGTCAGCCGCAAGCGCGTCAGGCCCTGACTCGCGGCGGGCTGCGAGAGGCCCAGAGCCTCGGCCGCAAGGGTGACGCTGCCCAGGCGATAGACGGCTTCGAACAGGCGAAGCAGGTTCAGGTCCAGTGAGTCTCTATTCATGAAATGCATTTTGACTTAGTCGGTTCATCTTATTGATGAATACGGCTGGCGTCGTGACACTGCCCGCAACCAACGAAGGAGCAGCAATGAATCGACGCGTCGAGTTCGACTCGATGAAAGCAACAGCGGGGAGCGGCACCGTGACGGTGCGAGAAGCGGTCTTCGGGCTGCTTCGCTTGTTTGGCATGACCACTGTCTTCGGCAACCCAGGTTCGACGGAGCTGCCGTTGTTCATGGATTTCCCCGACGATTTCCGTTACGTGCTCGGACTGCAGGAATGCGTGGTGGTCGGCATGGCCGACGGCTACGCGCAGGCAACCCACAACGCTGCGTTCGTCAATCTCCATTCGGCAGCCGGCGTCGGCCACGCAATGGGCAACATCTTCACGGCGCACCGCAACCAGACACCCCTGGTCATCACTGCGGGTCAGCAGGCACGCTCGATCCTTCCCTTCGAGCCCTTCCTCGGTTCCACCCAAGCCCCCGAGCTGCCGAGGCCTTACGTGAAGTGGAGCGTCGAGCCGGCGCGTGCGGAAGACGTGCCCCTGGCGATCGCCCGCGCGTACTACATCGCGATGATGCCGCCGCGTGGCCCCGTGCTGGTGTCGATCCCGTCAGATGACTGGGGCGTGCAGACCCTGCCGGTCGATGCCCGGGAAGTCAGTCGCCACCTGCGTGCCGCCCCCGATCTGCTCGCGCAGGTGGCAAAGACCCTCGATGGGGCCCGCGCGCCAGCCTTCATGGTGGGCGCGGCGGTCGATCGCGACGGTGCCTGGAACGAGGTGGTGCAGCTGGCCGAGCGCCACAACGCGCGCGTCTATGTCGCGCCGATGTCGGGTCGCTGCAGTTTCCCGGAGGATCACCCGCTCTGGTCGGGCTTTCTGCCGCCCATGCGCGAACGCATCGTCGAGCGGCTTGCCGGACACGACGTCGTGTTCGCGGTGGGCGCACCGGCCTTCACCTATCACGTCGAGGGCCACGGTCCTCACCTGCCGGAGGGCGCGCAACTGGTGCAGCTGACCGATGACCCGCAGGTCGCAGCTCGGGCGCCGACGGGGACCTCCGTCGTCAGCAGCATTCGCCTCGGCCTGCTGGATCTGCTGGCGCTGAGTGTGCCGCCGCAGCGGGAAGCGCCGCCTCGGCATGCGAGGCCGTCTCGCGTGGCCGACCCTGTCTCGGGCGAGCGGCTTCCGGTCGCCTGGGTGCTGCAGACGCTGAGCGACCTGCGTCCGCGCGACAGCATACTGGTCGAGGAGGCACCGAGTGCGCGGCCTGTCATGCACGACCACCTCCCTATCTTCGAGTCGCAGACCTTCTACACGATGTGCAGCGGTGGCCTGGGCTACGGCCTCCCCGCCGCCGTGGGCGTGGCGATGGGCAGGCCGGGCACGAAAGTCATCGGCCTGATCGGCGACGGCTCCGCGATGTATGCGATCCAGGCCCTGTGGAGTGCCGCGCAGATGGCCCTGCCGGTGGCGATCGTGATCCTGAAGAACCGGCGCTACGCGGCGCTGCACGAGTTCGCCCGGATCTTCGGCTATCGCCCGGGTGAGCAGGTGCCGGGCACCGACCTGCCCGACCTGGACTTCGTGGCGCTCGCCGCCGCCCAAGGCATGCAGGGTCTGCGTGTCGAGCACGCCGAACAGCTGCGTCCGGCGCTCACGCAGGCGCTGCAGGCGACGCGGCCAGTGATCGTCGAAGTCGAAGTGGCCTGAGCCCACTGATTTTCTCTATCCATAACTTTCCAGGAGACAACGAGCCATGGGCACGATATCCATGTTGATCAACGGCGAGGCCCGTCAGGCCAGCCACGGCGGCACCTTCGAGCGCCGCAATCCGCTCGACGGCACGGTAGCGACCACGGCGCCGGCCGCCACGGCGGCCGATGCGGTGGCGGCTGTAGAAGCGGCGGCTGCAGCCTTTCCCGCCTGGTCCCGAACCGGCCCTGGCGAACGCCGCGCGCTGCTGCTGAAGGCGGCACGCGCCCTCGAGGCCAAGGCACAGGCCCTGTCCGCCGCGATGGCCTCGGAGACAGGCGCAGCCGCCCCTTGGGCCGGCTTTAACGTCCACCTGGCGGCGGGCATGCTGCAGGAGGCCGCGGGCATCACCACCCAGATCGGCGGCGAAGTCATTCCCTCCGACGTTCCCGGCAGCCTCGCCATGGGCGTGCGCCGTCCGGCCGGCGTCGTGCTGGGCATCGCTCCATGGAATGCGCCGGTGATCCTGGGGGTACGCGCCATCGCCACGCCGCTGGCCTGTGGCAACACGGTGGTGTTCAAGGGTTCGGAGCTCAGCCCGGCGACTCACGGGCTCATCGTCGAGGCATTCAAGGACGCAGGCTTTCCGCCGGGCGTCGTCAACTTCGTGACGAATGCGCCGGCGGATGCGGCCGAAGTGGTCGAGGCGATCGTGGCCCATCCGGCGCTGCGCCGGGTGAACTTCACCGGCTCGACCCGCGTCGGCAGGCTGATCGCACAGACCTGCGCGAAGTACCTGAAGCCCGCCGTGCTGGAGCTGGGCGGCAAGGCGCCGCTGGTCGTGCTCGACGACGCGGATCTGGACGCCGCCGTGAACGGCGCCGCCTTCGGTGCCTTCGCCAACAGCGGACAGATCTGCATGAGCACCGAACGCATCATCGTCGAGCGCAGCATCGCCGATGCTTTCGTCGACAGACTGGCGGCCAAGGCGACGAAGCTGCCGCTGGGCGATCCGCGCAAGGGCGTCGTGGTGCTGGGTTCCGTCGTCGATGCCAGCACCGTCGAGCGCTGCAACGCGCTGATCGACGACGCTCTCGCCAAGGGAGCGAAGCTCGTGTGCGGCGGCAAGGCCGAGAACACCCTGATGCCGGCGACGCTGCTCGATCATGTGACGCCGCAGATGCGCATCTACCACGAAGAGAGCTTCGGCCCGGTGAAGCCGGTGGTGCGCGTCGACGGCGTCGACGAAGCGGTGCGGGTGGCCAACGACAACCCGTACGGACTGTCTGCCGCCGTGTTCGGTCGGGACATCGCCCGGGCCTGGGCGGTGGCCAACCGCATCGACTCCGGCATTTGCCACGTGAACGGCCCGACCGTCCACGACGAAGCGCAGATGCCCTTCGGCGGTGTGAAGGACTCGGGCTACGGCCGCTTCGGCGGACGCGCCGGCATCGATGCCTTCACCGAACTGCGGTGGCTCACGGTGCAGACCACCGAGCGCCACTATCCGTTCTGAGCGGCCGGACTGGAGGGCAACACCCATGAAGAAACTCCTGCTGAAGATCGCTGCGGTCTCGTTCGGCCTGTGCGCATGTGCCGTCTCGCAGGCCGAGGACTGGCCGAAGCAGCCCGTCAAGGTCGTCGTCAACTTCGCGGCAGGCGGCGCCGCCGATCAACTCGCCCGCGTGGTGGGCGTCCCCCTGCAACAGGCCTTGGGCCAACCCGTGGTGATCGACAACAAGGGCGGTGCGGGCGGAAACCTCGGCGGTGAATTCGTCGCCAAGTCGGCACCCGATGGCTACACGCTGCTGATGAGCTCCGGCGGGATGGTGTCGATCAATCCGCACATCTACGCCAGGATGCCTTTCGATCCGGCGAAAGACCTGACGCCGGTAGCCGCCGTGGCACGCGTCCCCTTCTATCTGGTGGTTCGCAACGACAGCCCCGCGAAGAGCTACAAGGATTTGATTGCAGACCTCAAGGCGAATCCCGGCAAGCGCGCATTCGGCTCACCCGGCAACGGCAGCTCGCCGCATCTGGCCGCGGAGATGATGACCGCCCAGACCGGGACATCGGCGGGTACACGTTCCCTACAAGGGCGCGGCGCCCGCGCTCACGGACCTGCTAGGCGGCCAGATCGACTTCCTGTTCGATCCCGGGATCGCGATTCAGTATGTCAAGACCGGCAAGCTGCGCATGCTGGCGGTGGCCAGCCTCAGGCGCTCGCCGCTCGTGCCCGATGTGCCGACGCTGGACGAACTGGGTCTCAAGGGCTTCGATGCTGATGCCGTCTTCGGTCTCTACGCCCCCGCCGGTACGCCGCAGGCGGTCATCAGGAGGGTCAATGCAGAGGTCAACCGCGCGCTTGAGTCGCCTGCGGTCCGCTCGCGCATCGAGATTCTTGGCAACGTGCCGGAGCCGCTCACACCCGTGGCGTTCGGTGAAAAAGGCGTTGCCGACTTCAAGCGTTTCGGCACGGTGATCAAGGAGCGCGGCATCCGCGCGGACTGATGCAGCTTTCGCACGAGACATCGGCCCCTTTCGTATCCAAGGAGAACAGACAGTGACAGACGCCCTTCGGCTCGAAGAAGGCACACGAAAACCCGTGATCGAGACGGACGTGCTGGTCGCGGGTGGCGGCCCCTGCGGCCTGATGCTCGCGAACGAACTCGGCCGGCGCGGCATCCGCTGCATGGTGGTCGACGCCAAGCCAGGCACCGCATTCAATCCACAGGCCAATGCGACACAGGCGCGCACGATGGAACATTTCCGGCGCCTGGGGTTTGCCAAGGAGATTCGAGCACTCGGCCTGCCGCCAAACCATCCGACGGACATCGCCTACCTGACCCGGTTCGCGCACCGCGAACTGGCCCGCATCAGCCTGCCGACGGCCGCGCAAGCCATTGTCGACGTCAAGACGATGACGGGCTCCTGGAGCGCCGCGGAGTTGCCGCACCGGGTGTCGCAGAAATTCGTCGAAGCGACCATGCGCCGCCATGCACAGAAGTGGCCGTCGACGGACGTGCGATACGGCTGGAAGCTGAAGAGCTTCAGCGACGAAGGCGAGTCGGTTCGCGCCACCATCCAGCCGACCTCGGGCGGCGCGCTCCAGGATGTGGTGGCCAAGTTTCTGGTCGGCGCCGACGGGGCACGCAGTTTCGTGCGACAGCAACTGGGCATCGAATGGGATGGCGTGACCGGCATCCAGCGCGAGTTCATGGGCGGCAAGATGTTCGCGATCTACCTTCGCGCTCCGAGCCTCCTGTCGGTGCTGCGACACCCCAGGGCCTGGATGTACGTGATGGTCAATCACGAGCGGCGCGCCTTCATGGCGTCAGTGGATGGCGTGGCTGAATATGCATTCCATGCGGCGCTGCGGCCGGGCGAGGACGCTGACGGATGGAGCGAGGCCGATGCACGGCGTGTCTTCGCCGAAGCCATCGGTTCCGAGGTTCCGATGGAGATCCTGTCCATGGGAACCTGGCTCGCCGGGCATGCCTTGGTCGCGCGCCGTTTCCGGCAGGGACGTGTCTTCATCGCCGGTGATGCTGCCCACCTGTTCACGCCCACTGGTGGACTGGGCTACAACACCGCGGTCGAAGATGCCGTGAACCTGGCCTGGAAACTGGCGAGCGTGGTGCTCGGCAAGGCGCCGCTGTCCTTGCTGGAAAGCTACGAAGCCGAACGCAGGCCCCTGGCCGAACGCAATACGCGCTACGCGATGCGGTTTGCGGATTCGGTGGGGCTTTTTCAAGCTACGCCCGAACTGGAGGAGGACTCGCCAGATGGCGATACCGAGCGGGAGCGCGCAAGGCATCACTTCAACCAACATGCGCGGCTGGAGTTCAACATTCCCGGGGTGACCTTCGGAGGCCGCTACGACAGCTCCACGATCATCGCGCACGAGGGCACCGCCCCACCGCCCGACGAGCCCAACAGCTATACGCCCACTGCGAGTCCCGGGGGCCGCCCGCCACACGCATGGCTCGATGATGGACGTTCGCTGTTCGACCTGTTGCATATGGAGTGGACCCTGCTGGCGCTCGGCCCGAATCCGCCCTCCGCCAAGGAGTTCGAGGATGCCGCGCGGGTGCTGGAGATCGACCTTCGCGTGGTGCACGTGGCGCAGCCGTCGGTGCATGCGCTCTACGAAGCGCCGCTCGCGCTCATTCGCCCCGATCAGATCGTGGCTTGGCGCGGCGCGACGGCGCACGGTGCGCTGGATGTTCTGTCGCAAGCCACGGGCCGCCTGGCGGATACCGATGAACAACAACGGGCAAAGACCGCCTGACAGAGACAGCGAGACAGAAAATGAAAAACCGCCCCTCCCCGCTTCGTTGGCTCCTGCTCGTCGCCGTGCTCCTGGCGACGCCTCACCTGGCCGTCGCACAAAGCTGGCCCACCAAGCCGGTGCGCCTGGTCGCTTCGTTCCCACCCGGCACCCCGGGCGACGTCATCGCCCGGCTGATCCAGCCCGCGCTGCAAAGCGCGTGGGGCCAGCCTGTCATCGTCGAGAACAAGCCGGGCGCTGGCGGCAACCTCGCCGCCGGAGAAGTCGCCCAGTCTAGGGACGAACACACCCTGCTCGTGGGCCCAGACACGGTGCTCACCATCAATCCGCACCTCTACAAGAGGCTGGGGTTCGACCTTCGAACTTCGCTCAAGCCCGTCACCTACTTTGCGAGCTTCAACCAGGTGCTGGTCTGCAATCCGGCCACCGAGATCGCGTCGCTACAGAAGTTCTCGCAATTGCCAGCCTCCCGTACATATGCATCCGGCGGAGCCGGAACGCCAAGTCACATGACGATGGAGATGCTCCAGTCGACACTCGGCACCAAGCTGACGCATGTTCCCTACCGCGGACCAGGACCAGCGGCCTTGGACATCATGGGTGGCAATGTGGACTGTGGTTTCATCGTCGCATCGGTGGTCCTGCCTCACATCCAGAGCGGACGGCTGCGCGCGATAGCAGTTTCCGGCAAGGAGCGGTCAGGCCTGCTGCCAACCGTTCCGACCGTGGCGGAAAGCGGTCATGCAGGATTCGACGCGACCTTCTTCGAAACCTTGATGGCGCCTGCCGGCCTTCCTGCGCCGGTCGTCGAAAAGATCCAGCGCGACGTTCGTGCAGCCCTGCAAGCGACGTCGATACGCAGCAGGCTGGCAGAGATGGACCTGCGGGTGGAGGGCAACTCATCGCAGGATGCGCTGGCTCGCAGCCGGGAGGACTTCGCCAAGTGGGGAACCATCGCGCAGAAGACCAAGCTGCAACTGGATTAAGGAGAGAAGGTTCGCACGTGCAACCGCGGACATCGAGAGTTCCCCGGATGGCGACATTGCGCAGGGCCAATTCCCAGGCATCGCGCACGGAAGCATCGACAGCGAGGGCCACTGCATGTCTGTGTACATTGGCGCTTTGGCTACGACGGCTGGTTGAGTATTCAAGGAACCTGGAGACACCATGAATCACTTCAATATTCGGACGTTTTCTTGCGTCAGCTTCGCGCTGCTTGCGTTGGCCTTGTCGGCGTGCGGCACAGCTCCGAACGCCGACCGGCTCGCCGGCTCCTGCGCCGGCCTCGCACACCATGCCATCACACCGGGCGCAACGGGACTGCCCAGCGGCAAGGCTTCGGTCACTTCGGCTGTGCTGGTGTCGGCCTCGGCCGCAACCGTCAACGACGGGGCGTTCGCACCAGCTCTTCCGCAGTTCTGCAAGGTCAGCGGAACCATCGCATCTCGCGACCCCGCGGCACAGCCGATCAACTTCCAGCTGAATCTGCCGACCACCTGGAACGGCAAGGCCGTCCAGTACGGGGGGCGGGGGCTTCAATGGGGTGCTGATCACCGGGCTGGCTCCTCTGCGGGACGCGGCGCCGGACGATGCTCTCCCGATTGCGCGGGGCTATGCGACCTTCGGCCACGACTCCGGCCATCAGGCCTCGGCGTTCCCCGCCGGCGAGCCCGGCGCTTTCGCGCTGAATGACGAGATGCTCGAGAACTTCGCCTTCGCCTCGTACAAGAAGGTGAGAGATGTGGCTGTGGACGTCATGAGCGCGTACTACGCGCGTCGACCGCAACGCACGTACTACTTCGGCGGTTCCGAAGGGGGACGGGAAGGGCTGACGATGGCACAGAGGTTTCCGGCCGACTACGACGGGATCGTCAGCGTCGTTCCCGTGATCAACTGGACCGGCCTTTTCCATGCCTTCGTGCGAAACCAGGTACCGCAGCACGAAGACTGGCTGCAAGCCGGAAAAGCAGCGCTCATCGCCAAAGCCACTTCCGACGCCTGCGATGCGCTCGACGGGCTGGCGGACGGTGTCGTGAACAACTACATGGGGTGCCAGGGCCGGGTGGATCTGCAGCGTCTGCGCTGCCCCGACGGTAGCGACGCGGGCATGCACTGTCTGTCCGACGCCGAGCTGCGCCTGATGCGAGCCATTCACTCTCCCTATGTATTTCCTTTCAGCATCGCCAACGGCCTCACGACGTATCCCCAATGGCTCTACGGGCACGAGGACAGCCTCGACGGCCCCTCCGCCGTCAACATGGTGCGATGGGTCACCGGCTCGGCGGCGCCCGCTGTACCGCCGGACGCCGCACGCAGCGCCACCCAGTGGATCTATGGAAGCAGCTGGATCCGCTATGGGATCGCCCGCGACAGGAACTACGACGTGCGTCGCTATCGCCCCGAGGATTTCCGCGAGCGGGTGCAGGCGACCTCGGCGCTGATGGACTCCACCAACCCGGACCTCTCGGCTTTCTTCGCGCGCGGCGGCAAGCTGATCCTTAGAGAGAACGCGGCGGATCGCGCTCAGAGTGCGCTCATGGGCATCCAGTATCACGATGCCCTCGTGGCACACATGGGCGCCGCGGCAGTCGAACGATCGGTGCGGCTTTACGTCTCGCCCGGGTCGACGCATTCCGGCAACTCACGAGCGGTGGCGGGCGGGCCGGCGGTGCCGACGATGGTAGATCTGCTGGATCCGCTGGACCGGTGGGTCAGTGCTGGAGATGCGCCCGCGAATGCACTGGTGCAGGTGGTGAAGGCGCCCCTCCCGCCGTTTGCAATTCAGGCCTCGCGCCCCATGTGCCGCTATCCCGGCTACCCCCACTACATCGGCGGTGACCGTGCACAGGCGTCCAGCTACGAGTGCCGGCACTCTTGAATAACGGTGAAGAGGTTTCGAACCCCGTTCGCCCAGCCAGCGCAAGTTGACTTTCGCACGCCATCTTGAATGCGCTGCCGTGTCAGTACCCCCGCGCACCTTCTGATGATTTGTCCCCCTGGGCCTTCTGACTTGTCCGGTGATTCGACTGCAGGATGACGATCCAGCTGCAATTCGTTCGATCTCGGAGACGATTAAAGAAGAGCATTCGCGTGCGGTGGATTTGCCGCTCGCAAAGCTCGTCATGACCAATAGCGAAGTCTCTGAGTTCGCTATTGCCGCAAACCAGATCGCACAGTATTTCTAAGCGTCGAGGCGCACGACAAGTTGGGTGCCCGTGTAGGTCGGCGTGACCTTGAACCCTGGCGCATTGATGGCCGAGAAGCGGCCGGTGAGCGTCCCGCCGCTGATGACCACAAACGTGTCGCCCGCGCTGGGCGCGAAGCCTGGCCTGAAGCTCAGGTTCAGCGTGCCATCCAGGGCCGCCACGCCGGCTACGTTCAGCCGCCCCGCACCGCTGGCGCCGAGGTTCAGCTGCAGCGTCGTGCCGGCCAACTGCGTGTACGCGCCTGCCATGACGACCGTCGACGGCGCATTGCAGACCAAGGTGCCGCCGCCCACATAGACATTGCCCTGGCCGAAGGCCGAGGCCGCATCGGCGCGTAGCGTGCCCGCCACGAGTTGCGTGCCGCCCGAGTAGCTGTTGCTGCCGCCGAGCGCGAGCGTGCCGCTGCCCTTCTTGGTCAGCTTGCCGGCGCCGGAGATGTTGTTGCGCCAGCTGTCCAGCGCATTGAAGCCGCCCAGGCTGGCGTCCATGGTCACGACGACGTCGCCATTGAAGGCGCCATAGCCGTCGGCCGCGTCGAACAGGTTCAGTCGACCCCAGCCTTCGGGGTCGTCCATCACCGGATAGCCCGAAGCGACGGCCGTGGTCTTGAGCACCACGCGGCGCTGCGTTGCGTCGAGGTAGGGAAGGCGCGTTTCGAGGAGGACCTCGGCGCCCTTGGGAACGACGGCCGGCTTCGTGGTGTCGGCCACCTGTTTGAAGCCGAAGGTCAGGCGGCGAAGATAGTCGGCCTTGCTCGCGGCATGGTCCGCGAAGCGGTCGGCGGCGGTGCCCTGCGAATGGGCGAAGTCGTTGAAGGCAGCGGCATCGCTCGCGCCCACCGCGGCCATCAGCACGCCTTGTGCCTGCGCATAGGCCGCGCTCTTGCGCGCGGCATTGGCACCGGTGGCCAGGCTCGCGGTGGCCACGGCCTGCCCGTGCAGGCGTCCACCCACCACGTCCAGCGGCGAATGCATGCCCGCGAGGACGCGGTTCTCGCCGAGCTCGAGGCCGCGCGCCACCATCTCCTGGAAGCGCTGCGGCACGACGTAGGCGGAGGCGATGGAATCGCGCACCGCTTCGGCCGTGTGGCCGCTCACGAAGCCGCCGTCGGTCGCGGGCGTGGGGCTCTTGGCGGGTTCCAGTGCCGGAACCACCTTCACGCTGCTGCTCCAGCGCCAGGGCCGCGCGTACTTGTAGAACCGCTTGGCGGGCTCGGTCGAGCCGTTCTCGCCGATGTTCTTGAGCAGGTCGACCACCGTGCCGAAGCCGGTGTTCGCGGAACCGCCGACGCCGACGTCATTGCCGCCGTCGTTGTAGAGCACCGTGGTGGCGTCCGCTGCGATGCCTGTGATGGTGGTGGCCTGTTGCGTGGCCGCGCGCCAGGCGTTCGTAAGCGGCCCCATGCCGTCGCTGATGCTGTAGCCCTTGCCACGGCGGTCGTCGAGGTAGGCGGCCAGTTCCTGCGCGGGGGTGCGCGCGTTGGTTGCATCGACGACGTACTGGATGTTGCGGTTCAGCACATCGGTATTGAGCATCTTGCCGTCGGTGACGTCACCCGGAATACCGCTCCAGGTGGATGCAACCACCGCCGGGAAACCGCCCTGCGCGGGCGCCGAGACGCCCGCATCCACCAGAAGCGTGCTGGGCTGCCAGAAGTCGAGGAAGCCGGTCAGCACGCGCACGCCGGCGTTGGTCTCCTTGGTTGCGAAGCGCGCATCGCCGCGCTGGTTCGTCGCCACGTTGTCGACGAAAGGCGGGACCGCGACCGCATCGGGCGCGGGCGCCGTGTCGGTGAAGCCCAGGTCTTTCGGCGGGCCGGCCACGACCACGGCGGGCGGATTGGTGGTGGCAGGAGGGATGGAGGTGATCGGGAACGAGATGCCGCTTCCGCCTCCACCGCCACAGGCCGAAAGGCAAAGGGCTGCGACGAGGGAGATGGCGAAGGGACGAACAGACGAAGGAAAGTGCGACATGGAGCAGAGGATGGAAAACGTGAGGCCTCGGAGCAGGTCACCGGCACCTGAACGAGTTCGCGCAATCTATCGGTGCAACAAGTCGTTTTTATTAATAACCAATCTGCTCGACAAGAAAGAACGCCGGCGCTCCCTGGCGGACACCATGGATTCCTTGGAAAAGTGATCGAGAACTACTCATTTCTGATGGCAATTGCATGCCCTGCACGCTCGGCTTGTCGAAGTGCCTTCGCCGATGTTGCGTCGTGCTTTCGGCCTCGGACATCCGATTCGGATTCAGGGAGCGAAGACTTCAGGATGGGTATAGCGCCAGGCACCGATGCAACCGATCAGGCAGACGGTGTGGTTGATCATCGTGCTCTCGCGTCCTTTGCCCGCGAAGGTGATCGCGATGTTCAGGTGCTGCTTGCGCCAGGCCAAGACCCTGCCAGAGAAGCCCGGCCGGTCATGCTCCTCGTCCAGGTCGGGCTGGCCGAGCGCGTCGATGCAATCCTGCGGTGTCGAACTGATGGCGAGGCCCATAGGGAGAGGGCCGGAAAACGGCGCCTTGATCCTGTCGTCCGATCCGGGTGCGAGGAGTTCCACGGACCCGATGATCCAGCCCTCCTCGTCAGGGTAGCCCGACCCCGTCAGTCCGTTCAGTTTCTGCGCCTGGTAGATATCGATGCGCACGGACGCCTTGGGTATCCAGATGATCTCTTCGCTCGAGGAGAAGGCGCCGGGGCCGGAAACCCTCTTGACGCCCAGGGAGCCCAGCACATCGCGAACCTTCTTGCCGTCGAAAGGCTGACCGATCATTGCGACCAGCTGTTCTGATATTTCCTTCACCCTAAAACCTCTTTCTTACGTCGTGGTGGACAGCCTGCAGCATGGCGGCGCGGCATCATAGGGGACGCATGAGAATCGGCCGCTGCATTGAACCTGCGTGGGGATATCTGCGGTCGAACGGCCGCATCTCGATGTTGATCGAAGATGCGAAGCCACGAGTGACAAATGGAACCGCGAACGCCGGAACAAGCACATGGCTCACCATCGAAATGCCTTGCCCCTGTGGCTGTTGCTGTCGGTTGCGCCATGTCATGCCGGGGGTATCGAGGACATGCGCTCTCACGGCTCGGTGCAGGGCCTCTATGAGATCCGTGAACAGGCCCATGCGTTTGTCGCGCAGCAAAATGCGAAGGGCGCCCTGCTCTGGCAGGCCGGCGAGCCGAACGTCAAGGTCTTCGTGCCGCGCTGCGTCGTGGCGCTGCAGACGCGATGGGAGACGATTCGCTGGTCGTCGACGGACGCGCAGGGTGCCGTGGTGCCGCAGAGTCGCCGTGTGATCGCGGTGAGATGTGCGCGCACCGTCGATCCGCCTCAGCAATGGAGCGTCCATGTCCCGGTGACCACGATTGGCCCGAAGCCTCAGGAGAGATAAAGCCGGATCGCAAGAGGACGAAAGAGGAGCATGCGCGCGTGGCGCCTGCGGCTTGTCACGGCGACGCATGCGGAAGAAACGCCCCCCTCGCATCCAGTCTCGAGCAACAGGGATGCCGGAAACTGTCCTTGCGTCGGCAAGAGGGATCGGGCACGCGCGCGCGGCGTGCCTCTCAGCCAGTCAGTTCAACGAGCCTATCGACCAAAAAGGGAAGCCGAATTGCAGAGCTCGCCGGCGCAGTTGCCTGCCGCAAAGAAGATGATCTTGGCTTGACCGCTTGGCATCATGTAGTCCCCGATCAGACCATGGCCCTGCGCTCCCTGTGTGTTGGCCAGTTCGATCCACTTTGCGCTGTTGTCCACCGGATCGAGCGCAGAGAAACTGAACGTCGCCGACTGGCTGCCGTCTTGTACGTAGAGCAAGCCGCCACGGTCCGTGAAGCTGTATGGCGTACGGAATCGGAAGCCACGTGCACCCTGGCCGTTGAACTGGGCCAACAGGTCCGCATCACTGCCTGGAGAAGAAGGAAATTCGTAGACATAGCGCGCGCTGCCAGTGCTGCTCTTCTCGTAGATGGCCACAGTTTCCGTGCCGACCAGGAAGCCAGGTGCCAGATTCAGGTAGCCATTTGCGCCCTGTGCATTGGCCTCTTGGAGAAAGCCGGCGCTGCTCGATTGAGCGGCGGTGAGAGCATAGGAGTAGGTGCTGGAATCTTCCTTTCTGTAGAGCGTGACATTCGCGCCGCCCACCGCGTAGGAGCCGGCCCAGCGGAATCCTCGTGCACCTTGCGCGTCGAGCTGCGACTGGAACGCGCTGCGATTGGCGGGGGTGTCCAACAATTCGTAGACGTAGCTTGCATTCCCATCTTTCACATATGTCTCGGCGGTACTCACGTTCTGCCCGGACACAAAGGCCACAGCCGTGAGGAAGCGGAAGCCCCGCGCGCCTTCGGCATTGAGATGACTGAGGAACGCGTCCTTGTCGGCCGCAGGCGACAGGGCTTCGTACATGTACGTGCGTGCCGCGGGTGCAGGTGCTGGCGCAGGAGATGGAGCGGGCGCGGGTGCCGGAGACGGTGCGGGGGCGCTCCCTGAATCCGGCGGCGGCGCGGAGCCGATGGGCAGTGCAGAGAATCCACCACCTCCGCCACCGCCACCGCAGGCGACGAGGACGGCGGCCGCGACAGCGGTCAGGACTGACTTGAACTTCATATCTTCGAACCTCCTTGAATCGGATTTCTTTTCGGGTGGACGTCGTCAAAGGCAAGGACTGAGTGCCGGCGTTCAGCGCCGCACAGTGCCGGGAGCCATGCGTGTTCGCCTGAGCGGAACGGAACCATCGATGGAATGGAATGCCGCTTTCTCAAGTGCGGCACGCATGAGGTCTTCCTGGCGGCGGAAACGCGATGCATCGCGATGCGCGGCTCGTCGGACGTGCCGACGACTTCCTCTCGGCAGACAAGGCGAAAGCCTCTTGTCGAGAAGAGTTCGGGTTCGCCTTGCCGACGAGCCGGCAAGGGCTCCCCTGTTCCATACCTTGTCCTTTGAGTCGCAACGGTATGGCGACCGCGCATCGGTGTTGCTCACGCAGTCGCCATACCGGCGGATCCTAGGTCAGCTGTCCTGCAGCCCGGGTGCACTTTCATCCACATCCGGTGGAAATCCGGCACCGCCGTCTCGCTTGTGGAGATGCAGCCACGTTCGCGACCAGGGGGCCCTGTCCGGGGGGCTCCAGAGAGCCGCGGCTTCTCGCCCTCGCGCGGATGAGCGAGTCCGGCCGGCGCACGTTGTCAGGCACGCAAGCGCGAACGCTCGCGCATCTACGAACCTGCCACGTAGACCATCACCGGGCTCAGGAACACGGCTTGCAGGCACCACGCCCAGCGCACCCGGATCGCGGATTCCAGCAGCGCGCCGGTGACCCAAAGCCCGGCGAGGGTCAGACCAAGCATCGCCGCATTGATCTGGAACGAGGAGGCATCTGCATGCCACAGGAACGCAAGGATGGCGCCGAGCCAAAGGGTGAGCTGGGCGATGGCCGTCCACTGCTGGACAGGCGTGAGTGCCGGGTCGTAGCGCCTGGCCGTATCCGGCGCCTGCAACGAGATGGGGAACCTCTCGGCGATGTCGGCTGGCTGCCATCCCGGGGGCTTCACCCACACCCGCAGCTTGTCGCTCCACCTGCGCGTATGCCACGCGGTACGTGCCAGCGTGGCGTAGACGTTCAGGAGCGCGCGCAGCGGATTCCAGCTTTCGAGTGGCCTGACCGTGCCGTAGATGCAGGGCTCGCGCTCTTCGGCGAAGGTCCCGAAGAGCTTGTCCCACACCACCAGCAAGGCGCCGTAGTTGCGATCGAGGTACCCTGGGTTGACGGCGTGATGCACGCGATGGTTCGACGGCGAGGAAAAAACATGGTCGAACCAGCCGAGCTTGCCGATGTGTTCGGTGTGCACCCAGTAGCCGTACAGAAGAAGCACCATCGCCGCGATGCCGAAGTTCTTTGGCGGGACGCCGACGATTGCCATCGGCAGGAAGAAGATCCATCCCAGGATCGCGACCGCGCTGCCCTGCCTCAGCGCGATCGAGAGGTTGAAGTCCTGGCTCTGGTGATGCACGGCGTGGGCCGCCCAGAACACCGCGCATTCATGGCCCGCGCGATGCACCCAGTAGTTGCAGAAGTCGAACAGGATCACGGCGGCCAGGAGTCCCGCCCAGCTGTTCCAGAACTCCGGGTTCGACCAGCGCGAAGTGAACGGAAAGACGGCGGCATAGAACCCGATCTGGAAGAACGGCGTGCACACGGCCACCACCTGGCTCAGCAGGCCGTGGCTCAGGTTGCTGATGAAATCGTTGAGCCGGTAGGTGTTGCGCCGCTTGATGCAGCCCCAGGCAAACTCAAACGCGATCAGCACGGCGAAGAAGGGGATGGCATAGATGATCGTGCGGTACATGGTGCCTCCTTGCGACGGGATCAGCGGCCGTCGGGAGTGGCCGGCGCTGCCTTCCCCGCGGGTCGATAGGTCGAAGCCAGGGTGTGCCGGATCAGGGGTGCGAGAAGTCGCGTGAACCAGCGGCTGCGGTGGCGCACGGCGATCCAGATGTCCTCGTGCTGGGCGCCGAACTTGCGCTTCATGCCGTGGTTGGTCGATCCCAGGTCGACACTGGTGCAGCCGTTGCTCGCGGCGTACTCGATCGAACGCGCGACGATCTGGTACCAGAGCTGGAGCTCCCTTGAGACTTCGTAGTCCATGCCGATCACGAGGCACTTGAGCTTCGCGCGCTGGTGCAGCAAGAGGCCGAACCCCACCGTCCTCTCGCCCTGTGAGATGGTGAGCATCCGCGCGGCGTCGAGCCGCCCGAGCGCCGCGAAGAGTCGGTACGGCAACGCGGGCGTGCGTGCCTCGGCGGCACGCGCATTCACGGCCAGGTAAAGAGCGTAGGCCGTATCGACCAGATGGTTGAAGTTCCGATGTACCTCGACCTTCAGGCCCGCCGCGTCGCCTTGTGCCATCACCTGCCGCAGATTCCTGCGCTTCTTCGACGGCAGCGAGTCCAGGAAGTCCTGCATGTCCCCGTCCGCAGGCAGCGCAAGGCGGCTGCGGTCGTAGCACATGTGCGCGATGAAGCCCGCATCGGAGATCGAGCGCATCGGTCCCGCGTCGGACTCCGGCGAGAACTCCTTGAGCACGAGGATGTCGCAGCGGATGGCCGTTTTCACGTACGCCTCGAATCCGGCGAGGAACGCGGCGAAGTCGACCGCCTCGGCGTCGAACCAGAAAGCCTTCCCCGCGGCCACGGTGCCGCCCAGCACCAACACGCGCAGAGGGACGAAGCGCATCACGCGCATCTCGGCAACCGAGCAGCAGGCGAGCGCCCTTACCTGTCCCGCGGAGTCGGTGGCCTGCACGAAGTGGTAGGCGACCTCGGGGTCGGCGTCGGCCAGCAGGCCGAGGAATCTGAGATCCAGCGAAAGCTCCTTGTCGGCGATCCGCTCATTCCATCGCGCGCGAAAAGCCTCATCCAGGGGATCGGCCGGACGAAAGGTCAGCTGCATGGCAGTTCGGGCTGCGGTCTTCTGACCATCAGGTTGATCGTGTAGGGGCCGACGCTGTTGAATCGCGAGGCGCCGAAACGGTGCTCGCCGATCTTCTCGAAGCGGAAATTGGAGAAGACGCGCTGGTCGTTCGTCTCGGGGCTGCTGCTTTCCAGCCGGTATATGAGGCCGAAGCGATCCGCCAGCAGGCGAAACGGCTCAAACATGCGCCGCGAGACGCGCTGTCCCTGGTGGGCCGGGCGCACGCATCCCATCTGCGCGTAGATGAAGCGCTGCGCAAGACCCTGCTCGCCCAGCGTCTGCAGCGATGCGTGCACCAGCGCATTCGCGGCACCCGCGGCGGCCAACGCGCGCAACGGCCCGTAGCTGCGCAGCGCGGCCGCAGCGCCGAACGCCGCCAGGTGCCACCAGGGTTCGGAGCGCGGCACCGCCGGCGGGAGCCCCCAGAGCGATGCGCCTCTGATCTCGCGTCCCTGCGGGGTCTGTGCGGACTCGATCAGCACCAGCCCTCCTTCGAAAGCCGCGGCCATGCACAGGTAGTCGATCACGCGCGCGATCTTTTCCTGGGCCCGCCGGAGATCGCCGCAGCGCACTCTCGCCACCTCCGAAGGAGGCAGCCAGGCCAGCCAGCCCTTGTCCTGGTTGTGCACGAAGGCATGCGCCATCAACTGCGCAGCCAGGCTCACCTGCTGCCTGGTGCGCGCGATCTCGACGCGGGGCTGGCGCGGCAGCTCGGCATCCGCCATGTTCAGCCCCGCGATCAGTTCGTGCAGTCCCTGCAACAGGGCCGGCTCCACGTTGAGTGCGCGCAGGGGACGTGATGTCGACGGCATGGCAGACCCGCTCGTACCGTTGCTCATCCCGCTGCTCATCCCGCCGCTCTGGCCGGCAGCGGCGTTGCGGCAAGCGGCTGGAAGAGGCGCCCGCGTTCGGCCATGAGCACCATCGCCAGGGCCGCACAGCCGCAGGCGATCGACCCCAGCGTCATCGGGACCGCGGTGCCGTCGAAACGCTGCCCGATGAAGATGCCGATCAGCGCACCGCCGACGTTGATCACCAGGCTCTGGACCGCGGAGGCCGTCCCCGCGATGTGCGCGAGGCGTGCCATGGCGAGCGAACCGAAGTTCGCGAGCATCAGGCCGAAGCAGAACATCAGCGTGGATTGCAACGCCGTGAAGATCCAGGGTCGCTCCATGCCCGACCATGCGACGGCACCATGGATGCATGCGACGAGCAGGTAGCCCATCAACGCCAGGTGGGACGTGCGCCGGGCGCCCAAGCGGCCGACCACGCGTCCGTTGAGCAGCGCCGCCAGTGCGACGCAGGTCGCAACCGTGCCGAAGACCATGGGGAAGACCTCGGGCGCGCGGAACACGTTGGCGAACAACTGCTGGCCCGACGTGACGATGCCGAACAGCGCCCCCACGAGTGCCGTGGACGCCAGCGTGTAGCCCAGCGAATCGCGCTGGCGCAGCACGCAGCCGATGGCCCGCGCCACCGTGCGCGGCGACAGCGGCATCCGGCGCTCCGGCGGGAGCGTCTCGGGCAGGCGCAGCGCTACCCACGGCAGCAGTGCCGCGCCGAAGAGCGCGATCGCGGCGAACACCCATTGCCACGACGACACGGCCAGGATCGCGTGGCCCAGCGAGGGCGCGAAGATCGGGACCCCCAGAAAAAGCATGAACGCGAGCGACATCACGCGCACCATCTCCTCGCCGGAATGACGGTCGCGGATGATCGACAGCGCGAGCACGCTCACGCCACCGCCGCATCCCTGCAGCACGCGCAGGGCCACCGCGGTGCCGAAGTCCGTTGCCAGCACGCTCAGCCCTGCGAAAGCCGCGTACAGCGACAGGCCCAGGAGCATGAGCGGCTTGCGCCCGTAGTGGTCCGACAGCGTGCCGTAGACCAGTTGGGAGACGCCGAAGCCGATCAGGTAGGCGGTGATCAGCCACTGCCGGCGGTTGTCCTCGCCGGCATTCACCGCTGCGCCGACCTCGGCCAGCGCCGGCAGCAGCGTGTCGACGGCCACCGCGTTGACCGACATGACCGCCGCGGCCAGCACGATGAACTCCCTGGCGCCGGGCATGGCGAAGACGGGTCTCATCATGCGGCGACAACGGTGATTGAGGACACAGCCCCGCCTGCCGCGAATCCGACGGAGCCCGGCTGCCGCGCCGCGTGCACATACTGCGCCTCGACGAGGTCCGCGCGGCGCGAGAGAAAGCGGCGCGGGTTGATCGTGCCCTTGTCGGTCAGCTCGCCGAAGGCCGCGCTCGGCGGCTCGACCAGCACGCAGGCCCGCGCGAGCGATTCGCTCGATCCGGTGTGAACGGCGTTGTAGGCGGCTACGGCTTCCTCGAGAAAGCCCACGAGCGCCGCCCTGCCCTCGCCCTGGCTGCCTGCTTCGTCGGCCGCGTCAGCGAAATCCCGTTGCACGAGTTCGGCGTTCAGCCAGAGGAAGACCACCAGCCGCAGCCGGCCGGAGCCGGCCACCACCACGTCCTGCACGAGCGGGCCGGTGTGCGAGAGCAACTGGGCCTTGATGCGTCCCGGCACCACCCAGATGCCGCTGCCGAGCTTGAATTCGTCGCTTGAACGCCCTTCGTAGCGCAGCCCCGCGTCGGGGTTGGCGGGGTCGACGAAGGAGACCAGGTCGCCGGTGCGGAAGAACCCCTCCTCGTCGAACGCGGCGCGTGTGCGTTCGTCGTCGTCGAGGTAGCCGGGGGTGACGTTGGGCCCCTTCACCGCCACGGCGTACAGGCCCCGGCGCGGCGACAGCCGCAGGCACATGCCCGGCAGCGGCAGGCCGATCTCACCGGTGCCCGTCGTCTCGAAATGCGTGATGGCCGAAGTCGATGTGGTCTCCGTGAGTCCCCACCCGCTGGCCCAGCGCGCGGCGTGCCCGGTGGTCCGGCGGCACACCGCGTCCATGCGCCGCCAGAGCTCGGCGGGTAGCGGCGCACCGCCGTACACCAGAAGGTCGAGCCGGCGGAAGAAAGCCTCGGCGAACGACGCGTCGTCTTCGAGATGCGGCAGCAGCGCCGCATAGCCCAGGGGCACGTTGGTGTACCAGGTGGGCGACACCTCGCGCAGGTTGCGGATGCTGTGCCCGATGTCCTTGAGTGTCGGCCTGCCCTGGTCGATGAAGAGCGTGCCGCCGTTGCGCAGCGTCATGTTGAAGCTGTTGTTGCCGCCCGAGGTGTGGTTCCACGGCAGCCAGTCGCACAGCACGGGCGGGCCGTCCTCGAGAAACTGCCACAGCTGGGCCATCTGCTGCTGTTGCGCGCAGAGCATGCGCTGCGTGTGGATCACGATCTTGGGCAGCCCAGTCGAGCCGGAGGTCAGCAGAAGCTTCGCGGGAGTGTCGGCGTCGATCTGCGCCCTGCGTGCGCGAAGGCGATCGGCTGCCGTGGCGTCGGTATCGTGCGCGCCGTTGCCGGCGAGCATGTCCGCGGACAGCCAGCGGCACGCAGCGGCTTCGCCGAGCGCAGGGCGCGAGGCACTCGCGTCCGCCATGTACGCCAGGCCGGGCCGCACGCGCTGGGCGACGCTCTCGATGCGCGCGAGTCCCTGCGCGCTTTGCAGGTGGACGGGCGACACGGGAAGCACGATCACGCCGACGGACATCGCGGCGAGCGACAGCAGCGCATGCGTGATCGAGTTCGCGTCGATGAGCAGCAACGTGTCGCCGGCGCAAGCGCCCTGCTGCAGCAGCACCTGCGCAATGGCTTGCACACGCTCGCGCGCGGCGGCATAGCCCAAGCGGTGCCAGGCCTCGTCCGGCCCTTCGCGTTGCGCTAGGAACACCCGTTCGGGCGCATTGCGTGCCCATGCATCGAGGTGCTCCAGAAGCGTGTGCGGGTAAGGCTGCAGTGGCTGCCGGGTTGCATAGAACACGTCGCCCCCGCGGTGCGTCATCACCGCTGCGGCAGGCGCGAGACGTGGCGAATTCATGATTCCATTCCTCCTCGATCGGAACGGTCCGATGTCGATCAGCGCGCGTTTTTACGTCAAAGCAATTGCGTTGGGTGCGTCGTGAATACTTTCCTCCGCTACGCCATCGGGCGTATGGCTGCACGCCTTTCGTGACAACACCATGACGGCCTGTTCGTCGAGGAGTCACATGCTCATTGCGCAGTTGTCCGATCCGCACATCCGTCCTGAAGGCGTGCTCTACCAGGGCGTCGCGGATTCGAATCGCATGTTCAGCGAAGCGCTGGCGCACGTGCATGCACTGGATCGGTGCCCCGATCTGCTGCTGATCACCGGCGACCTGGTCGACGAAGGCCGGCCCGACGAGTACGCGATGGTGCGCGAGCTGCTTGCGGCAGCGCGCATTCCATTCCTGGTGATTCCGGGCAATCACGACCACCGCGACAACTTCCGCGCGGCCTTCGCCGACCAGTCCTACCTTCCCAGGGAAGGGCCGCTGCACTGGTGCGTCGACGACCATCCCGTGCGCTTCATCGGGCTCGACTCGTGCCCCACGGGAAAGCACTACGGCCACATCGATGCCCAGGGGCTTGCATGGCTCGCACGCACGCTGGCGCAGGACACGACCAGGCCCACGGTGCTGATGCTCCATCACCCGCCCTTCATGAGTGGCATTCCCTATATGGACATGTACCGGTACATGGAGGTGCAGCATCTCGAGGACGTGGTGCGTGCCGCGCCCAACGTCGAACTCGTGCTGTGCGGTCACGTGCATCGCACCATGTTGCGCCGCTGGGCCGGAACCGTCGTGTGTACCTGCCCGAGCACGACCACCGAGATCGATCTGCAGCTCGACCCCCAGGCACCGCCGCAGTCCCACATCGGCCCGCGCGGCTGCATGCTGCACCTGTGGGACAAGGCGCACGGCATGGTCAGCCACGTGAGCCACATCGGTGCCTTCGAAGGCCCCTACGGGTTCGCCTGATCGCTCGAAGACATGGACCACCGGAGCCTGCAGACAGTGAACTACCCGGATTTCGTCACCGTCAACGCCGCTGCGTTTCTGCGCAGCCGCAACATCGGCTTCGAGCTGCTCGCCACGCTGGCGCGCGAACAGGGCTTCAACGATGCGCAAGTGCTGCTCACGAGTTCGCCGGTGCACGGCATCGCCACCGCCACGAGCGACATCGACCTCATCTGCGTGACGCCGCAGCCCGTGAGCCGGGGCCAGATGGCCACGCAGATCCACCGCGATGGCCAGCATTGCGAGATCCTGCCGATCGGCGCGCAGGACCTGGAGCGGGCCTTCGCCGATCTTGCGCTGCTGTCCCGGCGCGCCCTGCCGCGGCGGCTCGCGGACTACCAGCGCTGGGACGCATCCCACGCCGTGCGCAAGAAGTACCTGGAGCGCATCGTCTATGCCGTTGCCACCGACGGCCACGCACACCATCTCGGGCACCTGCCGGCATTGGTGCCGGTCGCTGCCGCGCAGGAGTACGACGCCTTCCACCAGAGCCGGGTGTGCGCGATGCTGGCCGGGCGCGCCGGCGAGCCCGAAGCGGCGCGCGGCTACCTGATCAATGCCTGCCTCTTTGCGATGGCAGCCGCGCTGTCGCTCGGCGGCTGGGTGTTGTCGAACAAGAAATGGACGCTGCGCCGCTGGCACGAGGCGGCGACATCGCGCAGGGGGCTGCTCGACTCGATGCTGCAGGACCGGCTCACGGCCCTGTGGTCGGCGGTCTGCGAATTCGCGCCCGCCGCCACCGCGCTGGAGATCGCTGCGCTGGACGAGATCGCGGCACGGCTCGCCGTGCTGATGGACGCGCCTTCGCTGGCCGACGCCTTGCCCCACACGGCGGCTTCCTGCACACAGGCCGCGCTCGACAAGCGCTCGGCCTTCCTGATCGGCGATGACGGTCGTGCCCGGCTCGCCACGACTGCTGAGATGCAGGCGCCCCCGCCCGAGTTCGCAGGTCTCGCCACCCTCACCAGCACACAGGCGGCCTCGCTGCTGCGCGGCGCACGCAGCGGTGCGCTGAGCTTCTCGCTCACGGCCATCGATTCCCGCGCGGAAGACGAAGACAAGGAAGACACCCATGCCCTCGCCGACTGAGCCGCGGTTTTCTTCGTCCGCCCGGACCGTGCGCTGGTTCCCGCGCATCAACGCGGGCTACCGCTTCGATGCGGGCGAGCATGTCACCTCGACCATCAGCGCCGCCTGGCTGCTCATGACGGAGTTGCGCGCTTACATCGAGGACCTGGCGGGTGCGCGCGACATCCCGGACGCGGCAGCACTCGTCAAGATCAAGATCGCCGAACTGCTGCTGCAGGTGGACGCGGTGCTCGGCCGCGCGGTGGTGCCCCCGGAAATGCATCGCCTGCCGCTGCTCATGGCCTACGGCCTGGGCGACGTGGCGGCCATCGACGGTCCCGCCGCGACCCGCCTGCTCGGCCTGGACGTGCCCACCGACGGCGCGGAAGTCGACCGACTCATCGGCGTGCTCGAGGAACTGCTCGCGGCCTTCCCGAGCGACCTCGTCGATGCGCTGCAACCCGAGAACCAGGGCCACGTGCTGCGCTTCCTGCGTTCTGCCAACAAGGCTTGTGAGCGCGTGGGCTGCGATGCCGGCTTCCTCGCGCCGCTGATGACCTCGCTATGAACGACGACAGACCGACCGGGCGCAAGAACGCCTTCGCGGACCGCTACGGCAGCGTCTTCGGCCGCCAGCAGGGGCTGATGCTCAAGATGGCCGGGCTCGCGAGCTCCGAGTGCAGCGCGAGCGGCCCCTGGATCGAGGACAGTGCGGGTGCGCGCTGGCTCGACTTCGGATCGTTCGGCGTCCACCTGCTCGGCCATGCCCATCCACAGGTGGTGCAGGCCCTGACCGCGCAAGCGGCGCGCATGGGGCTTTCGTCGAAGATCCTCGCCAACGAGCCGATCGTGGCGGCGGCCGAGCGGCTGCTCGCGCTGGGCGGCCAGCCGCTGGACAGCCTCATCCTGGCCAACACCGGCTCGGAGGCGGTCGAGGCCGCGCTCAAGCTCGCGCGCATCGCCACCGGCCGGCGGCGCATCCTGGCGTTTCGCCATGCCTACCATGGGCGCACGCCCGGCGCACTGAGCGTGAGCCACGGCTACGAGCGGCACGGCGCCTTGCTGACCGACGGGCAGTCGAGCTTCGTCGACGTCGGCGACCTTGGGGCCGTCGAGGCGGCCCTGGCCACCGGCACGTACGCGGCCGCGATCATCGAGCCGGTGCAGGGGGAAGGCGGCATCCGCCCGGTGGCACCGGCCTTCCTGCAGGCGCTGCGCGACCTAACGCGCGCACATGGCGTGCGGTTCGTCCTCGACGAGATCCAGACCGGGCTCGGCCGTACCGGGCAGCTGGTGTGTCCCGTCGCACCCGACATCCGCCTGCTCGGCAAGGTCCTCGGTGGGGGCATGTTCCCCGTGGCCGCGGCGCTGTTCGATTCGGCGCAGTTCGGTTCCGCCGCGCGCGACCCGGTGGTGCACGCCTCGTCCTTCGCGGGCAGCCCCTTGGCGGGCGCCGTGGTGAATGCCGTGCTCGACGTGGTCACCGAGCCGTCCTTCGCGCCCCGGGTGGCCAGGCTCGGCGAGCACTGCCGCGAACTCATCGCCGCGCGCATCGGCCAGCACCCGGGCGTGGCGCAGGTGCGCGGCGAGGGTTTCATGATCGGCGTCGAGTTCAGGGACATGAGCGACGCCGGCCAGATGATCATCGAGGCGGCCAAGCGCAAGCTGCTGATCGCCTTCTGCCTCACGGCACCGAACGTCGTGCGCGTGTACCCGCCGGCGGTCATCGACGAAGCCACGCTGATGGACGGCATCGGGCGCTTCTGCGCCAGCGTGGCCGCCCTGCCCTCCCGCGACCCCTTGCCCTCGAAGGAGCCTCTCGCCAATGCCTGACGTCAACTCATCGCTCGCCATGGGCCCGATGGACCGTGAACTTCTCTGGCGCACGCTGTGCGACTTCGAGCGCTACCCGGATTTCATGCAGGACGTGCTGGAGGTGCGCGTGGAGCGGCGCTCCGCCACCGAGATCCTCAGCCACTGGCGCGTGCTGCTCAACGGCAGCGAGCTGTCGTGGACAGAGCGCGACCTGCTCACCGATGACCACCGCATCGTGTTCGAACAGACCGACGGCGACCTCGAGGTGTGGCAGGGCGAGTGGCGCGTGCTGGACGCCGGCGACGGCAGCCTCAGCGTGGAGCTCGACGTGAGCTTCGACCTCGGCATACCGTCGCTGGCCGAGGTGCTGCATCCGATCGGCGAACGCGCCATCCGCGCCAACAGCCGCCAGATGCTGGAGGGCATCCGCACGCGCATGGCCGCCGCAGACGGCGTGCTGGTCGGCTCATGAAGGTGCTGCTCAGCGGCGCGAGCGGCACCGTCGGCATGCCGCTCGTGGCCGCCCTGCTGGCGCACGATGCCGACTTGCGCCTGACCTGCGTGCTGCGCTCGGAGAAGGCGCGCGTTGCGCTGGCGCAGACCTTGGCGCCCGCGCAGCGAGAGCGTGTCGACTTCATCGAGGCCGACCTGTCGGACGACGCCAGCGTCGACATGGCGGCGCGACTGCTGGCCATGGAGCACGTGCCCACGGTCGGCGTGCACCTGGCGGCCGACGTGTCCTGGGACAAGAGCTGCGAGGAGATGCAGCAGCTCAACGTACAGGGCACGCGGAATTTCGTGCGGCTGCTGCTGGCGGCATCGGCGCGCGCGCACATGGTCTACGTCTCGACCGCCTACACGCGGACGCACGACTGGGACTATCGCAACGGCTACGAGGAAAGCAAGGCGATGGCCGAACGCAGCCTGCGCGAGGAGTTCGGCGCGCGGCTGCCGATCTCCACGTTCAGCTGCAGCTTGGTGGTCGGCGACAGCCGCACGGGGGAGATCGCGCGTTTCAACGGGCTCTACCCGCTGATCAAGTTCCTCGCGGCCTTCAACCCGCCCTTTCTCGTCGGCAACAAGGACGGCTTGCTCGACATCGTGCCCGTGGACTGGGTGGTGGCCGAACTGCACGCGATGGTGCTGCGGTGCGCGGCCAGCGACACGCCGTGCGAGTGCGTGGCCTCGGCGGGACCGCATCGCGTGCGCTACGAGACCGCGGTGCGGCTCATCGAGGAACGCATCGCGCTCGCTCGACGCAGCCACGGGCTTGCCGAGCTCGCGCCGGTGCCCATCCTGCGCGACCGGCAATGGGGCTTCCTGAAGCGTGCCCTGGCCGCGTGGCAGCCGCCGGGCATCTCGCGCTCCGATTTCCGCTATTTCGAACGGCTGCTGCGCGTGTACGGCACCTATGCAAGCAGCGATCGTGTGCGCCCGCCGCTGCACGTGAGTTCACCCTCGCCCGACCCGCTGGCCTTCCTGCCGGGCGTGGTCGACCACTGGATCGCATGCCACCCGCGCACGGTGAGGCGGCAGGCTTCGACGGCGTCGTCCGCCCCGGCGGCGCAGGAGCAGCCCGCATGACCGCGACCGGCATGAGCACTACCCTCGGTGGGCAGCCGATGCGCCTGCCCTTCGGCCCGCAGACGCTGCAGGCGCTTGCCACGCTGCGGCCCTGGAACTGCGCAGCGCAGATCCTCACGCAGTGGCTGGTGTGCGCCATCGTCATCGTGCTGGCACAGTGGCTGAAGCAATGGCCCGTGACCATTGCCGCGATGCTGGTCATTGCCACGCGCCAGCATGCGATGCTGGTGCTGATGCACGATGCGGCCCACTGCCTGCTCGCGCGCAACCGCCGCATCAACGACCTCGTCGGCAACCTGATGCTGGCCTTCCCACTGACCCTGAGCGTGGCGCGCTACCGCGCCCATCATTTCAGGCACCACCGCTACCTCAACGGCGAGGGCGATCCCGACGTCGCCGACTCCGTGATCCCGGCGACACGCGGGCGCTTCCTCGTGCTGCTGCTGCGCGACGCTTCGGGCCTCACGACCCTGGCGACCCTTCGTTCGGCGAACAGCTTCGGCATGCTGGGCCTGTTCTCCCGTACGTCCCCGGGCAGCCGGTTCGACCGCATCCTCGCGGTGGCCTTCGTCGTGGCGGTGGCGGGGCTGGTGGCCGGCTTCGGCGTGTGGCGCGAATTCGTCCTCTACTGGCTGCTGCCGATCCTGCTTTTCATGCCCGCGATCCTGCGCGTGCGCGGCATCGCGGAACACGGAGGGCGACTCGGCAACCCCGCGAACACGGCCGCGCGCAGTCTGCGCGTGGGATGGATCGAGCGCTTTCTCTGGGCGCCCTGCCACATCAACCGCCACTGGGAACACCACAGCTGTCCTGCCGTGCCCAGCTACAACCTGCCCGCGCTGTCGCGCCTGCTCGCGGCCGGCGACGCGCAGTGCGCGGCGGCAAACCCGACGATGGGCTACTTCATCGGATCGCGCTCGCTGATCCACGAGCTCTACCCGGCCGTCCAGGCGAAACCCGCGCCCGCCGGCGCGACGGAGAAAGGCATGCATGGTCCTCACGGGAAGTGAAATCCGCCGCATGCGGGAGGCCGGCTCGATCGTCATCGAGCCCTTCGACGAGCGCCAGATCGAGCAGAACTCGTACGGCTGCTGCCTGGGCGCGGAGATCCTCGAGTACAGCTCCGACCAGATCGATCCGCATCTCGGCCTGCAGGTGGTTCGCCACGTTATCCCCGAGGAGGGACTGGTGCTGCAGCCCGGGCGCTTCTACCTCGGCCAGACGGCGGAGCGCATCGGCGGCGTGCACTTCGCCAGCGAGCTCTACGCCAATCTCTCGACGGCCCTGTGCGGCATGTTCATCCAGACCAGCGCGCCCCTTGGTCATACGGGCGCGGTGATCTGCTGGACGCTGGAGATCGTCGTCACGCAACCGCTGCGCGTCTATGCCGGCGCGCGCATCGGCAAGGTTTGCTTCTGGACCAACCTCGGCGGGGAACTGAGCTATCAGGGCCGCTACGTGGGCTCGGAAGGTGTTGTTCCCTCGCGAATCATCATGGACTCCAAATGATCCTCACAGGCACCGAAATCTCCCAGCGCGTTCACAGCGGCGACATCACCATCGCGCCGTTCCTTGCGAAGAACGTCAATCCCAACAGCTACAACTTCAGGCTGGCTCCCCGCATGAAGGTGTATCAGGAGGGGGTGATCGACATCAAGGAGGAAAAGCCCACCGAGGACATCCACATCGGGCCCGAGGGCTTCGTGCTGGAGCCGATGCGGCTGTACCTGGCGACGACGATGGAGACCATGGGCAGCACGAAGTTCGTGCCGACCTATGCGGCGCGTTCGTCGATCGCGCGGCTGGGCATGTTCATCAACCTCTCGGCCTCGCTCGGCGACATCGGCTTCGTGGGCAAGTGGACCATCCAGCTGCTGGCCATCAACCGCATCCGCGTCTATGCCGGCATGGACATCGGGCAGATGATGTTCTGGAAGGTGCAGGGCGACATCGACCTCTACGACGGCAAGTACCAGGGGGCGACCGAGGCCTACGCTTCGCGCATCTTCATGGACTACCAGAAGAAGGCCATGCCGGCACCGATCGCGGCGCCCTCCGTCGTGCATCCGCTCGAGGTCGTCGACGCCCGCGCCGCCGAGCTGGACGACGCCTGAGAGGGAGCGCCGAGCCATGTCTTCCAAGTACCGCACGCTCGTCGCCCTGTCGCATGCCGTTCCCGTGCCGGCCCTGTTCGCGCTCGACGAGGCGCTGCTGGCCGAACTGTGGACCAACCACGGCGCGATGCGCGAGGAGGCGCAGGAGGTGTTTGCCGGCATCCGGCTCACCGCCGGTGCCTTCCTGGACCGCGACCTCGGCCGGCTCGACGCAGTGGCCGCCCCGCAATGGGCAGACGATGCGGACGCGCGCCTGGCGGACCTGCTGGCCAGGGCCGGGTTGTCGGCCGCACACGCGCTGGCGGTGCGCTCCTCCGGCGGCATCGAGGACGGCGCGGCGCACAGCTTCGCCGGCATCTTCGACTCCGTGCTGCAGGTCGAGGGCCTGGCGGCGCTGAAGGCGGCAGTCTCCCAGGTGTGGCGTTCGGCCTTCTCGCGCCGCGCGGCCATCGAACGGCTGCGCTGCGGCCTGCTCGACGCGCCGCTGGAGATGACGGTGATCGTGCAGCGCATGGTTGCCGCGCGCTGGGCCGGCGTCGCCTTCAGCCACGACCCGATCGACGGGCGGCCCGAGATGCTGATCGAGGCCGTGCAAGGCCTGGGCGACGCGCTGGTGTCCGGCGCCGCGGTCTCGCAGTCGGTGCGCTGGGGCGAGGCCGGACTGACCGGGGACGCTCCTTTGCGCGACCAGCAGGAGATGCTGGTGGAGCTCGGAGCGGTCGTGCGCACGGTGGAGAGCCAGCTGGGCACAGCGGTCGACGTCGAATGGGCCTTCGACGGTGAACAGGTGTGGGTGCTGCAGGGGCGCCCCATCACCTCGCTGCACGCGCCGGAGGAGGACACGGACCAGGCCGCATGGACCGACCTCTATCTCGCACCCGACGAGGACATCGCCGAGTTCCGGCCGCTGCCGGGTTTCGCGAACTACTTCCGCTCGAAGCGCCGGCCGCTCGCGCTGCTCGCGGATGCGCAGGGCGTGGCTCCGGGCACGGCGCTGCTGGTGCGCGGCAATGCGGGCGGCTTCGCCGATGACTCGCGCATGCAGGCGCTGTGCGCGCGCTTCGGCGAGGAGAGTGTGGTGCTCGATTTCTCGGACGGCCTGCGCCAGCAGGTGCTGCCCACCGGCGAGCTGGCCGCCCGCCTGCGGCAGGTACTGGGTGCGAAGGCATCGACCTTCGTGATCCGCGACTACGTGCGCGGCGACTGGGGGCTGATCACCCAGCCTACCGGAGACGGCGGCGTGCTCTGCGAGTGCTCCACTGACGGCTTGCTGGCGATCAATCGCGGATCGGCGCTCACGCACACGTTCTTCATCGACGGCGACGCGCGGGTGAGCGGCTCGCAATCCGCCGCGGCCGTACCGTTCCGGCGCGCGCGAGCGCGAACAGCTCCACCGCGCCACCCATGCGGCGGTGGAGCGCTTCGGGTCGGTGCAGCTGGAATGGGTCGCGAGCGGCGGCCGGCTGAGGCTGATCGATTTCTCGCCGATCAAGAGCCTGCACATCGCCCAGGGGAGCGAGGGAGCGGGCGAGGAGCCGGGACGGCGAACGATTTCTCCCGGCTTCGCGCATGGCGCGGTGCTGATGGTCCCGGCCGACCGGCAATTGGAGGACATCAGCATCGCCGCGACCGTGTCGATCAGCCACATGCCGAGCCCGGAAAGCCTCGGCCCCGCCATCGCCCGCCTGGCCGAACGCGCACGCGCGGGCGGTGGCTCGATGATCGTGGTGGCGCCGCGACCCTATGCCGCGCTCGCGGCGCTCATTCCCTACGTCTCGGGCTTCGTGTTCGAGCAGGCCTCGATGCTGTGCCATCTCGCGATCCTGCTGCGCGAGAGCCAGATCCCGGCCGTGGCTTCGCGCGAGCTCCACGCACGGGGGCTCGAGGGCGCAAGCCTGACGATCGAGGCACGCGCGACGAGCGCGGCACACACGGCACACGCCGCCTGCGGCAGCCGGGAGACGGCGTGAACGAAACCGTCTATTTCCTGGTGCGTGCCAACGCCGCGCCGCGGCGTCCGGTAGCCCTCCTCGCGTGCACCGGCACCGGCCTGCGCAGGGGTGCCAACAGCTTCTACGTGCGAGGCGGCGACCTGCGGCTGCAGTCCGTCTGGCTGCCCGACGCAAGCCGCCACGCCGCGCCGCCGGACGCGCCGGACTTCGAATACCGCAGCTTCAGCGCGACGCAGCGCGCGGCCAGCCGCCGCTTCTGCGCCTGGCTGTGCGAGCGCCACCCCGAACTCGCGCCCGCGCTCGACGCCGGCGCGGGACTCGCACCGCGCCTCGCGCCGTCCATCGCCGCCATCCGCGAAGGCGATTCGCTCGCCTTCCATCATTTCGTCCAGCAAGGCGAGCTCGGCAGTCTCTTCCTGCGCTACCGCGACGAGGCGGCGCCCGATGCGCCGCTGGCCTGGCGCCACTTCGAGGACCTCGTCGCGAGCCATGTTCCGGTGCTCGCCGCCCTGCGCCCCGCGCTCGGCGACGAATGCTGGTACACCAAGTGGCGGCCCGACCTGGAGATGGAGCGCAAGTTCACGTTCCGGGACATTCCCGACACCTGGCGGCTGCTGATGGCATTCCACGACGCCATCGCCGAGGGCGCGCTGCCCGATTTCGTGCCCGAGATCGACCGCGAGATCCAGGTCTGGGACTACGAGCAGCACATCTTCGAGGTGCTCGGCGCGAATGCGGAGAGCGGTTATGTCGCCTACATCCCGCAGGCGGACGGGCGCATGACGGTCAAGCGCAAGTGGTTCATCGAGAACAGCGAGGTACGCCGCGAATCCCTCTGGGGCAACCTGGCACTGGGCATGGACGACATCGAGGCGCACCTGCGAGCGCTGACGTCCGAGGCCACGCGGCGGCTGCCTTCGTACCGGCGCAAGCGCTTCGACGCGCAGTTCGAATCGCTGGCCACCGGCAACATCTTCGGCATCTACATGGACGTGTGCCGCACGCTCGACGATGCGCACGTCTTCTCGCAGTGCGAGGTCGAGTATTGCCGCACGCGCAGCTTCGGCGAACTGCGCGCGCTCGAGCAGGACTTCGACGCGATCTCGGGCTTCGTGGGCGCGTCGCTCGCGCGCTGGGGGCAGGCGCACCAGCAGGACCTGTACTCCAAGCTCGACTTCGTGCGCGAGGTCGCGGACGCCGGTCGGGATCGACCGGCCGAGCGGAGGGCCGCATGAACCGCACATCGATGATCGTGTTCGGCAGCTGGCGGCTGCGCCACGCCGAACCTTCCACCGAGGCGGCCCGCCGGCTGCGCGTGCAGCGCGTGCCTGCCCGATGGGGCGCGCGGGCGGCGCAGGCGGACTGCCGCGGCGCGCACGCGCTCGTCGCGCATTGCGTGGATGCGGCATGGCAGCCTGTTTCCGGCGACGTCGCCGCGGTGCCGGGCCACAACGTCGACCCCGACTGGGTGCCCCTGGCCCACGTGGAGCTCGACGGCGGGTTGATGCATATCAGGCACCTGATCGATCGCGCGGACCGCCACGTGGCGCACTTCATCGCGCCGCCGGTGCCCGTGCAGCCTTTCGCGCCGTCGTCGCTGTACGAGCAGCTCTGGCGGTCTTTCCAGGCCAACCACCTGCAGACCAACAACTACGAGTGCCACTACGCGGTGCATGCGCAGCCGCAGGACCTGCATCTGATCCTCGACACTTCAGCGGCACCGCCAGACGTGCTGGCGCTCGGCGACGCCTGGCTCGACGCGCTCGACGCCGACACAGACTCTCCCTTCGTCGCGCAGATCGGCGACGAGCTGCAGCACAGCGACCACGACAACATCCTGTGCCGCGTCCTGCCTCATCTGGAGGGGCGCAGCGGATGGGCCAACGCCGCGCTCTTCAGCCGCAAGCGTCGGGGGACGGTGCTGGAGCCGCTGGCCGAGTTCAGCGCGGTGCTGCAGCGCGACGCCAATGCGCCGTGGACACACGAGCACCACCCCGACCAGATGCACGGCACGGCCGTCGAGGTCGACCTGGCCCAGCACTTCGACCTGCCGCTGCGGCCGGTGGCACGCTGGCGCCACACGCGGGCGAGCTCGGGCTGCGAATCCCTCGAAACGGGCAATCTCTTCAGCGTGGCGTTCTCCTGTGCGCAGGCCGCGACGCCGATCCTCCTGTGCACGATCGGCTACCTGCGCACGCGCGGGCAAGGCAACGCCGCGCTCGTCGCGCAGGATCAGGCCGCGCTGCGCGACCAGCTTCTTCAATTTCTCGGGCGGCTGGGGCTCGACGCCCACCCCGCCGCCGAAGGCCTCGCCCACGTGTACGAACGCATTGCCGAAGGAAGCCCCCGCCCATGACGGACAGCCTGTTGACCAACACCGTGTTCAGCCTGCGCCTGCGTGCGCAGCAGACCTCGAAACCGCTGGCCACGCGCCTGCGAACCTTCCTCGCGCCCTATCTCTGGGCCGGGGCGGGCGACGGCGAGCCGGACCTATGCGTCGACCTGCACGCGGCCGACGAATTCCTGCCCGAATGGCGTGTCCGCTGCATCACGCCGATGACGATCCGCGAGACCTATGCGGTGGGCTTCACGCTCAAGGTGCTGCGCGGCACGCTCGACGACGACACCCAGCTCGCGTGGGACGCGCAAACGGGCGTGGGCTACCGCTACAGCGTCTCGCGTCGCGAGGTCGCGTTCTATGGGGACGAAGCGACCGCGTTCATCCACCTGATCGAGCTCGTGCGCTATTTCGGCCTGCTGGTCGAACAGGCCAAGGGGACGGCGATCCTGCACAGCTCGGCCGTGCTCGACGAGAAGACCGGTGGTGTCATCGCCATCGCGGGCATCAAGGGTGCGGGCAAGACCACCACCATGCTGGAACTCGTTCTCGGCCAGGGACTTCGCTATTTCTCGGGCGACAAGCTGCTACTGGACGTGGTGGACGGCCGGCTGCGCGCACGCGGCTGGCCCGACTACCCGCACATCGGCCTGGGCTCGCTGCGGCAGCACCCGGCCTTGATCGAGCGGCTGGGCAGCCAGGCCGACGCCGCGCTGGACCCCGCGCGCGCAGATTCCGACAAGATCCTGCTCACGCCCGAGGCCTTCGCCGGTGCCGTCGGCCGCAGCCCGGTGGGCAGCGGCTGGCTCGAACGCATCGTGCTGCCCGAGGTCGCGGTGGACCGCGCGCTGAGCACCCGGGCGCTGCGCGGCGAGGACATCGACGACCTGCTGCGCGATCCGCGCATCTTCGAGTGGCCGCACACCTTCATCACGTCCACCTGGCACGGCATGCCGCCGGCCGACCGCGCGATGGAGCGGCGCGTGGCCGCACCCGTGGGCGCCGCGCTGGCCACGCTGCCCTGGATCAGCATGCCGGGCCGGGCGGCACTGGCGCACGCCTGAAGAACACGCGTGGAAGGAAGGACATACAGCCATGCCGAATCCCATCGCCACGCAATCGCCCGAACTGCGCCCGGGGCTGTGCCTGTGCCTCGTGGCGCCCAGCGGTTCGGGAAAGAGCACGACCGCGGAGCTGATCCGCGAGTGGCTGCTCGCGCGCGGGCATTCGGTCGACGTCGTGAAGCTGGCCGAGCCGCTATACCGCATCCAGGCGATGTTCTATGCCGAAGCCGGCATCGCCCTCACGCCGGAGACACAGGACCAGAAGCTGCTGGAAAGCGTGGCGACGCATCTGCGGGCGATCCATGCGCGCGCGCTGGCCGATGGCTTCCTGCGGCGGCTGGCGACTTCGCGTGCCGACGTAGTGATCAATGACGACCTGCGCGACGACCGCATCGACTGGCCCGCGCTGCGCGAGGCGGGATTCGTGGTGGTCAAGGTGGCTGCGCGCGCGGAGATTCGCGCGCAGCGGCTGGCCGTGCGCAACGATCTCAGCGTCGTGAAGGACAGTCCGCTCGACCTGCAGATGGCACGCATCGAGGCCGACTACGTTCTTACCAACAACGGCAGCCTTGCCGCGTTGCAGGCCCAGGTGGACGGCCTGTGCCGACTGCTGCTCGCGAGCCGGCGTACCGATGCCACCGCCGGGGCCGCGGCATGAGCCTCGCGAAGGGGCTGCTGTGGCTGCTGGTGGACGGCCTGTCCCACACGCTTTGGCAGCAACTCGCGCCGATGCTGCCGCTGCGCGTGGATTGCGCGCTGCCGCTGGAACCGCTAGCGCCCAACTGCCAGACGCCGCCGTCGCTCTTCAGCATCTGGAGCGGGCTGGACGCCAGTGCGCACGGGCTCACGGGCTACGAGATCCCCGACGCCGGTGCGGCAGACCCGCTGGCCGTGGCCGACGCCTTCTCGCGCTGGCCGCGTGCCACGCAGATGGTATGGGACCGCTGGGCCGCGGCGGGTGGGCGCGTGCGCACCAGCGCCGTGCCTTTCGTGCAGCCGCAGCGGCTCGCGGGTGCGCTGCTGTCGCACACCGAGGTCTATGCACGCCTCGTGAGCCCGCCTGAGGTGCTGGCGCCGGGTGAGGTGCTGTCGGTGCCGGCACTGCAGCTGCATTGCCCGCTGTCGGTATCGAGCGACGACGCGGCCATCGTGGTTCACGGCGTGCCGACGGGGGGGGACCTGCGCGTGCCGTTCGGCGCCACCTGCCACGTCGCGCTGTCTCCGGCCCTGCCGGCGGCGCTTGCCGGCGACACCAACCGCGCGGTCGCGGTGCATGCCCAGCGCGTGGAGGGCCAGCCGCGGCTGTGCTTCCTGGGCTTCCAGCCCGTGTTCGTGCATGGCCGCGACGCCGCACTGCGCCGGCTGGCGTTGCGCCATCGTGCCTGCAGCGTGGGCAACCCGGCGAAGCTGCATGCGAGCGGCGCGCTGGGGCGGCATGTCGACCAGGGCGGCGACGGTTCGGCCGAGCTGCTGCTGCTGGACCTTCTCGAAGGTGATGCACCGCAGCTTTCTCGACGACATCCTCTGGAGCCTGCGCGCGGGCGGCGCGGAACTGGCGGTGGCCTACTACCCCGTGATCGACCTGCTGTCGCACCAGCTGCTGCGCCACCTGGACCCAGCCGCGGTCGCACCGCAACCTGCACTGGCCGGCGCGATCCGGGCGCGGATGGCGCGCTGGCTCTTCGAGTTGTTCGATGGATGTCAGGCGCTGCTTCCCCCAGGCTGGCGCTTCATCGCGCATTCGGACCACGGCATGCAGCCGCTGAGCCACGACCTGGCGCCCAACCGATGCTTCGCCTCGCAGGGCTGGCTCGCGACGCAGGACGACGGACGGATCGATACGCAGCGCTCGATGGTGTTCTACCACCCCGCGGAGAACGGCTGGCTGGCCCTGCACCCCCAACGCATGGCGGCGGCGGGCGTGACCACCCCGGCGCTCCTCGATGCGCTGAACGACGCCCTGCCACCCGGGCTCTCGGGCGCCTTCCGGTTGATCGGGGGCCCGGTGCTCGACCTGGGCGATGGATGGACCAGCCCCTGGTACCTGCAGCCGCCGACGGCCGCACGCCTGCTGAAGTCGCCGCACCTGCCTTTTGCCGCGGCAAGCCGCAAGGGAGGCGACCACACCTGCTGGTCCGACGCGCCCTGGCTCAAGGGCGTGTTCCTGGAGCCGACCCTGCAGCCCGGTGCATCGGCATGGCAGGCACCGCTGACCCTGATTCAGCTGGCCCCGGCGCTGATGGCCGGCCTGGCGCAGCCCGCGCCGGCCAGAGCGCTGCCGGAGGCGCATGCATGGCACTGAAGGCGCTGCTCATCGACATCGACGGCACGCTGCTTTTCCGGGGCGAGGCGATCGCGGGGGCGAACCGGGTGCTGCAGGAAGCCGCGGACGCAGGGCTCGCGGTGCGGCTGCTGACCAACATCAGCGCCAGGCTGCCGCAACACATTGCCGCGGAGCTGCGCGTGGGTGGCATCCACGCGGCCGAGGACGCCATCCAGACCGCCGGCATGGCCTGCAGCGCCTACCTCCGCGGGCAGGCTGGGACGTCCTGCCACCTGCTGGTGCCCGATGCGATGGCCGAGCTCTTCGAGGACATCCGCCAGGACGCCAGCAAGCCCGACTTCGTCGTGATCGGCGATGTGGCCGAACGCTTCGACTATGCGCTGCTCAACGGGGTCTTTCGCATGCTGCGCGACGGCGCTCGTCTGGTGGTGCCGCATCGCAACCTTTATTGGTTCGATGGCGCGGGGCCTGCGCGGCTGGATGCGGGCGCGTTCATCGTGGGGCTGGAGGCCGCGGCGGGCCAGCAGGCCATCGTCACCGGCAAGCCCTCTCCGGTGTTCTTCCAGGCCGCGCTCGATGCGGTCGGCGTGACCGCCGCCGAGGCGCTGGTGGTAGGCGACGACCTGCTCACCGACATCGAAGGCGCGAGGGCCTCGGGCATCGCAAGCGTGCAGGTGCGCACCGGCAAGGGCGAGACACCGCGCGCACCGGGAACAGCCGTCCCCGGTGCGCAGCTGCAGAGCATCGCCGGCCTGATGCCCTACCTGCGCGACACAGGTCTTCTCGCACGCTGAACGAACGACCGGAAACACATCACAAGATTCACGAGGGGCAAACACCATGGAGTTCGATACGGCACTGCGCACGACGGAGTTCGATGCGTTCTATACATTCAACCCCGCCCGTCTGATGCGCTCGACACGGGCCCTTGTCGAAGGCTTTCCCGGCAGCGTGCTGTACGCCGTGAAGGCGAATCCGCTGCCGCAGGTGATTTCGACCGTGCGCGCCGCCGGCGTCGCGGGCTTCGACGTGGCCTCGATCGGCGAAGCCCTCCTCGTGCAGGCCGAGGCACCGGGTGCGCGAAGCTGGTTCATGAACCCCGCGAAGTCGCGCCGCGACATCGAGCGCGCCTGGCGTGAACTGGGCCTTCGGGACTTCGTGATCGACTGTGCCGCGGAGCTCGACAAGCTCATCGAGGTGTTGCCCACCGGAGAGTCCTCGCTGCGCGTCCACGTGCGTTTCCACTCTGGGGCCTCGGACGCGCTCTACGACCTGAATAGCAAGTTCGGCGCCTCGCACGAGGAGACGCTGCGCCTGCTCCAGCGCATCGCGGTGCAGACCGCATGGTCGTGCGGTCTGGCGTTCCACCCTGGCTCGCAGACGATCAGCATCGAGCCCTATCTCACGGCGATGCAGACGGCCGCCCGGCTGATCGAACAGGCCGACGCGCGCGTGGCGTCGCTCGACATCGGCGGCGGCTTTCCTGCGCGCTACGACAACATGCCGGTGCCACCACCTTCGGCGCTGCTGCGGCAATTGGGCGAGTTCGTCGCTTCGTCCGCGACGCTCAAGCGGGTGGAACTGCTGTGCGAGCCGGGGCGCGTGCTGGCCTACGACTGCATGTCGCTCTTCGCGCGTGTCATCCTGCGCAAGGATCAGGCGCTCTACTGCGGCGCCGGCATTTTCGGGGGGCTGCTGCCGGCGCAGCAGTTCTTCCAGTTGCCCGTGCGGGCGTGGCGCGGCGGCGAGGCCATCGATGCGACCGCCGGTGGCCAGCGCGAGTTCGTGGTGTTCGGGCCGACCTGCGACAGCAACGACCGACTCGCGTTCCCGTACGCGCTGCCCGACCACCTCCGAGAAGGCGACTGGATCGAGTTCCAGCATGTAGGAGCCTATTCGGAGAGCGTGCGCTGCGCATTCAACGGCTTCTCGGTCGACCATCTGGTGACGCTCGACGATCACGAAGCGGGTTGAACCATCATGTCCGCCGTCAGGCTGAACATCGAGGCCGCTGTTCTCCGGAGCCTGGCCAACCTGCTCGAGGAACAGAACATCGCCAGCGAGGCGGAACCGGAGACACCCCGGGTTCACATCGCCGCCACGCCGCACGACCTGGTGCAGGCGGCCGAGGTGATGGCGCAGGCGTTCGTGCGCAACCGCGACAAGGCCTGGATCGCGTGGCTGCGACCAGCCGACGTCAAGCGCGTCGGGTCGGGCGACTACGCCGATGCCGAGCGCAAGATCGCGCGCGTCATCCATTACCTGTTGCAGGCGGCGTTGCGCGTGGGCGGCGTAGTGGTTCTGGAGACTGCATGCGACGAACGCCAAGGCGGCCGCACGGTCCGCGGTGCGGCACTCAGGACAGTGCCGAGCGCTGCCTCCGCAGGCTCGGGGCTCTTCCATGACCTGACGGTGGGTGCACCCGCCGCCTTGCGCGCCTACGGCCTGCGCCGGACCCTGGCGGCCCAGAGCGCCTCCGCCGCCTTACAGCGCGCGACCCATGCCATGCGGGTGCGCGAGGGTATCCCCGTGCGATGCGTCTACGGCGGCATGGTCTGCGTGCGGCCGGACCATGAGCAAAAGCGCGTGGCCTCGCGGATGTCGCGTCCCTTCCAGCGGCTGGCCGATATCCACGGACTGTTCTACCTGCTGCAGAGCAGCAACCCGGGATCGCAACGACGCCCGTGTTTTCAAGGGCTTTGGCTTCAGGCACACGGGCGAATTTCTGTATGGTGCCTCCAAGCTCAACAGTGTCGGTCCCTGCACGGTCAAGCTGATGGTCAGGAGTCCGGCACCTGCGTAGACCGGTAAGAGGGAGCGCGCGTAGTCGTGCGACTCCTGGATGACCTGATCGCCGCCCTCCCGTTGATCGCGTTGCGACAAATCATTTCCTGTCGTGGGAGCGGCGGGATTCGCCAATTGCTGACTCATCGAAATTCATCGTGCTCAGAAGCGAAACATATCGCTTTTCATCGTTGATTTAGTTTCCTACAGTGACTGGTTCCTAACCTTCACCAGGATCCACGATGACATCCAACACCACTCGAATCCCCTTCCACCTGGCCTTCCCGGTCCGCGATATCGCGGAGGCACGCGCGTTCTACGGCGAACTGCTCGGCTGCCCCGAGGGCCGCAGCGCTCCCGAGTGGGTCGACTTCGATTTCTATGGCCACCAGATCGTGGCGCATCTCGCACCCGACGAGTGCGGCCACCGCAGCAGCAGCGCGGTGGACGGCCATGACGTGCCAGTGCGCCACTTCGGCGCCATCGTGCCGATGGCGCAGTGGCAGGCGATGGCCGACAAGCTGATTGCGCGCGGTACCAAGTTCGTCATCGAACCCTACATCCGCTTCAAGGGAGAAGTGGGTGAACAGGCCACGATGTTCTTCCTCGATCCGTCGGGCAACGCGATCGAGATGAAGTCTTTCGCGGATCTCGGTTCGCTGTTCGCCAAGTGAGCCCGGCGGGTCGCTCGAAGCCTGCGAGGGTAAGCCAAGGATTGGCGGCTTCGGACCTTGGCGAAAGATCGCCCACGTTGTGTGCCTGCGGCCTATCGGCCGACAAGGAACGGGCCGGTTCCACGCTCAGCGCGCGCCGGACGCCTTCTTCCTGCCTGCCTGGGCTCTCGGCGCTCCCTGCGATGCCTCGAGCAGGCACTCCGCGAACTGCGCCACGATGGGCGGGGTCAACCGGGGCTTGCGGCGCAGCAAGCCGATCTCGCGGTAGAAGGTGAACTCCCCGAGCGATACGGCGCGCACGCCCGGCGGCAGCGGTACATGCGCCTCTACCAACGGAACAAGGGCCACGCCAAGTCCTTTCGATGCCAGGTGGATCAGCCCCGCGATCTCGTCGATCTCGACTGCGTCGTTGACCGACAGGCCTTCACGCCGGAGAAAGCCCTCGACCATCCGCCCGCCGAATGACGCGCGGTCGTAGCGCAGGAAGGGTTGCGTCTGGATGAGCGTGCGCCAGTCCTTGCCGCGGACCGAGTTCGGAACGACGAGCACGAAGGGCTCCTGAACGAGCGGCTGCCATATCAGGTCAGGCAGCATGCCGAACGGCGGCCGGATGATCAGTGCCGCATCGATCTTGCCCGTGTCGAGGTCGTCCATCAGGTGCATCGACACGCCGGGCGCCACATGCACGCGAACCCTGGGATGGATCTGGCGCAGCCGTTCGAGCGCACGCGCCAGGAGTGTCGGCTGCGCCGAAGCGATGGCGCCGATGCGCAGCAGGCCGTTCAACGAGGCGTCGTCCGGCGCGTCGCCGAGCTTCTCGTACAGCGCGCAGATCTCCTTCGCGCGCTCCAGCGTTCCTTGGCCGCGCTCGTTGAGCGTGGCGGAACGGCCGGTCCTGTCGAAGAGCTCGAAACCCAGTGACTCCTCGAGCCGCCTGATCTGGCTGCTGACGGCCGATTGCGTGAGGCCGATTCTTTCGCCCGCCGCCGCGAACGTACCGTGCTTGCAGACGGCAATGAAGGTCTTGAGTTCGCTGATCAATGGTCTTCCACGTCGAGGATCGAAGTTGGCTCGATTGTCCGTCCACTACTCGCATGACAGGCTCCGGCATCCCGCCGGCCGAGCCGACCGCGCCAATGAACGGCATGAGGGTTGCCTCAGCCTGGTCAGTTGGGCTCCGTGCGCCGCCTGTGCTGCCGTACCTCCGGTTCGCGCGGGCGACCGCCCCCTTGAGGCGCGCGCCTGCGGCTCTTAACCGAGGGCAGGCGCACGTAGGCCGACCAGGGAAAAAGGAAATGTCTGGGCGATCGCCAGCAGTTCGGGCGATGTCTCAGACATCGTCTGAGTTTCCGGGCGGAAGCCGATTCTCCAGGCGGTGTCTGGGCAATCCGGCGCGTGCGCGCCGGGGGCGTCACTCCATGAAGGCCGCGAGCTCGTCGGGCGTCCCCTGAGGAAAGGCTTCCCGCAGGAATTCGAGGAAAGCCGAGACACGGCTGCTGAGCAGCCTGCGCGAGGGATAGAGTGCCCACAGTGCGATCTCGGGGCCGTCGACGTCGCCCCAGTGCACGAGCCGCCCTGCCGCCAGCTCGTGTGTGACCAGCGATGCCGGCAGGCACGCGACGCCGATGCCCGCGCGCGCGGCATCGCGGATCATGAACAGCGACGAGAGCTGCAGCACCGGCTCGACCGCCAGGGCGCGCGTGCGGCCGCGCGCCGACAGCTCCCATGCAGCGGCGTGGGCCGGTACGTCGCCCGGCCGTACGACGGCCGGCGCGGTCTTGCCCGCCGCGGGCTTCTTCAGGGCAGGGCTTGCCACGGCCACCAGACGGTCCCTGAGGAAGATGCGTCCCACGAGACGCTCGTCCGGCGCCGGATTGACGCGGATCACGAGGTCGTAGCCCTCCTCCACCATGTCCACCGCGCGGTCTTCCGTGGTGACCTCGAGGCGGACCTCGCGATGCTTCATCGCGAAGCGTGCCGCCAGCGTGCCCATCGCGGCCTGCGAAAAAAGCAGCGGCGCGCTCACCCGCAACCTTCCGCGCGGTGCGCCGCCGCCCGAAGCAATCGCCGCAGCGGCTTCGTCCAGTTCGGTCAACAAGACCGCCGTGCGTTCGAACAGTGCACGGCCCTCCTCGGTGAGCTTGAGTGCGCGCGGCCCGCGCTCGAACAGACGCAGGGCCAGGCCGCTCTCAAGGTCGGCCACGCGGCGCGAGAGCGTCGCCTTAGGGCGCCCGGACTCGCGCGAGGCGCGGCCGAAGCCGCCATGTCGGGCCACGAGGTTGAAGTCGGCAAGGGCAAGGAGGTCCATGTGTTCCACCAGAGAGACACCAGGTCCAAATATAGCGACTATCGGCCATGAAGTGGAACGAGCACGATGGAGCCTTCTTCAACCCCGCAGGAGTATTTCCATGACCATCCTCGTAACCGGCGCAACCGGAAAAGTCGGCCGCCAAGTCGTTCAAAACCTCGTCCAGCACGGCGCCAGCGTGCGTGCCGTCGTGCGCGATCCAGTCAAGGCAAGCCTGCCGGCATCCGTCGAGATCGTCCGGGGCGACCTGCTCGATGTGGAGGCGCTGCGCGGCGCCTTTGACGGCGTATCCACGCTCTTCCTGCTCAACGCCGTCGTCCCCGACGAGTTCACGCAAGCCCTCGTGGTTCTCAACGCGGCGCGCGACGCGGGCGTCCGCCGTGTCGTGTACCTGTCGGTCATCCACAGCGACAGATACGTGAACGTGCCGCACTTCGCGGGCAAGTTCGGCGTCGAACGGATGCTCGAAGCCATGGGCTTCGAGGCCACGATCCTGCGCCCGGCCTATTTCATGGACAACGATCTCACGGTCAAGGACGTGGTGAGCGGCTACGGCGTCTATCCGATGCCGATCGGCGCCAAGGGCCTCGCGATGATCGATACGGCCGACATCGGCGAGATCGCCGCGATCGAACTGCTGCGCCGCGACCGTGCGGGCGAGCCGCAGCCGCTGGAGCGGATCAACCTCGTGGGGCCAGACACGCTCACCGGCGACGCGGTCGCGGCCATCTGGTCCGAGGTGCTGGGCCGCCAAGTCGCGTACGGCGGCGACGACACCGCGGGCTTCGAAAAGAACCTGCTGAACTTCATGCCGCCGTGGATGGCGTACGACATGCGGCTGATGAGCGAACGCTTCCTGAGCGACGGGATGGTGCCCGAGGCCGGCGATGTCCAGCGTCTCACCGCCTTGCTGGGCCGCCCGCTGCGCTCCTACCGCGATTTCGCCGCAAACATCGCCGCAGCAGCCTGAGCGGCATCCATTGATCGAATCCCACTCACTGAAAGACCATCATGATCTATTCGACAGCAACCGTTCCGGTGAACCCCGAAGGCGAACCGGCGCTGAGCCGCGCGCAGGCCTGGGCCGGCCTCGTCCTCAAGGCGCGCGACGCCCGGCTCTTTCTTCCTCCGGGCCTGTGCACCAAATGCGAAGTGGTGCAGGAGAGCGCGACCCACATCGTTCGCGAAGCCACCATCGGCGGCGCGGATCTGCGCGAGATCATCGCGTTCGAGCCGCAAAGCAAGGTGACCTTCTTCCAGGCCGCCGGTCCGCGTGAAGGCGCCATCGTCAACGAACTGTTCGAAGACTGTTGAGTTCCATGGAATCCTGACCCGCGGGGGGTGCGGACGAAAACTTGGACTACCAGGAGGTAGTTCATGTATTCCTACGAAGATCGGATTCGAGCCGTTGAGCTCTACATCAAGCTGGGTAAACGCGTGCGGCCCACCATCCGCCAGCTTGGTTATCCAACAAAGAATTCTCTGAAGGGCTGGTACAACGAATATCAGCAGAAGCTCGACTTGCCAATGGGCTATGCGGGCCGCAGACCCAAGTTCTCGCTGGAACAGAAGGCGGCAGCTATCGAGCATTACCTCACCCACGACCGCTGCATTGCTGCCACCATGAGGGCATTGGGCTACCCCGGAAGAGGGACACTGACCGCTTGGGTTCGCGAGGCCGTTCCTGAGGCCAGAAGGGCCGCCGTTGGCAGCGTGGGCCGAAGAAGGTACTCTGGGAAGCTGATGCAAGCGGGAGTCATGGAGCTTTGCACGCGCGAGGAAAGTGCGCAGGCAGTAGCCGACAAGTTCGGCGTGTGTCGGCCAACGCTGTACAACTGGAAGAACCAACTTCTGGGACGTGAGGCACCCGCATCCATGAAACGCACCCATCCATCCTCGCCTTCGCAAGAGCGCGACGAGCTCGAGCGCCAGGTCGAGTCGCTGCGCCGCGAAGTCAGGCAACTTCGCCTTGAACAGGATCTCTTGAACAAGGCCAATGAACTGTTAAAAAAAGGCCTGGGCGTCGACCTGCAGCTCCTGTCCAACCGGGAGAAGACACTGCTGATTGACGCCCTCAGGGAGCACTACGGCCTACCGGAGCTCCTTGCACAGTTGGATCTGGCGCGCAGTTCGTACTTCTATCATCGGGCTCGTTCAGCGATGGGCGACAAGTACCTGGAGGTGCGGCAATCCATCACCGACATCTTTGAGTCGAACCACCGCTGCTATGGCTACCGCAGGCTGCAGGCATCCCTGAGCAGACAGGACGTGGCGATCTCCGAGAAGGTGGTGCAGCGGCTGATGAAGCAAGAGAGCCTGGTTGTTCCGAAGCCCAGGAAGCGCAGGTATGCGTCATACCTGGGCGAGATCAGTCCAGCGCCTGAGAACCTCATCAACCGCGACTTCCAGGCTGCGGTCCCCAATAAGAAGTGGCTCACGGACATCACGGAGTTCCAAATCCCGGCTGGCAAGGTGTACCTCTCGCCCATGGTTGATTGCTTCGATGGGATGGTGGTCAGCTGGACCATCGGGACCAGCCCGGACGCTGAGTTGGTCAACACGATGCTGGATGCAGCCATCGAGACGGTGGCGAACACAGCTGATCGGCCCGTGGTCCACTCCGACCGAGGGGGCCACTACCGCTGGCCGGGCTGGCTATCAAGAATGAGCGACGCGAAGTTCACCCGCTCGATGTCTCGCAAGGCATGCTCACCTGATAACGCAGCTTGCGAAGGCTTCTTCGGTCGGCTCAAGAACGAGCTGTTCTATCCTCGGGACTGGAAGAACGCCACCATTGAGCAATTCATCGAGGCGCTCGACTCGTACATCCGCTGGTACAACGAGAAGCGGATCAAGATCTCCCTTGGCTCCCTCAGCCCTATCGAATACCGGGTGAGCCTTGGACTTGCGGCATAAACCAGTCCAAGTTTTTATCCGCACCCCCAAATCAACAGGCAAATGTTCAATCTAGCTGCATTTGACCTGGAGTTTGCACCGCCGTCGATCGGCAAAATTCCACGAAGGCCTTCATGGCAGCAGAAATGTAGCGCTGGCGTGGATAGTAGAGATAGGGCGGCCCGATGCCAGGCGACCAGTTTTCCAGAACCCGCACCAGTTCTCCTGCAGCCAATTCGCGTTCCACATACTTCTGGTGAACATATGCCAGGCCTCCGCCTGCCACAGCAGCATTCACCGCAACCTGTGCATCGTTGACAACCAGCCGTGACGGGCCTGTGTTCGCAGCCGTATGGCGCCGCTGGAAGTCCCAGGTCTGGAGTGCTCCACCCGGAAATCGTCGCTGGATGCAATGGTGTCCAGCAAGATCACGCGGAGACTTTGGTACCGGACGATGCGAAAAATAGGAAGGGGAGCCGACTACCGCGTAGCGCTGTGGCGCACCGATACGAACGGCCACCATATCCTGCTGCAGATCCTTGTCGATACGCACGCCTGCGTCAAAACCATCGCGCACGATATCGGTCATTGCCGCGTCAGCGATGATCTCGATGGAAACGCCCGGATGCATCGCCACGAAGCGAGCGGCCAAACCTGCCAGCAAGAATTGGGCGACAGGTGCGGGTGCATTGATCCTGAGGGTGCCAAGCGGTGACTCGCGATGCTGGTTGAGTCGCTCCAACGCCTTGTGAATCAAGGTCAGGCCCGGCTCCAACTGCCCGAGCAGCTCCAACCCGGCAGCGGTGGGCGTGACGCTGCGAGTTGTTCTCGTCAGAAGCGTGACCCCCACTTGCTCCTCTAAACGGCGAATCGTCTGGCTGATCAGCGACACGGACACATCGCGTTGAGTTGCTGCAGCGCGAAAGCTTCTGTGCTTTGCAACGGATGCAAAAACATCAAGATCAGGCAGAACAGATCGGGACATTGTTTAGCCTAGTTAAACAGCTCATGCAGGATTATCCAGCTAGTCGCACCTGACCTCGGCTCTTACGATCTGGTCATTCACAAAGGACAAGACGCCATGAGAACGAGCTCCAAGATCGCCCAACTCGCACTCTTCGCAGCCGCACTTGTATCTACGCTGTCTCAAGCCCAGCGGCTCCCCCGATGGGAGCAGGCATCACCGGCCGGTGTCGCCCGTCAGGAACTGTATCCCGAGGTGCTGGACGGCAAGATATATGTAGCGGGAGGCCTCCTCAGCCCGAATACCGGGTATTCGGCGCACTTCGAGTCCTGGGATGAGGCTCAAGCGCGCTGGATTCGTAGAGCGACCCTTCCCGAGGCTCGACACCATATCGCCCTCGCCGCGGCGAACGGACGCCTGTGGGGCATCGGCGGTTTCAGTGGCGGGTTTCCGAATTGGCGTGCCCAATCCAGCGTGTTCTGGTATGAGCCTGGAGCCGACCGTTGGCACAAAGGGCCCGACCTGCCTCAACCTCGAGCGGAGGGCGTCGCTGCGGCGGTTCTTGGGAAAATCTATTTGATTGGCGGCCGGGTGCCCACGGTCGCTGGCGCCAGCCACTTCAACGACCACCGGGATACAGCTGCAGTGGAGGTTCTCGACCCGGTGCACGGGCGCTGGCGCCGGCTGCCCGATGCGCCAACGGCTCGCAACAGCGCCGCCTCCGCAGTCATTGACGGGCGCATTTACGTCGTGGGAGGCCGCAGCGCACAGAAGCAGGCTGACGGCACGCTCAGCCAGATCAATGTATCGACGCTCGAGGTGTTCGACCCGGTGCGCAACGTATGGACGACTCGAAAGCCGATGCCACAGGCGCGCGGGGGCCTGGCAGCGGCTGCGCATCGCGGCAGGCTCTACGTATTTGGTGGCGAGCAATGGGTTCCCGACCAGAAAGTGTTCGCTGACAGCTGGGTCTACGACCCCGCCAAGGACGACTGGGAGGCACTGCCGCCCATGCCCACTGCACGTCATGGTCTGGGCGCCGCCACTTTGAATAACCGCATTCACGTGTTTGGCGGCGGTCTGAAGACGGGAGGTAACGCGGCCAGCGACATCCACGAAGTGCTGGTGCTCGACGACACCCCATGACCTATCGCCTTCACGGAAGTTGAACCACCGGTACAGGCTCATCACGCCCCTCGAAAACACCTCCTTCTTGAAGGATCGTCGCCAACTGCTGCAGCGCGGGATCGGCGTCGCGGCGGCCATTCCATTGGCATTGGCCGCCAAGTCCAGCGGCGCGTAAAACCGGGACGCCGGCACCCCGGACGACCGCGCCTCCTCCTGGGGTCCTGACGTGAGCGATTCCACGCACCGGCGAATCTGTCTCGGTACTGGGACCGGGCACGTTTCTGACGGTCGACTCTTTGCCCGGGCAGCCCCGTTCGAATCTGCGCGATGCCGTCAAGACATACTGGGAAGGAGGCGTTCGGGTGCTCGACCCGTCGCCGCTGCACGGCGGCGACGAGAACACCGTCGGCGATTTCGTGATCGCTCTGGACATCAACGGCTCTTCATTGCCAACAAGCTGTGGACGGAGCGCTTGCCGTGGAAGGCCGCTCGAAGAAAAACATACTAACGGGAAGCAACATTAATAAAAGCCGGTCTCTCCCTCTACTCGTAGCGAGTCGCATGCACATTGCAACGTAAGAAGCGGCTGCCGTTAGTATGTTTATTCCGCCGACGCTCTTTTCCTCGATGGCAGATCTGACCCTCTCCCTTTTCGATGACGCCCCGCCCCCGCAACATGCGGCCATCTTCAAAGAAGCCTTCGAGGCCTGGCTGGCTGACCAGCGTGGCGCCGGGCTGCTTCGCCGCGAGGGCTCGGTGGCCGTGTATGAGGACATGTGGGAAGCGTTCTCGGCATGGTGCCTCGGGCAGGTCCCGGTGGTCACCCTGCCCTGTGTAGACCTACCCGATCTGCAGGCCTTCCAGGCAGCCCGGTTCGGCCGCAAGACCTCCGACCTGTCCCTCACGCCCCGATATGCATTGCGCCTGATGCGGTTGATCGATCGGGTCCTGCGCCACCACGCCTCACGCAATGACGCCCAGCCCAACACGGCCGCAGCGGACTGGATCAAGGCGAACCCCGAGATGCGGTACGCCGATGCCGCGCATGCCGATCCGTTGCCCGACTACCTCTCCGTCGGAGAGGCCCGGCAACTCATCGCCTTCCTGTCCGCCGCGCGGCCCAGGCCGGGGACTTCGCGGGACACGCAGGCCGCGATGACGTGGCAGGAAGTGCGCAACAGGACTTCAGTCGGCTTGCAGCTCGGCGCGGGCCTGACGCCAGGGGACGTGCGCGCACTGACGCTGGCGTCCCCGATCTCGCATGCCGGCCGTGTGAGGGAACGCCCATGGAAGCTCTTGGTCCCCGGCAACGGCAACTCACCTGCGCGCGAGACCCCGATCGCGCCCTGGGCCGCAGAGTTGCTTCAGCACTGGCTCACCGTGCGCAAGGACGCCGGCATCGTCGGGCCTTTCCTGTTCCCCTCCACGCGCACCGGCAAGCAGTGGCAGAAACCCTCCCAGTACGAATGCGCGAAACGCGTGCTCGAGGAAGCCGGCACGGATTCGCGCGAAGGCGGCTCGTTCCGCCTGAGGCACACCTTCGCTCTGCGTCAATTGCGACGTGGCACGTCGCCACAGCAGGTGGCGGCCTGGCTGGGCATCGAGGCGGCAAAGATGAAGCGCTATGAGCGGGTGCTGCCGGGCGTGATCGACGTCGTGTGATCGCCGGAGCCCGCGAGCGGCGCGCACGACCGCCTCTGCTCGCGAGCGATCAGGCGCAAGACGCCAGCGCCCGAGAGAAGCGCGGCCCGAAGGCTCCCAGCACGGGCTGGCCGCAGCAGGCCTACCTCGCGAATCGGGGCCGAGGCAACTGGCAAATAGCTCAGTGGCGTCGATCACGGCGTTGCCCAACGATGCGAGCTCCGCCAAGTGCCCAGGAGCCGCCGATGCGCACCCTCTTGATCGACAACCACGATTCGTTCACCTACAACCTCTACCAGTACCTTGCAGCATCCAACGCGCAACCGCCCATCGTGGTGCGCAACGACGAGATGCGCTGGGATCAGGTTGAGCGCCTGTCCTTTGACAACATCGTGATCTCGCCCGGTCCCGGGCGGCCGCAGCGTCCTGCAGACCTGGGCATTTCGGCGGATGCGCTGCAACGCTCCAGAAAGCCCGTGCTGGGCGTGTGCCTGGGCCACCAGGCGATCGCCCATCATTGCGGTGCGCGCGTCGACCTTGCGATGCGCCCCATGCACGGGCGCCTTGACCGCGTCTCGCACACGCAGCGCGGCCTCTTTCGCGGCATTCCGGATCGTTTCGAGGCGGTGCGCTATCACTCGCTGGCGGTGACACAGCTTCCCTCCAGCCTAGAGCCGCTGGCCTGGACGGCCGACGGGACGTTGATGGCGTTGAGCCACGTTTCGCTTCCGTGGTGGGGCGTCCAGTTCCACCCCGAATCGATCTGCACGGAGTTCGGCGCGCGGCTGCTGCGCAACTTCAGGGAATTGAGCGAGGAATGGCTCGCACAGGCGCAGCGGCGCGAATCGCGCGACCGCATCGGTCAGACGCTGCGATTCGAAGGCCCTCAGGCGCTGTCGTTGCATGCCGAATGCCTCGACACCGCAGCCGAGGCCGAATCGGTGTTCATCAAGGCTTTCGGCGAGAGCGACTGCGCCTTCTGGCTCGACAGCAGCCTTGCCGAAGCGGGACGCGCACGCTTTTCCTTCATGGGCGATGCGAGCGGTCCGCGCAGCCAGGTGCTGGTCTACCGCACGGCTCCGCGCGAATTGCAGGTGCGGCGCGGCGGCACGGTGCAGATGCGCGGCGAGAGCATCTTCGACTACCTGCGCGACCACATCCCCAGGCAGCCACCTTCGGGCATCGAACTGCCTTTCGAGTTCACCGGAGGATTCGTCGGGTACTTCGGCTACGAGCTCAAGCGGGAACTCGACGGTGCGCGCGCGCACGACGCCGACACGCCCGACGCGACCTGGATTCTTGCCGATCGCTTCCTCGCTTTCGACCATATGGAGCAACAGGTCTGGATCGTCTGCCTGGATCAATCGGCGCTGTGCGACGAGAACCGGCAATGGATCCAGAGGATGCAGGAACTCCTCAGCGCTGCAGGGCCTGGCGCCAAAGACTCTGCCGGCAATTCCTCCCACGATGCCGCCGTCGGATTGCGCTCCGTGGCATGGCGCATCGATCTCGGCGCTTACCGCGACCTGATTCTTCGCAGCCAGCACGAGATCCTGCAAGGCGAAACCTACGAGGTGTGTCTCACGAACCAGCTGGTCGGCGAGGGGCTTACCCATCCGCTGGAGATCTACCGGGTCCTGCGCAAGCGCAACCCCGCACCCTATGCGGCCTATCTGCGCGCCGGCGGCTGCAGCGTCCTGTGCGCGTCCCCCGAACTCTTCCTTCGCATATCGCGCAGCGGAGAGGTCGAATCCAAGCCCATCAAGGGCACAGCCGCGCGCGGCACCACGCCATCGGAAGATCTCGTGGTCACCGAGGCGATGGTCGCCGACGAGAAGACGCGCGCGGAGAACCTGATGATCGTCGACCTCCTGCGCAACGACCTCAACCGGGTGTGCGAGGTGGACAGCGTCCACGTGCCCAGCCTGTTCGCCGTGGAGACCTACGCCACCGTGCACCAGCTGGTCAGTACGATCCGCGGTCGGCTTCGTGCAGACCTCGGAGCTGTGGATTGCGTGCGCGCCGCGTTCCCGGGCGGCTCCATGACCGGTGCTCCCAAGGTGCGCACGATGAAGATCCTGGACGAGCTCGAAGGTGCCGCGCGCGGCATCTACTCGGGCAGCATCGGCTATCTCTCGTTCGACGGCGCCGCGCAGCTCAACATCGTGATCCGCACGATGGTGATCGCCAACGGCAAGCTCTCGATCGGTGCGGGCGGCGCGATCGTCGCGATGTCGGACCCGGACGCGGAGGTCGAGGAGATCGTGCTTAAGGCAAAGGCGCTGTGGGACGTGCTGAGGTACTGCGGCGCACAGCTGGGGCCCCGGCCGGGAACAGCGGCCGAGGCAGATTCCGCTGCGTCCACGCCAGCGCAGCTGCCGCAATCCACTTCCCCCGCGCCAGAAGGCGAAGCAACGGACCGCCCGCCGTCCGACAATGGCTAGCGCAGATGCCAACCGCCGAGGGATCGGGCTCATGCTGGTGGCCATGGGCTGTTATGTGCTCAACGATGCCTGCGTCAAACTGACCACGCACAACTTGCCGCCCGGCCAGGTTCTCGCCGTGCGGGGCGTCTTCGCCAGCGTCCTTCTCCTGGCCATTGCCCGAGGGGCCTGGCGCGGCTGGGAGCCTGCCTTGAGACCGATCGTCGGCGTGCGCTGCGCTCTGGAGGTGACCACCGCGCTGGCGTCCGTGCTCGCCCTGACGTTCGCGCCGCTCGCGACGGTCAGCACGCTCATGATGGCCGCTCCACTCATGATTGCGGTGACGGCGATGGTGCTGGGCTGGGAGCCCTGGAGCAAAGGCCGGCTGATCGCGACCGCAGCAGGGTTCATCGGCGTCCTGCTGGTGATCCGGCCGGCCATGGGGTTCGACGTCGCCTTCGCCGGCCATGCGTGGGCCCTCGTGTGCGCCGCCTCGCTGGCGGCTCGCGACCTGGTGACGCGGCGCATTCCCGCTGCGGTCCCTTCGGCGACCATCGCGGTCGCGACCACGATCGCAGTGTGCATGGCCGGAGGGCTGCTGGGTGTTTCGGAGCAGTGGGCCTCACCCGGAGCAAGTGAAGTCGCTGCACTGGCAGCCGCAGCCGGCTGCGCAGCACTCGGCAACTACGCACTCATCGCTGCGTGCCGAGGTGTCGACCTGTCCGTGGTCACTCCCTTCCGCTACAGCCTCATCCTCTGGGCCATGCTGCTGGGGTACGCGATCTGGGGCGACGTGCCGCAGCCGATCGCGGCCGTCGGCGTCGTCATGATCGTCGTGGCCGGCGCCTTCACCATCCAGTCCGCGCGTAGAGCGTAGACACAGGACCGTACAACTGCACGGGCGGGTCGCGCCCTATCAACTCTGTCAGTGTCCCCGCGTGCGTCATCAGGCTGTAATTGAACCCCGAGCAACAAGAGGTGGTGCCATGGAGATCATCGCAGGAACCGTCGATTCATTCTCCGCAGGAGTGCTGCTCGACATGGCGCGCTACCGCCACCAGGTCTTTGTCGAGAAGCTGGGCTGGAAGCTCGATACGCGCGGCGGTTCGAACTCGACGAGTTCGATCGGAAAGATACGATCTATCTGATCGCGCGAGATCCGCAGGGGCTGATCGTCGGCACGAGCCGCCTGCTGCCCACGCACCGTCCCTACCTGCTCGCCAGCGTCTTCCCGCAACTGCTGGGCGATCTCCCCGCACCATGTTCCCCGCACATTTGGGAGCTGTCGAGGTTCGCCGCCGTCGATGTCGCCCGGCTCGGGCCGAGCGAAGATCCCCACGGATCGTCGCTGGCACTGGACATGCTGAGCGTGGCGATGCAGGCGGTCGCGGGACACGGCGGACAGCGGTTGATCTCCGTCTCGCCCTTGGGCGTCGAGCGCATCCTGCGCCGCGCCGGTTTGAGGGCCCACCGCGCAGCGCCGCCGGTACTGATCGACGGCACGTACCTGTTCGCCTGCTACATCGACGTCGACAAGGCCTGGCGTCCACGCCCCGATCGCTGCGTCGACACCCCCCGATGAGCACACGCACAGCCAAGCAGGCGCCGCAGCGATCGTCAGTTCAGAATGCCGAGACGCGAAGCAAGCGCCACGGCGGAGTTCTTGTTGTTCACACGCAAGGCAATCATGATATTCCTGATGTGATAGTTCACGGTCGTCTTGGAAAGGCCAAGAATCTCCGCGGTCTCGTCACTCGTCTTGCCATCGGCAGTCCAGCGCAGTATCTCGATCTGACGGCTCGTGAGCGGTTCGAGTCCCGCAAGCGGACTCGAACCGCAGCAGCGGCAGAAAGCGCGATGGGCCGCGCTCACCAGCCACTGGAGCATCGGGTCCTTGGTCCGCATCTCCGCGGAAGTCAGAGGCTCGCTCGACCTCGCGAGCGACAACATGCCCACGCGCCCATCGGCCTCGAAGACGGATTGCGCCAACCCCACCCGCAGGCCGAACGAGCGCGCCTCATCCCACATCCTCGCCGCGCCCCGGAACAGCTCATCGCTCCACACCAGAGGCTCGCGGCTGCGCACCCCGTGGACAACGGTGGGGTCGATCTCGAGATACCCCGCGTCCATGTAGCGCCTGTTCCAGCGTTCGTCGTAGGTGCTGAGCATCCAGGTCTCGGGGCGGGTGAATGGCACAAAGACGCGCAGGCCGTAAGCGCAGTGCTCGAAGCCGAGCGACCTGGCTGCCGCGCTGATCTGCGTGAGCACCTGGGCCGGCTCGCGCGCCTCGGCCAATCGGCCGACAACATCCTGTGTCCAATCATTCATGGTGCTCTTCCTGGGTCGACGGCACCTCCCTTGCGCGTGCGCGCGCGGTCGACATCGCATCGGGGTCGACCTGCGCCACAGCCGGCAGGCGGGCGCACGCGCTGGCGGTGGAACCAACCGCGCCGGCACCGGTCTGTGCATGTACATAGCGCTCGGTGCGGCGCGTCAGCGGCGCAGCGCTCGAAAGTCTAGAAGCTGCGCGCCGCACGTGTGAGCAAAATTGACCACCAATCCTGCCAATCGCGCGGGCCCCGGGGGGCCAACAGGATTTGCGTAGGTCAAGGCGCGGATCGATTCCAACATGGAGACGGTGGCCCTGAACGATGCACAAAGTCTGGTTCCTGCTGCTTCCCGGGTTCCTGCTCGCCGACGTGCTCGGCGTCATGGCCGTATTCAAGGCCGCCAATGCCCTGCGAAAAAGGCGTCACCGGCTCGCCGCCTACGGGGTCCGATTGACCTCGCTCCAGGGCGGTCATGTCGTGGGCTCGGGCGGGGTGGGACTCGCGACCAGACTGCCGCCGCCGCAGCTGGCAGGCCCGTCGAACTCGCTCGTTCTCAGCGGCATGCCCGATGGGGTCCGCGTGGGGGATGGTTCTACAAGCATGCAGCGCCTGCGTGCATGGCTGTCGAACGGCCGACGCCGCCTGAGGCGCTGCGCCCTGCTCGGGAGCAAGACATTGCTGCCGCTGATGCCCCGGATCCGCCTGGGACGACCCCGCACGTCTACGCCCCCGACGACACCGGTTGCCGACGTGCAGGCTCCCGCTCACTTCACGACCCGTGCGGCCGCGCGCGGCTGGCAGAACTTCGATGCGAACCAGGGCGTGGATCTGGCCCTGTCGTGGATCGAGCAGGACTGCGGCAGGCAGTTCGCGGACACCGTCGCGTTGCGACTGCGCGGACGGCACAGCCACCGTTACGGCAAGAAGCGCTACCGCCGCATGCGGCAGGAATGCCTTTCTCTCGCCCCACGCATCGTCACGCTGCACGCATGGATCGAGGCGCACCTGAGCGAGAAGATCAGCGTCGCCGCCATGGCGCAGCAGGTCCACATGTCTTCGCGCTCCTTTGCCCGCTTCTACCGACGCGAGACCGGCGTCACGCCGGCGCAAGGGGTGATCCGGCTGCGCCTCGAGGCGGCTCGGCGCCTGATCGAGGCCAGCGAGCTCCCGCTCAAGACCATTGCCGCGCAATGCGGCTACGGGTCGCAGGAAGTGATGCGCAGGGCGTTCCTGCGCAGCCTGCGGATGACGCCGCTGGAGTACCGGCAGCGCCACGGCCCACCGGATGATCCGTCGCGCTCATAGCCCAGGGTCCCGCCTCATTCCTCGGTCGCCCAGCACACAGGCTGCAATTGCGACAGTGGCAGCAAAGCTTGGGTTCCATCGCCGAAGCGGACCTCTCCCACATTGCCGTCGCACGCCTTGATGCGCAGCGATCCGCGGCGTCCGCCGTGTTCCACGATCAGCACCGTGCGCCCGCCGCTGACCCGCCCGCCCGTGGCATTCACCGCTGGTGCTGGTGGGATCTTCGACCCGGAAGATCCCGAGCGCCCGGCCATTTCGTCGACACGTGCCCGTCCAATCGGGCCACCGCGTGCCAACAACGCCTGGAATTCCTCAGGCCGTTCGCGTGCAACAGTCACCAGCTGATATAGCGCCCGAACGTCAGCCCCCACGCGCCCTTGCTCGGCTGCCTGGCGCAGCGCTTCAGGTGCATCGTTGAGCCTGGCCGCCTCCGTGATGAAGGAGCGGGGCTTGCCCAGACGGCGCGCGATCTCCGCGCGCGAATAGCCGGCGCTTTCCCGTTCGGCGATGAAAGCGGCCAGGTCGAAGGGCGACATGTCCTCGCGGTGCAGGTTTTCCGCCGCCTGGGCAAACGGATCGCAGCGCTCGTCCATGAAGGCGGGTATGGCGGCAAGGCCTGCCCGCCGCGCCGCCCGCACCCTGCGTTCCCCGCGATTGACGATGTAGCGGTCTTCGTGCCGGGGATGGCGCCGCAGGGAAACAGGTTCCAGGACGCCGTACAGCCGGATCGACTCCGCCAGTTCCTCCAGGCTATCGTCGCGCAGGCATCGGCGCGGCTGGGAAGGATCCAGCTCAATGCGATGCAGCGCCACCGCCTTCGGCTCGCCCAGGGCAGGATGCGCGGGCTCGACTGCCAGCAGGTCGGCGGCCCGGAACTGGGACAGCACGCTCAGATCCAGGCTGCCCTGCCCCTTCATGCCCACACCTCGCGCTCAGGTGCCGGGCCGCAGGAGCAGTCGATGCGCTGCTGCAGCAGCTCGAAAACCCGCATCAGCTCGGCACTGGCCTCGCGCGCCGCGGTCTTGGGCAGGCGCCATACGGGCATCTCCTCGGCCAATGCCTCGGGAATCGCGGAGCGGATCGAGATCCTCGCCGGAATCACGAACTCCCGAAAGTTTTCCGCCAGTTCCTGCATCGCCGCCTTCTGTCGCAGCGAACGCGGATTGAACCGGTTCAGAACGATGCCGGCCAGCCGCAGTTGCGGATTGTGGCGCTGCCTGACGCCGAAGATCGTCTTGAGCATGTCGGTGACCCCGTCGATGCTGTACTCCTCCAGCTCAATGGGGCAGACCGCCGCTGTCGCCGCGATCAAGGCCGCGCTCATGCGCAGGCCCAGCGCCGGCGGCGTATCAATCACGACGGCGTCGAAGTCCTGCGCCAGGCGCGTCACGCTCCGACGAAACGCGGGGATCACCAGCTCGGGCCGCGCAAGCTCGACATCGGCCATGCACCTGCTGCTCGCGACGAGCGAAACGGCCCGGCCGCCCGTTGGCAATGGGGTCGGCGCAGCCTGATCGAAGAGCCGCGACGCCTCGAGACCGGTCGTGAACTGGCGCAACGACTTCGAACTGTTCGCCTGCGTGTCGAGGTCGATCACGCACACGGACCGACGCTGCATCTCGGCGAGCCACCACGCATACAGCACCGCCAGCGTGGATTTGCCGACTCCGCCTTTCTGATTGCCAAAGACGACCACGTTGCCCACGGCTTGTTCCTCGCGCATCGACTGGAGAAACCTGGCCTGTCACGCCAGGGCAAGCTCGCACTGCGCGTCTGATGCGCGCACCAGGGGCCTGACGCGCCTCGCGGCGGCTCGCCCGCCGTGATCGCCGGGATTCGCGCAAGTGGAGCCCGCGCGATTTGGCGCCTCGAATTCCTGCAGTTCCACTGTCATAAGTGATAGTCGACAGGCGCGCTGCTCAAGGTGAACAGTTCGCCCATGCGAGCAAGATTTGTCTCCCACGACCAAGCCACCGGCGAAAGCCGGCCAGCCCTCCTGCCCCGCCTGCGAACCGTCGTTACCCTGGCCGTGCAAGCCACCCTCTTGTGCGCACATGCGCTGCCATCCTCGCCTCACCGCGTCGCTCCGGCCGTGCAGGCCGGCCGCGACAGCGAGCGTGTCGAGATCCTGCGTGAGGAACTGAGGAAGGCCGAGGCGCAGTTGCAAAGCCTCACGCGTCGCCCGGAGGAACGCACGGCGGCATCCGCCCCCCTTGCAGCGAGCGAAGCCGATGCACAACGCCTGCGCACTCTTCAGGACATCACGGCCCTCCGGAGAGAGATCGCCTCCGCGACCTTCGAGGCACCCGGTTCCGCGGCCGCCAGACCGACGACCGCGCGGCCCGACAGCCATCGCGCCGGTGCTGACAAGCGCCCGGCATCCACGCCCTGGTGGGACGTCTACCGCAGCCGCCGGCCGGAGGCGTCTGCAGCCAACCTGAGCGCGTCGGGCCAGGACGCCCGTGGCGCCCGCCCAGACCCGCAGGAGTAATGCCATGGTCCTCCGTTCGATCCCACCCGTCGCTTCGCCGAGGCGCCACGTGCCGTCCTGCAAGGCCGGCGGGACCGGAGCGTTGCTCCGGCGCATCGGGAAGATCTCGCGCCGCGCGATCGGTCGCCCGGCTCCGAATGCGCGGCATGCGGCTCGGCCCGATCCCACTGCAGCGGGCAGGCCGACAGGAATGCGGGCCCTGGGGGTCAGGTGCGATCAGCCTCTTGCGTTCGGGATCGTACCCTGGCTCCTTCCCCTCCTCGCGATTGCCGTTCCCGATGCCGCGCTGGCGGGCAGTCCTTTCGCAACCGGCGCAAACGCCACGCAGCAGCAGCTCGTGGCGATCCTGACGCCACTGGCGGCCGTCGCCGTCATGGTCTCCGGCGCCATGGCCTGGTTCGGACGCCTGAGCTGGTGGTGGATGGTCGCCGTGGTCATCGGCACGGTGCTGGTCTTCGGCGGCCCGCAGATCGTGTCCTGGATCCGGGGTCTTTTCGGGGTCTGAGGACAGGCACCATGAATCGCAACCAAGGCATCGTTGCCGACCCGCTGTTCGTGGGCATGACCCGGCCATCGATGGTCTGGGGCGTCACCTATTCGGCCATGATGTTCAACATCGTCGTCACGACCGAGTCGTTCATCGTGACGAAGAACCTTGCCTGGCTTCTGGCCTTCGTCCCGATCCACGGGATGCTCTACCTGGTCTGCCTGTGCGAGCCGCGCTTCTTCGATCTGCTGCAGCTCTGGGGGCGCACGCGTCTGCCGGCCATGGTCGCCGGCAACCAGCGGTACTGGCGCGCCAATTCGTACAGCCCGCTGGCGCTGGACCTGCCCGGTGGACGGGGTCGCCGCCGCGGCCGGGCAGCGCCGGCAACGGTGATCTGACATCCGGACGGCACCATGCGCCTGCTCACTCGCTCGGAAAAAACGCTTCGCCGCGAGATCGCAGCCGCGGCCATGATCCCGTTCACCGCGCATGTCGACGAACACGTGATCCGCACTCGCGCAGGCGACTACGTCCAGACCCTGCGCCTGGGCGGCGCGAGCTTCGAGAGTGCCGATGACGATGACATCAACAGCTGGCACGAACGCCTCAATGTCCTGCTTCGCAACATCGCCTCACCGAATCTCGCCCTCTGGAGCCACGTGATCCGGCGCCGGGAAATTGGCTATCCGGCTGGACGCACGGTTCCCGGCTTCGCGGGCGAGGTCGAACACCGCTACCGACAGCAGATGGCCGGTGAGCGGCTGATGGTCAACGAGCTGTATCTCTCGCTGGTCTTTCGCCCGCAGCCCACGCGGATCGGCAACGCCACGCTGCGGCTGCTCCGGCAGACGGATCCGGCCAGCATCCAGGCCGAGCTGCGCGACTCGCTGGACGCCTGCGCCAAGCTGCGCCAGGAACTGATCGCAGCCCTGGAGCGCTACGATCCCATCGCGCTTGGCATCTACCGCCTCGATGGCAAGGACGCTCTCTTCTCCTCTCTGGCGGAGTTTCAAGGGCTTCTGATCAATGGCGAGCGCCAGCGCATGCCGCTGACCCGTTCACCGCTGAACGAGGTTCTGGCCACCACTCGACCGTTCTTCGGCAACGAGGCCATGGAATACCGCACCGGCACCCAGACCCGGGTCGGCGCATTCCTGGGAATCAAGGAATACCCGACGCCCACGGCGCCGGGCATGTTCAGCGCGCTGCTGAGCGCCTCCTTCAGCTTCGTACTGACGCAGAGCTTCACCTTCCTGGCCAAGGGGACCGCCACGGACATGATGGGCCGCCAGCACCACCGGATGGCGGCCGCGGGCGATCTGGCCATCTCCCAAGCCGAGGAGCTCAAGGACGCACTCGACGACCTCATGAGCAATCGATTCGTGGTGGGAGACCACCACTTCAGCCTGCATGTGCTGGCAGACGCCGTCGATGCCTGCGCCGACAGCGAGAGCCGGAACCGCCTGAAGCAGCTCAACGACCACATCGCGCACGCCCGCTACCTCCTCGGCGACACCGGCATGGTCGTGGCGAGGGAGGATCTGGCGCTCGAGGCCGCCTTCTGGGCACAGTTGCCCGGCAACTTCGGTTACCGCAGTCGCAAGGCACCGATCACGAGCCGCAACTTCGCGGCCATGTCCCCTTTCCACAACTACCCGACAGGCCGGCCGACGGGCAACCACTGGGGCAATGCGCTGACGATGTTCACGACACGTGCGGGCTCGCCGTACTACTTCTCCCTGCACGCGAGCGATCCGCGCAGCCCCGACGGCGGCAGCCGCAAAGACGTGGGCCACATCACGGGCGTGGGCCCGGTCGGCACGGGCAAGACCACCCTGCTCGGATTCTGCATGGCTGCGATATGCAATCGCCTCGACGCGACCCAGGTGATCTTCGACAAGGACGAAGGCCTGCACATCCTCGTGCGCGCGCTCGGCGGCCAGTACCTCCCGCTCAGGAACGCAACGCCGACCCACTGCAATCCCCTACAGTTGGACGACCGCATCCCCGACAACGTCGAGTTCATGCGGCACTGGCTCCGGCGCCTGGTCCTGCGAAGACCCGACGACACCCTGAGTGTTCGCGAGGAAGACGACCTCGACCAGGCCCTGCGCGGCACGCTCAAGCTCGATCCTCCATTCAGACGTCTTTCGCGTCTCAGCGCGTTCCTCGACGTCACTGCGCCCGAGGGCATGCATGCGCGCCTTCGCAAGTGGTGCGCATCGGACCACGGCGACTACGCCTGGGTCTTCGACAACGACCGCGACGAAGTGGCGCCGCTGCTCAAGCAGCACGCGCTGGTCGGCTTCGACGTGACGGACTTCCTGGACAACGAGGTCGTCAGGGCACCGCTGACCATGTACCTCTTCCACCTCGTGAACCGGATGGTGGATGGGCGGCCTCTCGTCTGCTGGATGGATGAGTTCGCCAAGCTGTTGAGCGATCCGGCGTTCGCGCGGTTCGCCAAGAACGGGCTCGAGACCTGGCGAAAGAAGAACGCGAACATCGCCACCTTCACTCAGAGCACCAGCCATGTCCTCGGTTCGAGCATCGCACGTGCGATCGTGGAACAGACGCCGACCAAGATCCTGTTTCCCAATCCCGAAGCGGATTACGCCGAGTACACCCAGGGCTTCAACCTGACCGACCGGGAGTTCGCACTCATCAAGCAGGAACTGCAGCCCGGCTCGCGACAGTTCCTCATCAAGCAGAACCACGTCAGCGTGGTTGCCCAGCTCGATCTGCGCGGCTTCGACGACGCCCTTCACGTCATCTCTGGACGCATCGACAACGTCCGCCTCATGCGCGAGCTCATCGAAGCACGAGGACCGCGGCCCGATCAATGGCTGCCTGCGTTCCGCGCACTCCTGGCAGCGCGTTCCTCCCCTTCATCCCCACCCCAGGAGCCCCCCCATGCATAGACATGTCATCGCCCTGTTGCTCGCCATCGCCACCTTCGCGGTCCCTCTGCACGCGAAGGCTGGCATCCCGGTGATCGATGTGACGGCAATCGCCAACCTGATTCAACAGGTGATGTACTGGCAGCAGCAGATCTCGGGCATGCAAAAGCAGCTCGACCAGGTGAAGGCCACAAAGGAACAACTGGCCCAGACCCACGGTGCCATGACAGGAACCCGCGGCATGGAACAGCTGCTTCCGACCTCCAACAGCGCCCGGAATTACCTTCCCGCCAGCTACGACGAACTGCTGCGCACGCAGGAAGGTTCGTCAGGCAGCTACGCCGGCCTGTCCACCCAGGTGCAGTCGATCTTGAAGGCCAACAGCATCCTCACGGGAACACAGATGGAAGCGCTCGGCCCCGAGTTGCGCCAGATCGTCGATCAAGGCCGGCAATCGGCGGCGTTGCTCCACGGAATGACCCAGAGCGCCTACCAAAACACGAGCCAGCGCTTTGCCGCCCTGCAGCAGCTCGTCAACGGCATCGCTACGGCCCAGGACCCCAAGGCCATCCAGGACTTGCAGGCGCGGATCCAGGCCGAGCAGACCATGCTGACCAATGAGCAAACGAAGTTGCAGAGCCTTTATCACATGGCGATGGCCGAAGAGGCCACCCAGCGGCAACGTACGCGAGAGCAGGTGATCGCCGGCCATGGCAGGTTCAGTACCCGGTTTCTTCCGAGGCCCTGATTCGCCATGGCCTCGTCCGTCACCATTGTCCCTACCGCGATCTTCGCCGCTGTTGCCGCGGGATTCGCCTACCTGTTTGTGCCGCATTGCCCCGTCACGACCATGCCCAGCGACAGCTCCAACGCGCCGCGGACACAGAAGATGGCTCCCGAACATGGAAGCTTTTCAAAGCGCTTCCAGCCAGAGCTGCCGCCGCCCCATGGTGCGATCAGGTGACTGCGAGGGCGGCGATGTTCTTCCAACAATTCTGGACGTGGCTGAACGCTCAGCTGACTGAATATGTTTCAGCAAAAACAGCCGCCGTGGCGAGTGCGATCGAGCCTGCGGCGATAACGCTCGCGACGATCTACGTGATGATTTGGGGCTTTCTCAGCATCACCGGGAAAATCCAGGAGCCGATCTGGGAGGGCATCAAGCGCATCCTCTTCATAGCGATCACTCTGGGTCTGGGCCTGAGGTTGTGGCTCTTCAACGCCGTCATCGTTGACACGTTCTTCAACGCACCGAGCCAACTCGCAGCAGCAGTCATCGGGGCGGCCAGTCCGGTGTCGCTGATCGACTCCATCTGGGACAACGGCGGCACCGTCGCGTTCAACCTTTGGAACAAAGGGGGTGTACTGAACGGAGATTTCGGCTTCTATCTGGCCGGCGCCGTCGTCTACCTCATCATGGGCGCAGTGACCGTCTACACGTTTTTTCTGCTCGCGCTCTCGCGAATTGCCCTCGTACTCATCCTTGCCTTGGGACCGATCTTCATCTGTCTGCTCTTCTTCGAGGCCACCCGAAGGTTCTTCGAAGCCTGGATCGCTCAGCTGTCCAACTACGCACTTGTGGTCGTTCTGGCCACTCTGGCCACAAGCCTGATGCTCCAGACACTTTCAGCCTACGCCATCCAGACAGCCGCTCACGGCGCTGCGATTGTCACGGTCGACGCGCTGAACATGGTTCTTTGCGCATCATTGGTCTTGCTGATCATGACGCAGGTCATGCCAATGGCCGCCGGTCTCGCAAGCGGTGTCGCCCTCAGTTCACAGGGAGCCATCGGCGGGCTGGCGAGATGGTCCATGGGAGGCGCCAAGCGCACGAGCTACGAGTTCGGTCGAGGCGTCCTCGATGGCGTCCGGCGCCAACCGGGTGGTCGCTGGGACTCCCTCACCCGTCTTGCGGGCAACCGCGCCGCCACCGCTGCAACGTCCTTGGCAAGTCTCGGAACCCCTCGCCGAGGCGGCACGGTGATTCCCAGGGAACGGGCGATGCCGAGTACCTCCCGCAATCGATGAAGGCAGCACGCATGAAGCCGGCCGCCACCCTCCTGTTGCTCACCTTGCTGCTCTCGGCATGTGCCACCCGCCCACCCCTGCCCCCGGGTTGCGATGGCCCGCTGACACCGATCAACGCTTCCTCAGACTCCGGAGAATCAGATGCCCAAGGACGCCGCCCTTGAGCAATACCTTCGCGAGGCCCAGAGTTGGGAGATCGACCGTGGGCGCCGGGCGGAACGGTCCGCAAGTGTTGCTTGGACCGTCGCAGCGGCAGCGACGACCCTCGCGACACTCGCAGTGGTTGCGGTCAGCGGTCTCACGCCATTGAAGCAACCCGTTCCTGTTCTGATCCGGGTCGACAGCAGCACCGGGATCGTCGACATCGTGCCCACGTACGAGGGCACGACCGATATCGAACAGGTGGTGACGCGCAACCTGCTTCAAAGCTACGTGATCGCACGCGAACGCTACTTCTACGGGACGGCGGAGGCCGACTACGAACTCGTCGCCTCGCAGAATTCGCCGCGGCTCAACCAGAACTGGGCGGCCCTGTGGGCCAGCGACAACCCGGCGTCGCCTCTCAAACTCTACAAGGACGGGACGTCCATTCGCGTTCAGGTGCGTTCAGTGACCTTCCTGCGACTCGAAAGTGGCAGGGACAAGCTCGCGCAGGTTCGCTTCACCAGTTTTGCACGCGCTGGCGGCACCGGGGAAGAACAGGCGAGCCACTGGGTCGCCACGATCGAGTTCGCCTATGTGCCGCCATCGAAAGACAACAAGATGCGCTCGCTCAATCCTCTGGGCTTTCGGGTCATGGAATATCGCCGGGAGCCCGAGGTGGTTCCCGCCGACACCTCGTCCGTCAGGTTGGATCTGCGATGAAGGCTCGAGGCATGCAACCGATGTCCGTGCTGGTCGCGGGATGGACGACAGGCCTGCTGCTGGCGACCCAGGCCGTCCATTCCGCCACCGTGCCACCGATCGGCAAGGTTGACGCACGCGTTCGGGTGGTCGCCTACAACCCCGATGACGTCATCACCCTGCAGGGCTTCGTGGGTTACCAGATCCATCTGCAGTTCGCCGAAGGCGAGGAGTTCGTGAATCTCGGCTCCGGCGACAACGGAGCTTTCGATGTCGGTGCTGAGAGCAATCACTTCTTCATCAAGCCCAAAGAGGCCCGTGCTTCGACCAACCTCACTGTCCTCACCAACAGACGCTCCTACCATTTCGACTACATCGTTTCGGCCAGCGTGGCCAACGGCGCGGCCGCCCGGCGCATGATCTACTCGATACGCTTCACCTATCCGGAAGATCAGGCACAAGCCGCCGCCGCTGAGTTGCAGCGTCGGGAGACCGAAGCGCGGATGAGGGAAGCGGCAACCCGTCGACCGCGCAACATGGACTACTGGTTCTGTGGCAGCGAATCGCTCAAACCCGAGAGTGCTTATGACGATGGAATCCAAACCCGGCTGCGTTTCCACGCCCGCGCCGAGTTTCCAGCCATGTTCGTGCAAAACGACGACGGTTCCGAATCGCTTCTGAACTTCAACATCGAGGACGACGAGGTCGTCATCCATCGCGTGGCGCGGCGCCTCGTCCTGCGCCGCGGTGAGCTCGCCGGCTGCGTCGTCAACCGGTCCTTCACGGGAGGCGGCATACGTGCCCCGAACAACACCAGCGTACCGGGTGTGCACCGCATCAACGCAGGAGAGGGACCATGAACTGGCGAGGCGGCCCCGGCCAGAAGATTCAGCCAGATCGACCCGGGCGTCCAGGCGCAACGGAAATCGACCCCGACACTGGTGAGTTGCTTTCCGGCGACCGAGCAACGGCAGGCCCTCCCGACGCCTCGCGATCGGACATCGAGGGCATCGGGATGGACGGAGAGAGAACCATCCCCTCGGTCAATCGCGAACGCACCATCCAGTCACGCGTCAGCAGTGCCCTGGCATTGACCTTGATGGTGCTGCTGGGGGCGGCATTCCTGTTCTGGTACTACAACACGCAGTACGCCCGTGCCCGGCAGGCGGATGAGGCTGCGAGGAAGGCCGCTGCCGAACGCGCCGGCGGCGAGATGAAAGTGCCGCCGCTGGGCCCCGTCGCGCCGCCGAAGGTCCGTTCGCCGGAGCCGGCACCGGTTGCAGCCAATGCGCCGCCTGCGCCAATGCCGACACAAACGGGCACGACCGGATCGCCGCCGAAGACTCCCGAGCAAATCGCATTGGAGCGGCAGTTGGGATTTCCTGTGCTTCGGCACGCGCAATCCACGCAGGCCCCGGGCGCCCGGACGCCCGCTGCATTCGGTGAGCAGATGACGTTGCCCGGTGCCGTCCCCGACATGGCGCAGATCGTCGGCGCCCTGCGGGCATCCAATGCCGCCTCGCCCAGCTTCGGTAGTGGCGGCCTCGCCGCCAGCCTTCGACCGACGTCCACCCCGGCGGTCACCGCCCAGATCCTGCCCACGCGGCGCATGCTCCTGCCCAAAGGTGCGTTCATCGATTGCACCCTGGAGACGGCCCTCGATTCCACCTACGAAGGCATGGCCACCTGCATCGGCGCGGGCGACGTCTATGGCGCCGACGGCAAGGTCGTGCTGCTGGAGCGCGGCACCAAATACGTTGGCGAGCAGCGCGGCACACCGCGTCAGGGACAAGGCCGCGTCTTCATCCTTTGGAACGAGGCCCGCACGCCCGCCGGCGTGGTGGTCCAGCTCGCTTCCCCGGGCACCGATGAGCTCGGGCGCAGCGGATTGCCAGGATTCGTCGATACCCATTTCTGGGACCGCTTCGGATCGGCCATCCTCATTTCGGTCGTCGATGGCACGATGCAGGCCCTTGCCGCCCAGCAGCAAGGCAGCGCCGGCGACGGCCGAAGCGGCGGTGTGGTCCTGGCGCCCTCCGGCGGACGCGACGTCATCACCGAGGTGCTGCGCGGGACGGTGTCGATCCCGCCCACGGTCATCAAGAACCAGGGCGAACGCATCCAGATCCTGGTCGCACGCGACGTGGATTTCAGGAACGTCTATGCGCTTCGAATCGACCCCAACGCACCCTGACCACGCGCCCGAAACCGACGCGGACGATGCACGGGCGCCTCAGGCAGCAGAGCCCATTGCCGTACCGCGAGAGCAACCCTCTTCCCTCGCGCTCTTTCTGGCACCGCTTCGCCATCTGCTGGATGACCCTGAAGTCACGGAGATCTGCATCAACGAACCGGGTGCTGCGTTCGTGGAGCGGCAGTCCGGCTGGGCGCCCGAGGCGCTGCCTTTCGCGAGCTTCGACTGGTGCATCGCCATCGCCAAACTGGTCGCCAACTTCACGCACCAGCGAATCTCCGCCAACGAGCCGCTGCTGTCCGCTGTCCTGCCCGGTGGAGAACGGATCCAGATCGTGCTGCCACCCGCCACATCGGAGCGGACCGTCTCGATCACGATCCGGCGTCCGTCCAATGTCCTTTGGACCCTGGAAGACCTGGAGAGCCTGCAAATCTTCGAGACCACGCGCAGCATTCCCGCGTTGCCCGTCGCGCAGTCCGATGCCGCCAGCCTGGTACCGGAAGAACGCGAGCTGACGAGGCTTCTCGGAAAGCGCCAGTTCGTGTCCTTCTTGCGACGCGCCGTCCAACTGCGAAAGAACATCCTTCTGTCCGGCGCGACCAGCTCCGGCAAGACCACGGTCGCCAAGGCACTGATCCTGGAAGTGCCTGCTGGGGGACCGGCTGATCACCATCGAGGACGTCAGGGAGCTCTCCCTGCGCAACCAGCCCAATCATGTGCGCCTCTTCTCATTCCCAGGGGGCCCAGGGGCAAGCGGATGTGACGCCAGGACAGCTGTTGGCCAGTGCCAAGCGACAGCGTCCGGATCGGGTGTTCGTCTCGGAGCTGCGCACTGGCGACGAGGTTTACGACTACCTGGTTTCGGTGAACACGGGCCACCCCGGCTCCATCACCAGCGTACATGCCAACAGCGCCGAGATGGCTTTCGTGGCACTGGCGCAGTTGACGAAGCGCAGCCAGGCGGGCCAGGGCATGAGCACACGCGAGGGCGTGGAGCTGGCGCAGATGAGTGTCGACATCGTGGTGCAATGCGCCCGAGACAGCATGCACGGCCGGCAGCGACGCATCGTGCAGGAGATCTGGTATGACCCGGGCGCGAGGCACCGAAGGCCTGCCTAGTGCCTTCAGGGTTGCGGTCGCGCTGCTCGTGGCGGCGATGGTCGGCCTGTACGTTGGCGGCCATGCATTCCTGATGGCCATGAGGCTGCCACCCCAGCATGCAACTTTTCTCACGCTTCTTCACTATTGGAAGGCCTATGGCGACAGGCCGGAGGTGCGCCGCCCCCTGATCACCGCACTGATCGGGTCCCAGGGCGTGACCCTGGGCCTGGTCGGCTTCGCGATGCTGCCTCGGCGACGCCCCTTGCACGGCGAAGCACGGTTTGCCAGAAGGCGCGAGGTTGCAGAGGCGGGCCTCCTCGCGGATCAGGGCATCATCTTGGGGCGCCTTCGCAACCGCTATCTGATGCTGCCGGGCCAGCAGGGTGTAGAACTTGAAGCGCCGCCGCGCAGCGGCAAGGGCGTCGGCGTCGTCATTCCGAACCTGCTGAACTGGCCCGGCTCGGCCATCGTCAGCGACATCAAGGGTGAGAACTTCATGCGCACCGCCGGCTACCGCGCGGCGCATGGACAGGAAGTTCACCTGTTCGACCCCCTGTCGGAGCGCGAATGCTCCGCGCGCTGGAACCCCTTGGGCTACGTTTCAGAGGTGCCCTACCGTTGCATCGACGATCTGCAGCGCATCGGCACCATGCTCTTTCCGGACCCGCAGGTCGGCGATCCGTTCTGGACCTCCTCGGCGCGTTCGCTGTTCCTGGGCATCGCGCTGTACCTCTTCGAGACCCAGGGCACTACGCGGACGCTGGGCGAAGTCCTGCGCCAGGGCATGGCGAGTGACGCAGAGGGATTCCAAAAGCACTGGAAGCGCGTGATCGACGCGTGCGAACGCGCCGGCTATCCCTTGTCTCAGGAAGCGGTGCAGAGCCTCTACGACGTGATCGATCTGGCGCCGACCACGGCCTCCAGCATCCGCAAGACCTTCACCAGCCGCTTGGATCTGTGGCTCAACCCGATGATCGATGCCGCGACTTCGGCCAACGACTTCGATCTGCGCGATCTGCGCAAGCGGGCGATCTCCATCTACGTGCAGATCAACCCCGACAACATCACGCGGCTGCAGCCTCTTCTGAACCTGTTCTTCCAGCAGGCGATCGGCCTGCAGACGCGCGAGCTGCCCGAGAACAACCCGCAGCTTCGCCATCAACTGCTGTTGATGCTCGACGAGTTCCCGGCCCTGGGTCGCATTCCGGTGATCGCCGACGCCACCGCCTTCCTGCCCGGCTACAACGTGCGCGCCGTGATCATCGTCCAGTCCAACTCCCAACTGGTCGAGAAGTACGGCGTCGAGGGTGCCAGATCGATACGCAAGATGCTCGCCGCACGCATCGTCTTTCCTCCCAAGGAGTACGAGGACGCCGAGGCCATCTCGCGGGAGCTGGGCACCTACACCGTCCAGCAGAAAGGCGTCAGCCGGCCTTTGTGGGGTGCCGTCGGCGGCGCGAGCAGGACGTCGACCGTCAGCATCAGCGAGCAGCCTCGCCGCCTGCTCCTTGCCCAGGAGGTCAAGGAGCTGAGCCGGCAGCGAATGCTGCTCTTCCACGAAGGCCTGCGCCCGGTGCTGGCGCACCGCATCCTCTATTTCCGCGACAGGTTCTTCGCGAGCCGCGAACTGCCACCCCCACCGGTTCCACGGCTTGTGGTGACCCGGTCAGCCTCCCCCCGCACGGCCAGCGATGCCACGTCGCGCTCTGCTTCGAGCGATGCGCCCCTGCCAAACGGCAGGAGTTCCGCGTCGGCCGCACAGGGTGCCGTTGCGGAAGGCCTATCGAACGACGACCTGAACCTCGACCACTTCTCCTTCGATTTCGACGACGTGGAGATTCCGGCCGGAAAGCTCGACGAGAACGAACTGAAGCACCGTGTGGACGAGTTCATGGCACAGGTCCTGGATTGACGTCGCCACGCGAAAGGAGCCTCCAATGGCCACGGATTCATCGCCCAGCAACCCCTCCGGAAATGGCGCCAAGAGCTCCGCCGGAGGCTTCTACGGCTTCGTACGGGGGAACGCATTCGACGGGGATCGCCGTCGACATCAGGTGCCCGCCTTCATCGCCAGCCGGTACCAGCGCAGCCGGAATCACTACCTGTTCCCCGACCGCACGTTGGCATTCATCGACGAGGGCGACCGCCTTCGCGTGAAGACGGAGAACGAACAGGCGTTGCGCGACATCGTGGCAATTGCGCAGGCGCGAGGATGGAAGCTGCTTGAACTTCATGGCACCAAGACCTTTCGCCGCCGCATCTGGCGCGAGGCTGCGCAGCGGAACATCGCCGTTCACGGCTACAGCCCCACGCGGGCCGAGATCCTCCTGGTCCAGCGCGCATTGAAGACGGGCCATTCCACACCGCAAGCAGGTGACGAGGCTCCGCCACCAGCAGCATCCGCACGCCAGGAACGGAGCGCGCCGGATGTTTCCGTACAGAGCAGCTCCAACGCCGAGCCCCCGCCCACCGGCAGCACCGTGCACGATGCGGGCCAAGGACGAGTGGACTCAAGACCGCCCATCAGAGGAATCCTCGTGGAGGCGGCGGCTGCACCGTACCAATTCGATCGGACGCAGCGCATGTCCTTCTACGTGACCGTCCGTACCGAGGCCGGCAAGCGCACCATCTGGGGTGCCGACCTCGAACGCGCCCTCGCCGAATCGGCGTCTCGAGCGCGCGTCGGCGACAGGGTGGAGGTCCATCAACTGGGCTCGCGCGCGGTCACCGTCCGCGTGCCCACTCGGAATGCGCAAGGCGATCTGACCGGAGAAAAGAAGATCGCTGCACAGCAGACGCGATGGAGCATCGAGACGGCCGAACACTTTCGCACACTCGAAAACCACGCCGAACGTGTGCGCACGGGCGAAGGGTTCTCCGACGAGGAGCTCTCACGACACCGCGAACTGGCCTCGGCGGCGGCAGTCCTCAAGCTGGCCGAGCAGTTCGCCCGCCGAGTCACCACGGACCCTGAGTCCCAACTGCACCTGCTGCAGATGATCCGGGAGCGGACGGCCGATGCGCTCGCCCAAGGCGAACTGGTTCGCGTCCCCGCCCGCCGTACAGCCGACCTGCCTGCGCGGGAGCGTCAAACGATTCACCGCCGCCGGGAGGAAGGCCATGAGCGCGTCTAAGCCCGAGGGCAGACGTCGGCCCGCTACTACACGACGCACGGACTTGCTTCGGCCACCTCGCGCGCGTGCCGCCGGGGATGTGCCTGGCCCCTCCTGCACGCAATCCCCGGTGCCGCCTCATGTCCCGCTCGTTTCAGCCGGCTCGATGGAGATGCTCAAGTGGGTCGGCCTGCTGCTCATGGCGGGCGATCACATCAACAAGTACCTGCTGCACGAAGGCAGCCTCACGCTCTACGCGCTGGGACGCATGGCGATGCCGCTGTTCGGGTTCGTGCTCATGGCCCATCTGGCGCGCCCGGGGGCCCTTGCTGCCGGTGTCCACCTGCGTGCCATGAGACGCCTGGCCGTCTTCGCAGCGCTGGCGACGCCGGCATATGCGCATCTGGTCGGCTGGTGGCCACTGAACATCATGGCCACACTCTTCCTCGCCACGCTGATCGTCGGGCTACTGGAACGCGGCCGATGGCGCAGCCGCAGTGCCGCCTGTTTTGCGTTTCTCATCGGCGGAGCCCTGGTGGAGTTCTGGTGGCCGGCGCTCCTCTTCTGTCTCGGTGCCTGGGCATTCCTGCGCCGCCCCGGGAGACTTCGCCTGCTGCTGTGGACCTTGGCGACCGCGTCGCTCGCTGCCGTCAACGGCAATTTCGCCGCCATGGCTGCCTTGCCGCTCGTTTGGGGCGCCTCGCGGCTCGAGATGCCGATGGTGCGCAGCCGATGGGTTTTCTATGTTTTCTATCCGGCCCATCTGTCGGTGATCGCGCTGGTGCAAGGGCTGGCTTGAAGCGTTGCGGCTGCCGAAGTCCGAAAGGGCATCACTGTGCGCATCCCAGGCTGATGCAGAAGGCATTCGGCCGCGATGAATTTGATTCGGCCTACGACGAGATTCAGGCTGCTGCACGCAGCGCTTCCAGTGCTCCGCAGCAAATTTACAGCTTCTCTATGGAGTGCGGCCACCCCAACCCGTGGTATCACGCAGTGGCCGTCTCGGTCGAAGGCATGCAAGATCAAGAATATGATCAATTTTTCGGCGCTCGCTAGCGCCTGGCCTAGTCGAAGCACCACAGCCCGACAGCCCGTAGTTGGCCAGGAGCCGACGGTCATCAGCGGTGCTCAGTTCTCCCTAAAGCAATCGATTGGGCTGAAAGAATCTCTGGAGCGGGACTCGGCAGAATGCCCACGCAAGCGGCGTGAGGGAGGTCCATCAATGAACGATTTGGCAATCTCAGGCTAAAGGTTCAAACCCTATTTATGACAAATATCCGCTTTTTCAGAGCGAACGCGTCGCAGCGAACACAAAGTATCCCCTTGCGCTTAATCGAGCAAGCATTCGGCCGCGATGAATTTGATTCGGCCTGCGACGAGATTCAGGCTGCTGCACGCACCGCTTCCTGTGCTCCGCAGCTAATTTGCAGATTCTCTATCGAGTGTGGACACCCAAACCCCTGGTATCACGCAGTGGCCGTCTCGGTCGAAGGCATGCAAGATCAAGAATATGAACAATTTTTGGTGGCGCTTGCTGGGCTTGGCCTAGTCGAAGCGCCACAGTCCGACAGGCCATAGTCGGCCATGACCAGTCGTTCGTGCGTGAAGCGGAATTCGGCCCAAGACCATCTAGCCCATTTTGTATAGGCAACCGTCTGATGAGGTTCAGGGGGTGCGGATAAAAACTTGGACTGGTTTATGCCGCAAGTCCAAGGCTCACCCGGTATTCGATAGGGCTGAGGGAGCCAAGGGAGATCTTGATCCGCTTCTCGTTGTACCAGCGGATGTACGAGTCGAGCGCCTCGATGAATTGCTCAATGGTGGCGTTCTTCCAGTCCCGAGGATAGAACAGCTCGTTCTTGAGCCGACCGAAGAAGCCTTCGCAAGCTGCGTTATCAGGTGAGCATGCCTTGCGAGACATCGAGCGGGTGAACTTCGCGTCGCTCATTCTTGATAGCCAGCCCGGCCAGCGGTAGTGGCCCCCTCGGTCGGAGTGGACCACGGGCCGATCAGCTGTGTTCGCCACCGTCTCGATGGCTGCATCCAGCATCGTGTTGACCAACTCAGCGTCCGGGCTGGTCCCGATGGTCCAGCTGACCACCATCCCATCGAAGCAATCAACCATGGGCGAGAGGTACACCTTGCCAGCCGGGATTTGGAACTCCGTGATGTCCGTGAGCCACTTCTTATTGGGGACCGCAGCCTGGAAGTCGCGGTTGATGAGGTTCTCAGGCGCTGGACTGATCTCGCCCAGGTATGACGCATACCTGCGCTTCCTGGGCTTCGGAACAACCAGGCTCTCTTGCTTCATCAGCCGCTGCACCACCTTCTCGGAGATCGCCACGTCCTGTCTGCTCAGGGATGCCTGCAGCCTGCGGTAGCCATAGCAGCGGTGGTTCGACTCAAAGATGTCGGTGATGGATTGCCGCACCTCCAGGTACTTGTCGCCCATCGCTGAACGAGCCCGATGATAGAAGTACGAACTGCGCGCCAGATCCAACTGTGCAAGGAGCTCCGGTAGGCCGTAGTGCTCCCTGAGGGCGTCAATCAGCAGTGTCTTCTCCCGGTTGGACAGGAGCTGCAGGTCGACGCCCAGGCCTTTTTTTAACAGTTCATTGGCCTTGTTCAAGAGATCCTGTTCAAGGCGAAGTTGCCTGACTTCGCGGCGCAGCGACTCGACCTGGCGCTCGAGCTCGTCGCGCTCTTGCGAAGGCGAGGATGGATGGGTGCGTTTCATGGATGCGGGTGCCTCACGTCCCAGAAGTTGGTTCTTCCAGTTGTACAGCGTTGGCCGACACACGCCGAACTTGTCGGCTACTGCCTGCGCACTTTCCTCGCGCGTGCAAAGCTCCATGACTCCCGCTTGCATCAGCTTCCCAGAGTACCTTCTTCGGCCCACGCTGCCAACGGCGGCCCTTCTGGCCTCAGGAACGGCCTCGCGAACCCAAGCGGTCAGTGTCCCTCTTCCGGGGTAGCCCAATGCCCTCATGGTGGCAGCAATGCAGCGGTCGTGGGTGAGGTAATGCTCGATAGCTGCCGCCTTCTGTTCCAGCGAGAACTTGGGTCTGCGGCCCGCATAGCCCATTGGCAAGTCGAGCTTCTGCTGATATTCGTTGTACCAGCCCTTCAGAGAATTCTTTGTTGGATAACCAAGCTGGCGGATGGTGGGCCGCACGCGTTTACCCAGCTTGATGTAGAGCTCAACGGCTCGAATCCGATCTTCGTAGGAATACATGAACTACCTCCTGGTAGTCCAAGTTTTCGTCCGCACCCCCAGTGGGTCACTTCTGGATGGAAATCAACAGTTCGGCGACTATACCGACTGACTGTGGCCAGTCCGAACCGGTCATGGCCACTGAATTTCAGACTGCCCGGTAGAAGTCGTCGAACCGCGGGCGCATGCCGGGCTCCAATATTGAGGTCAGCCGGTCCGTGGACGTCCGAGTACCCCTGAGTAACGACGGCTGATCTCTGACTTGAGAATCCGGACAGCAGCAGCAATGGCGCCGAAACCAGAGCAGCACTCCAAACGAGACTCGATCGGCATTGCGACCGCATCCAGCGCCTCTCAAGACTCGTCTCACGCGTGGATGTGCGTCGAGCATGCGACGACTCACAACTTCCGACAACTGGCAACTTTCACAGGGGGCAAACCCTACCTTTCGGCATCAGTGACCAACACGCTCAGATGGCAAATGAAACGGAGGCAGCTGTCGCGCACCAAGTGACCCACACGTCGGTCCCCCGAAGGCGCCTTCAGCGAAACCGGTGATGTTTGCCAGACGCGCTGAGTACGCCCGGGCAAAAAACTCCATCGGCCGTTGCGCAAGTTCCTGGCTCACCGAGCCGGTGCTCCAGGTGACTTGGCATCTGTACGTTCCTGCGCTCGATTTCGCTCCGCATCCTTCCAGCGCTCCGCCATGCGCTGCTCGTCGGTCTGCACGGCAGGCATGCGACGGACGAAGCGCTCCACGCGTTCGGCCAATTCGGCCTGCCCCTGCCTTCTCAGCGTGTCGGCGGTCGATTGCCAGTCCGCCGCCACCTCCTGCCGGGTGCGCTGCATCTCATCTCTGCTGGCATCCAGGGTGTCTCGCTTTGTCTGTAGAGCCCGCAGCACGGCCCCGAGCTTGGCTCGCATGAAACTCGACGTCTTCGGCGGCTGCCGACCTGCCCGCTCGTCCGGCGGCAGTTGCCCGAATGCCCGAAGCGCGCGCAGCCGGTGATGAATCGCGTCCTTCAGCGGCTTGCGGATCTGACCGCGCACCTGCCGCGGCGTCGCGTTGGCCGCGACACCCTGCTCCCGCATCAGCGCGGCGAACTGCTCGCGCCACTGGCGCAGCGTATCCTTGCGGATGTAGAGGCGCTTGCCAGGCTCGAACTCGTGCTCGCACTTGACCACGAGGTGCACATGCGGATGTGGCTGGTCGGTGTGCAGCACCATCGCGTAGCGGTACTGCAACGCGAAGTTCTCCCGCGCAAACACGCATGCCGCTGCGAGCACCTTTTCCGGCGGGGTACCCGGCGGCATCGACAGCACGATGTTGTGGGCGAGCTTCGCGCGGCTGTCCTTCTGGCCTGGGGCCGGCTTGGGCCTGTACTGGCTGCTGCACAGGTCCAGTTGCCAGTCGGTGACGATCTCCCTGGGCGCCCCGCGGCCCTGCATGGCAGGACCTTCATCGGTCTCGAGGGGCACCTTGCCGTGCCGGGTGATGTAGCGCAAGTGCGCCTCGACGCCACCGGTGTCGCGCCCGCCGCCGGAGACCTTCACCAACACCTCGGGCGTGCGTCCCACGGTGCGTTGGATCTGCGCGATCTCGCCGGACCCGAAGCGCAGGGTGCCACCGGGTCCGCGCCGGCCATAGCTCACGATGTCCAGCGCCATGTCGCGCACGCCCTCGGCGGATCGGCGACCGCCGCGTGCGAGCCGCAGCGTCTGCTTAGGCATGGTCCACCTCGCGGCTGCGGGCCTCCCAGCTGATCAGGTTGCGCTGCACGATGGCGGCCGTCGCCTGGCGCGCCTGCTCGATCTCCCTTCGGGCAAGCGCAAGTGCCTCGATGATCTCGGGGGCCTGCGGTTGTGTGAAGGTGTTCGGCAAACCGAACATTCGGAACTGTCGTCCGAGCGCGGCCAGTTGTGCGCAGGTCGCCTTGATCTGGGTGAGTTCGTTCGGCGGAAGCACCACGGGTCCATGCACATGGTTGTGGATCAGCATGGCCAGGTAGCTGCCCGGCTTCATGCCCCGCAACCCGGCCCGTTCAGCAATCAGGGCACGATCCCCCGCGCGAAGCCGCAGGGTGATGCGATCTTCGGAAAGACGGCCGGTGTCCGAAGCGCGCGGGGCATGTGTGGAGGACGACACCGTGGTCGAGGGCGCATTGGTGCGCAGAACTTCGTCGACGAGCTTGGCGAGCAGGCTGGCCTCAGTCAGTTGATGACGTGCCGCGAGCGCAGCAAAGCGTGTCCGGGTTTCGGCCGACACCCGGGTCCCAATCACGCTCGATCGAGAGGTCTTGGTCATCGCGACGCCATCGCTGTTAACAATGTCTGACGGCAGTCTATCCTGCCCTCACAGCCGCACAAGGACTCTGCCCCCCAACACTCCCCGACTCGCGGCTCACAACCCACCAGCCGACGAGCAGGGTCGAGTCCCCGACCCATCCTGGCCGCCGCCAAGACCTCCCCATCGTTCCGTCCCGACGAAGTGCCATCACCCGCTGATGTTCGGTTTGCCGAACACCGGCTGCATCCGCGACTATGGCAACGTCCGATGTTCAATCCGTCGCGTTGCGCCCTCACGCACTTGCCTGCCATCGATGCATCCATGCCGCTCGCGGATCCGGAGCTCCGCGCCAAAGGGTTGCTGTGCGTGTCGGCCCGGAGTCATCGCGGGCCTCGGGTTCTCCGCGTTCCTCGCCTCGATGACGCGAGCCGCGCGCGGAAGCGGTCGCAAGCCGAGCGGGTGCCACGCGCCGGTGCAACGAACCGGTTCGCGGCGACGCGCGCCCATACCGCCGCGCCGAAGTCGCGGCGTCGGATCGGAAACACGCAGAAAGAGGAAATGCAAATGCAAAGGCGAAGGCAAAGAGAAAGAAGGAAAGAAAAGGGCCGGAGCCCTGCTCCGGCCCTGCCGCGCATCAGCGGCCGATGCGCCGCAGCGCGAGGTCCCACAGCCCGGCGTTCAGCCGCACGGTCTCGCGGATGGCCCGGATGCCCCGGGTTCGCATGGCGCGGCCCGCGGCACTGCGGCCGTCGAGCCCGCCGCGCAGCGTGTGCTCCTGGATCGCGTTGAACGTGCGCCAGACATCGTCACCGACGTCGGCCATGCGCCGGCGCTCCAGCAACTGCACCGGCTGCACCGCCGGCTCGGCCTGACCGGGATAGCGCAGTACCAGTGCCTCGCGCGCGAAGTCCAGCTGCTGCCCCTGCGAGAGCGCAGTGCCGCGCATCGCCTCGACTGCCTCGCCCACCTGCGCGAAGTCGCCCGCGATCCGCTGCGCGGCCTCGACCACTCCAGCCACCACATGGCCCCGGTGGCTCACGTGGACCAGTCCGAAGTCGCCGATCGCCGTGAGCATGCCGTTGGTGCACACGGGCCGGTACAGCCCCGCCCTGAGCTGATAGGCACTGCGGCCGTCGTGCGAATTGATCAGCACGATCTCGCCGAGCACGTCGTCGAGCGAGAGCGACTGCACGACCGGCTGGAAGCGCAGCATGTGCAGCGCATGGCCCGCACGGTCCGCATCCCGGCCGCGCGAACGGGTCTGCACCGCGAGCGTCGGCACAAAGCCCGCTTCACCGAGTGCGTCGACGATGTCGCGCGTGCTGATGAAGACGTACTTCGCCCCGGTGCAGGTGGCGGCCCCTTCGGCGAACGCCGCCGGCGCGCTGCGCGCGAGCTCCTGCGGTGACAGCGACCGCTGCGCGGCAAAGGCCGCCGAGCGGGACGGGGATGTCAGGGAAGAAGAGGACGAGAAGGAGAAAGGAAGAACGGACAGCGTCATGATGTGCTCCTGGGTGACGTGCAGGCGGGATTGCCTGCGTCGCCCTGCGCTCACGCGGCAGCGCAGCGCTCAAGGCCGCCGCAGGCGCGCGGCACGCGCCGAGCACGCGCAGCGCGCGCAGGGCCTTGAACGCGAGAACCGCGTGATACCCTGACCAGACACAGGCAAGCCCCACCCTCCCCACCCTCCCCACCCTCTCCTCCCTCCGGGGGCGAACGCCGCCCCGCCTGGCTTCGGGAAGAGCGACGGTGGCCAGCGATCGGCGAGTCCCGTCCTGGAACTGCTTGCCGCGTTCGATCACCACGCGGGCGTCGCCGTTGCGCGCGATGAAAAAGCGTGCAAGGAAAAAGCGCGCTCCTTTCATCGCCGGTTGCCGGCAGCTACGCCCCATGAGCCGGAGGTCCGCGACGGGCCCGGTGCGAAAAATGGATGGAAGGAAGGCATGCCCCTTCTGCGACTTCGGTGGTTCTGGATGCGGTGCATCGGGGGGTGCCGACCCGTGCCAGCACCCCGAGGCCGGCGCGCGCTTCGCACGCGACGCGCTCACAAAGCGCGCCAAGAGGGTGTGCGCACAGGTCGCGGCATGCCTCGGCCGCCCCGACCGACGCCTTCAGGCCTGGATGCGACCTGCCATGCGGGCCAGCTTCGCATAGGCGCTCAATCGCCTGTCGGCGCGGAAATGCAGGTCCCGTTCGACAGGCAGCCCCAGCATGCCGCGCAGAGCGGCCAACTCGGACAGGCGCACGCAGCCCAGCTCGGGAAAGCCCATGCCGAGGTCGCACAGGCCGAACGCGATGTCGGGATCCCCGGGGTCGATCGCACCGAGCAACCAGGTGGCGCCCGCATCGGGCGTGAAGAGCTTGACCACCGGCAGCGGATCGAAATCCGCCTGCGCCCACGAGGGCATGCCGTTGGCCAGCAGTTGTTCGAACTGCGCATCGGTGAGGAAGGAAAAATTGGAAGCAGCCATGGCGTTCTCCTTGAACGGTTGCGGGCGGGATTGCCCGGCACCGTCGCCGGCATGCCGCAGCGCAGCGGTCAAGGTTCGCAGACGGCCGCGAGGCCGCCAGCGCGCCGCGAAGAGGCGCGCGCAGACCTTGACGGCGAGAACGGTGTGCCACGCTGAAGGAGCCAGCAGCACGCCAGCCCCACGCACCATCCCCGCTTCTGAACCACTCCGGCCTTCCCCGCCTCTTCTGGCTTCAGCCCGGCACGAGGCGAAGCGAGGCGAGCCGGGCCGGGCCCGGAACCCGTCGCGCACAGGCACGCGCACCGCCGTGCGAGAAATCGGAAACGAGACCCCGCGACGACCAGACGGGAGGCTCCGCACCGGATGGAGGATGCATCGGTCACTCGAAACCGCCGCCCGCCGCCAGGGCGGCCACGCCGACCTTGCCCTGCCCATCCCCGACGTGTGTGCGGAAAAGCTCCCGCACCTGGAGAACGGCCGGGCCTTCGGGCCACGGCGCCGACGCCCGACGGGGGTCGTGCGCGTGCACCACGACCGAGGGGCCGTGACGCGGCGCACTGGATGCGCTCGCGCGGGCAGAGTCCCTCCCGGAGTGGTGTCCCCTGAAGCCAGCGCCGTGCGCCGTGTTCAGTACCGGCGAGGATAGGAGCCGAGCAGGCGCAGTTCGCGGTGTTCCGCGAGCAGCCTGGCGAGCTTCGGCTCGGTGGCGTGGCCCGCAACATCGATGACGTAACGATGCCCGTCGAGCGACTTCCGGCCCGGGCGTTCATAGATCGCCAGCACCTGCGCCGCGCTGGCCAGCGCCTGCAGCGAGCGCTGGAAGCCGGCCTCGTCGACGCTCAGCAGCAGGCTGGTCTTGTCGCGCCCGCTGGGCGCGGGCATCGTGCGGCCCAGCACCCACCAGCGCGTGGTGTTGTGAGGCCCCTCTTCGATCCCGTCGGCGACAGATGCCAGCGCGTGGATGCGCGCCGCACTCGGCGGCCCCATCGCCGCCATGTCCGGGCCGCTTGCCTGCGCCACGAGCTTCGCGGCCGCGCCCGCGCTGGCCGCGGGCCGGCGCTCCACGTCCGGCATCTCCCGATCGAGCCAGGGCTTGACCTCCTCGAGCGCCACGGGGTGCGCGACGACCGTGCGGATGTCCTCGCGACGCGCGCCGGGCTTCGCGAGCAGGCTGTAGCCGAGCACCTTCGGATACTCCGCCACCACCTGCACGCCCGCGAGCGCATCGAGCGCGAGCACGTCGTCGAGGTAGGGGGTGGCGCCGACCACCGAGGTCGTGACGGGCACGCACGCGCGCTCGATGGTCTTCGCGCGCAGGGCCTCGAAGAGCGCCTCGCGCTCGAGCGCGACGAGTTGCGCCTCGCCGAAGAGCTCCAGGCAGGCCTGATGGGTCCAGCTGCCGGCCGGCCCCAGGTAGCCGATGCGGGCGGCGGCCGCGGTGCAGATGCTCATGGACAGCATGGTAATGACGGCGACGCAGCGGGGAGGAATTTTCATGGTCGAAGCGAGGGCGGGGAAGCGAGGGACAGGCACGGCGCGATGATCCCGACGGGGCGCGCCACATGCAACGCTTGCGTCTCAGGCACTGCGCGCACAACGCCACGCCCCGCCCTGTCGAGTGCCAAGCTCATCGGCGTTGCATAGCGCGCAACCAATGGCCAACCCGGATGCGCGCCGCGGCAGGGTGCGCCGAGGGCCGTCGAGGGAGGGAGACGGCAGGCAGCCCGGCGTGCTCTTCGCAGCCACGCGTGGATGGCACGTGATCGTTGCCAGCACGTTCGGGTGCATCCCGCAGGGGTTGCGTGGGGCCGACAGGCCGCAGGCGCGATCTCGACGCACGGACTGGGCCATCGGCGGCGGGCTCGATGAGCGCACGGGCGAACCGGTGCACCCTGCTCTTGGTCAGGCATCGCGCGCCTCGATTGGGCGGGCCATCAAAACCGTGGCCGATCGGGGCTCATGCCGCATCGAAAACAGGACGACGTCCCCTTGGCGGTGCGTGCAGAGCATCGCATCGCGATCCGCGCCCCATTCCCGCCGAGCGGGGAAGACCAAGGCCAGGCACTCTGGCGTGCCTGCCCGGCTTGAAAGCGAAACCTCGCACTTCGGGTTCACGAGCCGCCCCGCGCGCCACGGCCTGATCGTGCTGCAGGTGGGTCTTGGTCGTCAGCCCGGGCACACCGATTGCCGGAGAGCCCAAGGAGCCAATCCTGGCAGGGAGGGAAGCGATGCAGACGAGCCCGGGCCTCGCTCCCGTGCACTCCACAGGGATGCGCTTCGTGATGTTCTGCCATTCCCTCGTTTCCGACTGGAACCATGGCAGCGCGCACTTTCTGCGCGGCGTGTGCAGCGAACTGCTCGCGCGCGGACATGCGGTGGCCGTGTACGAGCCGCGGCAGGGCTGGAGCCGCGCCAACCTGAAGGCAGCGCACGGGCGCGCGCCGTTCGCCGATTTCTCGCGCTTCTATCCGGAGCTCTCGAGCACGACGTACGACCGCGCAAGGCTCGACTTGGGTGCCGTGCTCGACGGGGCCGACGTGGTGCTGGTCCACGAATGGACAGATCCCGCTGTGATCCGCCGCATCGGGCTGCACCGCCGCGACAGCGGCCGCTACCGGCTGCTGTTTCACGACACGCACCACCGCCCGGTGACCGATGCACGCGCCATGGCGGCTTGCGACCTGTCCCACTACGACGGCGTCCTCGCGCTGGGCAACGTGGTGCGCGACCTCTACCGGGCGCAAGGCTGGGCGCAGCGTGCATGGACCTGGCATGAAGCGGCCGATGTGCGGCGGTTCCGCCCGATGCCGGGAGCCGGAGAGGCCAAAGCCCGCCGCGGCGAACTCGTGTGGATCGGCAACTGGGGGGACCCGCAGCGCGCCGCGGAGATCGAGGAGTTCGTGCTCGGGCCGGTGCAGCGCCTGCAGATCAGGGCCCGCATCCACGGCGTGCGCTATTCCGATCGCGCGCTCTTTCGCCTTGATTCGGCGGGCGCGGACTTCGCGGGATGGCTGCCCAACTTCAAGATGCCCGCCGTGTTCGCGCGCCATGCGGTGACGGTCCATGTGCCACGCCAGCCGTTTGCGAATGCCCTGCCCGGCGTTCCCACGATGCGCATGTTCGAGGCGCTCGCCTGCGGCATTCCCCTGGTCAGCGGGCCGTGGGAGGACGTCGAGGGTCTGTTCACGCCGGGGCACGACCATTTGGTGGCGCGCAACGGCGACGCCATGCAGCGGCACCTGCGCGATGTGCTCGAAGATCCCGCGCTGGCCCGCTCGCTGGCCGCGCACGGCCTCGCCACGGTGCGCGCACGCCATACCTGCGCCCATCGCGTGGACGAGCTCCTCGCCATCCTCGCGAGCATGGCGCCCGGGGCCACGAAAGGATAAGGCCCTGCGGAGGCCGCCGGCATTGCGAGGACGGGCTCGGGCAACACCACGCGCGCCTGAGGACCGCTCCCACATCGCAGGCGAGCCACCAGCGAAATAGACATGATGTCCAGGCCGCAAGACCCGCGCAAAGGCCTGCGGCAGGACCTGCGAGACGACGGCCATGCGACAGGGGCCGACAGCCCACCACTCGACGACGGCGTGGGCGCCCGACGTTCATCCGCACGGCGGATCAGCAGCTTCTGCGGCAAATTCTTCCGGTCGATGGAAGGACTGGCAGCCGAAGCAGGCGCACATTCTCGGTCGTTCCGCGAAGCCTCCGCCAGCACCCCGCCCGGTCCAGGCGGCCCCGATCGTCAACCCGCATCCGCAGCGTTCATCACGCCGGTGGAAGGGCCTGCCGCCCTCAGCGCCTGAACGATGTGCCGGCAAAGGACGACAGGGAGGGCTTTCGACGAGGGACCGATGCAGCGGCAATCGGTGTGCCCGGCATCGTGCGGCATGGCCGGAGCAAAGAAGGAAAGAAAGAAGCAAAGAAAAAGCGCCGCTTCGTGCTCGACGAAGCGGCGCAACGAGCCCTAGCGCAGCATCAATGCGCTGGCCCCACCACCGCCTGCAGCCGTTCGATCACGCCGGGCTCGACAAAGACGCACGGCACTTCGGGTGCCAGCGCCACGTCGATCGCCCGGGCCAGCGCCTCGCGCTTCAGGTGCACGAGTCGCCCCGTGCGCCAGGCCTGCTCTGGCTTCATGCGGTTCTGATCGGCCGGCACCCCGCTGCGCTCGGGGTCGCATTCGATGAGCGCGACGAAGCCCTCGTCGAAGAGTTGGCGGTGCGGCTCGCAAAGGCCCCAGCCCGTCACTGTGTGGCGCTGCATGCGCTGGCGCAGGCGCCCGTCGAGCAGGATGCCGCCGGTGTCGAAGCTCAGGCCGCATACCAGGCAGAGGTGGCGTTCCAGCGAAACATGTGATTTCTCGTTCATGACGATCTCCGGTTGTCCGGGCGGAATTGCCCGCCGCCGGGACCGCACGGCGCAGCGCAGCAGTCAGGGGTCGGCGACGGCCGCCAGGCCGCCAGCGCCGCAACGCGGCGCGCAGCCCTTGACGGCGAGAACGCCGTGCAACGCTGAAGGCTCCCGCAAGATCGCCCTTCCCGTCCTCCCTCTTCCCCCCGTCCTCCGGCTTCCCGGCGACGCCCGCACCTGAGCAGACCCAGGCGGATGCACGCACCGCATGCCCCACCAGGACCGGATCGCTTCAAGGGGGAAATGCCAAGCCATTCTTCTTGAAGAATGGCTAAAATGGCTAATCACTTTTACCCGAGTCCGTCATGCAAGTCAGTGCCACCGATGCCAAGAATCGATTTGGCTACTACCTGGGTCAGGCCGAGCGCGAGCCCGTGCAGGTCATGAAGAACGACCGCGTTGCGGTGGTGATGGTCTCGGCTGCCCGTTACGCCGAACTCGAGGCACTCGAACGGACGAAGACGCTCGGCCAGCGCAAGCGCGAATTCAACGAGAGTTATGCGGAGTGGATTGCCGCCCAGAACGAGCTTGTCGAGCGCGTAGGTGTTTTCGGCGAGGACTACCGTCCCTGGTGATTGCACGATGGCCCAGTTCGACGTCTATGCCAACCCCTCCAAGACCCAGCGCGGCGAGATTCCCTGGATGGTGGACATCCAGAGCGAGATCCTCGACAAGCTCCCGACCCGCCTCGTGATGCCGTTGGCACTGCGTGCCCATATGCCGGGGGCGATGCCGCGGTCGCTCTGTCCGACCATCGGCTGGAACGGTGTGATGCTGGTGGCATTGCCCCATCTGGCTGCGCCCTTTCGGGTCAAGGATCTGGGCTCTGTCCAGGGCAACTTGCGATCTCAGGCCAGCGACTTCGTGGCCGCGCTCGATGCAGTGATCAGCGGAATCTGAGTCGAATCTCCGGCACGACGCTTCCAGCGCGCCGCGCCCGTGCCCGCGCCTGCGCCCAAGCGAACACCGCACGATCTCGGCGAGCGCTGAAACGACCGGCAGCAACCACGAGCTACCGGTCGGCATCGAGCCAGGCATTTCGAAAGGGCATATCGCGTGCCCCCGCTCACCATTGGATTGCCAGTCAGGAGTTTTCGCAGCGGCAAATCGGCAGGCAGCAGCAAACGCCCGCACAAGACCCGGCACGCCGCAGATCAACAAGGCGAACTGACTGCTTAAATAAGGTACTGGATCACTAGCCGGGTCACTTCGTCGATGAAGGTCTCCACCCTGTCATCCGTAAGAAGCTCCGGCTGATGCGACACCGCGCCATGCGCCAGGGTCTGCACGGTCGACACGCAGACGAAGGTGGCCAGCCCCAGGTCTAGGTGTGAAGTTTCAAAAGGTTGTTGCGGGTGTTCACCCGGAGCATTCGGCTCGGACGGGAAAGTCACGTCCAGAAAAGGCCTCGCAGTCGCGAGGTTTTTTTGCTTTCAGCCGAGGCCTTGTCCGCCGTCCATTTGGATTTTCTACTCGAGGGCGGTACAAGCTGAACTCCTAAGCAGCCCATAGCCCGCACGGCTTCGCCGCGCGGGCTTTTTTCATTTCTTAAACCTCGGCCATCGGTCGAGGTTTTTTTCGCCCGCAAGGGCGCTTTCCCCCGTGGACCACACCATGCGCAAGCTTCAATAACTGCTGGAGTGGATCTTCGTGATGATCGATCTCTACGATCTGATCGACACGCTGATCAACTTCATCAAGAACTTGTTCTGACGCACGGCCAATCGTCCTGACTTAGCCCTTGCAGGTCAGGCTGACATTGCCCCCAATGTCGGCCAAGGCCCGAACTCGCCCCAAATTTCATCAAATTTGGGGGCGACGCATTGTCTGGCGATAGGCACCGAACATCCAAAGAAGCCATCCATCCATGCCAAGCTGGGTGACGCCAAGCAAAATCGTCGTCGTGGTTCTTCTCCGCACCTGAGGATGCGCTCAGATCAGATGCTGCGCAGGTTCACGCGCTTCGACAGCGCTTCGGCGCTCTCGCGCCGCTCGCTGTAGCGGTCCACGAGATAGCCCGCGCAGTCACGCGTGAGCAGCGTGAACTTGACCAGTTCCTCCATCACGTCGACCACGCGCTCGTAGTAGGGCGATGGCTTCATGCGTCCAGCGTCGTCGAACTCCATGAAGGCCTTGGCCACCGACGATTGGTTGGGGATGGTGAGCATGCGCATCCAGCGGCCGAGCACGCGCATCTGGTTCACGGCGTTGAAGGACTGCGAACCACCTGACACCTCCATCACCGCGAGCGTCTTGCCCTGCGTGGGCCGCACCGATCCGATGGACAGTGGAATCCAGTCGATCTGCGCCTTCATGATGCCGGTCATGGCGCCATGGCGTTCGGGCGAGGTCCAGACCATGCCCTCGGACCACTGCACGAGTTCGCGCAGCTCCGCCACCTTGGGATGGTCCTCGGGTTCCGCGTCCGGCAGCGGCAGGCCCCGCGGGTCGAAGACCCGTGTCTCGGCGCCGAGTGCGCGAAGCAGCCGCGCAGCCTCCTCGGTCAGCAGGCGGCTGTAGGAGCGCTCGCGGACCGAGCCGTACAGCAGCAGGATGCGCGGCGCATGCGCAGAGCGCTCCGACGGGAAGAGTCGCTGCGGATCGGCCCGTTCGAACAGGGTCTCGTCGACGTTCGGCAGCTCACGACTCATACCAACCCCGCGACGAATTCACGACCTTGACCACCGCCAGCATGATCGGCACTTCGATCAGCACGCCGACCACGGTCGCCAGCGCCGCCCCCGAGTGGAAGCCGAAGAGGCTGATCGCAGCGGCCACGGCCAGCTCGAAGAAGTTGGATGCGCCGATCAGCGCGGAGGGGCACGCAATGCTGTGCTTCTCGCCGAGCTTGCGGTTGAGCCAGTAGGCCAGGCCGGAATTCAGCACCACCTGGATCAGGATCGGCACCGCGAGCATCGCGATCACCAGCGGCTGCCTGATGATGGCTTCGCCCTGGAAGGCGAACAGCAGCACAAGCGTGAGCAGTAGCGCAGCGATCGACCAAGGCCCGATGCGGTGCATGGCCCGCTCGAAAGCTGCAGGTCCGTCCTTCAGCAGCCGCTTGCGCAGCAGCTGCGCGAAGATCACCGGCAGCACGATGTACAGCCCCACCGAGGTGATGAGCGTGTCCCAGGGCACCGTGATGGCCGACAGGCCCAGCAGCAGGCCGACAATGGGCGCGAAGGCGAACACCATGATGGCGTCGTTCAGCGCGACCTGCGACAGCGTGAAGACCGGATCGCCACAGGTCAGCCGGCTCCAGACGAAGACCATCGCCGTGCAGGGCGCGGCAGCCAGCAGGATCAGGCCGGCAACGTAGCTGTCGAGCTGGTCGGCCGGCAGGAAGCCGGCGAAGACCTGGCGCACAAAGAGCCATGCCAAGAAGGCCATGGAGAACGGCTTCACCGCCCAGTTGATGAACAGCGTCACGCCGATGCCGCGCCAGTGGTTCTTCACCTGCGCGAGCGCCGCGAAATCGACGCGCAGCAGCATCGGGATGATCACCACCCAGATCAGCACGCCCACCGGGATGTTGACCTTGGCGACCTCCAGACGGCCGACTGCCTGGAACGCGGCCGGAAACAGTTGCCCCAACGTGATGCCGGCGACGATGCAGAGGAACACCCACACCGTCAGGTAGCGCTCGAACACGCTCATGGGGGCCGCCTTGACGGGCTGACTTTGGATCACAGCGCTCATGGTGTCAGTTCGCCGAAATGCGCTTCAGGCGCTCCTGCAGCTCGGCATCGCTCATCGCCTCCGGGTTGTCGAGCGCGAGCAGCTGCAGCATGCGATAGGAGATCGCCTGGCGCGTCAGCTCGAAGGCCTGGCGCTTGGCGGCATCGCCGCCGTCGGTGTTCGACGGGTCCGGGTAGCCCCAATGCACCTTGACGCGCGTGCCGGGCCAGTACGGGCAGGCTTCCTGCGCCGCGCTGTCGCACACCGTGATCACCACGTGCATGGGCGGCGTGGCGAACTCGTCCCAGCTCTTGCTGCGAAAGCCCTCGGTGTTCACGCCGGCGGCCTGCAGCACCTCGATGGCGAAGGGGTTGATTCGTCCGCTGGGCGCGCTGCCAGCACTGAACGCCTTCACGTCCTTGCCGAGCTTGTGGGCCCAGTGGTTGAGCATGCCCTCGGCCAGCACGCTACGGGCCGAGTTGTGGGTGCAGAGGATGAGGACGTTGAGCGTCATTGCGATGCCTTTTGAACCTTGCCGATGTCGCGGATCTCGCGCTGGATGGCCATCGTGTCGAGCCGGGCCAGCGGCAGGGCCAGCATCAGCTCGATCCGGCGCTTGAGCGCGAGAGCCGTGTCCACGAACTGGCGTTCGGTGGCTGCTTCCGTGCCGGCGAAGGCCGCCGGGTCCGCCACACCCCATTGCGCGGTCATGGGCTGGCCGGGCCACACCGGGCAGACCTCGCCTGCGGCCTTGTCGCAGACGGTGAGCACGAAGTCCATCTCGGGCGCGTCCGGCTTTGCGAACTCGTCCCAGTTCTTGCTGCGATAGCCGGTGGCCGGCAGATGCATCTTGTCGAGCGTGAGCAGCGCGTAGGCGTTGACCTTGCCGGCCGGGTGGCTGCCCGCGGAATAGGCCTTGAATCGCCCTTTGCCCAGGTGGTTGAGCAGGCCCTCGGCCATGATGGAACGCGCGGAATTGCCCGTGCAGATGAAGAGCACGTTGTAGGTCTTGTCAGTCATGACGGTGTTGCCCAGTAGGGCGAGTTAGGGGATGTCTTTGAACATGCAGACCGCGGAGGCCGGGCACAGGCTCTTGAACTCGCTGCTCGCCTGCACGGACGCCGGCAGCGCCGTGCGATCACAGCGCTTGAAGCCGCGCGCCTCGAAGAAAGGCTCTGCGGTGGTTGTCAGGATGCAGAGGCGATGCACGCCTTTCGATGCAGCGAAGGCCTCCATGGTCTGCAGCGCCTGGTCGCCCATGCCGTTGCCACGCGCGTCGGCGCGAACCGCGAGGGAACGCAGCAAGGCGGTGTCGCCGAATCGCTCCAGGCCGACACAGGCCACGATCCCTTCGTCACCGACCCGGCTGACGAAGAAGGCATCCATGTGCTCTTCCCGCAGATCGGACTCCGGAAGGCCCGCATCCCTGAGGAGGGCCCGCACGGGCGGCAAAGAGGCCGCCTCGGCGCGAACGAACAGCGATCTGACCAGCGATTCAGAGGGATCTTTGGGCATGGTTCAGCCCTCAGCAGCAGGCGACCTTGGCCTTGACGGCCACGTTCACCGGGACGCCTCGGACGACAGCGGGTGCACAGCAGGCGGACTCGGCTTCCGCAGCGGGCCTGGACTGACCGTAGACCGGGACCGTGCCGTCCAAGGTCTTGAAGTGCTCCCATGCGATGCCCTGCGGATCGGTGACCCAGTGCTTCTCGCTGCGCGCGTAGCAGCACACGGTCTCTCCTTCGTCGAGCAGCGTGCGATCGGCGGCCTGGCCGCGAGCCTTCAGCTCGGCGAGCTCTTCGTCATCCTCGGCCTGAATGCCCAGATGGTCGATGCCGTTGCCGTGCCCGACCGTGGAGATCGCGAAGTTGACGCGCGGGTCGTCGAGCATCCACTTCGCATAGTCGGCCTCGACCCGCAACGGGGGCATCGCGAAGAGGTTGGAGTAGAAGGCGATGCTCCTGGCCAGATCGTCGACGTGAAGATGGACATGAAAGCGCTTCATGAGGGTTCTCCTTCAGCATGCACAGGCGGTGGTGCTGGCGGGCAGGCAAGCTTCGCCCTGGCAGCAGTTCTCGGTGAGGTAGCCCAGCAGCGCGTTCATCTGCTCGAACACCGCGCGATAGATCAGGTTGCGGCCGTCGCGCTCCTGGCTGACCAGGCCGGCGTGCACCAACTCCTTGAGGTGGAACGACAGGCTCGTCGGGGCCACTTCGAGCCGCTCTGCGAGCACCCCTGGCGTGAGGCCGGCCGGACCGGCAACCACCAGCGCACGAAAGACCTGCAGCCGAACAGGTTGGGCCAGAGCGGCCAAGGCCTGGATGACATTCTTTTCTTCCATGATTCAATAATAGTTGAATCATGGAATAATTTCAACGCAGCCGCTGAATGCCTTCGTCTGGCACTTGGCTGACGAGCACCTCGGTGAAGCTCACTTTCCGCCGTATCGGTTCGGTCGGCAGCGCTACACCCCGCGTCCATAGGTCCGCCGGCATTCCCTTCATCGCTGCCTGAGCGCGCTTCTCGTGGTCATGTCGCTGCTGATGCCGCAGCGGGCATCGGTGAGTCATGCGTGCCCGCGGCACGCCCGACACCGACTCGATGGCGCAACCGGAGGCTGCACGCTGGCTCCTGCATGCGTACGCGTCAAGCTTGCCGAATCGGGCCGCTCGGATCGCCATGAGCAGCGTTGCGCACGCCTCTCAGGCGCAGCGCGTTGGCAATGACCGAGGCCGAGCTCAGACTCATCGCGAGCGCCGCGATCATCGGCGACAGCAGCCATCCGGTGAACGGGAACAGCACGCCGGCGGCCAGCGGCACGCCGAGGGCGTTGTAGAGGAAGGCGAAGCCGAGGTTCTGCTTCATGTTGGCAATGGTCTGCTCGGAGATGAGCCGTGCCTGAGCAATGCCCCGCAGATCTCCCTTGACCAGCGTCACCTGGGCACTGTTCATCGCGACGTCCGTGCCGGTTCCCATGGCCACGCCCACGTCGGCCTTGGCGAGCGCAGGCGCATCGTTGATGCCGTCGCCGGCCATGGCGACGAAGTGCCCTTCGCGCTGCAGTTTCTCGACCAACGCGAGCTTGTCGGCCGGCTTGACCTCGCCGTGGACCTCGTCGATGCCCAGCTTCGCCGCGACCGATCGCGCCGTGATCAAGCCATCGCCGGTCGCCATGATGACCCGCATGCCCGAGGCCTTGAGTGCCGCCAGCGCCTCCACGGTGGTGGCCTTGACCGGGTCGGACACCGCGAGCAGGCCGGCCGGCTTGCCCTCCACCGCGAGAAACATGACGCTGGCGCCGCCTTCGCGCATCGCATCGGCGGAGGCTTTCAACTCGGCGACCGAAACGCCCGACTGGGCCATCAACGCGGTGTTGCCAAGCACCAGCAGCCTGCCTCCCACCTTGCCGCTCACACCGATACCGCTGTCGGATTCGAAGTCCTCGGGTGCCGCAAGCGCGAGATGGCGCTCGCGCGCCGCGCGCACGAGGGCGTCCGCCAGCGGGTGCTCGCTGCCCTGGTCCAGACTGGCCGCAAGGCGCAGGACCTCGTCCTCGGTGAAGCCGGCCGAAGCCACCGCGCGCTCGAAGCGAGGTCGGCCTTCCGTCAGCGTCCCCGTCTTGTCCACAATGAGCGCATCCACCTTGCGGAAATTCTCGATCGCGGCGGCATCGCGGAACAGCACACCCTGCGTGGCCGCCTTGCCGGTGGCCACCATGATCGACATCGGCGTGGCCAGACCCAGGGCGCAAGGACAGGCGATGATGAGCACCGCCACGGCGTTGATCAGCCCATAGACCCAGCTCGGCTGCGGGCCGAAGAGCCCCCAGGCGAGGAACGTCAGCGCGGCCGCCGCGATGACGGCCATGACGAAATAGCCGGCGACACGGTCCGCCATCCGCTGCATCGGCGCTCTGGAGCGCTGGGCCTGCGCGACCATCTGCTCGATGCTCGCGAGCACGGTTTGCGAGCCAACCTTTTCCGACTGCATCACCAGCGCGCCATTCGTGTTCAGCGTTGCGCCGATGAGCTTGTCGCCCACCCGCTTGCTCACAGGCAGTGGCTCGCCCGTCAACATGGACTCGTCGACAGCGCTGCTGCCTTCGACAACCAGCCCATCCACGGGCACCTTCTCTCCGGGGCGCACCCGCAGCCTGTCGCCGACGTGCACCTGTCCGACGGGCACATCCTCCTCCGCGCCGTCGGGGCCGATGCGACGTGCCGTCTTCGGCGCCAGGCCCAGCAGCGACTTGATGGCCGCGGAGGTCTGAGACCGCGCCTTGAGCTCCAGGAGCTGGCCCAGCAAGGTCAGCGAAATGATCACTGCGGCGGCCTCGAAATACACCGCCACGCGCCCCATCGAAACGAACGAGGCAGGAAATACGTGCGGCGCGACCGTCGCGACGACGCTGTAGACGAATGCCGCGGCTGTGCCCAGGCCGATCAGCGTCCACATGTTCGGGCTGCGGTTCGTCACGGATTGCACCGCGCGCCGGAAGAAGGGCCACCCCGCCCACAGGACGATCGGCAAGGTGAGCACCAGCTCGATCCAGCTCTGCGTCTGCATTTCGAACCAGTGCAGACGATGGCCCGCCATTGCAAGTACCGTGACGACGACCGTCAGCGGCAGGGTCCAGAGGAAGCGCCGCTTGAAATCGCGCAGTTCAGGGTCCTGCGCTTCGTCCAGCGTCGGCAGCTCGGGTTCCAGCGTCATGCCGCACTTGGGGCAATTGCCCGGATGATCCTGCCGGACCTCAGGATGCATGGGACAGGTATAGACCGTACCGGCTGCATCTGCCGCCGTGGTGGACGCCGCCGTCGGCACCGCCTCATCGTGCGCTGCCGCAGGATGCTCGTGCGGGTGATGATCGTGGTGATGATCGCGGGGATGGGGAGGCTGTCCTTGGGATGTCTCGTTCATTCAAGCTCTCCAGGCAAGAAGGGGGATATGGCAGGCTGGCGGCACGAAGCCAGTCACTTTGGGGGGTATCCCGCTTGCGTCAAAGCTGCGATCACGCTGGCGCGGTCCTCCCGAGTTTCGACGCGGACGGTCTGCCCAGGTATATCGATTTCGACCCGCGCTTGCACGTCAAGCTTCTTGAGCGCTTGAGTGACCCGACCGGCGCAGCCGCCGCAGGTCATGGACTGGATTTCGAACTCCTGCATGGAAGACTCCTTCGTTGATGGGGGGCCGTCCAGTCTCCAGGTTGACACGATGTCAAGGTCAAGGGGGGAGACGTCCGCAATTTCTCGCGGGGAGGAAACTCGGGCTCGCACGTCGAACACAACCATCCGTCCTGGTCAACCATCTTGGTCGACACCGCTAATGACGGCCTGGTCGGATCTGGGACAGCGGCAACCGACCACCAGCGGCCCAAGTACAGAGGCTAGGTCGATACCGGCCCCGTCGTGAGCAGCAGATCGCTACCGAATAGCGCCGCCGATCACCCGGTCCCGTCCATCTGGAAAGAAGTCCAGGCCCATGCGGGCGGATTTGTCAATCCGCGTTCGTGGTATCCATTGCCTGCGGATTGACACCAGACTTCGCCTTCAACCATCAGAGGAGAGGTCATGCTGATATTCACGAATCGGGTGATGCGCAACAGCGCGAGTGAGACCGCGTTCGGGACGGGCTTCCCACAGGGGTCGCCGCAACTCGGCATGGCCACGGTGGCCGGCCCCTCTGGAAATGCATGGGCCGTCTCCGGGGCGGTCCCCGACATCAGCGACGACCAGGCCCTGGCTTCGTTGGTGCCTCTGTTCAACGGCGCGAAACCTGTTCTTGCATACATTCACGGCAACAACAACACGCCCGCCAAGTGCTTCAAGCGGTGCGATGCCTTGCAGAAGCTCTATGGTGTCGAGGTCATCGGATTTTCATGGCCGTCCGAGGGGTACTCGGCCGACGGCTCGGTGGTGACCGGCGTGATGCCGACCGAAGTCGATGGCGACGAAAACGAGCTCGCGCAAGTGACGTCGAGCAACCGGGGTGAAGGGGTGATCCGCTCGAAGATCAACCGCTATCACCAGGCGACGCTGAACGGCAAGCACTCCGGTGATGCGTTGGCACGGTTTCTCCGGTTGCTCGCAACCGCCAGGCTCTATGCCAATGCGCAGCCCTTCACGCTGGCGGCCCACAGCCTGGGCGCGCAGTACCTCGAATACACACTGGACCTTCCGGGCGCAAGCGAGTCGGCCTCCACGGCCCAGAACATCCTGCTGCTCGCGCCGTGTGTGCGCTCGAGTGGACATCGCAACTGGCTGGTCAAGATGCGCCCCAAGGGCCAGCTCTTCGTCACCTTCAATCATGGCGACTCGGTCCTGGCCGCAGCGAGCATCGCCGACAACGGCTCGGGGCCAAAGCTCGGCACAGACCCCACCACCGATCTGCTGCGAGTGCCCTACATGCGCTATGTCAGCTGCACCAACGCAGCGAAGGACGTCGGAGGCCACGGCTATTTCGTCGCCGACAAGATGCCCAAGGCGATGAAGAAGGTGTTCAAACGCATCTTCAGCGCCAGGCCGGATCTGGAACCAGGGGAGATCGACCGCGACGTCTACGGCATGAAAGGCGATGAAGACGGCTTGACGAAATACTTCAACGCGCCGTGATGGGCCTGGGCTTTATGGCGCCATGCCCGTCACCGAACGACGGCATTGGGCCTCGCATCAAGAGCCGCGAAAAGACGGTATGAGTTGCTGCAGTGGGGCGGCTTCCTTCGCCTCACCTCCGACCGGTGCCGTAGCGCACGCCGTCATTTTTTCCGCTGGCAGTGCTCGCCGCGCCCACTATCGGGACGTGCGATGAGGCAGCGTCATCGCGTGATCGCGGGCGTTGGCCGAGGAGACGACTACCGGCAACAGCGGCGCGATCTTCTTGAACAGCGCGGCGCTGATCTCTTTGTTCTTGTTTCGACCCACGCAGCGTCATCCGGCGATCAGGGGTTTGGCGCCGACATCGTTTTGTTAACCGCTCTAGACTTGAAGGTCGGACACCACGCGCGAACACCAGGCCGGCATCTTCAATTCGCGGGTGCCACAGGATGCTCAAGAAGCACGCTCGGCACCGTGCTCCTCTCCTTTTTTCGGAAACAAACAACATGTGCAATCGCGTCCTCCAGGTCGCTGCGGCAGCAGTGGCCTTCCTTTTTTCAGCGCCCTTCGCGACCGCGCATGAGTTGTGCACACTGATCGCAGATGCCGATTCCGGCAAGCTCGTTCTGCAGCGCGGCCCCGCCTGTTCCGAGCGCGTGACACCTGCCTCGACTTTCAAGCTCGCCATCAGCCTCATGGGATATGACGCAGGCGTGCTGAAGGACGCTGCACAGCCTGCCTTGCCGTATCAGGCGGGATATCCGGATTGGGGCGGCGATGCCTGGCGGCGGGACATCACGCCGACAACGTGGATCAGGGACTCCGTCTTCTGGTACTCACAGCAGGTTGTGAAGCGAATGGGGCAGGAGCGCTTCGCGCAATATGTGAAGGCTTTTCAGTATGGCAATGCAGATGTCTCTGCCGTGCCGGTCGATGACCCCGGGCAGAGCGGCGTCTGGGTGATGAGTTCGCTGCGCATCTCCCCCGAGGAACAGCTTGCGTTCGTGCGCAAGATCGTGCGCCGCCAGTTGCCGGTGAGTGCGCATGCCTTCGACATGACCGCACTCATCTCGAACTACGGCGCCCCGATCGACGGCTGGGCCGTGCATGGCAAGACGGGCACCGGGTCGCCAGGCAGCGACAACCGCTATGACGCGAGCCGCGCTTATGGCTGGTACGTCGGCTGGGCTACCAAGGGCGCGCGAAGGCTGGCGTTTGCACGCCTGATCCAGGATGAGCAAGCCCTCAAGCCCAACGCGGGCCTGCGTGCGCGCGACGAGCTGCTTCGGCTTCTGCCAACCGTTGACGATTGAGGCGGGCATCGCCATGACCGCATTGCGTCGCGCACTTGCCGCGCTTCTCGTCCTTCTCGGTTCGTCCTGCGTTCCGGCCCAGACCTTGGCGCTGACGTTCGACGATGGCCTCGACCCTTCGAAAGAGCCCGCGGCCGCGTCGTGGAACCGGCAGATCCTGGAGACGCTCCGCGATGCGGGCATCACGTCCATGGTGTTTCCAACACTCGTGCGCACCGGCCGGGCCCAAGGACTGGACCTCATCCGGGATTGGGCGCACGCAGGCCACGCGGTAGGCAACCACACGTCCCGGCACCGCAGCCTGGGGTCGCCTCAAGTGCCGCTTGCGGACTTCATCGGCGATGTCAAGGAAGCCGATACCGTGCTGAGCCGGATGCCGGGCTGGACGAAGATGCTGCGCTTTCCGTATCTCAAGGAGGGCAACACGCTTGCCAAGCGGGACGGCATGCGTCTGTGGATGCAGGCCGCAGGCTACAGGGCGGCGCCGGTTTCCATCGACGCGAGCGATTGGTACTACAACCAGGTCTATGCGGCCTGGCTGGACGAAGGAAATGCCGACAAGGCCGATCGCGTGAAGGCCGCGTACATCGAGCATCTGCTGGACCGCGCGGCCTACTACGATGGCTTGGCGCGGCAGGTCCTCGGCCGCAGCCCTGCCCACGTGATGCTGCTGCACACAAGCAGGATCAACGCCGCCGCTCTCGAGGAATCGATCGCGGCATTCCGGGTGCGACGATGGTCTTTCACAGCCGCCAGGACAGCCTTCGATGACCCGATCTACACCGTGCAGATCGACACCCTGCCGGCGGGCGAAAGCGTCGTCTGGGCCAGCGCCAAGGCGGCGCGGATTCCAGGTCTGCGCTATCCAGCCGAGGACTCGGTCTATGAAGAGCCCAAACTACGCGCGCTGGGACTGGTGCCGGCGCGCATGCCGCAGTAGTGCACCGGCAAGGTGTTTGACGATGACATGGTTTTGTTAGCCGCTCTTGGGAATCCATACTCCCGAGGAGTTGGTCAAGCAGCTCTGCGAACGTCTTCGCAACGAGCGATTGACTCGGCAGATGACGCAGGCCGACGTGGCCGCGCGCGCCGGCATCGGGGTCAATACGGTATCCGGCCTGAAGGCTGGCCGGAACGTGACGTTCGAAAACGCGATTCGCCTGGCCATGCTGCTCGGACGCACGCAGGAACTGGAAGAATTGTTCGAGCCGAAGCTCTACAGCCTGGAAGACATTGTTCGCTACGAAAGCAGCGCCACGCGACAACGCCTCAGGAGGAAAACCGGGGAGGCCTAGGAAGCTCGGCGTCTTCCATGACGGCTGGGGCAAACATCGGCGGTGGGGCACGCTCGTTTCCTCCACCGCCCACACCGGAAGCCCGCTGATCGCGCTCGAATACAGTGATGAAGCGCGGAGCTCGCGGGCCGTGAAGCACGGCAGCATCATCGACGGCATGTGCGACGTGCCGGCCGAATTCTCGGCAATGGCCAGGAACACGCATCCCGGTCAGGTCACCCGGGACACGAGGCGCACGACTCAAGGCCGGATCGACGACAACATCCGTCGCCTCCGATAGAGGCGGCCTGCAAGGGCCGCACGAGGTCCCACAAAAGCCCCACAAGGCCGGGCACGCCGCGGACCGACCCAGCACAATCTGCCGGCCCAAAAGCCTGAGCGGCAGAAGCCGTTTTCGCATCCTCGCCCGGAAGGCGATGCGCGTTCATGAGGGAGGGTCGCGAGCGATTTGCCCTGCGACCCGAAGCGCGCGTGATTGCAGACAGGCCCAGCGCGTCTGGCGGCAAATGTCTGCCGACGCCGCGCGCTTCTCATGCGGCGTCTTGCGGTGAAGCCGACGCTGGCAGGCCGATGCCCCGCGCTTCGGCCTGCTCGATCCATTCAATGCACTTGCGCTTCAGTGCCTCGAGGCCTGCAGCACGGGCGGTCCGGGGCAGGCTGACCACCAATTTGCAGCGCTGTTGCCGATGCAGTTCCACATCCGCCACGGCACTGAACGCGTCGTCGCCGGCCTCGATGATGTAGATGGTGTAGATCCATTGCCCCGACCTGCTGTCATGAGTAAATGTTTCGCCCCTCATAAGGCACCCTATTGCTCGGTACTACCCCGCATCACGATACGCGCAACCCGCTCGCCAGCCAACAGGAGGCGGCCCGAGGACGGTTTTCATCAGGGCAGGCAGCACCTCCCCTCAAGTGCCACCTGATACAATCAGGCCATGCCCAGTCCTGCTGGGCAATGCCTGGCCAGGCAAGCTGAATCTCATGCCAGCGCGTCGAAGTCACTACGACGAGAAAAACAACAATGACTTCATGCAAAAGAATTTGCCGTAGCGTGGACCGCGTAAGAGTTCACGACCACCTTCCCAAAGCCCGCCCTGCGCGGGCTTTTTCACGGGCGCGGGCGCTGCCCCTGTTCCTACGCCGGGTGTGCTCGTCGGCCCGGTGTGGGCGTCGGAGCCTCGGGCCCGTCAACCCATCACAGGCCAGCCTCCTTCGCCACCCCGATGGCGCGGTAGGCGGAAGCTGCCAGCGGCCGACCGATGAGCACGCAGGAGGCAGGAGGAAAGCGCTTGCCGTCGCGCGCCCTGAAGGTGTCGTCTGCTCACGACCTTCTCGGATGCCGCGCCGCCTCAGCCCGCTCTTGGAGTAGAGTCATCACACCTCAACACGGAACCCGCAAGGGAAGGACAAGATGACCACACCGCAAGAGGCTACGGGAGCAGCTTCAGCTGCAAACTCTCTCGGAACGGAGATGGCGCTGACTGCCGCGTTAAGGGCACTCATCAAGACGCACCCCCATCCCAACCTGCTGGCCCAGGAACTGGCGCAACAGCGGCAGTTTTCTCAGGCCCACCTCGAAGCAAGCCCGGTCCCGGACAAGGCGTTGATGGGCTTCGAACTGACCTGGGCGCTGATTCTTCATCAGGATCCTGCGCAAGACGTCAGGCTGGTGGCGCGTCCCGGATAGGGCTCGGCGAGACGGGCCGTTGTAGACGCCAGGCGGGTCAACGACGCGAACCTCCTTGAGGCCCACCCTGCCCCGCCGGCTCGTTTCCACCGAGGGGCAAGGGCCCCGTCCCCTGGTGTCCACCACCGACCTCCAGCGAGATCGCCGAGTGTGATTCACAGGCCTTGTGCGCGGCTTGACTGGAGACGTGCGCGGCGCCGATGGTCAAGCAACCCTGGCGTTCCGCCTGCGAGGTCTTTCTCCCAAGTCCTTGTCCAACAGACAGTCGATAAATGCACCGAGGAGGGCCGGTCGATGCTGCCTGTTCGGATAGTAGAGAAACAGCCCTGGGCGTGAAATGGACCAGTCCGCCAGGACTTGAACCAACCTGCCCTGGGCCAGGAGGTCACCGACGCTATCTCGCTCGAAGTGATAGGCAATGCCGAGCCCGCCCAGTGCGGCGGCAATGCCGATGTCAGCGTGATTCGTGACGACGGGGCCGTCCACCGCCGCTTCGAGTCGTTGCCCCTTTTTCTCGAACTCCCAGCGATAGTGCCTGCCGTCCATCTGAAGCCGCCAGTTGATGCACGCGTGGCCATGCAGATCGGCCGGGGTCTTGGGTATGCCTCGACCAGCAAGGTAGTCGGGAGACGCCACGGCAACCATGTCGAGGTCTGGCGTCAGGCGGACGGCGACCATGTCCTTCTCGAGGCGTCCGCCCACGCGGATGCCCGCGTCGAATCGACCGGCGACGATATCGGCCAGCGCGTCATCGACCACGATGTCGAGCACCACGTCGGGGTATGCCTGATGAAAGCGTGAAAGCCTGGGGGCGATGATGGTTCTCGCTGCAATCCCCAGCGTGTTGATACGAAGCGTGCCCGTGTTCTGTCCTGCGGCTTCACTGGCTTGAGCGACCGCAGCAGCCATCTCTCGAAACAACGGGGCGATGCGCATATAGAGCAACTCGCCACTGGCCGATGGCGCGACGCTTCGTGTCGTGCGATTGAGAAGGCGTGCGCCGATGCGGCCTTCAAGCTGTCGAATGGTCTGGCTCAGCGCAGAGGGCGACAGGCCCAGATGTTCTGCTGCCCGGGCAAAGCTCTTTCGTTCGACCACTGCGGCGAAGGCCTTCAGCTCGGCGAATTCTGCCCCGCGCATTATGTATTCCTTTCTACACAGCCTATTCAGATTCTAGGATATTCCCTAAATTAACCCGCGCATGCATCCTCGGGTCATCACCAACACATGGAGCCATCACCATGGGCAACCTGACCCTTCCCGAGCCAATTGCCGCGTACTTCGCGGCCGAACACAACCCTGAGGCCCTGGCGCGTTGCTTCACGGCGCAGGCCGTCATGAAGGACGACGGCCGCACCTACATGGGCGTCGATGCCATCAGGGCCTTCATGGCCGAGGCATCTGCCAAGTACAGCGCCACGAGCGCGCCGTTCGCGCTGGAGCGCGGGGACGGCTTCCAGGTCGTCCGCGCCAAAGTTGCGGGCAACTTTCCCGGCAGCCCGATCGATCTGTCTTACCGCTTTCGACTCGAAGGCGGCCTGATCGCATCGCTAGAGATCACGGCATGAGCTTCGACCTCCAACTGCAAGGGCAGCGTGCCCTGGTCACGGGCGGCACGAAGGGGCTGGGCGCTGCGCTCGTCAAGAGTCTCCAGAATGTCGGCGTGCAGGTCATGACCACTGCGCGCTCCGCGCCCGAGAAGCCGCTGGAAGGCGTGACATATGTCCAGACCGACTTGGCTACCGCGGAAGGTGTGACAAGGCTCGCGCGCGCGGTCACGGAGCGCTGGGGCGGCGTCGACATCCTGATCAACTCCCTGGGAGGCTCAAGCGCGCCAACAGGTGGCTTCGCGGCCCTTGACGACGCCGTGTGGTTCAGCGAGCTGAACCTGAATTTCATGTCCGCCGTTCGTCTCGACCGTGCACTGCTGCCCGCCATGTTGGCCAGGGGCACCGGCGTCATCCTGCACGTGACCTCGATTCAGCGAGTGCTTCCGCTGCCGGAATCGACCACCGCCTACGCCGCGGCAAAGGGGGCCCTTTCGACCTACAGCAAATCCTTGTCGAAGGAGGTCACGCCCAAGGGTGTTCGCGTTTTGCGCGTCTCGCCAGGCTGGATCGAGACCGAGGCTTCGGTCGCGTTCGCCGAGCGAATGGCTGCCCACGCAGGCACGGACTACGAGGGCGGCAAGAAGATTGTCATGGACTGGCTCGGCGGAATTCCGGTTGGCCGCCCAGCCAAGCCGCAGGAGGTCGCAGACCTGATCACCTTCCTTGTGTCTCCACGCGCGGCATCGGTGTCGGGCTCAGAACACGTGATCGATGGCGGGACAGTTCCCACCGTCTGAAACCCTGGGCCTGATCGTCCAGTCGATGTGTCAGCCTCCGCGGCATGCTGCAGTCTCCGGGGACGTCATCCAATCCCGGTCTCGCAGCCGAACCTGGTACACGCCACCGTGACACTGACTGAAGCAGCGCATGAAGCCCCAGACGGCGCAGCGCCGTGGCCGCGGCTCACCACCGACGCGATCAGGGCGACGAAGAAGCCAAAAGAGAGTGAGTGAGACAGGGAGTGAGACAGGGAGAAAAAAGCGCCGTCGCGGACTCGACGAAGCGGCGCAACGCCCTCAACGCAGCATCAATGCGCCGGCCCCACCATCGCTGCGCCCGAGCTGATCCACAAGGATCGGGACCGTCTGTCTGCCCCTGGGTTCTCGATGCGGCCGCGTCGAGGCGGGGCATCCGGCCGATGCGACGGACTTCGATGCGTGCGCGATGACGCTCGGTCAGTCGAGCGCCGGAAGGCCGAAGCCGAACCCGAAGCTCGGCCCTTTCTTTGCCCCCGGGGTGGCCTCCGCCTCCTCTTCGACGGGCCCCACGTCGAGGTCGTCGATCATGCCCTGCAGTTGCAGCAGTCCCGCCGCCATGGCGGCCTTGTAGCTGCGCACGGGCCGGGGCTGCTCACGCAGGACGCGCCAACCGGCCTCGTCGAGTTCGATCAGGCGCCACCGGTAGGCACCTTGCGTGTCCTCGACGACCGTGATGGCGATGTGGCGCAGGGTGGGCATAAGGGGTCTCGCGTGCTGACGGCCTGAACCCACAGTAGCGTGCCCCCCGAGGCATCGCAATGAGCGGGCGGGAGCCAGTGCCGGACAGCGCCGTCCTACACGGTCCTCTCGGCGCCCGATGTCTCGCGGCCCCGCGATGAACGCGCCGTCAGGGATCGCTGGCCTCGATGTCGCGCCGGCCTGCGATGCGCGCCGACGCTGCCGTCCGTTGGTCACAGGCCCGACCCCGCACAGCGCCGATGCCGCACTGGCAAGCCACCTCAGCGCAGCGCCACGACCGGGGACGTCCGCCCCGGTGGACCGACTTGCCAGTCTCAATGAAGGGCCGCCAGTGTCTTCAGCCGCGCCAGCAACGCACCGACGACGTCGCCGTACGTGCGCCGCTCGGACGGCCCGACCCACTGCGCGAACGCCACGCGAAAGACCGCAATGCCCGCCTCGGCCACCAGGCTCGCGTCGGGCTCGCCGATCCCTCTGGCGCGCAGCGCCTCGGCCAGCGCCGCGGAGAGCCTCGCCAGCTTGATGAGTTCGCGCTCGTGCAGTTCGCCATTGGCGGCGATCACCGAAGCGCGCATGCGAGCGAAGTCGCGGCGATCCTCGCCGAAGAAATCGGCGGGCGCCTGCAACGCGAACGCCATCGCATCCATGGCGCTGGCATCCACTGGCGCGCTGCGAAGCGCCGCCACCATCGACGCCTGCAGCACGTCCGAGCCGCTGAAGAGCACCTCCCGCTTGTCGGCGAAATGGCGGAAGAACGTGCGCGAGGTGAGCCCCGCGCGCTCGGCGATGGCGGCGACGGTCGTCTGTTCGTAGCCGACCTCCGCAAACAGTTCCATGGCCGCCATTCGAAGGCGGCCTTCGCCGTCCGGCTCCCAACGCCCCATCGTCGCATCCCCGTGGTGTTGACACAAAGTGACATCATAGGCCTACAATGATGTCACTCAATGACATCAAAGGACCATCCATGCGAATCCTCGTGACCGGCGCTTCCGGCTGGATCGGCTCGGCCAGCGTCACCGAACTCATCGCGGCCGGCCACCATGTGATCGGCCTGGCACGCAGCGACGAGGCCGCGGCCAGGATCAAGGCCCTGGGGGCCGAAGTGATGCAAGGCTCGCTCGACGACCTGGACAGCCTGCGCAACGCCACCGCCCGCGCCGAAGGCGTCGTGCACCTGGGCTACAAGCACGATTTCTCCCAAATGGCCGAGGCAGCGCGAACCGATCGCGCGGCCATCGACACCTTCGCCGAGGTGCTGCAGGGCAGCGGCGGCCCGCTGCTGATCGCCTCGGGCACGCTGGGCCTGGCGCCGGGGCGCATCGGCACCGAGGCGGACATGCCGGACCCGGCGGTGCATCCCCGGGTCGGCAATGCGGCCTACACGCTGGGCCTGGCCGATCGCGGCATCCGATCCCTGGTGGTGCGTTTCGCACCGACCGTCCATGGCGCCGGCGGCGACCACGGCTTCGTGGCAACCCTGGCCAGGATCGCGCGCACCCAGGGCGTCTCGGCCTGCCTCGGCGAGGGCCGGAACCGCTGGTCCGCGGTCCACCGGCTCGACGCCGCGAAGCTGGTGCGCCTCGCCATCGACAAGGCTGCGCCGGGCTGCGTGCTGCACGCGGTCGCCGAGGAAGCCATCACCGCGCACACCATTGCCACCGCGCTGGGCCGGTCGCTGGCGGTCCCGGTGACATCGGTCCCTTCAGACCGTGCGGCCTCGCATTTCGGCTGGATCGGCGCGTTCTTCGGTGCCGACGCGCCGGCGTCGAGTACCCAGACGCGAGAACGGCTGGGCTGGAAGCCGCAGCACCCGACCTTGCTCGAAGACATCGCGGCGGGCCACTACCCGGGCACCTGAAGGGCCCAGGCCGCTCGAAGGATCAGGGACTTCACTTGCAGTTGGCCGCATGAGAAGAGCCTCGAGGGCCCATCGACCACCCGGCGACGCGCCAGCCCGTTCACCGCCCATCGACACCTGCCTTCAACAAGCCACTGGCACGCCCGAAGGCGAAAGGATCTCCTGTGGGAGGCACCGCGCCCGAAAATCCTCGCACCACGCTCCCAGTCACGGAACGTGCAAATGGAAGCGCGTCCCGATAACATTCCCGCGACATTTGTTTCCTTAAGTAGAAAATGCCGCCACTGCCCCCTCGCACGCGACTGAGCCTCGCCCTGGCCATCGTCGTGCCCTTGATGCTTGCATCGTGCGGCGGGGGCGGAGGCGGCGGCTTTTCCTTCGTGCCCCTTCCTCCGGCCAACGGCGGCGGAGGCGACGCACCATCGCCGCCACCTCCTCCGCCCCCTGCGCCACCCGCAGGCGCGTCGAAGTTCACCGTCGGCGGCACTGTCACCGGCCTCGCGGGCAGCGGGCTGGTGCTGCAGAACAACGCAGGTGACGACCTGGCCGTGGGAGCCAACGGCAGCTTCAGCTTCGCCACTTCGCTGGACGACGGTGCCAACTACGGCGTGACCGTGAAGACGCAGCCCACGGCGCTGCAGGTCTGCGTTGCGAAACAGGCCTTCGGGACGGTGGCGGGAGCGGCGGTGAGCTCGGTGACGGTCAGTTGCTCGGAGGCGGGAGCCGATCGCTTCGGCTTTGCGGCCAACGAGCGATCGGACAATCTGACTGCATACACCGTTTCTTCGGATGGCAGTTTGTCGGCAGCCACCGCGTACCCCTTGGCGGGCACGCCCCAGCACGTGACCGCGCATCCCTCGGGGAAAAAGCTTTACACCAGCGTCTACGTCGGGACCAAAGGCGTCACCCAATACACCATTGATCCCGCCGGTACGCTGTCGCAGAACCTCAATATCACCACCGGCGTGGGCACGAGCCCGGTTTTTGTCGGCGTCGAACCCAAAGGACGTTTCGCCTACGTGATCGGCGATGGGCAGATCCATCGGCTCAATATCGACGCCACCACCGGCGACCTCGACGGCAGCACGGCCGTGGCCGTGGTCGGCGGCAATAGCCGCAAGCTGGGTTTCGATCCCGACGGGCGATTCGCGCTCGTGCCCAACGGCGCGTCCGTCGAGGTGTTTCGCCTGGATCAGGGCACCGGCGTTCCGATCTCGCCGCCCGTGTCGGTCGCGCTGCCGGTCGGCGGCTTCGTCGACGTCGCGGTCGAGCCCAGCGGCCGTTTCGCCTACGTGAGCACCGGCAACAATCCCGGCACCCTGCTCGCTTATTCCATCGACCAGACCACGGGCGCGTTGACTTCGATCGGCTCGGTGCCCTCCGGCGACACGCCCTTTGGCATGGCCATCGAGCCGACCGGACGCTTCGTGTACGTTGCGAACAGGAACTCCAACAACATCTCGGCCTACGCCATCAACCCACGAACCGGCGCGCTGACAGCGGTGCCGGGCCAGCCGTTCTCCGTCGGAGCGAACACGCCCAACTCCGTGACCGTGGATCGCACAGGCCGGTTCGCCTACACGGCGAACCAAGGCGACAACACGATCTCGAACTTCACGATCGACCGGACCACCGGCGCGCTCGCTCTGCAAACCGCGCACCCGGCCGGAGCCAATGGGCCGCAGTTCTTCGCGCTCACAAAGTAGCGCCAGCCCGGATCAGGCCCCGTAGAGCACGAACGCGGCCCAGTAGGCCGACCGGCGCAGCTTCTCGCCGTATTCGCCGCCGGCGAACACCCGCTTTGTGCCGCAATCGAGCGGTCAAGCGGTGGATCCATCCGCCCCACTGCCGTAGCAAGGCGGCGGACGGATCAGCGTCAGCCTCTTGCGTCGTGAATCAATTGCTTGTGGCCGACGATGTTCCAGAACGCGAAGGCGATGGCACCTTGCGGTGGATCGGCATCGGGGTAGAGCTGCACCACGCCCGCATGGCCGGGCAGCCAGGCCGGATGCGCGTCCCGTGGCCGAACTGACGGCCAGCATGGAGGCGCTGATTGCTGCGGGGACATCCCCTGCCTGATGCGCTTGCCTGTCGTCTAAAACGCAGGGACGCGGAGCTAGAGATCTTCGGCGGAGCCGCTATCGCTATCCCTCATCTCCACCAGCAGCCAATCCCTGAACGCCTTCACCTTCCGCTGATGGATCGCCTCCGGTGGATACACCAGGTAGAAGCTGGAATAGGCCTTCAGCGTCTGCTTGAACGGCCTCACCAGACGGCCTGCAGCAAGGTCGTCGGCAACAAGCATGGTGCGGCCCAGGGCAACGCCTTCGCCCTGCACGGCGGCCTGCACCGCAAAGGTATAGGAGTCGAACGTCAGGCCAGCGCGAGGGTTGACGCCTTCGATGCCGGCGGCTGAGAGCCAGTCGGCCCAGGCGATCGGGTAGCCGTCGCGGATGAGCGTGTGGTGGCGCAGATCGGCGGGGTTGCGCAGCGCCCGCGGGCCTTTGAGCAAACCGGGGCTGCAGACGGGGAAGACCTCTTCGTCGGCGAGCCACTCGGTGGTCAGGCCCGGATAGTTGCCTTGGCCATAACGGATGGCAACGTCGATGCCGTCGCCATGAAAATTCGCCAGGCGGCCCGTGGTGGACACGCGCACGTCGACGTCATCGTTGGCCCGGTGGAACCTGTACAGGCGCGGCACCAGCCAGCGGCCCGCGAAGCCGTCCGAGGTGCTGACATTGAGGGTGCTGCAGGACTGGCGCGCCGCGGCCGCCGCGGTGGCGGCAGCGAGTTGACCCAGCATGTCGCGCACGGCCTTGGCGTAGGGCTCGCCCGTCTCGGTGAGGCGCACGGAGCGCGTGGCCCGTTCGAAGAGCTGCACGCCGATTTGCTCTTCCAGGTGCTTCACCGCGCGGCTGATGGCGCCTGGCGTGAGGTGCAGTTCCTCGGCCGCCTTGGTGAAGCTCCGCAGCCGGGCCGCGGCCTCAAAACATGGCAAGGCGGTGAGCGGCGGCAGCTTGCCGGGCGAAGCGGTCAGGTCGGGCATGGTTGAATATTTCTCACAGGTCGTTGCCAAAATATGGTTTGTCACCAGGGTCAGCCCCGCACAGAATGTCCTTCATTCGTGAGTACAAATCAAGGACAGAACATGCGCAACACCGGCACTCATCCCGTCACTGTGGTGATCACCTGTGCCATCCGACCCGACAAGCTGGAGGTCGCCCGGCAGGAGCTGAAAGCCGTCATTCGGCAGGTCATGGCGCTCGAGCCCGCCTGCAAGGGCATCCGCGTGCTCGAGGCGACGGATGCCCCATACCGCTGGCTGATCGTCGAGCAATGGGAAAGCGAGGAGGTATTCAGCGGTCCGCACATGCAGCAGCCGCACATGCGGGCCTTCATGAAAACGGCCGAGACCTTCCTTGATGGCAAGGCCGATTTCGCGTTCTGGCACGAGACGTTTGCCGCCTGAGGAGACCGCCATGCAACCAACCATCCTGCAATGCCGCTGTGGCCAGGTGCAACTGCACTTGAGCGAGGCGCCGATCGCGCAGTTCTACTGCCACTGCGGCGATTGCCGCGCCGTGACAGGTGGCGGGTATTCACCGCTGGCGCTTTTCCCGGCCGCCAGCGTCAAGCTCGCCGGCGGCGACACCACGACCTGGACGTATCGGACCATGCCGCGGACCCGTTGCGCCCACTGCGGCACGCTGCTGTTCGGCGAATCCCCAGGCATGAATATGCGCGGTGTGAGCGGCTTCCTGCTGCCGGCCGACCTCTTCAACCCGACCTTCCACATCCGCTGCCAGCATGCGGTGATGCCGGTGAAGGATGATCTACCGCACTTCAAGGACGTGCCGGCTGCTTTTGGGGGTGACGACGAGGCGGTGGGTTGGTAGAGATCTGGGGTACGCCTACTCTCACTGACTGGCTTGTCGTGAGCAAAATAGCGGAGTCAGAGCCCAAAGGGGTCGTTATTACCTCAGCGCCAAATCCGAGCGGGACGAGCGATGCGCAGCCGAATGCCCGGAACTCCGCCAGCAGGGGGTGCCGAACTGAGGGAGCGTCTGCTTCAGAGCGTCGGATCCAACGCCGGGAATGACAGCGGCGGGCCTGAAACGCCTAGTAGTCGACAGGCGAAAGTCAGCCCCAACCGGGCGCTCCCGACCGCCCGCCAATTTGCCTGTGAAGCCAACAGCATGCCCATCGAAGCTCACCTCAATATCGCTGAGATGTATCCGTCCGGCAAAGTCATCTTGAACCGGCAGTCGCCTGCGACAAGGATGCTGTCCACGTAACGTAGGTGGACGCATGACAAGCGACAAGAAGACACGGCGGCGATACAGCGAGTTGGAGAAGGCGCAGGTGCTGGCCGAATGCAGCGAGCCTGGCGCGTCGGTGGCCAAGGTGGCGATGGCCCACGGCATCAATGCCAACGTCGTTCACCGCTGGAGGCAGTTGTCTCATGGCCAGGCCCCTACCGGACTCGCCAAGACAAGCGAGTTCATCTCGCTCCCGCTCCCTGCGCCGACGGAGCCTGCTGCGGTGGCGCCTGATGTCCGAGTCGAACTCCGGCGCGGGCCAGTCTCGATCACGGTTACCTGGCCGGTCAGCGTGGCGGCAGAGCTTGCCGCCTGGACTCGCGAGTTGTTGCGGTGATCCGCGTCGACGCCGTGTGGCTGTCGGTCGAGCCGCTGGACATGCGAGCCGGCACCGAGGCCGCCCTGCGCCGCGTTGTCGCTGTCTTCGGTGCTGCCCGGCCCCACCATGCCTACCTCTTCGCCAATCGCCGGGCCAACCGGATGAAGGTGCTTGTGCATGACGGCATCGGCGTGTGGCTGGCGGCTCGTCGCTTGAACGCCGGCCGCTTTGTGTGGCCACGGGACGTGACCGCCACGGTGAGCCTGAACCGCGCCCAATTCGACGCGCTGGTGCTGGGCCTGCCCTGGCAGCACGTCGGCGAGGCCGGCATCATCACGCTGCTGTAGCTCTGAGTCCATTGCGGCAACTGCCGATGGGCAGCTCGGTCTGCGCCGGGCAGTATCACGTCTCGTGATTGCCGATGACCTTGACACGCTCGATGCCCAGCAATTGCGCGACGCCCTGAGGGCCGCTCGCGCCGAGGCCGCGTTCAAGCAGGCCGTCATCGACAAGCTCACGCACGAGAACGCCATCCTCAAGCGATTGAAGTTCGCGGCCCAGAGCGAGCGCTTCAGCGCCGAGCAGAAGAGCTTACTGGACGAGACGCTGGACAGCGACCTGGCGGCTGTTGCCGCCGAGATTGAGGCACTGCAGCCAGCCCGCGCCGCTGGCGAGCGGCAACAGCCCCGACGCGAGAAGCTGCCGGCGCACCTGCCGCGCCGCGACGTGCACCATGAGCCGCGGGACACCACCTGCGGCTGCGGGCAGACCATGCAGCGCATCGGCGAGGACGTGGCCGAGAAGCTGGACTACCGGCCTGGCGTCTTCACCGTCGAGCGCCACATCCGAGGCAAGTGGGTGTGCAAGTGCTGTGAGCGCATCGTGCAGGCGCCGGTCGCGCCGCACATCATCGACAAGGGCCTGCCGACGACGGGCCTCCTTGCCCAGGTGCTAGTGGCCAAGTACCTCGACCACCTGCCGTTGTACCGACAGGAAGCTATCTTCGAGCGGGCCGGCCACGCCATCGCGCGTTCCACGTTGGCGCAATGGGTCGGCGAGTGCGGTGTGCAATTGCAGCCGCTCGTCGACGCGCTGATCGCGGAGTTGCTGCGCCAGCCGGTGCTGCATGCTGACGAGACGCCGGTGGCGATGCTCAAGCCCACCGGTCAGCGCGACGGCAAAACACATCGGGCCTACCTGTGGAGCTACTGCAGCACGCAGTTCAGCGCGTTGCAGGCCGTCGTCTTCGACTTCGCCGACAGCCGTGGTGGCCAGCACGCCCGCGACTTCCTCGGACTGCCTGGCACGTCAAGCCAGCCAGCTTGGCAAGGCAAGCTCGTCTGTGACGACTTCGCCGGCTACAAGGCTTGCTTCGAGCAGGGCGTGACCGAGGTCGGCTGCATGGCGCACGCGCGGCGCAAGTTCCACGAGCTCTGGGCCAATCACGGCAGCCAGGTCGGCGAGCAGGCGCTGAAGTTCTTCGGCCAGCTCTACGAGGTCGAGCGAACCACCGCCAGCGCCGACAGCGCGACCCGGCTTGAAGCCCGGCAGGTCGCAAGGCCACTAGCCGACGCCCTCCACCAGTGGCTGCGACAGCAACGCCAGCGCGTGCCCGACGGCTCAGCCACCGCGCGGGCCCTCGACTACAGCCTCAAGCGTTGGGTGGCGCTGACGCGCTACCTCGATGACGGCGACCTGCCCATCGACAACAACTGGGTGGAGAATCGCATCCGTCCCATCGCGCTCGGTCGGCAGAACTGGCTATTCGCCGGCAGCCTGCGCGCGGGCAAACGGGCAGCGGCGGTGATGAGCCTCATCCAATCGGCCAAGCTCAACGGGATTGATCCCTATGCGTACCTTCGCGACGTGCTTGAGCGGCTGCCGACGCAGCCGGCCAGCCAGATCGGGAAATTGATGCCGCATCGCTGGAGGGAACCCTCGAACTCAGTCCACAGAACTGCGCTCTCCGCAACCGTTAAGCTTTCGCCCGCGGCTTCATGCGGAAGCTAATGCCCATGCGGTTTATCGCGTTCATCGCGGCGATGGTAAGGGTCAGGTTGACCAAGTCCTTCTCGCCGAACACCGCCAACGCCGCCTCGTAGGCTTCATCGGAAGCGTGCGTTTCGCTGACGCGGGTGACTTCCTCGGACCAAGCAAGGGCCGCTCGCTCTTGCTCCGAAAACAGGTACTCCGCTTCGTGCCACACTGGGACGAGAACTACTTTCTCAACCGACATTCCGCCAGTCATCAGGTCCCGGGTGTGAATGTCGATGCAGTGGGCACAGCCATTGATCTGCGAGACTCGCAGGAACACCAGATGGATAAGCTGGCTCGGCAACGACGTGCCCGAGGTGACGAAGTGATGCAGGCCACCGATGGCCTTAGCGCCTTCGGGAGATGCTTGAAACCAAACTGCGCGGGTCATAGACGCTTTCTTCAAGTAGAGATTGGGAGCGGCTGCAGGAGCAACCTGATCCCAAGACGTTTGACTTGATCGCGTTGTGACAGCCACAGCAAAAAAAGGGCCGCTCCCGGAGCATCAGGTTCGTGGTGGCAGCCCGTTTGGCCAAAAACTCAGGAAACGAGTTCCTTTGCCTTCAACCGTGCCAACTTCACCGGATTCCGCTGGATGCGAACCCGAGCGACCTGAACATCGGTGAACTCGAAAGTTTGTACGGAGTCAAGGGCACCATCGAGGTAGCGCAGGAGCGCCCATTCGCCATTGAGTTTGGCCAGCTCAAGTCGCATGGCGTCACCGTGGCGACGATGCATGGCGAAGTAGAGCTGAGCGATGCGTTGAGCCCCAAGCAAAGGCCCCGTAAAGCTTGGCCTGACGTCGCCGAAATCGCCCAGCATCTCCGCTTCCTCTGCGAGGAGCATCTTTATGTCTCCAAGGTTGCCGCTCGAAATGGAATGAACGAGACGTCGCAACAGTTCCAGCTGAGCCGGTGCGGGCATTGGCAAGGCCTTGGTGCCCGCCGATCCACGTGCGTTCTCAAGCCGTCGCTTGGCTCTATGGACAATCTGGCGGGCGGAAGCCTCGCTTCGTCCAATGGCCTCGGCTATCTGCTCGTACTCAGCGTCGAAAACCTCACGCAGCAAAAAGGCGGCCCGCGCTTCCGGCGACAGGCAGTCCAGAAGTAGCAGGAAGGCGATAGACACATCGTCGGCTGTTTCACATGCCTGCTCAGGCGTGGTCGGCGCCTGTTCCAAAATTGGCTCAGGGAACCAAGCGCCCTCATATGTGGCTCTTCGTAGTTTTGCCGCCCGTAGCCGGTCTATCGCCATCCGCGTAGTCACTGTGACGAGCCAAGCTTCGGCATTCAAGACATGGGTTTGGGACGACTTCGTCTCCTCATGCCAGCGCAACCATGCGTCTTGCACCAAGTCCTCCGCCTCCTGCACGGACGAAAGCATGCGGTAGCCAATTGCCATCAGCCTGGGACGCACGTTCGAGAACAGTTCGGTAGACGCGGACGACATGATGAACAAGTCTAGTACGAGGGTCAGGCTCCCTGGCGCGGCGTGACCATCTCCCGTCGCGAGCCGGTTGCGGGCATTGGTTCACGACGTTGGTTTCGCTGCCATACGCCATCGCTACCCTGTCCACAGCGCGCCAGAGTCCTTTCACGCCGCCACTCAAGGCCGCGCTGTAGCGCCGTCGCTATCCGTCCTGTCATCACGTCCACCCGTCCACTAAGTTGGGTGCACACGACCCTTCTGCCTTCAGCCCCGGTTTCCAGATGACTTGGCCGGACGGATACGCTGAGATTCCCTACGAGTCAGGAGCTATCAGATTCCGCTATGCACGGGTGATGACACCAGACCGGACACACTGGATTCGGCACGGTCTCTTTGTTGAGTACCATGAGAATGGCACAGTAATTTCCGAGGGCCAGTACGCGGCTGGCAAGGAGGACGGGCTCTGGCGCGACTTCCATCCGAACGGCCAACTTGCATCAGAGGGATGCTATCGCGCGGGCAAGGAGGTCGGCGTCTGGCGGTTTTGGAATCTCGCTGGGATCGAAGAGCCGAGCACGGACTTCAACTGAAGGCTAGTTCCAGACATTCATCTCCGCTTCCCAATTGCCCTCAACGCCTGATGCAGAACGCCCTGCAGCTTCTGGTCTACGCGGTTTTCGCGTTGGGGGCAACTGTGTGTGCTGGAACGGTCATTATGGCGGCCGTTCTTCGCAGAAGGTTTCCGGAAGTCTGGGCCAGCTGGGGACAGCCCGAAGCTTGGATATGGCTTGCCAGAACACCCGCAAGCAGAAGCTTTTTCGAGTTCTTGGACCGACGGGCGTACCTCATGACGTATGACCGGACGTTCATCGCCTATTGCTCCGTCCTCCGGGCAGGCTGGTACTTGTTCTTAGGGTTGTTTGTGGTGGCACTCATCGTGCTTGTCGCCGTACTGGTTTAGCAGAACGACACCAGAACCCGGGGGGAGGCAGAATGCGGCCAGGACCGGTCATCCAACGCCGCCTCAGAAATCGCTAGAAAGCAGACGCTCCGTCAAACGGCGCGGCGCCCTGAATGTGCGGCGCACAGGCCTTTCAGCTGAACACGCTTTCGAGGTCGACTTCCTCGGCACTGTCATCCAGCTTCAGACTCTGTTCGATGTGATCGAGGTGATGCAGCATCAGCTTCTCGGCGCGCGAGGCGTCGCCGCGATTCACCGCGGCGACGATTTCCTCGTGCTCGTCGGCGCGGCAGCTGGTGGCCGTGGGCGCGTCGTACAACGAGATGATCAGGCAGGTCAGCGCCGACAACTCGCGCATTGAACGCGCCAGCGCCGAGTTACCCGCCAGTTCGGCCAGCAGCACGTGGAACTCGCCTGACAGCCGCACGATGGCACGCTTGTCGTCACGCCGCCGTGCGTCGGCCTCGAGTTCGATGTGGCGTTGCAAGCGCTGCTTCTTGGCATCGTCGAACGTGCGGATAAGTCGGCGCAGCACTCCGGGCTCGATGAGACGGCGCGCCTCGAACACGTCCTGCGCCTGCTCGATGGTGGGCTTGGCAACGAAGGCACCGCGCTGCGGCACCAGTTCGACGATCTGCTCGTGCGCCAGTCGGGCCAGCACTTCGCGCACCTTGGCACGGCTGGTCGCGAAGATCGTGGCGAGCCGATCCTCCCCCAGCTTCGTGCCGGGCGCGAGACGATGTTCCAGGATGGCGGCCGAGATCTTCTCGGCGATCTCGTCGACGCTGTGTTCACGGGCATTGGTGGCACTTGTCGTGCCAATGGCGCCATTCGCGCCGCGGGCTGGGGCTTTGGTGGGCATCGGCGCTGATTCTATCGGCGCCCCCTCCAGACTGCAGGGTGTCACAGCGCCCGGGACCTCAGCCCGGAGCGCGTGCGCTGTCGCGTGCCAAAAGCCGCGCCAAGGCCTCGGGCAGCCCGTGGTTCGGCTTGATCGGCGGAGGTGCAAAACTGCCCAGCCGCGCCGGCGCGGGCGCCAGCGAGACGAGCGTCTGCGCATGGCAAACGGCGCTCGACACCCCATCGACCACTGGCACCGGAATGCGGTCCTTGATCGAGCGCGCCAGGCCCGCCAGCGGCGCGCCGGCAATGATGATCACGTCCGCACCATCGTCCTGGATGGCCGACATGCACAGGGCCTCCAGCCGCTGGCCGTGGTCGTCCTGCACATGCCCGATGTCCTTGAGCGGACCGTCGAGGCTGCGGATGCTCGCCAGCCGGTGGATCAGGCCGTTGGCCTGCACGCACTCGCGGTACCACGCCGTGATGCGCCGCGAGATCGCGACGATCGAGAAGCGCTTGCCCAGCAGGCACGCGCTCATGAGCGCGGCTTCGGTGAGGCCGACCACGGGAATGTCGAGCGCCTCGCGCAGGCCGTCGATGCCGGGGTCGCCGAAAGCCGCGACCACGATGGCGTCGTGCCGCGTGTGGTGTTCGGCCGCGAGCGTGGCGGCAGCGTAGGCGCCGATCAGCGATTCGAAGCGGGTCTCGATGTAGGCCACGCCGAAGGGCGCCGTGAGCACTTCGATGTGCGTGTCGCTCGCGGCCGCGCGCCGGGCCTCGGCCGCGATCAGGTCGGAGACGCTTTGCGAGGTGTTGGGGTTGATGAGCAGCAGATTCATGGCGGTGGCTCCAGATTCAGGACGGTCGGCGGCTCGGCAGCAAGGTGGGCTCGCCCCGGGGCAGGAATTCTCCTCGTCCGGCGCGCGGATGGAAGCGCTCGCCGTCCCACACGACTTCGCCGCGCGCCAGCGTCAGCGCCGGCCAGGCCTTGACCTCGATGCCCTCATAGGGCGTGTAGTCGACGTCGTGGTGCAGGTCGGCATTGCGGATCGCGCGCGGCGTGGCGCCCCAGACCACGAGGTCGGCATCGGCGCCGACGGCGATGGTGCCCTTGCGCGGATGCAGCCCGTAGGCCTTGGCGGGGTTGGTGGACGTCAGCTCGACGAACTTGTTGATGGTGATGCGCCCGTCGAGCACGCCGTGCGAAAACAGCAGCGGCAGCCGCGTCTCGATGCCGGGAATGCCGTTCGGGATGTGGCGGAACGCCACCTCTTCGCCGCCGGGCTTCTTTCCTTCGGGCGCGTCGTAGCGGAACGGCGCATGGTCCGACGAGAAGATCGTGAACAGGCCGTCCGACAAGCCGTTCCAGATCACCTGCTGGTTCTCGCGGTTGCGCGGCGGCGGGCTGCAGACGCAGCGCGCGCCCTGGTAGCTGTCGTCGATGCCGAGGTCTTCGGCGGTCAGGAACAGGTACTGCGGGCAGGTTTCGGCGAACACGCTCAGGCCGTGCGCGCGTGCCCAGCGGATCTGCTCGACGGCTTCGCGTCCGGACACGTGCACGATCATGATCGGCACGTCGACCAGCTCCGACAGCGCGATCGCGCGGTGCGTCGCCTCGCGCTCGACCAACATTGGCCGCGCATGCGCATGAAAGCGCGGCGCGGTGCGCCCGCTGGCTTCGAGCCGCTTGGTCAGCCACTCGATGCAGTCGGCATTCTCGGCGTGGATCATCGCCATCGCGCCCTGCTCCCTTGCCACCGCCAGCACGTCGAGGATCTGGCCATCGTCCAGCTTCAGATCGTCGTAGGTCATGTAGATCTTGAAGGAGGTGTAGCCCTCCGCGATCAACTGCGGCAGCTCTCGCTTGAGCACCTCCTCGGTCGGATCGCTGACGATCAGGTGAAAGGCGTGGTCCACGTGGGCGCGGCCTTCGGCGCGCTGGTGGTAGTCCTGCACGGCGGCGCGCAGCGACTGGCCCTTGTGCTGAGCGGCGAACGGGATCACGGTGGTCGTGCCGCCGCAGGCCGCGGCGCGGGTGCCGGTATCGAAGTCGTCGGCCATGCGCACCGGCGGCTCCATCGGCTGATCGAGGTGGCAGTGGGCATCGACGCCGCCCGGCGTCACATAGCGGCCGGCGGCGTCGATTTCCTGTCGGCCGGGCGGCAGGCCAAGGCCGAGTTGTACGATGCGGCCGTCGCGAATGCCGATGTCCGAGTCGAAGGTGTCGCTGGCGGTGGCAACGCGGGCGTTGCGCACCACGAGATCGAGGTCGCGGAAGGTCATGGTCTTTCTTTGCTTTTCTGTCTGGCTGCTGGCGGGTCGGGTCCTGGACAAGGCTCAGGCCTTCGCGTCGAAGAGTCGGCCCCAGCCTTTCACGGCATGCGGATCGACGCCGACCGTCTTCAGCGCCTGCCACACCACGGTGGCCACCGAGTCGTAGATCGGGATGCCGAGTTCGCGCTCCATCTCCTCGACCAACTGCGCGCCGCTCAGGTTGGTGCACATGATGCTGATCGCGTCGGGGCGTTGCTGCGCCACCTCGCGCAGCATGCGGCGCAGCGTGTCGGGCTGGACCTCGCTGAACGAGAAGTTCACCGTCAGGTCCAGATGCCGCTCGGCCACGCAGTCGATGCCGATGCCCGCGTAGTTGGCGACGATGCGCCGCTGCACGTCCTCGACATACGGCGACACCAGGCCCAGCGTGCGTGCGCCCTGCGCGACCAGCAGTTCGTTGAGCGCCAGCACCGAGGTGGTCGCCGGGATACCGGTCGCCTCGGTGATGCGCGCGCACAGCGCCTGGTCTTTCTCGAAGCCAAGCCAGCTGGCCGAGGTGCCGCTCCAGCAGATCGTGTCCACACGCGCGTCGGCCAGCAGCCGTGCGGCCTCGAGGATCTTGCTGTCGTCGAACTGGCTCAGCGACGCGCCGCGCATCGAGATCTCGGTGACGGTGAAGCGCGAGAAATGCGCCGAGACGCCGGGCACGCCCGCAACCATCGCGCTGGTCAGTGGTTCGAGCGCGGTGTTCGAGGAAGGCGTCAGCACGCCGATGAGCTTTCGTTGCGTCATGGTCTTCAGAGTCGGGGGGTGTCGGTCGGGTCGGCCGGTGCGCCCGGCTTGCCCTGGTGGTGCGCGGCCAGATCGAGCTCGCGCGCCAGGGCCTTGCGGCGCGCGGGCGTCGGGGCGGCATGCGAGGCATTGGCCAGCGCGGGCAGAACGAAGTCGTTGACCATGTGCCGGATCGCGAGGACGTTCTTCGACTCGCGCAAACCACCCTCGATGGGCAGCATGCTGGTCATGACGACCACCGCGTTGCGCTGCGGCAGCGCCACGATGAACTGGCCCTTGAAGCCCATGGCATGCACCTCGGGCTCGGTGGCGACGATGTCGTTGATCCACCAGTACTGACCGTACCAGGGCGCGGACGATGGCGCCGTCATGGTCCGTACCCAGGCCTGCGACACGATCTGCCGGTCGTTCCAGCGGCCGCCGGACAGCACCAGCATGCCGAGCTTGGCCATGTCGACGGCGCGCAGTCGCAGGCCCCAGCCGGAGGAAACGAGCCCCTTGTCGTCCGCGCGCTCCCAGGCGTAGTGCGTCATGCCCATCGGCTTGAATATCTTCTGCTCGGCGAAGGCCTGCAGGGGCATGCCGGCATCGGCGCCCAGCGTGGCGCTCGCAAGGATGGGGTTGACGTCGGTGTAGTCAAAGGCCTCGCCGGGCGGGCGCCGGGGCGTGGTGCCAGCCGCGAGCTTCAGGCGGTCCGGCGCGCCGTAGTAGATCGGGTCGTCGGTCGGCTTGAAGTCGTAGAACAGGCCGGTCGACATCGACATCACGTGTCGCAGTTCGATGGCCTGCTTGTCCGCGAGCGCGTCCTTCAGGTCGGGGCGCGCCGTGGCCAGAATGGGCGCGATCTTCTCGTCGAGGTGCGAGCGGCCCTCGTCGATCAGCACGCCGGCCGCCAGCGCCGTGACGTTCTTGGTGATCGAGTACAGCTCGTAGTTGTGGTCTCGGGTGAGCCCCTGGCTGTAGCGCTCGAAGACCAGCTTGCCGTCCTTGACCACGAGGAAGCTGCGCACGTCAAGGTTTTCCTTGCGGATCCACTCCGACAGCCGCACCAGCGGCTGAGAGTCGACGCCCACCGCCTCGGGCGCCGCAACGGCAATCCCGGGCTCGGCATCGGCCGGCGGCTGGGCCAGGACCGCGCCGGCGAAGGCAAGCTGCAGGACAACCGCAACCGCCGCGAGACGAAGATGAGAAACAAACATGGGAGAGTCTCCTTCCGGTTCGGTTGCGAGCCTCAGACCGGCAGCTTCTTGCCGTAGTCGATCAGCATCGTCGAGCAGACGAACAGACCGGCGCCGGCCGCCGTGAACAGCATCAGCGCCATGAAGTAGGAGCCGGTCGCCTGCACGATCAGGCCCACCACGATCGGCACGCCAATGCCCGCGACGTTACCGCCGAGGTTCATGGTGCCGCCGAGGAAGCCGACCCGCGCACGCGTACCGAGGATCGACGGAACGCACCAGAACAGGCCGCACCAGCGCAGGAAGAACAGCGTGACCGACAGCAGCACGACCACGGCGACCGGGTCCTTGATCCGGGTCACCATGAAGATGGCGATGGTGGCGATGATCGACGAGATGCCGAACAGCGTGCGCAGCACCTTGCTCTGGGACGCGCCGGCCGCCTGCCACTTGTCGGCCAGCCAGCCGCCGAACATTTCGCCGACGAAGCCCGAGAAGAACATGATGAACACCGCGCCGCCCATCTGCTTGATGTCGAAGCCGTGCACCTTCGACAGGTAGTTGGGCATCCACGTGAGCAGGCCGTAGAACAGCGCGTTGAAGCACATCCAGCCGAAGAACATGCCCCACACCGAGCGGTAGCGGAAGAAGTCCAAAACCCTGCCGCTCGCGTCGGCCGACTCCTTGGCAGCGTCGGCGGCATGGCTGGCCTCGATGTAGCGCGCCTCGGCCTCGTTCACGCCGGGATGCTGGCGTGGATGGTTGCGGACGTAGCTCCAGGCGAAATAGCCGGCGATCACGGTCCCGACACCAGCGATCACGAAGGCCAGGCGCCACGAGCCGAGCACGGCGATCAGCGCCGAGATCAGGATCGCGCCCAGCGCCGCGCCCAGGGGCGCACCGCCGTCGAGCAAAGTGGCGCCCCGCCCGCGTTCGGTCTGCGTCATCCAGATGCCGTTGAGCTTGCCGCCCGCCGGGTAGATCGGTGCCTCAGCCGCGCCCAGGCCCAGCCGCGTCAGCAGCAAGGGAACCCAGCCGGTACAGGCCGCTGCGATGGCCTGGAAGAAACCCCAGCCCACGGTGGCGCCGGCGATGACGACGCGTGGGCCGAAACGGTCGGCCAGCATGCCACCCGGAATCTGCATCAGCGCATAGGTCCAGAAGAAGGAACTGAGCAGCAGGCCCTGCACGGCCGGGCCGATGTCGAACTCCTTGGCGATCAGTGGCATGGCCACTGAGAGCGAGGCCCGGTCGATGTAGTTGATCGAGATCAGGAACAACATCATCAGGAAGATCTTCCAGCGCACCTTGGTGGGCTGGAGGGCGACGTCGGGCGCTGCGGCGGTCGCCTTGGCGCCGTCCGTCATGGTGTTTTGCATCGGTTTGTCTCCTTGCAGTGGCACGGATGCCAGCTTGCAAGGAAACGACCCGGCACGCTGGCGAACTTTGCAGTCGCGGGTCGGGCTGGTCCGGGCCAGTGCGCCTCCGAGGCTGTGGGGCGGAATTTAGGCTTTGTCGAAATCATAGTCAACAATGTTGTTGACAATATTGTTGACGATAATGGCAAACACCTAGCCGGCACGCCTGCCAGCTTGAAACCCATCTCGATGCCAGTCAATGCGGCCATCAGGGTGAGGTCGTTGCAGTCGCCCGGATGGCCGATGCGGAACATGCGCCCCCTGAGCTTGCCCAGCCCCGAACCCAGCGACAGGTCGAAGGGCTGGTGGATGAGGCGGCGCAGCGCGTCGGCATCGCCCCCTTGCGGTGTTATGACGCCGGTCAGCACGGGGGAATGCACGCGCTCGTCGGCGCACTGCGTCGGCAGGCCCCATGCCTGCACGGCGGCACGCACGCCGCGGCTCCAGCGCTGGTGGCGCTCGAAGATCACGGGCAAGCCCTGCTCGAGCACCATGTCCAGCGCCTCGCTGAGCCCGTACAGCAGGTTCGTGCTCGGCGTGTAGGGCCAATAGCCACCCTGGTTCATCTCGATGATCTCGTCCCAGGCCCAGAAGGCCTTGGGCAAGCGCGCCGTCTTCGCCACCTCGAGCGCCTACGGCGACACCGCGTTGAAGCTGATGCCCGGCGGCAGCATGAGGCACTTCTGCGAGCCGCTAACGGTGACGTCCACGCCCCATTCGTCGTGCCGGCAACCGAACGTTAGAACCGAGGACATAGCGAGGCACTTGCAGGGCCCCCTTGAACCTTCGCGAGGGCTGAGCGACCAGCTACAGTCGGCCAAGACCGGTCAGTCGGGCCGTGTGGAAAATTCGGCCAGAAGCGGCTGTCCGTTAGGCCTGGCTCATTCACCACAATCGACAGCGGCGAGCGGTGTTGTAGCGTCAGGCCCCGATGCCGGGCGGCCAGTCAAGGTAGTAGTTGCAGCTCTTGGGGAGCGGATTTCCATCCATGATGTACGCTGCCCACGCGAACAAATTCAACATATGCTTAGCGCCGGCAGGTGTCAGGCCGCAGGACTCGGCGACTTCTGGCAAGCGCGCACAACAGACGTCAAGATGGCGTCGTACGCCCTCCCGTCCACCGAGGTAGGTATTGAACTCGTCAAGATCGATGCCCAAACCGGAGACTCCGTAGGTGCCCGCCACGCCCGGTGCATCGGTATAGACGGCCATGACATCGTGGCCTTCAAGAGTCGCAACAGTCGTCAGCACTTCGCAAAAGGCATCTTTCATCCCATTGCTGATCCAGAGGTCCGTCTTGTTGTTGATCCAGATGGGAGCGCCCATAAGGTTTGCCTTTGAGTAAGCCTTAGGAGGCGTTTGGGTTGCAGGCCTCAGCGATGCTGGGTGTTCGCGGCTGTCGCTACGTAAGTTGAGTTGAATGCCAGCTTTGGAGAAGATGCTACATCCGCTTCGGGTCCTTTGCGCAGCGACCTGTCCAGCTACATTCGGCCATGACCAGTCATTGAAGAAGCATGCCCGAAAAGATGCCCAGGCTCTATCCGTGCGCAAAGCTGGCAGACTGTGCAAGTAAATATGTCGCTGCGCTCGGCGAGTAACAGACGCGCAGTTGGTCAGTCGTTCTTACATTCTCATTTGCCATGGGCTACAACGTTTACGTCACGCGCCGCAAAGACTGGTTCACGGAAGACGGCCCTGAAATTTCACTGAGGGAGTGGGTTGACCTCGTTCAGGCCGACGACGAAATGCGGCTGGACGGGTATGCCGAAGCGGCAGCAGGCAGCGGTGACGTGATTCGCGTCAAAGACGAAAGCATGGCCGTGTGGCTCAAGTATTCAAAACACGAGGACAGCGGGAATATGGCGTGGATCTGGCACTTTCAAGGCAACATCGTCGCAAAGAACCCTGACGAGGAGATTCTTCGCAAGATGTGGCGAGTGGCTCAGGCCATGTCAGCCAAGGTGCAGGGAGAGGAGTCCGAACTCTATGGTGCGGATGGCCGCCTCCTTCAGGAGACATCTGTGGAGGAGGAGGCTTACAAGTCCACCAGCAGACCTTGGTGGCGCCTCTGGTAAGCACGGCGCCGGCCAGAAGCAGACGTATATCAGAGTGCGCCGGTGTACTCGCCACGTGCCGGGTACTCGTTCTTGATGACGAAATCCAAGGCTTGCACAACCTCGGCAAAGTTCGGTCGAACGAACGGCATTGACTGGACCGAGAGCCAGTACAGAATCTGATCTGGCCGCACGAGGAACAGGCCCGGCTCGGAGAACTTTGCAGGCTCCTCTATCCCGATGGAGGTCTTGCCACGAGACTCCGAAATGTAGAGGCCCCAGGCCCGCGCAACTTCCAAGGAAAGTCCGTACCCGAAGTCAAGCTGCGCACCGTCACCTTGATTTTCGAGACGTCGTTGTTGAGGGCCGTGAAATCCTGCTCCGACACCAGTGTTGTCCCTTCATGGAAGTCGGCCTCATTCACGCAGGCGGCGGAGGAATCAGCCCTATCGGAGAGGGGGGCGGGGGCAGAGGATGGCGCCAGCATCGAGGCCAGGGCGGGAGCAGGTGCTGACGGCGGTTTGTTCGGCAGATTGGACTGCGCGCTCTCCCCTCCGTGGCTGCCACCTCCGGCACAGGCCGCCAGAGCTATGAGGACCACGGCAGCGGCATGGATCCTGGATTCTCCGAGCTTCGTATCAACCAATTGATTTCTCCCGCCTCCGGCTGCGCGAGGTGGCTGCTTGGCCTGTGCAAGCGGATCGTCTTCTCTTGACTCATATGCCGCCAACCCACTCTGGCGGGCAGACGTTCCGCTTACACAGGGCCGAGCGCTACTTCGGCGTGTACGTGATCTGCTTGACGACGAGAGTGCCGACTGTGTGTAAGCCGTCAATTAACCACGCCCTTGTTCAGGGAGCAATGAGCTGTGAGGCTACGTGCCCATGTATAGCAACATGGACACGTAGACATGACAGAGCAGTACGCAGAGTTGAGAGGCCGGTTGGTTGTGGGGCGCAAGAGTGACGGTCGCGGCGTCTACGACGAATCCGCCAAGAGGGAGTTGATCGTTGCCTGTCTCAAGCAGGGAGTGTCGGTGGCACGCATGGCGATGGAGCACGGTGTCAACACGAACCTGCTGAGGACCTGGATCGCGGCTTACCAGAGGCGAAGCGCCCAAGTGTCGGCGGGCGACATCGCGCGAACGCAAGATGCGGCATTCGTTGCCGTACACGTGGAGGGCGAACAGGATCCGCCGCAGCGCGAGCGTGCGGTGGCTGTGCCCGCGGTAGCCCACACACCTGCCACGGCCGTGGCGGTGATCCCGGATGAGAGCCCCTTGGCGACACCGACTCCGATGGTCGGTTTGCAGGTGCGGCTGCCCAACGGTGTGCAGCTCGATCTCGGCGAGACGAGCTTGCAGGAATTGCCGACGCTGGTGCAGATGTTGAGCCGATTGCCATGTTCCGCTTCGACGAAGGGCTGAAGGTCTACCTGCATCGCGAGCCGGTGGACTTCCGGCTGAGCATCAACGGCCTGGCGGTGCTGGTGGAGCAGGCGCTGGGCCTGGATCCGTTCGCATCGTGCGCCTACGTGTTCAGCAACCGCAGGCGCGACCGGGTGAAGATCCTGGGTTGGGAGCGCAACGGCTTCTGGCTGTTGCTCAAGCGGCTGGAGAAGGACAGGTTCATCTGGCCCTCGGCCGAGGCGGTTCCGGCGCTGACGGCCGAGCAACTGCACTGGTTGCTGGAAGGCATCGACATCGCGGTGGTGCAACGCCACCCCCATCTGCGCTATTGCAGCGTGGCCTGACGGAACAATGCTGGGGCACGCCGATCCAAGCTGGCGTGTCCACGCCTGCCACCATCACCGCTGAAGAACTCGCTGGCCTCATCGCCGAGCGCGATGCGCTGGCCGGCGCGCTTCGTATTGCGACCACCGAACGGGACTTGGCGCTCGAACGGTTGAGGTCGCTGCAGCGCCAGCTGTTCGCCGCCAAGAGCGAAGCGCGCGGCACCGAGCAGAAGGATCTGTTCCTCAACGAGGCCGAAGCACTCGCGCCCACTGATCAGGCACCGCAGGCCGAGACTGACGAAGAGGAATCGACACCGGTCGCCGGGCATCAGCGCAAAAAGCGCGGACGCAAGCCGCTGGACCCCGCGCTGCCGCGCGAGATCGTGCGCCACGAGCTGCCCGAGGCCCAGCGCGTGTGCGCACACGACGGACACGCGCTGGTGGAGATCGGCTCCGAGATCAGCGAGCAGATGGATGTCATTCCCGAACAGGTGCGCGTGCTGCAGCACCACCGCATCAAGTACGCATGTCCCTGCTGCGATCAGAGCCTGAAGGTCGCACCGGCGCCGGCGCGCATCATCCCTCGCGGGCTGCTCACCGAGCAGGCCCAAGCCTGGGTCATCACCGGCAAGTATCAGTTCGGCATGCCGCTGTACCGCACGGCCGCGCTGCTGCGCCGCTTCGGTGGCGACATCGTGAGCAACACCCTGGCCTCTGGCGTCGTGCGCATCGGCCGGGCTGTGCAGCCCGTCATCAACCTGCTGCGCGATCACCTGCTCGACTCGGACCTGATCTACGGTGACGAGACCACGGTCCAGGTGCTCAAGGAGCCCGGAAGGAAAGCCCAGACGAAGAGCTACATGTGGGCGCAGATGAATGGCACGGGTCCACCGGTACGGCTGTTCGCCTATGCGCCGGGGCGCGGCGCCGTGCACGCCGAGAAACTGTATGCCGGCATCCGCCCCGGCACCACGCTCATCACCGACGGCTACGAGGTCTACAACGGCATCGCGAAGGCCGGTGGCCTCACGCATCTTGGATGCTGGGTTCACGCGCGCCGACCGCTGATCAAGGCCGAGGAGGCCATCCCGAAGGCAGCTCGTTCGCTCGACCAGCTCGCGACCCGGTTCGTGCGGCTCATTGGCAAGCTGTACCGCGCGGAGGCACTGGCCAAGGACTGGACGCCCGCGCGTCGGCTGCGGCTGCGTTCGCGCTACAGCGCCGCCGTTGTGCGCAACATCGAGCGGTTGCTGCTCACGCACCTGCACAGCGTTGCGCCGTCGAGCCTGCTGGGCGAAGCACTGCACTACCTGCATGGGCAGTGGCCCAAGCTCGTGCGGTTCCTGGACAACGGAACCTGGCCGCTGGACTCCAACCCGGTGGAGAACGCGATCCGGCCCTTCGTCGTTGGAAGACGAAGCTGGTTGTTCGCCGACACCGTGGGCGGCGCGAACGCCAGTGCCAACCTGTACTCGCTGATCGAGACGGCCAAGGCCAACAACGTCGAGCCCTACCGCTACCTCGTCGCGCTGTTCAAGAAGCTGCCGCTGGCACAGACCGTCGACGACTACGAGGCGCTGTTGCCCTGGAACATCGAGCTCGGCTCGCCGTAGACCACCCCGTGCACGTCGATTCCGACACCGCGCGCAAGGGCGTGGTTTATTGACGGCTTACGACTGTGTCACCTTCGTGAGTGACCATCTTCAGCAACTGACCGCGATTGGGACCTTCGGCAGCGATCCAGTTGTCCTGCCATTGAGTCACGTCCGATCCGTTGGGCTGCCGGATCCGCGCCACGCTCGAGAACTTGCAGGCATTGATGGCCCCCATGGCCGTCGCCAGGGACTCGCGTCCGACGTAGGTCCTTGTCCCCGAGATGGGCTGCTCGGTGCGGATCTCGCCGTTTTCACCCGAGATGCCCACGATCACGTAGTTCTGCCCCGGGGTCATGGTGGGAGTTTCAACGGCCGGTTGGTTGAGGGTGTAGCCGAACTTCGGATCGGCACCGTCGCCTCCGTTGCGCGAACCGTATGCACAATGCCCAGCCCGGCAATCTCGCCCCTCACGGCTTGCCCTGGTCGTATTGCAGTGAGACCCGTGCAAGATCCTGTTGTGACCCACTGCCCCTTGCGCAGCGGGACGCCACGCTCGGCGCAATGGCGCGCGAGCCAAGCTAGCAGGCGCCACATGTCCTGAGCAGGATTCCCACCAACAGTGTCAACTGTCATCTGTTCGTCAACAAAAAGCCGCGCCTGCGTTTGTCGCAGGTCGAAGTCGGCCGCGACTGCCGGCAGGGGCGGGCCAAGCACGAGCGCCCGATGCGATTGCAGGTCTGCCAGCTTGGCGAACTGTGTTGCACCAACGCCTTCCGAAAGTCGCGTTGCCACCGATTCCATCGCGATGCAGGATGCATCGAGTGAAAGCGCGAATTCCCGCGCCGAAGGCAGGTCGCGCGCACTGTCGAGGTCCACGCCCAGCCGCACGGCCACCTCTACCTCGACAAGCGGCGCCGATTCCGCGAGTTCGCTGCCACCGGGCAGGATCCAGTCCTTCGGGATGGGGGCCGTGTGCGGTTCGCCCGACGCGTCGGGGGCGCCGACTTTCCAGCCGCCGATCTCCAGGCCGAGGGCGGCGAGCAGTCGGTCCTGTACTTCGTAGGCCTGCCCAGCCAAGGTCAATTCCCAGCTTGCACTTGAGGTGACGGTCTGTTGGCGAAGGGCGTTGGCCAGACTGTCGGCAATGGAGGTGAGTGAGTTCACTGCGTTGAGCCCGGCAGCTGTGCCAACGGGTAGGAATTGGATGAAAAGAGTTCGGCCGCCACAGACAACAAGCGGGCATCATCGCCACGCGCTCCCACAATTTGGGCCGACACAGGCAATCCATCGACCAAGGCGCAGGGCACGCTGATTGCGCACAGGCCTAGTGCGTTGACGAAGGGCGTAAACACCGCATCTGATCGCGCACCGGCGGCCTGCCCCTCGATGACGGCCGGGAACGGCTCCTCAAGGGGCCAAGCCCGCGCGGATGTGGCCGGCGTGAGGATGAAGTCGAACTCGGCCAGAAGCGTATCAAGCCTGCGGCGCAGACCTTCGATGGCGTCACGGAGCTTGCGCAACGCCGAGTGCTCAAGGCCGCACCCGGCTGCGTAAACTTCGCGGGTGTGAGGCTCGCACGCGGCGAGGCCCGCTGTCGCGTCACCGGTCCCAAGAAGGTCGGGCCACTGGCTCGCGTTCTCAAGAAGATGGGCGAGCCCCAGCGCAGATAGCCGAGGCCACAACGCGTGCACAGGTTCGGCCCATGACGCATCCGTGCCTTCTGTGACGCGATGTCCTCTTACCATCGCATGGCGGGCAAACGCGCGCACGCCTCCAACGATGCGGCTGTCCACCGGGCGCGTCCCCATTTGCGTAAGGAGCAGGATCCGGGTCTCTTGCGCGGCAGGCTTGGCGAGCGGAGCGCCTGCCAAAACATCGAGAAGCGCCCGCAGGTCCGGCAGACTACGCGCCAGGCACCCGACGACCTCGTGGCCCTCGAACAGATCCGGAAGCCCACCTTCGCGTGGTACGAGGCCTTCCGAAGGCTTGTAGCCCAGGACGCCGCAATAGGCCGCCGGGCGCCGGATGGAGCCGCCACCATCGGTGGCGATGGCCAGCGGCGCATAGCCCGCCGCGACTGATGCGGCCGCACCACCAGACGACCCGCCGGGCGACAGGCGCAGGTCTCGCGGGTTGCGAGTGACGCCGCCCAGCCGGCTTGCGGTGAAGCCTTGCAGCGCAAACTCTGGCAATTGCGTCTTGCCCAGGATCACGCCTCCAGCCTCCCGCACGCGGCGCACCGGCAGTTCGTCCTGCGGCTGGGCCTCAGGCCGGGTGAGCAAGCTGCCCCAGCGTGTGGGCAATCCGCGCGCATGAAGATTGTCCTTCAGTGTGAGAGGCACGCCGTCGAGATCACCCAGCGCCACGCCTGCCTGCCACCGCGCCGCGCTCTCGGTTGCAGCATGAAGTGCACCTGGCGCGTCCACGCACACCATGGCGTGCAGCTCGGGTTCGCACCGAGCGACCCGCTCGAGGCAGGCCTTCGCTGCATCCAGCGGTGTGAAGCGGGAGGCGCGGTAGCCCGCGACCAGGTCAAACGCCGAGAGCCGCCATAGCGGCCCGGGCGTCGTGTCATCCATGTCGGATCACAGGGGAAGATCGCCCGCCGGCTTGCCCAGCCACTTGACCGAAAGTTTGTCGAGTTCACCGCTCTGGCGCGCATAGGCGAGGATCTCGTTGATTTTCAGGCGCAGCTTGTCTTCACCCTTGGCCACGCCAACGAAGTTTGGGGAGTCCTTCAGACCGAACTTGTATTCAGTCCCCAGTTGCGGGTTGCGCGCCATGATCGTGCTGGCGGTCGCGATGCTGGTGGCGATCACTTGCGTTTGGCCCGACACGTAGGCCGTCACGGTGCCCGCGTTGTCCTCGAAGCGGCGCACCTCGGCACCGGTGGGTGCGACCTTGGTCAGTTCCTGGTCATCGACCGAGCCGCGGGTAACCGCGATGGTCTTGCCGGCAATGTCTGCCGGCGCCCTGACTGAGAGCGACTTGGGCGCGAACACGCCGATGAAGAAAGGCGAATAGGCCGAGGTGAAGTCGATCACCTTTTCGCGTTCCGGATTCTTGCCCAGCGTGGAGATGACGAGATCGGCCTTCTTGGTCTGCAGATAGGCAATGCGGTTGGCCGTGGTCACCGGCACCAGTTCCGCTTTCACCCCCAGCTTGTCGGCGATGTAGTTGGCGATGTCGATGTCCAGGCCGCGGGGCGCCATGTCCGCGCCCACCGAGCCATAGGGCGGGAAGTCAGTGGGGATCGCGATCTTGATCTGCCGCGACTTCAGCACCTCGTCGAGCGCGTTCTGGGCGTGCACGAGCGAGACAGTGACCGTCGAGGTGAGGAATGCGGCCGCTACGAGAGCGGCGCGGCGGGTGGTGCGCGTGCAGGAGGTCATAGGAGCTTTCCTAGGTAGGTGCCGGAGCGGGAGGATTGGCGAGCCGCTCGCGCTGGCGAGCGGCGGGACACGGGCACGGATTTCGATTCCACCATTGCGACGTCCGCAGGCTTTGCGCCCGCATCGGTGATGGGCTCGAGCGCCTGTCGCAGTTGGTCCAACGGATTGTCGGCGACGACCGGCACATGCAGTTTGCTTTCCCAGCTGCGCAAGTGCCGCGCCATGCGCTTCTCGGCAAGGGCAAGGTTGCCGTCTTCCAGTGCCTCGACGATCTGCGCATGCTCGGCGCACGAACGCAGCGCCTCGCGCGGGGATTGGTGGCGCATCGCCACCAGCATGGTCCGCGCCGTGAGATCGCGCAGCGTGTCCGAGATGAGAGGGTTGCCCAGACATTCGGCAACACAGATGTGGAAGTCGCCGAGCAGAAAGCTGCGCAGCCCAGCGTCGTCATCCTGGATTGCACGTTCCTGGCGCTGCACGTGTTCACGAAGTCGGCGCGCCGTTGCGGGCGGCACCTCGCGAACGTGGCGCAGTACGGCAGTCTCGATTACTTCGCGGGCTTGGAACGCGAGACGGGCTTCCTCCGGCGTGAGTTCAACCACGTACCAGCCGCGCCTTGGGCTCGAAGCCACGAGGCCGCGCACCGCCAGCTCCGTCAGGGCCTCACGGACGATGGTCCGGCTGCAATCGAACAGCATTGCGAGAGGCTGCTCGCCAATGCGGTCGCCTGCCGCGAGCTTCCCGGCCCGGATGGAGTCGAGAATGCGCTGCGCGATCTGCGAAGAGGTGCCCATGCCGTGTGGTGAGCAGGGAACGTGCCAGCTTGAATTCCAGCAGTGGTTTATCTGGTATGCCAGATTGATCGAATCTTGTGATCCAAATTGGGGCCAAAGTTACTTTGCGGTGCGCGGCTGCCCACGAGCGGTGCGGAGAAGGTCTGGGGCCCCGGAGGGGCGTTGGGCGGTAGAACCGCCTTTGGTAGTTCGTCGGGCCGGGGGAATGCAGCGATGGCTTTCGTCCCGCTGCTCACGATCAAACGTCCGGTCCAGCGGAGGGCCCCCGGCGCTCTCAGGCCGGTCGAATGACCGTGCCGCACATTGGTGTCGTAGCGCACCGCACTCTGCTGCACCGCCTGCAATTGGCGCACGTTCACTGCGTCGGTGGCCTGCGTGCCGCCGGCCACGTTGGTAAGGCATGTACACCTTCCCCGAGGTAATAACAGAAATCGTGGTCGAAAGCGCGTCCAGAGAGCCAAGTGTGCTGGCTCAGGAACTGCCCACGCAATTCTTAGATGGCGTTGCTGAGTCAGTTCTTGCGCTTCCGGCGAATGCAACGGCTGTCCTGCTCTCCCGTGCTCTGGTTGATAACAAAGATTCGAGGGAGGCTGAGCGCCCCCCGCTGCGCGTGTCGCACGCGCTGGGTGACCAGACGCATACCGGTCTCTCTCTCCGTGACGATGACGTCGAAGGCAGGAGGCGTCCCATGCTCACCCATAAGGACCTTTTCCACCGTGGAGCGCTGCGTCTCAAAATTCAGATTGGCGGCGAGAGCTGCTTCAATGCCCAAAGAAATCAGTGGGCTCATGTCGCAAATCAAGACGCGCACTTGTTGCGTTCCGTCAGGGCAATTTGTCATCATCCAGTCCTTGGGATCGGGTTCTCACCATGAATGGCGTGTCGTGAGGGTGACGCCTTCTGCGCCAGAGATTCCGTGCATTGCGGCGTGTCGCTCCGTGCAGCGCAGCGCAACGCATCGGTCAAATCCATAGCGATCCTGGCGGAGGAAATTTGTGGCTCCTTCAACATGTTTCAGGCCGAGGAAGCGGTTGACCGAGCCGCTGCATGCGATGGTCGATAGCCGGCCATCGCATGCCCTGCGTCTCCCGTTCACTAGCGGAGCGGACTTCCGAGTTCAGAATGAAGGCGGCCTCTTGTATCTTTATGGCTCGGACCGGCTCGGGTAGCCCGAGCGGCCTCTGGGATGCTTGAAGCCCGCCTCTGAGCACTGGGCGCCCGAGCCGGACCGTCCTTCTCTACAGCCCGAACGGTTGTAGGAACTTGAAGTTCGCATAGACAAGGATGGGAGTGAGAGGACGTGTCCGACTCTGTTTTTATCGGCATCGACGTTTCCAGTCAGACGCTGGAGATCGCCAGCAGCGACCAGGCCAAGACCTGGCGGGTCGCCAACGACACCAGCGGCATCGAGCAACTGGTCAGCCAGGCATCGGCCTTGGCGCCCGCATTGACAGTGCTCGAGGCCACTGGCGGCTATGAATTCGAGGCGGCCTGCGCGCTTCAGGCCGCAGGCTTGGCGGTGGCCGTGGTCAATCCGCGCACAGCGCGTGACTTTGCTCGCGCCATGGGCGCATTGGCAAAGACCGACGCCCTGGATGCGCGCATGCTTGCGGCCTTCGCCCGCGTGCTGCACCAGCATCCCGAGCGCGAGCGTTTCGTCAAGCCGATGGCGGATGCCGAACTGCAGCAGCTCCAAGCCCTGGTGCTGCGGCGGCGCCAGTTGGTGCAGATGCTGACCTCAGAGCGACAACGCCTGCGCCTAGCGCATGCGGCCGCGCGCCCAAGCATCGAGCGCGTGATCGAGTTCCTCAAGAAGGAGCAGGGAGACAGCGAAGTCGAGGTGGCTGCACATGTCCAGCGCCATCACGCTCAACTGGCGCAGGCGCTGGCCAGCGTGCCGGGTATCGGCGCGGCCAGCGTGGCCGTGCTGCTGGCCGAGCTGCCCGAACTCAGCAAACTCGACCGGCGCCGCATCGCAGCACTCGTGGGCGTGGCACCCTTGAACCACGACTCCGGCCAGATGCGTGGTCAACGCTCCATCTGGGGTGGGCGAGCCGATGTGCGGCGAACCCTATACATGGCCACCCTCACAGCGGTGCGGTACAACCCAGCCCTCAAGGCCTGCTACGACCGCCTGCTGGCTGTTGGCAAGCGCAAGAAAGTCGCTCTGGTCGCTTGCATGCGCAAGCTGCTGACCATGCTCAATGCCATCGCAAAGCATGGCTCTACTTGGGACTCGACTATGCATATCGCTTGACTGCCAAGACGGTTGCTCAGGGGCGGCCTTTGCTTTTGACAAGTCAATCCTTTCTGAACGCGCGAGCCGCCTCAGCCGTATCAAGGGCCTCCCGCAACAGCTTGATTCGACCGTCCTGTGCGATCAGAACCCCTGCGTAGACTTGCCGGTAGATCTTGCCGGTGTCCGGAACCGGTGCCTCGACCCTGTACTCGGCAAACACTCGATCGGGCGTCTGGATCCAGAACGTAGGCTTTTGAAAAGCGAAGTCTGGAACTTTCTTCAGTAGCCCCGTCAGCAAATCGGCAACCGCGGCCGGCCCCTGGGCTCGCGCATTGACGGTTGGCAGTTCCAGGATGCCGTCTTGCGCAAAGAGTGCCCCGGCTGCCTCGGGATTCGAGACGCTGTTCAGATAGGCATTGAGGAGATCGGTTGCGGTGGTCAGTTTGGTCATTTGCAATTCCTTGGATGCGTGGGCGGGTCAGACTTGGGCCATGCCGCCATCGACGAACAGCTCGATGCCGTTGACGAAGCTCGCGGCATCGGACGCTAGGAAGGCGACGGCCTTGCCGATCTCGCCGGGCTCGCCCAGGCGGCCTAGCGGCACCTGCGATGCCAGGTGGTCGAAGAGCCCCTGGCGCGCCTCCTCGGGCACGAGGTCGCCCAGGCCGGGCGTGCGGATCGGGCCAGGGCTCACGGCGTTCACGCGGATGCCGCGGTCTTTGAGATCCAGGGCCCAGGAGCGCGCGAAGTTGCGCACCGCCGCCTTGCTCGCGCTATAGACGCTGAAGCTGGCCGTGCCCTGGATGGACGTGGTGGAGGAGGTAAGGATCACCGAGGCCCCGTTGCTCAGCAGGGGCAGCGCCTTCTGCACCGTGAACAGCACGCCGCGCACGTTGGTGCCGAAGATACGGTCGAAGTGCTCTTCGGTGATCGCGCCCAGCGGCATCATGTCGCCGCCGCCAGCGTTGGCGAATAGGATGTCCAGCCGGCCGGCCGCCTTCGCGATGTGCGCGTAGACGGCATCAAGGTCCGACAGCACCGATGCGTCGGCGCGCAGCGCCGTGGCGGAAGAGCCGATCTGTGCGACCGCCGCGTCTAGCTCCTGCTGGCGACGGCCGGTGATGAAGACGCGCGCGCCCTGCGCCGCGAGTTCCTTCGCGGCACCCAGGCCGATGCCGCTGCTGCCGCCGGTGACCAAGGCGATCTTGCCTTCGAGTTGCTTGTTCATGGTGTGCTCCGTTTCGTGAATGGATGAGGATGGATCGATGCCTCTCGAAGGTCCCGCTGCACTTCTGCAGCGGCGCTTCGCTTGGGGCATGGAGGAAATGTAGGTTTCGCTCATTGAATGAAAAAGCGAACTGAATGGAATGACTATCCATGTGTATGGATAATCAAGGGCTTGTTCTGCAGCAAGGAATGCCCATGGACCAACTGCTGGCGATGCGCGCCTTCGCCCGCGTGGTGGAAGCCGGCGGATTCACCCGCGCGGCCGATTCGCTCGACATGCCCATCGCCACGGTGAGCAAGCTGGTGCGCGAGCTGGAGGCCCATCTCGGGGTGTCGCTGCTGCAGCGCACGACCCGGCGCGTGACGGTGACGCCGGAAGGCCAGGACTACCACGCCAAGTGCACGCGCATCCTGCGCGATCTGGAAGACATCGATGCCTCGTTCAATCTCGCGCGCGGCAGGCCGCGCGGGCATCTGCGCATCGACGTCGGCGGCTCCACCGCGCGCGACGTGCTCATTCCGCTGCTGCCGGACTTCGTGGCGCGCTACCCCGACATCCGCATCGACCTGGGCGTGTCCGACCGTCCGGTGGACCTGATCGGCGACAACGTCGACTGCGTGATACGCGGCGGTCCGCTGGAAAGCTCGTCGCTGGTGAGCCGCCGCGTGGGCGAGGCGGTGATGATCACTTGCGCCACGCCCGGCTATCTCAAGCACTACGGCACGCCTGCCTACCCCGACGAGTTGAAGAACGGCCACCGGCTGGTGAGCTACGTGTCCAGCCAGACGGGCCGGGCCACGCCGTTTCGATTCGAGCGGGGCGATGAGAAGACCGAGATCAAGGTCGAGCATCGCATCGGCGTCAACGAGAGCAACGCACATCTGGCCGCGTGCGTGGCAGGTTTGGGGATCGTCCAGACCTTTGCCTACGCGACCGCATCGGCGCTGCGCGACGGCTCGCTGGTGGAAATCCTGAAGGCTTGGCGGCCCGCGCCTTATCCGTTCCACGTCGTCTATCCGCAAAACCGGCATGTCACCCATCGGCTGCGGGTCTTCATCGATTGGGTGGTCGAGGTCTTCCCTGGGCGACTCAATGAAGGCAAGTTTCCTACGAAGACAGCATCTTCCTACGCGAGGCCGCGTACACGGCACGCAGGGCGAACTGGCTAGTTCCTGGGGCGCTCCTCTTTAAGAGGCCCAAGCAGGCGCCTTCTCGGTTCTGCCCTTGGTCAGCACATGCGCGGGGTGGTTGCCATGGTCGTGCGACGCGGTGCCAGTACTCAGGCGGCTCCCTCGCGGGGCGCGGAGAGGAGCTGAAGCTTCCAGCCCAATCCCGTTGCCACTCGGAGACGATCGCCAGCCAGGTCATGGGGTTGGCCCCCGCGCGGATCATCCTGAGGACTGACATTTCGTGCGCTTCGCGGCTCACGCCGCCCGAGGCGTCGGTGCCCGTAGCTCGGACAGCAACTCTCTGAAGCCTTCTTCCTCTATGGGAGATTCCGCGCCGTAGGTGACTGGCTGCGAATCGACGGTTTGGGCCTGGTCCCATACGACCCGCTGAATGAAGAATTTCCTGCCCCGGACCAAGACGCAGACGGCTTAAATGACGGGTAACGGAATCTGATGACTCCTGACTCGCAGGGAATCTCGGCGATGTTGAGGTCAGCTTCGATGGTCATGCTGTTGGCTTCGACCGGCAAATTTGCAAGCGGTCGCGAACGTCCGGTCCGGGCCGCATGTGCTGGCTCGGCGACGGCCGGTTCTGGCCGTCAGCAGGCTTGCAGCTAGAGGCACATAAACAGAAGAAGGCTCTTGCCCTGGCCTATCGCCTGCCGAGCGAATCCGCTCATCGCCGCGACGATCGGTTCGATGCCAGGGCCGTCAGCGCCCATATGCGCCAACTCTTCATGCTTGGCCCAGGACGTTGCGACTTCCAGGGCGGCGCCAGGCTGCAATGCAGCAAGCCGATGCACGAAATCCTGCGGAAATTCAAACACCCATCGCTCGTGCGTATGCGCAAGGAGGTACTTCTCACCCTCAAAATCCGCCTCGGTCGTCCCGCCAAGAGCGGACCAAAGTCCGGCCAAGGCCATGTTGTCCAAAGAGTTGAACTGCAAACGAGGCCAGCCACCTGAAGGAGTGGAAAGAATTTCAGGAGCATCGTCGGTCGAGGCAATCAGGATGTCTGTAAGCATGCTTGATAGATCTTGAGCGTCGTAGTCATACGACCGGTCATGGCCGAGGCTGTGTGAAAGCGTGTGAAGTTCGTATTCTCGTGGGTGGTCAACGCACTTCCTAAGCCTCCATCGTCGACACTGACAATACCGACAGCCAGTATCGACCAGATCGTCCGCGACCTGGACGGATCGCCGCCGTACCCGCCCGACAGGTCCCAGAGCAATGCGGCTGGTAGCAAGAAAAGAAAGATGGCCACTCCCAAGTCAGGACAGCCATCCGCCTCGACTGCCTCACTCCCTGAGCGTGAAGACCACCGAGAGGTACGACACCGGCCCTGCATGGATCGCCTCGATCCCATGCAGCGCCGTGGCATCGAACAGCAGCGTGTCCCCTGCCCTCACTTCCACCGCCTTCGCGCCGTAGCGGTAGGTCACCGCCCCGGACAGGAAGTACAGGAACTTGAGCCCCGGATGCTGGAAGGTCACGTATGGCCCCGCCTCCGGCAACAACGTCACGAGGTAAGGCTCCACAAAGAGATTGCCCGACAGGGAGTGTCCCAGCAACTCGTAGCGGTAGCCCGCCACGGCACCGATGCGGTCGACCGCGAGCCCCTGCCCTGCCCGCACATGGCAGAAGTCCGTGCGCCGCGCCTGGTCTCCGAAGAAGCGCGACACAGGCACATGCAACCCCTGCGCGAGCCGCTCCAAGGTCTCCACCGAAGGCGAGACCAGCCCCCGCTCGATGCGCGAGAGCATCGAGGCCGAGATCTCCGACGCCAGCGCCAGTTGGCCCGCAGACCGCCCCGCCGCCATGCGCAGCGCCCTCACCTGCGCGCCGATGCGCGCGGCGGACAGGCTGCGCACGACAGGCGCAGGTCGCCGGGACCGCACACGCGTCACGGAGACCGGCAAACGCAGCGGGCGAGCCGTCGGCAGGGGAGAAGCTGTTTGCTTGCGCATCATTTTCAGGCAGCGACGATGCAGTCCGACTAGTCGCCCATCACAACGACAAAGGAAAAGGTCCGAGGAATGAGTTAAAGATAACGTGGTTTTAATTGTCTCTCGATCGCAGCCTTCTGTCCATGCAGAAGCAAGTTGATCGGAGAGGAAGACCATTGGGGGCAACCACATTCGAGGCCGAGCCCGCCCGAGCCTTCGGCGCAGTGGTAAGAGCGCTTCGAACGGCGGATGGCGTTGGGCAAGAAGCGTTGGCCTATCAAGCAGGCATTGAGCGATCACACATGGGAAAGATTGAACGCGGTGAGCACATGCCGACACTTGCGATGATCTTGCGAATCGCGCATGCCCTCGGCCGCACTGCCGGGGAATTGCTGCTCGAAACCGAAGCTGCGTTGGCCGAACAGAAAGATGCTCACGATGGTTACAAGTAACGGACTCGCAGTCCGTTGGCCATTGGTCCAATCCGCCATACTCGTGGCCGAACTTGAAACCGGCACCTTCAGCTTCCTCATGAAGCGCTACACGAAGGAACTTCGAGCCAAGCCGGCCACCGGATAGCGCGCCCGGGAGATTCTCGACCTTGGCAGTCAGAAGGAACCAATGGATGCGGATTCCCAAGCGGTTCCCCTGACGTTCGGCATACCGAACGTCAGGAGAGAAAGTGAGAGGGGAATACAACGCACCGCCAATGCAGCAGCGATCCGAAAGCTAGGCTGCGCGCAATAGCCCTGAGATGCGGGGTTTCTTAAAGATCAGCAGCGCTGATCAAGTTTCAAGCGATGTGCGCGGGCAACGCCGAACAAGTACGCACAGCCTCCGTCACACTCTTTGGCTGAGTGCCTTTTCGATCTTCTTGTCGGTCTTGTACTGGCCCAACGCGTACACCGCCCATATCGTCGCGGGCAGCCATCCGATCAAGGTGATCTGAAGAATCAGACAGATCACGGCGGCGACCGGCCGACCGATTGTGAAGAACGCCAGCCACGGCAAAATCAAGGCGATCAACAGACGCATCGCTCATCCTTTCTGCTGCGCAAATCTCCAAGCCTGTCCCACGAAGCTCGCTTCGAGCAGCGACGCTACGTTCACGACTGAGGTTACCTGAAGGGAATCGCTTCGCGCCAGACCCCAGCTCATCACGGATCGCTGCTTCAGAGTCTGCCCCGCCAAGGTTGCCGTCCGCTGGATTGAGCGCTCTGGCTGGAACCATTTAGCCCCGCGAATGCTGTAGGAAGTAGCCAATCCGGCCGGTAATTCCGGTGCTTTCGCCGCTTGGCCGCAGCGACAGGGCGAGGCGCGCATGGATCCCGCGCCGTGCCTTCGGCAGCATACGGATGCATCCCCGGGGGGCCAGTCGGCTTTATCCATGCGCTGTGCTCGGCGCGTGGCCCATCAAACGACCGTCTGAATCAAGCGACTCCCACTCGACCTCACAAGGAACAACGCCCTATTCCGGATACGGGCTCGATGTCGATCTCGGACGAGTCCACGACGGCTCCTTCGAAGCGATGTCTTCGACCCATCGCATCGATCCAGAGGCGTTCCAAGAAGGTCGGATGTTGCGGGTGCTGTGAGCGAGCGAGGTCGGTACGAAGCGGCTCGTGCCCGCGGACCTCGCAAGCGGAAGCTGGACCGCCGGGTGCTGCGATCCCGCTGGCTGAATCTCGACCAGCGGCGGCGAAGGGCTGAACTTGAACGGAATGCAGTTGGGCAAGTCCTCGGCGCAAACAGCTCTTGAGAGACATACGTCGCGCCCGATCACAGGATTCAGCGCCGAAGAAAATTGAGCAGCTGCGCCGCGAGTTCCACGGGTTTCTCCTCGGCCATGTGATGCCCGCAATCGAGCGAACCGCCTCGCAGATCGCTGGCCCAGGACGCCCACACGCCGAGCACATCGCCATAGAGCGTTTCCAGGTCATCCTGCTTCGCCCACATGCACAGCATCGGGCATCGAATCTTGCGGCCGCCTCGGCGGTCTTCTTCGTCATGCATGCGATCGATGCCCAGTCCCGCGCGATAGTCTTCCACCATCGCATGCACGGTGTCCGGGTCGTGGATGGCCCGCTGGAAGTCTTCGAACGCTTCGGCGCCCATGTGCTTCGGCGATCCGCCATACCAGGCGTCGGGGTCAGCGAGGATGGCGCGCTCGGGCTTGTCGGGCTGCGCATAGAAGAACCAGTGCCACCACCGTTGCGCAAAGCGGGCGTTGCAGCGCTCCAGCGCCTCGACGATGGGAACCGCGTCCAGCACCACGAGGCGGCTGATCGCATCCGGATGGTCCATGGCAGCCCGGAATGCCACATAGGCACCGCGATCATGGCCCACCACCGCGAAGCGCGAATGCCCGAGCTGCCGCATGAGCTGCACGCAGTCGGCCGCCTTCGCGCGCTTGGACGAGCCCGCGTGGTCCGGCGTATCCGCCGGTTTGGAAGACTCGCCGAAGCCGCGCAGGTCGGGACATACCACCGTGAAGTGCCTCGCCAGCAACGGCGCCACCTGCGCCCAGCTGGCGTGGGTACGCGGGTGCCCATGCAGCAACAACACCGGCGCGCCGGCGCCGCCATGGCGCACATGCAGCGTCGCGTCCTTCAGCACCAGGCGCTCTTCAGTGAAGCCCTCGAACATGGTTCCTCCGTCGAATCGGTCCTTCCCGGCGACGCACGCGGCCGCGCCGCGAATCGTGCAACTACTTCGAAGCGGGCGGACCCGCGGTGTCCTGCGGCGGCGTCGCGGCGCCTCGGGCGGGGACATCGCCGGGTCCTTTTTTCGGCTCGTGCGTCCCATAGGCCAAGAGCAAGCAGCCAACGCTGACCACGGCCGCCGCGAGCAGCGCGGCCATAAGGCGGCGGCCGATGCGCATCTTCGTGTCCCGATGTCTGCGGTGCATTTGGGTTCCTCATTCAGTGCGTCACTCACAAAGCTCCCGCCCGACATTTCCACAAGCCGCACCACGAGAGATCGAGAACGCCTACCCCGAAGGCTCCGTCTTGCGCAGCCCCCGTAGGTTGAGGGCCGCCAGGCAGACCTGCAGCGCGATCAGTGCAAAGGCGCGGCTGTGCCAGCCCCACGCTGTCCACAGCACGTTGCTGAGCAAGAACACCCAGAAGCCCCAGTTTCTGCGCCGCCTCGTATCGGATGCAACCAGCCAAGCCGCGGCGAGTGACGCCAGGAAAGCCGGCCACTGAATCAGATCCAGCATGTCGTCCATGAGATTGTTTTCATCGCAATTTCGGATCGAACGCCAACGACGCCGATCCTCGGATGCCTTCACGCTCGGGAAGGACTTCGCGACAAGGTAGGCAGACTGCACGCCGCAGTTCGTCGGCGGGCCGCTCTCGCAGTTGTAGGAGGAACCGCGAGGCGCGGGCCCGCCCTATGGGCCTGCGGGCGGTCGTCGCCGAAGGCGCCCGCACGGGGTTCGCGAACGACCGCCCCTGTTCCCCACAACCCCCGCCGGGCATCGGCGGAGCCATACGAACAGCCGACGCATGAGGCTCACCTCTCAAGTCCGACGGATGGCCGTGTGGCGCAGAAATCTCCCCGCATTGCGGGCTTGCGATCGACCGAACGCTGGGCCCCTCAGGCCATCGGCCCGGGCGCCTTGAGATACCGCTCGCGAATCGCCTTCGCCGACCAGTAGGTCAGCGCAGCCACCAGCCCGGTCGGGTTGTAGCCCAGTCCCTGCGGAAAGGCCGAAGCGCCTGGCACGAAGACGTTGTGCACGTCCCAGCTCTGCAGGTAGCGGTTGACCGCGCTGGTGCCCGGGTCGACGCCCATGATCGCGCCACCGTTGAGGTGGGTGGTCTGGTAGCCCACGACGTCGAAGTGCTCGCCGAAGTTCTTGACGAGAACCCGCAGGGCCTTCGGGCCCATGGCCTCGGCGATGCGCTGCATCTTCTGCGCCATGAAGCGCGTCATGCGGATGTCGTTGTCCTTCCAGTCGAAGGTCATGCGCAGCAGCGGCTGGCCCCATGCGTCCTTGTAGGTCGGGTCCAGGCTCAGGTAGTTGTCGCGGTAGCTCATGTGCGCGCCATGCGCGTCCATCGAGATGGTGTGGTTGTAGTTCTCGGCCACGGCCTTCTTCCAGCCGCTGCCCCAGGCCGGTGCGCCATCGGGCAGCGAGATGCCGCTGATGGGCTTGGTGCCGGCCTGGTTGACCCACATCGGCGAGCCGCCGACGAAGCCGGCCGGGCCGTGGTCGAAGTTGTCGGCGTTGAAATCGTCGATCGCGACGCCGTTGCCGCCCGCGCCGATGAAGGGATTGGCGTGCACGTCCTTGTCGAAGTAGGCCTTGATGGTCGCCATGTTCTGGTAGGCGAAGTTGCGCCCGACCGTGCCCTTGCCGGTGGCCGGGTCGTACGGCGTACCGATGCCGGACAACAGCATCAGCCGCACGTTGTGGAACTGGAAGGCCGCGATGACGACGATGTCGGCCGGCTGCTCGACCTCGCTGCCCTGCGCGTCGAGATAGGTCACGCCAGTCGCGCTGCGGCGGTCGCCCGAGAGGTTCACCCTGAGCACGTGGGCGTTGGCGCGCAGTTCGAAGTTCGACGCCAGCCGCAGGGCCGGCAGCACGTTGACGTTGGGCGAGGCCTTCGAGTAGTTGTAGCAGACGTAGCCGCTGCAGTAGCCGCAGAAGTTGCACGGCCCCATCTGGCAGCCGTAGGGGTTGGTGTAGGGGCCGGCGGCGTTGGCCGAGGGCAGGTCGTAGGGATGGTGGCCGAGCTTTCGCGCCGCATCGCCGAAGCGCTGCGCCGACACCGTGCGCTTCTGCGGCGGCAGCGGGAAGTCGCTCGACCGGTCTGGTGCGAACGGGTTGCCGCCCTCGCCCACCCGCTTGCCCGCCACCGTCCATGCCGCGCCCGAAGTGCCGAAGACCTTCTCCGCGAAGTCGAAATGCGGCTCCAGTTCCTCGTAGCTGACGCCGAAGTCCTGGATCGCCATTCCCTCGGGAATGAACTTGCGGCCATAGCGTTCCTCGTAGTGGCTGCGCAGCCGCAGCTCGACGGGGTCCACCCGGAAGTGCACGCCCGACCAGTGCAGCCCCGCCCCGCCCACGCCGGTGCCCGGCAGGAAGGCGCCCAGCTGCCGATAGGGCAGCGCCGTGTCGTTCACGCCGTGGCGCACGGTGACCGTCTCGCGCGACACGTCCTGGAAGAGCTTGCGGCGGATGCTGTAGGCCAGCTCGTCCAGCACCTTGGGATAGATGCCGTCGGTGGCGGTGTCGCGCATCGGTCCGCGCTCAAGCGCGACCACGTTCAGGCCGGCCTCGGTCAGCTCCTTGGCCATGATCGCGCCGGTCCAGCCGAAGCCGACGATCACCACGTCGGCCTTCTTCATCGTGCGCGCCGCCATTTCAGCCTCGCCTCCCGCTCAGCGCCACCGGCGGCAAGGGGTACGGAACGTCGCGCTCGACCCAGTCCATGAAATCGGCGCGCACGCCGGGAAAACCGATCAGCTTCCAGCCGACCAGGCCGCGGTTGCCGCCATGCACGGGATCGGCAAAGAAGCCTTCGCGCACGTTCTGCAGCAGCAGCGAAAAGAAGAGCCCGGCCGGCACGGTGTCGAACGGCGCCTGCCCCGCTTCGATGGCGTGCAAGGCCGCGTCCTGTGCATCCGCGGCGAGCTCGGCAAAGGGCTTGCCGTGGGCCTTGCGCACGAAGCCGTCGGCGGCGGCGAGACCCAGCCGATAGATCTGCTGCGGCGTGAGCTGCGACTGGTAGCCCAGGGTGGCCGGTGCATCGGCCTGGAACGGGCCCTGCATGTACCACAGCGCCCCCGTGGCCCAGGGCGTGTCCATCTGCCGGTCGATGAATTCCGGCACGCCCGCCTCGATCGCCCCTGGCCCCAGCGCGTCGCTCGGAATCAAACGCCCGCTGGCAGCACGGACAAAGGCCCATTCGTCGGCCGTGAAAAAGCGCGGCGTGTAGGGCTGTGTCTCCGGGGCTGCGCCCGCGCTGCCGGGCATTGCCGCCGCCGGCCGGCTGTCGCAGGCGGGCAGTGCGACGGCGGCGAAAGCCGCTGCGCCCAGGCCCTTGAAGAGCCGGCGCCTGGAAGAAGAATCCGGGGAAGAATCGGGTGGGTTCGGTGCGGTCACGGTGATGCTCCTGTAGAGGGTCGGGCCCAGGCCTATCGGGCGGCCGGCGCCTGCGCGGCGATGTCCTTCTCGACGGCCTGGCGAATGGGGCCCACCTGCGCCGCGTCCACCTTCGGCGCCTGGTTGCCCCAGCTCTGGCGCACGAAGCTCGCGAGCTGCGCGACCTCGTCGTCCGACAGGCGCCAGCCAAAGCCGGGCATGGCCAGTTCGGAAGGCGCCGTGCCCGTCGCGGGCAACTTGCTGCCTTGCAGGATCAGCCGGATGACCGAGCTCGGATCGGCGGTCAACACGGTCGAGTTGCCGGCAATGCTGGGAAAGACCCGCGCATAGCCCTTGCCATCGCTGCGGTGACAGCCCGCGCAGTTGTCCGCGTAGAGCTCGGCGCCCCGTGTCGCGTTGACGCCTTGCCACAGGGCCGTGGCCGTGGCGGGGTCCGGCTTGAATGTCGACACCGCATCGGCGCTCGGCTCCAGCGTCTTCAGATAGGCGGCGACGGCGTTCAGGTCCTCATCGCTCAGGTGCTGCGTGCTGTGCACGATGGCGTCGTTCATCGGGCCGCCGACCACCGCGTGGGACGGGTTGCGCGCCGCCCGCAGGGTGGCGACGATGTCGGCCGCCGACCAGCCGCCCAGGCCATCGGCAGGATTGCCGCGCAGATTCACCGCGACCCATCCGTCGATGAGGGGACCGCCCGCCAGGTAGGCGGAGCCGGACTCGTCCAGCGCCTTCTCCTGCATCGTGACCGACCGCGGCGTGTGGCAACTGCCGCAATGGCCCAGGCCCTGCACGAGGTACGCACCGCGCGCCACCGACATGTCCGCATAGCGGTGGGCATCGAAGGCGACGGCATCGGGCCGGGGCGCGAAGGCCTTGCGCCACAGCGCCAGCGGCCAGCGGATCGACAAGGGCCAGACCAGGCCGCGCGGATGCGGGGTCGCCGGCGCCGGCGTCACGCCCTGCATGAAGAAGGCGTACAGCGCGCGCACGTCGTCGTCCGTCATGCGCGCATAGGAGGGAAAGGGCATCGCCGGATACAGCGAGTCGCCATCGGCGCGGATGCCGTGGCGCACGGCGCGATCGAAGTCGTCCAGCGAGTACCGGCCGATGCCGCTGTCGCGATCGGGCGTGATGTTGGTGCTGTAGATCGCGCCGATGGGCGAGGCCAGCGGCAGTCCACCCGCGAAGGGCGCGCCGCCCGGCGCGGTGTGGCAGGCCACGCAGTCGCCCGCCTGCGCCAGGTACTGCCCCTTGGCCACCAGGCCCGGCGAACGGCCGTCCGCGCCTGCGGCGATGGCCCTCGTGGACGTCGGCCACAGCGCCAGCGCCAACAGGACTATGAAGACGAGTGCCGCAAGGCCGAGCACGACCCATAGGTACTTTTTCAGCATCGATGCGCTCCTCTCGGGGGCGGTGCGTTTACAGCGTGAGGGATGTCGACGAGCATTTCCAGCGCCAGCATGCGGGCCCGAAGGCCAGCGACGCTTCGAACAGTTTGCAGCAAGGCCGGATTTCCTGCATCGAAGTCGCCGTCGCCGCTGCGTTCGACGAAGGGATACCGGCCCTGCGAGCTGGCCTCAAGGCATGGCTGCGTCTGCTTCCATGTGGGGGCTGCCGCTGCCCTGCAGAGAAATGCGGCATGGTGACCGAGTTCGATGCGACCTGCTTCGACCTCATCCCCGGCGAACGGATCGTCTGTGCCTGAGAGCTGCAAATGGACGGCCGCAAGATCCCGATCTCGCTCGCCACCCTCGAATCAGGGCCCCGGCCACAGCGACCCGGCTGATCATGACGGAACAGGGCGCCTTGCTCGAACGACTTCGACGACAACGGAAGCCGGGAGCGCGGCGATGCACCAGCTTGCATTCACCGCCTTCTCGCCGGAGCACCGGCATCACCGGCAGCCTGCTGGGATCGGGTTTGGTCGGCTCTGCATCCGGGCGTCGCATGCTGGAAGCCCCAACAGCCGCATACACGAACTGCCGCACAACTGGGATCTGTCACCCGGACGCTCCCGGATCGGGCGCATACTGGAAAACTGGCTTAAGCCGTAGGGAATGATGCCCGACACTGAGACACCCTTGCGACTCGCGCGACGCCACGTCGCGAGCGGCTCTCGCCTCGTCGACGAACAGGCCGTGCGGGTTGCTCGAATGGACCCTCACGGCGGCCAGGTAGGCCTTGCTATTGTCTTGCTGGAAACGATGAAGCAGACGCTGGCCGTATTTGTGGCCGACCTGGCCCGCCTGGAGGCGAAGTCCTCCTGAAGCTTGGACTGGCTGGCAGGGCAGTTCGCGCACGACGATGCGGCTTGGCCAGAAGCTGCTGTCGCCGTTCGAAGTGAGCCATCATCTGTTCAAAGCGCTGGCTGGCGATGTCTCGCAGCGACGCCACCCGTGCCAAAGCTTGCGGCGGATTGCGCCCTCGTTTGGCGATCTGCTCTGCCCATTTCATCGCAAACTCAACCCCTCGTCGGCCGCCATCCAAGCCGCGAGCTCTTCGCAGGAACTGAACATTTCGCTGGCTCCTTTGTTGACCTTTCTTGGGTGAGTTGGAGCGTGAAGGATGGACACCAAATGCCGCAGGTGCCGACACGACTTTGAGGTGAGCAGCGGCCACACTCAAAATAGTATGCTCAGCGCGCCGCGCAGGCGCCACAGGAGAAGCTGCGACGGTGATGGACCTCTGACGTCCCCCCGAAGGTCAAGCCGGGGACGCGCCGTTGGGCGCGAACACCTGTGCGGGTCGCATCTCGATGCGCGCTCCACCTTCATGCACCCACCGGTACGTGCGCACGAGCGCCACGCCTCGGACCTGCTTTCAATCCAAACTTCAATATGCCGTCACGCAGCTTTCCAAGAATCCTCGACGTGTGTGCCGCCCGGAGCGCGGCGCTCTTGCTGGGCCTCGCCATGGCGCTGCCTGGGGTGGCACAAACCGCTGCGCCGACGGTGCGCGTGCAATCCGACCTGAAGGACATTCGCATCCAGGCGATCACCAGCCTGCCCAAGGCAGGCGGCAGTGCCGACGATCGAAACGGTTGTCCGTGGCGCGTGATCCGGCCGAAGTCGGCGGCGGCCAAGCTGGTGGCTGCACAGGGATGGGCGGTGACGGCGGACGTGCCGCTGGGCGCCTATCGCGCGGTCAGCTTCGCCGGCCAGATGGAAGCCGGCACCAGCGGCACCTGCAGCATCACCCAGGGCAACGTGGCGGTGTTCGACGGCGACAAGATGCTCGCGCTGGCCTACGGCAAGTCGGCGGAAGATACCGCCATCGGCAACCTGACGGCACTCGAGGGTGGCACTGTCCGGGTGTGGGACGGCGACGCGGTCGGCTCGCCAGTGGGCGACTTGCGCATCGAGGCAGACGGCACTGTGCACCTGGGAAAGCTGGCCAATGAGGAGTCGGTCTGCAAGGGCCAGGCGAAGGTGCCGAACGTCTACGGCATGTCGATCGACAAGGCGCGCAAGGTGCTCGCCGCCAAGGGCTGGAAGCCCGTGCGGGGCGGGGCCAGTCCTGAACCGAGGCAGGCCGCGCTGGTCAGGCGCGGCATCGCCGAGGCCGAGTCCTGCGCGGGCACCGGCCTTGGCTATTGCGATTTCGGCTACGCCGGTCCGGCCGGCAGGCTGACCTTGACCACCGTCGGCGAAGACGCCCTTCCGAGTGTCTCGGACTACGCCGTCATGTGCCGTTGAATCCACACCACCTTGGCGGACCTCATCGAACCCAAGGAGCACGCCGACCGCGACGCTTTTTTTTGCGCGCGCTCGTAGCACCGGCCTGCGCGCCGCGTCGGCATGCCCCAATGCCACGCGATCCAGCGAAGGAAGCCACGTGAAGCGCACTGCGACCTCCCGAAAGCTTGCGCACGGCAATGGCACGCAGGATGTGCGATCAACCCGCGGCAGCGTCGACCGGTCACCCTTGCGCGCCATGCCCCAGCCGGAGGGCAACGGCTCGCTGGCCTGATTCCCCGTCTGGCCGGCAACCCGCACGGCTGAGTGCGGCGGCAACCTCGATCATGCGGGTGGTGGTGCAAGGCTGCGTCAGCCCCGCCATCGCAGCCGGGCGCACGACCCGCGCCGCGAGCCATGCCCGGGAGTGTATCGGCGACCGATGGCCCGATGGGCGGATGGGCGGATGGCCCAGGTGAGCCACCTGCGCCAAGCGTCGGCCACGATGCGAAGCCAGTGACAACCGGCGATGACCGCGCTGCGAGCCGCATCGAAGCAGTGACTGTCGGTCCGAACGGCCGGTCAGACGTCACCGAAGCGTCCTGCCCGAGTCCCAGCGCGAACCCTGCGCCGCCACCGGCGAGGCATTGCGCGATGAGCTCGCGCCGTGATGGAAATGGAAGTCAACTGCATTCCAGGGGCGGTGTCTTCCTACAGCCGGCCGCCCTGCAGCCCCAATGCTCGCCCTCCTCACCTTCACTGAACGTCCCCATGGCCGATATTCATTTCCCGAACTCCTGGGTCGTTGTGAGGACGGCAAAGCGCTGGATCGGCGCTGCCATTGCATGCGCCGGTGTCCTGGTGCTGATCGTCGAAGGCGTGCACCTTGCCCGGTCCGGCTCTGCCACCGGCGCTGCGCTCACCGGCGGTTGCATCGCGGCGTTGGCCACCGCACTCGGCACCGTGCCGGTTCTTCTTTCGCAGCAGTTCTCGCAACGGGTCTACGACAGCTTGCTGGGATTCGGTGCGGGCGTGATGCTCGCGGCCAGCTCGTTTTCGCTGGTCATACCGGCGCTCGCGGCGGCCAAATCGCAAGGCGCCGGCGCGTGGGGCAGCGGTGCCCTGGTCGCAGCGGGCGTATTGCTCGGCGCGCTGGCGCTGCTCGTCATCGATCGCGTCGTCCCGCATGAGCATTTCGTCAAGGGTGTCGAAGGGCCGGAGTCGCGCGCGCTCAAGCGCGTGTGGCTATTCGTGCTGGCCATCGTGCTGCACAACCTGCCCGAAGGCCTGGCCATCGGCGTCGCGTTCGCCGGGACCGATCCGGTCGGCGCCGCCGCGCTGACGACCGGCATCTCGATCCAGGACGTGCCCGAAGGCCTGGTCGTCGCACTGGCGTTGCGCAGCGTGGGCTACGGCAAGCTGAGCGCGGCGGGACTCGGCGTGTTGTCGGGGCTGGTCGAGCCGGTCGCCGCCGTCCTGGGCGCTGCAGTCATCGGGCTGACGGCCGCCCTGCTCCCGTGGGGCCTCGCGATGGCCGCCGGCGCGATGCTCTTCGTCATCAGCCACGAGATCATTCCCGAGTCGCACCGCAAGGGCCACGAGGCCCATGCGACCACAGGACTCCTGCTGGGGTTCGTGCTGATGATGGTCCTGGACACCGCGTTGGGCTGAATCCATGACGGCGCCCCTTGAACACCAGACCCTGCGCGCGAACGGCGTCGCCCTGCATGTGGTGACCGCAGGCCATGCCGACGCGCCGCTCGTGATCCTGCTTCACGGCTTTCCCGAACATTGGGGCGCGTGGCGGCGGCAGATCCAGCCCCTGGTCGACGCGGGCTGGCGCGTGGCGGTCCCCGACCAGCGGGGCTACGGCACATCGGCAAAACCCGCCGGGGTCGGCAGCTATGCCCTGGACACGCTGGCCGACGACGTGATGGGCATTGCGCGTGCGCTGGACGCACCCCGCTTCAGCCTCGTCGGTCACGATTGGGGCGGCATGGTTGCCTGGCACCTGGCTGCGCGCGAGGCCACCGCCATCGAGCGCCTGGTCATCCTCAATGCACCCCATCCCGCCACGTTCTTCTCGTTCGCGCTGACTCACCCGTTGCAGATGCTGCGAAGCAGCTACGTGGGCTTTTTCCAGATGCGCTGGGTGCCCGAAGCGGTGCTTCGCGCCAACGACTTCGCGCTCTTGCAAGCTGCGCTGACGCGCTCCAGCCGTGCGGGCACCTTCGGCGAAGACCAACTCGCCGGCTACCGCGCGGCGTGGGCCGAGCCTGGGGCGTTGCGCGCCATGCTCGACTGGTACCGGGCCATGCCCTTCGCGCAGCCCTGCACCGACGAGATCGAAGCGCCGGTGCGCATCGTGTGGGGCGATGCCGACTCGGCGCTGGAGCCCGGCCTCGCCGAGGCCGCGCTGCCTTACTGCCGAAACGGCGAAGTCGTGCACCTGCCGCACGCCTCGCACTGGCTGCATCACGAGGAGCCGCAGAAAGTCAGCTCGCTGCTTCTCGAATTCCTGGACGCCTCCGATGCCGCGGCACTGTCGGACCGAAGCGCCCAAGGACTACATGAACGTTGAGGCGCGCCGCGCAATTTCAGGTTCTTTCAAACCACTTCGATGGAGAAGCGACACATGCCAGTCAAGTCAGTGATGGATCTTTTCGTGCACGAGATTTCGGACACGCACAACGCGGAGAAGCAGATGACACGATCGCTGCCGAAGCTCGCCCGCGCGGCCACCGACCCCGAACTCTCGCAGGCGTTCGAAGATCATCTGGAGGAAACGCGCGCCCAGGTCGAGCGGCTCGAACAGGTCGCCGACCTCTGCGGCTTCAAGATCAAGCGCGTGAAGTGCGACGGCATGGAAGGCTTGGTCGAAGAGACCATGTCCTTGGTCGACCTGATCGGCAAGGGACCGGTGCTTGACGCCGCGCTCATCGGAGCCGCCCAGAAGGCGGAGCACTACGAGATCGCGGGCTACACCTCGCTGAGCCTCATGGCCAAGAAGCTGGGCTTTGCCGAAGCAGTTGTGCTGCTCCAAGCCAGCCTCGCCGAAGAGCAGGCCACCGACAAGCGCCTGGGCCTGCTCGCCGAAGCCGCGCAGATCGAAGAAGCGGCCGCCTGATCGTCGCAAGAGGTGTCACGTGCCGGACAGCTACAACGGCGACGGTTATGAGTTCAGCATCCAGCTGCTTGATCGTCGTCGTCTGCATGTGCACGTGACCCGCGCGGCGCTGGAATTCCTGGCCGGCGAAGAGCCGACGGACCAGTTGTGCACGCTGACGGCCTGCATGGGCCTTCTGCGCGAGCGTGCTTTGCTGGTCCACGCGCAGACCGGGGCGCAACGGGTGGTGCTTGGCCCTGCGGACCTCGCGGGTCCGTCCGACGAGGGCACGACGAGGCCACCGCTGCTTCACTGAGCCGGCACGAGAGTCGCGTTCCAAGCGCCAAAACTCTGCCCGTACGCTCGCACCGACGCATGGCCGGTGTTGCAGGGGAAGGCGCCAAAGCGCGCAATCCATATCCTTCACTGGCCCTGTCCTCGTGTTCTTCGTCTGCATCCGCGCGCGGACGGGCATTCGTCCGACGGCGGCGACGGGGCATTGGTTTAGGTTGCTCCCATCTTCAACCACCCCGCCGAGGTAAACATGCCCAAGACGACCCGCAGCTCAAACTCCGCAAACGCGCAGGCGCCGAGCTCTGCCGATTCCACAAGGACCGCCGATACCACTGACGCCACAGCGGCACCCCCCATCGATCCTTCCGCCAGCACCGCCGCGACCCAACAACCCACGCAGCCCACGCCCGAAAACGAGGACTCTGCTGCGCGCGAGGAACGGGTGCGCCGCGCCGCCTACGACGCCTATGTGCGCCGGGGTGGCGGGCCGGGCGACGAAGTGCAGGATTGGTTGGACGCAGAAGCTCAGGTCGACGGCCGCAACGCATAGCGGCCAGACGCCCGACCAGGGAGTGCAAGGCTCGTGGCAACGCACATGCCTGCTGCTAAAGCTCAGCGCTCCACATCCACAGGCAGGCTGTCGCCTGCAGGACTGACGTGCGCAAAAGGTGCTCTTCGCCGGTCTGACGCAGTTTCGCCAAAGACGGCAGCTCGCCTTGCGGCGGGCGGACCTGAAGGAAAAGCGGCTGCGCAAATCCTGAGGCGAGAAGGCCAAACGTGCCGCGTGCCCCCGGGGTTTGATTTTTAAAGAGTGCGATCAGCGCGTCGCTTGGCATCGCGCCCACATCGCACTCTGTCGTGCGGTCGATGACTACGTCGACTGCGCGGCGCGAGGGTCACTTTGAAGGCGTCCGAACTGCAAGGCCATCCCGAGAAGCCGCACGGACACGAACACCTTGCCGTTCGTTCTCCCCCCACTTACCGCGCCGTTCGCTGGCGCCCGATCAGGAGATTCCCATGTTTTCCCACAACAAGCGCCTTCAATACACCTTGCGAGTCAACGAGACAAACCCCGGGCTCGCGAACCTGATGCTCGAGCAATTCGGAGGGCCGCAAGGCGAACTCGCCGCCGCCTGCCGTTACTTCACCCAGGCCATCGCTGAGGACGACCCGGGCCGCAAGGACATGCTGTTCGACATCGCCACCGAAGAATTGAGCCATCTGGAAGTGATCGGGACGATGGTCGCGATGCTCAACAAGGGCGCCAAGGGACGCTTGGCCGAAGGCGTCGATTCGGAAGCCGAAACCTACCGCAGCATCACGGGGGCCGGCAACGACAGCCACCTCACGCAGGTGCTCTACGGCGGTGGGCCGGCGCTGGTGAATTCCGCCGGCGTGCCGTGGACCGCGGCCTACATCGACAGCATCGGCGAACCCACTGCCGACCTGCGCTCCAACATCGCGGCCGAGGCGCGCGCCAAGATCGTCTACGAGCGGCTCATCAACCTCACCGACGACCCGGGGGTGAAGGAAGCACTGGGCTTTCTCATGACCCGCGAGATCGCGCACCAGAAGTCGTTCGAGAAAGCGCTCTATGCCATCACGCCCAATTTTCCGCCAGGCAAGCTGCCGGGGATGCCTGAGTTCACGAAGGTCTACTTCGACATGTCCAAGGGAGGCGAGGTCCGCGGCCCCTGGAACCAGGGACCGCAATGGGAGTTCGTGGCGGACCCCGAGGACCAGATGGCGGTAGACGGAGGAGACGGCGAGCCCGCCATTCAGCTCACGCCCGAGGAAGAAACCGCGGTCGACGCCATGGCGGCGCGCACGGCCTCCGACCCCGCGAGCGATCCGCAGACGGGCGCCGAGCTCGGCATGTCGGAAGAGGCGGTGCTGGACGAACTGAACGACCAGCTCACGAAGAAGCCCTGATCGCACGGGCATCGACGCGCCTCACCGAAAGAGGAAACAAAGATGAACACCGACCCGAAGCCCACCACTTCTCCATCACCCGTCCCTCCGACCGAGGCCGAGGTCAGGGCCGACGACCTCGAGAAGCCGCCGCCCGACGACGCGGCTGAAGACAACGAAGCGACCGAAACGAGGCCTGGCGAGGGCGAGAACGTGCCAGGCTTCCTGAAACCCGGGAAGAGATAACGGGCGGAAGAAGACAGAAGGAAGGCGGACAGCCTCGCGAAACAGGGCAGCCGCCGCCCTCCCCGGCGCCGACCCAGAGCGCCCACACGACTGTCCGATAAAGATCCCGCCCTTTTCATCGAACAAAGATCTCCGTTCTTGACCGCCGGCCGGTGCTCCGGCGGTATTCGGCATGCCGAACACCGAAGCCAGAAGAAATGAAAAGAAGTGGCACGGGCGAATGCCCGAGCGACGCGCCGGGTCGGCAGCCGCTTCAATCAACAAGCCTGACTGTATTACCGAAGGTGGGTCAATCGCGCAAAGTGAAAACCACCGAGAGGTACGAGACCGGCCCCGAACGGATCGCCTCGATGCCGTGCAACGCCGTCGCATCGAACAGCAGCGTGTCCCCTGCCCCCACTTCCACCGCCTTCGCGCCGTAGCGGTAGGTGACCGCCCCGGACAGGAAGTACAGGAACTTCAGCCCGGGATGCTGGAAGGTCACGTACGGCCCCGCCTCCGGCAACAACGTCACGAGGTAAGGCTCCATAAAGAGGTTGCCGGACAGCGAGTGCCCCAGCAACTCGTAGCGGTAGCCCGCCACGGCACCGATGCGGTCGACCGCGAGCCCCTGCCCTGCCCGCACATGGCAGAAGTCCGTGCGCCGGGCCTGGTCTCCGAAGAAGCGCGACACAGGCACATGCAACCCCTGTGCGAGCCGCTCCAAGGTCTCCACCGACGGCGAGACCAGCCCCCGCTCGATGCGCGAGAGCATCGAGGCCGAGATCTCCGACGCCGCCGCAAGCTGCCCGGCCGATAGCCCGGCCGCCATGCGCAATGCCTTCACCTGTACGCCGATGCGTGCCGCGGACAGGCTACGCACGACAGGAGCGGGCTGCCGGAGTCGTACACGCGTAATCGAGACTGGCAACTTCAGCAAGTGCGCGGTGGGGAACGGGGACGGGAGCTGGACATTTCGCATAGGGACCGGTCCTTCGCAGATTGGAAGTCTCGATTGTGACTCAAACGCGGCTGACGTAAAAGCATCTATCTCGAAGACTTCCACTGTGACTAATGCTAGGAATTCTTCGAAGCAACCCAAGCCGTCGGCGAGGGAAGTACTTGCTTTGAATTTGATCCGGCAGCGCGGACTGAGGGGATGGTCCCAAGAAGCTCTGGCCTTCGAGGCCGGACTGCATCGGACCTTCGTCGCTCACGTAGAACGCCAAGCTCGCAACATCTCACTCGACAATCTTGAGCGTCTTGCATTGGCATTGGAGCTCAGGCCGTATCAGCTTCTCGAAGAATGAAAGCTGCCACCTTCACGTGTCGCTGCAAAGAAGCGCCACAGTTCAGCTATGGCTTTTGAGGATCACGCGTACTAACCCTACGGTGTGCAGCAGTCTTCAGGGAGTGCTGAGTCGGTCGCTATCTGTTCACAATGCAGCGTCCCTAAGTCAAGGACAGCTAAGCAGCGGTTGCTGCCGGTGATGTCGGTCTCCTGAGTTCACGGTCTTGGCCACGCAGCGGTCATTCATGCGCCAGCGTCATCTCGACCCAGTGGCCGGTTTTAAGTACTGCTGACCTTGCTGGTCAGCCGGCGTATGGCGCAGAGATCGCCGGAATCCAACACTTGCTCAACCGCGTGCAGTTGGGGGGAAGGCGGGTAGATCCTTAATGGTCCTTTTCGCCACGAGTAGCGAGCCCCGATCAGGAGCGCGGCAATCCCAACCCATGCTGAGCGATCAAGTTGCGCTGAATCTCCGCAGTGCCACCGCCGATCACGGTGAGGATCGAAAAGCGCAGCAGTTGCTCGAACCGCCCCCCGGCGACCGCGCCATGCGTCCCCTTGGAGAGCGTCGCCGCAGCGCCCAGAATATCGAGCGAGGCCTGCCCCAACTGTTCCATCAGTTCGCCGGTGTAGGCCTTGCTCATGGCGGCTTCATGGATCGGGGCCTTGCCTTTCTCCGCCATCTCAATACTGTGCATGAACAACTGCCGTCCGGCCTCGACCTGGGCGGCGAGCGCTCCGATGCGATCGCGAACGGCACCATCGGTATGGCCTGATTGCAGGCTGTCGTCGACCTCGCGCACGCATCGGACCAAGCACTCGAATTCGGCACGCGCATTGGCGATGAAACTGCCCATCATCATTCGCTCGGTGGCCAACGCGGAGGTGAGGATCTTCCAACCTTGGTTGACCTCACCGACCAGTGCATGCGCAGGTACCCGCACATTGTCGAGAAATTCCTGGCAGAAGGTGTGCCCGTACATGGCCATCGACGGGCGCACCGTGAGACCCGGGGTCTTCATTGGCACGATGAAGAGGCTGATGCCGGCGTGCGGCCGCTGCGCTGTCCGATCGGTGCGCGCCGCTAGCCACATGTAGTCGGCCTTCTCTGCGGCCGTGGTCCAGATTTTCTGTCCATTGATCACCCATTCGTCGCCGTCGCGCTCGGCGGTGGTCTGCATGGAGGCAAGGTCGGAGCCTGAGCCCGGCTCGCTGTAGCCCAGGCAGAAGGTGATTTCTCCGCGAGCGAGCTTGGGAAGGAACTCCGCCTTCTGCGCCAGCGTGCCAAACGACATCAGGGCATGAGCCTGGATGTCCCCACGCCCCCCCATCGGTGCGCCGACGCGCTGAATTTCCTCCATGAAAGCCAATTGCTCTCGGGGCGTGCGGCCTTCGCCGCCGTAGGCGCTGGGCCAGCTCAGGTTGTTCCATCCCTTGCGGCCCAGCAATGCGGTGAATCGGCTGTTGTAGCCCCATTCTTCGTACGGCCGGTCGATGTCGTCTTCCTGGCTTTCAGGCTGCCAGTTTTCCTTCAGCCAGTCGCGCACTTCCATGCGAAAGGCATTGCCCGCCGCGCCCAGGTCCTGCTCGGGAAGCGCTTGCCCCTGGTTGATCAATGCCTCGGCCAATTGCTCCCGGGCTCGGCGCACCCCGCCCAGGCGTGCCAGATCGGCGTGGATGCGCCGGAAATGCCGAGGTGCCTCATGTTCTTCCGAGTAGCCGATGGCACCGAAGGTGTGGTGCACCTCGAGTGCCACCTGGCGCAGAGCAGGACCGGAAAAGGCGCGCGCGCTCGCGCCGAGCACGCGCCAGTTGTCCATGCCAAGGTCGTGGCTGCGGGCCGCGTTGTTCAGCAGGAGCTGCGCTGCGTCCAGGCTCATCAGGCTATTCGCGAGCTTGTGCTGGAGTGCCTGGAAACGGCCGATGGGCTGACCAAACTGCCGGCGTTCCTTGGCGTACTCCACGGCCATGTCAAAGCCGCGCCGCGCAGCGCCCAGCGCGCGCGCCAGCAAGGCCAGCCCTGCGATCTGGTGCAGATCCTCGGCCAGCCGTTGCGGAATCGCCAGTGGAGCTGCCGCCACGTTGTCGAAGGTCAGCAGCCCCAGGGCCGGAGCCGCCAGGCCCGGCGTTTCCTCGATCCCAAGGCCTGGCGCGCTTCGCGGCACGATCGCCAGCAAGGGCTCCTGATCGACCAACACGAGCAGATGGGTGGCTGTCGCGACGCCCTCGGCAAAGGCCACGCGTCCCCGCAGACGGCCATTGACCCACCGAAGCCCTCCCGCGCGCGGGTCGCCATCGAAGCTGCCCAGCGCGAACGCGACGGCGGCGTCGCCCCGATGGAGTGCATCCAGCAAAGCATCAGCTTCCTGCGAGCTGCTTCGCAGGGGCGAAAGCGCCAAGTTCGTAAGCACGGCGCCGACCAGCGGCGCGGAACAGCCCGCACGCCCCAGCTCTTGCAGCGCCACACTGATCTCGCGCAGCCCGCCTTCGAGCGGATCACGGCCCAGGCTTGCCACGCCCTGTTCCGCCAGTGCGTGCCAGATCGACGCAACCGCCTGCGTGTCGGTGGCCAGCGCTATGGCGCGCTCGGCGGGCCAAAGCCGTTCGAGCAGACGGCGCAGGCTTTCGCGCAGCATCTCCCGCTCTTCGTCGCTCGGCAGCATTTCGGGGGCCGGCGCAGTGCGTTCTTCTTCAGCCATGTGGTTCTCTCGTGTGTGGCAGTCCGACTTCTGGACCGTGACGAAGATTCTGGTGTGCCCCCCAAAAGCAATCACCCCCCCTTTCGAGTGGAGCCGCTGCAAGTGCCTCAGTCGATCAGCCCGCGCTTGCGTGCCACCATCACCGCGTCATACCGGCTCGGGACGTCGAGCTTGCCGAAGATGTTCTTCAGGTTCCACTTCACGGTTTCGAGCGTGATATTCAGGGTGAGCGCGATGCGCTTGTTGGACATCGATTGACCGAGCAGCTGCAGGATCTCGATCTCGCGCGGCTTCATGTTCTGGTCTTGCGCCGTGGCCTCTCGCGATGGCAGCCGGATCATGCGCGCGGCATCGGCGCGTTGCAGCAGGTCGGCGAGGTAATCCTGGGTGTCGCCGGCCTCCATCGTCGGCACCAATTTCCTGAGCAGAACCTGCAGGGCTTCGCCCTCGTCCAGCACGGTGCGCACCAGGCCCAGACGCAGCGCGGCCTCGATACCGACCGTCAGCCCGTGCCTCGATTCCGCGCCGCGCCCCATCTGGTCGAAGGCGCAGCCCGACAAGAGGTCGGCCAGCACCACGCTCTTTTGACGCGCGAACACGACGCCGTGCTGCCGCAGGCGTTGGAGCGCCGGCAACGCCGCGTCCCCCTGACCCTCGGCCAGAGCGCGGCGTGCCGCCGCCAGTGCGGCGATGGCGTCGATTTCGGCGAGGAAGCCGGCGGCGCCGCGATGGCGTTCAGCCAGCGCGTCGAGTTCGGCCTGTATCTGCTGCGCGGCCTCATGGCGGCCAAGCCGCAGATGCAGGCGCGCCTGCTCGGCAAGCACATACGCCAGTGGGCGATCAAGGGCCTGCTCGCGGCATTGGGATTCGTCTTCGGCCAGGCCCTGGAGCGCTTCCAATGGCGACAGTTGCGCAGCCGCCAGCCGGTTGCGCGCGATGAGGGCGCGCGCCATCGGCTCCGGGGACGAGAAGCGCAGCAGGTCGAGGCGGTGGGCGAGCACGTCGCGCGCCTCGGCGAGGCGATCGGCTTCGTAGTACGCATCGGCGGCGAAGGCCGCGCAGTTCACGGCAGATACCGAGCGCCGGCCGTGCGCGTCCTCGGCGCGCACAACCAACGGCCCGGCAATCCGGATGGCTTCCGCATTGGTGCCTTCCAGCAGGTGACTGAGCAGCAAGGTCGATTCGGCCACCAGCGCCATGTCGTCCAGCAACTCGGCACGCGACAGGCGCGCGAGGTTGCGGTGCAGACTCCGTGCGTCGGCGTAGCGGCCTTGCGCGCAGTATGCAAAGCTGAGCATGGCCAGATGGGCCTGGCGCAGGAACCGTTCCTGCAAGGCATCGAAGTCCGAAGGCGCGATCAGCGCCAGCGCGGCATCGGTGTCGTCGCGCTGCAGCGCGATGCTGGCGCGCAGGTAGCGCGCGTGCAGGGTGAACTCGGGGGGCAGCGTTGCCTGGCCTTGCTGCAGCCGGTCGAGCCAGGCCTGTGCATCTCGCCATCGGCAGGTGGCGACCAGCGCCCAGCAGCCGAGCACGAGCAGCCGGGGATGGGCCATCAGCACCTCCGCCGAGAGCTGACTCATCCAGCGTTGCAGCGTGCTGATGAAGCTCATGCTGCGCACCGGCAGGTCGGCGCGCTCCACCAGCCGGGCCGCGGCTTCGAGATCGTCCGCGTGGTAGGCGTGCCGCAGGGCCTCGATCAGCGAGCCGTGTGCCTCGAACCAGTGGCTCGCGCGCGCATGGACTGCGCGCACCTGCTGCAAGTCACGCGCCGACAGGCGCTCCTGCAGGAAGCTGGCAAACAGCGGATGCAGGCGATACCACGGCGTGGGACTGTCCATCTCGACCGGGAGGAGCAGGAGGTTGTCCCGCTCCAGCTGGTCAAGCAGGGTTTGCGCTTGCGGGTTCTCTGTGACGTGGCAGACCAGGTCGGCATTGAAGCGCCGGCAGATGGAGATCTTCTCGATGAAGTCGACGAGTTCGGGCGCCAGCCCGCGCACCACGTCCTCTGACAGGTAGCGCTGCAGGTCGCTGCGGTGGTGCACCAACTGGGACAGCAGCGCGCGATTATCCGGCGCGCGCTTGAGCCGGATGCAGATCATCTGTACGCATAGCGGCCAGCCGTCGGTGATGTCGTGGATCAGGCGCGCGTCGTCGGGCGTAACTTCGCCGAGCTGGGTGGCCAGGAATTCCTGCGTCTCCTGGAAATCGAAGGGCAGCTCTGCCAGGGTGATCTCGGTCAGCTCGCCGGTCAGACGCATGCGGCTCACCGCAAGCGGCGGGGAGCTGCGCGACGCGAGGATCAGGTGCACGTCGTCCGGGCAGTGGTCCAAAAGGCCCTGGATCAGCGCATGCGTCAGTGCGTCGTCGACATGGTGATAGTCGTCGATGAAGAGGTAGAGCGTCTTGCTCGACTGGCAGGCCGCATCGACGATGGTGGCGACGGTCTGCGCCACCGGAAGCTCGGCGCGTGCCTCGGACGGTAGAGCGGTGCTGTCCTCGACGGCCAGGCCCGCCCGCTGCAGCGCGCCCAGGAGGTAGGCGCGGAACTGGGGAAACTGCTGCTCTTCCTGCGACAGCGACAGCCACGACACCTGCTCGCCGGTCTTCAGCAGCTCCTGGCGCCACTGCGCCAGCAGCGTTGTCTTGCCGAAGCCCGCGCTGCCGCACACCAGCGCCAGCCGGCAGTCACGCGCTTCGCGCAGCCGCGACAGCAGCCGGGTCCGCGCCGTCGACTTGGGGCTGATGCGCGGTGGAGCGAACTTGGTCGGAATGAGAAGGTGGTCGAGCGGCAAAAGGCGGGCTCCTTGCGCTCGGGATTCTAGGGAGTGCCTCCTCCGAACGCTCTCCGCTGCAACCCGCCCCCTCGACACGAGGGGTGCGCCTGCGAGGGTGGCGCCGCACCATGGCGACGCATCCATGCAAGGAGCCAGACCGTCATGACTTACCAGACCATCATCCACGAGCAGCGGGAGTCCGTCGCATGGATCACGCTCGATCGCCCCGCTGAACTCAATGCGGTGAACCTGCAGATGCTGCAGGAGCTGTCGGCGGCGCTGGCGGAGGTCGCTGCCGACGCTTCGCAGAAGGTGCTCGTGCTGACCGGCGCAGGGCGGGCCTTCTGCGCCGGCGCTGATCTGAAGGCCCTGCGTGGCGCCATCGATGCCGCCCCGGGCGAGCCGAATTTCTCCGACCTGACCCTGTCTACGCTCTCGCAGTTACGCAGCATGCCCAAGCCGGTCATCGGCGCGGTGAACGGCCTGACGATCGCCGGGGGTCTCGAGCTGGCGATGTGCTGTGACTTTCTCGTGGGCGCAGCCAGCGCGAAGATCGGCGACGGCCACGCGAACTTCGGCGTGTTCCCCGGCGGCGGAGGCGCGGCGGTGCTGCCACGCCGGATCGGCCTGCAGCGCGCCAAGCAGTTGCTGTTCACCGGCGACCTGATGAGTGCCGCGCAGATGCAGGCCTGGGGCCTGTTGAACGAGGTGGTGGCCGATGCTGAGCTGCAGCCGGCGGTTGCCGCCCTGGCGGCCCGCATGGCCGGTAAGAGCCCTTTGGTGCTGCGCCGCATGAAGACCATCGCCGACCGCGCCCTGGATCAGCCGCTCAATTTGGCGCTGCGCGACGAGTTGCTCGAATGCCTGCAGCACACACGCTCCCACGATTTCCGCGAAGGGCTCACCGCCTATCGCGAGAAACGCGCGCCGGCCTTTCGGGGCAACTGAGGCCTGCCAAGCGCCGGCCCATGGCATTGAAGAACAACACAACAGGAGACAACGAATGAATCGCTTACTAGATCTGCCGGTGGCACGACGCGTCCGGTCGCTGGGCCGATGGATGGCCGCGCTGATGCTCTGTCTGTGCGCGTCGGCGGCCGCGGTGGCTGGCCCGCTACAGGACCCGGCGGGCGACCCCTTCTACGCACCGCCGTCGCCGCTGCCCGAGGGGCCGCACGGCACGCTCATCCGTTCGCGCGCCTATGTGCCGCTGGGACTGCCCGCCTGGGGTTGGCAGATCATGTACAAGTCGACCGACGTCAACGGCAATGCCATCGCCGTCACGGGGAACGTGATGGTGCCGTGGCTGCCCTGGTTCCAGTCCTCGCCGCGGCCGATCATCGGATGGGCGTCGGGCACGCAGGGCGTCGCGGACCGCTGTGCTCCCTCGCACCAGCTCGCCATCGGCACCGAGTACGAGGCGATCGCCGGCCCCATCGGCTGGACGCTGGCGCGCGGCTGGGCCATCGCTATGACCGACTACCAGGGCCTCGGCACGCCGGGCGACCACACCTACGGCGTCGCAGCGCCCACGGGCCGGGCCATGCTCGATGCCGTGATCGCGGCCCAGCAGTTGGGCGGGGCGAACCTGTCGGCCCAGGCGCCGGTCGGCCTCGTCGGCTACTCGCAGGGCGGGCACGCCTCGGCCATCGCTGCCGAGCTGCAGCCGAGTTATGCGCCGGCGTTGAAGGTCAAGGGCGTGGCCTCGGGAGCGGGGCCCTCGAGCGTCGACGGCCTGTACGCGGCCCACAACGGCGGCCTCTTCGGTGGCGCGATCCCGTACCTGCTGGTCGGACTGAACGCGGCCTATCCCGAGCTGGGCCTCGACGCCATCCTGACCTCCTACGGGCGTTCGGTCATCGCCGACGCGCGCAACAACAAGTGCCTGCTCGCCATGGCTGCCAGTTATCCGGGACTGGGAGACGCAGTGCTTATCGACGGGCCGGGCATCCTGGCGCGTCCCGACTGGAAGGCACGCTTCCAGCAGCAACGCACCGGCACCGCTACGCCGGCCGTGCCCGCGCTCGTCTACGCGGGCCTGCTCGACGAGATCGTGCCCTTCGAGAACACGAAGAAGACCTTCACCGCGTGGTGCGCCGGCGGCGCGAAGGTGAGCTTCCGAACCATCGGCATCACCGAGCACGCGACCGGGATGCTGTTGGGCTATCCGCTCGCCCTGGACTGGATGGCGGACCGCTTCGCCGGCGCACCCGCGCCTTCCGACTGCCCGTGACCTGTCCTGTCGAGGCCCGGGCCCGATCAACCCAGAGAGGATGAATATGTCCAACCGTGTGGCCATCGTGTCGATGGCACAAGTCAACTACAGCGAGAAGCGGGCTTACTCACCCGAAGAGCTGGCCTACCAGGCAATCAGGCCGGTGCTGCAGGAAACTGGCCTGCGCTTCCTGCCAGCCTACGAGAAGGGGGGCATCGACGCGAGCCTGATCTGCCATGAGCATTCGCGCATTGCGCGCCCATTCTCGGCTTCGCTGATCGTTGATGTGGCGGGCGCCAATCTGCGGCCCGACGAGAAGGTGGACCAGGACGGTGCCGTCGGCGTGCTTGAAGCCTTCTGGCAAATCGCCTCGGGCGAATTCGAGACCGTGCTCGTGATCGCGGTCGGCCAGGATTCCACGGCGGCTAGCGGCGGCAATGCCATCGAGAACAAGGTGTTCGACCCTTTCTTCTGCCGGCCGCTGGGCCTGGACAACGTGCAGGCCGCTGCGCTCCAGGCACAACGCTACGCGCACAAGTACGGCATCACGCCGGAACAGCTCGCCGCGGTGTCGGTCAAGAATCTCGGCAACGCCCGCAACAATCCCCTAGCCTTGCGCGAGGGCGACTTCAGCATCGCCGATGTGCTCGGCGCGAAGATGCTGGCCGACCCGATCACCACGCTGCAGTCGCGTCCGCAAGGTGACAGCGCCATCGTGATGCTGCTGGCCAATGAGCAGCGCGCCCGGCAGCTGACGGACAAGCCGGTCTGGATCAAGGGCCTAGCCAACTGCTGCGACGGCTATTTCCTGGGTGATCGCGATCTCGCCGAGTCGGAAGTGCTGGCGATGGCGGCCAAGAAGGCCTACCGCATGGCCGGCATCGAGAACCCGCGCACCGACATCGACCTGCTGGAAGTCACCGACGAGTTCGCTTATCAAGAACTGATGGGCTACGAGGGGCTGGGACTCTGCACAGCGGGCGAAGGCGCTCGCTGGCTCGACTCCGGCGTCAGCGGCCACGATGGGCGGCAGCCAGTCAATCTCTCCGGCGGCGCTCTGTCCGGCACCAGCCACACCACCATCGGCATGTCGCGGGTCGCCGAAATCGTTCTGCAACTGCGCGGCGAAGCCGGTGCGCGCCAAGTGGACCGTGCCCGCACCGGCCTTGCACACCTCGCTTCCGGCCCCGCTGGGCAATTCCATCAAGTGATGATTCTGGGAGTCAATCCATGAAGCGCCGCGTCGCCATCGTCGGCTTCGGCCAGACCGAAATGACCGCCCATAGCCCGTTCACAAAGGCAGAGTTGGCCAATCAGGCCGTGCGCCGCGCGCTCGCGGATGCTCGGATCACGATGAAGCAGGTCGAAGAGATCGTCCTCGGCGACATCGACTGGGTTTCCGGTACCGCTGAATCTGAAATGGAACTGGCCGATTTCGTCGGCCACTACCGCAAACCCCTGGTCAAGATCGAAACCGGCGGCACCGTCGGCGGCTCGGCTGCAATATCGGCCATCCACCACGTGGCCGCGGGCGCTTGCGACGTGGCCATGATCTCCACCACCTCGAAGTTCGTCGGCCCGCCGGGCGACGTGATGCCGCGCGGTCCCTTCCTGCAGGCTGGTATCTCCTCCGGTGTGCATGCGCTCACCGAGAAATGGTGCGCCATCGGCGCGGTCGGCACGTTGTCGTTGATGGCCGCGGCTTACGCCAAGCTCTCTGGCTGCCCCGAGGAAGCGGTGGCCATCGCGCGCGTCAAGGCCTCCGAGAACGCCGCTCGGAACCCTTTTGCCCATCTGCGCGAGCGCCTCAGTGTCGAACAGGTGATGCAATCACCGATGCTGACGGCGCCCATGCGCCAGCTGCACATGTGTCCGATCACCGAAGGCTCTGCCTCGATCATCTTTGCCAGCGAGGATGTGGTGGACCAGATCACCGACAAGCCGGTCTGGGTGAAGGACGTCGTGAGCATCCATTCCGCGCAGCACTGGTCCGCCCTGCAGGACTTCATCGCACCCAAGGAGCGCTGCGTCCTGCCCAGCCTGCAAAAGGCCTGCGAGATTCTCTACAAGCGCAATGGCATCACCAGACCCGCTCAGCAACTGGACGTGGTCGAGATGTACGAGCCCTGCACCTGGGCCGAGCTGGTGTGGATGGAAACCATGGGTCTGGCGGAGCCCAACCAGGCCTGGAGGATGGCCGCCAGTGGTGCCACAGCCATCGATGGCGCGCTGCCGATCAATCCCTCCGGCGGCGTCACCTGCACCAACGGTGGCGTGCCCTCCACGACCCAGCGCTTCGGTGAACTGGCGCTGCAGATCCGCGGCGACGCGGGCGCGCACCAGGTGCCGCGCGAGCCTCGGCTGGGCATCGCCACCGGGTTCGGCGGTACCGGATGGACCCCGCTGCTACTTCTCTCCAAGGACAAGCCATGAGCGATACCACGCACAAGCCTGTGCCACCGACGCGGTTGCGCACGTACTTCTCGATGGACTACCCGGTGGGCCTGTTCAATGGCCGCTTCGCGCGCGAGATGCGCGACAACGGCCGGTTGATCGGCATCGTCTGTCGCCACTGCGGTTTCAGCATGCTGCCGCCCCAGGCGGTGTGCACGGTCTGCCACGGCGAGAACATCAAGGACCCCAACTGGGTGGAGATGGGGCCGGAAGCGACGGTCGCCGGCTTCATGACCTTCAACATGCCCTTCATCGACACCAACGACCTCTCGGTGCAGAAGGGCCACTACACGGTCGGCCAGCTGATGGTCGACTCACCGGGCCGCACCAGCGGTTTCCTCTGGCATTTCATCGGCGGGGCCGATGCCACCCAACTGCGCAACGGCATGCGCGTGCGCGCGATTTACCGCCCCATCGACGAACGCAAGGGCCTGATGACCGACATCCTGCACTGGGTGCCGACAGGAGAATGACGATGTATCCAGCCGAACTAGAAGCCGCCGAGCCAATGGTCCTGCGCCAGCCGGTGCTGTACTGCGACATCAACTACGACGTGGGCCGGATCAATGGCCGGTTCTTCGCCGCGCTGCGCGACGAGGGCCGCATCACGGCCACCCGCTGCCTCGCCTGTGCCCGCAGCTACCTGCCACCGCGCATGAGCTGCTCCGAATGCTTCGCCGAGTTGGACGACTGGGTCGATGCGGGCGATGCCGGCACGCTCACGGCCTTCACCATCGTGCGCGAGCCCGGCATGCTCCAGCAAATGCCCCTTCCCTATGTGGTCGGTCTGATCAAGCTCGACGGCGCGGACACCGCACTCGTTCACTATCTCGGCGAAGTCGTGCCCGAGGCAGTGAAGGTCGGCATGCGCGTGCGCGCCGTGCTGGCTGAAGAGCGGCACGGCAATATTTGGGATATCCGTTATTTCAGGCCGACAGCCTGAGGCAAGAGGCCGAAGAGCCACCCGAAAACTTACAGCAAAAGGAGACATGACATGCCGCACATCCACGCCCCTCTCGACCCCATTGCCTGGCTGCAACGCCACGTACAGGAACGGCCCGACCAGCGCTACCTCACCCAGCCCCTGGGCGGCGGACAGGAGCGCCACTTCACCTGGGCGCAGGCTTCGGAAGATGCGCGGCGCATGGCCGCTCATCTCGCGTCCTTCGGCTGGGAACCCGGTTCGCGGGTCGCGATCATGTCGAAGAACTGCGCCTGGTGGTTCCTCGCCGATTTCGCGATCCAGCTGGCCGGGCATGTCTCGGTGCCGATCTATCCCTCGCTCACCGGGGCATCGGTACGCCACGTCCTCGAGCACTCGGAGGCCAAGGCACTGTTCCTGGGCAAACTCGATTCCGAGGACTGGGGCGCCATGCGCGCCGGTATCCCCGAGGGGATGCCGGTGGTGCGGTTTCCGCTGTGCGCGGACGGGGAGCTACCCGACCAGCCCGTGGCCGACTGGGACACCGTGATCGCGCGCACCCCGCCGCTGACCGGCGAGCGCTCGCGCGGCGTCGACGAGCTGGCCACCATCATCTACACCTCGGGCACCACCGGCGTGCCCAAGGGCGTGATGCACACCTTCGGCACGCTGGGTGCGTCGCTGGGCATCGTGATGGACGACTACGGCTTCGGTCCGCAGGACCGCATGCTGTCGTATCTGCCGCTGGCGCACATTGCCGACCGGATGTTCTCCGAGCTGGTGTCGCTGGCAAGCGGCTGCAGCGTGACCTTCAACGAAAGTGTCGAGACCTTCGTCACCGATCTCCAGAAGACCCGGCCCACCTTCTTCATCGCAGTGCCGCGGCTGTGGGCCAAGTTCCGCCAGGCCGTGCTGGCGCGCATTCCAGCGCCGCAGTTGGCGGCGATGCTGGCCGACACCGAAAAAGGGCCGGCCGTGCGCCGGCAGGTGCTGGCACAGCTGGGCCTGGCTGAGACCCGCTATGCGCTGTCGGGTGCGGCGCCGCTGTCGCAAGAACTGCATCAGTGGTACCTCGACCTCGGCCTGGAGTTGCTCGAGATCTACGGCATGACGGAGAACATGGGCACGCATGCGAGCCGCCCTGGAAAGGGACGAGTGGGTTACGTGGGTCAGCCGCGACCTGGCGCCGAAGTCCGGCGTACCGACGACGGCGAGATTCTGGTCCGCTTCCCGGGCAACATGCGCGGCTACTTCAACGATCCGCAGCGCACCGCCGAGGTCATGACCGAGGACGGCTTCCTGCGCACCGGCGACGTCGGCGACATCGATGCCGGGGGCTACCTGAAGCTCACTGGCCGTGCCAAGGACATCTTCAAGACCAGCAAGGGCAAGTACGTGGCGCCCGCGCCCATCGAGAATGCGCTGTGCGGCAATCCGCTGGTTGAGGCCTGCTGCGTGACGGGCGTCGGCTTTCCGCAGCCGTTTGCCGTCGTTCTGCTGGCGCCGGGCGCCACGCGAAGCCCCGAACTCACGCAAACGCTCGATGCGCTGCGGCAAGCTGTCAACGAGACCCTGGACCCGCACGAGCGACTCGATTTCCTGGTCGTCGCCGCGCAGCCGTGGACCGTCGAGAACGGACTCATGACCCCGACGCTCAAGCTGCGCCGCAACGTATTCGAAACACGCTACGGACCGGATTTCGAGCGCTGGGCAAGCCTTGGCGAGCCCGTCGTCTGGGCCGAATGAGTGCACGGGGGACAGTGCCTGGCGCTGCCTTCCCCACCGCGAAAGAGGGGCCTTCGCGCATCCCGGCGCCTTCGCGCCACTCCATTCGAGGGGCGAAAAAACCGTGCGCCTCGGCAGACTGCATACCACCGAGACAAGCTAGCCGCCTACAGGAGACCCACATGGCCATCATCGACTTCTTTGACCGCGGATGGGAGATCGATCCGCAAGCGCCCGCCTACGTGATGGACGACACGGTCTACAGCTTCGATGACGTCGGCACGCTCTCGTGCCGCATCGCGAACGCCTTGCTGGCGATGGGCCTGGGGCGCGAGAAGGTCGGCGCCGTCTGGGCCGCGAACCATCCGGTGCCCTGGACCTGCACGCTGGGGCTGTGGCGCGCCGGCATGGCGTGGATGCCCGTCAATCCGCGCGGTGCGCTGGAAGAAAACCGGCAGTTGCTCGACGCGTTCGACTGCGAGGTATTGTTCTTTCAGCAGGCCTTCGCGCCGGCCGTGGAGGCACTGCGCGCCAGCCTGCCGAAGATCAAGCTGTTCGTCTGCATCGAAGGCCCTGTGCCGGGGGCGGTCGGGCTGGCCGACTGGATCGAAGGCCAGCCGGCGAGCAGGCCACAGGTGGCCTACCAGCCCGACGACACGGTGGCCGTGATGCCGACCGGGGGCACCACGGGTCTGCCCAAGGGCGTGATGAACACGCACCGCAGCTTCCAGGCCTTCTGCGCGCAGTTCATGATCGCGTGCAGCTATCGGGCCGACGAGAAGATCGTCAACCTTGCCGCGGCCCCGATGACCCACACCGCAGGCGTGCTGTCGCTGCCCTGCACGGCGCGCGGCGGCACGGTGGTGGTGCTGACCAAGCCCGACCCTTCCGCCTTGCTCGATGCCATCGAGGTGCACCGCGTGACCGAGTTCTTCCTGCCGCCGACGGTCATCTACCGGCTGCTGGACATGCCGGGCATCGAGGCGCGCAACTTTTCTTCGCTGAAGTATTTCCTGTGCGGCGCTGCGCCGATGTCGGCCGAGAAGCTGCGCCGCGCCATCGCAGTGTTCGGACCCGTGATGATGGAGGCCTACGGCCAGACCGAGGCGCCCGGCGCGATCGCGATGAAGCGGCCGGAGGAGAACTTCGTCGACGGGCAGCTCGCCGACGATGCGCGCCTGCTGTCCTGCGGCCGTGCCAGCCCGCTGACCCGCGTGGCGATCATGGGGGAGAACAACGAGCCGCTCGGCGTCGGCGAGACCGGCGAGATCTGCGTGCGCGGAGACCTCGTCATGAAGGGCTACTACAAGGCGCCCGAGAAGACGGCCGAGACCATCGTCGATGGCTGGCTGCACACCGGCGACGTGGGGCACCTGGACCGCGACGGCTACCTGCGCATCACCGACCGCAAGAAGGACATGGTGATCAGCGGCGGCTTCAACATCTACCCGAGCGAGGTCGAGCAGGTGATCTGGGCTCACCCCGCCGTGCAGGACTGCGCCGTGATCGGCGTGCCCGATGCCGCGTGGGGCGAGGCGGTGAAGGCCGTCGTCGAGCTGACGCCCGGCATGCAGGTCTCGGGCGACGAGCTGATCGCCCTGTGCAAGCAGAAGCTGGGCAGCGTGAAGGCGCCCAAGTCGGTGGACTTCGTGGCCTCGCTGCCGCGCAGTGCCAACGGCAAGGTCCTGAAGAAGGACTTGCGCGCGCTCTACTGGACGGCGCAGGACCGCAACATTTGATCCGCCGTGGCGGGAAGCGAGCAACCGATGACCCAGGAAACCCTCATCGCCGGTGTCGGCATGGTGCCTTTTGTGCGCCCCGGCCGAAGCGAACCCTATGACGTGATGGCCCAAAAGGCCGTACAAGCGGCGCTGGCCGATGCCGGTATCGACTACTGCCTCGTCGAGCAGGCTTTCGCGAGCTTCGTCTACGGCGACTCGTGCTCGGGCGAGCGCGCCCTTTACCGCGTTGGCATCACCGGCATCCCGATCACCAACGTGAACAACAATTGTGCGTCGGGATCCTCGGCGCTGTTCCTGGCAAGGCAGGCCGTCTTGTCAGGTGTCTCGGAGTGCGCGCTGGCGGTTGGCTTCGAGGAGATGCGACCCGGCGCATTGGACCGCATCTTTCCCACGCATGCGGACCCGCTCGAGCACCACCGCGCCAGTGTGATCGCTGCGATGGGCCTCAGTGCGCAGGAGCAAGCGCTGCCGCCCGCGCTGCTGATGTTCGGCTCCCAACTCGAATGGGCTGCGCGTGAATTGCAGCTGACCGATGAGGTGTTCGCACGCGTGGCCGTGAAGGCGCGCGCGCATGCGAAACACAATCCCTTCGCGATCTTCCGCGATCCGCTGAGCGTGGACGAGGTTCTGGCCGCACCCACGGTGTGGGGGCGATTGCGCAAGCTGTATGCCTGCGCACCAAGCTGCGGCGCCGCTGCGGTGATTGTGTGCAGCCCCGATTTCGCGAGGCGCCATGGCCTGCGCACCGATGTATCGATCCTCGCCCATGAGATGGGCAGCGACATCGCCACCGACCTCGATCCACCCAACGTGCCCGATGCGTTAAGCCGAGCCGCCACACGCCGTGTTGCGGATCGTGCGTATGCGCGCGCGGGCGTGGCGCCAACGGACATCAACGTCGCGGAGGTACACGATTGCTTCGTCAGCAACGAACTGCTCAGTTGCGCGAGTCTGGGCTTCTGTGCCGAGGAAGACTTGACCGGCTTCGTTCTCGAAGAGCGCAACACCTACGGCGGGCAAGTGGTGGTCTGTCCGTCGGGCGGCCTGCTGTCCAAGGGCCATCCGCTCGGCGCCACCGGGCTGGCGCAGATCACCGAACTCACTGCGCAATTGCGCGGCCAGGCCGGCGTGCGACAGGTCGAGGGCGCTCGCCTGGCCCTGCAGCACAACGGCGGATTGGGCACGGCGGTGTCGGTGGCCATCCTGCAGCGGCGTGATTGAACCGAGATCGAGCCGAAAGGCAAGAGAAAGAGAACCCGAATGACTGCACCTGTCGTGCTCGAACGCGACGGCCACGTGGCCGCTATCGTATTGAATCGTCCCGAACAATCCAACGCTATTGACCCGGACGCGGCGCATGCGTTGATCGCGTGCATCGATGCCGTGGCTTCCGATGCGTCGGTCCGCGCTGTGGTGCTGCGAGCCGCCGGCAGGCACTTCTGCGCCGGCGGCAGCATCGCGTTCTTCGACCAGGCCGGCGCAGCGCTACCAGCGCTTCTGGAGCAGTTCATCGGTCCGCTCCACGCCGCCATCCACAAGCTGGCAACGCTGCCGGTGCCGGTGATCAGTGCCGTCAACGGGCCGGTCGGCGGCGGCGGCATCGGCCTCGCGCTGTGCGCGGACCTCGTGCTGGGGGCCGAATCGATGAAGCTGCGCGGAGGCTACTCAGCCCTTGGGCTCACACCGGACGCCGGCTCCTCGTGGCTACTGGCGCGCCGTGCGGGTACAGCGCGCGCCAAGCAGATCTTTTTCACGAACGCCCCGCTGTCGGCACAGCAATGCCTGGCGTTCGGCATCGTCGACGAGATCGTCCCGGACGAAGAATTGACCGCCCGCACGACAAGCCTCGCCCGTACTCTTTCGCAGGGCGCGACGGGCGCGCTCGCGCGCATCAAGCGGCTGGTCGACGGAGCGAACGAGCGGTCGCTGCAGGCGCAGCTCGACATGGAGCATCGGCTGATGGTCGAGGCAGCCGCATCGGTCCATGTGGCCGAGGGCATTGCCGCTTTCCGGGGGAAGCGCGCTCCGTGCTTTACCTGACGGCCCGTTCGGCTCTCCGCAATCGCTGAAAGATACCTCATGCAAATGAACCTCGATTTCCACGGCCGCCATGTCTTCGTGTTCGGCGGCACCACCGGCATCAACTTCGGCATCGCGCAGGCCTTCGCGCGGCAGGGCGCCGCCGTGACCGTCGCGAGCCGCAAGCAGGAGAACGTCGACAACGCCTGCCGGACGCTTTCCGACGCTGGTGGCTCGGTGCATGGCGCGTGTGCCGACGTGCGCGACTTCGACGCGGTCGGCCGTGCATTCGAGGAAGCGGTCGGGCGATTCGGGTCGGTCGACGTGCTCGTCTCGGGCGCAGCCGGCAACTTCCTGTGCGAGGCCCGGAACATGTCGTCGAACGGTTTTCGCGCAGTGGTCGATATCGACCTCGTCGGTACCTTCCATGTACTGCGACAAGCGCACGCGCACCTGCGCAAGCCCGGCGCCGCGGTGATCAACATCACCGCGCCGCAGTCCTTCGTTCCAATGCGCTACCAAGCCCATGCCTGCGCGGCCAAGGCCGGCGTGGATCAGTTGACGCGAGTGCTGGCGCTGGAATGGGGCGGCGAAGGCATCCGCGTCAACTCCATATCGCCCGGCCCGATCGAAGGCACGGAGGGATTCAGGAAATTGATGGCGCCAACGCCGGAGGACCATGCCACTGCGCGGGGCCATGTGCCGCTACAGCGCTTCGGGTCGCTCGACGATATCGCCAACCTCGCGCTGTTCCTGGCTTCGCCCTATGCGAGCTATATCTCAGGTGCGCTGATCCCCTGCGATGGGGGAGGCGCCATTGAAAGCGTTAAACCTGCGCTCGAGGCCGCGAGCCAAGCCGGCCTGTAGGCAGCAAATCTTGGCACGGTAAATCCTCCCGCAGCGCGACTCTCAATGTCTTCAGATCGGGGGCGTAAGCGCCGATACTTGTGCGCCTCATGCAACGACGAGTGATTGGATGGGTCTCGAACACAACCGGACGAACCGCTATCTCCCGACCCAAATCCGGCGACATCGGCTCACGCCCGAAGCTCGATGTCTTGACTCGGCAACCGACACACTCGCAGCATCACTCGACGTCTCTTAACAAGCGTCGCAGCACCTTCCCTGCCCCTGCGGTTGGCAGTGCGTCCAAGAAGCGCACATGCCTGGGCGCCTTGTACGGCGCCATGTTGTCTCTGCACCAGGTGATCAGTTCATCGGCGGCCAACTCAGTTCCCGCCTTCTTCACGATGAAGGCTTTCACCACCTCGCCTTTGTCCACATCCGGCTGTGCGATCACCGCAGCCTGGGCAATGGCCGGATGCTTGATCAAGATGGTTTCGACCTCCTCGGGGAACACCGGGTAACCCGAGACCTTGATCATTTCCTTGAAGCGGCCCATGAAAGTGAGATAGCCATCGGCGTCCATGCACCCCATGTCGCCGGTGTGTACCCAGCCGTCGCGCAGCGTGGCGACGGTGGCTTCGGGCTTGTTGAAGTAGCCCCTGAAAACGCCGGGACTGGTCAGCACAATCTCTCCCTGCTCGCCCGCTGGCAGGGCCTTGCCGGTGTCCGGGTTGAGGATACGGATCACCACGCCCGGCACCGCCAGGCCCACCGTGCCCCAGCGGATGGCGTCGGCCGGCATGTAGGTGTCGCAGCTATGGGTTTCCGACAAACCGTAGGCGGCCTCGCGCGCATGGGCGTTCGGGGCGAAGGTCTTCCACTGCAAGGCCAGCGCTTCGGTGAAGGCGATGCCGAAGCTGGTGACGGTGTTCTTGCTCAGGCTGGACAGATCGAACTGCGCGATGTCCGGCTGCTGCATGCAGGCCGCGTTCATGGGTGCGATGCTGTACCACGCCGTGACTCGGTAGCGGTCGATGGCCTGCAGCGCGGCACGCGGCTCGAAACGATGCAGCAGCACGGCAGTGTCGCCGCAGAGCACCGGCACGTTCACGCCCGTCAACATGCCCGCGACGTGGTACATCGGTGCGATGCACAGCTGTGTGTCGTCCCGCCCCACCCCCATGGCGAAGGCCGACGTGCGGGTCTTGTACAGCGCATTGCCATAGGTGAGCATCGCGCCCTTGGGCAGTCCGGTGGTGCCCGACGTGTAGAGCATCAGCGCCAGATCGTCCATGTCCAACTCGACAGGGGCTGGCTTGGCACTGCCGGACATCGCGGCCAGAAAGTCTTCGCAGCCCGTTGGCACAACGCGCGCTTCTTCACGCGCCGCACTCAGTTCGGCAGGCAGATCCAGCGCGGGCTGCGCGGGCAGCAGGTCGTCATAGTGCACCATGAACACGTGTGCCAGCGTGCTCACCGGCTTCACCTTCTGCACCACGGGCAAAAGGGCCGATGCCGCCACGATCACGCGTGCCTTCAGGTCATTCACTTGGTAGGCCAGCTCGTGCTCCTTGTTCAGCGGCCCATTGGGGCACACGACGGCGCCGATCTTCTGGATGCCGTAGTGCGCCACGACGTACTGCGGGCAGTTGCCCAGGAACAGCACCACCGGATCGCCCTTCTTCACGCCCAGCGCCTGCAGGCGGGCGGCGAAGGCATCACTGGCGCGGTCCAGGTCGGACCAGCTCAGCACGGTGCCGTACCAGATCATGGCTGCGGCATCAGGCCGTTCTCGCGCGTGCATGCGCAGGTACTCGTGCAAGGGCTGGATCGGACAGGCGGGAAGGGCTTTGGTTTCCATGTCGATGGCTCTCTATTTCTTGGGGATGAAAGCCGGCGGATCAAAGCAGGTCGTCGGCGGCGGCATGTCGGCGAAGCGCTCGATCTGGACGAGGCACGAATTGGCCGTGCTGCCCTGCGCGATCTCTGAGGTGCCGAAGTCGCGCGTTAGCACATTGGCGTTGCCATGCTTGTCGAGCGGGATGCCGTCGCCGTCATCCAGCGCAAGGTCCAGCCAGGCGCCGGTGGCCATCTGCAGCACGCCCGGAGTCACCGCATCGGACACCACCGCGCCCGCAAGACAGCTGCCTCGTGTGTTGAACACACGGACGATCGTGCCGGTCTCGATGCTCCTACTCGCTGCGTCGACTGGGTGAATCCGTATCGGCTCTCTCTCGGAGATTTTCAGCTTCCGGCTGTGCGGCGCGTGGTCGTATTGGCTGTGCAACTTGGACGACGGCTGATTCGACAGCAGGTGCAAGGGGAAGTCCTGCACCTGCGCCGCGCCCAGCCATTCATGTGGCTCGATCCAGACCGGATGGCCCGGCTGCCCCTCGATTCCGAAATTGCGAATGGTCTGCGAGAAGATCTCGATACGGCCCGATGGCGTGCGCAAGGGCTTGCCGACGGGGTCGTGGATGAACTCCGAAAAGACCGTGGCGGACTCCTGCGTTGGAACCTCGACCATGCCCTTCGCCCAGAATTCATCGAACGCCGGAAGCTTCAGGCCCTGCGCGTCGCCCTGCTCCTTGATCTGTGCGTAGAACGAACGCAGCCAATCCTCTTCCGTCTTTCCCCCCGTGAATTCTTCGAGGCATCCCAACCGGGCGGCGAGCTCGGAGAAGACCTCGTAGTCATTGCGCGCATCCGCATGGGGCTTCGCATGTGCTGCGGAGGCAATGATGAAAGGATCGCTGCTGGTGCCCACGATGTCGTTTCGCTCGTACGCGACGGTGGTGGGAAACACGATGTCTGCATGCTTGGCCGTCGCCGTCCACCAGGGCTCGTTGACGATGATGGTTTCGGGCACCGCCCATGCCTTGCGCAGGCGGTTCAAGTCCTGATGGTGATGAAAGGGATTGCCCCCGGCCCAGTAGATCAGCCGTGTGTCGGGATATGTGAGCGTTTGGCCGTTGTAGCGAAACGACTGCCCTTTGTTGAGCAACATGTCCGAGATCCGGGCCACGGGGATGAACGAAGACACGGGGTTCTTGCCTTGCGGCAGCGCGGGGATCTTCACCGTGATCGAATCCAGCCCGATGCCGTTGACGGCGGCATAGCCGAAGCCGAATCCTCCGCCCTCTAGGCCGATTTGGCCGACCATCGACGCGAGGACGACTGCCATCCAGTACGGCTGCTCCCCGTTCTCGGCCCGCTGTACAGACCACGACATCGTGATCATGGTCCGATGCTGGGCCATGTCGCGCGCAAGCTGCGCGATGTCCTGCGCCGGCACGCGGCAGATGGACGATGCCCACTGCGGCGTCTTCGCAATGCCGTCGGACAGACCCAGCAGGTAATCGCGAAACTGCTCGTACCCGACCGTGTACCGAGCTAGGAACGACCGGTTCGCGAGGTTCTCGGACTCCAGCACGTAGGCCAAGCCCAGCATCAGCGCCACATCGGTCTGCGGGCGGATGGGCACCCATTCGCAGGGCACGCTGGTGTCGTCCCGGACCGGGCTGATCGAGACCAGGCGCACACCCGCTTGCGCAAGCTGCCCGAGCGTGTCGCGGTAGCGATGCCGCGTGACGCCTCCGGCGTTCACCTGTGCGTTCTTTTCCGGCAGCCCTCCGAAGGTGACCAGCAGCCGGGTGTGGCCGATCATGGATTTGAACGACGTGTGCCGACCCGCGAGGCTGTGCATCGAGCCGACCACGCGCGGAATGATCACTTCCCCGGCGCCGTAGCTGTAGGAATTGATCGATCGCGTGTAGCCGCCCAGCAGGTTCAGAAAGCGGTGGATCTGGCTCTGCGCGTGGTTGAACCGGCCGGCACTGGCCCATCCATAGGAGCCGCCGAAGATCGCCGAATTGCCGTGCATCGAGCGCACCCTTTCCAACTGCCCGGCGGCCATGTCCAGTGCCGTCTTCCAGTCCACCTCGACGAAGGGTTCGCGCCCGCGGCCGGCACCGCCCGCGCGGTGCTGCTTGTCGAGGAACGACTGCCGAATGGCGGGCGCTGCCACCCTCGGCCCCGTCTGTGTGCCGTCCAGGCCCTCCCAGACGGGTGCCGGCGCGGGATCGCCCGACCAGGATCGGATACCGGACACCTTCCCTTGATGCACGGCCACGTTGTAAGTGCCCCAGTGCGTGGAGACCACGCGATTCTCTTGGACAGGCAGCATTGGTGACTCCTGCAGGCTCAGACGGCCGCGCGGGGCGAGGCAAGCTCGGGCGCCGCGTCACCCTGGCCGCGAGCAAGTTCTTCGTCGGCAACCGCTTCCAGCGAACGATTCGTGGTGCGCGGGCCGAACAGCAGCACGGGGATGGCAAAGACGATGTAGATCGCGGCGGCCGTCCACGTCACATACTTCAAGCCACCTGCGGACACCAGCGCCGCGCCCATCACGCCGGAGACCGCGCCGCCGACCCGGGCCCCTGACATCACGATGCCGTTGCCCAGAGCGCGCAACTGCGTGGGCATCGTCTCGGGGATGTAGGTGTAGTAGGCATTGAGGACGAATCCGGCGAAGACGGTGAGGATGCCGCCGATGATGGACACGGCCCAATAGCCGGTGGACATGCCCAGGGCTGCCAGTGTGAGCGCCGCGAACACGGACATGAAGAGGATGGTGTTCTTGCGCTCCCACCGGTCCAGGAATCGCATGGCGAGGAAAGGCATGGCGCCGTAGACCACGGTCCAGATGAACAGGATGAAGTACGCGTCCTTCTGCGCGTACTTGAGGTCGTACACCAGCGCGTAGATGCTCCAGTTCGCCCAGGTGTAGTACGCGAGGTAGACCCCGAAATAGGAAACGAAGAGCACGGCCAGGTTGCGCAGCACAGACTTGTTCTGGAACAGGTCGCGCAGCGTCGGCTGGGCCGCGGCGTACGGCACAGCCGACACTTGGGGCGCGGCGAGCGGACCCTGGCGCAGCGCACGCGCTTCCAGCCGGCTGACGATCTGCTCGGCGCGGTCGACTTGTCCGCGCGCCACGCACCAGCGCACCGACTCCGGCAGGCAGAAGTGCACCAGCGGGGCGATCAGCAAGCCAATGCCCCCGGCGAGGAACAGGTGACGCCAGGTGTCCGGCCCGCCGGTCGGCAGGTAGAACATGGCCAGCGCCGCCGCAAGCACTGCGGCAGCAGTGAGCCCCATCGTCACGACCGACAGGAAGCGCCCGCGCGCGCCGCTCGGAAACATCTCGGAGACGTAGACCAGCAGCACCGACGTGGCCGCCTGCACGCCCAGGCCGGTGACGAAGCGGGAGGCCAGGATCAACTCGTACCCGGGTACGAAGGCGGTCGCCACCACGCCGAGCGAGTACATGACCGTGCCCCACACCAGCACCGGGCGGCGCCCCCAACGGTCCGAGAGCCAGCCGCCGACGAGCGCGCCGATCACCATGCCCACGTAGAAGGCGCTGCTGATGAAGCCGATCTGCTCGGTGCTCATGCCGGTGTGCGCCTTGATGGTCGGGCTGGCATAGGCAAAGATGGCGTTGTCGTAGTACTCCAGCATCATGTTGAGCGCCAGCAGGGCGGCCCAGACGTAATGCAGCCGCATCGTGGGCACGCGGTCGAATCGCGCCAGCAAGAACGAAGGGGCGGTTCCGGCGGAGGTTGGCCTCGTCTCGTCAATACGGTTCATCATTTGTCTCCATCAGCGTTTCAGCTGTTGTCTGGTTTTGTGCTGTGCCGCCGCGCCCACGGAACTCGCGGACGCAGCCATCCCCCGCCTGCGGGGCGACGCGCTTTCGTGGAAAGGCCGTGGCTGATGCCCGCGGCCTGCAGGCCGGGGCCTAGTCCGCGCCGCAGCCGACCACTGCGACCGCGCGGACCTCGACCAGGTACGCCGGGTGGGCCAGCTGGGTTACGCCTACCCCGGTCCACGACGGGTAGCGGTCGGGCAGGAACTCGTCCTTGACCTTGGCAAACGCCTGGATGTCCGGGCCGTGCATGTCCAAGTGGAAGGTCATGATCTCGACGACGTCGGCCAGCGTGGCGCCGGCCTCCCCGAGCACGGCTTTGAGGTTCTGAAATGCCAGCCGGGCCTGCTCAGTCATGCCCTGGCCGGGCTTGCCCGTCGCCACGTCGAAACCCACCTGGCCGGACACCCAGACCATGTCGCCCACACGGGTGGCCGACGAGAAATGCAGCTGGTCGTAGTGCTTCGCCTTGACGGACGCGGGGTTGATCATTTGTCGTTTCATGGGGTGGTACTCCTGGTGATGTCAGATGCCGGCAACCTGTCGGAAGATGGGGGAGCGGAACGCGTCGCCTTGGTTGAAGTGCGCCATTTCCTTGCGAAAAAGCGGGCCGACGCGGGCATAGCTCGGCTTGCAGGTGGGCAGCTCCCGGAAGGTGGCGTCATCGCCGAAGAAGCGCATCACCAGGGTGTGTCGGGTCGGGCAGCCGGCGTCAACCGGGGCGCCGCCGTGCAGCGAACGCGGGTGCAGGAACACGATGTCTCCGGGGTCGATGTCGAAGGAGACGATGTCCCACGATGAAGGGTCACGCGCCAGATCCTTGTCGATGTGCGGCAGGCGGGGATAGGTGCCGTCGCCGTAGAGCGGGTCCGTCGGATCGTCGGCGCTCATGAAGCTGGCGCCGTCGTACTGGATACCCAGGTGCGAACCGCGCACGATCTCCAGCGAGTTCTTCTTGGGAATCTTCTGGAAGGTGATCCAGGCGTTGCCCCAATGACGGCCGGCCCAGGGCAGATTGGCCGTGTCCTGGTGCCAGGGGCCACGGCCGCTCTTGCCGCCTTCCTTGGCGAAGATTTCCTCGGCGTAGTACCAGACGTTCTGCGAATCCCACAGCTCCTGAAAGATCTGGCCGAAGGGCAGCGACGCCGCCAGCGCGTCCAGCTTGGCCTTGGCCTCGGGGTTGGCGTTATCGATGTGAGTCTCCAGCGCGGTCCCGTTCAGGCCCCGGTAGACGTGGGGGCCGGGGTTGGCCATGTCCCACTTGAAGGCGTCGTAGCACTGGGCCAGTTGGGTTTCGTTGAGACAGTTCCTGAAGACGGTGGCACCGTCGTTGCGGAACTGGTCGCGCATCTGCGGGGTGGTCAGCATGGTGAGGCTCCTTTGAGGTCGGGCAGCAGGCACTTCTTTGCCTGGGATGCCTCACTGTAGCCAGCAGGCCGATTTAACACAACACCCGTTCTGTTAATGAAATCCCATATTTACATGACGATCGTTGTGTAATATTTAGACGCCTACGATAGAACCGAAACGAGCCGATTCGAGCCATTGCCAGTGCAGAACGGAAACGGCTGCGCAGCAGCGAGGTATCGCTGCGCGTTTTCATGTCGGATATCGAAGGCCCTCGGCCTCCACACAGCACCATCGCGGCCCGCGTCGAAGCGGCGCGCAGCATCGTGCGCGCAGGATGACCGCGCTGCCTAGCCGGCGTTCGTGCTGCGAGATTCGAGCGCTGGTTGCGCACCGGGAGCCGGAGCGATCAGGACACCCACGGCGTCGATGAGCGCCCGGATCCGCTTAGGAGTGAAGCGCCGGGATTCAACGGGATACATCAGCATCCAACCATCCCCCATCGCACTGAGTTGATCGGCAAGCACTTCGGCCGGGATGTCCCGGCGAACGCTTCCTCGCTCTTGCGCCTCCTTGAGGATCGATGTCTGGATCTTGCGAAATTGCGCGTAGCGCCGGACGATCACCTCCGCGAACGCGGGCTCATACCGCCCCTGCGCCAGCAGCTCGGAAGTCGCAGGCCAGAATCGTGTGTTGCGCTCGGTCAACTGCAACCAGTGCTCGAAGAGCAACCGGATGTCGCCCTTTTCCCGAACCGACTCCAGCATGGCGTCGAAGCGATCGAACGCGCTCTCCAGCAGCGCAACGATGAGCTCCTCCTTGTTTGCGAAGTAGTACGTCACGGCGCCCGTCGAGTGGCCCGCATACTGCGCGACGGTGCGCAGCGACGCCTTCGCATAGCCTTCCTGTGCGATCACCGATGCCGCAGCCCTGAGCAACTCCTTGCGCTTGATTTCCGGGTCGCCCGCGGGGCGCCCCCTTGTCGGCGTCTGCACGCCCTCCCCGGTGCCGTGCGCTGGCTTGATTTTCTTATCTGACATCTTTGGGGTCACCCGCAAACAAGTTGCACATCCGTATCCACTCCTCGTAGCTGCTGGCTCCCATCCAAGCGCTGGTCGCCGCAATGCACTCACGGACCGAAGCGACCTGCTTCATCGACAGAAGCAATGGAGGGAAATACCGCGCTCAGTTTAGTAGGTGCCCATGATCACCGGCGCCACGAGACCTGCGATCAAGCGAGCCGATAGACACCCAGCCCGTCGACCTGCACCTGCCCGTCGGCCAGCAACTCGGCCAGGTGCTGCGAGATGGTCCGGGTTTCCGCGTCGATCACCCAGGGGCTCTCATGGCCCGGCGGATACAGCACTCGATGCCGGACCAGTTGGGCCAGCGTCTTCGGCGATTCGCGCAGCAGGTCCAGCAGCCGCTGCGCGCGCTCGTCGAGCCTGGCTGCAAAGGACGCGAGATCACGCAGAAAGCGCTCTCGCTCGGTGTAGACGCCGCGGTGGTGCGAGGTGACCCACACCTTGGCCGGAATCTCCGGCAGCCGCGCCAGACTGCGGCGGAAGTCCCGCAAGCTGGAGCCAGCGTCGCCGTAGTAGGGGCCGAAGCCGGTCAGGTCGATGTCCCCGATGAAAGCAACGCCCTCCGGCTCGACCAGCAGCACCGTGTGGCCGGCTGTGTGGCCGGGCATGTGAAAGGCCCGCACGCCTGTGCGGCCCAGGTCCCAACTTGCACCGTCCACGTAGCCCGTCGCATCGGGGCGCGGTGCGTAGAAGAAGTCGCGCTGGAACTTGGCGAGCAGGGTCTGGATGACGTCCGGATCGGTCGTTCCGAAGGCGCTCAGCATGCCGTCCCAACTTTGCGCTGCCGGCAGGTCCGCTTCGTGCACGCACACCGCGGCGCCAGGCAAACGGTGCAGCCCGGCCATGTGGTCCTCGAGCACATGCCCCATGACCACCAGTTCGGTTGCGTCGAATTCAGGGCCGATGTGGTTGGCGACGATCGGCGTGTCGAAAGCGGCGCGCGTCTCGGTGCCGCGGACGAGCACCTGGTTGCCATCGGGGTACTTGCCATTCTTCTCGCCGAAGAAAACCGAGACGCGGCCAAAATCAATGCGGCTGACGGCAGGGAAAGAGTCGGTTTGGCGGAAGACAGCGCTCATGCTGCCTCATTCCTGGTCATGCCGAACGGCCGATCGATGCATCTCATCCCTCTGCAAAGAAGCGTTGCCCCAACCTCTTGGCCCCACCGCAGGCGCCTTCTCCCTTGCCTGGCAACCGTCGAAGTGAAGCAACCTCGACGAAGACGGCTTCGCTCCCAGTGGAATTTCCCTTCTGATGCTTGCATGGTGCGACCTTCCGAATCAATGCAGAAACATTGAAGCCTAGCAAGTCACATGATTTCTTACAACAATCGTTTTGCAAATACGCGAGTGGCCAAAAAGTCCACCGGGGCGCCACGGTGGAATCAGACCAGGGGTCGGTCTTCTCTGAACAACAAGCAAGGCCGCAGCTCTCATAAGCTGCACTTGGCAAGAGCGGAAAAGCCGCGAATGGGGTGGCTACCGGTTGATTTCCATGGAATCAAGACCCGGTCCAGTCCAACCGCGCTGAAAGGCGTAGTCGTGCCTGGGGCGAGCGGCGCCTGCGGCCGAAAGCCGCCACTCGCTCACCGGAACCGAACGACAGCAACCAGTCTGAAGTGGCCTTAGCAGCCTCAACACACCTGCCTACTTCTCGACAAAGAACCTACTGCGCCTCGATGCCGAACTCCACCATCCGCTTGACGATCACGTCGAAGTCCCGCTTGTAGTTCTGAGCGAACTGCTCGGGCGTCGTGTTGAGCATCTCGAGGCCGCGCTCGGTCATCTTCGACTGAACGTCCGGCATCGCGGCCGCGGCGCGCAGGGCCGTGGTCAATCGCCCAACCACCGCGGGCGGTGTCTTCGCTGGTGCGACAAAGGCGATCCAGACCGCCGCTTCGAACAGGGGATCGTCGAAACCGAGTTCGCGCATCGTCGGCACCTGCGGCAGAACGGCAGAGCGCTCGCGCCCCATGATCGCCAGCGGCACGACCTTGCCTGCCTGCACGTGCTGGCGGGCGAGACCGGCAGAGGTAAGACCGACACTCACGGTGTTGCTCAACAGGTCGGCCATCACGGGCGCCTCGCCGCGCTGCGGCACATGGACCATGCGTGCGTCGAGCTTGCGATTGAGCGCCTCTCCTGCCAGGTGGCCCAAGCCGCCGGGCCCCCACGTGCCGTAGCTCAGTTGCTGGCCCGGCCGGGCGGCCAGCTTCCGGAACTCGTCCATGTTCTTCACGCCCAGTTCCAGGTTGGCGGAAAGGATGGCGGGGCTGCGCACGACCTGCGTGAGAAAGACGAAGTCGCGCTGCGGATCGTAGGGCAGGCTCTTGTACAGCGCGACATTGTTGATCAGCGAATCGCCCAGCGTGACGGCGATGGTGTAGCCGTCCGGGGCTGCACGGGCGACCTCCCCCAGGCCCACGGCGCCATTGGCACCCGCCTTGTTGTCGACCACGACCGGTTGGCTCAGGGACTTGGCCAGGCGCTCGCCGATGAGTCGCGCCACGAAGTCATTCGCGCCACCGGCCTGCGCCGTGACGACGATGCGGATGGGCTTGGTCGGGAACGTGCCTTGGGCGAAGCCTGCAAGGGGCAACGTGGCGAGGACGGTGGTCAGGCTCAATGCCAGGAAGGTGCGACGCATCGGGGTCTCCTTTTTTTTGTGTGTGACGAGGGCTATGCGGCTTCGCGAACCGGCAAAGGCGCGCTGCGCTCCCGCTCGAACTCCTGCTGCAGCAGCCGGCGGTAGCGGACCAGCGCCTGGTCCATCCCGAGCAGCAGCATCGGGACGTCGGGGTCGATGTTGAGATGCTGGGCCGTGATCGTCTCGCGGTCTTCTTCGAAGGCGCTCACGAGCCCGCGATAGATCGTGTCGGTCACGGCCGGGTCGTCGATGCTGCTGCGGTGCGACTGCTGGAAGAAGTAATGCGTGGTGGTCTCGGTCTCCGGCGTCAACGTCTGGCAGCTGTGAAGCTGCACGCCGCCGCTCAGGTCGCCTTCCGTCTGGCCCACGGGCGCCCCGCCCGATCGCATCAGCAGGGTGCCGGGCAGCACGAAGTCGTATATGAAGTAGCGGTCGACATTCCGATCGAAGGTCTGGAACGATTGCCAGAATGGCGACGGCGGCACATCCGGAACATGGCGCGTGACGCGGATGCCGCGGGGTATCGGCTCGATGGTGGGAATGGCCTGCGCGATCGCCGTCGAGCCGCCGAGCGAGCTTTCGTGCACATAGCTCAGGTGCGAGAAGTCGAGCAGGTTGTCGCAGACCAGCAGATAGGGCGTGTCGTAGTGCACGTAGCCGGGCTTGTACGACCAGTCGGGATGGTCACAGGAGAAGTTTTCAGGCAGCAAGGCCCGATCGGCCAAGGCCGGGTCGCCCATCCAGACGAAGATCCACTTGTTGTGCGAGACCACGGGATAGGTCCGCACGCGCGCCTTGACGGGAATGCGCGCCAGGCCCGGCGCTTCCACGCAGACGCCGTCGGCATCGAACTTGAGGCCGTGGTAGCCGCAGCGCACGCAATCGCCTTCGCGGCGTCCGCGTGACAGCGGCGCCTGGCGGTGGCAGCAACGGTCCTGCATCGCGACCAGCCCGCCCTCGCTGGATCGATAGACGAGGATCGGTTCGTCGAGCACGCGCCGCGTGAACATGCCCTCGGCGGGAACCTCGTGTTCCCACGCAATGACGTACCAGCAATTTCGTATCCACATGCCTGTCTCCACAAAGTCCAGGCACTGTAGGAAATGCGGGTCGTGCCGTCTGTCCCCGCAGAAGGGGACAAACGCGCCGCGCGGTCGGGCGGCTAGTGAATGAAGCGCAGGAGCTGCTGGCGCCCGTGGATCGCCAGCTTGGCGTAGGCGCGCTTGCGCAGCGTCGCGACGGTCGATGCCGCAATGCACAGCTCGGCCGCAATGCCATCGATGCCGATGCCGCAAGCGATCCGCGCACACACCGCGCGCTCCCGGGGCGAGAGCAGCGGTGCCGTGCGCTGGAGCGCGCGTTCGATCTTCGAGCCCGCGCAGGCTTGCGTCCGGCGATGCCAGGTGCGCGAAGAGCGCGTTGCGGTGCGCCCTCTTGAGGATGGGCGCCAGGCCCAGCAGCCGCTGTACATCGGCTTCTTCGAAGCGGCCGTCGTGCTGGTCGCGATAGAGATTGATGGCGAACAGCGTTCGCGGCAGTGGCGCATACAGAAAGCTCAGGCGGCCGGTGAGTTGCCGCCCCACGAAGATCTGGTCACGCCAGCCTTCATCGGGAATGTCCACCGCGTCGTAGAGCAACGCGGTCACCGGCGCATGCGCGGAGGCTTCGCCGACCATGCGCGTCGCCAGGCGCGTGAGTTCGTCGGCCTGCCGGAACCTGCGCTTGTAGAGCGAGAAGCACTCTGCCGTGATGTTCTGGTGGCGCCCCGTCGAATGCCCTTCCACCTGGGACGGCACGCCGTCCACGTATTCGACGAGCGAGATGTACTCGACAGGCACCACGTGGTTCACGAAGTCGAGCATCTCGAGCGCCGGCGCGCGTCCGTCGCCCGCGTCCAGCAGACGTGCGACCGCGGCGGCATCGAGCATGTGCCCTGCCGGCGGGTTGTCGAGCAGCCAGGTTGAAGCCATCACGGCGGAATATAGGCAAGCCGCTGACGAATCAACAGGGTGAATGCCCTCAGCGAAGTTTTGCTCCGGGTAAACACCATATAGTTGATATTGCAACTAGTTGGCATTTCAACCAAAATAGCGCCACCGAAACAGTCCAGCGCGGCGGCATTTCGGGCACGAACCACTACTGGAGACACACGATGAAATTCCACCGTCGCGCCCTTGCGTGCGCGCTCTTCGCTTCGGCTGCGCTGTCGCTCGCCGCCCCCCAGGCCATGGCGCAAAACGTGAAGGTCGGCATCATCGGGCCCTTCTCGGGACCGTTCGCCCACTACGGCTCGCTGTTCAAGGCAGCGGCGCAAGCCTATGTCGCAAGCCAGGGCGGCAAGCTGGCCGGCCAGAACGTCGAGTTCATCTACCGCGACACGGGCGGCCCCAACCCGGCCCTGACCAAGACTTTGGTCCAGGAGCTGCTGGTCAAGGACAAGGTCGACTACCTCGGCGGCTTCGTGTTCACGCCCAATGCCATGGCCGTGGCACCGCTGATCCAGCAGTCGCGCACGCCGACGGTCATCTTCAACGCTGCGACCTCCGCCATCACCGAGAAGTCCGAGTACTTCGTTCGCACGAGCTACACGCTGTGGCAGGTCACGGTTCCTGCGGCGCAGTGGGCGGCCAAGCAGAACATGAAGAAGGTCGTGACCGCCGTCACCGACTACGGGCCCGGCATCGACGCCGAGACAGCCTTCAAGAGCGAGTTCACCAAGCAAGGCGGCACCGTGGTCGAGAGCATCCGTATGCCGATCGCCACCACGGACTTCGGCCCCTTCGTGCAGCGCATCAAGGCCAGTGGCGCACAGGCCGTCTACACCTTCTTGCCGGGCGGCCCGCCGAACCTCGGGTTCGTCAAGGCCTACAACGAGAACGGCCTGGCCAAGGCCGGCGTGCAGTTCCTCGGCTCGGCCGAGACCGACGAGTACGACCTGCAGAAGTTCGGCGATGCTGCGCTGGGTTTGACGACGGTCTTCCACTACGCGGGCGCGCACGACTCGTCCGAAAACAGGAAGTTCGTCGCCGCGCTCAAGAAGCAGGACCCGAATGCGGTCGCCAATTACGCATCGGTCGGCGCCTGGGATGGCATGTACGTGATCCACAAGATGATCGAGGCCACTGGCGGCAAGAAGGACGGCGCCAAGGCTATGGCTGCAGCGCGCGCGCTCGCCTGGGAAAGCCCGCGCGGGCCGGTGAGCATCGACCCCAAGACGCGGCACATCACGCAGAACGTGTACCTGCGCAAGGTCGAGAAGGCGGGCGACGCGCTGGTCAACAAGGAACTGCTGAGCTTCGGTGCGCAGACCGACTTCGGGCTGGAGAAGTGAGTTCGCGCGCGACGCGTCTCTTCTGACATTCCCGTGAACACCTTACTCAACATCCTCATCGACGGGCTGGCCTACGGCATGGTGCTGTTCGTCATCGCGGTCGGCCTGTCGGTCACGCTGGGCCTGATGCGCTTCGTGAACCTCAGCCACGGTGCCTTCGCCATGGTCGGGGGCTACTGCGCGGCCCTGCTCACACGCGAGGCGCAGTGGAGCTTTTGGCTGGCGGTGCCGGCCGCGGTCCTGGCGACGGCGCTGCTGGGTGGTTTGCTCGAAGCGCTCGTGCTGCGCCACCTGTACCGCCGAAAGGAACTCGAGCAGGTGCTGTTCACGATCGGCCTGAGCTTCGTGCTGATTGCCACGACCAATGCGCTGGTCGGACCGCAGGTGCAGATGATTCCGCTGCCGCCGCTTCTTTCCGGCTCAGTCGACCTGGGCTTTCGCACCCTGCCCGCGCAACGCCTGCTGGTGATTGGCGCCGGCTGCGCCGTGGCGGCGCTGGCCGCGTGGACGGTGTCGTGCACCCGCTTCGGCATCTGGCTGCGCGCGGCCGTCGACCACAGCGGCACCGCATCGTCGCTCGGCATCCCGATCCGCACGGTGCAATGCGCGAGCTTCGCCGCGGGTGCCGCGCTGGCCGGCCTGGGCGGCATCCTCGGCGCCGAGCTGATGCCGCTGGAGCCCTACTACGCGCTCAAGTACCTCGTGCTGGTGCTCGTGGTCGTCTCCGTCGGTGGCATGGGCTCCATCACCGGGTCCCTGCTGGCGGCCGTGCTGCTGGGCGTCATCGAGACGGCCAGCAAGTACCTCGCGTCGGAATGGGGAAGCCTGTTCTTCTTTGTCGCGATGGCTCTTCTTCTGGCCTGGCGTCCCAACGGTCTGCTGAAACGATGAACACCATGACAACCCTCACTCCGGTGCTCGCCGCGGCACCCGGCCAGGCCGCGGCACCGCGATGCGCGCCGGCTTGGCGTGCGCCTCTCGGTGTCCTACTGGTCGGCATGGCCGCCTGCGCCTTGATGCCGGACCAACTGGGCCTGATGACGCGGATCTTCATCACCGCGCTCTTCGTGCTGTCGCTGGACCTGGTCGTGGGCGTCGCGGGCCTGGCCACACTGGGCCACGCCGCACTGTTCGGCATGGGCGCCTACGCAGCGGGCATCTTCGCGCTGCAGGTCCATCCAGACCCGCTGGTCGGCCTGGCGGTCGGCATCGCCGCCGGCGCGGGTCTGGCCGTGTTGTCGGGGGCGTTCCTGCTGCGCTTTCAGGGCTTCACATTCCTGATGCTGACCGTCGCGATCTCGCAGATCCTGCTTAGCCTGGCGCAGAAGGCCCGGCACTGGACCGGCGGCGACGACGGCTTGTCGGGCTTCGTGATGGGGCCGCTGCTGGGGCGCTTCGAATTCGATCTCGAGGGCCGCGTCGCGGCACTCTATGCACTGGTGGTGCTGGCCGTGCTTTTCTATGTTGCCCGGCGGATCGTCGACTCGCCTTTCGGCCTGGCCGTGCGCGGCATCCACGAGAACCGCGCCCGCATGGCGGCACTGGGCACGCCGGTGTTCGCGCGACTGTGGGTGCTCTACACCGTCGCCGGCGCGATGGCCGGCGCCGCGGGGGCTTTGTCGGCGCAGACCAATGCGGTGGTCGGCATGGACAGCCTCTCCTTCGCGTTGTCCGCCGAAGCGCTGGTCATGCTCATTCTGGGTGGCGCCGGGCGGCTCACCGGCGCGCTGATCGGCGCCACGGTGTTCACGGTGCTGCATCACACGGCAGCCTCCATCAACCCGTACCACTGGCTATTCGTGGTGGGCGCCTTGCTCATGCTGGTGGTCCTGGTGTCGCCGGCCAAGGCCTGGGCCTGGTTGCGTCGCCGCAGCGGAGGTGCGCGATGAGTGCACTGCTCGAACTCAAGTCGCTGGACAAGCGCTTCGGCGGGCTTCACGTGACGCGCCATGTGTCGTTCGCGCTGCAGGCCGGCGACCGGCTGGCATTGATCGGCCCCAACGGGGCCGGCAAGACCACGCTCGTCAACCAGATCAGCGGTGTCCTCGCGTCCGACAGCGGCGAGATCTGGCTGCGCGGACAGAACGTCACGCAGTTGAGCCAGGCCAGGCGCGTGCGCGCCGGCCTGGCCCGCACCTTCCAGATCACGACGCTGGCACCGCACATCGCTGTCCAGCGGCAGATCGAACTCGCGCTTTTCGAACGCGAAGAAATGACCGGCCGCATGTGGCGCAGCATCGATGCCTACCCTGCCCTGCAGGCGGAGGCGCAAGGCATCCTGATCCGCTTCGGTCTGCGCGCCCATGCGGCCACGGCCACGCAAGACCTCGCCTACGGCGAGCAGCGCCTGATCGAAATGGCACTGGCGCTGGCGCTGCGACCGCAGGTCGTCCTGCTCGACGAACCCATGGCCGGCGTGCCCAAAGGCGACGGCGAGCGTCTGCTGGCCGCGCTGGATTCGCTGCCGGGCGACCTGGCCGTGCTGATCATCGAGCACGACATGGACCTCGTGTTCCGCTTTGCCAACCGGATCGTGGTGCTGGCCGAAGGGGCCGTGCTGGCCGATGGCTCTCCCGACGACATCCGCCGCGACCCCAAGGTGCGGGCCGCCTACCTGGGAAACTGAAATGCCCAAATCCCTGCTCGAACTCGAGGACGTGGTGGCCGGCTACGGCCCCGACGACCGTGCTCAATGGCCTTTCATTCGAGATGGCGGCGCGCGAGCGCCTGGCCATGGTCGGACGCAACGGCGTCGGCAAGACCACTGCGCTGCGCGCCATCATGGGATTGGTGCCGCTGCGCAGTGGCCGCATGAGGTTCAGGGGCCAGGATATCTCCGCGCTCGCACCGCATCAGCGTGCAGACCTCGGCCTGGGCTACGTGCCGCAGACCCGCGACATCTTCCCTTCGCTGACGGTCGAGGAGAACCTGCTGGCCGGGCTCAAGCGGCGCCCGCGCAGCGCACTGGACGAGGCCTACACGCTGTTTCCCCGGCTCGCCGAGCGACGCCGCAATGGCGGCGCCCAGCTTTCGGGCGGCGAGCAACAGATGCTTTCGGTCGCCCGTGCACTGCTGGGCCAGCCTTCTCTGCTGCTGTTGGACGAACCGCTCGAAGGCCTCGCGCCGCTGATCCGCCTGGAGCTGCTCCAGGCCTTCCACAACCTGAGCGAGCGCACCGGCATCGCTGTCGTGATCGTCGAGCAACAGGTCGACGAGGCACTCGGCTACGCCGAACGCGCGCTCATCCTGGACCACGGTGCCGTCGTCCACAGCGGCAGCGCCTCGGCGCTGCTCGACGACTCCCAGACGCTGGAGCGCTGGGTCGGCATGGCCGTGCACTGAAGACGCAAACCACGCGATGAACACCATGACGAATGAACTGATGCTGCGTGTCGCGCGGCGTGTCGAAGAAGCCGACGGCGTGTGCAGCTTCGAACTCGTGCCGCAGGACGACCTCGTCTTGCCTGCTTTCTCGGCGGGCGCACATATCGATGTGCATGTGGCGCCCGGCTTGATTCGGCAGTACTCGCTGAGCAACGATCCCGCCGAACGCGACCGCTACCGGATCGCTGTGCTGCGAGAGCCGGCCTCCCGTGGCGGATCGGCCGGCATGCACGACAGCGTCCGGGCCGGTGACGTCCTGCGCGTGGGTACGCCCCGCAATCACTTTCCCCTGGTCGATGCGACTCGCAGCCTTCTACTGGCCGGCGGCATCGGCGTGACGCCCATCCTGGCCATGGCGCGCGCCTTACATGCGCAAGACCGGGATTTCGAGATGCACTACTGCGGCCGCAGCGCAAGCCGCATGGCGTTTTCTCGAGGAGCTCGCGTCCGCCGCTTTCGCCAGCCGCGTCGTCCTCCATGCCGACGACGTGCCGGATCAGAAGTTCGACGCCCGAGGCGTGCTGTCGCAGCCCGCTGGCGACACGCACCTGTACGTGTGCGGGCCGAACGGCTTCATGGAGCACGTCCTCGAAACCGCCAGGGCCCTCGGCTGGCCGGACACGCAACTGCACCGCGAGTATTTCACTGGCGTGGCCACTGCTCTGGCGACGGACGGCAGCTTCGAGATTCGCGTGGCGAGCACAGGCCTGAGCTGCCAGGTGCCCGCCGGCAAGACAGTCATCGAGGTGCTGGCAGCGCATGGCGTGGAAGTGCCGACGTCCTGCGAAGCCGGCGTGTGCGGGACATGCCTGACGCGCGTGCTGGAAGGCACACCCGACCACCGCGACAGTTTTCTCACCGACGCCGAGCGCGCCGCCAACGACCAGTTCACGCCCTGCTGCTCCCGGGCCCTGTCCCCGCTGCTGGTGCTCGACCTCTGATCCGCCCGCCCCTTCAAGGAGAACCCCCGATGACCACGACCTGCATCCCCATCAAGAACGCCGCCGACAACGCAGACATCCGCCGCTTTCCGCTCGACCAGTGGTACGTGGCCGGCTTCTCGTCCGAACTCACCGACAAGCCGGTCGCGCGCACCTTCCTGAACCAGAAGGTCGTACTGTTTCGCACCGGCGAAGGACACGTCGCTGCCTTGGAAGACCGCTGCTGCCACCGCTCGCTGCCGCTGTCGTGCGGGACCGTCGAAAGCGCCGGCGTGCGATGCGGCTACCACGGCCTGCTCTACGCGCCGAACGGGCAGTGCATCGAGATTCCCGGCCAGGAGCGGGTTCCGTCCAAGGCCAGGGTGAAGGCCTATCACGTCGTCGAGAAGAACAAGATCATCTGGATCTGGATGCCGCGCGACGAAGCGGCCCCGCCCACGCGCACGGCGCCGGACTATCCGTTCCATGACGATCCGCGCTACAAGTTCGGCAGCGGCAACTACCACTACCAATCGCCGTGGCAACTGATCCACGACAACCTGCTCGACCTGAGCCACCTGGGCTATGTCCATCTGCAGACCATCGGCGGCGACGCCAAGCTGCACATGAACGCGCCGATGAAGGTGACCTCCGAAGGCGAGCAGGTCAAGGTCGTGCGCCTGATGCCCGACTCGGCGCCGCCGCCCACCTACCGTGCGGCCTGGCCCTTCGGCGACAAGTGCGAACGCTGGCAGGAGATCGAATTCGACGTGACGCACCTGCGGATCTGGACCGGCGCGGTCGAACCCGGCACCGATGCCATCGACGACCCCGACCGCGGCGGCTTCCACATGCGCGGCTTTCACGGCATCACGCCCGAGACCGACGAGACCTGCCACTACTTCTGGAGCATGGCCAGCACCAGGCATCCCGACATGCCCGACAACATCGACGCCGTGGTCCAGCAAACGGCGTTCACCTTCGATGAAGACCGCACTGTCATCGAGGCGCAGTACCGGAACATGCGGGCATTCGGCGACAAGGCGAGCTGGATCGACATTCACGTCGATGCCGGTGCCAACCGCGCCAGGCGCATCGTTGCCGAACTGCTCAGGAAGCAGGCAGTCGCAGAGTCCACCGAATCCTAGAACACGGCCAGCCTGTGAGTCCGCAGCGCATCCCATCGTGAATGCCGACGCCATTGCGGACCACCGAGGGACGCTACAGTGGCGACAGCAACTCTGGTTCTCTTCCGATGCCTCGTACCAAGACCCCATCCGCGCGAAAGACCGCCTCGAAGGCCGCGACAGGTGATGTGATCAATCTCGACAACTACGCCCCCGCCTATCTCACCTGGATCGCCAACAAGCTGTCCAGCGGCGCTTCGCAGGCCTACCTTGCCGCCTTCGACGTCGGCATCGAAAGCTGGCGGGTGCTGGTGCTGCTGGCCATCGAAGGCTCGATCTCGGCGCAGAAGGCCTGCGGCATCATCGGCATGGACAAGGCCTCGATGAGCCGCTGCTTCAAGAGCATGCAGGCGCGCGGCTTCATCGAACTCAGCCTCGACCCTCAGGACGGACGCGCCCGCATCGCAACGCTGACGCCGGCCGGCCGCACGGTGCACGACCAGATCCGGGACATCGCCATGGAACGCGAACGTGCGTTCCTGTCGGTCCTGTCGGCGGCCGAGCGCAAGGTGCTGCTGGACCTGCTGCGCCGTCTGCACGAAAACCTTCCGGCGGTCGAGGCCGCCACCCGCGATCATTTCAGCCGGCACCACCCTCACGCATTGCAGCGGCGAGGGCCCAAGGATTCGGAGTCCTGAACACTCTCTTCGCCCCCGTTGGGTGTTTTTGCAAGAGGAAGCGCCGGTTAGGAGTTCATGGCCGCATTCCTGGACACCAAGCGTAGCGCTTCCGTGACAGCCATCGTGTTCATGTCACCGAATACGATCAGCACCGTGTTTCACAAGAATGCTGTGCTGCTGTAAGAGGGGCAACTAGAACATGCGACAGTCGGTCCGAACGACAGCTACGCAGCGATTGCGACCGTCCGGAGTCCGCCAGCGAAAGGCTGCTCCGCCCTGCAACGCAGCCGTTGCAGCTAAACGCTTTGCACGCGCCCGGCGAAAGGGAAGCGCGATAGATACTTTTTAAGGTGGATGACGGTCTGCTCGGGGTAGTGCACGCAGAGCGAGGATTTCCATCCTTGCTACAAACAACCTCAACGATTCACTCAGCTCTTTGTCCGCGACGCCAGTTGGCGCGCAAGCGCATCGTGAGCCCGCGTTGCAGCTTGCCCATCCACCTTCGTGGCCAATACCTTCGTTAACTGATCCAGCTGGCCCGCCGTGATGCCCACATTCATGCTGAAGCCCATGTGTGCCTGCAGTTGCGCGTCAGCCCCCGGCAACGCCGACAACATCCCGACGGTTGCGAGTTCGCGACTTTGCCAATCGAAGTTATCGCGCTCAAAGATGGCACCAAACAGATGGCTCTTCAGGTACTGATCCACCACTGGCGCGAAGTCATAGATGGCGCCCTTTGCGGGACCGCCCAGCAGCTTGGTCTGGTTCGCGGTGCCTGCCGCGAGCAGCGCTTCGCCGGTTGGAATGGGCCTTCCAGGCAGCTGCCCTTGTGCATCCTGTATGCCGCGTTGCTTGCGTGCTTCGACGACCTTCATCAGTTCGTTCAAAGCGTTCAAGCTGCGCGGAAATCCTGCGTAGGCGTAGAGCTGGATGAGCACTTCCTTCGCATCGTTGACGGTCAATCCGGCGTCCAGGCCCTGATTGAGCGCGGTAGCGAGCCGGGCCATGTCACCAGAAGCGCCGAACGCCGCGATCGGAACGATGGCCTGCTGGCGCATGGAGAGGGTATCGGACGCAGACTCCCGCTGCGTCGCCGCTGAGGTCTGTCCATGCGAGGGCGCATGCTCCATCATGGCCACAGCGCCGATTGCCAGGCCGAGGGCAAGCTTCGAGAAGCGCTTAACGTGTTGTGTACTGTTCATCGCTGACTTTCTCCATCCATTCGACGTTCTTTCCATCGAGCATTCCTGTCACCGCAAGATGTGTCATCGCCACTGCAGGCGATGCACCGTGCCAATGCTTCACACCCGGCGGGCACCAGACGACATCCCCGGCTCGTAGTTCCTGAACGGGCTTGCCCCACTCCTGTGTGCGCCCTACACCTGAAATGACGACCAGCCGCTGTCCGGCAGGATGGGTGTGCCACGCAGAACGTGCACCCGGCTCAAAAGTAACGTAGCCGCCGCTTGCGGTAATCCCGCTGGTGGCGGGCCAGAGCTGATCGACCCTGACGCGACCGGTGAAGGCCGCCTCAGGACCAGCCACGGATGGCGTGGTTCCCGCGCGAAAAATCTGCTGGGCTGTGATGGGCACGGCGGGTTCCACGGCGTAAGCCGCGCAGGCCTGCGCCATCCAAAGACATGCGCCCAAGGCGCGAAGATGGTGGTTCAAATGGGACTCCTTGTTGATCTGAAACCAGCTCAAAGAAATAGCTCAGCCATGCGTTGTGGCAGTGGCCGCCGGGCCTGCGAAATACTCTGCATCGGTAACGTGCGTCAGCCATTCAACATTCTTGCCGTCGAGCGCTTCCTGCACGGCAATGTGCGTCATCGCAGTTGTGGCGGTCGCGCCGTGCCAGTGCTTGTGGCCGGGCGGGCACCAGATGACATCTCCCGCACGAATCTCGACGATCGGCTCGCCTTCGCATTGGGTCCACCCGCAGCCCGCTGTGACGATCAGTGTCTGGCCCAGTGGATGGGTATGCCAAGCTGAACGCGCACCGGGCTCGAAGGTGACGCTGGCGCACGACGTGCGCGCAGGCGGCGGCGGGTTGTTCAGCAAGTCGATGCGGACGGAGCCAGTGAAGCATTCAGCAGGGCCCTTGGCGGATGCTCGAGTGCCGGGACGGATGAGTTTCATAGGAGGTGCCTTTGCATTCGCCCCACTGTATTTCTGCGCCGGTTTTCTGAGAAGACTGCAAAATCAGCATGCACCTGTGCAAAACAATCACCAATGGCCAAAGAAAACCTGAACGATCTGCAAGCATTTGTGGTGGTCGCTCGCGAGCGGAGTTTCACCCGAGCGGCAGCGCAAATTGGTCTTTCGCGCTCGGCGTTGAGCCACGCGATGTTGGGGCTGGAAGCGCGGCTGGGCGTGCGGCTTCTAACGCGAACCACCCGAAGCGTTTCGACCACGGAAGCCGGCGCGCGTCTGCTCGACACGGTGGCGCCGCGTCTGCAGGAGATCGAGGCCGAACTAGGTCAGCTCAGCGCGATGCGCGACAAACCGGCCGGCACGGTGCGCATCACCGCACACGACCACGCCATCGGCACCGCGCTCTGGCCTCGCTTGATGCCCTTGCTCAAGCAGTACCCCGACATCCAGATTGAGTTCAGCGTCGACTACGGCTTCACCGACATCGCGGCGCAGCGCTTCGACGCCGGCGTGCGAGTCGGCGACCGCATCGACAAGGACATGGTGGCCGTGCGAATTTCGCCCGACATGCGGATGTCGGTGGCTGCCTCCCCTGAGTACTTGGCAGGCAAGACATCGCCGAAGACGCCGCAGGACCTGACCGAACACCGGTGCGTGAACCTGCGCCTGTCGACGCGCGGCAACCTGTACGCGTGGGATTTCGAGAAGGGTAGAAAGTCGGTCAACGTAAAGGTCGACGGGCAGACCATCTTCAACAGCACGGCCCTGATGCTGCAGGCAGCGCTCGACGGCCTGGGCTTTGCCTATGTTCCTTACGACCTGATGAAGCCACACATTGATGCAGGCCGACTGATTCCGGTGCTGGAAGATTGGTGGCCGACCTTTCCGGGCTATCACCTCTACTATGCGAACCGGCGCCAGATCGCGCCGGCGTTGGCGCTGGTGATCGAGGCGCTCAGGTATCGCAAACCCGAGCGAACTGCTTTTACCGCGAAGCGCTGAAGCGCAATGCCTTTACCACCAGCGAAAAGGCCGGCGACGGCTGCCGCTTGCTGGGGTAGTACAGGTGGTAGCCGGCGAACTTGGGGCACCAGTCCTGCAACACGCGAACCAGCCGCCCCGAGTCGATGTGCGCCATCAGCTCGTCTTCCGGCAGCAGCGAGATGCCGAGCCCGGCCAGCGATGCGTCGATCTGCGGAGGCGCGGTGTTGAAGATCAGCGGCCCATCCACGCGGACGTTGACCTTTCGGCCACGCTTCTCGAAGTCCCACACATAGAGTCCGCCCGATGTTGGCATGCGCTGGTTGATGCAGGCGTGCTTCGTCAGATCGGCCGGCGTCTTGGGGATGGAATGGACGGCGAAGTATTCGGGCGATGCCACCACCGCCATCTGCAACGGTGGCCCGATCGGCACCGCGATCATGTCGTTGTCGATCGTGTTGCCCATGCGCACGCCCGCATCGAAGCGATCGGCCACGATGTCCCGAAAGCTGTAGTTCATGTCGAACTCCAGCTTGATCTCCGGGTACTCGCGCAGCAGCGGCGTGAGCTTGGGCAGCAGCACCGTGTGCAGCACGTTGTCGCCGCAGGTGATGCGCACGGTGCCGGCGGGCTTGTCGCGCAATTCGGTAAGCGCGTCGAGTTCGGCCTCGATCTCGTCGAAGCGGTGGCCGATCGCCTTCATGAGTCGCTCTCCAGCCGATGTAGGTGCGACGCTGCGTGTGGTGCGTGTGAGCAGGCGGATCTGCAGGCCTTCTTCCAGGCCGCGGATCGCCTGGCTGAGCGCCGATTGCGTAACGCCCAATGTGCCGGCCGCTTTGGTGAAGCTGCCTTCGCGGGCCACCGTCACAAAGGCCAGGAGGTCGTTGAGATTGCGTCTTGGCATGTTGGTCTTCGCGAGGCGTGCACTGATTAGTGAGGGTAATAAATGTATTAAGCATTCATTACCTAGTCAATTTCCTCGTCGATCGGCAGACTTGCCGTAAAGGAACATCGACCATGAAAACCCAAACAGACACCCCTTCCGATCGCCGCGAATTTTTGAAGATGGCTGGCACCGGCGCCGCTGCCGCCGGCATGTTGTCGACGACTGGCGCCACATTGGCAGCGGCGCCGAAGAAGAGGACCCGGTTGTCAAACGGCGCAGACAATTTCTACACGAGCGACGAAGTCACCGTGCAAAAGGTCAGCTTCAAGAACCAGTACCAGATGACCATCGCAGGAAACCTCTTCCTTCCCAAAAAGCTGGACCGCAAGAAGCGCAGCCCGGCGATCGTCGTCGGTCATCCCATGGGGGCGGTGAAGGAGCAGAGCGCGAACCTGTACGCGACCAAGATGGCGGAACAGGGCTTCGTGACGATTTCGCTGGACCTCGCGTTCTGGGGCGGCAGTGACGGACAGCCGCGCAATGCAGTCTCGCCCGACATGTATGCCGAGAGCTTCAGCGCTGCAGTCGATTACCTTGGCAGCCAGGCGCTCGTCGACAGGCAGCAGATCGGCGCCATCGGCGTGTGCGGCAGCGGCAGCTTCGTCATCAGTGCAGCCAAGATCGATCCCGCGGATGAAGGCCATCGCTACGGTGAGCATGTACGACATGGGCTCGGCCAACCGCGATGCGCTGAACCACTCGCAGACGGTCGCTCAGCGCAAGCAGATCATCGCTGCGGCCGCCGAGCAACGGCAGGCGGAGTTCAACGGCGGCGCTGTCCAATACACCGGCGGAACGGTGCTCGCGCTGGCAGCCGACACGCATCCCATCCAACGCGAGTTCTTCGATTTTTATCGCACGCCGCGCGGCGAGTTCACCCCCAAGGGCGCATCGGCGCGCACCACCACGATGCCGACGTTGACCAGCAACGTGAAGTTCATGAACTTCTACCCGTTCAACGACATCGAGACGATCTCGCCTCGGCCGATGCTGTTCATCACTGGTGACCAGGCGCATTCCAGGGAGTTCAGCGAAGACGCCTACAAGCGCGCCGCCGAACCGAAGGAACTGCTCATCGTTCCGGGCGCCGGCCATGTGGATCTGTACGACCGCGTCACGCTGATCCCTTTCGACAAGCTGACCTCGTTCTTCAACAAGCACCTCGTTGGGGCGAGCGCCTGATGACGGCACAAGCCATTGGTGCGTCGGCCGGCAGCGCCGTTTTGGACGAACGAAGCGAAGCGCAGCCAGCCCACTGGGGCGGAGTCTTCGCGATGACGCTGTGCGTCTTCGCACTGATCGCCTCGGAGTTCATGCCCGTCAGCCTGCTGACGCCGTTGGCGACCGACCTCAAGGTCACCGAAGGCATGGCGGGGCAGGGCATCGCCATCTCCGGCGCCTTCGCGGTGCTCACCAGCCTGTCGATCTCGGCAATCGCCACGAGGATCGACCGCAAGGCACTGCTGCTGTCGCTGACCGCGCTGATGTGCCTCTCGGGGGCCATCGTCGCGCTCGCACCCAACTACCTGACCTACATGGCGGGCAGAGCGCTGATCGGTGTCGTGGTCGGTGGCTTCTGGTCCATGTCGGCGGCCACCGCCATGCAACTCGTGCCACCGTCCAAGGTGCCGCGTGCACTCGCGATCTTCAACAGCGGCAATGCGCTGGCCACGGTCGTGGCGGCGCCGCTGGGCTCCTTCCTCTCCTCGGTCATCGGGTGGCGCGGCGCGTTCTTCTGCCTGGTGCCAGTCGCGGCGATCGCATTCGTCTGGCAGTGGTTCAGCCTGCCGGCCATGAAGGTACAGCCACGTTCGCGTGGCTCGGGCAATGTCTTCAGGCTCTTCAAGAACCGGCTGGTCGTGCTCGGCATGTTGGCAGTTGGCATCTTCTTCATGGGGCAGTTCGCGCTGTTCACTTACCTGCGGCCGTTCCTGGAGACAGTGACGCAGGTCGATGTGTCAGCGCTGCCGCTGGTGCTGCTGACGCTGGGTGTCGCTGGCTTCGTCGGCACCACGGTCGTCGGCCGGTTTCTGAAGCTCGGGTTCTACGGCACGCTGACGATCATTCCGGTGCTGATGGCCGCGATCGCGGTAACGCTTATCGCCGTGGGAGGCTCGGTGTCTGCCACGACGGTCCTGCTGGGCGTCTGGGGCCTGGTGGCAACCGCAGCGCCGGTCGGCTGGTGGCTGTGGATCGCACGCACGCTGCCGCAAGACGCCGAAGCCGGCGGCGGGCTCATGGTGGCGGTGGTGCAACTCTCCATCGCGCTCGGCTCCACGGTGGGTGGCCTGCTGTTCGACGGCAGTGGCTACCGGAGCACCTTTGTTTTCAGCGCCGGCTTGTTGCTGATCGGCGCGTTTCTGGTTGTCTTGACAGCGCGTGCTGACCGCACGAAATCGACATGACCCAAAGCCTCGTTCCTTTCGCCACGACGGTCAAACCTCGCAGACGGTGGCGCCTGCACCTCGCGGGCCTGTGCATCGGCCTGCTCGCTGTCGGTGCCAGTCACGCCGAGTCACGCATGTGGATGACCGTCGGCGAACGTCGCATGGCCGTGACCCTGGCCGATACGGAGGCCGCCCGTGCGTTCGCTGCGCGACTGCCGATGACGCTCGACATGACCGATCTCAACGCCAACGAAAAGAAGTTCGACTTGGCGAAGGAGTTGCCCGCGAACGCTAGGCGACCGGGAACGATCCGCAACGGCGACCTCATGCTGTACGGCACGAGCACCGTAGTCGTCTTCTATCTGACCTTCGATTCGCAGTATTCGTACACGCGTCTGGGTCGGGTGGACGACCCGGCCGGGTTGGCGCAAGCGCTTGGACAGGGCAGCGTCAAGGTCGGATTCTCAAGGCAATGAAGACTCAACGCAGCCCGCGGCCTGAAATTCATTAGCTGAAGTAATAAAGGCATTAAGCATTTGTCACGTAGTCGACGCGCGGCGTGTTTGACACAGTCGAACGCGGCAAAGAACAACCAAAAAAGCCCGCAGACGGCTTCGCAGCGCACGGTCAAGCACGGCCCGGCCAACACGCACCGCGATGAGCTGGCGAACTGCCACCGCATCCCATTTTGAAAGGACACCGTCCATGCCCCACGAAATCAAGAATGATCTCCCGTCCGAACTCAATGCGGACGAAGCGGCACTGCTTCGAGAGATGCCCGCACTCAACGACGTGGGTCAAGCGCGACGCACGTTCATGATGCAGACCGGCGGCGGTGGCGTCGGCCTCTTCGCCGCCAACCTGCTGGCGACCGAATCTGCGCTCGCGCAGATGCCGCCTGTGCCCGGCGCGGCCTCCGCGCCCGTCGTCGCGCAGAACGTCGTGAAGGTCAGCTTCCTGGTCAACGGCACACCGCATGCGCTGGACATCGACTCACGCGTCGTGCTGCTCGACGCGCTTCGCGAGCGCCTTGCGCTGACAGGCTCCAAGAAGGGGTGCGACCAGGGCCAGTGCGGCGCCTGCACCGTGCTGGTGGACGGACAACGCGTCCTCTCCTGCCTGACGCTGGCCGCTACGCTGCAGGGCCGGGAGGTCACGACCATCGAAGGACTGGCGAAGGGAGACCAGCTGCATCCTATGCAGGCGGCCTTCATCAAGCACGACGGCTTCCAGTGCGGCTACTGCACGTCGGGCCAGATCTGCTCCGCAGTCGGCATGCTGGGCGAAGCGCAACGCGGCCAGGTCAGCCACGTCACCGAGAACGTCGGCAAGACCACCACGCGCCTGACCCACGACGAGATCAAGGAGCGCATGAGCGGCAACATCTGCCGCTGCGGTGCCTATCCGGGCATCGTCGCGGCGATTCAGGAGGTGCATTCGGGCCGGCAGGCCGCACAGACCTGGGGCTTCGCCACCGAGACGCAGCTGGCGATGACCACGACACCCAGCAAGGAGGACGGCCATGCGACCGTTTGAGTACGTGCGGGCAACGGATGCCACGTCCGCGACCGCCGCCATGTCGGCCCTGCCGCAAGCCAAATACCTCGCGGGCGGAAGCAATCTGCTGGACCTGATGAAAGAAGACGTCGAGCGCCCGACGCGCCTGGTCGACATCACCCGCCTGCCGCTGCGCGACATCCAGCGCACGCGCGCCGGCCTCTCTATCGGGGCCCTGGCCACCAACACAGAAACGGCCAACCACCCGCTGATCCGCGAGAACTACCCGCTGCTCACGCAGGCGATCGTCGCGGGCGCCTCGGGTCAGCTGCGCAACATGGCCACCAACGGCGGCAACCTGTTGCAGCGCACGCGCTGCAACTACTTCTACGACACATCCATGCCGTGCAACAAGCGCGAGGTCGGCAGTGGCTGCGGCGCGCGCGAGGGCCTCAACAAGATCGGCGCGATCCTCGGCTGGAGCGAAGCCTGCGTCGCGACCTATCCCGGCGACATGGCCACGGCGTTGTACGCACTCGATGCCAGGGTGCGTGTGCGCGCGCCGGACGGCCGCGAGCGGCTGATCGCCATCACCGACTTCCATCGGCTGCCGGGCGACACGCCGCAGCGCGACAACAACCTGGAGCATGGAGAGTTGATCGTCGCGATCGAGCTACCCGTGTCCGCGGGAGACTTCGCGCGCAACTCGCACTACCTGAAGGTGCGCGACCGCGCCTCGTACGCTTTCGCGATGGTCTCCGTGGCCGCCGCGCTGGACATGGACGGCAGCAGGATCAGGCAGGCGCGCGTGGTGCTGGGCAGCGTCGCGCACAAGCCCTGGCGCAGTGCCGAGGCCGAAGCGGTGCTCGTGGGCCAGCGTGCCGACGAGGCCACATTCCAACGCGCTGCCGAAGCCGCGCTGCGCGATGCGCGTCCGCTGGCGCACAACGCCCACAAAGTGGAACTGGGTCGCCGTTCTGTGGTGCGGGCGCTGATGCGCGCTTCGCGCCTGGCGTGAAGAAGGGAAATCACATGGCACGCTATCTAGGCAAGGAAACGACCCGCGTCGACGGGCTCGCCAAGGTCACCGGCAAGGCGAAGTACACGGCAGAGTTCCAGATCCCGAATGTCAGCTACGGCTTCATCGTGCTGAGCACGGTGGCCAAGGGCCGCATCACCGCCATCGACACGCGCCAAGCCGAACAGGCGAGCGGCGTGATCCGTGTCTTCACGCATCTGAACGCGGGCAGGCTCGGTCCGGCACCCGCGGCCGGTGCAGCACCAGCGTGGTCGTGGCCGCTGCAATCGGACCGCGTTTTCTTCAACGGCCAGCCGATCGCGCTGGTCGTGGCCGAGAGCTACGAACAGGCAAGGTATGCGGCGCGGCTCGTCAAAACGACCTACCAGACCGAGTCGCACAACACCGACTTCTCGACGGTGCTGGACCGCGCGCAGCCGGACCCCGCCACGGCAAAGGGCACGCCCCGCGGCAACCCGGTCGCCGCGATGCAGGCCGCGGCGGTCAAGGTCGAGGCGGAGTACCGCATTCCGATCAACCACCACAACCCGATCGAGCCGCACGCGGCCATCGCGCTCTGGCAGGGCGATCAGCTCACGATCTTCGACAAGACGCAAGAAGTCTTCGGCGTGCAGAAGCATCTGGCAGAACATTCGCGTGGTGTCGCCATTTGTCGGTGGTGCCTTCGGTGCATCGCTCAAGCCGAACTACTACCCGTCGTTGACGGCGATGGCGGCGCGTGAACTCAAGCGCCCGGTCAAGGTGGTCTACACACGCACCCAGATGTTCACCGGACACGGTTACCGGCCAAACACCATCCAGAAGATCGCGCTGGGCGCCGACCGCAACGCCAAGCTGACATCGATGATCCACGAGGCGTTTCACAACACCTCGTCGTTCGAGGCGTTCTCGGATTCGACCACCGGCTTCACGCGGCAGCTCTACGCCTGCCCCAATCTTCATGCGCCGCTGAAGGTCGCGGCAACGGATCTGGCCACGCCGACGTGGATGCGCGCGCCCGGCGCGGTGAGCGGCATGTTCGCGCTGGAATGCGCCATGGACGAACTGGCCTACACGCTCAAGATCGATCCGATGGAATTGCGGCTCGTCAACTACGCCGAAGTCGATCCTGAAAGCGGCAAGCCCTTCTCCAGCAAGGCGTTGCGCGAGTGCTATCGCCTGGGTGCCGAGAAGTTCGGCTGGAAGAACCGCAAGGCCGAGCCACGCTCGATGCGCGACGGCCGCCTGCTGGTGGGATGGGGCATGGCCTCCAGCGTGTGGGGTGCGATGCAGATGCCCGCCAGCGCACGCGTCATCTTCCGTGCCGATGGGACCGCGAGCGTGACCAGCGCGACCAGCGACATCGGGCCGGGCACCTACACGGTGATGACCATGATCGCGGCCGAGTTCCTCGGTCTTCGGCTAGACCAGGTGCATTTCGAGCTAGGCGACACGCGGCAGCCGAAGGCGCCGGCGCAGGGCGGCTCGTGGACAACATCCAGCGTGGGTTCGGCGGTGCGAGGTGCGGCGCTCACCATCGTCGCGAAGCTGCTGGATCTTGCGAACCGGGATGTAGCGTCGCCGCTGAAGGGCGCGAACGCAGCGGACGTGGAAATGCTCGATGGCGTCTTGCGCCTCAAGAGCGATCCGTCGCGCTCGGTCGTCATCGCGGAGGTCATGCGCCACACCGGCACGAGCGAGATCGCCGAGACCTACGACTCGTCACCGTCGCCCGAGCGCGCGAAGTACGCCTCGCTCGCGCACGACGCGCAGTTCGTCGAGGTGAAGGTCGATCCGGACCTGGGTACGGTAAAGGTCACTCGCGTCATCGAGGTCACGGCCTGCGGCAAGATCCTGAATCCGCTCGCCTCCCACAGCCAGGAGATCGGTGGCGTGGTCTGGGGCATCGGCATGGCACTGGAAGAAGCGACCGAGATCGACCACCGCTACGGCCGAATCATGAATGCCAACCTGCAGCACTACCACGTGCCGGTGAACGCCGACATCCATTCCATCGAAACCATCTTCGTCGAGGAAGAAGACACCATCGTCAATCCGCTGGGCGTGAAGGGCATGGGCGAGCTGGGCATGGTGGGGATTCCCGCCGCCATCGCCAACGCGATCTTTCATGCCACTGGCAGGCGTGTGCGCGATCTTCCGATCACACCGGAGAAACTGATTTGACTACGCCGAGCGACAGACCACCTGATGCAATTAATTCTTCTGGCTCAACGAGACAAAAGAGCGGAATGAAGCTCAACATCGTCGTTGACGGTGCTGTCGTTGCAACTGGAGAGCTTGACACCAGTCCAAGTGCAGCGGATTTCGCCTCGCTTCTTCCCATGACGCTGCATTTCCAAGACTACGAGGCAACAGAGAAGATCGCAGATCTGCCGCGCAAGCTTTCAACTGAAGGCGCCCCGATTTCGTATACGCCGTCATCGGGGGACATTTGCTTCTACGCTCCGTGGGGAAACATTGCTTTCTTTTACCAAGATGGCGCATCTTCAGACGGACTGGTACGCCTTGGGCGTCTTCAATCAGGGCTTGATCGCTTAAGCAAATGCAATCAAGACAGTTTGGTCGCGGACCTGTACTTGGTCTAAGTTGGAAAAGGCCGCTGGCAATCCGAGGGCAGCGTTTCGAGGAGCGCTTCAGATTGAGCCAGTCCATTGCGACGTCATCGCGACTGGCCGTTTTCAGCGCCGAAGCTGTCGTTCGATGGGATCGTTGCCAACGACCGAGAACAGTCTAAACCTGCCTCTCGGCGCCGAGTTCCCGGTACTCGACTGCCCCCTCTGCGATCTTGATGGCACCCCCTCTCACGAGAGCCGCCATTACACCGGCCACCTTTTCAGGCGTGGGATCCGGCCCAAAACGCCATTGAATTCTTTTCTCGAGTGAGGTCAAGGTCTTGGGCTTCCCTGCTTCCGCGAAGTCCTTGAGGATCTCCAAATAGATCTGGTCGACCGATTTCGATTTCTTGTTCCTCGCGGCAAGCCGAATAGATGCGGCAGCCAGACGGTCCGCTGCGATCTTGGGAGACAATGACGGCGTCTGCCGAGCAGGCAGGGATCGGGCTTCAGCGGGCGCAGGCCCCAGGTCTTCCACGCGCTCGACCCGCCGGCCCTTCGATCGCGCATGCACGATAGCGGGGTCGTAGTCGCCATCCGCCGCAACGATCACGAAACGCGCCCCCGGCTCGTGGCGCCCGACCAGATAGCCCAGGTAGAGGACCAGATGGAAATCCAGCGAGTTCTTGCCCGGCCTGGAGATGTCGACAAGAGACACTCGATCACCCAATTCCATGTACGGCGCGAGCAGTCCGATCTCGTGCTCACCATAGAAAACCCAGGCCTCGCCATTCGAACCCATCCACGACGCGACATCCTCCGGCGCTGGATGCCGGTTCTGCAGATCGATCAACAGATAGGTCTTGCTCATTGCCCGACGGCGTTGGCGATCAAGAGCCGCGAAGTCGCGCGCGTCGCACCGACGTAGAACAGCCGCATCTCTTCCAACGGGTCGTGATCGTCCTTCGCGGCTCCCCGCTCCCGGCCTGCGACAGCCTGAAGCGCCCCCATCACTGCAACCACCGGAAACTCCAGACCCTTGCTGGCATGCAGCGTCATCACCTTGATGGTGTCCGCACCAGGGTCGAAATCACGCGTGCCCTTGCGCACCTTGTGCGGCAGCCGGCGGCGCGCCAGCGCGCGGGCGCATTCGTCCATCAGCGCCCAGCTCCGGCACAGCACCGCCATGTCGCCCCAGGCATGCCCTTCGTTGTGCGCACTGGCCATGAGCTCCGCGATCCGGTCGGCCTGCGCCCGGGTGGTCGGCAGGTCGATGACGATCGGCTCGGGCCCGTCCCTGCCGCAGCTCACCGGCTGGACGATCGGAACACCGTCGTCGTCCTTCTCCTGGGGCCGCAGGAGCTCGGTCGCCATCGCACTCGCCGTCTGCAGGATCTGGCGGGTGTTGCGGTAGTTGATCCTCAGGATGGTCGTGCGGCCCTGCGCCTGCACACCCACGCTCTTGAAGCTGAAGGGCTTGCCGCTGCGCTTGTCGTAGATGCTCTGGGCATCGTCATAAAGTAACAGCAGGCTGTTGGTCGCGGGATCGACCATCTGGGTGACCAGCTTGAGCCACTCGGGCGCGAAGTCGTGGCCTTCGTCGACCAGCACCGCCAGGTACTGGCCCGACGGAATCATCTTGCGGTCCACACCGTCGATGACGTTGTGCACCATCTGTTCCATCTTGGCGCCCACCGGAAGGTCGTTGGGCGGCAGCGGCTGGCCGAACGCCACGAGCTGGTCCCGGCACCATTTGTGGAAATGCCGCACCTGGACACGCTCGGCCAGCCCCTTGGCTTGCATCGTCGCCTGCAGCTTGACCGCCAGCGGCTCGTTGTAGCAAAGCACGAGCACGGGCTTGTGCGCATCGCTCGCGGCCTTGGCCAGGTACTCGGCGCGGTACCCCAGGATCATGGTCTTGCCCGATCCTGCGACACCGTGGATGACCCGGTGGCCGTCCCCCAGGCTGCGCGCCAGCTGCTCCTGCTGCAGATCCATCACCCGCAGAAGGTCGGGAATCGTCGCCTGCTCGTCCGCATCGTCGAAAAGCGCCCCCTGCTGCGGCACCCGCACTTCGGGAAACAGGTTCCAGCGCACTCGGTCGATCTGCGGCAATGACAGCGTCCCGCGCATCAGCACCGGGAACATGTCCCAGAGCCGGCTCTGGAAGTCCTCCGGCTCGGCGTCCTCCAGCATCTCGTCGGAACAGATCACACGGTTGGGTTCGATCGCGCTGCCGAGCCCCGCGGCCTCGAACTGCTTGCGCGTGATCCGGGTGAAGACGACGCCATAGCTCCATGGGAAGGTGAGCATGCCCTTCCATTTGCCCTCGTGCTGGACCAGTTGCGCGTCGCGCTTGAGGGCATCAACCACCTGCAGCGCCTGGTGCCGGGCCTGCTCGACCGGGTTGGGCACGCGCTTGGGAACGCCGTCGGGCACGATCGTCCAGTCGCCGCGACTGGCCTGCTGGATCGTGTCCAAGCGCCAGTCCTTGGTTTCCAGGATCAGCAGACCCCGGCTGGGGTGCAGCACGACGAAGTCGGGGTGGCATTGCCTGGGCCCGATGGGGACGTCGTACCACAGCAGGTAGTCCTCATCGAGTTTCTGCTGCAGTCGCTCCGCCAAGCGCCGCTCGCCCGAAGTCATCCGGGAAACGCAGGTGCTCAACGCAGGAATCAGGACAGCCATGGAAGATGCGATCGCCCCGGGCGGCTCGAACAAAAAGGTGAAACGCAAACTACAGTAACAGGCGGATACGGTCAATTGCAGTGCCTATCAACCGGCGCGGGAAACTCCCAGGCATGCATGCTGTTCAAATACACAGTCATGTATAAAATATCAGCATCCAGGCGCTAGCCTCCACCGCGCACTGCGATCCCGTCTGCGTGGAGGAAAAGGAACAAGCATGTCCAGGAACACCAAGCAAACATCCCCGACCGTCGCTTCCGTCGCGGGCAGGACACTCGGAAACGCTTCGGCCAGCGGCATCCAACGCTTGCTCGCGGGGTCTGCGCTGCGACAAAGCGGCCGCCCCGCGCAGACCGGGGCCAAGACGGAAGACCGAGCTTCGCGCGCACTGGACAACCCTCACGCGTCCAAGGTGACCAAGACGCTTGCCGGAAGCGTGGTATCTCAGTCGAACAAGACGCGTTAGACCGCCGCCCGCGGTCCCGCGCGCCCTCCGCGACGCACGGACGCGACGCACGGACGCGACGCATATGCATGCGCCTGCATGATGTGATCTGCCACTGGATGGGATCTGATCGGACCAACCATGATCGGATCCCATGACCGCATTCGCCGCCGGTCCACCTTCAAGCCCCCAAGCCGCGACCTGACAGACTTGCCAGTCGGGTGCGCGCTCTTTGCAAAATAGAATGCCCCCGGTGACCCTCGCGCACTCCATCCATCCCGACGATACCCCTGCGCTGCGCAAGGAGCGAGGGGCGTTCTTCACACCCGACGAAATCACCCGGTTCATCGCCCACTGGGCCATCCGCAAGGCAGACGACCTCGTGATGGAGCCCTCGGCCGGTGACGCAGCCTTCCTCGTGGCGGCCGTGGATCGCCTTCGCGAACTCGCACCGGGCTCCGATGCGCAACCCATCGTGGACGGTGTCGAGATCCACGCCCAAAGTGCGAAGGTCGCCCGCCAGCGCGTACTGAATGCGGGCGGCAAGGCCAATGTGAGGCACAGCGACTTCTTCACGATCGAACCCGAGCCGGTCTATGACACGGTTATCGGCAACCCACCGTACATCCGCTACCAGGATTTCTCGGGCGAATCCCGTGCGCGCTCGCGCGAGGCCGCACTCCGCGGCGGCGTGTCGCTCACCGGCCTCGCCTCCAGCTGGGCCGCCTTCACCATCCATTCCGCCCTGTTCCTGGGGAAAGGCGGGCGGCTCGGGCTGGTGCTTCCGGCCGAGCTGCTTTCGGTGAACTACGCGGCGCCGGTGCGCCGCTTTCTCTTCGAGCGCTTTCGCGACGTACAGCTCGTGCTCTTCGCCGAACAGGTCTTTCCGGAAGCCGAAGCGGACGTCGTGCTGCTGCTGGCCGACGGCTACCTTGAGGGCCCGGCCAACCACGCCACCATCCGGCAAGCCAAGAACGCGGCCGAGCTCGCCTCGCTGGGTGTCGGACAAACCTGGACGCCCACGGACCCGGCTGCAAAGTGGACCTCCAGCCTCGTCGACCCCGGTGCCGTCGAGCCGCTGCACAAGCTGCTGAAAGACGGGCATTTCACCCGCCTGGAGACATGGGGGGACACGACCCTGGGCATCGTCACGGGCAACAACAAGTACTTCACGCTCTCGCCTCAGCGGGCCAAGGAGCTCGGCCTGCGCAGCAAGGAACTGCTGCGCCTCTCCCCGCCAGGGAGCTCGCACCTGCGCGGCCTCTCGCTTTCCGACGACATGCTCACGAAGCTGGGGCGAGAGGGCCAAGCCACCCTCCTCTTCTACCCGAGCAATCCGCCTTCCGCCGCGGCCTCGGCGTACATCGCAGACGGCCATCGGACCGGCGTTGATACGGCCTACAAGTGCCGTGTCCGCAAGACTTGGTATCAGGTGCCGCTGGTCCCCGCTGCCGACCTGTTGCTGACCTGCATGAACGCAGACACGCCCCGGCTCACGGCCAATGACGCGAAGGCCCGCCACCTCAATTCGGTGCACGGCGTCTACCTCAATGCCAAGCACCGGGAGCTCGGCTGCGAGCTCCTGCCACTTGCGAGCCTGAATTCGATCACGCTGTTGCATGCGGAGATGGTGGGCCGCGCCTACGGGGGCGGCATCCTGAAGATCGAGCCAAAGGAAGCCGATGTGTGGGCCATGCCGTCGCCGACGTTGGTCCAAGCCCGCGCAGACGCACTTCGCACCGTCAAGCAGCAAGTCGCCAACCTTCTCGGGGATGGCAGGCTGCTCGATGCAGTCGAACTCGTGGACCAAGCGCTCCTCGCAGACGTCGGTGAACTTTCCGCTGAACAAATCGCACATATCCGGCAAGCACGGGCAGAATTCGCGCGTCGTCGAACCTTGAGGGGGGCCAGTGGCCACTGAACCGAGCGCCAAGGCCAAAGCCTGGGTCATCTTTGATCGAATCGTCGCACGCGCTGCCCCGGATAACGTCCACAGCAATCCCTGGATCCGAAGCGCGGACGGACAATTGCACTTCGAGCCTGATTTCGACACGCTCGCCCAGCTGCTAGGCGTTCCTCTTCACCTGAAGGCAGGGACCCAATCTGGTGTTCCGGCCTTGGCGCTCGACGTCTGGCTGAGCTACGAGTTGCGACGCGCGGGCTTCAACACCGACCAGGTTTGGCCGCGGCCCGTTCACCCACGCATCCTTCCGGCGCCCATCGCCAACCTGCTGAAGGCATTGCCTGCCGGAACCCGCAAAGCCGTTGCAGATCGCATCGAAAGGGACGGCGCGATCACGGGCGCGACATCGTCCAGCGGGATCATCCTCGGCAAGAACTACCTGAAACAGGTCGACGTCGTGATTTCGGATTGGGTGACAGGCCCAGAGTTGCTGATCTCGACCAAGCGCATGGACTCCTCCTATGGCAAGAACGCGCCAAATCGCATCGAGGAGTCCTATGGCGACGCCAAGAACCTGCGGCTGAGGCACCCTCTTGCAGCGCTCGGCTTCATGTTCGGCCTACGCTCAGACATCCTCCAGAAGGAGCCGGCGACTGCGGAGTGGTTGTTTGACCTGCTCGGCAAGCTCGGGCGTGAAGACGATGCCTACCATGCCACATGCCTCGTCCTGATGGAATACGCCAACGATGGCGGGATACCTGACACGGGTGAAGAGCCTCCTGTGACGGCCCTGCCGGAACCCGGGCACGAGGTCGCCGATGAAAACGCGCCAGCCCCCACCCTCGATGCCATCGTCGACCAAGACATCGCGCAGTTGCCCAAGGTGAAGGTTCTCAACGAGCAGATCCCGGAGGAGCTCGCGCCTGGCCGGTTCCTCGCGGCCATGGTCACGCGGGTCCTCGGCGCTACCCCAGTCAACATGCACAAAGAGGCACGAAAGCGGCGCTTTTCGCCCGCGTTGCGGTAGGTCTGCCACCTCCTCTCGGAGACCTTGGCCCCCGCTTCACGTCAGATCAGCCGGCGCGTCATCGCATTTGAGCTTTTGCATAAAAGATAGACGTCCAAAGAGGAGTCGCATCCATGAAGCTGAGGATCTGGGCTGCAGTGGCCCTTTTGACCGCGTCATCGATCTCATCTGCCGCTGGCTCTGCAGTGGTGAATGGGAGATTCATCAACAACATCATTCCTCAGGGCTACTGCGCAATTGGCGACGCCATCAAACGGGACGCGCTGACCAAGACGGCTCAAGGATTTTCTGGCGCCACGGGACTGGTTCTCTCGGTATTTGAGTCATGCCCTGGGAAGCAGGCGTCAGCACCAAACGGCCAGGGTCCAACCTACCGTTTCGGCCGGGTGATAGTGGGACGCGTAAACGGGACAACCGTGGCATCCAATGAATCGACAAGGGCCCAATACCTTGCAGTGCTCAATTCGGTGATACAGAAAGAGACGCCAAGCATCTCTCAAGACCCTGACAAACGCCTTCTGGCCGCGCGATCTAGCAAGGTGCCTGTCTATGAAGACTGGGGAGCCATCGGGCGCGATGCCAATGCGATCTACCGAGGTAGCCTGGGCACCCTAGAAGCCAATGGCAAAAAGCCGACACTCGGAATCTTCGTCGCCGCGCTCACCTTTGCCAACAACCAGACCTTTGTGAATTTTCTTTGTGAGATCGTCAACGACAACACAAGCGTTGCCGGTCTGCTTGCTGAGCAGCAGAAACTCACTGCCTCCTTTGTTAAGGACAATAAGCCAGACAAATCGAGAGACTGACCTGTAGGCGGTGGAGTGATGAACTGCGCGGCTACCTCTAGCGTAAAGCTATTCAAGACGGCCTCACTGGGCGCATACATTGGTTGGCGCTCTTCATCATCTGGTCGGCCCAGACAACCTCCCAAACTGCCGGAACGCTGTTGTCGGCGCATTTGCGGGCCGTCGACGACCGAGTGCACCGCCCCGATCTCGCGCAGCCAGGGCCATCCGCTCGGCCCCCATTAACTCTTGTGCCGGAACTCGATGCTCAACGTGTCGTGCCGGAATCTCGGCAGCCGGGCCACGACATCGGCGAAGATCTCATGGCCAAGTGGGTCACTTCTGGATGGAAGCACAGTACAAAACTGCGCCGTCGCACCACCGAACTCCATCACGGGCGTGTGTACGTCCCAAGCTCCATGTCCAATCCATACTGGGCGAGGACGTGGTCATATGCCCCTTCAACAAGCCTTTGCAGGATGTCTCGGGCAGTCATCGGTCCCCGAGGAACCAGTTGAAGTGCGCGCACGCCGTGCATCTGGCTCTCTGAAAAGATGACAACTGGGGAGTGAGCATCCTCTCCCTCGTAGGCGAGCTGATAGCCGACATCTTCGCCAAGGATGTATTCGCCTCGCGCGATCGCGACCGATGCGCGCAGATTCTTCATGTTGTACGCAGGCCGCTTGTCCAGGGCACCGGTAAGTTCATATGGCTTGGGAATGCTGTTGACCGAAAGCGAAAGCGAGCGCGAAAGCTCGCTGCTTTCTCCGTCAAAGAGCGTCACGGGGCCAAAACCGGCGGACGGCTTGTACTTCACCAGAGCACCCCCCACGGGGTTGCTTCCATGGAGCGTGTGCCGATGCAGCAATACCTTGACTTTCAGGTTCGGGTAAGCCTTCAACACATCGCTGACCTGATCCATGATCTTGCGCGCGGATGCGCCACCAACCAGCGTCTCGGTCATGACGATCTTCACCTTGCGCTGGCCGGCGATAAGCATGAACTGGTCGATCGCCGCCCTGAAGCGCCTGGCATGCTCAGTACGCTGATACTTGGGATCATCAAACTTTTGTTTGTAAATCCACCATGGATCATTAAGTCGCACTTCATCCGGCACGCGCGGCGCAACCAGGTCGGGATCGACTTTGGGGATCTTGAAATTGAAGATGCCCTTCTTCGTGAGATTCAGGATGTGATCGGCAACCAACGCCCCGCCGCGCTCAAGGCTGAACATGGCCTCCCCCTTGCCGATCTCACTGATCAGGCTGCGAATCGCTTCCCGATTGAGCTTGATGAATCTCGCGGGGATCGCACCTTGACCATCGGAATACACGTTGTCGTCCATCCGCAGCTCCCGAGAAGCCGCAAGACGTTCATCGGCAAATGCGCTGAAGAGCCGCGCCTCGATGCCACGAAGGGCGAGCACTTGCTGGGGATTGACAACCGAGACCACGGCACATGCGGGATCAAGATGGAGGGCTCCCGGGTTGATGCCTGTCATCAAGCATTCGAGCAGCCAAGCGCACTCTTTGCCGTCGAAGACGGGCGGCAACGCACCGTCATAGAGCCGCAGTGCCGCCAGCCCCTTCCTGAGATCGTCCATATTCTTCACGGCGACGAGATGCCGCACGATCCCGACCTTTACCTCCCATGCCAGCCCCTCCAGCCAGATGTTCTTGATGGGGCCCAGAGCCCCTTCGAGGATGACTTGGTTCGCCTGCCCTAGCAGTTCCCGCTTTTGCAGCTCAAACGGCAGGCGATCTATTTCTTCCACACTCAGGAACATCGACCATCCCTCCCCTGGAATCAGGCCGCCCCATCCGGCGCGGCAATTCATAGGCAGGTCTGCGCGCGCCCCCTGTTGATGGAGCATACGTGCGCACATTAGGCTGGAAGCACGGCAACTGCATCCCCAGTTCGGGGGATGCTCATGCAGTCAGCGCTGGCGGCAGTGCGCTTTTCGAGAAAGCTCTTTAACAGACAAGCGGGACGTGCACGGGCGCCCACAAGCAATGCAGACGTCTCCAACTCACGCCGCAAAGCGGCTGGAAGAACCGCGGCGATTCGCGTTGCCGCTTCTCGCGCGCCGTAGGCCAACGCCGAATCTCCGCGATCAGCGACCCACCTCAGCCCCAGCATCAGAGCCTCAACCTCGTCAGACCGAAATGAGCGGTGGCAGCACAAAGCCCGGTCGCTGCACGTACCCGACTCCAGGCTCGCCCACGATATCTGCACCTTGCGCCTTCAGGCTTGAGATGTCGCGATATAGCGTCCGCACGCTGACGGCAAGCTCGCTTGCCGGCGTCTGGGCGCTCACGGGTCGACGATGGCGACGCAGGGCTTGCAAGAGGTTGAGCAGACGTTCGGAGCGTGACCTCTGCAGAATGATAGCGACCGACCCGGCGCCGTGACTGCGCATTCAGCGCGGAATCTTCGACTTCTACATCGCTCTTGCCTGCGGCCGCGCCGACATCTCGCCGCAGCTGCCCGGGGGCAAGGCCGGCTACAAGCTGAAAATCGACGAGACGCCGTTTCGCACTCCAAGATGCAATCGAGCTGGAAGATTGCTGCCGCCTGGTGCTTTTCGCCAAGACTTCGACGGCGATCCGCCGTCATCATTCTTTGGAAATTGCGGGAGAAGTGTCGCTTGCCAAGCCAGCGGGCTGATCCGTGGCCGTGAGCGCTCAGTTGCGCAACTCCGCCGGCCGGGTGGCCGGTTGATCGACGAGGTGGCCAAGGCAGCGACGTCCAACTGGAGAGTCAAAGTCAGTTCGAGAAAGAAGGCAAGACCCAAACGTCAGTCGCGACCGGAACCTCCTTCAGAGAGCCCGTTCCACTCAATTCCCTCATCCGATCCCGGCAGTAGTCGAACATGTCTTCTAACAAGTTCAGTTCCTGAAACTTAGAGGTCAGGTACCCCGAGATCCGATGGGCATCGACGGCATGCGGATAGTCGATCACATGAGCGTGGGCATCAACAATCCATCCAGAGTCGTTTTCAAACTCGACCCCTTGCCCGTGTATGCGATATCTCCAGGGCTCGCCGCGCATCAGGAGTTCGCCTTTCTTGGGCACACCGGTCAGATACTTTCGCTCCATCTCCGGGTGCATGTCCAAGAAGCATCCAAGCAGATCGGCCTGTGTGATTGAGTAGGCTTCAATTTCACGCAGAAGCTCGTCGTCATTCATGGCTACCATCGATTCATCCTTTCTGCCCTGGCTGCATCGGCCTGACTTCTCAAGAGGCTTGCATCCTCTGGAGAAACAGGGTTCATGTGGACCGGGATTTCTCGAACCCCAGCCTTGATTGCAGCTTCCGCACGATGATGTCCGTCAATGATGACCGGTTTGCCGTCGCCGGCCTGCGCAGCCTCGACGGGAGGGAATGAACCATATCCTCCTTGCTTTTTCATTGCGGATGTGTATTTCTTTACCTTGCTTCCCGACATTTCGTTTGGCCCCTGACGTGACGCCAAATTTCGTGGGTTCATCATGACCGGCTCTGCCTTCTGCACCACTGCGCCATCCCCAGGCGGAACAGAACCCGATGCCCGTTCATTCAGCTTGGCAGGCGGCTCCTGCACCATTCTCGGCTTCGTCGAAAGAGGCGTCGGTTCAACGACGCCTTGCCCGCCCTTGATGCCTACGTGTGCAGCAGTGAGGTCGAACACCATCGCACCGGCGTCGTTTGCCGCGGCCACCTGACTTTCGCTGCCACCGCCCATCCGCGTCAAGAAACCGGGTATGCCAAATGGTCCCAGAAGAGCCATCCCAAGCGTGTTGGTCGCGTACAGGTTCTTTTCATTGACCCAGGCCTGCTCGGCAGGACTCAATGCCAGGTCCGGATGCTCGCCGGGTTGATACACGCGCTGCAGGATATTCAGGTCGTTCTTCAGCTTGACCGATTGCTCCGGTGGCAACCCGCTCTGCGCTCTTTGTCGCATGTCGTCCAGGATGGATTTATCCACCTCGTTCGGCAAGGCCCTGCACTCCCTCTGAAAGATCAGCGCAGAGTTGATTTCCGGAGTTTCACCGGAGCCGACCGGCCTGCCGTGCCCCTGAATGAAGGTTCGATAGAACCATCCGTGCTCTCTCTCGTTCTCCTGGCGCAGGCGATTCAGCAACTCATCGCAGATCCCGTCGCGTTTCTTGAGTTTTTCTGGCGGACGCGGGACCTGGCATGTCAGAAGTCGTCCGGGCGTTCCGTTCCCGTTGAAGGGTGGCATCTCTGCCATTACGCGCTTCCATTCATTTCGCAAAGATCGCCGTGGCGGGCGACTGCACGACTTTCGACGAAGACGGTCTGCGAGCCTGAGATGATCTTCACATTGCCCGCGCCCAGCGAGACGCCCGAACGCACCCCGCTGCCAGCGTTGCCTGTCACACCCTTGACGATGCTATCGACCATCAACACCTTCTCGCTGCGCGCGAACACGGTGTCAGCGTATGCAGCTTTCTCGGGCGGAAGAATGGACACGATGTCGAAGGGCACGACCTGGTTGCCGACGACACAGAAATCAGGGGCGATGTTGACCACCATGAAGCGCGACTCCGCATCGGCGATGTGCTTTTCGGCGCTCATGCGGACACTCCCGGAGGTTCGACCATGCCTTCGGCAGCCTTGGCATTGGGCCGGTGGAACAGATCGACCGCCACCATGTCGAGCGCCTGGTCCAGCGTGAGCCGCCAGGTCAGGTGCACGAGCATCTCGTCGAGGTCGACGTGAACCGTGTCGAGTTTCATGGCCTCGCTGCGCTGCGTGCCGCCGCCATCCCTGCACAGCGCCTCTATCCAAAGCTGCGGCAGCTGGAACTCGATGTGCGGCGCGGAGGCGAAGAAGCCGCTCATGCGCACCGACTCGTCGCCCCGCAGGCCACCGGCCACCACCTGGTCGGCGGGCGCGTACTGGAAGAAGCGCTCGTCGAAATCGTCGGCGTAGTCCATGTAGGGCTGTCCGGCGTGTCGTTCGCGCCAGGTGTCGTCGTAGGTGCCGGCCAGCGCGACGCGCGGCTGCCAGAAGCGTGCGATGGGGCCGAAGCCGGCGGGACGCGCATCTTCCTGGTTGGCGTGCTGCAGCGGTGTGCCGGCATATTCGATCTGCGGTCCGAAGAACGGCTGCCCGGCGACATGGCGCGCCCCGGGGTGGTCTTCGCGGGCTGCGCTGCCAAACCATCCGGTGCCGCAGGGGTTGGCTGCGTGCGTGCGGGGCTGGGCCGCTACATTGTCTCCCCGGTCGAAGCCCCATCCGCCGTAGGCGAGTTCATAGCGCAGCGGCACCGCGAGCGCGGGCTGCGGATCGGACAGGCCGCGCTGCGCCGTGTCCTCGTGCCAGCTCCAATGCCGTGGCCCCGTCAGGCGCAACGCCTTGTGCAGCAGCGTTTCCTCCTGCCGGCGCACCAGCAGTTCCGCCTGCCACTCGCTCGACGGTGTCCAGCCGAGGGCGTGCGCGGTGCCTGTCACGTAGACGTCGGCGCCGGGCTTGCGCAGCAGCACGTCGGTCGCGGCGCGCAGGCTCGACAGGGTGGCATGGTCGGCGTCCCACGGCTCGTCGGCAAAGACCGGCCCGCGGTGAAACGCTGCCGGCTCCAGACGCCCGGGCGCGAGAACGAAGCTCGCGCACACCACCACCACGTCGTGGAAGCGCCGGCCCTTGCCCATCTTGTCGAACTGGAAGTGCACAAAGGGCGTCGCGTTGCGCAATTGCGCGAGGCGTGGCTCGGGGATCGGGGGCGCAGGCTCAGCCATGGCCATTGTCCTTGCCCGCCGCCATCTTCCCGACGCCCGCGGCAACAGCCGCGGAGACGGTGCCCAGCACCTGTGTCACCTGGCCTGCCGCTTCGCCGCCGCCAGCGCCTCCGGCCACCTGCTGTGCGATCGACGCGAGCTGTCCCGCCTTGCCCAGCAGGTCGGCCGGGTTGCCACCCATCAGCGCGCCCAGGCTCGCGAGCGGGCTGCCCGGAGGCTCGGCCGGTGGCGGGGTTGGCACCGCGTTCGGCTGCAGCGCCGCGCCACCGCCCTTCGGGTTGAGCCAGATGTGCTCGCCGTTAACGGTCACGTCGTCGCCCTGCGCGGTGATGTTGATCTTCTTGCCCGTGACTGCGATGGAGCCGTCGGCCTTGAGCTGAACCACCGATGCCCCCACGCGCAGCGAGATGGTCTTGCCGTCCATCTCGATGTGGCTGCCCTTGTCGCCGCCCACGGACAGCAGGTACTTCTCGCCGACCTTGGTGGTCTGCGTCTTGCCGACCATGGTGTTGTCCATCATGCCGACCACGGTGTTGCGCAGCATGCCGACGTTGAAGGAGTAGGCCAGGCCGATGTTCACCATCTTGGCCAGCCCCACGTTGTGCATGTAGGCCATGCCGATGGTCGCCATCTGGTTGCGGCCCACCTTCTTGCTGCGGTCGCGCCCCACGGAATGGGTCTCGTCGTGCTCGACCTCGATGTCCTGGTTGCGCTCGGCGTGCAGCCACACCTGCTCGGCACCCTTCTTGTCCTCGAAGCGCAAGGCATTGGCGTTGGCCTCGCTGCCGCCCTCGGAGCTGCGCGTGAGCAGGCCGCTCTGCGTGGCGTTGTCGGGCAGCGTCCACGGCGGCATGTTGTCGGCGTTGTAGACGCGGCCGGTGACGATGGGCCGGTCGGGGTCGCCGTTCTCGAAGTCGACGATCACCTCCTGCCCGATGCGCGGGATCTGGATGCCGCCGAAGTTGGTGCCCGCCCAGGGCGATGACACGCGCACCCAGCAGGAACTGTTCTCGTCCTTCGTGCAGTAGCGGTTCCAGTGGAAGCTGAGCTTCACGCGGCCGTACTCGTCGGTCCAGATCTCGCGGCCCGCGGGGCCCGTGACGATGGCGGTCTGCGGACCCGTGGTGCGCGGCCTGGGCACCGGCGGTGCCGGCGGGCGGAAGACCTTGCTCGCTGGTATCACGTCGAAGTCGACGCGGCACTCGAATTCCTGCTGCGAACTGGCATCGCCCACGTCCTGCAGCCGCAGATGGGCATGCGTGACCAGGTACTGCCGGTTCGATTCGTTCTGCGGATGCCGCTCCAGCGTCATGAGGTAGCCTGGCACCACGGCACGCAGGTTGCCCGAGCCGCTGGCGAGCTCGCCTTGGCTGCCGGTCTCTTCCATGCGCGTGCGCACCAGTTGCTCGCCCTCGGCCTCGACGACGTAGTCGCCCGGCCAGCCGTAGCGCTCCCAGGCGTTCTGCGCGGTCTTGCGTGGCATGGCGCTGATTTGCTGCAGCTCGGCCTTGGGGCGCTTGAAGTCGAAGTCGTCCGTCACCCAGCGTCCGCTCTGCAACTCCTCGCAGGCGTTGAAGCGGTCGCAGTGTTCCTCGCGCACGGTCGCGTCCGCAGGATGGAAGGGGATGGTCTGGTAGCCCTCGTGGGCGAAGGGCTGGTGCGAGACCATCTCGTCCACGATGACCAGCTTGTGGCTGTTCTCCTCGTGCTCGAAGTAGTAGTACAGACCCCATTCGTGCAGCAGCCGGGCGATGAAGTCGTGGTCGCTCTCGCCGTACTGCACCTGGAATTCGCGCGGCGGGTAGCTGCGCGTGGCCCGCATCTCGAAAGGCAGGCCGTACTTGCCGAGCACGGTCTTGACGATGTCCAGCACGTTCTGGTTCTGGAAGATGCGGTAGTCGCTCGTGCGCGTAGCGAGCGTGAGCCAGGGCTCGATCACGGCCTCGTAGAGCGCGCGCCGGTTCTCCAGCCGCAGGAATCGCACGCGCGTGACCAGCCCCGAGATGTGGCGCTGCTGCGGACCCGAGCCCGGGCGGCCGTCGAGCACGACGTGCGCGGTGAGCGTCTCGCCCACGAGCTGCTTGATGGCGACGTTGGCCGCCTGGCGCTCGTTGTAGCCCGGCTGCTCGGGCGTGGCCAGCGTCAGCGTGTAGCGAAACAGGCTACTGAGGCCTTCGTCACCTGCGATGGAGATGGGTTCCAGCGCCGGCGCATTGCCGAGCGTAGGCATGGCGGACGAGGAAGCGGTCAGGACGCGGGCGGACCGCGCTGCGCCTGTCGGCATGGCACTCTCCCAGGAATTCGAATCAACGTACGAAAGTCGGGACTACAGGCCGCCTCCTGCGGCCCGATGAAACGGAAACGTCGCGCTCCCGTTTCGCACAAGGAGGATCAGGCTTCCCTGTTTTCCTTGATGTTCCAGCCCAGCACCGTCTCGGCGCCCTTGCCGCCCTTGTCGGTCTGCTCCCAGTACTGCTGCTTCACCTTGGCGGCCTGGAAGGCGTACTGCACGAGCACCGCGTCGGAGCCCTGTTCGGCCGTGTACTGCACCGAGGTGACCAGCACCTCTTCGAGCGTGACGCGCGTGTACTCGATCTGCGAGCCCCCCGCCTTGCACACCGACACCTCCACCTTGCTCAGGTGCTTGCCACTCGCGCAGTTCTTCAGAACCGAAGGCGCTGCCTTGTCGATGCGAGCGAGCACCTGCAGGTCGTTGAAGCTGGCCTTGCCGACGCCGCCACCACCGCCGCTGACCATGTTGCCGGGCTGCGTCGCGCCCCATGCGAACGACTTGATGTCCGTCCACTCCTTGTGGTTCGAATCCTTCGATTCGCCGTTCGCGCCTTCGACGCGCATGAACATGTCTACTGCCATGATGAGTAACTCACTGTGTTCCGATAGAAGAAGAAATGCGGCCAATGCCCGCAACGTCGGAGTGAGTAGGTTTGACCGACAGGCCCGGATTCTGAGATCGAGTGCGTGTCGTTTCCTCCCTACCTTCTTGTAATCGGGAGAACTCTAAAGGCAGGGAAGCAATTCAGAAAGCGAGCAAACTTACTAACTGCCGCCGTGATCTTCCCCAACTAACCCACTTGTTTTACGGATGAGGGAGCCAAGGGAATCGCTAGCTCCGAATGACTGCTCGTTCTTCTTCCACCTCACTAGCATCTGCCGAACACGCCTTGATTTCTAGATGCGGGCCATCGTATTTGGGCCTCTATGTTGAGCTTGACGTGTTCTTTAAATCCGACGACACAAGGATTGGTGTGGAGGTGAAGTCATCCGTCTTTCACGGATTTGAGCGTGACAACGAGCGTGGGCCTTACCAAGTCGTCAAACACAAGGCGGTTCTCACGCCCAAGCATCAATCGATCACCCCTCTCAAGAGAACACCTTGCTATCGATGGTTGGCTCCGCTTCGAACTTGAGATGACCAAAGTCGCGAGAAAGCCTCGCTCCGCGCGCGGACTCTCCCGTTCACTTGCCCGGCAAGGTCCAGCGCGCCAGATAAGGCGCCGTCCGGCTGCCAGATGCCGTGGCCACCTCCTGCGGCCGGCCGCTCGCGACGATGCGCCCGCCTTGCGCGCCTGCACCCGGCCCCATGTCGATCACCCAGTCACAGTCCGAGACCAGCCGTAGTTCGTGCTCGACGACGATCACGGTGTTGCCGGCGTCGACCAGGCGGCCCAGTTGAGCCATGAGCTTGTCCACGTCGGACGGGTGCAGGCCGGTGGTTGGCTCGTCCAGCACGTACAGCGCGTCGCCGCGCTGCGCGCGCTGCAGCTCCGTCGCCAGCTTGATGCGCTGCGCTTCCCCGCCCGACAGCTCGGTGGCCGGCTGCCCCAGCCGCAGGTAGCCCAGGCCGATGGCCTTGAGCAGCCGCAGCGGCCGTTCGATGGCGCTGTCGTTCTCGAAGAAGGCGTGCGCCTCGTCCACCGTCATGGCCAGTACGTCGGCAATGGTGCGGTCGCGCAGCGTCACCTTGAGCGTCAGTTCGTTGAAGCGCGAGCCATGGCAGGTGGGGCAAGGCGCATACACGCTGGGCATGAAGAGCAGCTCGACGCTGACGAACCCTTCGCCCTCGCAGGTGGCACACCGGCCTTTCGCGACGTTGAACGAGAACCGACCAGCATCGAAGTGGCGCGCGCGGGCGGCCTTGGAGTCGGCGAACAGTTTGCGCACGTGGTCGAAGAGGCCTGTATACGTGGCCAGGTTGGAACGCGGCGTGCGCCCGATGGGCTTTTGGTCCACGCGCACCAGCCGGCGAATGCGCTCCATGCCGCCGGCGATGCGCCCGCCGGTGCGGCCACCAGGGCTGCTCGCGGCACCGGGTTCGGCGTCTGGCTCCTCGTCCACGGGCGACGCTTCGTGGCCCAAGTGCGCGGCCACCAGCTCTACCAGCGCCTGGCTCACGAGGCTGGATTTGCCCGACCCGGAAACCCCGGTCACCGCCGTCAGCACGCCGAGCGGAAACGCCACCGACAGGCCCTGCAGGTTATTGCGCGTGATGTCTTCCAGTGCCATCCATCCGGCAGGTTCGCGCAAAGACCGCTGCGTTGAGGTTCGCGGCGCAAAAAGATAGCGCGCGGTGTGCGAAGCCTCCACATGGCGCAGCCCCTTGGGCGGGCCGCTGTAAAGAACGATGCCGCCTTCCTCTCCAGCACCGGGGCCGACGTCGACCAGCCAGTCGGCGCGCCGCATCAGGTCCAGGTCGTGTTCGACCACGAACAGCGAATTGCCCGAGCGCTTGAGCGTATCGAGAGCCACCACCAGCGCCTCGCTGTCCGCGGGATGCAGCCCCGCCGACGGCTCGTCGAGCACATAGACCACGCCGAACAGGTTCGAGCGGATCTGCGTGGCAAGCCGCAGGCGCTGGAGTTCGCCCGGGGACAGCGTCGGCGTGCTGCGGTCGAGCGAGAGGTAGCCAAGGCCGAGATCGGTCAGCATGGTGATCCGCGCCAACAGGTCGTGCGCAATGCGCTGCGCTGCGATGCGCTTCTCCGCCGACTGGTTGGGCGTTCGGCGCACGTCGGGGGCCGCCGCGTGTGCACCGCCCTTCTTGCGCAGCACGCTCGGGGGGACGTCGCCACCGGACGCGTCCGGTGCATCGCCTCCTGCCGCGCCACGCAGCACCTGCGCGAACTGCGCCAGCGGCATGCGCGAGATCTCGCCGATGTCGTACCCCGCAAAGCGCACCGACAGGGCCTCCGGCTTGAGCCGCTTGCCTTTGCAGGCCGGACAGTCCCCGCCCACCATGAAGCGCGCGACGCGGTTCTTCATCAGCGCGCTCTGCGTGGTCGCGAAAGTGTGCAGCACGTGCTTGCGCGCGCCGATGAAAGTGCCCTGGTAGCTGGGCTCCAGCTTGCTGCGCAGCGCCGCGCGCGTCTCGGCCGGCGTGAAGCCGGCGTACACCGGAACCGTCGGCTGCTCCTCGGTGAAGAGAATCCAGTCGCGCGTTTTCTTCGGCAGATCGCGCCATGGCTTGTCGACGTCGATGCCCATGGTGACAAGGATGTCGCGAAGGTTCTGACCGTGCCAGGCAGGTGGCCACGAGGCGATGGCGCGCTCGCGGATGCTGAGCGTGTCGTCCGGCACCATCGAGCGTTCGGTCACCTCGAAGACGCGTCCCAGTCCGTGGCAGACCGGGCAGGCGCCCTGCGGTGTGTTGGGCGAAAAGTCTTCCGCATAGAGCATCGGCTGGCGCGCCGGATAGTCGCCGGCCCGCGAATAAAGCATGCGCAACAGACTCGACAGCGTGGTGACGCTGCCCACCGAAGAGCGCGTGCTCGGCGTGCCGCGCTGCTGCTGCAGGGCCACCGCGGGCGGCAGACCGTCAATGGAATCGACCGCGGGCACGCCCACCTGGTCGATCAGCCGGCGCGCATAGGGCGAGACCGATTCGAAATAGCGCCGCTGGGCCTCGGCGTAGAGCGTGCCGAAAGCCAGCGACGATTTGCCGGAACCGGAGATTCCGCTGAACACCACCAGGGCGTCGCGCGGAATGTCGACGTCAACATTGCGAAGGTTATGTTCGCGTGCACCGCGAACACGCACGAAATGGTCGGTGCCACGGGCGGTAGCGCGCGTCATGTTTTTTCTTTCTGTTGTATGCCGTAGGCGACGATGCCTCAGGCATTGAAAAATGTAGACCCGGTTGAGACTATCCAAGCCCGCCGGCACGCCTGTGAGAGTCGGTCCACCAAGACTGTCGGACACCGGGACCCTGGGTGAAAGGCCTGCAGTGGCGCCTCGCTGTCCACGGCGCGAATCACGCCGTGCGTACCGTCTGAGATCTAGATCGGCACACCACGTGATTGGACTCAGACGGTTTGCGGTCCGCACCGCACGGGGCGCATCTACTCAATCCTGCAAGGGTCTCGGGATTTCTCCGACACTGTCAGCGCAGAAATTTCTGGAACGTCGATCGATCGATCCCCCGTTCAGCGTTGCCATGCCGCTCAGCTACCTCCAGCGCCTTGAACAATCAAGCCTCCCGATGACCGTCACGGATCCAGATGAGGTTCGGAAGGTAGAGATACTTCGAGGAGCACTGCTGATCGAAGCGCGGCTACGTCGCGCGACCGGTGCAGGCCCTGTTCACTCGGCCATCGTCTTCTCGATCACACCAACCGGTATGGAACACCTGAGGCGGCTGCGCCGACCCTCTAAATCAAGTGAATGAAGCTCTCGCTTGGCGCCAGATTTCGACCGGCCGGATGCCCCTGTAACACGAGGCGCGTCAAGGAACATGGTTTCAGATCGCGTCGGACCGCCCTCGGTTCTTATACGATGCGGGTCATCAACCAGCGATGTACGCTCTTGCGCGCCCTAGCAAAAAGGGATCGAAATTGAATCAGATTGCACACGCTCCCCTGGATAACACAGTGCCGAATGAGACGGCCGTGCCGCAAACGACCGGCGCCGCCAAACCCTTCAATGAAGATCAACGCCTCGCGGCGCTACACCGCTATCAGGTGCTTGACACCATCGCAGAGCAAGCTTACGACGATGTGACGACACTCGCGTCGGCCGTTTGCAAGGCGCCAATCGCGCTCATCTCCCTTATCGATCAGGACCGCCAATGGTTCAAGTCGCGCGTCGGGCTGGACGCGAGCGAGACTCCGCGCGAGCTCGCGTTTTGCGCGCACGCCATCCTGCAGCCGGACATCGTGTTCGAAGTGCAGGATGCCCACCTGGACCCGCGCTTCGCCAGCAACCCGCTGGTGACCGGCGACCCGGGCATCCGCTTCTACGCAGGGGCGCCTCTGGTCACAGCCGATGGTCTGCCGATCGGCACGGTCTGCGTGATCGATCGCGAGCCGCGCGCCCTGTCGGCGGCCGAACGCAAGGCGCTGCAGTCGCTGGCCCGGCAGGTGGTCGCGCAACTCGAGCTGCGACAGGTCATGGCCGGCCTGGAGCTCGAGAGCATGACCGATCCGCTAACGTCACTATGGAACCGGCGAAGCCTGGATCGGCGACTGCAGGCGGCCTGGGATCTCCAGGCACGCGAGCGTTCGCCGCTGAGCCTGCTGATGATCGACCTGGACCACTTCAAGCGCATCAACGATGCCCTCGGCCATCCTGCCGGCGATCGGGTGCTGGTACAGGCCGCGGCCATCATCCGGGACCAGATCGGCCATGACGGTGTTGCCGCCCGTTTCGGGGGTGAGGAATTCTGCGTCGTGCTGCCAGGCATGGACGCCGAGACGGCACGGGAGCGCGCCGAGCAGGTACGGCGCGCGATCGAGGGCGCGTCTTGGCCCGCCCCCAACGTGACTGCCAGCGTCGGCGTAGCGACTGCGGTGGTTGACAGAGAAAGCTCGCCCAACGTGATGCTCACGCGTGCAGATCGCGCACTGTATGTCGCCAAGCGCGAGGGCCGCAACTGCGTGCGGCAGTTCGATGGATGGTCCTGATCGCTAGGCTTCAGGCGGAATGCGCCGCGGCGAACCGACCTACGAGCGCTTTGGTTCACGCGTTCATGGCTCGGCATGCTTCGAAGACGGGAACGCCGTGGGCCGGAGATGTTCGATACCCGATCTCCGCTGCGAGGTGCAGCCTGGCGAATTCTCTTGAGAACATCCGGCTCCATCGTGAGCTGGCCGTCGTAGCGGCCCTGGGCGGCGCGCTGGCCCTGAGCTTCAAACCGGGCTTCGTGCCCAGCACGGGCGACACGCCCATGGTCATCGGCAGCGGCGCACTGACCGGCCGGTTCTCAGCGATCAACGCGCCGGGCTTCAAGGTCACGCCCACCTACACGCAGACCCAGCTCATCGTGCGTTTGGACACCTGAGTGCGACCGACGCATCGTCCACTGAGCCCGATCTGAAAGTCGCCGCAGCTTGGATGCGCCTGAGCAGCGCCTGCCGGCCGAGCCATCGCTTCTCTGCAACCGCAGTCACATTCATGTCACGCACAGGCAGAAAGCTCTACCCTTTTCGCGTCCGTGAATCCCATGCTCCCGACCTCGCAGCTTCGTCGTGTCCTGAACCGTGCACCGGTCTGGTCACTCAGTCTCTGGGCACTCCTTCTGGCCGCGTGTGGCGGCGGCAACAGCGGCTCTTCCTTCACCTGGCTGCCCACCACGGGGGCTTCAACAGTGCCTGCGGCTCCAAGCAACACGACGACGACCAATACCAGCGGTGTGGTGGTCGGCAGCTACTTCGTCAATGCCAAGGTCTGCCTCGACATCAACTCCAACGGTCGCTGCGACGGCGATGAGCCCTCCACGCGATCAGACAAGCAAGGCCGCTTCACGCTCGCGGGCTCCGGCGCAGGCATCGTGGCCGAGATCGGCACCGATGCCACCGAGCTCGATCCCCTCGGACCGTCCTCCAAGCCGGTGGCTTCGCCGCTTGTGCTGCGTGCGCCGAAGGAGGCGCCCGGCATCGTCGACTTTCAATCGACTGCGGTAGTCGCGGAAATGGAGGCCAACGGGCTCGACTTCAAGGCAGCTGTGGGCAAGGTGGCGATCTCGGTGGGCGTGATCGCGTCGAAGCTGCTCGGCGACATCAACACCGAGAGCGACCCGGTCGCGAAGGCCGCGCTCAAGGCGGCGTCCGACGAAGGCCTGCAGCGCATCCGCGACGCGCTGGCATCAGCGGCGAGCGGCGACGACGTCAAGACGCTCGTGACGGCCGCTGCCCTGACGGAGCGCTACTACCAGACCAAGGCACCGTACCGGCCGCAACAGGACGTCAGCACCTACGAAGCCGCGCCTGCCGGCTTCTCGCCGGTCTATACCGAGCTCGTCGCGCGCCATGGCTCACGCGGCCTCTCCAGCCTGAAGTACGACCTGGCGGTCTACAACATGTGGAAGAAGGCGCAGGACGATGGGGCGCTCACGCCGCTGGGCGAGAAGCTCGGCCCCGACGTGCTGAAGATCATGAAGGCCAACTTCCTGCTCGGGTACGGCGTGGCGGGCATCAGCACGCCAGGCTATGGCAACGAGACCCAAGTCGGTATCTACGAACACACGCAGCTCGCGGCCCGGATGCTGCAGCGCCTGCCCGCCTACTGGAAGCAGATCGGCGACAACGCGGGCACCGCCCCGCGCCAGATCGTGACGGTCACCTCCGGCGTCGACCGTGCGGTCGACAGCGGCAACTTCTTCGTGCAGTCGCTCAAGACGGTGCAGCCGGCATTGGCGCCACTGCTGGCCCATCCTCCGGCACCGGCCCCGTACCCCGACAACGGCGCTGCCGTCAGCCAGCCAGCCGGCACCAACCGCTTCCTGCTGTACTTTCACAAGCTCGTGAAGGCGAGCGACCTGGTCACGAACCCGGCCGATCCGCTCTATCCCACCTACCAGGCCAGCCTCGCCTACCAGGACTACAAGAGCAACGACACCGACCTGCTGGCCAAGCAGAGCGGCCTCACGCTGACGCCCTCGGCCGCGGCCGCCGGACGGGTGTTGCTGGAGCGCCTGTTCGCCAAAAGTTTCGTCGACAAGATCGCCAGCGGCACCTACAGCTTCGCCAACACCGGCAGCTTCAGCTTCACCAGCGATGACGGCAAATTCGCGCCCACCCTGAGCGGCGACGGCAAGACGTCGATCAAGTCGCTCGGCGACGCCGGCTCGTTGTTGTATGAGCTCTACGTGATCTCTCCGGCGATGCGAAGTGAAGCCGGCGTCGACTTCACTGCCTACATGCCCGTTGCGCAGGCGAAGTTCTTTGCCGCCCTCAACGACGGCTCCGACTTCTACGACAAGGGGCCGGGCATGACGGAGAAAGGCGACATCACCTCGCGCATGGCGCAGATCCTGGTGGACGACATGTTCAACGAAGTCGACGCGATCGCCAGGGGCGACCGGTCACACGCTGCCAAGCTGCGCTTCGCACACGCGGAAATCATGATGCCCTTCGCCGTGCGGATGGGATTGAAGGGCGTGGACCAGAGTGTTCCCAAGGCCGCCAGCTTCGGCTACGACAGCAACACGTGGCGCGGCGACTACGTCTCGCCGACGGCGGCCAACATGCAGTGGGATGTGTTCGCCGATGCAGGTGGAAAGCTGCTGGTACGGATGCTCTACAACGAGAGGGAAACCGACTTCAAGGTGGCGTGCGATTCAGCCAAAGCGCCGGGTACGGCTCACTACTACGACTACACGGCACTCAAGGCCTGCTACGGGCACGTGGCGAGCCCGAGCTAAGCGGGCCGCAGCTGGTCCACGAAAACGCCGCAAGACGAGGCGCCCGGATCGGACGCGTCAGGAGCAACTGGTTTCCTGGATGCCGCAGAGACGATCCACCCAGACGCGGAAACGGCCCGGCGGCAGGCCTGCGCGCGCCGCGGGTTGGACCTTCAGCGCGGCGCGTTCCTGGGCGGGGAAGCGCTGATCCGTGAATTCGACTTGCGCCCATTCGCCCTGGCAGTCGCTCAGACGGGCGGCTTCGATGAAGCTGTCGCCATCGAAGGTTTCGCCGTCCCCGATGCGCAGATGGACCGCGGCGTCACGGGCCGGTCGCGCGCGGCCCGCATCCGCTTGGGATTTCACGGTGAGCTTGCTGCCGCTGACCCATCCCCTGCCGCTGTACATCGGCCGCGCCGGACGACCGGCGAGATCGGCGTTGTCCCTGGCGTTGCGGATCAGGAACCAGCCCTCGCGCACGCCGGTGATCTCCACCTCGACTCGGACACCGTAGTTCATCGTGGGCTCGACGAAGGTCGGCGGGAGCTTGCCCAGGACCTTCGCCGCAGTGCTCGGCGCCTCGCGGACGTTGAGACCGGCCGGGTCGGTCTCGGCGACGAAGGCACCGAAGTTGCAGGATCTGGCCGGTGTCACCGACGGCGACTCCGGGCGCGAAGCACCGTCGGCGGGACCGGCGGCGTTCGCGCCGCTGGTGAGCGAAGCCAGACCAGCAGTGACAGCGATCAGGATCGCCCTGTGGAGGTGGAAATCAGCAGCCATCGGTAGCCGTCGAGAGAATGTGGTGGAACGTCGGCCTCTTCTACACCATCAGCCCGCCCTGCGACGCGCAACCAGGAGCACCAGCCAGGCCACCGCGAGCAATACCGCCCACGTCGCCAGGTAGCACCAGCCCGCAGGCCCCGAGTGGCCGACGGACTCCCAGCCCGTGGTGGCCTCCCACCATGACCAGAAGGGATACAGGACGAGTGTGAGGATCGGACCGGCCGGCACCACCCAGGCAAGGGCGATCAGCAACCGCAGCACGCGGTGGCGTTGCGCGGGTGGCGCTGGCACGGGATCGGAAGGGCGCGGCATGGCCCCATTCTGGTCGGCTCGCTGCTTTTCTGAAAGGGTCGGGCGCCCTCGAGTCAGGGCACTGCCGGAAGCCACCGGCGAAACTTGCGGCGCTACCGCCAGATTGACGTTCATGCCGCGCCGCTCTCTCAGGTTGGCTGCATCATCTTCGCGACCTCGCTCATTTCGTTAGCCGCGCCTATTCATATTCTGTGGTTCCCAAGCGAACCAGACGCTGACCACTCGGACCCGGGGAGCCATCACCTTCTTCCAATTCGTGCTCGAGTTCGCCGCGCAGCAGCTCACGCGCTGGCGCCGGCAACCGACGCAGCAGAGGCAGGCGAGATAGCAACGCGCGAATCTGGGCCGGCGTGAGCGTTTCCAGCAGGGCCCTGGCCGCAGTACGGGCCACGCCGGGCGCAGGGTCCGACAAGCTACTGGTCAATACCGGCATCACACGCTTTGAGGTGAAGAAACTCAACGCCCACACGATGCGTCGGCGCACATAGGGCTCACGGTTTTCCAAAGTGCGGATCAACGGCTCAATGGCTTCGCTATCGCCAATCGCAGCCAGTGCCAGCGCGGCGTTGGCGCAGCAATCATCGTCCTCGTTGTCGAGCTGCGCTATCAACGCGGCGAGTGCACGGCGATCCGGCAGATCGATGAGCACGTCCGTCACCTCCCTCGTCAGCTCGTTCTCACTCAGCAGTGGCAATAGCAGCGGGACCGCATCATCGGCGAGACTACGGTAGGCGAGTGCCTGCACCGCCAGCTTGCGAGCATGGAGGCCCGTCTTCCCAGACGACTGAAGTAGACGGAGAAATACCGGCGGAATCGGCGCGCCCGCTTCGAACTTCAGTGCCTTGATCGCGGCATTGCTTATCTCGGCAACGGGGTCTTCGAGCAGCTCGGACACGAGCGGCGACAAGCGCTCTGCAACGCCTGGGCCTGCAAGCGGCAATGCCTCCAGCGCCGCCACGCGGACATTTTCAGCTGGGTCGCGCAGCGCAGCCAGCCAGAGCGGAAGCGAAGCAGCGCCAGGCTGCTTGTCGAACAGAGGGGCCAGCGAGCGGACGGCACGCTCGCGGACTTCCTCATCGGTATCCGTCAGCATCAACGAAACGAGTTCAAGCCGATGCTCCTCAGGCAGCGAGCGTGAATCGCCAAGCGCCAGCGCGGCGGCCAGCCGGAGCCTCAAGTCCTCGGCGCGAGCGGCCAATCGGAGCGCATCCAATGCCCGGGTTCCGTCGAGGTAGGCCAATGCATACAGCGCATTCTCTCGAACCTCCAAGTCGAGATCGTGGTGGAAAACGCGGATCAACGCATCGAATACGGACCGGACGGGCAGGTCGAAGTCTTTGAGCGCGATCACGACGTTACTGCGCACATCGGCATCCGTATCGCGCAGTGCGACCAACAGCGGTTCAATCGCAGCTGGGTCGCTGAAACGCAGACCTTGGGCGGCGGCAGCGCGCACACGGGCATCCACGTCCCGCAGGCCCGCTGTCAACGCGTCGAATGCCGCCGTGCCGACGCCCCTATCCTCTTCGTCGCCAAACCAGCACATGGCGTTCCATCTTGTGGCTGGAAGGGGATCGCAGGCGGCTTCGACAAACACCTTCGTCACTGCATCCCCTCTCAATCGAGAATCTGCCAGGGCAGACAAGGCGGCACTGCGCATTTCTTCATCCCCGTCGGCCCACAGCGGCAACCAGGGTGCAATTTGCCCGGCGACGTCAGTCGCTTGTTCGGCCTCTTTTTCCGCGGCCTCTATATGTGCTTGATCCAGCATTCAAATAGCTTATTTCGTGAGGCTGACGCGGCCGGGCAGGTTTTTTCGCTGCCGGCCAAGGTTCTCACGGTATTCCGTAGGGCCGAGAGAGATTTCGATCCGCTTCTGGTTGTACCAACGGACGTAGGAAGCAACCGCTTCGATGAATTCCTCAACGGTGGTGTTCGTCCAGTTTCGAGGATAAAACAGTTCGGTCTTAGATCGGCCGGGGCTCGCTCAACGTAGCGGACGCCTTCGGGCAGACCTCCGTTGGCGTCGAGGACTACCGCACCGTGACCGTCGGCTGCAGTTATGGCTTAGGTGTGGTTAAGGCCTACGTCAACTACCTGCGCCATCGACTAGGACGCGAGCGGCAGATGAACGCACTGATCGGTGCGTCGGTCCCCGTCGGCGCGGGGCAGCTCCGGGTATCGTTGCGCGCGCTCCGAATGCTCCGGCCCAGGCCTCGAGACCGGCGGCACGGCCCGCCAGTTCGCCTTCGGCTACGCACACAACCTGAGCAAGCGCACCACGCTGTACAGCACCTACTCGCGCATCAGCAGCCGCAGAAATGCCGCCTGCGTGGTGGCCGACTCGTCGCCCGCCGGTGTGGCGGGCCGACGCTCGTCGGGCCTGCACTTCGGGGTGAACCACGCCTTCTGAACGCAGCCTATGAACCGACCGATATGACATCTCGAGCGAAAGCACGGTGCAGACACCCACCGAGATGATCCACGACGGCATGACGAAGACCGCGCAGCTCGCTGTGTCGCGCGGCCTGGCGGAATTCCCCCCTGCTAAGAACATCACGGTGAACAGCGCACTTCCGGGTGCGAGGAAATGCCCGGCGTCGGCGACTTCGTGGAAGGCATGACGCGCTCGAACGATAAGAGCTTCTAGCAGGTCGAGGCGGAGTTCTTCGACCAGGTCCGCCCAACCTCGATGATCAAGCGCTTCGCATCGCCACAGGAAGTGGCCGCTCTGGTGGCCTACGTGGCAAGTCCGCCCGCTTCGGCGATCACGGGGCAACCCTTCGCGTCGACGGCGGCATCGTCAGGAGTCGCTTCTGCGAACGCTGGCCTTTGAGTTCGTACGAGATTCCCCGCGCTGCCTTCGAACTGCTCGCCCGGCCTCATATGACAACGCCATCCACAGGGGGCGAGGCAGACCGCCCGACGCGCCCGCGGGTCGCGCAGCGCCTGAACGCAGAGCGGTTCTCGATTCGATCGTTGGGACTGGAAACCGAAAAAAGAGGACTTGAGTGGTATTCAAATGGCTGTATAAATATACAGTATGCCGCTCGACCCGCCGCCTTTTGCCGAACTGCATTGCCGTTCCAGCTTCACCTTCCTCGTGGGCGCCTCTCAGCCCGAAGAATTGGTGAGGAGGGCCGCGGCCAAGCTCTACACGGCGCTGGCGATCACAGACGAATGTTCGGTCGCTGGCGTGGTGCGGGGGCACCTGGAGGCGCGCGAGTGCGGACTGCACTTCATCGTCGGCAGTGAGATCCTGTTCAAGACCAGCGGCGGTGCACAGTTCGCGCGCCTGGTGCTGCTTGCGCAGGAGCGTCTCGGCTATGGAAACCTCTGTGAGTTGATCACGCTGGCGCGACGACGGGCCGAAAAGGGGTCCTACGACGCACGCGTGGCGGACCTCGAGGGCAAGTCTCCCAACGCCCCACACCTGGCGGGTCTGCCAGGCTGCCTGGCCTTGCTGATCCCGGAGAAGGACGGCACGGTCGAAAGTATCTTCGGGCAATGCATGTGGCTGCGGACCTGGTTTCCTGAACGTGCATGGGTGGCAGGGCCGCGGCCGCTGGAGATCGATGACGACTTGCGCTGCTGGACCGTCGAGGAGGCCGTTGCGCGCGCAGGTCTGCGCATCGTGGCCACGGCCAGCCCGCTGATGCACACACGCCTGCGCAAGCCGCTGCAGGACACCCTCACCGCAGTGCGTCTCGGCCGGCCGGTCCAACGCTGCGGCTACGACCTGCACCCGAACGGCGAGCAGTACCTGCGCGGGCGCGCCATGCTGGCCGAGCAGTTTCCGTCCGACTGGATGCGCGAGACCCTCAAGGTCGCACGGCGCTGCACGTTCTCGCTCGAGGAACTGCGCTACGAATATCCGGAGGAACTGGTACCGGCCGGAGAGACTGCCGCTTCGCACCTGCGCAAGCTCACCTACACCGGCGCCCGAACGCGGTTCCCCCGGGGGTTGCCGGTCCAGGTTCGGACGCAGATCGAGCACGAGCTGAAGATCATCGCCGAGCTGCAGTACGAGGCCTATTTCCTCACGGTCGAGGACATCGTGCGCTTCGCGCGGTCCCGCAACATCCTCTGCCAGGGCCGAGGCTCGGCCGCGAATTCGGCGGTCTGCTACTGCCTGGGGGTCACCGAGGTGGACCCTGCGCGCATGAACGTTCTCTTCGAGCGCTTCATCAGCGTCGAGCGCAAGGAGCCACCCGACATCGACATCGACTTCGAGCACCAGCGTCGCGAGGAGGTGATGCAGTACATCTACCGCAAGTACGGCCGTGACCGCGCGGCGCTCACCGGTGTCGTGACCGCCTACCGCACGAGATCGGCGCTGCGCGATGTGGGCAAGGCCTTGGGTTTTCCGCTGGAGGTGGCCGAGCGCTTGGCGAAAACGGCCTACGGCAACGAGGAACAGTGGATCAGCGATGCCTGCCTGCAGGACAACGCGCTCGACCGCACTGCCCCCCTCGTGGACCTGTGGCTGAACCTCGCGAAATCGGTGCGCGGCTTCCCGCGCCACCTGAGCCAGCATACTGGCGGCTTCGTCATCGCACGGGACAAGCTCAGCCGGATGGTGCCGGTGGAAAACGCGGCAATGGAAGACCGCAGCGTGGTGCAGTGGGACAAAGACGACCTCGACGCACTGGGCTTGATCAAGGTCGATGTCCTGGCCCTGGGCATGCTCACCGCGATCCATCGCGCGCTCGACTTCATCGCGGCCAAGCGCGGTGCACCCATGCGCATGCAGGACGTCCCCGCGGAAGATCCCTTGACCTACGCGATGATCCAGAAGGCCGACACGGTCGGCGTCTTCCAGATCGAGAGCCGGGCGCAGATGACGATGCTGCCGCGCCTGAAACCCGCGCGCTTCTACGATCTGGTGGTGCAGGTCGCGATCGTGCGTCCCGGTCCGATCCAGGGCGGGATGGTGCACCCGTACCTGCGCCGGCGGGCGGGCGAGGAGCCGATCGAATACCCCAGCGAGGACATCCGGATCGCGACCGAGCGCACGCTTGGCGTGCCGCTGTTCCAGGAGCAGGTGATGCAGATCGCCATGCTGGCGGCCGACTTCACGGCCGGGGAGGCCGACCAGCTGCGCCGGGCGATGGGCGCCTGGCGCAAACGCGGCGGCCTGGAGCAACATCAACGCAAGCTGATCCAGCGCATGCTTGCCAAGGGCTACACCCAGGCGTTTGCCGATCGCATCGCCAAGCAGGTCGAGGGTTTCGGCAGCTATGGTTTTCCGGAGAGTCATGCCGCCAGCTTTGCGCTGCTGGTGTACGTGAGCTGCTGGCTCAAGCGGCATCATCCCGATGCTTTCCTTGCTGCGCTGCTCAACAGCCAGCCCATGGGGTTCTATGCGCCGGCGCAGCTCGTACGCGATGCGCGCGAACACGGCGTCGTCGTTCACCCCGTGGACGTCCAGCACAGCGAGTGGGCCAGCACGCTCGAGGAGCCGGCGCAAAGCGCCAATGCATCACCGCGCTGGGACACGAACTACGCCGAGCCGCTTCGCGCAGTGCGGCTGGGCCTGTCGCGGATCTCGGGGATGCGCGAAGCCGTTGCCGAACGCATCGTGCACTCCCGCAAGGCGGGGCGGTTCCTGAGCATCGAGGACCTGACACGTCGCGCGGGGTTGGATGGACATGATTTGAAATGCCTCGCCGGCGCCAATGCGCTGCTGGGACTGGCCGGCCATCGCCCGGATGCCTTGTGGGAGGCCGCGGGCGTGGACACGCGGCCGACGAAGATGTTGAGCGAGGCGCCGACCGTCGAAGATGCCGTGGCTTTCGCGGTGCCCCGGGAGGGCGCCGAGATCGCGGACGACTACGCGACCATGGGACTGACGCTGCGGCGGCATCCCCTCGCGCTGCTGCGAGCCCAACTGTCGGAAATGGGCATCCACACGGCGGAGGACCTTCGCTCGAAGGCACAGGATCGCCAGCGCGTACGCGCAAGTGGCATCGTGACGCATCGCCAGCGGCCGAGCACGGCCAGCGGCGTGATTTTCGCGACGCTCGAGGACGAGACAGGCACGGTGAACATCATCGTCTGGCCCTCGCTTGCCGAAGCACAGCGCAAGACCTTGCGCGGCGCGATGCTGCTGACGGTGGATGGCACCTGGCAATGCGACAAAGGCGTGTATGCGTTGGTGGCCAGCCAATTGCTGGATCACACGGCATTGCTGGGCGGCCTGCGGGTTAGCAGCCGGGATTTCAGATAGCAGATCGGCGGCCTCGAGCGCCGAAACGGCGGCGAGGACGAAACGGCGACGCCGGCATTCGCCAGGTGGGGTTCCCAGCCTGCGCGTTCACTCGTTCGTTCACCTTCCTCCCTCAACTGGCTATGCCACGAACTTGTGCGCGACCGAGGATTGAGAAAAGGAACTCGACATGGCCATTGGCCGTTGATTTCCATCCAGAAGTGACCCAGTCGGGGCGGATAAAACTTGGACTGGCTTTATGCCGCAAGTCCAAGGCTCACCCGGTGTTCGATGGGGCTGAGGGCCCCGGGGAGATCTTGATCCGCTTCTCGTTGTACCCGCGGATGTACGAGTCGACAGCCTCTACGAACCGCTCAATGGTGGCGTTCTTCCAGCCTCGAGGATAGAACAGCTCAAACTTCAACACTCCACCCTTTCAGGGACGCATCGCTCCAGCATCTATCGGATTTGGTCATCGCCGTTCCCGTACTTGGAGTCGTCTCGGGACGACTACCGGTATGCATCATGCGAAGTCCGAATGCTTGCAGCGCTTGCAAAGAAAATAAGACTTTGGATTGGGTTTTCGCACGAAGTCTATTTTTATTCGCAGAATGAGACATTGGCTGATGCGCGAAGCCTCATGAAGAACGAATAGTGCTGATATGGTGCACGGCGTAGTTTTCCTCGTATCCCTGTTGCCTTTGCATGGGACCAACAACGCCCATGAGCCACGCCAAAGTCTTTCCCCGCCATTCCTTCTATTGCGTGCTCGCCGGCATCGCGGCCCTTTACGTCTTCAGCGCCATGATGCTGGTACCGGCCAAGGTCTACATCCTTCCGTACCTCATCACGCCGGACTTCATTCACCGCAGGGGCGCCATCGTCGTTCTCTTCCTGGCCGTTCCCGCCGCAATCTATTTGATCTGCTGGCAGGGCAGCGACTTCTTCGCGTGGCTGCGCGCGCCGGGGGAGCTGTCCGTGAGCAGGCACGGCCTCCAGCTCGGCGACCGCACACTCGCGTTCGCGGACGTCACGCGCTTTCGCCACCGCCATAGCCGCAACCATGTGCTGCTCGGCACTCGCAACGGAAGGATGCTGTGCCTGCGCCTGAACCTGTGGGACGCTCCGGATGCTTTGCTCGCCGAAGTGGAAGAGGCCGTCGGCACCACAATGGCACACGATGTCGAGCGCCGCCTGCATGCGGGCGAGACGGTGAAGTTCGGCGCGCTTGACCTGCAGGCCGAAGGCCTGGTGCACAAGGGCCAGTTGATTGCGTGGTCGACTATCGACACCATCCGCACGCAGTCCGACGAAGAGGGCATGGAGGTGGACGAACACCTGGTCATCGTCGCGCACGGCAAGTCCCGAAAGATCGATCGCTCGAAGATCGACAACGAGCCCGTGCTGATGGCCTGCCTGGTGCAGCGCCTGCCCGCGCACTGAATCTTCTTCCTCCCGCTTTTCTCACTCCGACACGCGCACAGCGCATCAGACAAAAATGGAAATCTACAGCTCCGCCGCCCAGCAAGAGAAGACCCGCCAGGACCACCCCGTCTTCTATTCCCGCACGCGCCTGATCGCCGGCGCCGCGCTCTGGGCGGTGGTGACCGTGGTGCTGGCGGTGCTGTGCATCCGCGCGCAGGACAAGAACATCGGCATCCTTATCGCCGCCTGCTTTGGATTGCTCACGGCATGGCTCACGTTCAAGTGCTTAAACACGCTTCGCAACATCGACCAGCCCGCGTTCGTCGTCGGCCGCCAGGGTCTGACCTTCGAGAACGGCATGCTGCTGCCGTGGGACAACATCGTCGAGAACACCTGGGTCAACCAGAGCTACATGGGCATTCCCATCGGCAGGCAGATCCAGATCAAGACCGATCTGCCCAAGCCGCGGGCACGGGTGCTGCGTCGTGCCACGGGCTTGGAGATTTCGGGCGACGAGTATCTGGCGCTGTGCGACGCCTATCGGTGAGGCGACATAGCCGCGCTCCGCTTCAGTGCCGCTGGTCCGCGCATAGCGGCAACTGAGGACGACAACCACAGGCACGTGTGGCGTAGATCGCTGCAGATTCGCCAAATGACATGTTCGTTCTTGAGGGAATGAGAGGGGGTCCTGTCGTGACCGAGCGCGGCCGTGCGCTGAAGCATGCTGTGGACGGTGTGCCCTTGCGCCTGTCAACCATGACTTGCCGAGCTGCATACAAGGAAAATGTCCCTTGCGAGTCAGCAGACGAGCAATGCGCGGCTGGATATTCATGGGTCGACCGCCCCCAGCTGCGTCTCAGACGCGCGCGAAATCAGTGAAATGATGTGCCGCAGCGCGGTAGCTTCGACGGGCTTGGCGATGATCGCGATGCCGAGTGCTTGCACCTGCTTCAGGCGGTCCGGCCCGGTTTCGCCGCTGATCAGCAAAAGCGGCAGATCTTTATCGAATCGCTCGCGCAGGCGCAGCCCCACATCCGCGCCATTGGCTTCTTCCGACAGGCGATAGTCGCAGATCAGCAGATCGAAACTTTCGCCTGCGGCCTGCGCGCTTTCCATGGCGGCCACCGCCTCTGACTGGCTGCCGACTGCGGTCAGCTGCACGCCCCATGTGGCCAGCAAGTCGGTCATCGCTTTTCGTATGTCGGCCTCGTCATCGACCAAGAGGACACGCCGGGGCATGGCCTTGCGCGCCAACGCAGACACTGCGCCGTGGATGGAGGCCACCACCGGCTGCGTGCCCTCAGGTTCGCAGACGAGCGGCAGGGATATCCTGAACAACGTGCCGCGGCCCGGCCTCGAGCGCATCTCGATCGGGTGCGCCAGAAGTTTCGAGAGCCGCTTCACGATGGAGAGGCCGACGCCCAGGCCCAACGATCGGTCCCGGCCGGGGTTGCCTATTTGATAGAACTCGTCGAAGACGCGCTCCCGCTGGTCGGGCGCGATGCCAACGCCCGTATCCCGCACGTCGATCCACACGCGGTCCTTCCGTAGGCGTGCGACGACGATCACCCCGCCCCTGGGGGTGTATTTGAGCGCGTTGTCGACCAGGTTCGACAGCATGCGCGGCAAGAGTTGGGGATCGCTGCGCACGCGCAGTCCGCACGCGCGAACGCGCAGTTGCAGGGACCGCTGTTCCGCCAGCGCGCCAAAGACATCGTCCAACGACTGAAGAATGGGGTCGAGTGGCACCGGCTGGAGCGTCGGCTTGACCACCCCAGCATCGATCCTGGATACGTCCAGCATGGTTTCGAGGGAATGACTCAGCGCATTCACGGCCTGCATCAGGCGATGGGCGTTCGCACCTTCTGTCTTGCCCTCGAGCTGGTTCTCCAGTGCCGCCCCGAACAGCGAGATGGCGTGCAGCGGTTGACGCAGGTCATGGCTGGCAGCCGTCAGGAAGCGCGTTTTCTCGAGGCTGGCGCGTTCGGTTTCCTGCACCTGCTCCTGGAGCCGGGCCGCCAGGGCCTCGTTCTCGAAGCGCAGGGTCAATGCCTCGGTGAGCTGGTCGGTTTCGTGCATGCCGGCACGAAGCAGCATGGCCAGGTGCACGGCCGCGAAGGCAGCAAGAAAATAATAGTACGTACCGCCTTCATGGATCAGCGCCGCGATCAGGCTGAGCATCGCGCATAGCACATGGCCCACAAGCGCGATCTTGAAGGGCCGAAGCGATTGCACGGCGCGTGCGCAATTCGCCATCATGACAACGATGAGTACAGCGGTCAGGGGCAAATGGCCTGGTTGCACGAAGATCCAGGGCGCCACGCCATCCGCCACGCCGGCCGCAATCGTGCAGATGGTGATGGCTCGCGCCCATCGCTTGCTCTCGGAATAGGGCACCTTGCGCATCCACCGCGGAATCTGCAATGTCACGAGCGACAGCAAAAAGTGAGCTGCGGTATAGATGATGACGGGGAGCCCTGGCAGCTCTGCATACATGATCCCGCCGATCACCAGTACGAACACCATGCGCGAACGAAAGATGGTGTTGAAGATGAGCAGGAACGCTGCGATCTGTTCGCTCAGCACGCGCTGCGCGAGCGGCGCGTTTGACGGTAGCGTGTCCATTGATACTTTCCGGTCCTGTTTACGTCCCAGTCCCTCCTGAAGCAAGAATGGCGCCGCAGCACGACATGTGTGCTGAGCGCTGCCTCGTTGTCGCGACGAGCCGCTTTTGACGAAGCAGGAGGCATTGAAGTTCCCCTTCACCCTGGCTCGCCATGGTTACTTTCGGCACTTTGTTAGCGCCCTCTTCCTTCCTATAGTCCGCGCGGTCCGTATCGGAGTGTGTGGATTCATTTTTCAATCAGGAAGGTAGTAATGAATAAGAGTTCTTGGGCAATGGGAGGAATTGCCATTATTTCGGCCGCGGTGCTGGCTGCTTGCGGAGGTGGGGAAGTGGATCATCCGGAAGCTTCTTTCCGGTCAACCCGCCGGTCGACGGTGGCGGCGGTTCCGCGCCGCCCCCACCAGCACCGCCTGCTCCGGCACCGCCGGCGCCTGCGCCCGCTCCAGCGCCCATATCGGGCAAATGGAGCACACCGGAACTGGTGGAGGCCGATGCACAAGACGTCACCGAGCACCGCATCGCAGTGTCGGCAAACGGGACCGCAGTCGCGGTATGGCTGGAAGATCGCTCTACCGGCACGAGCGAATTTTCCAGCGTGCATGCACGCGCCTACTCTCCGGCAACAGGCTGGGGAGACCCGGTGGCGTTCAATCTCACGGGCAGCAACAGCGCAGGCAAGCCCGAAGTGGCGATCAACGCCAACGGCGAAGCGATTGTGGTCTGGGTGCAGGTCGGGGACCCGGCCGCCGGTACATCGCGCCGCTTCAACATCGCGTCCGTTCGATACAAGGCAGGTGCCTGGGACAGTGCGCCCACGAACCTGCTAAGCGCCAGCGATATCCCGGATGCCGGCTTCTCGATGGACTTGACGGCGCACCAGATCGCGTTGGATGACGCTGGCGATGCGCTCTATGCATTTACTGTCGCAACGATCCTGGACGCGCCGGACGGTGCATGGGCAAAGCGCTACCGCAACGGCGTCTGGGAACCGGCGGCGCGTTTCCTCACCGGCGCCAGTTCGGAAGCACGTGACATCAGGCTTGCTGCGGCCCCCAACGGCCACACGGCAACGGCCGTATGGAAGCAGTACAACAATTCCAGCAACAAGTACCGCGTTCTGGCGAGCGAGTACACCGAGGGCGCGGGCTGGAGCGCAGGCCACGCCATCGACGCCGACCTGGCGCTGGGCTCTTACGACAACCCGCGCGTCGCCATCGCCGCCAACGGCGAAACCACTGCTGTCTGGGAAGCCAGCACGACCGGCGGCACGCGCACCGACGTCTACGCGAGCCGTTTTGCGGGCGGCACCTGGAGCCAGCCGACCGTTGTGACGAGCATTTCCATCGGTCGTGCGGATGGCTTCATCGCCGATCTCTGCAGTGACGCCGCGGGCAACGCCATGCTGGTCACGAAGCCGTACGACCTCGGACAGATCGCAGCCACGCGCTTCTCGGTGAGCACCGGTTGGGCGCAGCCAGAGCGCATTCCTCCGGAGACGCAGAGCTTCATCGTTCCTCAGGCATCGGTCGCCTGCAACACCAAGGGCGACGCGATGGTGTCCTGGCGCGCAGCGCTGGGCCCGACCAACAGCTATGACATCTGGGCCCGCCCTTATGCAGCGGCCAGCGGATGGGGTACGGCCGAACAGATCGTCTCGCTGCCCTCGAGCCCTGGGCTCACGTTGCGCAGCGCGCTGGTGGGCTTGGACGACAGCTCGAAGGCGCTGACGGTCTGGCGTCAGGACAACCAGCCCGGTGTGAGCCCGCCACAAAGCCTGTGGAGTTCCACGTTCAAGTAAGGCGGTGACCGGCCGGCTGACGCCAAGGCTCAGCGCGGCCGCATTCATTTTTTTCTGATCGACGCCAATGCTTCGCTCGCATGGCGTCGCTCGATCGTTTCAAGTTGACTCGTATGAAATCTCTCGTGATTGCCAAGGCCACTGCAATGGCCGCTCTTCTGGTGCTTGGCGGTTGTCAAAACATGCCGGGCCTGGATATGCAGATGGGTTCTTCATCCGCCAAGACCGTGGCAACAGGCAGCGCCGCGGGTTCGGCGTCTTCTGGCGAGAGCGGTGCGCTCGAGCGTTGCGACTCGCCGCTGGGCACCGTTTCGTTGATCGAAAACGTCAACGCGGGCTGGTACACCGTGCTCACCGGCGAATACCGGTTGCCGCCCACGGCGAACCTGTTGCGCCTGCTGGTTCAGCAATCGAACTGCTTTGTGGTCGTCGAGCGCGGCGCGGCCGGCATGAACGCCATGACGCGCGAGCGCGCCCTCATGCAGTCGGGTGAAATGCGCGGCGGCAGCAACTTCGGCCGCGGGCAGATGGTCGCTTCGGACTACGGCCTGTCGCCGGAAATCGTATTCAGCAACAACGACGCGGGCGGGCTGGGCAGCACCTTGGGCGGCCTCATCGGCGGGAGCCGCGGCCGCGTCGTCGCCAATCTTGGCGCCAACCTCCAGACCAAGGAAGCCTCCGCGCTGCTCACGCTCATCGACAACCGCTCGGGCGTTCAGGTGGCGGCCGCGGAAGGCAGCGCTTCCAAGACCGACTTCTCGGGCCTGCTCGAGCTGAGCGGTTCCAGAGGGGGCGGCAACATCGGTGGCTACACCCGCACGCCGCAGGGCAAGGTGATTGCGGCTGCGTTCATGGACTCGTTCAACCAGATGGTGCGTTCGCTGCGCAGCTACAAGGCGCAGGTCGTTCAGGGTCAAGGCCTCGGAGGCGGGGGCCGCCTCGGCGTCGATGGTGGGGCGGCGCCGTCGCAGACCAGCGCTCCCGGGGCAAGAACCCGTCGCAAATAGTGCGTTTGCCATTCACCAGTTGCGCGTGCACATGGCAAGCGGATGCCTGTCATGCGCAAAGCCTCTTGCCTGATGCCAGTTCAGCCATGGCCTGCAGCGGCGCCCGGGCGCTGACTGCATGAGCAGCATCGGGACGTCCGAGCCCTTGCGCTCAGCAGCCGGTGGGGCGCGGTTTCGCCAGCGATCGGCAGCAACGATGACGCAGTAAAGAACCGTTCGTTCAGGCGCATGTCAACCCTGAACTCGTCAGTCCCATCGGCCCGGCGGTCGTCGCGCTGCACGACGGGGAGGCAGGCCGGGTCCATGTTCGGATAGCCGAAGCGCACCAGAGCTGTGCCAAAGCACAGGCAGGTGGATGATGGCGGGCCTGTGACTTGCGTAGACAGCCGCCGCCTGCTCGCGGAGCGCGCGCTGGCTCAGGTTTCTGCCGCCGGACGTCCCGGCGTACTGCCGGCCATCGCTTTCTTGCTTTCATTGACAGGGGCGAGCCCATCAGCGCAGGCTGCTGATGAGCTGCGCGCGGGAACGGATCCCGAGCCTCAGCAAAATGGTGGAAACATAGTTCTTGACCGTGCCTTCGCTGAGTCGGAGCGCCTCGGCGATCTCCCTGTTGTTCTTGCCTTCCAGTATGAGCTGGAACACCGGTAGATGCCGAGGCGAGAGCGTTTCCGATGCACGCTCGGGAAGGCTCGGTCTCAAAGGGGATGGCGTTCTGGAAGGAAGCGGCAGTCCATCCGCCCCACCACTGCCGATCAATCCGCAAGCGCGGATGAAGCTCACGACCTCCTGCAGGTTGGCGGTCTTGGGCAGGAAGGCGCTGGCACCGGCGGCCAGCGCGCTTTGGGCGAGACCATCCTGAGCCAACGAGGTGGTGCCGATGCCTGAAATCACCACGATTCGAGCCTCGGGATGGCGATCGCGAAGTGTCGTCAGGCCGTTGAGTCCCTGCGTATCGGGCAGGGCCAGGTCCAGGAGGAGGAGATCGATGGCGTCCTTCTGACGATCGTAGAGCGCCAAGGCTTCGGCCAGGCTCCCTGCTTCGAGGACATTCACGGTCATGCCGGCGGGTGACGCCTGCGATTGAAGCAGGGCACGTACACCGAAGCGGACAAGTTCGTGGTCGTCCACCATCAGGATCGTGAACGAACGCGCAGACGAAATAAAGGTCATGACGGGATGTTAGGTGCGCTTGCAGTCTGTGGGCGGTGACGAAAGTCACCGCCCACAGGGCATGCAGACGCAACCGGCCGGAGCCCTGCGCTGCGGCGCAAGATCTCAAACGCTCGCGACTGGCGGTCGAAAGATGACAGCAGTTGGCATCGATGCATTTTTTTCGAGCGGATTTTTCCCTCTTGCTCCTACCGGCGCCATTGCTCTTGGGCCGCAGTGTGCATATCGGACATGGGGTCAACGTGAAGTCCGTGCGCTGCCATAGAAGCATCCTGCACAGGCTGCACAGGCTGCACAAGGCCGCGCAAGCCGCAGCCCGTTCAGCACGATTCAAAGACTGCTGGCTGCAATTGCGGTGTGACCATGGCTGGGATGATCCGCTCCATCTTCGATGAAGAAAGGACGGGGAAGATCAGACCTCCGTCGAGTTCAGCATGTAGATCCTCAAGCCCATCGAGCTTGTGTCAGTCTGTGCCAAGTGATTGACCTTGGCACGAGCCGGTCGCTATATTGTTTCGGCAGAGCTAGGGAGAGACGCATTGCCCGAAAATTGGTACTACGTGCTTACGTGCATCGCCGTGGTCGTGGTGATATGCAATCTGTTTGCAACGGTGGTTGTGCTGCGCAGCGACTTTTATTCACCGTTCCAGCAGAGCCTGCAACTGGCCTTGGTGTGGTTGATTCCCGTAGTGGGTGCGGCCTGCTGCGCGAGCTTCGCATTCATCCACGGGCGAGCGGTGCCGGTCCCCGGCAAGCCATTCCCGAAGCCCGATTCTTTCGACTTGCCCGGCGGCGAAGGCAACAGCCTCTGAGCCGGTCGTTGCCTGCAGCGGTCATCGGCGACGGTCCTGCCCGACGCTTCCTGGAATTCCTCTCGAGGCAGCTCATACGCAATAAGGAGCAGGTCTAGGCGATGGGTTTTTCGATGGAGCACCGGATCGTTCTCCTGACCACGGCATTGATTGATCCTCGGAATACCAATGTGGCGGATCGTCGCGCGCACCGGGCATCCCGGTGTGAGAGCTGTCCTGTTCATCATCCCGTTGGTCAACGCAGGCGTGCTCTGGTGGTTGGCCTACGGCAAATGGCCCAGCATGCCGGATCGATCCTGACGCATGCCGGTATTCACCGATGTCCAGACTCTGCGTGGCTCACTGCACAAGGCAGGGCTGAGCGACTACGCGCGCGGCATCGAGGCCTCTGTTCGGCCCGTGTTGGTCTTCGTTCGTCGCCAGGAAAAGGACGATACGTTGCCCCTGGGTGCCAACACGATGGCCGGCAACCCCGACTTGCCGCCCCGGCATGCCGTGGCTCGTACGCCCTGCACTGGCCTCGCCTGAGCGCCAACTGACGCAGCTTCGCCAGCAAATCGAGGCCACCGCAACGCCAAGCCACCGATGACCGGCGAGATCGGGCCGATCGCTTTCGATTCCCGCAGCGACAACCTGCGCGGGACGGTGACCATCTACGAGGTGCGCCAGGGCAAGCTTGTGGCGTCGCGCTAGCCCGCAAACGTGCTCGAAGCACGCGCCTTCACCATGCGACTTGGCCCGAGCAGCCCAAGCGGCGCGAACGAACCGGGCGGCCCACGCCGTGTCGGATCTGCCACGCCCTTCGGGGCTGTACCGCCCCGGCGACGAGCCAGGCGATCTTCGGAGCGTGGCGCCACGACGAGCCGCGCTCTCACAGCCGAAGGCGAAAGCGACCACCCACACTGACCAGGAAAAGGTCGCCTCATCGGGAGCTTCGTGATGCGGTGCTGCAAATGGATCATCAACTGCCACCTCTGACGCGCGCCGTGGCTGCTTCCGCTGAGGGGACTGCAGCGCCTTGCCAACAGCGAACAGCCCCGAAACGCTCGTTCCAGACAGAACAGAAGTGAAAACGGGCAGGCGGCCGAGTGGCCGTCTGCCCGTCCGTCATCACGCGACCGCGGGCGCCGCGCCCAGACGCACGGGAGGGCGCTCGTTCGCCTGGCGTCTCAGCTCTTGAAGAACGCCAGCAGATCCGGATTGAGGACGTCTGCGTTGACGGTGAGCATTCCGTGGGAATAGCCCTTGTACACCTTGAGCGTGCCGTTCTTCAGCAGCTTGACCGACTTCAGCGCGGCGTCGGCGATCGGAACGATCTGGTCGTCGTCGCCGTGCATGACCAGGGTCGGCACGGTGATCGCCTGGAGGTCCGCGGTCTGATCGGTCTCCGAAAACGCCTTGATGCCGTCATAGTGGGCCTTGGCGCTGCCCATCATGCCCTGGCGCCACCAGTTCTGGATCACCCCCGGGTAGACCTTCGCGCCCTCGCGGTTGAAACCGTAGAACGGACCTGTCGGAACGTCGACGAAGAGCTGTGCCCGGTTGTCGGCGACACCCTTGCGAAAGCCGTCGAACACTTCGATCGGCAATCCTTCCGGGTTGCTCGCTGTCTTGAGCATCAAGGGGGGACTGCACTCACGAGCACGGCCTTCGCAGCACGGCCGCTGGGCTGACCGAATTTGGCGACGTAGCGCGCAACCTCACCGCCGCCGGTCGAGTGGCCGACGTGGAAGACCTTGGTCAGGTTCAGCGCCTCGACGACGGCGAAGGCATCGGCAGCGTAGTGGTCCATGTCGTGACCTTCGCTGACCTGCGCCGACCGGCCATGGCCACGCCGGTCGTGCGCGATCACCCGGTAGCCACGCTGCACGAAGAAGAGCATCTGGGCATCCCAGTCATCGCTCGAAAGAGGCCAGCCATGATGGAACATGATGGGCTGGCCGTCCTTGGGTCCCCAGTCCTTGTAGAAGATCTCTACGCCGTCCTTGGTGGTGATCGTGTTCATGAGGTGATGCCCTTTCTGAGAATGCGCGGTTGCGCGGTGCTTGGTGGAGGGAGTTGCATTCCCCACCATCGGGAGACCGGCGATCGCCATGCCCCCCGCGCTGGCGAGAAGAAGCTTGCGCCGTTCGCTGTCAAAAACGGTGTGAAGATCGAGCTGTTTCATGTGTTACCTCGGCAGCGTCAAGCTTGCGCTTCAAGGGGAGCGACTGCCCGGACAGTCTCGAGAACGACGTGAACCAGCAAGACGGTGATCCTGGGATCGGCGGGAATATTCATGGTTTCCTTGAAAGAAATCAACGGGCTTGGGATCGCGCAAGCCACCCCGTTTCGAGAGGGCGACGAACCATGGGGCCCGACTATGAGGCGCAGCGCGGCGCGCGTATTGCAGATTCGGCGCCCAAATTGAACGCTTGTTTTTCTTGCGCCGCCCGAGGCGCCGCATCGGCTTGCGCGACAGCCTCGCGACCGCGACTGCTTTGAACGCCCGCACAACTGTTGATTTTCAGGAACAAGTTTTTTGCTGATGGAGGGGGTTTTCCTGCAAGAGGCGCGAACGCACACTCGGCACCGATCGAGCACCGCTTCTCCTCGCTCGAGACTCACCGGGGCTCGGCCGTGGCGGCACTCCACATCTACACTGACGGCTGGCACGCAATGTGCGACGGGAAGAACGAGGTCGAGCCGACAAAGGTGCGACCCCACAGGCTCGATCGACTGCGCGAGGAATATCTTCAAGGAAGCGCGCAAAATTTCTATCCTTCATTCGTCGCAGCGCCGCCAATCGGATACCCCATCACTCCAACTCCCGCCCTCCCAGTTCATGCGCGCCGAAAGCAGCCTCAACGAGGCGAGAAGTCAACCTCTGCCCGCAGGTCAAGGGCTCATGCCACAAGACCTGCTCGGCTGCACGGTCGGTCATCTGCAGAGAGATCAGGAACTTTCGGCTGACGGCGTTCGGATCTATCGCAAGACCGTGAACGCCCATGAGCGGCACCATGTGGAGACCGCCCCCAGCGGTCGCGGCGTCCTGCTCGGCATCTCGTTGCGCGACGGTCACCGCCGACGAATCCTTCATGAACACCATGCGTCTTGTCACGACTTCGGCAAGGGCTCGATCTATGTCCGCGATTTCTGCGACCGCTATCGCGCGGACATGCAAAGCGGCTTCGACTTCGTGCTGCTCGAAGATCTCCCACTCGGCCCTGGAGCGCGCCATGGATGAAAAACCGGGGCCGCGCGTGGGCGGCTTGGTCGATGTCGCAGGCGTCAGGGACGAGGTCCTCGCCCATCTCGCGAGCGCGCTGACCCCTGCGCTCGAACGCCCTGCCGAAGTCAGCCTGCTGTTCGTCGATCAGCTCAGCGTCGCGATGACGAGCTACCTGGTCGACAACTACGGCCGCGTTGCGACTGCGGCCGAGCCGCGGGCCAACCGTCTGCTCTCGCGTTCGCACGAGGCGCGCGTCAAGGAGATGCTGCGCAGCAAGATGGACGGCAGCATTTCGATCGCCGAGATTGCCGACGCCTGCAACCTGTCGCGCAGCTATTTCATCCGCGCCTTTCGCGAGACCACCGGCCAGACGCCGCACCAATGGCTGACCGCACAGCGGCTGGAACGTGCGCGCGCGCTGCTGAAGGACTTCGAACGGCCCTTGGCGGACGTTGCCGCGGCTTGCGGCTTTGCGGACCAGAGTCACTTCACGCGCGTGTTTTCCCAATACACCGGCATGCCGCCGGGCAGCTGGCGCAAAAAGACGCAGCTTGAAAAATAAGAATGCCCGAACGCGGATACCGATGCGAAACGCCGAGCTCCGCAATTCTTCGTACCCACTACCTCGCACAGGCCACCCATGAGCACGCCATCCCACGCGAAGCCCGATCGCGCCCTTGTCGCACTGCTCTCGCCGGACCCGGCCACCGACCACATCCTCGGGCCGGCGTCGGCCCCCGTGACCGTGGTCGAGTTCGGCGACTTCGAGTGCCCCTCCTGCCGCCAGGCTCACCCGACCGTTCAGTTCACGCTGTCGCACTTCGGGCCGCAGCTGCGCTTCGTGTACAGGCATTTTCCGCTGCGCGAAGTCCATCCGCATGCGGAGCTGGCAGCGCAAGCCGCCGAGGCTGCGAGCGCGCAGGGCAAGTTCTGGGCTTACGCAGACCTGCTCTTCAACCACCAAAGCCACCTCGACAGCCGCCACCTGGATGCCTATGCCAGGCAGCTCGACCTGGACATGCCACGTTTCGAGAACGAGCTGAAGGACGGGGTCTACCGCCAGCGCGTGCAGGAACAGGTCGAAGCCGGGCGCCGGCTGAACGTGCGCGCCACGCCCACGTTCTACGTGAACGGCGTCTTCACCGATGTGTCCTTCGGTCTGCTGCAGCTGCGGGACGCCATCGAGCGCGCCTTGCGAAAACCGTCCGCGCCCTGACCGCGCTCCGCGCCTTGCGGCCTGCGGCTAGATGCCGAGCTGCGCCGCGATCCCCTGCCCCAACCCGGCGTCAACCAGCCGGAAGTGCTCGACCTGGCGTCGCTGGATGGCCCCGGGCACACCTGCCATCGCCGCCGCGATATTGGCGGCCAGGCGCTCCCGCTCTGCGCTTTCCATGCGGCTATACAGCGCCGTGGCCTGCACATAGTCGCCGAGACCCTGGCGATCGTCGAAGCGCCCGGCGTCGCCGCTCAGCGGGAACGTCGGCTCCGCGTGCTGTCGATCAGGACGCGGTCCGCCGAAGGAGTTCGGCTCGTAGTAGGCGTCGGTGCGAGGCGGCACGTCCAGCCGCATCGCACCGTCGGCGTGGTAGGTGTGCACCGGCGCGCGCGGGCGGTTCACCGGCAGCGCTGCATGGTGCGTGCCGACGCGGTAGCGCTGCGCGTCGGCATACGCCAGCAGCCGTCCCTGCAGCAGCCTGTCGGGCGAGATGCACAGGCCCGGCACCATGTGCGCCGGATTGAAGGTCGCCTGCTCCACCTGCGCGAAATAGTTGTCGGGGTTGGCGTCGAGCGTGAGCTCGCCCAGTTCGACGAGCGGAAATTCGGCTTGCGGCCAGACCTTGGTGGGGTCGAAGGCATCGAAGGACAGTGCCTCGGCCTGCTGCTGGCTCATGAGCTGCACATGCAGCGACCAGCGCGGATGCTCGCCACGCTCGATGGCCTCGAACAGGTCGCGTTGCGCGCTCTCGCGGTCCTCGGCGATGGTGGCGCGGGCCTGCGCATCGGTGAGGCAGCGGATGCCTTGCCGTGTCTTGAAATGAAACTTGACCCAGCAGCGCTCATTGGCATCGTTGATGAGCCCGAACGCATGGGCGCCGTAGCCATGCATGTGGCGGTAGCTGCTGGGCAGGCCGCGATCGGAGAACAGCATCACGATCTGGTGGATGCTCTCCGGCGAGAGCGACCAGAAGTCCCAGATGGCGGTGGGCGAGCGCAGGTGGCTCACCGGGTGGCGCTTGAGCGCGCGCACCAGGTCGGGGAACTTCTGCGGATCGCGAATGCAGGCCACCGGCAGGTGGCTGCCGACCAGGTCCCAGTTGCCTTCTTCCGTGTAGGCCTTGAGGGCGAAGCCGCGCATGTCGCGCTCGGCATCCGCGCAGCCGCGTTCACCCGTGAGGCCCGAGAAGCGCACCAGCACGGGCGTGACCTGGCCCGGCTGCAGAAAGCGCGCGCGGGTGTGGCGCGCAATGTCGCCCGTGATGCGCAGCTTGCCCGATGCGGCGGCGCCCTTGGCGTGCAGCACCCGCTCCGGAATGCGCTCGCGCGCCAGGTAGGCGAGCTTTTCGGACATCTGGTAGTCCTGCAGGAGGATCGGTCCGCGCGGCCCGGCGGTGATCGAGTGCTGGCTGTCCGCCACGGGTGCGCCACCTGCGGTGGTCAAGGTCGGCGGCCTTGGGTTTGTCGTCATGGCGATCTTCCTGATCGAGTCTCGCAGCATGGTGAGCTGGCTGGGCGCGCGTGTCTTGAACAGGAGTCGCCCGTTTTGAACGACTGCGAATTGCAAGCCACCCACGCCGTCACCCAGCAACGCAGCAACGCCCGAATGTGCAAAGCCGCGCCCAACCCGACAAGACGACGCGACGCACCGGGTGCACCATGGAGCCCCACCCCACGACAGGCACCTCCCATGAAACCCACCCTGCCCCAGCTCATGAGCCTCAACGGCGGCTTCGTCGACACCGCCGGCTTCCTGGCGCTGCACGGCCTGTTCACCGCGCACGTGACGGGCAATTTCGTGACCATTGGCGCGGCGCTGGTGCACGGCACCTCGGGCGCGCTCACCAAGCTGCTCGCGCTGCCCGTGTTCTGTGCGGTGGTGATGCTCGCCCGGCTGCTGAGCTACGGCCTGCCCGGCCTGGGGCTGCCGGTGCTGCGCACGATGCTGGTGCTGAAGGCCGTGCTGCTGCTGGCGGGTGGCGTGCTGGCCATCCGTTTCGGCCCCTTCGCCGACGGCGACAGCGCCATGGCGATGCTCGCGGGCCTGGTGCTGGTATCGGCCATGGCCATCCAAAACGCGGTGCACCGCATCCACCTGGGCAGCGCGCCGCCCACCACGCTGATGACCGGCACGACCACGCAGGTCATGGTCGATCTGGCCGACCTGATGCGCGGCGGGCAGGCACCCGAAGAGAAGGCTGCCGCGCATGCCCGCATACGGCGCATGTCGGCCGCGGTGGCGTGGTTTGCCACCGGCTGCGCAGCGGCGGCGCTCATCTACGCGCGCTGGGACGTGTGGTGCTTTGCCGTGCCGCCGGTGCTGGCCGCACTGGCCGTCGTGCTGCAGGGGGGCACGCACGAAGGCGACGGCGTGGCGCCGCCGCCTCAGGCGGCGCTACCGCGTCACTTGTAGAGCCAGCGCGCCATCAGGCGCGTATACCTCGGCATGATCAGGTACACCATCAGCCCCACGACGGCGACCGACGCCAGCAGGTGCTCGACCCCATACAAGGACAGCACGGGCACCGGCGCGAGCAACCAGTGCAGCACCGCGGGCACCAGCATGGTCAGGGGGTAGATCACCGACAGCGTCAGCAGGAACTGCTTGTAGCGCTTGGCCGGCGGCTGCCCCGCGGGCGGATGGAACCAGAACTCCAGGCCGCTGCGTGTCTCGACCTTTTCTTGCGCCTCCAGAAGCGGCTGCGCCTCTTCGATCAACTGGCGGCGCGCGTCCGAATCGAACCAATCCTGCGCATGCGCGAGCGAGTCGAAGCGGATGGTGATGGTGTACTGCAGGCTCCCTGCCGCCGGGTGAATCACATTGACGCCGCGGTGCCCGGGAAAGCGCGACGCAATGGGTACCACCTTCTTCAGCCATCGCTCGTAGTCGGCCACCCGCTCGCGGCGAACGGTCTGCTGGATCACGGCGGTGACGGTTTCGGCCCCGGGCGTCGCGCGCCCGGCAATCTCGTCCAGCGTGGCGGTGCGTAAGGCCGGTTGTCGGTCGTCGGTGGTCATGTACGGCGCCCTGTTCAAAGGTCTCAGAGGCCGATCAACTTGCGGCCCTCGTCGCTCAGCAGGTCGTGCGTTTCGGGGTGCGCGCGCATGTAGGCATTGAACACCGGGCACTGCGGAACCACGCGCAGTCCGCGCTCGCGCGCCGAGGCCAGGCCGGCGAGCACCAGCTGCTTGGCGATGCCCTGCCCCTGCAGGGCTTCGGGCACCAGCGTGTGAATGAACGTGATGACGCCACCCTCGAGCGAATAGATGGCGACTGCATGGTGGCCCTGCGACACGTATTCGAAGCGGTGTTTCGCCGGGTTGTCTTGAACCACGGGAGAAGCAGGAAGGGAAGGAGAGGATGAAGAAGCAGTGGTCATGAAAAGTTCTCGGTAGGGGCGGTTCGATCAATGCAGGTGCTGCAGGTGCTGCAGCTGCAACGGCCAGCGGGACGCTGCGGCGGTGACGTCGTCATTGTTCCCGAACCGGTGCACCAGGTGGGCGCAGATGGCCAGCGCCAGATGCTGCTGCACGCGCGAGCCGGCGCGTTGCGGCCGCTCGAACAGGGCCAGCACGGCCGCGCCCAGGCTGCACATCACCGGGTCGACCAGCCCGGGCGCGCACGCCAGGCCGCTCACGTGCGCCATGCCCGCCGCGCGCGCCACGGCGCGCACCAGTGCGTACGGCACGTAGAACTGCAGCGCGTCCAGCGGGTTACCCAGGTAGCTCGCGACCTCGTCGCGCAGATCGACGATGCCGAGCGCGCCCGGCACATAGCCACGCACCACCGACGGCCGTCCACGCACCCAGGTTTCGTGGTGGCGCATGCCGACAAGGTGCAGCGTGACAAGGAAGGCGTCCTCGGGCGGGATCTCCCGCTTCATGCCCAACTGGTTGGGCAGGCAGGTGATGCGCGTGACGACGAAGGGCGCCATGAAGGACTCCGCGCCGGTGGCCGGCGCGTCGAGCGCCGGCAGCATGACGAGCGAGGGCGCGGATGGCAACTCGAAGTACCGTCCCAGCAGGTCGCCGTAGGCGCCCTCGCGCGTCACGGAAAGCATCGGCCCTCGATGAACGCCGGCGGACCGGCGTTCACGCCCGAATCCCGTTCCTTGCAGGAACGCTCGCTGCCGTCACGCCAGGCAAGGGTGGTCACAGAGGGAATAAAACGCAGGGGACTCAGCCTTGGCGCACCGACTCGAACAGGAACCACGTACGGCGCTCGGCCTCGTCGATCCAGTTCTCCAGCACGCTGGCCGTGGCCACGTCGCCGTACTCGTCGCACACCGCGTGGGTGGCGCGCATGAAGCCGGCCAGGCGCTGGTTGTCCTCGCGCAGTTCGGCCAGCATGCCAATGGGGGTCACGAAGTCGGCGTCGTTGTCCGAGAGGCGCTGCAGGCGCACGGCATGGCCGGTGGAACGCAGCGTGGTGCCCCCCACCTTGCGCACGCGCTCGGCAATGGGGTCGACCGTGGCGAAGATCTGGTCGGCCTGCTCATCCAGCAGCAGGTGGTAGTCGCGAAACGACGGGCCCGACATGTGCCAGTGGAAGTTCTTCGTCTTGAAATACAGCGCGAACACGTCGGCCAGCAGCACATTCAGCGCGGCCGAAATGTCGCGCGTGGCATCGGCGCCCAGGTCGCTCGGCGTGTGCAGCGACGCCACGCGGCGCGCCTTGGTGCTGTCGGCCAGGGCCTTGACGGCTTTGGCCGTGTTTGCGGTCTTTGCAGGCTTGGTGGACTTGGATGTGGCCATGTGTCTTCCTTGGAAAGTGCTGTGGGTTGGCGAAATGCCGTGTGTCGTCAAAGGGAAAGAAAGTGATGCACCGTGGGCTTCTCAGGCCCGATGTGGAAACGCAGCGCCTCGCTCTGCAGGTCCGCGTCGGCGTGCGACACGCGGTGGTGCTGGCGCAGGTGCTCCGCCCACGACTCGACGAGGAACCACTCCATCACCCGCTCCGGGTCGGCCGTGTGCTCGTGCACGCCCCAGGCGTAGGCGCCATCACGGCGGCGTTCGAGCGACAGGCGCTTCATCGCGGCCAGGAAGGCCTCGCGGTCCTCCTTGCGGATGCGGTACTCGACCTGGATCATCACCGGCCCGCGGTCATGCGCCACCGGCTCGGCCAGCAGCGGCTCGGGCCAGTGGTGCGAGGCCTGCAGGTCGGCCTCGCCGGCCGGCAGCCGCACGCGGTGGAAGACGACGCCCGCCACGACCAGCCCGATCGCACCGGCCACCAGCGTCATCGGCACCCCGATCTGCTGCGCCACCAAGCCCCAGCCCAGGCTGCCGGCGGCCATCGCGCCGTTGAACACCGTCAGGTACACCGCCAGGCCGCGCCCGCGCACCCAATTCGGCAGGATCGACTGGGCCACGCTGTTGAGGGTGGTCAGCGCCACGATCCATCCCAGGCCCAGCACCAGCAGCAGCACGATCGCCAGCCACTTCGGCGGCGCGAAGACCAGGCTGCCCATCACGGCCGCCGTGAGCAGCGCGGCCAGCAGCAGCATGCCGTCGGCATCGAGCCGCGCGCGCAGGCGCGGCATCACCAATGCACCGCCGATGGCACCCGCGCCCACCGCGCCCAGCAGCACGCCGTAGAAGCCGGCCGAGCCGCCAAGCATCTGGCGCGCCACCAGCGGCAGCAGCGCCCACACGGAACTGGCGAACAGGAAGAACACCGCTGCGCGCAGCAGCACCACGTGCAGTTCCTTGCTGGCGCGGGTGTAGCGCAGGCCCGCGCGGAAGGCGCCGAGGAAGTTCTCCGACAGCGCGGTGTCTTCGGCCGGCGGGCGCTTCCACCACAGCAGCGCCGCGATCACGAACACGTAGCTCAGCACGTCGACGCCATAGGTCGCCGCCGCGCCGAAGCTCGCCAGGATGAGCCCCCCCGCGGCCGGCCCGATGGAGCGCGCGATGTTGATGCCCAGCGAATTCAGCGCCACGGCGCCCTTGAGGTCGGACCGAGGCACCAGCTCGGGCACGATCGACTGCCAGGTCGGGCCCATCAGCGCCGCGCCGATACCGCCCACGAAGGTCAGCGCGATCAGGTATTGCACCGTGAGCGCGCCGGTGTGCGAGAGCACCAGCAGCGTGCCGCTGACCGCCGCGAGCACCAGCTGCACGAAGATCAGGAAGCGCCGCCGGTCGAGGATGTCCGACAGCACGCCCGCCGGAATGGCCAGCAGGAAGATCGGCAGCGTGGCCGCCGTCTGGATCAGCGCCACCGCCGTCGGGCTGGCCGACAGGTCGGTCACCAGCCAGGAGCTGGCCACGTCGCGCATGAAGCTGCCGATGTTGCCCAGCACCGTGGCGGCCCAGAGCACCGCGAAGACCGGCTGGCGAAGCGGCGCGAAGGCGCCGGGCTGGTTCGGCGACGGTGGTGCCGGCGTGGTCGCGCCGTGCGAGGTGTCAGACATCTGCACGCTCCTTCAGGTCGAGCCAGGCGACGAGCAGGAAGCCGCCGACCAGGCCCAGGTGCTCGAAGAAGGAGTTCGCCGCCATGAAGCGCTCCTGCCCCACGGGCATCTGCCAGAAGCGCAGCGCCACGAAGGTCGCCATCAGCGTGAAGCCGGCCAGGGCCAGCGCGCCGAGCCAGCGCAGCCGGCCCGTGAGGATGAGCGCCGAGGCGCCGAGCTCCAGCACGATCACCGCCACGCCCAGCGGGCCGGCCGGCGACAGGCCGAAGTGGTTCATCTCGGCCAGCGCCGCATCGAAGTCCATCGCCTTGTTCAGGCCGCCTTGCAGGTACGCCGCGCACAGCAGCAGCAAGGCGACCCAGCGCAGCACGGGGGAGGTTGTCCAGCGCATCGTCATCTTCCTCACACCGCCCAGCAGGCGCAGCCGAGCGCGCCCCAGAAGCTCTTGAGGTCGGCCACGGGCAGCTTGCTGCTCCAGGCCGTGGCGTGGCTGTGGCCGTGCACGTTGCAGTCGTTGGCGCAGCCGCAGGACATCGCTGCTTTCCTCATGACCTTCTGCAGCGGCGCCCCCTCCTTCTTGTCGGCCCAGCCGGCATAGCCGCCGAAGGTGCGCGCGGGCGACCAGTCCGGCATGGCCGGGGGCACCGAGCCTTCGTCGTGCGAGGCGAAGGGGCCCGCGCCGTAGACCACCTTGCCGCCCACCATCGTCAGCAGCGCGGTCGTGTCGGCGATGTCCGATTCGGGGCAGGCGAAGAAGTCGCGGTCGGGCACCACGAGGTCGGCGAGCTGGCCGGCCTGGATGCGGCCCTTCTTGCCCTCCTCGTTCGAGAACCAGGTGACGTTCTCGGTCCACATGCGCAGGGCTTGTTCGCGGTCGAGCAGGTTGCGCTGCGGCGTGATCTGCAGGCCACCCACCGTCTTGCCCGTGACCAGCCACGACAGCGACACCCACGGGTTGTACGAGGCCACACGGGTCGCGTCGGTGCCGGCCGAAACCTTCAGGCCGCGCTCCAGCATGCGCCTGACCGGCGGCGTCGCCTCTGCGGCGGCGGCGCCGTAGCGCTCCACGAAGTATTCGCCCTGGTAGGCCATGCGGTGCTGCACGGCCACGCCGCCGCCCAGTGCGGCGATGCGGTCCATCGACTTCTCGGAAATGGTCTCGGCATGGTCGAAGAACCAGTTCAGGCCGGCCAGCGGGGTGTCCTTGTTGACCTTCTCGAACACGTCGAGCGAGCGGCTGATGGTCTCATCGTAGGTCGCGTGCATGCGCCAGGGCCAGCGGTTCTGCGCCAGGATGCGCACCACCCCTTCGAGGTCGCCTTCCATCTCGGGCGCCATGTCGGGGCGCGGCTGGCGGAAGTCCTCGAAGTCGGCGGCCGAGAACACCAGCATCTCGCCGGCGCCGTTGTGGCGGAAGTAGTCGTCGCCCTGCTTGTACTTGGAGTTGGCGGTCCAGTTCAGGAAGTCTTCCTTCTCCTGCTTGGGCTTCTGCGTGAACAGGTTGTAGGCCAGGCGGATGGTGAGCTGGCCATCGTCGGCGAGCTTCTGGATCACTTCGTAGTCGTCGGGGTAGTTCTGGTTGCCGCCGCCCGCGTCGATGGCACCGGTCACGCCCAGGCGGTTGAGCTCGCGCATGAAGTGGCGCGTGGAATTGAGCTGGTAGTCGAAGGGCAGCTTGGGGCCCTTGGCCAGCGTGGCGTAGAGGATGGCCGCGTTGGGCTTGGCCAGCAGCAGGCCCGTGGGGTTGCCGGCGCTGTCGCGCACGATCTCGCCGCCGGGCGGCGCGGGCGTGTCCTTGGTGTAGCCCACGGCCCGCAGCGCGGCGCTGTTGAGCAGCGCCCGGTCGTACAGGTGCAGGATGAAGACAGGCGTATCGGGCGCGACCGCGTTCAGCTCGGCGATGGTCGGCAGGCGCTTCTCGGCGAACTGGTGCTCGGTGAAGCCGCCCACCACGCGCACCCACTGCGGCGCGGGCGTGATCGCCACTTGGCGCTTGAGCATGTTCATGGCGTCGGCCAGGCTCCTCACGCCGTCCCAGCGCAGCTCCATGTTGAAGTTCAGGCCGCCGCGGATGATGTGCAGGTGGTTGTCGATGAGCCCCGGCAGCACGCGCTTGCCCTGCAGGTCGATCACGCGGGTGGCGCCGCCGGCCAGCGGCAGCACGTCTTCGGCGCGGCCCACGCGGGTGAAGCGGCCGTCCTTGATGGCCACGGCGTCGGCCACCGGGTTGGCGCGGTCCAGCGTGGTGAAGCGGCCGTTGTGCAGGATCAGGTCGGGGGTTTCGGTGGTGGTGGACATGTTGTCGGAGAAGGAAGCGACCGCAAGGCCGGGAGCTGCGAGGGTGGCGCCGAGCGCTCCGAGAGAGCCAAGGAGCCGGCGGCGGTTGGAGTCTGCGGATGATTTCATGCGTCGTGCCTGCCGCGGGACGGTGCCTCTGCCTTGTTAGCCGCCGTGGGCTGGGCGCACGTCGGCAGTTCGCCGAACACGTGCGGCTTGACCTGGTGGTGCAGCCACGAGGTGGCCACCGCATCGGGCTTGATCACGCTCTTGATGAGCGGCGGGATCTGCTCGCCGAGCAGGATCCCCAGAAGGCCCACCAGGGCGATGACCGGCGGCGCCGGCGAGCGCACCTGAAAGAGTGCGTAGATCACGCCGACCAGGAGGCCGAGCGCGAGCGAGAGGACATAGGGCTTCATGATCTCGTCGGCCTCGCTGTTGTGATCAGCCTTCGTGCGCGCCGAACATGGTCTTGGCGTAGGTCACGCCCAGGCCGTAGGCGCCGCCGACCTTCTTCGCGATGCCAGTGGTCAGCTCGTAGGTCTCGCCGCGGGCCCAGTCGCGCTGCAGCTCCAGCAGGTACTGCAGCGAGGTCATCGGCTGCGCGCCGGCCTGCACCATGCGCTCCATCGCGCGGTTGTGCGCTTCGGCCGAGACGTCGCCGCAGGCGTCGGCGATCACGTACACCTCGAAGCCCTGGTCGAGTGCCGACAGCGCCGGGCCCACGATGCACACGCTGGTCCACAGGCCCGCCAGCACGATGCGCGGCTTGCCGATCTGGTTCACGCGCTCGATCACGGCCGCGTCTTCCCAGGTGTTCATCGAGGTGCGGTCGAGCATCTTCTGGCCCGGGAAGGCGTCGGTGATCTCGCTGAACATCGGGCCCGAGAAGCTCTTCTCGGCCACGGTCGTGAGGATGGTCGACACGCCGAAGCCCGCCGCCGCCTGCGCCACCAGCGCGGCGTTGTTGCGCAGGTTCACGGCGTCGATCGAGTGCGTGGCGAAGGCCATCTGCGACTGGAAGTCGATCATCACCAGCGTGTGATCGGTGGGCTTGAGCAGCTTGGAACCGGCGGTGGGGGTGGCTTTGATGGACATGAAATGACTCCGTGATGAGGTAGATGAGAGATAGAAAAAGTGGGGGTCGCCCCGTCGAGCGCATCCTCGCTGCAGCGGGGGGTGCGTGTCTTGTCGATTAATGAGGCCGTTTGGACATTTGCCGTCGCGGCGCTCAAAGCACGGGCAGCTCGTTCGGGCGCAGGTCGAACACCAGGACCTCGGCGCCTTCGCCGCGGGCCAGCGCGAGCTGGCGCTCATCGCGCACCCGCGCACCGTCGCCCTCGTTCAGGCGCTGGCCGTTGAGCTCCACGCTGCCGCGGGCCACGTGCACATAGGCATAGCGGTCGGCGTCGAGCGTGAGCGTGGCCTGCTCGGCGCCATCGAACAGCCCGGCGTAGACGCGGGCGTCCTGGTGCACCGCGAGCGAGCCGCCGGTGCCTTCCGGCGAAATGATCAGGCGCAGGCGCCCGCGCTTTTCTTCAGGTGCGAAGTGCACCTGCTGGTAGCGCGGCGCCACGCCCTTCTTGTCCGGCACGATCCAGATCTGCAGGAAGTGCAGCGCATCGGTGGCCGAGGAGTTGAACTCGCTGTGGCGCACTCCGGTGCCGGCACTCATCATCTGCACGTCGCCCGGGCGGATGATCGAGCCCGTGCCCATCGAGTCCTTGTGCTCGAGCGCGCCGTCCAGCACGTAAGAAAAGATCTCCATGTCGCGGTGCGGATGGGTGCCGAAGCCGCGGCCGGGCGTGACGCGATCGTCGTTGATCACCAGCAGGTCGGAGAAGCCTTCCTGCTCGGGATCGTGGTAGTGGCCGAACGAGAAGGTATGGCGGGACTTGAGCCAGCCGAAGTCGGCGAGGCCGCGGTCGTTGGCGCTGCGAATTTCCAGCATGATTCACTCCTTGGCAAGGGTTTGAATTCGATTGAATTCACAATTGGCGTCGGAGGTATTTCCGAGGCATGGGATGAATCATCCGGCTTTGCCTGGGGTCTGTTGGCGAAACCTTTTGCCGTTTATCATCGGATTTTTCGAACATTGATTCGAGCCCCTTTCCCTGCAGGAAGCACCGCATGCTCAAGCTCAGCCTGGAAGCCATCGAGGTGGTCGATGCCATCGACCGCCACGGCTCGTTCGCGGCCGCCGCCGCGCGCCTGAACAAGGTGCCCTCCACCATCTCCTATGCGGTGGGCAAACTCGAGGAGCAACTGGGCATGCGGCTCTTCGAGCGCAACGGACCGCGTATTGCGCTCACCGCTGCTGGCAGCGAGATGCTCAAGGAGGGGCGCTGGCTGCTCGGTGCGGCCAACGATCTCGAATCGCGCATGCGGCAGATCGCCACCGGCTACGAGTCGGAGATCCGCCTGGTGCACGACTCGCTCATTCCCACGCACGCGCTCATCGACGACATCCGCGCCTTCGAGGACCTGCGCTGCGGCACACGGCTGCGCATTGGCTGCGAGGCGCTCACTGGCAGCTGGGAGGCGCTGCGCGAGGGGCGTGCCGACATCGTCATCGCGGCGGGCGACGGCCCGGCCGGCGGCGGCTACCAGGCCGTGACCGTGGGCAGCCTCGATTTCGCCTTCTGCGTGGCACCTTCGCACCCGCTCGCGCGCCTGGGCCGCCCGCTGCAGCGCGGCGACCTGCTGGAGTGCAACGCCATCGTGGTGGGCGACAGCGCCCGCACGCTCTCGGAGCGCACCGTCGGCCTGCTGGCCGGCCAGCCGCGCATCACCGTGCCCTCGATGCCCGCGAAGATCGCCTGCCAGGTCGCCGGCCTCGGCCACGGCTTCCTGCCACGTGCCTGCGTCATGGACGAGCTGAAGCGCGGCACGCTGGTCGAGCTGCCGACGGAAGAGCAGCGCCCGCCCGAGGCCTTCTGGCTGGCCTGGAAGACCGGCGCGCAGGGGCGAGCGCTGCGATGGTGGGTGAGCCAACTGAGCAGGCAATTGGTGCCCGCCCTCCTGCCGCGCTCGACATCGATACGGTGAACAGCAATACGAAGCGGTGTGCCGATCAACCGGAGCTCAGACGACGCCAGCGGGCCGGAGAGGTTCCGATGTGCGCGGAGAACACGCGGGTCAGATGGCTCTGATCGGCGAAGCCGCAGGTCGCAGCGATCTCCGAGATGGGAAGTTCAAGCTGGCGCAGCAGGCGGCACGCGGCATCGATGCGCTGCGTCACCAGCCATGCATGTGGCGCTTGGCCCGTCGTCTGCTTGAAGGCCTTGCTGAAATGGCTGCGCGACAATGCGCACTCGCGCGCTACGTCCGCCAGCGATACATCACCAGCCAGGTGCTCCATCAGGAAGGCCTTGGCGCGGCGCTCCTGCCAAGGCGCCAAGCCCCGTGAACCGGCATTGGCCGTGCCTGCAACACCACCATAGGCATGCAGCACATGGGCCTTCAATGCCAACGTGAGGTGATCGACAAACAGCGTGCTCGCATCGCCAGGCTGCTTCAACACCGGCAACATCGCACGGCCGAGGCTCGCCACCACCGTGTCGACCGTGCCTGCGTCACAACGCAACGCGCCGACACGGGGCATGTCCATCTCTTCCGAGAACGCGTCGAGGGCTTCGCGCGGCACGTGGAACAGCATCGAATGGAATGGACTGCATACATAGGCAGCGCTGCATTCGGACAGGTCGGCGATGCGAAAGGCCCCTTCCTGCTGCAAACCCAACCGCAGCATGGTGCCACCGCTGGAGACTCCCCGACAGCCGCCCGATGCGATTTCCACGCTGAGCAGGAAAGCATCTTCCGTCGGCAACGGCGGCAGCACAAAAAGATGCGGAAGCTCGTGGCACATGTACGCGATGCCGAGTTGCGAGCCCCAACGCGACGTGGCGACAAGCGACGGGACGCCGTCGACGCCATACTGTTGCGCCAAGCGCTGACCGAAACGATTGTCAGAGCAATGGGTGATCGGCATCTGTGAGCAAGAGGGTGTGGTACCTGTCCCGGCGAGAGCGGGTATCTTAATTCGCGGCGTACCACTCGCTTCGAATCGCGGCCGACGCGGAACAACGACACCTGGGATGCGTTGTAGAAACGAGGTCATACCCCACCGCCAGCCAGATCTTGGAGGTAGGCGCACACAGCATCGCCCTCTCGCCCCGGCGCACCACATCCATGCCGCCGCGCCAGCGAAACCGACCACCGGAGGAGGCCCTCTCCGCCCCACGGCCATCCCCCGCAGCCAGCAGATCCGACCAGCGCACCACCGGAACCGAGATCCGCGGCAACGAAGAAGTCGCATGCATGACAAACCGTTCTGCAAGCGCACCCGGGCTCGTCAACCGAGAGAACCTCCAGCGCCGCACTCGCCTCGACACCGGGTTCTCGCGTACTGCAACTGACAAACAAAAAGAAGAAAGAAGGGCGCGTGCCAAAGACAGCCGATCCGCCTCTACCGCCTCACTCCCTGAGCGTGAAGACCACCGAGAGGTACGACACCGGCCCTGAATGGATCGCCTCGATCCCATGCAGCGCCGTCGCATCGAACAGCAGCGTGTCCCCTGCCCCTACCTCCACCGCCTTCGCACCATAGCGATAGGTGACCGCTCCCGACAGGAAGTACAGGAACTTGAGTCCCGGATGCTGGAAGGTCACGTACGGCCCCGCCTCCGGCAACAACGTGACCAGGTAGGGTTCCACAAAGAGATTGCCCGACAGCGAGTGCCCCAACAGCTCATACCGGTAGCCCGCCACGGCGCCGATGCGATCGACCGCGAGCCCCTGCCCTGCCCGCACATGGCAAAAGTCCGTGCGCCGCGCCTGGTCCCCGAAGAAGCGCGAGACCGGCACGTGCAACCCCTGCGCGAGCCGCTCCAAAGTTTCCACTGAAGGTGACACCAGCCCGCGCTCGATGCGCGAGAGCATCGAGGCCGAGATCTCCGACGCCAGCGCCAGTTGACCTGCAGACCGCCCCGCCGCCATGCGCAGCGCCCTCACCTGCGAGCCGATGCGTGCCGCGGACAGGCTACGCACGACAGGTGCAGGTCGCCGGGACCGCACACGCGTCACGGAGACCGGCAAACGCAGCGGGCGAGCCGTCGGCAAAGGAGAAGCAAGCGTTCGATGCGTCACGAGTAGCAGCCTAGCGTCGATATGACTCACCCAAATTCTACGTTAAACGTAGAGACGCGTGAAGCCGATCTTACGAGTATCGTAGAGTGAAATCTGGCCCATCCCCGTCTCGCTCCGTCTTTGGCGCTCGTTTGCGACTTGCCAGGCTGGCGGTCGGGTTGCCACAAGACAAACTCGGCGTGAAGGCAGGGCTTGACGAAGGGACAGCAAGCGCACGCATCTCTCGGTACGAGAGCGGAATACACGAGCCGAACGTTTCGTTTGCGAATCGACTGGCAGAGGAGCTTGGTGTGCCGCTTGCCTATTTCTATGCAGCCGATGACGACCTGGCCAAACTTATCCTCTGGTTCGGTCAGTTGGACACGAAACAGCGGAAGTCACTCCTCGAATACGCCAGCCGGCTCAAATCGGCCGTTTAGGACTTGAGTGGGATCGAGAGCCACAGGACTCGGTCTCAGGAGTACTCGAGAAATGAAGAGCCAAACCCGGCTTGCGTTCTCAGCACGCGCAAATCGCAGCGGCAACCACCCAAGACATCTACTCGCAAGGATGCCCCCCAGCTGCAGAGACATGGCACTCATGCTCATCGCGCGTAAACGTTTTAAAGCCTCCAGTGCCTGCTTCGCAGGGCGGATTCAACCGGCCCGTCGCCGATTCACCTCTTATGACCGCTTCAGCCTGGGCCGCTGGCTGACGACAGCGCTCGGTGGACGGAGCCGTGACAGCCTGGTCTTCGACCATGGGAAGAGGCTCAGTCGCCTCTCTCAAATCCCTCTTCGTGCCGGCAGCTCGAACCGCGGCTTGCCAAGCACTTGGGTTGCCACGCGCGAGGCAAACCGCCGCGTCAAGAAGCGCACGCCGAAGCACGACACCTTATTGAAGAGGCCGGGCACAACTGTTCGCTTGCCGCGCAGCATCGCGCGGATCGCGGCGTGCGCGACGAACTCCGCGCTTTTCGTCGACGCATTCGCGATCCACGAGTAATCACCTCCGCCGGACGCGGCATGAAACGCGGTTTCGGTGCCACCAGGGCAGATGCAGGTCACTGAAAGCGGCGTGCCACGGTGCTCGTCATGGAGGGCTTCGCTGAAGTTTCGAACGAACGCCTTCGACGCGGCGTACAGCGCCATGTTCGGTACTGACTGGTAGGCGCCGGTCGACGCGATGTTCACGATGTTCGCGGGTTGGGTACTTGTCTTGTGCGCATCGACGAAACACCGCGTGAGAGCGACCAGCGAAGTCATGTTGAGCTCAATGAGTTCCGCATCGCGTGCCCAATCGACCTCGTCGAACCGGCGGAAGTAGCCGAATCCGGCGTTGTTGATCAGGATGTCGATCGGACCTCCAGCGATCGTGGCCTCCCACAGTGCGCGCGCTGCATCGGGCTTGCCGAGATCCGCGGTGACAATCTCGACCTTCACGCCCTCACAACTCGCGGCGACCGCATCGAGCGCATCGCGGCGCCTTGCCGTCAGCACAAGATCAACGCCGAGCGCCGCGAGTTCACGCGCGATGGCCGCGCCTATGCCGCTGGACGCGCCGGTCACCAGGGCGCGCCTGCGCGTGTCAGTGCTCGTGGATGGACTCAAGATCGTTCTCCTATCTCCTGAACATGCGGACCGTGCGAAGGCCAGGGCTTGATCGAAGGCACTGGCACAGGCATGCGGCCGCTACGCCACTTGCACCACGGCCTTGCCTTTGGCGCGGCCACTGTCGACGTAGGCCAGGGCCTGGTGGGTGTCCTGGAAGGGGAATACTTTGTCGACGACAGGATGGATGGCGCCCGATTCGATGAGGCTGGTGATCTCGCGCAATTGCGGCCCATTGGCCCGCATGAAGACGAAGGTGTATTGCACCCTCTTCTTCTTTGCCTTCGTTCTGATGCCGGAGCTCAGCAGTCGCAGCACTTGCCTGAGCGGCCAGGCCAGCCCTCGCGCAAGGCCGAACGCCGGGGTGGGCGGTCCCGAGATGGAGACGAGGTGTCCGCCCGGCTTGAGAACCTCGAGGGATTTGAGCAGCTCGCCGCTTCCGAGGCTGTTCAGCACGACGTCATAGTCACGCAGCACTGTGGCGAAGTCCTGCTGCTTGTAGTCGATGACGACGTCCGCGCCCAACGCCTTCACCCATGCGATGTTGGCGCTGCTGGTGGTCGTGGCCACGAACGCGCCCAGATGCTTCGCGAGCTGGATGGCGATCGTGCCGACGCCCCCGGAGCCTGCATGAATGAAGACCTTCTGTCCCTTTTTCAGCTTGGCGGTTTCGACCAGCACCTGCCAAGCGGTCAGGGCCACCAAAGGAACGGAGGCGGCTTCGACCATGCTGAGATTCGTGGGCTTGAGCGCCAGTGACGATTCCTTGACGGCAATGAACTCTGCAAAGGTACCAATGCGGTCATCGTCGGGGCGCGCATAGACCTCGTCGCCAGGCTTGAAGCTGCGAACGCGAGCACCGACGCGAACCACCGTGCCGGCCACGTCATTGCCCAGGATCAGGGGAAGGCGGTAGGGAAGGATCAGTTTGAATTCGCCGCTTCTGATCTTCGAGTCCAGCGCATTGATGCTCGCCGCGTGGATCCGGATCAGGACGTCGTCGTCCCGCACCACGGGTTCGGGCACTTCGCCGATGCGGCCGACTTCCTTCTTTCCGTAACGATCAATGATGAAAGCTTGCATAGAAATTTTCTGAGTTCTTGGTTGAAGTCGGTCGCAAAAAAGCCGCCATTCAGTCATTGAGAAAAGCGAGGGCCTTGGGCACGAATTCGCCGTGGTACTGGAAGATCCCGCCATGCCCGGCGTCCCTGTAGATGACCAGTTGCGAGCCGGGAATGCGACGCGCCATGTCATGGCTGTTCGCGGTCGGCACCATGATGTCGTTGTCGCCATTGGCGATCAGCACAGGGATTCGGATGCCGCCCAGATCCTGGGGCGCCTGCCGACCCCAGGCCTGGATCGCCTTCAACTGCCGCAGGAAGGCCCTGGGCGTCGGCCCTTTGTCCCGACCCGTCTTGCGCTCCGCCAGTCGCTTCAGGAAGTCCCTCGCGGCTTGCCGGCCGTTGGCTGTGGAGGTGAAAAACAGGTAGGTCTTGGGATCACGCCGTGTCAACAAGCCCTTGACGATCAACGGCCAGGAAACCGCTCCCACCCTGGCTATGCCTGTGCCGCCTGCGGGCCCCGTCCCGGTCAGGATGAGGCGTCGCACGAGGCCAGGTGCTTTCAACACGATGTCCTGCGCCACGAACCCTCCGAGAGAGAAGCCGAGCAGATCGACCTTCTCGAAACCCAGTGCATGGACCAGCGCGATCGCATCCCGTGCCATCACATCGATGGTGACTGGCGCGGTTCCGCCCGAAGCGCCGATCCCGCGGTAGTCGATGACAATGACACGATGCCTGCGGGAAAGCCCGTCGACGATGCGAGGGTCGAAATTGTCGAGAACCGCGCCCCAGTGGTTGAGCAGTACCAACGGCACGCCGCCGCGCGGCCCGAGATCGCGGTACGCGAATGCAGTCCCGTCGAGATCGATCGATCGAGTGGAGGTGTCTATGTAGGACATGTGCGATCCGCGGTCTTTTCGACCGCGTTGCCGGTCTGGATTTCTTCTGGCTTCAGGCGGCGGGGCGATAGCGCTCTGCCACATGCGCCTGCCGGATGTCCGCGATCAGTGTCTGCCGGGCGGCGTTCAGTGCGTCCCAGCGCGCAGCCTCGTGCAGGGGCGGGATGGTCACGAGTTCCCGGCGGTCGAATCCGACCAGCGCGGCATCTACCAGCTCATCCACTCCCATCAGATCGGGCATCGCATTGACATCGATGCCCGCGCGCTCCCAAATCTCGGTACGGGTTCCGGCAGGCAAGACCGCCTGCACGTAGACCCCTTTGGGCGCGAGCTCCAGGCTCAGTCCTTGTGAAAGGAAGAGCACGAAGGCCTTGGTCGCACCGTAGACCGACATGCCGAACTCGGGCGCCAGGCCCACCACCGAGCCGATGTTGACGATCGCGCCCTTGCCGACGTGCACCAGGCGCGGAGCGATGGCGCTGGCCAGCCTGACCAATGCGGTGGTGTTGAGGGCAACCAGGCGGGCGACATCGTCTATCGACTGGTCGACGAAGCGACCGGACAGCGCCGCTCCGGCGTTGTTGATCAGGGTTTCGATCCTGGTGTCCTCGCGCAGGCGCGCCTCGACGGCGGCCAGATCGCCGGGTTGGGTCAGATCGGCCGGAAGGACTTCGACGGCAGCGCCGGTCTCTGCTCGCAGGCGCGCTGCGAGCGATTCCAGGCGTGCTTTGTCTCGCGCCACCAGCACGAGGCTGTGCCCGCGACGTGCGAAGCGTTCGGCGTAGGTGGCGCCAATGCCGGTCGAGGCACCAGTGATAAGAACTGTGGAATGGGTGGTCATGGTTGGGTCTGGATCAAAAAATGGGCCGATGCGCGATATGCAGCATGGGAAAGTGACTACCGAGCGCTGGAACCTGCGAAGGTCGGATAGTCGATGTAGCCCTTGGCGCCACCGCCATAGAGCGTGGCGGGATCCAGCGCGGCCAAGGGGGCACCGATCCGCAGCCGTTCGACCAGATCCGGGTTGCTGATGAAGGGGCGGCCGAAGACGAACAGGTCAGCCTTGCCTTGCAACAGCCTTGTGTTGGCCAGCTCGCGGTCATAGCCGTTGTTGGCCAGGTACGTGCGCTTGAAGCGACTGCGCAAGGCATCGAAATCAAACGGCGCGACATTGCGTGGACCACCCGTCGCGCCTTCGACCACATGCAGGTACACGATGCCCAGCGCACTGAGTTGCTCGGCGATGTAGTCGTACTGCGGCTGCGGGTCGCTGCAGGAAATGGCGCCGGCGGGCGACACCGGCGAGAGGCGCACTCCAGTGCGTTCAGCACCGATCTCCTTGGCGACGGCAGCGGTGACCTCGAGCAACAGACGCGCACGGTTCTCGATGGAGCCGCCGTAGGCGTCTGTCCGGGTGTTGGCGCCGTCTTTGATGAACTGCTCCAGCAGGTAGCCGTTGGCACCATGGACCTCGACGCCGTCAAACCCCGCAGTGATCGCGTGGGCTGCGGCCTGGCGGAAATCCTCGACGATGCCTGGAATCTCTTCCAGCGTCAGGGCACGTGGCTCGGAGACATCGTGAAAGCCGTTGTTGACGAAAGTCTTGGTTGCAGCGCGGATCGCGGATGGCGCCACGGGGGGCGGTGCCGCCGGGCCGCAGGTCGACGTGCGAGATGCGCCCCACGTGCCACAGCTGGACGAAGATCCGCCCGCCCTTGGCGTGAACGGCATCGGTCACTTTGCGCCATCCGTCGATCTGTTGCTGCGTGTAGAGACCCGGCGTGTCCTGGTAGCCCTGCGCATCGGCCGAAACCTGGGTGGCCTCGGAAATGATCAGGCCAGCCGAGGCCCGTTGACTGTAGTAGTCGGCCGCGTGTTCGCTGGGGACCAGGCCCGAGCCCGCACGGTTGCGGGTCAGCGGCGCCATCACGATGCGGTTGGACAGTTTGAGCGGGCCGAGTGTGTAGGGCTCAAAAAGCGTTTTATCAGTCAGGCCGTTCTCGCCGTTTGCCTCGATGAAGCTGACGCGGGTCAGGTGGGTATCGCTCATGTCCAGAAGCCTTTCAAGCTAATCTGACGCAATGATGTCGATCATCATCTTTATTGTCAAGGGTTTTGATGATAGTCAACATCAATGTATAGTCGAGGCCATCTTTGATGGGACTTCCAGAGAGATCCGGACATGAAGGTCACTAAAGCTCAGGCCCAGGCGAATCGGGCACATATCGTCGAGACGGCCTCCACGCTGTTTCGCGAGCGTGGCTATGACGGCGTGGGGATTGCGGACTTGATGGCAGTCGCCGGGTTTACCCATGGCGGGTTCTACAAGCACTTCGGATCCAAGGCCGACCTGCTCGCGGAAGCGGCGACCTGTGGTTTTGCGCAGTCGGCAGCGAAAGCCGAGGGGGCCAATGCGGCAGAAGTCGTCAAGCAATACCTGTCTCGGGAGCATCGCGACGCTCGAAGCGAAGGTTGCACGATGGCCGCGCTAAGCGGAGATGCTGCACGTCAGCCGGAGTCGATCAAGGCGGCTTTTGCGGACGGCGTGGAAAGCCTGCTCGATACCCTGGCAAACCAGCACGGCGCCCCTGAGGGCGGCAAAGAGGAAGGCGACCTTCGCGCCAGGCGCATCGATGTTCTTGCGCAATTGATCGGGGCCATCGTGCTGTCGCGGGCGTGTCCTGATGACTCACCCCTCGCCGATGAAATTCTGGATATCTGCCGCACATCGGTGCTGTCGAGGCTTTCCTCCCCGACTGGTGGCTGATCCCCTGCCCAGGCCAGCTAGTCCCATTTCTTGCACCCGCTGAAAGAGGGGATGCGGATAAAGCCCCGGACGAGTTCCATGCCGCTGGTCCAAGGCTCTCTCGGTGTTCGGCGGCGCTGAGAGAGCCGAGCGATATCTCGCAGTTCAAGTTTTCCGCCGCATCCCACCGGTCGAACTTCCGGTCGACACCACCCGTTCCGGTTCGAAAGCGATTGTGGTGTCCGAATGTCAAATCACGTGCCCGAGGCCTCACTAGAGTGCCTGCCAAAGCGTCGGAAAGCGAGTTGCTCGCACCGCGGATCGCCCAAGAAGCCTCCGCCACAAATGATCAACACGCAGGTCGAAGGGGCTGTCCGCGGCCTTGGGGTTCTTCGCCATGACCTGGTTGATGGCGTGCGAGTCCGAGACCACGCCAATGGTGAGGCCGTCCGCCGGCGCGCGGCTGACGAGCTCGGTACCAATGATCGAAGAGGCGCCGGGGCGGTTGTCGATCAGGATCGTCTGCTTCAGGCTTTCGGAGGCCAGGTTGGCCACCGCACGCGCTGCCGAGTCTGCGTTGCCGCCCGCTGGGTACGGCACGATGATGCGAATGGGTTGCTTGGAGGGCTCCTGCGCGAAGGCAGGCGAGAAGGTGAGGCCGAGGGCCATCGAAGTGCACAGGGCGCGTCGGGTGATGCTCATTTCATGTCTCCGGGTGGTGGCCTCTTGGGGCCGATGCGGTTCTTTGCTGACGTGGGGCAGTGTCCGAGCGCAAGTCGGCGACGTATAGTCGGTGCACCTGGTGCACCAAACCGAAAACGAAATGGCGACGTCCGCACGCGCTCCGCAGGAGCATCTCTATCGGGAAGTCAGAGGCCTGAGCCGAGGGCTGGCCGTGCTGCGGGCGCTGAATGCGCTGCCGGGTGGAATCGGCGGCGTCGTCGAGCTGGCCCGGATCACCGGCATTCACCGAACCACCGTCAAGCGGCTGCTGGAGACGTTGAGGTCAGAAGGCCTGGTTCACCACAAGGACGATGGCGCTTCCTACGCGCTGGGCTTCGAGGTGCGCCGGCTCTCCGAAGGCTACGTTGGCGCGGACTGGATTGACCGCGTAGCGGCACCTGCCATGCGTGCACATTTGCGGGCGCTCTCGTGGCCCAGCGACCTGGCCACGCCGGACGCGGGCTTCATGATCGTGAGGGAGTCCACCCATCGGGTCAGCATGCTCTCGCAGCACCGGGCCACCATCGGGATTCGGATCCCGATGCTCGTCTCTTCGCTGGGTCGAGCGTGGTTGAGTTGGTGCGCCGAGGAAGAGCGTGTCGCCACGCTGGCGTTGTTGGCGCAGCGCACGGATGCCATCGGCGAGATGGCACGCGACAGCAGCTATGTGAAGCGGGTCATTCGTGAGACTCGGCGCCGCGGCTACGCAATGAACAGGGGCGAATGGGCTTCTGAATCGAGCGTCACTGCGATCGGGTTTCCGATCCGGATCGGGGAGCATGCCATCGGCGCGATCAATCTCGTTTTGCAAAACAACGTCGTCTCGGACCGAGAGGTCGCGACACGCTATGTTCCGCTCCTGCGTCAATTGGCGGAAGGCATCTCCGAGGCGACCAGTAGCGCGCCGCGGGGCTAACCACGTCGGCATTGAGGATTACGGGATAACCCTCGGTCTCACCGGCCACGCCATTTCGACCGCTATCGGTAAATCGTGGGAACGCCCCGTCGGCTGTAGTGGCCCCGTCCAGGCAACCCTTTTGACTGCAGTCGGCGGCAAGCTGGCGATGCTGCTTAGCTTTTGGCGATGCACGGCCATGGGAAGCCCGGGTTTTCACGCTCAAGAGAATTTCGTCTAAGACGACTGGCCTTCTCGCGGTATTCCTGTGACAGTGACCGGCGAAGGCGCGCGCGTGGCGCGCTTGAAGATCGAAGGCGAAATCCCCGTGTGCTCCTTGAAGAAGCGCGAGAAATTCCCCGGGGCCGAGAACCCAAGGTCGAGCGCGACGTCGGTCAGCCTGCCGCCATCGCTCACCCTGCGCATCGCCTCCTCGACGCGCACGCCGCTCCAGAACACCTGCGGCGTCGTGTGCAACTGGTCGCGGAACAGCGCGAAGAAATGCGCGCGCGAGAGGCCGACCTTGGCGGCGATTTCGTCGATCGTCGTTTTCTCGGAAACATGCGCCCGCATGTGCGCGATGGCGGCACGCAGCCGGTGGTCGAGCGTCACACCGATGCCGCCGGCCACCGGCGCCGCATCGCCGCCCGTGGCGGAAGCGGCAATGGCCGCTTCGAGCAACCGCTCGACCTCCTTGTCGATGTGCTCGCGTGCCGCGCCGGTGGAGATCATCAAATCCAGCACCCGCCAGCACGAACGCCGCAGCGCATCGCCGATGGGCACGCGCGGTGACGGAAACCGAAAGCTCCGGTCCTTCGCCAGGCCGAGTTCGTCGAGCCAATCCTTCTTGATCATGAAGACGATGAACAGGCTCGATCCGTTGTCCTCCAGGCGAACCATGTCGTGCGCCTCGAACGCGTTCACGCCGAGCGCCACGCTTTCGCTGTAGTCGACGACTTCGGTGCCGACATGCGCGCAGGCCCGCGCGCCGCCCAGCCAGAGTGCGAGCTGTGTTTCGGAGTGCGCGTGCGCCACCAGGTTGGCGCTCGCCTCCAGGACGATCGCGGTGCCGAACGCGCCTTCGTGGAGTGCATAGGCTTCCTGCATCTGTCGCGCTTCATCGAGTTGGTTTCGGGCGATTGTTCTCCCGTGCGGAGCCGGCCCGCGCAGCGCATCGGGTAAGTCCTTAGAAGCACACCAGACGATTCGATACGCCGCCGGATCGGCCGATAAGCGCCGCCGGCCCGCGATTTCTAAAGTTGGCGCATCGCTAAAACACAGGAGCAAACCTTCATGCGAATCGCCACTTTCACGAGCGAAGGCCACCGCAAGGTGGGCCTCGTTTCCACCGACGGCAAGACCGTCACGCCACTGCAGCTCACGCCGGAGCAGGCAGACAGCGGCGTGCTGACGCTGATCGAAATTCTCGCCAGGGGCGGATCGCTTCCGAAGGCATCGGGGCCCGCAGTCGACTTGGGCGAGGTGGTGCTCGATGCACCGCTGCCCAAGCCGCGGCGCAATCTGTGGTGCGTCGGCCGCAACTACCACGCGCACGCCAAGGAGCTGTCGGCCTCGGTGTTCAAGGACAACGCCGCCAAGACCGACGAGTGGCCCATCGTCTTCACCAAGGTGCCCGAGTGCGTCGTGGGCCCGCACGACGAGGTGCTGGTTCCCGCCGGGGTGTCGGCGCAGATCGACTACGAGGCCGAACTGGCCGTGGTCATCGGCAAGGGCGGCAAGAACATCGCGCGCGATGCGGCGATGTCGCATGTGTTCGGCTACACGGTGGTCAACGACGTGACGGCGCGCGACGTGCAGATGCGCCACGGGCAATGGGACCTGGGCAAGTCGTTCGACACCTTCTGCCCGATGGGCCCGTGGATCGTGACGGCCGACGAGTTCGACGGCACCAAAACGCGCGTGCGTTGCTGGGTCAACGGCGAGTTGCGTCAGGACGGACCGACCGAGAACATGATCTTCGACATTCCCACGCTCATCGAGACGATCTCGCGCGGCATCACCCTCTACCCCGGCGATGTCATCGCCACGGGCACGCCGGCCGGTGTGGGCATGGGCATGAACCCACCGCGCTACCTGCGTGCCGGTGACGTGGTGCGCGTCGAGATCGACCGGCTCGGCGCCATCGAGAACAAGTTCGTCTGAAGGTGCCGCACATGACGACTCAAGTATTGAACGGGCTCGCCGTCGAGATCGATGGGGAAGGCGAGGCGCTGCTGTGCATCCACGGGCTGGGCGGATCGTCGAACAACTGGACGCCCGTGTTGCCGGCGCTCGGCGGTTTTCGGCGCATCAGGCCCGACCTGCCGGGCAGCGCGAGGTCACCGCTGCCGGCGGACGGCAAGGCCTTGTCGATCGACGGCTACGTCGATGCCATGCTGCGGCTGCTCTCGGCGCTCGACATCGCATCCGTGCATGTGATGGCGCATTCGCTCGGGACCATCGTCGCGCAGCACCTCGCGGTGCGCAGCCCCGGCACCGTGAAATCGCTCGCGCTGTTCGGCCCGCTGGCGGCGCCACCGGATGCGGCGCGCCCCAACATCGCGGCGCGTGCAAATGCAGCGCGCGGCGGCGCGGCTGCCATGCAGGAAATCGCCGATGCCATCGTGAAGGGCGCGACGAGCACGCAGACGAAGGAACAGCAGCCGGCAGTGCTCGCCCTGGTGCGCGAGAGCGTGATGCGCCAGCCGCCCGAGGGCTATGCGCAAAGTTGCGCGGCGCTGGCCGATGCGCAATCGGCCGCGCTCGAACGCATTGATGTGCCGACGCTCCTGGTCACCGGCGACCAGGACGGCGTGGCCCCGGTGGCCAACGTCCAGGCGATGCAGGCACGCATCGCCGGCAGCCGTGTCGTCGTGCTCGAGGAATGCGGCCACTGGACCACCTTCGAGCAACCGCAGCGCTGCATGCAGACGCTCGAAGTCTTCTACGCAGCGCTTCGTTGAGACGCAACCCGTTCGATTGAACCGCCCGATTTCTATAACCCAATGCCGGCCCGCCACGCGCCGGAGGAGACAACAATGACCCGTATTGCATTCACCAACGTCCGCATCTTCGACGGCTCGGGCGAGGAGCCCTACACCGGCGATCTTCTCGTCGAGGGGAAGCGCATCGTCGAGGTGGCGCGCTTTCCCCGGCGCGTGAGCACCGACGACGCGCGCGTGATCGATGGCAAGGGCCGCTTTCTCATGCCGGGCATGACCGAGGCCCACACGCATTTCTCGTGGAACGACCAGCCGTCGCTCGCGGCCATCCAGTTCATGCCGCCTGAGGAACACATGCTCTGGTGCGTGCGGGTGGCCAAGCGCTACCTCGACATGGGGTGGACATCGGCCATCGGCGCGGCCGCGGCGAAGCCGCGGCTGGACGTGGTGCTGCGCAATGCCATCAATGCGGGTGAGTTCCCCGGCCCGCGCTACCTTGCGGGCAGCCAGGAGATCACCACCATCGGCGCCCTGGGCGACAACACGCTGCCGCACATGAAGTTCGAGGAGCTGAGCTTTGGCAGCGTGTGTAGCGGGCCCGAAGAGATCCGCAGGTCGGCGCGCACCTTCATCAAGTACGGGGTGGACCATCTGAAGATCAATCTGTCGGGCGAGTACATCGCGGGCTTGCCGGCCGAGATGTCGCCCTTTGCCGAAGACGAAGTCGCCATGCTCGCGCAGGAGGCCAAGCGCTACGGCAAGCGCATGGCTGCACACGCGCGGTCGAGCGAGTCGGTCAAGCAGTGCGTGCGCCACGGCATCGAGATGGTCTACCACGCGAGCTTCGCGGATGCCGAGGCACTCGACATGCTTGAGGCCGCGAAAGACAAGCACTTTGTCGCGCCCGGCATCGGCTGGCTGATTCGCACGACCTACAACGCCGCCGAGTACGGCATCACTGAGGCCGTGGCGACGCAGATGGGCTACAAGCGCGAGCTGGAAATCGCATCGGCCTCGCTGCGCGAGATGCACAAGCGCGGCATTCGCATCCTACCGGGTGGCGACTACGGCTTTGCATGGATGCCGCACGGCACCAATGCCAACGACCTTCAGTACTTTGTCGACTACATCGGCATGACGCCGAAGGAGGCGTTGATGGCGGCAACGCGCTTGGGCGGGCAGATCATGCTACGGCCCGACGATCTGGGGCAATTGAAGGCGGGCTTTCTTGCCGACATCGTCCTCATCGACGGCGACCCGCTGCAAGACCTGTCGTTGCTGACGGACCCGGCCAAGGTGCAATTGGTCATGAAGGATGGCGTGATCCACAAGGACTGCGCGACGCCCGTGCCATCGAATGCCGCGCTGCATCTGGAGGGCGGTGACACGCCGTTGCAGGAGCAAGGCGTCAAGGAAGCATTGGCAGAGATGCACTGACTTCGACTGATCCGGCTGCTCGTTCATGCTTGCGGCGGGCGGCCGCTTTCACAGCGATTGCAGACGCTCTCGAAGACAAGTTGAATGACGGCTTCGCGGTCGGAATCGGTCTCCCAGCAAACATTGCCTCGCGTCAATTCTGACGGCAGCAGCAAGCGGTGCGATGAATCGAAAAGATCGTCGGCAGCCGCCTTAAGAGCTTGGTTTACCGAATTGCTGCGTGAACGCAGCACTACCTAGCGTATGGCTTCGGCGGTTGTTGGCGGAGGAGCGCGAAAAGCGCGATCGAAAGCACTTGCGATGCAACGACCACCAGGCCCAAGGCCGCCATAGGCGACAACCCTGCAAGCTTCGTCACAAAGGTTGCGCCCAGGGCTGCCCCCGACATCTGCATGAAGCCCAGCATGGCCGAGGCGGCGCCCGCTTGAGCCGCAAATGGCGCGAGAGACAAGGCGGTACCCACTGGGTTCGCCATGCCCATGCCAAAAAGGAAAACGCAAAGGGCTGCGGTGAACCCGACCAGATTGGTTGGTGCTTGAACATTCACGCCGCAAATCAGCATGCCACCGGCGAGCGAGAGCATGACGCCGAGTTGCAGTGTCTTTTGGGGGCCCCACCGGCCCGACAGTTTCGGAACGAGCAGCCCCGCAGCGAACACGACTGGGACGGTTGCTGCAAAGAAGAATCCCAGTAGGAGCGAGCTCAAGCCGAGAGCACCGATGAGCACGGCAGGCGCGGCGTCGAAGAAGCCGTAAAGCGCCCCCGTCACACACGCGACGACGGTCGCTGGCCGCATGAAGCGCGCGTCTCGAAGCAGCTGGGTGTACGCCGCGAAAACCGGCCCGATCGCCAGCGGCGTGCGCCGTGAAGTCGCGTGAGTTTCCGGCAGCCGCAGCGCGTACCAGCTCGCCAAAATCAATCCCAGTGCGCTGACCGTCGCGAAGGTCCAACGCCAGCCAACGAATTGCTCGGCCACACTGCCCAATAGCGGAGAGAACCCGGGCGCCGCGGCCATCGCCACAATTACCATCGCAAGCACCTTCGAAAGCGTCTCGCCTTCGAACAGGTCTCTGGCAATCGCGCGTGCGAGCACGGAGGCGGCACACACGCCCGCTGCCTGAGCTGCCCTGCCCAATACCAACCAGGTTAGATTGGGGGACAGCGAGCAGATGACGCCGCCTGCGGCGAAGAGGAGCAGGCCGCCGATCACCAACTTGCGTCGCCCGTACCGGTCCGACAGCGGACCAACGATGAGTTGGCCGATCGCGAAGACAACAAAGAAGATGCTCAACGTCACCCCGAGCTGCGCGTCGGACACGCCCAGCCCTGCGCCGATGGCCGGAAACGACGGCAGGATGATGTTGGTCGACAAGGCGCCGATCGCCGCGAGGGCCGCAAGCAGCGACACCATGCCGCGCGTTGGGACCGGACGACCTGCTGCCAGCGTCTGGACCGGGGCGTCTTTCATTCGGGGATCAGGACACGGATGGCGCGTGTCCCGATTTCCGCGCCAGTCACGGCATCGATCGCGGTAGGTTTGATTTCCGTTCCGTTCTCGGCGTCAAGAAAGCGCGTCAACCGACCTTCGCCTCGATGCTTTCGACCCCACTCGGCAATCATGAAGAGGACCGGCAGAAAGTCTCGCCCGGCAGCGGTCAGCACGTACTCCTCGCGCGGCGGGCGTTCCGAGTAGAGCTTTTTCTCGAGCAAGCGCTCGTCCGTCAGCGTCGCCAGTCGCTTGGTCAGCATGGTCGGTGCGATACCCAGATTCTTCTTGAACTGATCGAAGCGCGTCACACCCGCATTGGCGTCTCGCAGGATCAGCATGGTCCAGCTGTCACCCAGAAAGGCAAGGCTGCGCTCGATGGGGCATGTAGGTTGGGCATCGGTTTTCGAGTTCATATCGTTTTGATATTGACTTAGTACTTAAACGATACTAACCTGCGGCCCGCGGTTCGTCCAGACCCGTGAAATGCCTCGATCGATTCTTGAATTGGAAGCACACATGAAAAAGACAGTACTGATCACAGGCGCGTCGTCGGGTTTCGGCTTGATGTTGGCGACGCGCCTGCACGCACAGGGCCACAACGTCGTGGGTACGAGCCGTACCCCGGAAAAATACGCAGCGCAGGTGCCTTTCAAGCTGCTGCGTCTCGACATCGACGATGACGAATCCATCGCATCGTTCACTCGCGAACTGGCCCGATCCACCGAGCGTTTGGATGTCCTCGTGAACAACGCCGGCTACATGGTGACTGGCATTGCCGAAGAAACGCCCATCGGGCTGGGCCGCCAGCAGTTCGAGACGAACTTCTGGGGAACCATCAAGGTGACGAACGCGTTGCTACCCCGTCTCAGGGCCCAGAAGTCCGGGCAGATCATCACGGTGAGCTCGATCGTGGGGCTGATCGGTCCACCCAATCTGTCTTTCTACGCGGCCTCGAAGCACGCGGTGCAGGGCTACTTCAAGTCGCTGCGGTTCGAGCTGGACCAGTTCAACATCAAGGTCAGTATGGTGGAGCCCGTGTGGTTCAAGACGAACCTGGGCCACAACGCGGTCGCCGCGGCGAGCGGCGAGATCGCCGACTACAACGCCTACCGAAAACAGGTGCAGGCCGCGACGCAAAAAGGCATCGACGGAGCGGAATCGCCGGACGCCGTCATCCAGACTATTTCCGGTCTCATTGAGGCGCCGGCACCGAAGTTCAGCAATCCCGTTGGAAAGATGACCGGAATGATCCTGTTCCTGCAGAACTACATCCCGACGATGTTCGAGGGCTCCATTCTCAAGAGCGTGAAAGCAGCCTGATAGGAGAGGTCATGAAGTTCTATCTTTGCAAATTCATCCCGCCCCGTGCGGACTTTCTTGCCACGATGTCAGCAGATGAAAAAACCTGGATGGGCGAGCACGGCGCTTTCCTGAACGACCTGCTCGCGAAAGGCATCGTTGTCGCTCACGGTCCGGTGATGGACCCGGCCGGCGGTTATGGCGTGTCGCTGTTCCAGATCGAAGATGGGCAAGACATCGATGCCCTTACATCGCAGGACCCGATTGTCAAGAATGGGGTCGGGCACTATGAGCATTTCAAAATGCTTGGCCTGAAGTCGCGCTCTTGATTGCGTCGCTTCGTGTGCAAACGCTGTTGAAGCAAGCGGGAACTCCACATTGCGCTTGATAGCCGAGCAAGACTTTGCAGGCATGTGGACGACGAACCGTACCAACGAAGAGCTATTGCCTAGAAACAAAAAAGCCGCAGTAGTTTCACTGCGGCTTTTGATAGTAGCTTTGCTAGTCGATGAGTGGTAAGCTAAAAAGCTTTTATTAATCAACCACTTGCAAGCATTTTTGGCGGAGAGTGTGGGTATCGAACTCGAGCAACTTTGTGCCTAGATGTCCCTGCACCGCGGCCGCCGGCTCGCGCTCCGGCGCCGAGCAGCGGGCCCTTTTGGCGCGCTGTCGTGCGTCCACCTTGGGTGCCGGCAAAAGTGCGACGCCATCGAGCGTTCACTTTGCAGCATTGACTTGCCGCGGCTGATTCACATACTGGGAGGGAATAGCGTCTCTGTAGTAGGCCTTTCCGGTGAGATTCTGATTTGCCGAATGCGCCTCTTTGACTGCTTCGGCATTGACGGTATCCCGGGACTTCGAATACCCGAGCGGCGCAATGACTCTGCTGGATGCAGCCTCCCGATAAGGGTCTTCCTTTTGCGCAACGGCTGCTGCCTCTGCATCGACTTCCGTCCGAGAGCGAACGCCAGAGCTCTGGAGTACGCCGTCGTAAACCTCCGCCTGGGCAGTTGACGCAAACATGAGCGCAAGAATCGCGCTCTGAGCAATTTGAAACTTCTTCATGGGGGTCCTTGAAAATTGTCGGCCAGTACTTCCTCGACTCAAACTTTCATCAATCTGAAAGTTGTCGTCCGGGGAACGCAATTTTCTGGTGCTTGGTTACCGTCTGAGTACGAGTACGCAGCAACGCCGCGTTTTCAAAGAGGAAACCTCATCCCTCTTCGCCTGGCATGTCGAGCAGGTCGGCCGCTCTCGCTCAAGCACCGCGAGCATTCTTGAGAGCCTTGATCCGGCCCTCAAGAAAATTCAGGAAGGCGCGCTGTACGGCCGTACTGTGCCGCCTCTGCAAGTAGACAGCCGACAACCACATGTCGCTGCGAACGAAGTCCGACAACACCGGCACCAGCCGTCCGCTCTCGATGTAAGGCGCCAGCATCGCCGTAGGCAAGTAGAGAACCCCCGCGCCCAACAGTGCGGCCTGGATCAGAGGCGCTGCCTCCGTTGCATTCAGGCGTCCGCTCACGGGAACATCCAATGGAGCACCGCCCACTTCAAAACGCCACTTTGGTTGAGGGTTCAGATGTGTACTGACCAGCGCGTTGTGACCCGCAAGTTCGCTGGGGTGAACTGGCATGCCGTGCGCTGCCCAGTACATTGGCGCCGCACAAACGCTCAAGTCCATCGCAAGCAGTTTTCGAACAATGAGGTTCTCATTGGCCGTCGGCGCAAACCGCAGTGCGACGTCAATGCCGTCCTCCGCCAGATCGACGATCCGGTTGGTGAGGACCATGTCGATGCTGACTTCCGGATAGTGGCTCAGGAAGGTGTTGATGAGCGCTGGAAGCTGCGTCTGGTCTATGCCATGCGGCGCGGAAATGCGCAGCCGTCCTCGGGGAGTCAACGCCCGATTCTGGAGTTCTGCTTGAGTTTCCTCCACCAGCTCCAGCATTGGCTTGCTTCTTTCGAGCAGCAACACGCCGGCGTCCGTCAGACTGACAGCGTGGCTGGTGCGGTTCAGCAGGCGGACACCGAAGCGACTTTCCAGCGTCGCGATGTACTTGCTGACAGTTCCTCTGGACAGCTTCAGCTGACTCGCGGCGCGGGAGAAGCTGCCGGAGCCTGCAACTTCGCTGAAGGTTCTCAAGAGATCCAGGCTATCCAAGGGTTTCTCCTGACTGTGCGAACCACAAGACGAACTCTTCAGGTGAGGCCGAGTTTCTTCCTGAGGCTTGCATCGACGGGCCCCGCGGGCATGAAGCGACGCAGCTTCGTCAAGAGCGACGCCTGCCCTGGCGGCGTGCGGCGCATGCGCCAGGGGCCGAGCGCCGCCTCGACGATGGTGTTGGCCACGCTCTGCGGCGGCGGCGCGTTGTTGACGCTGTCGGCCACCGAACGCTCGACCAGGTCGCGTTCGCGGTCGTAGTCCGCGATCGGCGCCTTGGCTCGGGGCGCGTTGGCGTCGAGGTTGGTCCGGGTGAACGCCGGCTGCACCAGCGTCACGCGAACGCCGAACTGGCGCACCTCGTGGTCCAGCGACTCCGAGAGCCCCTCGACCGCGTGCTTGGTGGCCGCATACATGCCCATGTAAGGCGCCGGCAGCACGCCGAACAGCGAGCTCACGTTGACGATCCGCCCTCGATGCTGCTTGCGCATGTAGGGGAGAACGGCACGCGTGACACGCAGCACGCCGAAGACGTTGGTGTCGAACAGCGCCGCGGCCTCGGCCGTCGCTGTCTCCTCCACCGCGCCGAGCATCATCATTCCCGCGTTGTTGACCAGCACATCGATGCGCAGGCCCTGCTCGATGATGGCGTCGATGCCAGCCTGCACCGACTCCTCCTCCCGGACGTCCATTTCGACGAACTCGACACCGGGCACCACGGGCGCCTTGCGCAGGTCGCGCACGGTGCCGAACACCCGGCAGCCTCGCGCGGCGAAGACTTCCGCAGCGACGCGCCCGATGCCCGACGACGCGCCGGTCACGACGACAACCGATGAAACCGACATGATGTTTTCCTTCGATCTGAATGAATTGGTGAAGAGCGTTGTCAATGTGGCGCGGGATTGCCATTGCCCGGCCTGATCCTGAACCAGATGGAATACATGGCCGGCAGAAATACCAGGGTCAGAACCGTGCCCGCCAAGGTGCCACCGATCAGCGTGTAGGCGAGCGCTCCCCAAAACACCGAATGGGTCAAGGGGATGAAGGCCAGGATCGCAGCCAGCGCCGTCAGGATCACCGGCCGCGCACGCTGCACGGTGGCTTCGACGACCGAATGGAACGGGTCGAGCCCCTCCTGCTGGTTATGGTGGATCTGCCCGATCAGGATCAGCGTGTTGCGCATCAGGATGCCCGACAGCGCCACAAGGCCGACCAACGCGTTGATGCCGAAAGGTTGCTGGAAAAGAAGCAGGGTCGGCACCACGCCGATCAGCCCGAGCGGACTGGTCAGGAAGACCATGACCATCGCCGAGATGGAGCGCACCTGGAAGATGATGAGCAGCAGCGTGACCGCCAGCATGATCGGGAAAAGCGGCAACATGGCCTTGGTTGCTTTTTCCGATTCCTCGATGGAGCCGGCCTGATCGATGCGATAGCCGGCCGGCAGCTTGTCGACGAGGGGCTGCAGCTGATGGGTGATGGCCGTCGATACGTCCGGCGGCTGCAGGCCATCGGCGATATCGCCGTGTACGGTGATCGTAGGCATGCGGTCGCGCCGACGCACGACGGGTTCTTCCATGCGTATGTCGACCTCACCCACCTGCGACAGCGGGATGCGTTGCCCGTTGGCACCGGACAGCGTGAAGTCCGCAATTCGCGCAGGGGCGAGCCGGGTGACGCCAGCCGAACGCGCCACAACCTGCACCGTGCGGATGTCCTCGCGCACGGTGGTGACCGGCACGCCGCTCAGGAAGAACTGCAACTGCTGTGCCACCGCGGTGGAGGTCAGCCCCACGGCCTGCAACCGATCCTGGTGCAAGGTGAAGTGCAGCGTGGGCGTGCGCGTACCCCAGTCGGAGTTGACCGTGCGCATCATCGGACTCGCATCCATGACCTTCTGGACCTCGGCCGCAATCTGGCGCAACTTCTGCGGATCCGGTCCCGTGACCCGGTACGCGACCGGGAACGGCGAATACGGGCCGAACACGAGTTGGGTGACGCGCACCCGCGCCTCGGAAGCCAGCCCATCGGCGATCGCCTGGCGCAGCCGGTGCTTCAAGGCCTCACGCTCTTCCTGGCTGGCGGTGCGGACCACGATCTTGGCGAACGACGGATCGGGAAGCTCCGGCCCCATCGCGAAGAAGAAGCGCGGCGCGCCCTGCCCGATGTAGGCCGTGACGATATGGGCCTCCTCTTGCTTGGCCAGCCAGGCCTCCACCTTCGCCGCGGCGTCGCTGGTCTGCGCGATCGACGTGCCATAGGGCATCTGCACCTCGACCAGCACCTCGGGGCGATCGGAGATCGGGAAGAACTGTTTCTTGACCAGCCCCATGCCAAGAATGGCCGCCACGAAAAGGCCCACCACCGCACCGGCGACCAGCCACTTGCGCGCAATGACGCGCCCCAGCACCCCGCGCAGGCGGTTGTAGCGCGGCGTGTCGTAGATCGCGGCATGGCCACCTTCGACCTTCTTGAAGTCGGGCAGCAGCTTGACGCCCAGGTAGGGAGTGAACACCACCGCGACGACCCAGGACGCAATCAGCGCGATGCCTACGATCCAGAACATGTTGCTGGTGTACTCGCCCGCGGTCGATGGCGCGAAGCCATTGGGCATGAAGCCGACGGCCGTGACCAGCGTGCCCGAAAGCATCGGCGCCGCGGTATGGCTCCAGGCGTACGCCGAGGCTGCGACGCGGCTGTAGCCCTCTTCCATCTTCACCACCATCATCTCGATGGCGATGATCGCGTCGTCCACCAGCAGGCCCAGCGCAAGGATCAGCGACCCGAGCGTGATGCGATCGAAGTTCTTGCCGGTCGCGGCCATCACCACGAAGACAATCGCCAATGTCAGCGGCACGGCGGCGGCAACCACCAGGCCCGCGCGCCAGCCCATGCTCAGGAAACTCACGAGCATCACCACCAGCAGTGCGGCGAAGAACTTGACCATGAACTCGTCGACCGAGGCGGCGATGTTGACGGCCTGGTCCGTGACCTTGGCCAGGCTCATGCCCAACGGCTGCTCGGCATTGATCGCTGCGACCTCGTGGTCCAGCGCCTTGCCCAGGTCAAGACCGTTCCAGCCTTCTCGCATGACGACGCCCAGCAGCAGGGTCGGTTCGCCACCGTTGCGGATCATGAAGGTCGCCGGGTCTTCATAGCCGCGCTTGACCGTGGCGATGTCCGACAGCTTCAGGGTGCGGCCCTGCGCCACAACCGGCGTGTCCCGGATCTTCTGCAGTTCATCGAAAGAGCCGTCCAGGCGGATGAACACCTGGGGTCCCTTGGTTTCGACGGAGCCCGCCGGCGTCAGGGCATTCTGGCCATTGAGCGCACCGAACACGTCCTGCGGACCAATGCCCAAGGTTGCCAGGCGCTCGTGCGAGAACTCAACATAGATGCGTTCGGATTGCTCGCCGGCGATGTTGACCTTCTTGACGCCTGGCACATGCAGGAGGCGCTGACGCAGCGTCTCGGCGTCGCGCACCAGCAGGCGCGGCGCTTCGCCCTTGGCCTTGAGCGCGTACAGCGCAAAAGTGACGTCCGCGTATTCGTCGTTGATCATCGGCCCGATCACGCCGGCTGGAAGGGTTCCCGCCTCGTCGCCGAGTTTCTTGCGGGCCTGGTAGAACTGCTCCTGCACCTGCGAAGGCGGCGTGCTGTCGAGCAGGGTCAGGGTCGTGAAGGCCAGCCCGGGCCTGGTGTAGGTCTCGGTGCGGTCGTAGTAGCGCAGCTCCTGCAGGCGCTTCTCGAGTTTCTCCGCGACCTGATCCTGCATCTCCTGCGCGGTGGCGCCGGGCCAGGCAGTGATGATGGTCATCACCTTGACGGTGAAGGCGGGATCTTCCGCGCGGCCCAGCTTGAAGAACGCAACAAGACCCGCCAGCGAGATCAGGCAGATCAGGAACAGGGTGATGGAGCGCTCGCGCACAGCGAGCGCCGACAGGTTGAATCGGCCTTCGCTCACCGACGCGCTCACGGACGCACTCCCGGCTTTGCCGCATCAACGGCAACGACCTGGTCTGCCACCCGCACCTGCTCGCCCTCGTGCAACAGGTGAGCGCCGAGCGCGACGATCCTGTCGCCTTGCTTGAGTTGGCCGGCGGTGATGCGTGCGCCGTCGTCATCCAGGTGCTCGACCACGACCGACCGCCAGTTGACCTTGGCCGGCTCGCCGCCGATGACCCACACGCCTGGCCCCTTGCCAGCATCGAACAGGGCGCCGATCGGCACCTGTACGCTCCCTTGCGCAGAGGAAAGCCCGTCCGGAACCCGGATGGTGACCGTGGCGCCGAGCGGCGCATTGGCAAGGTCGCCCTTGAGCACGTAGCGCGCCTCGAAGGTGCGCGTCTGCCGATCCGCGGCCTCCGAGAGCTGCCGCAGCGTGGTCGGCACGGTCGCACCCTCCTTGCCGAAAAGCGTGGCCTGTCCGGCGGAACCGACAGCCGGGCGCAGGGTTTCCGGCAGCTGGACAACGGCTTCGCGCGGACCGGCGCGGGCCACGCGCACCACGACCTGCCCCGCGCTCACGACCTGGCCGGGTTCGGCCAGCGTTTCCATGACGACGCCATCGCCGTCCGCCACGAGCTCGGCATAGCGGCTCGCGTTGCGGGCCACGTCGGCCTGAGCCTCGGCCGCGCTGAGTTGGGCTTTGGCGGCATCCGCGGCCGCCTTGATCTGGTCGTAGGCCGATGCCGAGATCGCACCGGTGCCGCGCAGATCGCGGTAGCGGGCTTCATCCTCCGCCGTCTGCTGCGAGCGCGCCCGCGCGGCGGCGACCGCCTCCAGCTGCGCATGGGCTGCGAGCTTCAGATCGGCAGGATCGATGCGCATGAGCAATTGGCCGCGCTTGACGGCCTGCCCCGCGTCCACCAGCCGGTCCAGCACCTTGCCGGAAACCCGGAATCCCAAGTCACTCTGGACCCGGGCGGCTACGGTGCCGGTGAAGGCGCGCGATGTGACACCAGCCCCCTGGACGGTGGCGATGCGCACCTGCGGCGCCTGGGTGCGCGGATCGGGCGGCGATTTTTCGCCACAAGCGACCAGCGCGAACGGCAATGCGCAGATGACTGCAGAGGTGGCAAGGCGGCGCCAAAGCATGAGGGTCCCAGTGACGAAGTGATCAGGACCCGCATTCTGATACCAGTGACCATTTTAGTCAATGGTCACAAACAAATTTAGTTCATGGCGAAAGGCTGCGCAGCACGAGGCTGGACAGCTGCACCGGCGCCTGCGCCGCGTGATCGAAGCTGTATTGCAGGAGCAGCGGATTGATGTAGGGGTGCATGACGAGGTAGATGGCTCCCGCCGTCTCGTCCAGCGGCGTCTTGCGCTCGAACTCACCCATTTCCCGACCTTCGCGCAGGATGTCCTGGAGCAATTGCCGAATGCGCTCCTCATAGACGACCACGGTCTGCCAGCGCTCGCTGGCGGCCGACATCGCGATTTCGTAGAGCTTGCGATCCTCGGAGAACAGTCGAAGGGTCGACTCGACCACCGACTTGAACATCCGGCGCAGTTTCTCGGGCGGGCGGTCGGCAGCATCGACCGCCGCCCGGACCTCGGCCTCGATCTCGCGCAGGCAGTTTGCGCAAATCATTTCGCCGATCGCTTGCTTGGACTCGAAGAACTTGTAGATGTAGGCCTTGGAAAATCCGATGGCCTTGGCGAGGTCGGAGACGGTCGTCTTCTCGTAGCCATACCGGCCGAAGTGCTCGGTGGCTGCGGCAACGATCTGGTCCCGTACGTCGTGGTCGGCGGGGCCGCGTGCCACAGCCGGAGAAAGAGGTGCATTGCTCATGCCTGACAGCTTACCGCGAGCAGGGGAAATCAACAACGAGTGACCATTTTGAATTATAGTCACATCGATCTGACGTTTTCTTCCCCCTTCTTTCCGAAAGAAGCCCATGCTCCAGCGCATTCTTGTCCCGCTCTTCGCTGCCGGCCTCGTCTCAGGTTGCGCAGTCGGCCCCGACTATGTCCGCCCCGAGACGCCCCTGCCGCCGCAGTACCTCGGCCAGGCGGCCGTCGATGCACGACCTGCTTCCACCAGCGTCGACCGAAACGCGTGGTGGACAGGTTTCGGCGACCCGCAGCTGGCTCGGTTCGTCACGCTTGCGCTGGCGCAGAACCTCGATCTTGTGCAGGCGTCCGCGCGCATCGATCAAGCACGCGCCGGGCTGGGCGCGGCGAATGCCGCTTTGCTGCCTTCGGGAAACCTCAGTGGGCAAGCCGCCCGGGCCTATCAGTCCGTTGAAACGCCGCTGGGACAGGTCTTGAACTCGAGGCCCGGCTTCGACCGCCACGGCAGTGCCTACGAGGCAAATCTCAGTGCAAGCTGGGAAGTGGACGTTTTCGGCGGCCTGCGCCGTGGCCGCGAAGCGGCACTTGCCGAGTACCAGGCCTCGGAAGCAGGCGCGGCCGCCACGAGGTTGACCGTGGCGGCGCAGACCGCCGACATCTACATCAGCATCCGCGGACTGCAGACCCGGCTGGACGTGGCGCGCCGGCAGGTGCGCACGCAGCAGGAGCTGCTGTCCAAGGTCCATCTTCTGTACGGCAAGGGGTTGGCGGCCGAACTCCAGGTGCGGCAGGCCGAAGGCGCGCTGGCCCAGGTCCAGGCATCCGTCCCGGCGCTCGAGGCGGGGCTGGACGCGGCGATGAATGCGCTGGATGTGATGCTGGGCTCGCCCCCGGGCACACATCGGGCGGAATTGGCCGACCCGGGCGCCATCCCCGTCGCCCCGCAGATCGCGGACGCGGGAACGCCGGGCGACTTGCTCAGGCGGCGGCCCGACCTGATCGCGGCCGAACGCCGCATCGCCGCATCGAATGCACGCATTGGTGTCGCCATTGCCGAGTACTACCCCAAGCTTTCCCTGAGCGGCCTGATCGGCAGCGCGACGTCGGTGTCCGGCGGCAACCTGTTCACCAGCGGCGCAAGCCAGGCCGCCGGCATGCTGGGCCTGCGCTGGCGCCTGTTCGACTTTGGCCGCATCAACGCGCAGATCGATCTCGCCAAGGGCCAGGATGCCGAATTGCTGGCCGCGTATCGGCTGGCCGTGCTGCGCGCTACAGAAGACGTGGAAAACGCTTTCTCGACCCTGGTCAAGCGCGAGGAACAAGCCAGCGTTCTTGCGCAGGGCGTCGACTCGCTCGGCCGCGCGCGAGGCGCGTCATTCGCCGCCTACCAGAAAGGCGTCGTCAGCCTGATCGAGGTGCTGCAGGCAGACGAGAACCTGCTGCGCGCTTCCGACGCGCGAGCACAGGCGCAGACCGAATCGGCACGCGCCGCGGTCACCGCCTTCAAGGCATTGGGGGGTGGCTGGCAACCAAGCGGAACCGACACGGTTGCAACCCGATAGGGGCCGTCCGCGCACAACCGTTCGTGCGCACTTGAACTGGGGAGATCCAAATGAGCGACGACCGCGGTGCTACGGAAAAACCCGCGCCAGGTTTCTGGCGGAAATTGATGCTGGCGTTTGAAGGTATGGACGAATCCTGTGTCGCGGACTTGGAATCGCGCATTCGCATGCTCGAAGTCGAGGTAGCTCGACTGAGTGACATCGAAAGAAGGCGCGGCAGCGCCTCGCCGCACGACGTTACCTGAAATGCTTCTGAAGCCTCCGGTTCGATGACGTCCTGACCCGAAGGCACGAGGTCTTGGGCGGCCACCCGAATGGCACGAGGCCCTCACTCCGAGTGCTCGCGCGCGTACACACGCAGGCCATCGACGTTCAAGACGTCGATGCTCCCGTAGCGGATGTGAAGCAGGCCTGCTTCCTCCAACTCGTGCAAGGCGCGATGGGCGACCTGCCGGGAAATTCCGGCCAGCCGGCCGATCTCCTCCTGCGAGATGTGCAGGACTCGTTGGGTCCGGGGGTTGAGTTGAGGATTGAAGAGTTCGGCCAGGCAGCCTGCCACGCGCGAACTGATGTCGTGCATCCGGTAGCTCTCGGCCAGCGCAATGAATTGACCCAGCCTTGCGTTGAGCTGATCGATCATGAAATGGCAAAAGCTCAAGCTGTTGGCGACCAGGTAGTGAAAGGTCTGGCTCGGCATCAACGCAATGCGGGTGTCGCGCAGCGCGACAACGCCGTAGGGACGCAACTCCCCCTTGAGCACGGAACCTTCCCCGAGCCAGCCGCCATTGGTGACCCCGGTCAATGTGGTGCTTCGGCCGTCCGCCGACAAGACGTCCACTTTGACCATCCCTTCGACGATTCCGATCCAGTGCGTCGCCGCGCTTGATTTGTGGCAGACGATCTCACCGGCCGAATAGAAGCGGTCCTGCGTCTCCAGTTCGACACGCTGGAGTTGCTCGCGCGTCAGACCGCCAGCCCAAGCAGCCGCTCGCAACATCGAGATGGTCTGCGCGTGATTTGTCATCGGAAAGACTTTCTTCCCCGGCCTTAGTGCCTAGCATGCGCTGCGCAGGCGATGGCCTGAGTCGTCTGAGTTTATGTGGCAGTACGAACAGGAGACAAATCATGAGAAACCCTCTCTCGATGGCAGGCTACGCGCTGCTGAGCATTCCCATGCTGCTGACCGCCTGCGGCGGCGGAGGTGACGGCGCAGGCGGCTGGCCGGTGCTGTTCCCGCCGCCGGCGCCAACGCAAACACCGCCACCGGCACCGGTTGCGACAACGCAGGAGAAGTGCGCGATCTTCGCCGGCGCTTCGCTTGCCGGCGCAGCGCTCAAAGAGGCGACACTCGTCCCGGCTGCAGCAGGAGCCGCGGAGTACTGCAAGGTCACGGGCACCCTTCATGGCACGCTCAATTTCGAAGTGCATCTGCCTACCGTGTGGAACAACAAGCTCCTGTATGCCGGCGGCGGCGGTTGGGACGGCAGCATCAACATCACGCCCGTCTCGCCAAGCGGTGCAACTGCGGGTTACGTACTCGTGGCCTCGGATGGCGGGCGCCAGGGAAATGCCCTGGACGCTTCGGCCTTCCTGAACAATCCCACGGCCCAGGCGGACTTCGGCTATCTCTCGATCCATTCGGTCCATGAGGTCACCAAGGAGATCGTTCGCAAACGCTATGGCTCGGATGCCGAGTTCAGCTATTTCGAGGGCTGCTCCAACGGCGGCAGGGAGGCATTGATCCAGGCCACGCGCTTCCCGAACGACTTCGACGGCATCGTCGTGCGTGCGCCGGCCTACTCCTTCACCGAGTTGTTCCAGGCCTTTGTGGCGAACGGAAAGGCGCTCGCCGCGCCGGGCGGGCAATTGAACGATGCGAAGGTCTCGCTCATCGGCAAGGCCGTCACCACGCAGTGCGACGCCCTGGACGGTGTGTCCGACGGCATCGTGAGCAACCAGGAAGCGTGCACGTTCAACCCGGTGGCGTTGCGCTGCACCGCAGGCGATGCCGACACATGCCTGACCGACGCGCAGATCGCGACTGCCAACACGATCTACTCCGAACTCAAGCGCAAGGACGGGACAACCGTCTACCCCGGCTGGGGACCTGGCGGCGAAGACCAAGGCTGGCCCCTGTGGGTGACAGGCTCCGCCATCGGCGGCACCGGCCTCCAGTTCCAGTTCGGGAGCGGCCTCGTGAAGTACTGGGTCACGGGCGATCCGGCCTCCGACGTGCTGGGCTTCGATCCGGAGTTCTACTCGGCGGGGCTGCGGCTCGCGGCCACCACGCTCGATGCGACGCCGGACCTTCGCTCCTTCTTCGGCCAGGGCGGCAAGATGATCCTCGCCCACGGAACGAACGACTGGGCCATCAGCTACAAGGGCTCGATCAAGTACTTCAGCGATGTAGCGACCACGGTCGGCAGCGCGTCCACGCGGGATGCCTCGATGGAATTCTTCCTCCAGCCGGGCGTTCAGCATTGCGCCGGCGGTGTCGGTCCTGACACCGTCGACCTGGTGGACGCAGTCGCGAAGTGGCGAGAGGGTGGCGCCAAGCCCTCCATGCAAAACATCGTGGCGACGAAGCTGGATTCGACGACCAAGACGCCGGTACTCGCGCGCCCCCTGTGCAAGTACCCGACCTTCCCGAAATACAAGGGTAGCGGCGACGTGAATTCGGCGGACAGCTACAGCTGCCAGAGCTCTTGAGCGTCTTCGTCTGCTGAGTTCGCCCTCCTTTCCCGCGTGTCCGGTCGCCACCTCCTGCGGCCGGTTCACGGCGAAGTACCAGACTGCCGCGACATTCACGGCACTGCGCGCCAGCGGAGAAAGAAGGGGCGGGCAGACAAAAGAGGGTCTGTCAGGACCGCCGCCTGATGATGCTCAGCTTGCCGTCGCGTTCGAGCACTGCGCGCTCCACCTCGTCCAGCCGCACGCCGCCGGCCTGCTGGCGCAGAGCTTCGTCGAGGTCCTTGCGGGACACCAGTGCGTGACGCATGGCGTCCTCGTCCATCCGGCCGTCGCGCACCAGCGTGATTTCGTGGCCGTTGATCAGGTCTTCGAAGCCTTGCCAACGCATGCTGACCAGGGCGACCAGTCGGTGCGTGACGACGAGCGCAACGCCGGCCGCCATGGTGCTCCAGAAGGGAGAGGCACCGACCACCGCGCGGCTCAGTACCGCGCCGAGCAGTACCGTGATGCAGGTGTCGAACGGACTCTGCTGCCCGAACGAGCGGCGCCCCGATGCGCGGATCATCGCCAGCGCGAGGAAGAAGACCACCAGCGCCCGTGCGCCCATCTGCCAGGCAGCGAGTTCCGACCCTTCGCCGAAGAGCCAGTCGATGAACTGCATCGGCTTTGCCATCATTGGGCTGGCGGCTTGGAGGTTTCGGGTGGCTGGTGCTGCTCGGAGGCTTGCTCGCTCTTCTCCTTCTTGAACACACTGAGCGTCCCGTCGCTCTCCAGCCGCGCGACGCGCACCTCCGAGAAATCAGCCACACCTTGCTCTCGCAGCTTGCCCCTCAATTCGTCCGTCGTGATCATTTCGCGCCTGAGCGCGCGTCGGTTCAGGCGGCCATTTCGAATGAGCACCTCGGGGCGAGGCTCCAGGAAGCGCACAACGGGCTCGAAATGAAAGCTGAGCCAGTCGAGCGCAAAGTTCCACGCAACCAGGGTAGCGAGCAACACGAAGCCGTCGTCGAGGGACTTGTATTCACCCTGCATCGCATTGCTCGATGCATCGGCGACCAGCACCACGAAAAGCAGATCGGCCACGCCCATCGAGCCGATGTCGCGCCGCAACACGAAGCGAAACACGAGGAGCAGAAACCAGTACACGAGCGTGCCGCGCACCACCATGTGCCACACGGGAAACTCGCGGGCGAAAAGTTCGGCGACCTCGCTCATGGTTGTATGAATTCCTGGAACTTGAAAATCGACCGACGCCCAACTTAGGGCGAAATGCGGTGGTGCCATGTCAGAGAGTGCTTCAGCGGCTTGTAGGCGCCGCAGATGCGGACCAACGAGCAGGAACCACGGGATCTACCGGGTTCACATATCAGTTGGATGGCGGGCTAGCCGTGACGTCGGGGCCACGGACGGTGGCCTGCACAGACCCGTTGCTCTCACGATGAAAAGGAGAGACACCGGTTCGCGCCGCAGGTCCAGGGCAGTCAGGTCTCTTCCGACCCGCCTGCCCCACGCGTGATCGGGCAACCCAAGAGCCTGACACCAGGAAGTCATCCGACATGTCGTGGTTCATGCATACGGCCTCAGGTTGCCCTCTTAGCTGAGACTGGACCGACGACCGACTGCCGTCGCCGTCTGGTAGAGGCGGGTGAAATCGCAAGTCTCCTGCGCCAGTCGGAGCACCGAGGCCATCAGTGAACTCCGCTGGTCGCGCCGGATCACCGCAGCGTAGGGCGCGTCGGGCAACGCGGGGCGCACTTGCAGCACCTCCAGCAATCCCTGCCCCACGAGGTTCTGCACGGCGGCGGGCGGAAGGTAGCTCACGCCGAAGCCGGAGACGGTGAGCCCGATCAGCGCGATCAGGCTGTTGCTCACCACCAGGTCTGCCGCCTTGAGCCCGTGCGACTGGAACCAGTCATGGAACAGGATGCCGGTGCCGGACTGCGGGCCTTGCGTCAGGATGCGGTAGTCCGCCATCGCCTGCACTTTCAGCGGCTTGCCCCCATGGGCCACCAGTCCCGGCTTGCACATCCAGCGCAACCGAAGCTTGCCGACTGGCGACACCTTGAATCGTTCTTCGCGGAACGTGTCGGCGACGATCATCAGGTCGATTTCACTGGCCAGCAGCTTGTCGCGCAGCCGAGAGCCGGTGTCCACCTCGGGATCGATGATGACGCCGGGATGGGCTTGGTAAATGCGCTCCACGAAGCGCGGCAGCCAGGTCATGGCCGTCACTTCGGTCACGCCGATACGCAAGCGCCGCTCGGGCTCACCGGACTCGAGCGCGCCTCGCATCAGCTCTTCGCGCCCCTGCAGCAGGCGGTCGGCCAAGGCGAAGACTTCCTCGCCCTTGGATGTCAGGCGCGCCGTGCGCAACGAACGATCGAACAGCGGCGCGTGGAAGAGCGCCTCGAGTTCCTGCACGCGCTTCGACACGGCCGACTGGGTCGTGTGCAACTTCTGCGACGCACCCGAAAAGCCGCCCAGTCGCACCACCCAGTAGATCGCCTCCAGCTGCTTGAAAGTCACCATCGGTGCCGCCCTCGGGGTTAGAAAAAAAGTGATGCTAATTGAATCGCAAATATCGCTTTTATTTGCTCTTTCGACTGTCCAGAATTCGCCTCATGCCTGCCTCCGACCTGATCATCCACCCCGCCCCGCCGCTCGCACCTTCCGCTCTGGTAGACGCATTCCGCGGCGTCGTCACGCCGCACCTGAGCGACAACCTGGCCCGCCTTGCCGGCATCGTCGGCCTACACCGGTTCCATGGGAACCGCAAGCTCGTCGGCACCGCCGTGACCGTCAAGACGCGTCCCGGCGACAACTTCGCCATCTACAAGGCGGTGATGGACATGCAGCCCGGCCACGTGCTGGTGGTCGATGGGGGTGGCGACCTGAACAATGCCCTGGTCGGCGAGTTGCTCCTGCAGTACGCGCTGCTGCGCGGCTGCGCCGGCTTCGTCATCGACGGCGCGATCCGCGACAGCTCGGCCTTCCGGGAGCGGGACTTCCCCTGCTACGCACGGGGCGTCACGCATCGCGGTCCTTACAAGAACGGCCCGGGGTCGATCAACGTCCCGGTCACCGTCGGTGGTCAGGTCGTGCATCCCGGTGACATCGTGGTTGGCGACGAGGACGGCGTTGTCAGTTTTCCTGCCGCGCAAGCCTCCCGCCTGCTGGAGGCCGCGCGCCTCAGCGCGGCCAAGGAAGCGGCGATCCAGCAGGAGATCGCCACCGGCCGCGTCGCGCAGAGCTGGTTGACGGCCATCGGGCTGTAGGGAGGGAGCCACCATGACCCAACTCCTTGCCCATCGCCTCGACGCCATGAAGCCGTCCGCCAGCATGGCTGCGAAGCAGCGCGTCGACAGCCTTCGCGCTGCCGGTCGCCCTGTTGTCGATTTCACCATCGGCGAGCCGGACTTCCCCACGCCGCCGCACATCGTGCAGGCGGGCATCGAAGCCCTGCTCGGCGGCCAGACCCGCTACACCGCCACGGCCGGCACCCCGGCGCTGCGCCAGGCGATTGCCGCGAAGTTCGACCGCGAAAACGGCCTGGCGTATGCGCCCGAACAGATCGTGGTGGGCAGCGGGGCCAAGCAGATCATCTTCGAGGCGTTGGCCGCGACGCTGAATCCCGGCGATGAAGTGATCGTGCCCGCGCCGTACTGGGTGTCGTATCCCGACATGGTCGTGCTGCACGGGGCCGAGCCCGTGGTGGTGCGCTGCGGCGAGGAACAGAGGTTCAAGCTCGGTGCCGAGGCCCTCGAACAGGCCATCACGCCGCGAACACGCTGGCTCATCCTCAATTCGCCCAACAACCCGAGCGGCGCGGTGTATTCGCGCGAAGAACTCGAAGCGCTGGCCGGTGTGCTCGCACGGCATCCGCAGGTCTGGCTGCTCACCGACGAAATCTATGAGCACTTCGTGTTTGGCGAAGCCCGCCATGTGTCCATCCTTGCGGTGGCGCCGGAACTGCAGGACCGAACGCTCATCGTGAACGGGATGTCGAAGGCCTATGCCATGACAGGCTGGCGCATCGGCTACGGCGCAGGCCCCCTTCCCCTGGTCAGGGCGATCGCGCTGCTGCTGTCGCAAAGCACAAGCTGCGCGAGCAGCGTGGCACAGGCCGCGGCATCGACGGCGCTGCAGGGCGACCAGACCTGCGTCAACATCGCATCCGAGGTGTTCGAGCAGCGGCGCGACAGGATGGTCGGGCTGCTGCGCCAAGTGCCGGGTCTGCGGTGCCTGTCGCCCGACGGTGCCTTCTATGTGTTTCCCAGTGTCGAGGGCCTGCTCGGTGCCCGCACGCCGGAAGGCAAAGTGCTCGCGAGCGACCTCGACGTCATGATGTACCTCCTGGACGAGGCGCAGGTCGCCACCATCGACGGCAGCTCGTACGGCATGCCCGGATACCTGCGGATGTCCTTCGCCACGTCCACCGCGCAGATCGAGGCGGGCTGCGCCGCGATCGCTCGCGCCGTCGACCTGCTGCAACCCGCCACCGCTTCTTCGCCCAAGGAAAACGACCATGCCTAAGTTCTTGCCGCTCGCCCTGCCCTTGCTCGCCGGCCTCACTCTGGGCGCCGCGGCGACCCACGCCGACCAGTTGGAGGACATCAAGAAGCGCGGCACCCTCGTGTGCGGCACGCTCGGCATCGCGGAGCCCTTCAGCTTTGCCAATCCCCAGACGCGGGAGACCCAAGGGTACGACGTCGATTTCTGCGGTGCCATCGCAAGGAGTCTCGGTGTGAAGCTGGAGCTGAAGCTCGTGGCCGTTCCTGCGCGCATCCCCGAATTGCAGCAGGGCCGCGTCGACGTGCTGGCGGCCAACTTGGGCTGGACCGCCGAACGCGCGGAGCAGATCGCCTTCAGCGACAGCTACTACGTGAGCCTGACCAAGGCCGCCACCCGGCGCGCAGACAAATTCGCGGCGGTGAACAACCTGTCGGGCAAGCGGGTGGCCACCGCCAAAGGCTCGACCTCGGAGGCCGCGGCGCGCAAGGCCATTCCCGACGTCCAGGTCATCACGTACCAGGATCCGCCGTCGATCTTTCTCGCGCTGCAGCAGGGAAAAGCGGATGCTGCCGTGGCGTCGGAGCTGGTGCTGGTCAAATGGAAAACGGAGGTCGAGGCCAGTGCCCCGATCGACATCCTGGAGCCGGCACTGCTGAACGAGAGCTGGGGCATCGGCATGCGCAAGAACGAGACGGCTCTGATCAAGCACGTGAACGGGGTGCTGGAGAGCATGGAGAAGTCCGGCGAAGCTGCGAGGATCTTCGACAAGTGGCTCGGGACCGGCACGCCCTACAAGCTGAAACGCGGCTTCCAGAGCGCTCCCATCAAGGGCTGACGCATCCACTGCAAGGCGAGTTGCCGTGAACCCCATCGACTTTTCCGTGCTGTTGCGGGGCGACAACCCGCAGTTGATCGCGAAGGGACTCGCCACCACGTTCGAGCTCACGGCGGCGGCCTGGCTGCTGGCCGTCGTACTCGGCACGCTGCTCGCCCTGCTGCGGATGGCGCCGAACCGCGCAGCGCAAGGCTTCGTGGCGGGCTACGTCGAGTACCACCAGAACGTTCCGATGCTGGTGCAGCTTTTCCTTTGGTATTTCGGCATCCCGACCCTGCTGCCGGGCGATTGGCAGCAATGGATCAACCGGCAGGGAAGCGAGTTCTTCTTCGCCTTCCTCGCAATCGCCCTGGCCATGGCGGCCTACATGTCCGAAGGACTGCGCGGCGGCATCCGTTCGATCCCCAAATCGCAGCTGGAGGCTGCCCGGGCTCTCGGGCTCACCTACTTGCAGTCGCTGCGCCAGGTCGTGCTGCCGCAGGCAGTCCGGATCGCGCTGCCCACCTTCGTCAACCATACGGTGCTGCTGTTCAAGAACTCCAGCCTCGCCATGGCGGTCGGCGTCGCGGAGCTCACTTACGTCACCCGCGACATCGAGAGCCAGTCGTTCCGGACCGTAGAGGTGTACCTCTTCACGACCCTCGTGTACCTCGGGTTCTCGTTCCTGATCATGGCCGGCGGCAGCCTGGCCGAGCGCCGCCTGCGCATTCCGACGAGGTAACAAGGCATGAACGATTTTCTGGCCATCCTGCGCGACCACGGCATGCTGCTGCTGGTCGGGCAGTATCCGAACGGTCCGCTCGGCGGGCTCGCGATCACGTTCGCGCTCGCGGTGCTCGGCATCGCGCTGGCCTTTCCGCTCGGGGTGCTGCTCGCGCTGGCGCGCATCAGCCCCTTTGCCGTGCTGCGCTGGCCTGCCACGGTGCTCGTCTACGTGGTGCGCGGCGTGCCGCTGCTGATGTTCATCTTCTGGGTCTACTTCTTCCTGCCGATGCTGATCGGGCGGCCGGTGGGCGGTTTCGCCACCATGCTGGCCACGCTCGTGATCTACGAGGCGGCCTACCTGTCGGAAGTCGTACGTGGCGGCATCGAAGGGCTGTCGAAGGGCCAGATGGAAGGCGCGCGCGCCGTGGGCCTGAGCCACATGCAGGCGATGCGGCTGGTGATCCTGCCGCAGGCGCTCTACAACATGATCCCTGCGATGCTGGGCCAGTTCGTCTCCACCATCAAGGAAACTTCGCTCGGCTACGTGATCACCGTCAACGAGCTCACGTTCGCTGCCAACCAGGTCAACAGCGCGCTGATGACCAAGCCATTCCAGGTGTTCGTGCTGCTTGCCGTCATCTATTTCATCCTGTGCTTCTCGCTGACGCAGCTGGCGCGGCACCTCGAGCGGCGCATCGCGACCCGGCGCGCCGGCCCGCCTGCCGTGTCGGCCTTCCGGCCCGCCCACCCCGTTCCAGTTCCTGCCGAGTGAACCCCATGAACACCTCTCCCATGATTGCCTTCGAGGCCGTCGACAAGTGGTACGGCGAATACCATGCGCTGCAGCACGTGACGGCGGAAGTCGCCCGCGGTGAGGTGGTGGTCGTCTGCGGCCCTTCCGGTTCCGGCAAGTCCACGCTGATTCGCACCGTGAACAGGCTGGAGGAGATCCAGCAGGGCTGCATCCGTTTCGATGGCCGCGACATCCACGCGAAGTCGGTGGACGTCAACAAGTTCCGCAGCCAGGTCGGATTCGTCTTCCAGAACTTCAACCTGTTTCCGCATCTTTCAGTAGCTCAGAACATCATGCTGGCACCCACCAGTGTGCTCGGCCGCAGCCGGGGCGAGGCCCGCGATCGCGCCGAGGAGTTGTTGGCGCGCGTGGGCCTGGCGAACAAGGCCGATGCCTATCCGGGCCAGTTGTCAGGTGGCCAGCAGCAGCGGGTGGCGATCGCACGCGCGCTGGCCATGGACCCGCCGGCCATGCTGTTCGACGAGCCGACGAGCGCGCTCGACCCGGAAATGGTCGGAGAGGTGCTTCAGGTGATGAAGTCGCTCGCGCGCGAAGGCATGACGATGATGTGCGTGACGCACGAGATGGGCTTCGCCCGCGAGGTGGCCGACCGCGTCTGGTTCATGGACCACGGCGGCATCGTCGAGACCGGCTCGCCGGAAGCGTTCTTCGCCAATCCACAGAGCGAGCGGGCGAGGAGGTTCCTGTCGGATCTGCGAATGCACTAGGGTGTTTGGTCACTAGTCATTTCAACGTCGGCTTGTCCAGAAGGACATCAGCTATTGAGTCTCCAGAGACTCCAATGTAGCTTGCGCATTGGGGTATCCGCTGTCCTTTGCCCGTCTCGTCCAGTAGATGGCCCTCTGCTTATCGCCATCATGCAGATAGATCTGACCCAAGTTGTACTGCGCAGGAGCATGACCGAGTTCGGCGGCCATCAAAAGCCACTCCATGGCCTTCGTCTGATCATTCAGAGCAGAGCGATAGTGTCCGTAGACGTTGAAGGCAGCTCTTTTGTCGCCAGCGTTCGCCAGCTCCTTTTGACGCGCTAACTCTGCATCCGACATGGTTGCAATGCCCGCAACAAAGACATTGGGGTCATACCTGATCCCTGTTGGTGGAGGCGGGCGGTTGAAATGAGGAATGTTGGTACATGATGCTGTACTCAACACCGCGAACGACGCAATGACGATGTGCTTCATTGAAGACAAGAGAATATAGAAAAGGTTTTCCTGCAGCATTGCGGTCACGGAGTCGCGCCTGTTTGAACCGCTGACTAGGATCATGAGTGGGTGCCTCTGGCACTTGCAAAGATGCGCGGCGTGCCAAGCACGGGGGTTGCAACGCTCGAGGCAAACCGCCGCGCCAAGAGCAAGAACCACACCTTGGCGGTCGGCAATTCAAGCAATCCCATGCTCGAGAGACCGGAACCCATGATCCATCGCCACACAACGCAAGGAATCCCAAAAAGTCGGAATCGATGGTTGACCGAAGTGGTGACGTCGGGCGACGAATTCAACCGGTCGGGCGACTTTGAAGAGGCTGACAATGGCGAGGCCAAGTTCTCCCTCATGCATGCAGCCGGTCGGGAAACGAGTCGTCAAGACCTGATATCTTGCAATCCACCTTACATGCGTCCTTCGATGAAAAAATTGCTGCAGCTATTTCTTTGTGCCCTGTTCGCCTGCCACGCCCACGCGGCACCTCCGTACTCGGAGGATCAAGCGAGAGCGCTGCTCACGCATCTCAGCGCCCATGTGTTGATCATCAACTCCGATCTGACCTTGATCAAGAAGAAGCCGGCGAGCGAGTTCGACTTGTTGACTTACTACCCGCTGTCCAAAACCAAACTTGACGAGTACAAGCGCAATGGCCACATCGCCAATACGAACGACGACATCGCTGACTTCGTAACCTACAAGATCAAGGACTACGAGCTGACCAATGAGAAGAACGAGAGGCTGCAAGTAAAGGAAGGCAGCAAGGCGTCGTCGCTGCAGGATTTCGCGCTCTGGACCTACGACAATGTCCTGTGCAGTCAACGAGGTTTCCACGTGAAGCTGGACAAACCCTTCGAACGGGTCAAGGGGCACATCACACTGATGTTCGAGATGCCTGGAAGCATCACACGCGAAATTCGGATTCCGATCAATCTCGCCATCACGGACAAGGACCCGCGGCCCGAAATTTGAAAGTGCGCTTACTCAGGTCAGGCATCTTCATTCGTCATCCATTCCGACCACGGTCGCGACAAATGAATCGATCAGCGCTCTCGATGCCGACGACAGGCGCCGGTGCGGTGCGTAGATCACGGAAAACGGCCGCGAACGCCCACGTGCCTGTGTCAGCACCTCGACAGCTCGTCCCTGTGCAATGAGATCTTGCGCGATGAAGTCATAGGTCTGGCAGATGCCAAGGCCGCTCTGGGCAAGCGTGACCACCCCCAGTACATCGTCCGAGACCTGCAAGCCGCCTCGCGGCACCCAATCGATGTCGCGTCCATCCGCCCGCAGGATCCAGGGCGAGACGCGCCCCGTGCTGGGCATCACGAAAGCCAGGCAGCGATGACGCGCCAGGTCGCCGATGTCCGCGGGCGCACCGGCACGGGCGATATAGCTCGGTGCAGCGATCAGGCACATGGCTGCATCCTCGAGCTTGCGCGCGACCAACCCGCTGTCGGGCAGGCTGCCCATGCGGATGGCCAGGTCGTAGCCTTCCGCCACGAGATCCACGTTGCGGTTGGCGATGTTCAACTCGATACGCACCTGCGGGTGCTGAGCCGAGAAGCGCTGCAGCAGCCCAGGCAGCCGGTGATGGGCATAGGTGGTGGGGGCACTTAGTCGCACGCTGCCCTTCAACTCATCGCCTTGTCCCTGCATCGTGCGCTCGGCATCGTCGATCAGCGCGAAAGCCGCCCGCGCCTGCTCCAGGTACAGACGCCCCTGCTCGGTCAGGCTCAGGCGCCGGGTGGTGCGTCGCAGCAACTGCACGCCCAAGCGGGCCTCGAGGCGCGTGATCGCCCGGCTCAGCACTGACGGTGTCGTGGCCAGCGCGACCGCGGCCGTGGTCATCGACCCCTTCTCGACCACCGTGACGAAGGTCTCCACGTCACCAAGGTGATCAAATCTGCGACTCATTTGGTCCTTTCAAGAACAAATATTTTCCCCTAATGCCAGTTTATCCCCGAAGGTGCAATCAATACATTCAAGTCATCGCAGCACTGCGGTTCTGCACTTCCCCGCTACAGGAGCAACACGATGACTTCCACTGCCACGGCCCATTCGCTCAAGCCCGTGCTCATGGTCCTCACAAGCCACGGCACCAAAGGCACCACGGGTGAGCCGACCGGCTTCTATCTCGGCGAACTGACCCATCCCCTGGCCGAACTCGAAGCTGCCGGCATTCCCTGCGAACTCGCTTCGATCCAGGGCGGTGACCCGCCGGTCGACGGACTGGACTTCCAGGACGAGGTCAACGCTCGCTACTGGGCGGATCTCGCCTTCCGCGAGACCCTGAGCCATTCGCAGCGCCTGGGCGACGTCGACGCCTCGAAATACAGCGCCATCTTCTTTGCCGGCGGCCACGGCGCGATGTGGGACTTCCCCGCCAGCGCCGATGTCTCGCGCGTCACCCGCGAGATCTATGAAGCGGGTGGCGTGGTCGGTGCGGTGTGCCACGGCCCCGCAGCACTGGTCAACGTGAAGCTGAGCAACGGCACCTACCTGGTCGCGGGCAAGAACGTCAGCGCCTTCACCGATGACGAGGAGCGCGCAGTTCGACTCGACGAGGTCGTGCCCTTCCTGCTCGCCAGCACGCTCGAGCAGCGCGGTGCACACCACCATCCGGCGCCCGATTGGACGGCCAAGGTCATCGTCGACGGCCGCCTCGTCACCGGGCAGAACCCGCAGTCGGCCGCCGGCGTCGGCGCTGCCATGCGCGATCTGCTGCTGAGCCGGGGCTGAGCGTGCCGCAACCTGGCCGAAAGCAATCGATGAATCACATGCACAAGCACCTGTGGTCCCTCGCCGCCGCACTCTGGATGCCTTGCGCGCCAAGGCGGGGCCTCCGATCCGCGCCTTCGAATTGCTGCAGATGCATGCACCGGGTGGCCTGAGCTGCCGTCGGTTTTTTTCTTCCTGTTTCGAGCTTCTCATGACTCTTCACATGCCCAAACTGGCTTCCATCGCGCTGGCCGCGCTCGCCACTCTCTGCGCGGCGGCGCAAGCCGCCAATACCACGCCCCTTGAACGCTGGCGCAGCTATGCCGGCGTCAGCTGGGAACCGTCGAAGGACGGCGCGGACCCGGCCCCCTTCGCCGGCTCCGTCAGCGCACCGATCGCCGGGCTGCATTTCGATGCACGGGGCACCGCCTACGTGAGCACGCCGCGCCTCGTTTCTGCCGGCGCCCCGGCAACCCTCAGCAGGCTGGACACCCGCGCGCAAACCGGTCCGGCTCGGCTGACCGCGTTCCCCTCGGTGCAAGGCAATGCGGTCACGGCCGCGCCGGAGCAAAGCCTGCGCAATGTCCTGGGCTTCCATGTCGATCGCAAGAACGGTTGGCTGTGGGCGCTGGACATGGGCTTCGTCGCCGGGGAGACCGAGGCACCTGCAGGTGCTCAGAAGGTGTTGGTGCTCGACCTGAAGTCGGGTCGGACGGTCAAGCGCATCGCCCTTGACGGCGCGGCCGATCGCAAGGGCAGCTTCCTCAATGACATCGTGGTCGATGAGCGCCGACGCGTCGCGTATATCTCCGACAGCGGCATGCGCAGCGCGCCCGCCAACATGGTGGGCTTGATCGTGGTGGACTTCGCCTCGGGCAAGGCTCGACGCGTGCTCGACAAGCATTCGAGCCTGCAGATCGAGCCTGGCGTCAAGGTCGTTTCCCATGGCGCCGAAGTGTGGCCCGGCAATCCACTGCTGCTCGGCATCAACGGCATTGCGCTGTCGCCTGATGGCCGCACGCTGTACTGGACCGTGACGACAGGGACCCGCGCACGTGCCGTTCCGACTGCAATCCTGCGCAGGGCCGATGCGAGCGATGAACAAATCTCGGCAGCCATCCAGGACCTGGGGGCAGTGGGCGGCAACACCGACGGGATCGTGACCGACGCCAAGGGAGCGCTCTACATCACCGACGTCACACACAACGGCATCGTGAAATACGAACCGCGCACGAAGACGATGTCGCTGATTGCATCCGATGACGGTGTGCAATGGCCAGACACCCCCGCGATCCTTCCTGGCGGAGCTCTGATCTTCACGTCCAGTTCCTTGAACAACCACTTTGCGGGTTCGGTCAAGAGCGGGGACGAACGCTACGACCTGTGGCGCCTGCCACTCAACGACCGCAAGTCGAAGCTCCGCTGAGCGCCTGATCTCAGCGCAACAGGGGATGTGGATGAGCAGCAAGGTCGCTGGCGCATCGTGCATCGCTGCGGCAGCGACGGTTGTCCTTCTCGTCTGCCCGCGTGGTTCGATACCATACCGGCCATGAGTCGCGCACCAGCACCCGCCGCACCTGTCGAGTGGGTGAGGCATACCGAACCCATCGACGGAATGAAGCGCATCGAGGCGCGCTTTCACGGCAAGGCGTACGCGATGCACCGCCACGACACGTACGCGGTCGGCAGTACGCTGGCCGGCGTCCAAAGCTTCAACTACCGGCGCAGCCGGCGCGACAGCCTGCCGGGCCACACGATCGTGCTGCACCCCGACGAGGCCCACGACGGTCAAGCGGGTACTGACGAAGGGTTTCAGTACCGCATGATTTACGTCGAGCCCGCACTCTTTCAAGCGGTGCTCCAGGGGCGGGCCTTGCCCTTCATTGAAGGCGGCGTGACCACCGACTCGCGCCTTGCGGCCGCGACCCGGAACTTGCTGCAGGATGTCGAAGCCCCGCTCGAACCGCTCGAGTACAGCGAGGCAATTGCCGAACTGGCGCTCGCCCTGGAAACAGTGGCGGGTACACCCGCACGACGACCGAAGGGCGACTTTCTTGCCGCGCAGCGCGCACACGACTACCTGCACGCGCACCGGGCGCAGGTCATCACGCTGGACGACCTCGAAGCTGCCACGGGACGTGATCGCTGGAGCCTTTCGCACGACTTTCGCATGTTCTACGGCACAAGTCCCTACCGCTTTCAGACCATGAGGCGGCTCGACATGGTGCGCTGCATGCTGGTGCGCGGCACCTCGCTGGCCGACGCCGCGGCGGCGGCAGGGTTCGCCGACCAGAGCCACATGACACGGCACTTCGCAAAGACATTCGGGCTGACCCCCGGGCGGTGGTTGCGCATCGCGGCGAGCGTGCGCGGCGTTTAGCGATTGGCCACGAACGTTCAATACAGCTGCGGGAGCGCTGCTTATCTTCGACGTCATTCCCAATAACGGAGCGATCGATGTCCCTGCCCTCCAGCTCAACCACAACGCCAGCCGGGCGTGGCCAATGCCAGGCCATTGACCTGATCCAGAAGATCCACCGGATCGATGATCACTGGCAACCGCGCGTCGTCGCCGAAATGAACGACTACCAGTTCAAGGTCGTGAAGGTACAAGGCGAATTCCAATGGCATGTGCACGCCGAGACCGACGAGACCTTCATCGTGCTCGAAGGCGAACTGCACATCCATCACCGTGCCAGCCTTTCCGACGAAGGCGTCATCGTGCTGCGCGCGGGACAGATGGCGGTGGTGCCCAAGGGCGTGGAACACAGGCCTTCCGCGCACGCGGAGGTGAAAATGCTGCTGGTAGAGCCGCGAGGCGTGGTGAATACGGGCGATGGCGCGCCCGGGGTACGGACTGTCGAGAATGATCAGTGGATCTGAGACGGGACGTTCGTAGGGGTTCTACTGCCTCGGCGTAGAACTGCGAGCAGCGGCAATGTCGCTCGGCGGATGCGCGCCCCGGTGGCTCAGGACCCGGCGCCCGGCGTCGCCCTTTCAGCCAATGCCGCTTCGGCCTGGTGGTCCGCCATGTTGCGGATCACATCCATGAACGCCAGCGCGGCCGTGCTGGGAGGCTCTCCTTGCAGCGTGATCAGGCCGAAGTCGGGCATCCGGGTGGGGAGCTCGGTCGCGATGCGCGTCAGCAGCCCGCGCCTTACATACTTGTCTACCAGCGCGGCGGGCTGCAGCGACAGCATGGTCGTGCTCTGCAAGAGTTCCAGTGCGAACAGGAACGACGGCGTCTCGACGATGCCCGAGGTGAGCGACAGGCCCGTGCTGCGGAAGATGTCGTCCGACACCTTGCGCAGCGCCGTGGATGTCGGGTACAGAATCCACGGCCAGTTCGACAGCTCCCTCAGCCCAGGGGCGTTCGGTCCGCGCAATGGATGGTGCACGCCCGCGGTGATCTGCAACCTTTCACCGGTCAGGTTCTCGTAGTGGAACTGGTCGCGCTGGGATTCGTCGGTGAAGCGGCCGATCATCACGTCGATCTTGCGCTCGGCCAGCCACACGATGAGTTGGTCGCTGCTTTGCTCCAGCACCTTCACCACCAGCAGCGGCCGCAGGCGCTGCAGCTCGGCCACCGCGCCGGTCAGCAGATGCGCCGCACCTGAGACGGCGCCGATCGACAAATGGCCGTGCCCTCCCTGCTTCAGGGTGCTGAACTCGTCCACGAACTTGCGATAGCCGTCCAGTGCCGAGTGCGCGTAACGCAATGTGAAGAGCCCCAGCTCGTTGGGTTGCATGTCGCGCGGCAGGCGATCGAACAGGCGCGCCTCCAGCATCTCCTCGATGTCCATGAGCACCTTGGTGGCTGCCGGCTGCGTGATGTACATCTGCTCCGCAGTCAGGCGCAAGTTGCGCGTCTTCCCGAGGATGTCGAGGAACTGCAGGTGCCGGAAACGCAGACGCGAGACCTGCGCCAGCATCAGGGGTTTACCAGAGGTCTTGCCTGAACTCATCAGCATTTGGAATGGATGCTAGCGAAAAAGTCAGTGGACCGTCAGGGGGCCGTCACCTAGCCTTCGGGTCGGTCAACCAGGGCTCCGCAGAGAGCCGGCGAGTCGCGGCAAGTTCGCCGCACCCCGCATATTCCATTCCGGAGACATCATGCAAATCAGATCATCGGGTCTGGCGACCGCACGGCCGGCCGCATCGACCGGCCCCGTCTACAGATCGAGGAACACGCGCAGCACGAACCCTCCGATCCTCAGGACCGCCAGGAGGATCGGGACCATGTTCACAAGGCCTCGCATCAAGAGCCTCCTGATTGCGCTGCCAGCCGGACTTGTGATCGCGAACGCCGCCCTGGCGGCCGACCGGCCAACGAACCCCGACGAATGGCCGGCGCTCAAGGACGTGTACAAGAACCACTTCCTGATCGGCAGCACCAATCTCGACGCGCGCAACTTCGGCGCCGACGTGGTGCCGGGTGAGAACTCGGTCGCCGCCATGACCGTGAAGCACTTCAATGTGGTGACGCCCGGCAACGCGATGAAGCCGGAGTTCTGGAATGGGGGAATCAGCAATCCGACCCCGAACTTCCTCACCAACCTGACCTCGGGCATCAACGCCGACATCGGTGCGGCCAATGCGCGCGGCGTCAAGGTCACCGGGCACGTGCTGGTCTGGCACAACCAGTCGGCCCAGTGGCCCGCCCCCAATGTCCTGACGGCGAGCGGCGGATGGGAAACCCCGTGGGACTACGCGACGGCGAAGACGAATCTGGAGTACTACATCCGGACCGTGGCCGGCCATTTCGACCAGGAACCGTTCAAGACCTACGCCTGGGACGTCGTCAACGAAGCGTTCAAGGACAACCCCGACAACCCCGCCGACTGGAGGAACGCCCTGCGTACCGGCTACAGCCCCGAGGAGCGCCCCTCCCGATGGGCCCAGGCCTACGCCAAAGGCGGGAAGAGCTGGGACTACATGTATGACGCTTTCTACGCCGCGCGCCAGAACACCACCGCGATCCTGAACTACAACGACTTCAACGACAACGAGCGCGCCTCGAAGGCCACGGCGATCGCTTCGATGGTCAAGGAGTTCAATGAACGGTATGCGGCCGAATCGGCCGCGGGCAAGGGGCGGATCCTTCTGGATGCTAAGGGAAATCCAAGGCCGCTGGTCGACGTCATCGGTACGCAGGGGCACTGGGACATGAGGCTCAACCTCGACGCCTTCGAGAGGACCATCAAGACCTATCTCGAGACGGGGGTGAATGTCGATCTGACCGAACTGGATCTCGCACCCACCCTGGGCCTGGACAAGGGCCAGCGGATCCAGAACGGCCCGGAGATGGATGCCCTGTTCAAGGAGCAGGGCATCCAGTACGCGAAGCTTTTCAGCCTGCTCAAGGAATACGCCGCCGGCCCCGGAGGCCGTCACCCCGAGTACAAGGGCGGCGTGCACCGGGTGACCTGGTGGGGCATGACGGACCCGGGCTATCACACCAACGGCTATCCGTGGTCCGGCGTCGGCCAGCCGAAGGAGGCGTACTGGGCCACGACGAACCCCGAGCAGTACCTCATCGATGCGGGCTTGCCGCCGAACGGGGTCACCGCGACCTTCAGCTATGGTGGAGAAAGCTTCAAGGCCAGGACCTGGGGCGGCAAGAACGCTCAGGCGATGATCGACATCAACGTGCCGGTCGCAACGAAGAACGTCGTCTTCACCGCTGCCAACGTCTCGCTGCCCGCGGGGTTTGCCGTCGAGAGCATGAAGTTCAACCCGCCCGACTGCGCCGTGGTTCCCGGAAAGCCGTGCCATGTGACGGTGACCGCGCGCGGGCCCGCACCGGCCACTGCCTCCGTGGAGAACACGGCGACCTTCGTACTGTCCTTCGGCAAGATGACCGTGGGGTGGATGGATGCCGCCAACGCCCTGGAGGCACCCTTCTCCTATGCGGACGTTCGCTTCAGTGACGGCGTGACCGCATTCAAGCAATACAAGACCTCGTATGGAAGCGACGGCATGGCAAGAGCGTCCGGCGTCGCTGAAACGAAGGCTGTGCCGAAACATGGTCGCACCACGCTCGTCCTGCTGCCGCAAGACCCGATCGCCAGCCCGTTTGGACTGAGGTTGCAAAAGGATGCGTCGACGGAGAAAGCCTGGCGACTCGCCACGAGATTCGAACCCGGCAGGACATACATGGTCGTGTCCGGCGAGTCGGCTTTCAACGGACAGACGCAGGCCGCTGCGTTGACCAACAGGAGCAAGCCCGCAACCACGGCCTCGCCGGAATCGCTGTCGCGCACGCCCGTCGTCCTGCGTGGCGACATCCTCGTGCCATCGCGCAATTCGAATGCGCCCCCGGGCGAGCCCGCGCTGGCCCAGGACAACCTCAAGTTCGTCTTCGAGGAGGCGAAGAGCCCTGCCGCAGGACCGTACGCGGCCCAGGAAGGGCACACGATGCAGAGCTTCATCCATGGCACCAACGCCTACCCGCACATCGTCTTCCGAGGCAACGGTGCGACGGGCACCGTCGTGGCGGGTCAGAACTCGCTGATCACGCGACAGACGAACGGCCAGGAGGGTTCGCAGATCGCCGAAAGAGCGCTGGACCAGGCGGTGTGGTTCAGCACGCCCATCGACCCGAAGTCCGGCGAGATGAAGATGTTCCTGTACACCGAGAAGGACGGCGTCAAACAGCATCATGTCCTGAAGGAAGTGGGTGATGGCGAGACGCCGAGCAGGGACGCCGGGAACGCCATCAGCCAGCGGCAGGGATCCGTCGGCGGGTTCGTCGCCATGCAGGCGGAGAGCCCCAAGGAGGGCACGAGTGTCAGGCTCTACACCTACGACATCGAGTCCTACGCGCCGGCCGATGAAGCGCCGCCGACGACGAATCCGCCTACGACGGAGCCTCCCTCCCCGCCTCCGGTGATGCCGATCGCCTTCCCATTCCGCAGAAGCGGCGGATCGCTGGATGCGGGCGACCTCGCGCTGGCACTGGCGGCCCTCGCGGCGCTTGCGATCGCTCGCCGCCGTCGGCCCTGAAGCAGTGAAGCCGGCACCGAGGCCAGGCCTCGGTGCCGGCTCAGGCCCGCCGCAAGTACGCCCACGCGCCCTGCCAGAGACAGAGCGCCAGCGCGCAGAGGGCGCCGTACAGGTGCGCTTCGACCATCACCTCGCCGCCGATCAGCGCACGCTGCACCTCCGCAGGCGGATGGAACATCTGCCAGCCGATGCGTGCAAGGATGGCGACCAGGACGATCAAGGCCACGCGATCGCCACGCCGGGCGCGCGGCAACAGCACCCAGATGAACAGCCCGTAGAGCACGCCCGAGAGGCCCGCGTAGTTCGTGGCCCGGGGCGATGCGACCAACAGCAGCATCCCCACGCCGAGGGCCAGCACAACGATCGCGGTGGCCCAGGCGCGCCAACTGAGGGTGCCTGCCGCGAACGCGGCGCACAGTACCAGCCCGCCCACGTTCATCAGGCAATGCACCCAACCGAGATGGACCGCATGCGCCGAAAGAAGACGCCAGGGCTGTCCGCCGAGCACAGCCGCGCGTTCGTAGCGCAGCACTTCGTACACCGGCTCGCCGCCTGCCTGCAAGGCCAACACCAGGCAGACGAGCCCGATAGGAACGAGCCAATTGGCGAAGGACCGTTGTGGGAGAGGTCGCACGGCGCGCGGCCTGTTCAGGGATTTAGGGAATTGCCCATGAGGCAGTCGAAGGTGCTCGGTGATGCTTTTGGTTTTGGCCGGATTCTGACCCAAGCCCATGTCGCGGTGGGGCCGTGAGCGGAAGTCTGGTTTCATGAAAGAAATCACTGCGGCTGCGCAGTGGATTGCCGCCCAGAACGGACTGGTGGAGCAAGTGGGTATTTTCGGCGAGGACTACCGTCCCTGGTGATCGCACAATGGCCCAGTTCGACGTGTATGCCAACCCGTCCAAGACCCAGCGCGGCGAGATTCCCTGGATGGTGGACGGCCGCAGCGGAGTCCTCGACAAGTTTTTCCGATTCGGCGGCCCTCCGGTCATCAGAACCAGACCAGTTAACCTCTACAAGCTAAACATTCCTCTCGATTCACGGCAGGAGTGCGCGAAGAATGCTTCGCTGGATTCGGACAGGTCTTGCTCAGCCCCGCTAATCGCTACAACGCCTCTCTTTATCACGGGATCCACCAAGGGGACCAACACGACGTTGGCTGGCAACGCACACGACAGTACGAACGACGGAAGTATTGATATGCCGAGGCCGGCCTGCACGAGCCCGATGGCGGTGGTTACCTGCGCTACTTCATAGGCGGGCTTGAACGTTTCTCCGACCTCGGCGAAACCTTGCTCGACCAGTACGCGCAGCCCGCTGCCTTGGCGCAGCAGCACCAGCGGTTCATCGCACAGATCGAACCATCGCACGTCACGAAGCGAGGCGAGCGCGTGACCTGCCGGGCAGGCGAGCATCAGGCGATCCTGGCAAAGAGCCGTGGTCGAGAGATCCTGCGCGTTCAGATCTGAAGTGCATATGCCGAAGGCGGCCTGCCCGCTACGCACTGGGGCTGCAACGTTGTCCACCGGTAGATCGAGTATCTCCACCCTGACCTGCGGGAAACGCTTCTTGAAACTCACGAGGAGGTATGGAACCAGCGTAGATGCAAGCAGCGGTGACGTCGCGACGGCGAAACGATGCGCGCGCCGGTCATCGACGGCGGCATCATGGCCGCCAGCCTCATCGCACACACGCTGACCAGCCGCTTCGTGGACTACCCGCCGTACTACCGGTTACCTGCGTTCGTACGCTGCCCGCGTTTCGTTAGTCGCTCTTGGCGAGTGCGGCGATCTCCACGGCACTCAGTGCGCCCACATAGATGCGAAAGTCCTGCAGGCGGCCGTTGAACGCCGGATGCGCCCAGTTGCGCCCCAGGAAGGTCACTTGATCGCCCACCTGGCGCGGCGTCAGGGTCATGTAGTCCGCATTTGCCACTTCGACGCCATCGAGATAGAGCCGCCCGGTCGTGCCCTCCTGCGTGTACGCCACATGAACCCAGCGCCTCGTGGGGAGGGCGCTGGGGCCTTCCAACGCACGTGCATCATTTCCGGTTGCGCCGAATATGCCGAACCGCAGTCCACCTCGGCCGGCCTGAGGAGCAATACCGAGGGCGGAATTGGCATCGGTCCCGGCGAACAGGATGCAGGTGTCCCAGCGATACCCGTTGGCATAGGCCCATATCGACACCGTGAAGTCGTCCAGGTTGCTGAACAGGCCTGCCGGCAGTTGGATGCCCGATGACTTGCCATCGAACATGGGCGCCTTGTCCTTGTTGCGCCCTTCGCCCCAGGTCACGCCGTCCACCAGCTTGCCCTCCACGACCGTCGTGGTGCCATCCGGGCGCAGCAGCGTGCCGGTGGGGACCAGGCCGCTCGCCCCGTCCAGCGGCATCCGAAAGCACAGTTCGCCGGGGACTGCGACCCGGACGATATCTGAACCGGTCCCCGGTGCCCCGGGGCCCTGTGCGATGACCTGGTAGAACCACGTGCCGCTGGAGGGCGCATCGGTGTAGGTCAGCAGTTGGTCCGCTGCCACTGTGGCCACCGTCGTGAAGGGGCCGCTGGCCGAACTGCCACACTGCACCACATAGGAAGTGGCTCCCACGCTCCCCCACCACGACAGCAGCACGCGGCCGTCATTCAGATAGCCCGTGAGACCCGAGGGCGGCTTCATCGACCCGGCATACGGCACGCGGCGATGGATCAGCGTCGGCCACCAGATGTCGTCGCTGCTGCCGCCGTACTTCGCCTCGCAGTACGGCACCATGCGCGCAACGTTCGGTGCCGCGATGCCCAGGCGGTTGACGTAGTGGTTGAAGATCGGTTCCCAGCAGTTGCGGCCGAATCCGATGTATTTGCCGTCAGGGGTGGGACCAAAGGCCACCTCCGTCCATTGGCTGGTGTGGGGCGCGGTCGGGTTCTGCTCAAGCACGTACGGCATGACGTACGGCTTGCCGTTCTCGTCCTGCAGGTTGGTCCGCGCCACGTACTCGGCGGCCGAGAGGAAGCGGTTGTTGTACAGCCCGTAGAGGTCGTCGCCCTGGTTCCAGGCCATTTCCATCACGTCGCCGCCGAGCGACATGCCCAGCGTCGCATGCCCCTGGTCGCGTCCGCTCTCCTCCCATTGCCCGAAGTGGCCCGGGTGCATGTAGTACACGCCGTGCAGGGCCGAGCCGTTGCCGAAGTTCCGCAGCTTGCCGCGGTTGTTGGCGGCGTACGAATCGCAGGCCAGCCGGTACAGCTCGGCGTTGTCGCAGAAGATGCCGATGGCCATCGCACCGACCATGGAGGCCATGTCCCAGTTGGCATGGGACCCCATCCGGCCTTCGCTGAGGAACCACGACGAAATGGGCGCACACACCGTCATCAGCATGTCCTGGAAGCGCTTGAGCTTGTCCCGCGGCCAGCCGGGGTAGGTGCGCAGGATCTCGCCGATCTGCGCGAATTGGTGGCCCTGCATACCCGCCATCAGGATGAAGGTGTGGTCGTCATGGGCGGTCGACCCAGGCGGAACCGTACCGATCTCCTTCAGCGTGTCCGCCCAGGCGTCCAGGAACTCTGCCGCCTTGTCGGCAAAGCGATCGTCGCCCGAGAGTTTCCAGCGCAGCGCCAGGCTCCAGGCACGCCAGATGTCGACGTACAGATTATTCTTGCTGCCGTCCTGCCGATATACGCCCGCTAACGGGTAGGGCCGGGTTTCCAGGATGCTGAATTTATCGGCGCACAGCTTTTTGTACCAGTCCGTCCACGGTTGCTGGCCGGTCTTGATCAGCTCGCGGATACGCGCGAAGTCTGGCTCCGTGACCAACAGTCCGGGGTGTCTGAACACGCCCGTGACGGACGCGGGCTGGCGCTCAGTAACCGCTGCTGGCGCCGCAGCAGCTGGCTGAGCTGCTGGCGCAGCAGCCGGCAGCTGACCTGCGTCGGACGCTGCGGGCTGCGGCAAAACAGCGACTCCCGCAGCCTGAGGTACGCCAGCCGAAGAGCCGCCACCACCACCGCAAGCCGTCGTGCCGAGGGCGAGTGCGCTTGCAGTGCCGATGAAGAAGGTGCGACGGTCCAGTACGGCCGCCTTCTTGTCGTCGTCGTTCGAGTAATGTGTCATTGGGCGCAGTTTGTAAACAAATGATTCTGCAAGCTGCATGCCATCCGGTTCGATGGCTCAATGAAATGAAATCGGTAAAACCGATGAATGCATTGCATGCGTTGCGATAGACACGCTGCGGCAAGAAGTGACATTCGTTGTCACATGCGACGTCAGCGACGCGACATTGAATGTCACTACCCTTGTCATGCCCGCATGGATTCGACGAGAAGCCCATGCGGCACCTGCACGACAGGCCGGGATTTACGAGTGTGACCTGTACAAAGGCGGAAACGCGCGTTGAATTACCTCTGAAAATGAGCGACTGAATTTCATTTTCGGAATGACCGAAGGCAACGCAACCTGCTTGCGTTTATCGCGCAGCGATGAACCTGTGCGCGATGCGCGGAACCGGCTGTGGCAGCCCGTGCCGGCGTTGCTCAACGACTGTCTGAAGAATCGCTGCAAGGCGCTGTAGGGCGAGATCGCCCACGACAAGCTGCCAGACAGCATCGCCGAAGTCTGGGCGCAGGAGCGTGCGCTGCTGATGCCGGTGCCCAGGCCCTTCGATGGCTTCATCGAGCCCACCACGCGTGTCTCGCCCATTTGTCTGTTGCACTTCGAGCGCAACCGCTATAGCGTGCCGGCCTCTTTGGTCAGGACCTATTCTTGCGCAGTCCCCCAACTAACCTGGGTCGACCGCGTGCCCACGACTCTTGCGCCCGTTCATACCGAAGTCCTCGGCATCGCGCCGCCCCAGATGCCCTGGATAGACGAGGCCATAGCGGTTCGTCATCCAGCCGCCGCCGAGCACTTGAGAAAGCTGGATCTGGTTTTGCATCTGGGCCAGCCGTATCGAAGCATGGGCGACCTCTGCCGTACGCAGACGCTCCTGCGCATCGAGCCAGCTTCTCAGCGGCAGCAGCCCGACCAGGAAGCGTGCCTCGTAGACCCGTGCCGCTTCCGCCGCCTGTTGCTGGGCCTGGCGCAACGCGACCTCCTGCTCGGCGAGACGGGTGCGAGCGGAGAGGGCCTGGTCCACTTCGCCGAGCGCGGTGTACAGCGCCTTGCGAAAACCCACTGCCGCCTCTTCGTAGCGAGTGCGGGCGATGTCCGTCTCGATGCCCAGCTTGCGCGCCTGCAGGAAGGGCAAGGTCATGCCGATGCCCAATGTCGCGACCGGATTGGCAAGTACGTCGAGGAGGGCTCTGCTGGAGCTCCCCAGGGCACCGGTGAGTGCGATACCAGGGTAGTAGCTCGCAACCGCCGCGTCGGTGCGCGCGCCCGCGGCCTGAAGCCGCCACTGGGCAGCGCGCAGGTCGGGCCTGCGACCGAGAAGCTCGGCCGGAAGGCCCGGCTGTACTGGCGGCAAGGCGAGCTCGGGCAGTGTCCGCGGCTCGGACTCCGGCACGGAAGCGCCATCCAGCAGCACGCGCAAGCGCTCGCGCAGCACCGTGGCTGCCTGGCGCTGGGCCGCCAGATCAGCGGCACGTTCCTCACGCACTTGCAGCGCCTCGTGCAGCGCCAGCCTTCCTTCCGCCCCCGCCTGGAAGCGGGCCTGCACCAGAGCCACGATGCGTTGGGCGTCGCGTTCGCTGGCTTCGGCCATCGCCACGCGGCCGTTGGCATGGGAGAGCTGGAAATACAAGTCGGTGACGCTGGCGACCAGTACGAGCCGCACGGCCTGCCTGTCCTGTTCGCTTGCCTGCGCCTCGAAGCTGGCGGCATCCTGCAACGCCCCGAGGCGCCCGAAGAGATCGAGTTCCCAGCTCACCGCGATCTGCCCGGTGCTGCCCGAGCCTGGATCCGCTTGTCCACTGCCCAGGCCTCTCGCGACGCGGGTGTTCCATGCGCCCGACACGGTTGGTGCCAGCTGCGCGCCGGCGAGGCGGGCCTCCAGCATCGCCCGGCGCCACCGCACGCCGACGACGGCAAGGTCTGCGTTACGTGCAAGGGCGGTGTTGACCCAGGCGTCGAGCACGGGCAGTTCGCCCGCGCGCCACCAGACCAAACCCTTGCTGCCTGTCTGGGCCGCCGAGGTGGTCCCGGCATGGGTATACACAGGCGGCAGCATAGGCATCGGCTTGGGGGCCTCGGGCGTGGCGCATCCCACCGCTGCGCAGGCCAACAGCGCGGTGACCATGACTCGGGGCAAGGACGCCCGAAGGCGAAGAAGAGAGAAAGATAAGGAACGCGTCATGTCAATCCCGCGCGAGGGCCTGCACCGGCTCGAGCCGTGCGGCGTTTCTTGCGGGCAGGTAACCGAAAGCCACGCCGACCAGGCAGGAGCTGACCACGGCCAGCACCACCGAGAGCGCGGAAAAGGACATTGGCAGTTGCGGCATCGCCAAGGCGATGAGCGCACCCAGGCCGAAGGCCAGCAACACGCCGGCTGCGCCGCCAATGAGGCAGATCAGAACGGCTTCCATGAGGAACTGCGCAATGATGTCGGCGCGCCGCGCACCCACCGCCATCCGCACGCCGATTTCTCGCGTGCGCTCGGTCACCGACACCAGCATGATGTTCATCACGCCGATGCCTCCCACCATCAGCGACAGGGTCGCCACGCCGGAGATCAGCAGTGCCAGGGTGCGACTGGTGCGCGTGGCGGCCTGCCGGACCTGGTCCGAATTCATGATGAAGAAGTCCTGGCTGCCATGGCGGTCGCGCAGCACCGAAGTGACGGCGCCTTGCGCTGCTCGGCTGGAGATTTCGTCCTTGATGCGCAACGTGATGCTTTCGAGGAATTGCCTTCCCGCGAGGCGGGTCGCCACCGTCGTGTAGGGCACGAAGAAGCCCGGCGTGCTCGACGCGAAGCTGCTCTGCATCGGGCGCAGCACGCCGACCACCTGCACCGGCATCTCGCCGAGAAGCACGGTCTGCCCCAACGGCGATGCGCTACCGAAGAGCGCCGTGGCTGCGCGTTGATCGATCACGGCCACCTGCGCGCGCGCTTCCTGCTCGCGGGCGTCGAAGAAGCGGCCCGCAGCCAATGAAAGGCCGCGCACGCGGAACAGCCCCGCGCCCACGCCATTGACCTGGGCCGATGCCACCGCAGAGTCACGCAGTGCCGCCACCGACACCGAGATGTTGGGCGAGGCACTGTCCACGTAGAACTGCTGCGCCAGCGCCTCGGCGTCGGCCACCGACAGGTTCTCGATCGCGCTCGCCCTCAGGTCACCGAAGTCGCGGCCGGGGAATATCTCCAGCGTGTTGGTGCCCAGTTCGCGGATCTGGGCCATGACCTGATCCTGCGCACCGCGCCCCAACGCGACCACGCACACCAGGGCTGCGATGCCGATGACGATGCCCAGCATCGTCAGCAGCGCGCGCAGCCGGTGGGCATGCAGGGCGAAGAGCGCCATGCGCAGCGTCTGCGCCATGCGTGCCGGCGTGGCCGTGCCTTCGCGCCCGCTCTCGCCTTCCGGCGGTGCCGGCAACATGGTGGTGCACGGCACCGTCGCAGCTTCGCTGCGCCGATCGGAGACGATGCGGCCGTCGCTGATTTCGATCACGCGCGACGCGCGGCGGGCCACCTGGGCATCGTGCGTGACGATGATCACCGTGTGCCCTTGCGCATTCAGTTCGGCGAGCAGGCGAAGCACGTCCTCGCCGCTGGATGTGTCCAGGGCGCCCGTCGGCTCGTCGGCCAATATCACGCTGCCGCCGTTCATCAGCGCGCGCGCGATCGAGACGCGCTGCTGCTGTCCGCCCGAGAGCTGGCTGGGCCGATGGTCCGCGCGCGCTCCCAATCCCAGGCGCTCGAGCAGGAGCAGCCCGCGGGCCTGGCGCTGCTGCGCACTGCAGCCGGCGTAGATGGCGGGCAGCGCCACGTTGTCCAGCGCGGTCAATTCGCCCAGCAGCTGGTAGCGCTGGAAGACGAAGCCGAAGTGCTCGCGCCGCAGCCTCGCCAGGCCGTCCGCGTCCAGATCCGCGACCTCCTGGCCGGCCACGCGGTAGCTGCCCGAAGTCGGGCGATCCAGCGCGCCGAGGATGTTCATCAGCGTCGACTTGCCGGAGCCCGAAGCACCCACGATGGCCACCATCTCCCCCGCGTCGATCCGCAGGTCGATGCCGTCCAGCACGGCGAGAGTGCCCTCCCCCGCCACGAACTCGCGGCGCAGGCCGCGCGTCTCCAGCAATGTCCGGGACGTGCCTACCATAGCGCCGGTCCTTGAGGCACTGCGGCATCCGCCGCGACCGGCTCACCGACCACGACGCGTTCCCCGACGGCCAGGCCGCCGAGTACCTGCACCTGCAGGGGCGTGCGCAGGCCGGTCTGCACCTGGCGCTCGACCACGTCCCCGTCCGGCTGCAGCACGCGCACCGTTGCGTGTCCGGCCTTCGCACCCGGTCGCAGCGCCACGGCGGGAACGAGCATGGCGTCCTCGATCTTCTTCACATGCACGGAGACCTGGACCGTCATGGAGGGGCGCAGCATGCCGTAGTCGTTGGGCACATCGAACAGGGCGTTGTAGTAGACGGCTTTGGCCGCGGCAGGTGTGGACGAGGCGCTTCCGGCCGCCGCAGCCTCGTTGGCGATGGAGTCGGGAGCCGGCTCGATCAGGGCGATGCGTGCCTGATAGCGGTCGGTGCGGCTGCCCGGCACGACGAAGCTCGCAGCCATGCCCGCCGCCACCAGGTTCACGTCGGCCTCGGAGATTTCCGCGCGCACGGTCATCACGTCCAGCTTCGCCAGCATGACGATGGTGGGCGTGCTCTGGAAGGCATTGAGCGTCTGCCCCTGCCGGGTGACCACCGCCACCACGACGCCGTCCATCGGCGCCACGATGCGTGTGTAGTCGAGCTGCGTGCGCGCCGTGTCGACCTGCGTACGCGCCTGCACGACCTGGGCCTGCAACGAGTCGATCTCGGCTCGCTGCGTATCCACCGCCGCCTGCGCCGCTTCAAGATCGGCCTGCACGGTCGCCTCGGCCACGGTCAGCGTCTGCTGGCGGCGCAGCAGCACCCGGGCCTGCGCCATTGCAATGCGCCGCGCGTTGAGCTGCGCGCGCAGCGAGTCGACCACAGCCTCGGCACTGCGCAGCGCGATCTGCTGCGGCTGCGCATCGACTTCGGCGATCAGCTGTCCCTTGGCTACACGCTGCCCCAGGCTCACGTGCAGGCGCTCCACCCGGCCCGACACCTGTGCGCCGACGGCGACCAACTCCTTGGGACGGACCCGGCCCACCGCCTGTACTTCCTGGGCCAAGGTACCGCGCTCGACCACTGCGGTGGCCAGATCGGATTGCGGGCCTGTGTTCATTTCCACGAGCGCGAACGTGCCGGCAGTGGCAAGGACGACGGCGCCAACCGCAAGTGCCCATTTACGAGCTGTCTTCAATGCATCGCTTTCAAGGTTGGGGTTCATGGCCCTGTGCCGGGCCGCCAGGAGCGGCCATCCGTGGGGCAACGAGGGATCCGTCCCATCGAAGGGACCGGAGAGGATTCTTGTGAAAGCGCATCGAGAAAGAGCCTGCGCACGATCCAGATCCGATCGAGAGCCAAAGCGCTCGGGCGCGCTCAAGGGCCCTTCAACGCGAATTGATCGAACGTTGATGAAACCCCCAGTGCTTCTGCATCGTGCGAAGAGAGCATTTCGTCACAGTCAATCCTGAAGCCCGCCTGGGCTCGCGCGCCTTCGAATGCACTCTCCGCTTCCAGATTCCAATCCCGGTCCATCCTTGTCGGCCGTGGTCCGCTCCGTCGAGGCCGTGCTCAGCGGCCCTGTACCGCGGCCCGATCACGCCAGGCCGGCATCGCGGTCCGCCGAGTCCCGAGGCACCTCGCCGCCCCGGCCCAGCGGAGCCTGGGTCATCGCGCTGCTCGCCGTGTTCGCCGCCATCTGGCTGCCGCATCTTGCGCAGTCGAGCCTCGTGCCGCCCACGGACAACATCGAGCAGCTCACCTGGGTGCGCAGCCTCGAATGGGGCTACTACAAGCATCCTCCGCTGCCCACGTGGGTACTTTGGCTTCCCGTGCAGTTGATGGGTTTGTCGGGGGGCGTCACCTATGCGCTCGGCGCGGTCTTCGTGCTGGCGGCGATGGGCATGCTCTGGCGATTTCTTGCCGCCCTTCGCGGCACCGTGTATGCCACGGCGGCACTGCTCGCGGCCCTGTGCATCACCTACTACAACGGCCGTCTCTACTACTACAACCACGAAGTGGTGCTGATCCCGTTCGCAGTGGCCAGCGCTGTTCTCACCTGGAAGGCATTTGTCTCGAGGCAGCGCCGCTGGTGGCTGTGGTTGGGGGTCTGCCTCGGCGTCGGAGGGCTCGCGAAATATCACATCGTCGTGATGGCCCTCGCCGTGGCGGTGTTCTGGGTGTGGCAAAGAGGCTGGCGAGATGCGGATCATCGACGGGGCCTTGCCCTGGCCGCGACCGTTTCGCTGGCTGTCATGGCTCCGCATCTGTACTGGCTCTGGCCGCACGACCTCGGGCCGATCCGCTATGCGATGGACTCGTCGCTGGGCCTCGATCTCCACGGGATGCGGAGGCTGGGCGTCTGCTTGCGCTGGTTGTTCGATCAGCTCCTGAACCGGGCGCTGCCTGCGTGGCTGCTACTTCTGTCGGTGCTCTGGCTTGCGGTCCGCGCACGCACGGATGTTCAGGTGCCGTCGCGTGCGCCGCTGCCCGACGACGCGGGAATGAGCCGCAGGCTCCTGCTGTGCTTCGGCCTCACGCCGCTGGTCTTCACTCTCGTGCTGGGCCTGGCCGTGGGCGCGGATCTGCAGTTGCATTGGGGGGCTCCGTTCCTCCTGCTCGCCGTTCCGGCCTTCATGGAGCTGGGCCCCTGGAAAGAAGTCTGGCCCCGGGCCTCATTGAAATCGGCGCTCAAGAGCTTCTTTCTCATTCAGCTGGTATTGCTGGCCTGGGGACAGATGATTTCCGCCAACGGAGAGTTTCGGCTGCAGCGCCATCACTGGCGGAATTTCGATGCGAAAGCGCTGGCCGACGCGGTAGCGCCGGCAGCACGCGCTCAACTCGGAGGACCGGTCCGCGTGATCGCGGGGCCTCCCGCCGAAGCAGGCGCACTGGCGCTGCAGCTCGGTGAACGCCCTCTGGTCCTGATCGATGGCCGCTTCGACATCAGCCCTTGGGTGAAAAAGGAGCTCGTCGACGACTGCGGCGTCCTGGAACTGAGCAAGGCCGCATCACACCCGGGCTATCGGCCGGTAGGCGAAAAATTCCCCGGCTTGTACTGGCGAACGGTCGTTCCCCGCTCGCCGTCCATCTACTGCACGCGGAGAGCACATGCAGCAAATTGACTCGCTGACCCGCAGAGCGCTGCTCGATGCCCACATGCGCTTGCACCTCGATGACTTCAGGCCGGCCGAACGGCCGTCGAACGATGCGCCTCTGGCGCCGACGCAACCGAAACAACCCGCGCAGCGAGATCACGGCGCTTCCATCAGCTGCGTCATTCCCTGCCGGAACGAGGCCAGGAACCTCGAGCTGCTTCTGCCGCGGCTGATCGCGGTGCTTGTCACGCTGTCGCGGGATTGGGAAGTCATCGTCGTCGACGACGGCAGCACCGACGCCACCTGCGAGTCGGCGCTGCGCTGGCAAGACCAGGGCGTGCGGCTGCTGGAGCTCTCGCGCAACTTCGGCAAGGAGGCGGCCCTGAGCGCGGGCCTGGACGCGGCGCGCGGCGATCTCGTGCTCTTGATGGACGGCGACGGCCAGCACCCTCCCGACCTGATTCCCGAGATGATCGCCCGCTGGACGCAGGGCGCCGACATGGTCTGCGCGAGGCGCTCGAATCGCGACGCGGAGGGCTGGGTCAAGCGCATCGGGACGCGGATCTTCTACAGGCTGCTCGACTGCGATCGACGCTATCGGGTACCCGCCGACGCAGGCGACTTCCGGTTGCTCGACCGCGCGGTGGTCGATGCGTTGCGCACCCTTCCCGAACGCAGCCGCTTCATGAAGGGGCTGTTCGCCTGGGTCGGCTTCCGCGTGGAGCAGATCGCCTACGTGCCTCCTGCGAGGCCTCACGGCCGGAGCCACTACAGCTTGCAGGCACTGTGCAGCCTGTCCCTGACCGGCATCACCATGTTCACCAGCTGGCCTCTGCGCGCGGCCAGCGTGCTTGGAGGACTGCTCGCGCTTGCCGCGTTCGGCTACGGCGGCATGCTGACCTTGTCGTACATGCTTTGGGGCAATGAAGTGTCGGGATGGACCACGATCGTCGTCGCCATGTTCCTGCTGGCGGGCGTGCAGCTGATGTCGCTCGGCGTGATCGGAGAGTACCTGGCGCGGGTCTTCGATGAAGTGAAGGGACGCCCGCTGTATCTGGTTCGCAGATCTCAGGGAACCGGCTTGAAGGACAGTGGTCCGGACGGCGGCGCGGATCCGCTGGAAGCCGCACCTCAAGAGGAACGGCACCGATGAAGAACAAGCAACCCACATCCGTGGCGCCGGAGGCTTGCCGCATCTCGCCCGGCAATGCAGGCCCGGCAGTCGCATCCGGGCCATGTGCCGAGCAAGTCCAGATGGGGGGCGATGAGGTGTCCGCATCTCCCGAACGCACCATCGCCGTGTGCGTGGATGATTTCGGCCTGAATACCGGTGTCAATGCAGCCGCGCTGCACCTGGTGGAAATGCGGCGCGTGAGTGCGCTGAGTGCCATGACCCAGGCACCGGAGTGGGAAGACGGCGCGGCGCGTGCGCGGCTCCTGGACAGCCGGCGGATCGATGTCGGGCTTCACTTCAACCTGACGCAGTCGTTCAGCGGAGCGCCCGCGCTGGGGTCGGTGCAGACCTTGGTCGCAGCGGCCCATCTCCGGCTGCTGCCGAAGCGCCTTGTGCGCGAAGCCCTGCTGCGCCAGCTCGACGCCTTCGAGGAAGAGATGTTCCGCGTTCCCGCCCATGTGGACAGCCACGAACACGTGCATCACCTGCCCGTGATACGGGATGTGGTGCTGGACGTGCTGCTCAGGCGGTACGGCGGCACCTTGCCGTGGCTTCGCGTGAGCGCCGCGCCGGCTGCCTCGCTCCCGGGTGGCCTTCGAAGTGCCGACGGACGCAAGGCATGGCTCATCGATCACCTGGTGGGCGCCGAGCCTTTCCGCCGCCGCGCTCGCTCGCTGGGCTTCGTCGCCAATCGCTGTCTGCTGGGTGTCTACGGCTTCGATGCCACCGAAAGCGGTTACGGCTCCCTGTTGCGGCGATGGCTGAGGCAGGCTCGCAGCGGCGATCTGCTGATGTGCCACCCCGGGAGCTTGGCGGTGGGTGATGTCATCAGCCGCGGGCGCTGTGTCGAGTTCGCGGTGTGGTCCGACCCTCACCTCCCGCACCTTCTGCGAGAGCTGGGCGTTCGCATCGCACCTCTGTCGGCTCTGCGGGCAGCGACGGCATGAAGATCGCGGGCCCAGGCTGCGTCTTCGGCGGCAGCTTCATCTGCTCGCAGGAAGCAGAACTCGGCGGGTTCGAACTGGGCGTGCTGCCGGCCGCCACTGCACCAGTGCGCGGCGGCTCAGGGCCCGAACCAGTAGAACAACCACGATGCCACGGCAAAGAGCACGACCACCATGAGCACCTTGTCGCCTCTGGCAGAGACCCATGCCACGATCGTTGAGTCACGCCGTATGCCCCTGCCCGTGGCCGTGCGCGTGTCCGAGGACTTCGGCGTGGGGAAAGCCTCGACCTGAAATTCCATGGCTTGTTCTTGATGAAGATGCAAGCCATGTTCCCGTGCGCCGATCAAGCCGCGATTGAATATCTATGTGGTTTCGTTCAAGAAGCTTTTTTATCCGGAAATTTCAGGCGTGGCTCGATTCAACTTGGCCTCCCCAACTCCGACGACTACCGAGTCTTGATCAGATCTTGACAAAGGGTGGTTCGAGCTTTGACAGATGGACCTGACAATGGCTCGAGATCCCGTTCATTGCGCGCGATGCCCGCGTTGCCATCGCACATGCGCGTTTCGATGCGGCAGCGGCAACGATGTCTCTGCCTGCGCTCTTCGCACGCGCCGGATAATGCCGGGGTTGTTCGCGAGAGTGTTACCGCACAGGCTTCCAGCGAAAAATTCCACCCTCGCGCATGTGCGATTCCATCGCGAACCCAGGTCATGCCCGCCGCAAGCAAGAAACAAGATTCCCATGGCCAACGAACGCATCCTGATTGTTGAAGACGATTCCCAGATCGCCGAGGTGCTGGCAGCCTATCTGCAGCGCGATGGCTATCTCACGTCCATTTGCCGCGATGGCGGCGAGGCCATGCAGATGTTCCGGCAATGGCAGCCGGACCTGGTGCTCCTCGACTACATGCTGCCGCAGGTCAATGGGAACGAGATCCTCGGCGCCATTCGCAGGGCCGGCGATGTGCCCGTCATCATGGTCACGGCCGTCGACGGAGAAGTGGAGAAGCTGGGTGCGCTTCGCTACGGCGCGGACGACTACGTCGTGAAGCCCTTCAACCCCAAGGAGGTGGTCGCGCGCGTGCAGGTCATCCTCAAGCGCGTGCGCAACGGTTCTCAACAGGGCAGCCAGACTCACCTTGCGTGGGGGCCGCTGGAGCTCGATCTCGACGCCGTGATGGCACGTGTCGCGGACAAGTCAGAGCCTCTCGACCTGACCATCACCGAGTTCAAGCTCCTGGCGACCTTGATGCGCAATCCGCGCAAGGCCTTCAGCCGCCTCGAATTGCTGGAAGCATGCCTGCCGGAGAGCGATGCGCTCGAGCGGGTGGTCGACACGCATGTGCACAACCTGCGGCGAAAGCTGGAAGAACAAGGCGTCCAGGGCACCCCGACGGCCGTGCGGGGCGTCGGCTATCGCCTTGGCGATTCCAGATGAAGCCATCGCGCCGTTCGCTGTGGGCGTGGCTCACGTGGCGGATGATCGCGCTGGCGATTGCCGCCACGGCGGCCGTGCAGGCGGGCATGTGGGTGCGCTACAGCTACTGGGAATCGAAGAACGAGGCCCAGCTGCCGCCCGGCGTCGCGGAAGAACTCAGGCAACTTGAGAACGCGCCCAAGAGCGAGGAGGTCTCGAAGCGCCTGGTCGAGCTCTATACCCAGTACGGCGACCGCTTCGCAATGCCGTCGGATTCGGACGACCTGCTCATCCAGATGTTGCTGAGCCTTTCCATCACCCCCTTCGTGGCAGCGTTCGGATTGCTCCTGGCTCGCCGCATCGTCGAGCCCGTCTCCGATGTCGCAACGGCGGCGGAATCGGTCTCGATGGGGCGTTTCTCCGCCCGTGCGCCTGTGCTCGAATCCGCACCGGCCGAACTCCAGCGCCTGGCCAACCACTTCAACGCGATGGCCGAGCGCCTGGAGGCCTACGACCGCGAACTGCAGGACTCCAGCGCCGCGATCGCCCACGAGCTTCGCACGCCGCTGACTGCGGCAATGGGGCGGCTGCAGGGCATCGTCGACGAGGTGTTCCCGCTCGATGAAAGGCAGATCCGGACCGTGCTCGATCAATTGGGGCAGATCAACCGCATCATTGGCGATCTCCAGGTGCTGTCATTGGCCCAAGGTGGTCGCCTGCAGCTGGAAATGACGGAGTTCGACCTGCACGGTTTCGTCGAGGAGCGCCTCTCATGGGCTCTTCCTTCCCTTCAGGAACGCGGCATGACGGCGGCCAACCATGTGAGCAGGAAAGAGACGGTGCGCGCCGACAGGGGCAGGCTGGGCCAGGTCCTTTCGGCGCTGGTCGACAACGCGGTGCGCTATGCGAGCGACGGCCGCCTGGTGGAGATCGACTGCCGTGCAGATGCATCCACACTCGAACTGATCGTGCGGGATCGAGGCAAGAGTGCTTCGGTGGACGACGTGTCGCGTTTCTTCGAGCGCTTCTGGCGCAGCGAACGGTCGCGCTCCCGCTACGCGGGGGGAACCGGCCTGGGGCTCTCCGTCGTGCAGGCGATCTGCAAGGCACATGGCGGCGAGGCAAAGGCCGCTGCGCGCCCCGGAGGCGGGCTGGAGATCCGGATCTGCCTGCCGCGTGATCAAGGCCTGCGCAGATCGATCGGCGGATAAGCGTTCTTTCCCTTGAGGGAGGAAGGCGCGGTTCGCCTGCTGGGGCACGACATAGCGCTGCAAGGCTCTCGAAAAGAAGGCTGCTTGACCAATCCTTGATGCTGCACCCACCGATCTTCGATGAAGCATCGGCAACATCGCGGCATGAATCACTTCCAGGGCCTCGGGAACCGCACGCCGCTGCCGCTTCCGGAAACGCAGGTCCGCCCCTCCTGCCACACCTCAAGGACTTCAATGCAAGGATCTTTCATGAAGAACCCGCAACGCAAAAGACTGTGTTCATCCGCAATGGCTGCGCTCTTGCTGCTGGCAGCGGGGTCCGCGACCGCTGGCGTGACCTGGTCCATTGGCATCAGTTCCCCGACTGTGGTCGTGGCGCCCCGGCCGCCGGCCGTGGTCTATGAAGCCGCACCGGCCTACGTGGTCCCGGCGCCTGTGTACCCGGTCGCGCCGCGGGTCGTCGTTGCGCCACCGGTCATCTATCAGCCGCCGTCCGTCGCCCTGCACGTCGACCATGACCACGGCCCTTACTACTACCACAGGCACGACGACGACTGCGATGACGACTGAAGCTCGCTGATGAGCGCCGCGGCGTGAGGCGCCGCGCGAAACGCGCCTGCCCTGAAGTCATTGTCCAACCGCGGGGTTGTCGCTCGCCCGCGTCGCTGCCCATCACGCCTGTTGCATTCGCGGCGGCAGAACTCCATTGCTCCGATGAACGCCTTGCCCCCAGGCCTTTCCCCCTTTGCCACCGACATGTGGCGTCTTCTGAAACCCTTCGCCGGTGTCGCCGCGGTCGCGACGCTCATCGGCAGCGTAGGTGGCCTGGCCACGGCCGCGTTGCTGGAGCAGATCAATTCGGCTCTGCACGGTAGTGCGGCCATTTCCGTTTCCGCCATCGCCGGGCTCGCGGTCCTGGCCGTGTTCGCCGTAGGGGGGCATACGGTGGCAGGCGTCCTCAACAGCGTGACGGGTCAGCGGGTGGTCGCAGCCCTTCGCAAGGACGTCTCCCTGCGGATCATGGGCGCGCCGATCGCCACCGTCGAGCGCATGAAGAGCCACCGGCTGCAGGCCATCCTCAACGAGGATATCGACACAATCAGCGACTTCACGTCGGAGTTCGCCGGCCATGCTTCGGCCTTCGCGGTCACGGCGGGCTGCGCGATCTACCTGTTCAGGCTCTCGCCCGTTCTTTTCCTCGTCAGCGCGCTCGCGCTGGTCGTGGGCATCTGGATCAATTTCGCCGCGGCAAGGGCCTGGAGTCGCAACTTCGAGAAGGCCCGGGCCGGCGAGGACGAACTGCAGAAGCACTACCGCAGCGTCGTGGAAGGCGCCAAGGAGCTCCGGCTCAACCGAATGCGCCGTGCCCAGGTGCATGGCATGCGCCTGTCGGGTGCCGCGGATCTCGTCGCGCGGCTCAAGGCCCGGGCGCTCGGCCTGTTCTGGGCCGCCGAAGGTACGAATTCGGCGATCTTCTTCCTGGTCGTCGTCTGGATTCTGGCCGCACGTCCGTCGCTGGGAATCGATGCCCAGGTCGTCAGCGGCTTCATCATCGTGCTGCTCTTCGTCAAGGGACCGATCGAGGAACTGGCCGCCCTGCTGCCCTTCCTGAGCCAGGCGCAGGTGGCTTTTCGCCGGATCGCGCGCCTGTCGGCGGAGTTCCGCAAGGAACCGCACGCCGCCGGCCCCGCGCAGCCGGCATTTCTCGCGAGCCACATCGAACTGCGGCAGGCCCGCTACCGTTTCGAAGCGCGGCAGGAAGGCGCCAAGCCATTCGAGGTGGGGCCGATCGACCTCAGGCTCCGGCGCGGCGAGACGCTGTTCATCGTCGGCGGCAACGGCAGCGGGAAGACGACCCTCGTCAAGTTGCTCCTTGGCCTCTACCAGCCGAGCGAAGGACAGCTTCTGCTCGACGGAGTGCCCGTGAACGACCGCAGCTGCGAAGCCTATCGCGGGCTCTGCTCCGCCATCTTCTCCGACTACCACCTGTTCGATGAACTGGTCGCGCAGGATGCCGAGCACATCCGGGCCGCCGGCCAACTGATGGAGCGGCTGGGCGTCGCGGACAAGGTCCAGCTCGTCGACGGCATGTTTTCCACGACGGACGTCTCGACGGGCCAGCGCAAGCGCCTCGCGCTCGTCCATGCCTGGCTGGAAGACCGCCCGGTGGTCATGTTCGACGAATGGGCCGCGGACCAGGACCCGGAGTTCCGCAGCGTCTTCTATCGCGAGCTGCTGCCGGAACTCAAGCACGAGGGCAAGACCCTGATCGTGGTCTCGCATGACGACCGCTACTTCGACGTAGCGGACCGCGTGATTCGCATGAGCGCCGGTCGGATCGTCGAGGCGTTCGTCCCGCCTGGGAAGCCGAAGTCATCCAGGGCGTTCGTGGCGGATGTCCGATAGGACACGCTGCGGCTGCATCGCCGTAGCCGGACCAACGACGACAGCTGCGCGAACCGACCGAGCCTTGTATCTTTATGGCTCGGACCGGCTCGGGTAGCCCGAGCGGCCTCTGGGATGCTTGAAGCCCGCCTCTGAGCACTGGGCGCCCGAGCCGGACCGTCCTTCTCTACAGCCCGAACGGTTGTAGGAACTTGAAGTTCGCATAGACAAGGATGGGAGTGAGAGGACGTGTCCGACTCTGTTTTTATCGGCATCGACGTTTCCAGTCAGACGCTGGAGATCGCCAGCAGCGACCAGGCCAAGACCTGGCGGGTCGCCAACGACACCAGCGGCATCGAGCAACTGGTCAGCCAGGCATCGGCCTTGGCGCCCGCATTGACAGTGCTCGAGGCCACTGGCGGCTATGAATTCGAGGCGGCCTGCGCGCTTCAGGCCGCAGGCTTGGCGGTGGCCGTGGTCAATCCGCGCACAGCGCGTGACTTTGCTCGCGCCATGGGCGCATTGGCAAAGACCGACGCCCTGGATGCGCGCATGCTTGCGGCCTTCGCCCGCGTGCTGCACCAGCATCCCGAGCGCGAGCGTTTCGTCAAGCCGATGGCGGATGCCGAACTGCAGCAGCTCCAAGCCCTGGTGCTGCGGCGGCGCCAGTTGGTGCAGATGCTGACCTCAGAGCGACAACGCCTGCGCCTAGCGCATGCGGCCGCGCGCCCAAGCATCGAGCGCGTGATCGAGTTCCTCAAGAAGGAGCAGGGAGACAGCGAAGTCGAGGTGGCTGCACATGTCCAGCGCCATCACGCTCAACTGGCGCAGGCGCTGGCCAGCGTGCCGGGTATCGGCGCGGCCAGCGTGGCCGTGCTGCTGGCCGAGCTGCCCGAACTCAGCAAACTCGACCGGCGCCGCATCGCAGCACTCGTGGGCGTGGCACCCTTGAACCACGACTCCGGCCAGATGCGTGGTCAACGCTCCATCTGGGGTGGGCGAGCCGATGTGCGGCGAACCCTATACATGGCCACCCTCACAGCGGTGCGGTACAACCCGGCCCTCAAGGCCTGCTACGACCGCCTGCTGGCTGTTGGCAAGCGCAAGAAAGTCGCTCTGGTCGCTTGCATGCGCAAGCTGCTGACCATGCTCAATGCCATCGCAAAGCATGGCTCTACTTGGGACTCGACTATGCATATCGCTTGACTGCCAAGACGGTTGCTCAGAGCCTTTGCTGGGATGCGGCAAAGCGAATGCCGCCCCCGCAGACACCCCAACCATTTGTCGTTGAAGCTTGCTCGATGTTTATCCCAAAGACAACCTGGGCAGGCCGCTGACTCCCTATTTGACTTCAGTTGCCGGTTCGGTAAGTTGGCCGCTCCAAGCTTCAACCAGCTGCTGAATCAACTCCGCGACAACGCGGCTCGCCGGCGAGAGCTTGCCCTGCTTGGGAAAAGCCAACGTCACATGTCGGACCAGGTCGGGCTTCACCAGCTTGCTGGCTTGCAGACGGCCACTCTGCAGCTCGGCAGTCATCGAGTACGGACCGAGCACCGAGTACAGGCCCGGCGTCCGGGCCACCAGTTCCTTCTGCACCGTCAATGAGTCCGCCTCGGCGACGGATACGAGCTTGAACCCGAGGCTGCGTGCCGCCTCATCGAGTGCTTCGCGCCAATGACTGGGCCTGCGCGGAAGGACCAACTGCAGTCCGGACAGACGAGAAAAATTAACGGTGGCCTCCCGTGTGATCTCGTCACCAGGGGCAGAGACCAGGTACGTATGCGCGACGCTCAACAGCTTCTCCTCTCGGCCGCTCGGGCGGTTGAAGCGAAAGAGAACCGCCATATCGACAGCACCGCTGTCCAGCAGCGTGTCGAGTTCAGTGCCTTGCGACTCGGTGATGTTGAGACGGATACCCGGGTGCTCCGAGCGCAGCCGCTCGAACAACCGGGTCACCAGTGGATGTGCGCCTGAAGGAATGATGCCCATCCGGACTTCACCGAGCAGCTTGCCTGATTCCGTGCGCAGTTCCTCCGTAAGGCGTTCCGTTTCCTGCAGCCATGAGCGCAGTCGCACCACAGCCCTTGCGCCCAGTTCGGTCAGGGTCACACCGCGGCCGGTGCGGCGAAAGAGCGGGCCGCCCAGTGCCGCTTCGAACTCGCTGATCTGGCGACTGACATGCGATTGCACCGTCTGGCGGCGTGCAGCCACCTTGCTGAGGCTACCGGCCTCGACCACTTCGAGGAAGAGCCTGACGCTTGCGACGTTCATAGGGATTTCCCTTAAGAGCCATGCCTAAATTGGCAACTCTGAAACGCCTGAATTCTATCTAGGCGGATGGCTCGCCGATTTCTACATTTGGTCCAGCGCTCCACAAGGGCATACGAAATTCCAAACCCGCAGAGATCTATTCCAAGGAGATACCTTGAAACTCGCCAGCTTCAAACACGACGGACGAGCTACCTACGGAGTGGCACAGGCAGACCGCTATCTGCAGCCCCCGGCCGACTTTCTGAGCCGCTATCCGGACCTCGCAGCGGTGCTGCGCGCCAACGCACAACGCGAACTCGAACAGGCCGCAATCAGCAGTGGTATTTCAATTCAGGCCGCAGCGACGCAGGCCCTGCCGGTCCTGCCCACCCCGCAGAAGTTCATCTGCGTCGGCCTGAACTACAAGACCCACGTCGCCGAGACGAAGCGCGACGACAGCGCATACCCCGCCCTGTTCGTGCGCTTCGCGGATTCACTGGCCGCGAATGGGGACGTCGTGCATCGCCCGTCTTTCTCGGAGCGCTTCGATTGGGAGGGCGAGCTCGCCGTCGTCATCGGCAAGGGAGGGCGTGCGATCTCTCAGGAACAAGCCTTCGACCATGTTGCCGGCTACGCGTGCTTCAACGACATCACCGTGCGCGACTGGCAGCGCCACACGCACCAGTGGACGCCGGGCAAGAACTTTCCCGGAACCGGTCCGCTGGGCCCCTGGCTCGTGACCGCCGACGAAGTCCCGGACGTCAACGCCTTGACCCTCGAGACGCGCCTCAACGGCGAAGTCATGCAGAAGGCTTCGCTTGCCGACCTGCTCTTCACCATCCCGGTGCTGATCGAATACATCTCCCGCTTCACCCCCCTGTCCCCTGGTGACGTGATTGCCACCGGCACGCCCGGTGGCGTGGGCGACCGCCGCACGCCGCCTGTGTACATGAAGGACGGCGATGCGGTCGAGGTCGAAATCACCGGCCTCGGCATTCTCAAAAATCGCATCGGTACCGCGGCCTGACCGCACGAAATCACCATGGCAAACAAATCCCAGGCGGTGCCTCCCGCCAGCGCCAAGCTGCGCATCGCGGTCGACATCGGCGGCACGTTCACCGACATGGCGGCTTTCGATGAAGTCTCCGGCAAGCTCCTGTTCGGCAAGGCGCTGTCCACGCACGGGCAACTCGTGGACGGTATCCAGCACACGCTGGACAGCGCCGACATCGACGTGCACAACGGCAATCTTTTTCTGCACGGCTCGACCATCGCGATCAACACGCTGCTCGAGCGCAACGGTGCCAAGACGGCGCTGCTGATTACGGAAGGGTTTCGCGACATCTACGAGATCGGCCGCGTCAATCGCCCCGACGCGTACAACCTCTTCTTCAACAAGCACACGCCGCTGGTCAAGCGCTCCTCGCGCTTCGAGGTTGCGGAAAGGCTGCGCGCCGATGGAAGCACGCACAAGCCGCTCGACGAGGCGGCCGTGCGCGAACTCGCGCGAGAACTGCGCGGACAGGGCATCGAGGCGGTCGCCGTGCTGTTGCTGCACTCCTATCGCAACCCCGCGCACGAGCAGCGCGTCAAGCAGATCCTGCAGGAGGAACTGCCTGGCGCGTTCGTCAGTGCCTCGCACGAACTCTCGCAGGAGTACCGGGAGTTCGAGCGCGTCTCCACCGTCGTGGCGAATGCCTACGTCGGCCCTCGCGTGTCGGCCTACCTCGGCGAACTGGAGAAGCATCTTGCCAAGGGCGGGTTCGAGGGCGACTTCTACGTCGTGCAGTCCACCGGCGGGCTCTTTCCCAGCGAGCATGCCCGGCGAGACTGCGTGCGCATGCTGGAGTCGGGCCCGGCGGCCGGCGTCATCGGCGCGCAGGCCATCTGCGCCCAGCTCGGCATGGGGGATGCGATCGCCTTCGACATGGGTGGCACGACAGCCAAGGCCGGCGTGATCAGCGAGGGACGCCCCCTGACGACGGGCTCGGCACTCATCGGTGGCTACGAACGCGCGCTGCCGATCCAGATCCCGATGATGGACATCCACGAAGTGGGCACCGGCGGCGGCAGCATTGCGCGCGTTGAAACCGGCAGTGCACTGCGTGTCGGCCCCCAGAGCGCCGGCTCGATTCCGGGGCCTGTGGCCTATGGCCGCGGCGGCACCGAACCCACCGTGACGGACGCCAACCTGCTGCTGGGCCGGCTCGACGCCGACCACTTCCTGGGCGGCGAACTCAAGCTCGACATGGCCGGCTGCGAACGCCAGATGCGCGAGCGCGTCGCCGGGCCGCTGGGGCTGGATCCGACCGAGGCGGCCGACGGCATCCTTCGCATTGCCGTGACGCAGATGTCGCACGCTGTGAAGGCGGTGACCACGGAGCGCGGCCTTGATGCCGGCAGCTTCACCATGGTGGTCTACGGCGGTGCGGGGCCCCTGCACGCTTCGACCATTGCGCGCGAGATCGGCATTCGCAAGGTGCTCATCCCCTTCGCTCCCGGCTACTTCTCGGCCTACGGCATGCTGTTTTCCGATTTGCGCTACGACTACGTGCGCTCGGTGTTTCGCAAGCTCAACGACGTGTCATTCGAAGAGATCGAATCGCTCTACCAGGGGATGGAAGACGAGGGCCGCGCCGCGCTGGCGCAGTCCGGTGTCAAAGCCGACGGGATCGTCATCGAGCGGGCCGCCGACATGCGGTATGTCGGCCAGGAACACGCAGTGACCGTCGACCTCCCGATGGCCTTCTTCGAGAGCAAGGACCGTTCTGCGATCAAGCGTCAGTTCGACGAACTTCACAAGGTTCGCTACGGCACCTCTGCGCCGAAGGAACCTGCAGACCTGGTGAGCCTGCGCGTCACGGTGCTGGGCACCATGAAGAAGCCGCCAAAGCACAGTGTCGAGGCGGGCTCCGAGCAGCCCGAAAAGGCAGCCCTGCGCGTCGTCAAGCGGGTGTATTTCCGCTCGGGAGGCTGGGCGGACACGCCGGTCTACAAGCGCGACCTGCTGCTCTCGGGCAACGTCGTGGCAGGGCCTGCGCTGATCGAGGAGCACGCCTCCACCACCGTGGTGCAGCCGGGCGATGAACTGCGCGTCGACGAACTGGGCAACCTTCAAATTTCCATTGGAAGCGACAGGACATGAGCAACCCGCACGACAAGCCGATCGACCCGGTCACCGTCGAGATCATCCGCAACGGCCTGTACGCGGTCACGGAGGAGATGAAGACCAACCTCACGCGTACCGCCTACAACCTCATCATCTACGAGGCGCTGGACTTCACGGTCGGCCTGTTCACCAAGGAGGGCGACACCGTCTCGATCGGCCTGGGCCTGCCGATGTTCATCCGCGGCATGTCCCAGACGGTCAAGGCGAAGATCAAGCACTTCGGCTACGAGAACATCCTGCCGGGCGACATCCTCGTCACGAACGACGCGTACACCACGGGCAGCCATCTGAACCACTTCACGTTCACGATGCCGATATTCCACGAGGGCAAGCTGGAGGGCTTCACCTGCTGCATGGCCCACTGGCTGGACGTGGGCGGCACGCTGGGCAACGTGACCACCGATATCTTCAGCGAAGGGATCCAGATCCCCATCCTGAAGTATCAGCGCGAGGGCGTGGTCAACCAGGACCTGATCGACATCATCGCGATGAATGTGCGGCTGGCCGAGCGGGCCCTGGGTGACCTGCGTGCCCAGATCACGGCCATCACCACCGGCGAGCGCCGCTACGTCGAACTGCTGCAGCGCTACGGCGCCGAGGCGGTGAATGGTTCGATCCGCCAGATCATGGATTCATCCGAAGCGGTGGCGCGCAAGAACACGCTGTCGATTCCAGACGGAGTCTATGAAGCCGAGTCCTTCATGGATGACGACGGCCTGGAGATCGGCAAGCGCATTCCGATCCGCGTCAAGGTGACGGTCGCGGGCGACGAGATGACCGTAGACCTGTCGGACGTCAGCAAGCAGGTGCGCGGCTTCTACAACTCCGGCTTCACGACAGGCATCGCTTGTGCGCAGGTGGCCTACAAGTGCCTGACCACGCCCACCGACTACCCGGTCAACGACGGCAGCTTCCGGTCGCTCAAGGTCATCATGCCGATGGGCACGGTGATCAGTGCCGAGCGGCCATACCCGATGCGGGTTTGGATGACGTTCCCGATGACGGTGATCGACACCATCTTCAAGGCGCTCGCACCTGCCATTCCCGACCGCTCCATTGCCGGCCACCATGCCGACCTGGTGTTCCCCAATATCCACGGCATCTCGCCGGAAGATGGGAGGCTTTTCATCGTGGGCATTGGCCCGCTGGGCGGCGGCTGGGGTGCCAAGAGCACCGAGGACGGCGTCTCGGTCACCGTCTGCATCAACGACGGCGACACGCACAACAGCCCGACCGAGCAGCTGGAAGCCAAATACCCGGTGCTGGTGGAGAAGTACGAGATCCGCAGGGACAGCGCCGGCGCCGGCAAGTACCGTGGCGGGCTGGGTGCCGAGATGGTGGTACAGGCGCTGTCGCCGTTCACCGTCACCACGCGCATCGACCGGGTGCATTGCAAGCCCTGGGGTTTGGAGGGCGGTGGCGATGCCATGGGCAACGGCCTGGCGGTGCGCCACAAGGGCGAGTGGAAGACCGACCACCTGAACGCCAAGATATTCAATGTGCGGCTGGAGCGCGGAGACGCCTACAAGATGCTGTCGGGCGGCGGCGGCGGTTTCGGTGATCCGTTGGAGCGTGACGTCGACCTGGTGGCCGAGGACGTGCGCGAAGGCTATGTGAGCGCGGAAGTCGCCCGCGAGGTCTACCGTGTTGCGCTGGATTCGCGCGGCGAGGTGGACAGGAACGCCACGCAAGGTCTGCGCCGCGCTCCCGGGAAAGCCGCGAGCATCCCGTCGCCTGCGGTCGCCTGGGACGGTCAGTGATCGCAGTCATGGCCGACGAGGTCTCGCGGCGCGCCGACCGCCTGTTGGCACTGTGGAGCGAACTGTCGATGCTCCATGTGGCGTTGGGCGGTGCCTGTGCTTGCGGCACAGGCGGCATCAGCCTGCGGCTCGATGACTTCGAACTCGACATCGTCGGCTACCTCGAAGACAACGGCCTGCGATCAGGCATTGCGGAGGTGGTCGATTTCTTCGGCGACCTGCAGAAGGCAGGGATGCCACCGCAACCGTTGCGCCAGATTCTGGAAGACGCTCGCAACGACCGGCTCTCGGCGGCAGTGGCCGAATGGCTGCTGCCCAAGCTGGAGAAGACCTTGCGCTCCTTCGCAGAGCTGCACGGACCCAGGGCGCGGGACTGACCATGGGCGGACATTTCTCTTCCTTGCTGGCAGAGCCTGAAGCGCTTGCCGCCCGGGTGCCGGTGACCGTGCTCACGGGTTTCCTTGGCAGCGGCAAGACCACGCTGCTGAACGCGCTGCTGCGCGAGCCCGAGCTCCATGGGGTCGCCGTCATCGTCAACGAATTCGGTGAAGTGGGGATCGACCACGACCTGATCGCACAAGCCCATGATGACACCGTGCTGCTCGCCAACGGCTGCCTGTGTTGTGCCGTACGGGGCGATCTTGTCGACGCGCTGGGCCGGCTCGCCGCGCGAACGGATCGCCCATTGCGCCATGTGCTGATCGAAACCAGCGGCTTGGCCGACCCCGGTCCGATCATCCGCACGCTGACGGGCGACGCCGGAATCCGCGCCCGATTCGCACTGGGTCGGCTGGCGTGCACCGTCGATGCGGTGCTGGCCATGGGGACACTGGACCGTCACCCGGAATCGGTTCGGCAGATCGCAGTCGCGGACGACCTGTTCCTCACGAAGACCGATTTGCTGGAAGCCGCAGCACCTCCAACGGCCCTGCTCGAGCGCGTGCGTGGCATCAACGCCGCGGCGCCTTGGCGTACCGACCGCGAGGAACAGCTGCGCTTGCTCGCTCATCTCGTACGCACGGCCTCGGGCAGCGATGTGGATGTGGACGAGACGCCTTTTTACAGGCCGGCAGCGCAGGCCGCGCAGCCTGCCACACAGCACAGGGATGGCATCTCGTCGTTCATGGTGGTTCGCGATGTCGCGTTGCCGCGCGCTGCGTTCTCCGCCTGGCTGGACATGGTCATCGCGATGCGCGGCGAGGACCTGCTGCGCGTCAAGGGGCTGGTGCAGCTTGCCGAAGAGCCCGATCGCCCCATGGTCATCCACGGCGTGCAGCACCTCTTTGCGCCGCCGGAATTTCTTGCGGCCTGGCCCAGCCCGGACCGGCGTACACGGATCGTCTTCATTACCCGTGGCGTTGATGCGGAGTCTCTGGACGAGACGTTGGACGTGATGGTGCGCCGGCATATCCGGCGAGACGGACCCAGGCCGGCAGGCGCGCCGCCCTGATCCGCCGCTCCAACACTCAAACAGAAAGATTCCGGAGACAAGATGACAGTCGATTCGCCCCAGACGGGACAGAGCAGGAGCGCCATTCAACAGGCTGCCGGTCTGCTGTTTCGCATCGAGAACGTGCCGTTCAGCCGCTGGCACACCAAGGCCCGCATCATCATGGGCAGCGCCACTTTCTTCGACGCGTTCGATGCGCTCGCACTGGCGTTCGTGCTGCCGGTCCTGATCGGGCTCTGGCATCTGTCACCGCTGCAGGTGGGCATGCTGATCGCCTCCGGCTACGCGGGTCAGGTCATCGGTGCTCTCCTGTTCGGATGGCTCGCGGAACGCTACGGCCGGGTGCCGAGCGTCACGGCGACCGTGGCCCTCATGTCGGTAATGAGCATCGCATGCGCGACGGCCGGCAGCTTCGACGTGCTGTTTGCACTGCGCTTCCTGCAGGGCATCGGCGTCGGCGGCGAGGTGCCGATCGCGGCTGCCTACATCAACGAACTCTCCCAAGCGAAGGGACGCGGCCGCTTCTTCATCCTCTATGAACTGATCTTTCCCCTGGGGCTGCTCGCGGCGGCCCAGGTCGGCACATTCGTTGTGCCTCGCCTCGGCTGGGAATACATGTTTCTCGCCGGCGGCATCCCGGGGCTGCTCATCCTGGTCTTCATGGCGCGCCTGCCGGAATCTCCCCGCTGGCTCACCTCGAAGGGAAGGTTTGCCGACGCCGAGCGTGTGATCGCCGGCCTCGAGGCGAGCACCCCGAGGCGGAGCCTGGACATCACGCGAGAGGAGGACCAGGTGGCGGCGCGCATTGCCGCCCTCGCGACCGGGTTGGCCAACACCCGAAAGGGGTCGTGGAAGGAACTGTTCTCACCGCTGTACCGACCGCGCACGCTGGTCGTCTGGGTGCTGTGGGCGTCCTCCTACTTTGTGGCCAACGGCATCAACAACTGGTTGCCCACGCTCTACCGCACGGTCTATCACCTGCCGCTGCAGGAGTCGCTGCGCATGGCGTCTCTGACGAATGTTCTCAGTACCTGCGCCGTGCTGGTATGCGCCTTGATGGTCGATCGCGTCGGCCGGCGCCGGTGGGCGACCTCCAGCTTCCTGGTCAGTGGCCTGTTGCTGGGCCTCCTCGCCGCGATCGGGGCCGGCAGCCCCTGGTCGGTAGTGGTGCTGGCGTCCACGGCCTACGCGGTGATGGGCACGACCACCGTGCTGCTCTATCTCTATACGCCGGAGATCTACCCGACCCGGATGCGCGCGATCGGAACGGGATTGGCGACATCGTGGTTGCGCGTGGCATCGGCCACCGCTCCCGCCATTGTCGGGATCGTCCTGACTTCCCATGGCATCGCGACGGTCTTCCTGATGTTCGCGCTGGCCAACGTGGTCGGATTCTTCGCGGCGCAGCGCATGGTCGAAACGGCCAACCGTGCGCTCGAGGAGATCTCGCCGTGACCAACCCAAGCCAAAACGAACTGGAGACGTGATGAGAATCCCAAGCCTGATTGCCCTCGCTGCAATCTTTGCGGCACCCGCGGGCGCACAGACTGCCAAGTTCCCGGATCGGATGATCCGGATCATCGTTCCCTTTGCCGCAGGCGGTGGGGTCGACTCTACGGCTCGGCTGGTCGCCAACAGGTTGCAAACCCAGCTCGGTGTCTCGGTGATCGTGGAGAACCGCGCCGGCGCGAACGGTGTGCTTGGCGGCAAGGCAGTGCAGACAGCGGCCAACGATGGCTACACGCTGCTGTTCTCGGCGGCCACCCATGTCGTCGCCAAACAGGTGCTGAGCAACGCACCTTACGACCCGGTCGTCGATTTCGCCCCCGTGGCACGCGTCGCCGAGGCGCCGTTGATGCTGGTGATCGCGCCGCAACTCGAAGTGCAGAAGTTGCCGGAACTGCTTGCCGCCGCGAAGCAGACGACCTGGACGGCCGCGATCCCGGCGGCTGGCGCGCCTAGCCACCTGGCCACGCTTCTGCTGGCCAAGCAGGGCAACGTCACATTCAGCTTCGTTCCCTACAAGGGCACGCAGCCCGCGCTGGTCGATGTCGCGGGTGGCCACGTGCAGCTGATGCTGGACTCGATGATCTCGGTGCTGCCGCTGGCGAAAGCCGGCCGCGTCAAGCCCGTTGCGATTACCTCGCCGAAACGCAGTCCGCTCGCGCCGGACGTACCGACGGCGCAAGAAGGCGGGTTGCCCGGCTTGACCTATGCGTCCTGGTACGGCATCTGGGCGCCGAAAGGCACGGCACCGGAGCGCGTGCAACTTCTCAACAAGGCGATCAACGCCTCGGTCAACGAGCTCACCAGATCCGGCGCATTCGCGGGCCTGGGCATCGACCCCGTGAACCAGGATGCAGATCAATTCGCTCGCTACATCACAGGGTACGTAACCCAGAGCGCCGACCTCCTGAAAAGCGCGGGCTTCAAGCCCGAGTGAGGTCCCCCTTGCTTTTCCCCGCCCACCAAAAAACTGGAGACATCTATGAAAACCGCCTTCGTGGCGACAGCGCTGCTGTCCTCTGCCGCCGCCGCTTCCGCTCAATCGTCCGTGACGCTTTTTGGCGTTGTGGACGCTGCCATCAGCCGCTACACCGCTCGAAGCGAGTTCTACAACGACTCCGGCCGCATCGTGCCCCTCCCCGCAAATGGCAATGCGGTCACCCGAACTCAAACGGTCCTGTCCAATAGCGCCAACTCGAATAGCCGGCTGGGATTCCGCGGAACCGAAGACCTGGGCGGTGGCCTGGCCGCCAGCTTCTGGCTTGAATCTCCACTCGCCAACGATTCGGGCGCGGGCGGACTGACCAGCTTCTCGCGTCGCTCGACAATCAGTCTTTCCGGCGGCTTCGGTGAAGTCCGGCTTGGGCGCGATTTCACGCCGACCTTCTGGAACGATTCGGTGTTCAGTCCATTCAGCACGATCGGCGTCGGGGCAAACGTGATATCCACGGTAGGAACGAATCTGGCCATCGCCAGGGGACCGGGTTCCGCTGTTGCGGCTTCCGACAACTACCTGCGCACCAGCAACAGCGTCGGCTACTTCCTGCCGCCCAACCTCGGTGGCTTCTACGGCCAGCTGCAATATGCGCTGCACGAGAACGTTGCGCAGAGCGGCTTGCCTGGAAGCCCGACACGAAAAGGGCAGTTTGCCGGCGGGCGTTTCGGCTATGCCTCCGGACCGCTCGATGTCGCCGCGGCCTATGGGCAAAGCACCGCGGCGGATGCCACTGCCGTGAATGCGCTCGGACTCCCCACCGGCGTGGGAGCGAACGAAAAGATCAAGACCTTCAATCTCGGAGCCTCCTACAACTTCGGGGTTGTCAAACTCTTCGGTGAACTGTCGCGGGTCAAGGATCAGTCGACCACGACGGCGCCATCTGGTTTGGGGACCCTGCTCGTCGTCCGCGACGTCGACAAGTACAACGGTGGTCTCGTCGGGGTCACGGTTCCGGTGGGCCCAGGGTTGATCAAAGCAGCTTATTCCCGGGTCAAGTTCGACAATGACCTGGGGCCGCTGGCGACGCCATTCATGCCGCGTCGCGACGCTTCCGTCAGCAAGTTCGCGATCGGATACGAACATAACCTCTCCAAGCGGACGGCACTGTATGCAACGGTTGCCTGGATCCGGGCAAAGGATGCGCAGAACAATGCCGCGATCATCGGCGCGGCCACCGGAACTGCGCCCTATCTGTCGACCGGTGCGGCGGGTGGTTCGGGCTACGCACCGAGCCGGTCTACGGGATACGACTTCGGGATCCGGCACGTGTTCTGAGGTGCGCCGACATCTGGCTGCGTTCTACAGTCGCACCGGTCGGTCATCGATCGATCTTGAGGTCACGATTCGCATGTTCCTCACTCCGACATGCGAGTTCCTTTCGGACCCGCTCGACATGGCATCACTGCAGCCGGACCAGCGATGACAGCTGCGCAAACCGCTGCGGGGATCGGAAGCGCAGATGGAGCGCATAGATCGCCGCCAGCAATCCGGCTGCCAGCACGCTGAAAGCCAACGCGTAGCTCGGTCCGGGCGGCAGCCCCGACAGGAGCTGGACGTGGGTGATCATCTGCCACAGGAAGAACGTCAGCACGGCCGCGCTGATCACCGGTGCAAGCAGCGATCGCCAGCGCGAGACCTTCATCGGATGCTTCCGGAAGAACGCGATGACGGCCAGCGCGGCGAGCACCTGGCAGGTCAACACGCCGATCGCCGACGGAACGCTCGCCCAGGGCAGGGCCTGAAGCATCGGATCCAGGCCCGCCATCGCACACAGCAGAACCAGCATCACCGATATGCACAGCGTTGCCGCGGACGCCACGTGCGGGGATCTGTGCCTGTGGTGCGTGCGGGACAGGCGGCTCCAGACAAGGCCGCAGACGGCGAGCGCGTGCCAGTATCTCGCCAGCACATTCGTGAAACTCAGTACAGCGGCAAAGAGGCTGGTGATGACCAGCACCGCGCCGATCCTGGCCGCGGTGGGTCCGGCCAAGGTCGAGAACATCGATAGCCACATGCCGCCGGGATCGTTTGTTGCCACGGCCACCGCCTGCGAGAGTCCGAAATGATTCAGCATCAGCAGGATGGACCCCGCATACAGAACGCCGATGAATGCGATCGACAGGTACATCGCTCGAGGCACCGAGCGTCGAGGGTCCCTGGCCTCCTGCGAGTAGATCGCCGCGGTTTCGAAGCCCATGAACGATGCGACGACGAAGATCAGCGAAGGCCCGAACCCGGGGGTGAACACGGCCTGCGGCGAGAACGGCGCGAGGGACAGCGAGTGACCGGCGAGCCGCAGGTTGAAGACTTCGAGAAGGTCCGCCAACAAGATGGCGCCGACCTCCGACAGCATCAGGATCAGGAGCAGTCGCCCGCTGAACTCGATGCCGCGTACGCAAAGCAGGTGCGCACCCACGGCGCAGCCCATGGCCCAGGCCCACCATGGCGCGTCAAGGCCCAGTGAAGCCATCGCAATATGGACGAAGTGGCCCAGCATCGCATAGCAGGCCAGCAGGATCGCGATGTACGACAACACCGCAATGCATGCGCCCCCGATACCCGGAATGGTGCCCAGGCCCTTGGTGATGTAGGCGTAGAAGGCGCCGCCGTTCTCCACATGGGGACTCATGGCGCAGAAGCCGACGGCAAAAAGCAGATACGCAGCACAGACGATCGCGTAGGAGCCGGGCAGACCGATGCCATTGCCCAGCGTGATGCTCACGGGCACACCGCCTCCCATGGAGGTCAGCGGGCCATTCGTCGTGATCACCATCAGGAAGATGCCGAACCAACCGATCGCATCCCGCTTGAGGCCCGTGTGTTCCGCTGGCGGACTCGCTGGTTCAGACATCGCATGCTCCTTGCGCATAAATCGTGGACCTGCCCATCGGCCTAGGAGGTACCGAAATCGCCCATGCCATACATGTCGGCCGCGATGACCCAGGATGCCCCTTGCCTGCGCCAGGCCGTGAGCGATCGTAGCGTGATCAACTCGTCGGCCGGCCCGTCTGCCGGTGGAGAAGTCCACTCCAGCCAGGTGACAGCCGCGCCTTCCGAGAGCTCCATCGTCCGCACGGAGCGAATCGAGAGCTTGGGCGTCATCTTGAGCATTTCCGTGAGCGCTGGCAGCAAGTCGGCACCCACGGTGATGCCGGGAGCCCCCTCGCCGCTGACGCTCGCGTCCGGCGCGAACATCTCCTGCTGCAGCAAGCGAGCGTCGCCTTGGCGGCACAAGGTCTGAAGTCTTTCGATGGCCTGTTCCAGTGTCATTGCTTTGTCTTCCTTTGAAAAATGGTGTGTCGGATCGGGGGCTCTTGGGACTCTTATTGCTACTGCGATCGCAAGAATTCGAGTGCATCCCTGGCACCTCGAATCCCGTCTTCGATCGCGCCATCGATGAACCCCCTCCAGCCGGTGGCCCAATCGGTGCTGGCGAAGAAGAGTGGCGGCGCCTGGGTCTGGAGCGTTGCCAAAACCCTGGAGGTCTGGTTTGGCGAGAACCAGGTCCAGCCTCCCTTGGCATACGGGTCGTGCGTCCAATCGTGCGCAACGACCTCCTGCACATTGATTCCCGGTAGGAACTTGCGCAGTTCTGCTTCGACCACGCGGATGTCCCGAAGGTCGACCGCATCGTCCGGCCCGAAGCCGACCAGGACGGACTTGCCGTCGACCTCGCGATCGGCGACCACCATGGTCAGCGGATTGGGATACGGCGCAAAGCCGACCCACGCGCCGACATTGCGATCGACACGGGCAATGAATTTCGTGCCCGCGCAGACATGTCGTTCGCGATGTGCAGCCGAGCGTGCTTCTGGCAGCTTTGGCAAGAAGTCGATGTCGCTCAACACGTTCATCGGAACCGCGACGACCACCGCCTTGCATCCGACGGAAAAGCTCTTCGCCTGGATCCGGACCTTGCCTTCCACCGTTTCAACGCGGGTGATCGGCTCTCCGAGCGCCAGATCGGCATTCGAATCCTTCAGCAGCGCAAGCGCCAGCGCGGACGTGCCTTTCGCGATCTTGTAGCGTCCCAGGCGCTTGAGCAGCGAGTCCGCCGAGTAGTCGCCCAGCGCCCACCAGCGCAGCTGGTCATACAGGCCGCCTTTTGACGGATCGGTCGCGGCGTTCATGGAGATGAACGAGAGCAGCAGGTCGCGTTGCCGGCCCGACACGGGCGTATCTCTGAATCGGTCTGTCAGGCTCTGGCCATCGAAGTCCGACAGCAGGTTGGAGGAATCGACATGAGGGTTCGCGAATGCGATCCGGCCGTTCGCTCCATCCACGTTGCAGTACGCGCTCAGCGCCGCGTCGAGGTCATTGCCCATCGCTTCCGCGGAGTCCGTCACCAAACCCTCGGCAGTCAGCAGGCTGATCGAGTCGGCCGTGCCGCTGACGGACTCGGTGGTGTCCAGCCCGTATCGATGCAGTTCATTCCAGACGTACGGCTGGCCCCAGTGAACCCAGGTGCCGCCGACTTCGAATTTCTGCCCGTCCTGCTCCGCGGTGAAGGTCCGGCCGCCGATTCGATCGCGCGCCTCGACGATGGCCACGCGCAAGCCCCTTAGGCCCAGCTCCCTGGCCGCCGTCAGGCCGGCAAACCCGGCGCCGATCACGACCACGTCGTAGTCGTCGTGCGGCAGGCCTTTTGCGGGAAGCGCCGCAGGCGAGGTCAAGCCGCGGCTCAACGGGAGTCCTGGCTTGATGTTGAATCCGTCTGAAGTTTTTTTCACGGGATGAATGGATGGTGTTGTGTCGGGAATGGGCGCAATGATTGCGAATCCCTTCGGGTGCAAGTAGCCGAAATCGGCAAGCGCTGCAGTGTGCGTTCCGGCCCGCCGCCATGGCAGCGGACTTGCCGATTCGGGCTAACGGACTCCGGTGATCGATGGAACCATCTCCGCAGCTGGCGTGCTGAACGCGCCTGCACTCAAGCACCCAGAGACTCAACGAGGCATGCTGTGACCGACATCGAATCCCTTCTCGAAACCCTGCACTTCCCCGACGCACCGAAGATGGTTGCAGGCCCCTATCCCGGACCGCGCGCGGCCGAAGCCCTGGCGCTGTCTGCGCGCACCGAATCCATGGCGCGCGGCGGCGGCCGCATGCCGGTCGTGATGGACCGCGCCTTCGGCGCCACCTTCAAGGACCCGGACGGCAGCACCTTCATCGACCTGTCGGCCGGCGTCGGCGTGAGCAGCGTGGGCCGCTGCCATCCCAAGGTGCAGAAAGCGATCGCCGAGCAGTCGCAGCACCTGATGCATGCGATGGAGGTCAACAGCACCCGCCGCACCGAACTGGCCGCGCGCCTGTCGGCCCTGATGCCCGAAGGCCTGCGCAACGACTGCATCACCTTCTTCGCGCAAAGCGGCAGCGATGCGCTCGAGGCGGCTGTGAAGTTCGCGCGGCGCGTGACGGGTCGTCATCAGATCATCGCCTTCCACGGCGGCTATCACGGCGTGTGGCATGCGTCGAACGCGCTGACCACGGGCACGGCCTACCGCAAGGGTTATGGGCCCTTCATGGGCGGCGTGATCCATGCGCCCTACCCGTACGCCTATCGCTTTCCGTTCGACACCACCCACAAGTCGGCGGAGCAGATCGCCGGCGAATACGTGGACTACCTGCTGAACACGCCCTACACGGCCGCCGACGACGTGGCCGCCGTGATCGTGGAGCCGGTGCAGGGCGAAGGCGGGTACGTTCCGCCTTCACCCGAGTTCCTGCAGCTGCTGCGCAAGGCCTGCGACCGCAGCGGCACGCTGCTGATCGTGGACGAGGTGCAGTGCGGCGCGGGCCGCACGGGCCGCATGTGGGCGGTGGAGCACTCGGGCGTGAAGCCCGACATGCTGACCTTCGGCAAGGGCATCGGCGGCGACGTTCCCATGGCCGGCATCGCCATGCGCAGCGACCTGGCCGCGCGCATTCCCGATGGCTCGGTCCCCAACACCTTCGCGGCGAACTCGCTGTCGGCCGCGGTGGCGCTTACCAACCTCGAGATCCTGCACGACCCCGAACTCGGGCTGATGCCGCGCGCGGAGCTTCTGGGCCAGGAGGTGCAGGACCGGGTTCGCGGCTTCCAGAGCCCCTACGTGGGCGAAGTGCGCGGCAAGGGCCTGATGATCGGCATCGAGCTCGTCGAGGACAAGGCCACCAAGGAGCCGCTGGCGCCGGAGAAGGTCGGCCGGATCATGGAGTACGTGCTCGGCCACGGCGTGCTGATGGTGCCCTGCGGGCGCTATGGCAACGTGATGCGCGTGATGCCGTCACTGACCATCTCGAAGCGGCTGCTGCACCGCGCGCTGGATGTCTTCGGCGAGGCGCTGGCCTCGCTCTGAACCGGCCGTGCCGGGCGCGGTACGTCCGCCTCGCCTACTGCTGGGCGATGCGGGCCGTAAGCTCCGACGCGGCGGTGGTCACCAGCGTGCACAGGTAGCTTTCCTGAAAGGCCCTGAAGCGTTCGTTGCGCCCCACCAGCGTCATGCTGCCAAGCACGCGCTGCTTCTCGTCGAAGATCGGCGCGGCCACGCCCGTGCGGCCCGGATGCAGTTCGCTTTCGCTGATGCAGTAGCCCTGCTTGCGGATCGCCAGCAGGCCCTTGGAGAAGGACTTCCATTCAAGCCCCTGCTGCTGCCCCTCGGGCGTGCTGGCATGGGCATCGAAGACGCGGCGGATCTGCCTCGGCAGCAGGTAGGCCAGCACCACGCGCGAAGTCGCGCTGTGGAACAGGTCGATGGGGCGGCCGCGGCCTCCGCCCACGGGCCCGGGGTCGGGGCCGCGGCGGATCAGCACGTTGACCACCGAGTCGCCGTACCACTCGCTGATCACAGCGTCCAGGCCCGTCTCGGCCACCAGCTTCTCGACGAGGTCGCGGCTGCGCACCAGCACCGGGTCATAGTCGGTCATCTGGTGCTCCAGCGCGATGATGCGCGGCCCCAGCGCATAGCCGCGGGGCAGGCGCACGAGAAGGCCGGCATCGCCGAGTTCGCGCAGGTAGCGGTAGGCACTGGCGGGCGTGTAGCCGAGCTGGTTGCAGATGATCTCGACGTCGATGACCGGCTGGTCGGGCCGGAAGAGATCGAGGACATCGAGCATGCGGCGAAGGCTGTTCATCGTCTGGGAAGGCTGCGGTCGTGAAACAAGAAATCGTACGGGCACGCGAAGGCGTGGTGCCCTTCATTGTCGGGCACCATCCGAGGACCTGATCGGGGCCCGCGGCGGCGCCGGATCCCCGAGGCACAGACACCTGAGACAGGACGCAAGTAAAGACCATGCCGCTTGAGAGACCCATCCACACCCCGAGGCTCGTCCTCCGACGCTTTCGCGAGCAGGATGCCGCTGCCCTGTTCGACTACCTGCATGCGCCGACTGCGAGCTGCTTCCTGTCGCTCGCGCTCGCGGACGTCGAAGCCGCTCGGGCCGAGGCCCGAAGACGCAGTACCGACGGCGAGCACGTGGCCGTGTGCCTCCAGGAATCGGGGCAGCTCATCGGCGACCTGTTCGCCATGCAGGAGGAAGACACCTTCTCGGTCGGCTGGAACCTCAACCCGCGTTTCGGCGGCACGGGCTACGCCCACGAGGCTGCCGCGGCGCTGTTCGCCCATCTCTTCACTGCCCGGGCCGCGCGCCGGCTCTATGCCTACGTGGAGGACCACAACGGTGCCTCCCGGCGGCTGTGCGAGAAGCTGGGCATGCGCGCCGAAGGGCTGTTCCTGGAGTTCATCTCGTTCAGGAACGACACGCAGGGAAAGCCCATCTACGAGAACACCATGCAATACGCGATCCTTCGCAAAGAATGGCTGCGCGCTTCATCGGCCTGACGGGCGCGACGCCGACGCTCAGCCGCGGTCCTGGCCCAGCGCGGCAAAGCGCTGCGGATCGCGCCTCGCCAGCCGCGATGCGGCCAGCCAGCCGGCCGCCGCGGCAAGGGGCACTGTGATCACCAGCGCCGCCGAGATGCCCCGGCTCGCGCCGGTGAGCACATGGAAGTTGCCGACGGCCAGCACCAGCACCGCCAGCAAGCCCGCGCATGCCAGCAGCGGCAGCAAGCGAACTCGCATCTGGCCGTAGCCATGCGAGTCGGCCCGAAAGAAGCGCACCACTGCCACGCCCGTCGCGATCATCAGCACCAGCAGGCACAGCGTGGCCAGGTTGCTGAGCCAAGCAAACAGCGTCAGCACCGGGTCGGCGCCCAGCAGCGCGAACAGCCCGACCGCCACGGCGCTCAGCACCGTCTGGAGCACCGAGGCCACATGCGGGCTGCGGTGGCGCGCATGCGTCCAGCCCAGGCGAACGGGCATCAGGCCCTCGCGGCCCATGGCATAGAAATAGCGCGCGCTGGAGTTGTGGAAGGCGATGAGCCCCGCATAGATGCTGGCGATGAACATCAGGCGCAGCAGCACCGTGAGGCCGTGCCCTGCATAGGTGTCCGACAGCAGGTACAGCAGATTGGTCGGATCGGCCAGCCCGGTGATGGTGGCCGCCACCCGGTCGCTGCCCACGCCGAGCACCAGGCACCACAGCGAGAAGGAATAGAAGCCGCCCACCAGCAGCAGCGCCGCATAGGTGGCAATGGGAATGCTGCGCTTCGGGTCCCTGGCCTCCTCGCTGTAGATGGTGGTCGCCTCGAAGCCGATGAAGGCCGCGAAGCAGAACAGCAGGCCGATGAAGGGGTTGCCGCTGGTGAAGGCCTCGGGAGAGAAGGAGTGCGCATCGATGCCGTGGGCGCCGCCCTTCGACAGGATCAGCACGTCCAGGACCAGCACCGCCAGGTACTCGGCCACGACGAAGCCCGCGAGCACCCGTGCCGAGAAGTCGATCTGCCGGTAGCCGAAGACCGCCACGCTGGCCAAGGCGGCGAAGGCGCAGGCCCACCACGGCACCGCCAGGCCGAACTGCGCCTGCAGCGTCTCGGACGCCACCGCGCCCAGCATGCCGTAGAGGCCGAACTGCAGCGTGACGTAGCCGAACACGGCCACCATGGCCGCCGCCCCGCCCGCCCTGCCGCCCAGGCCGCGCGCCACCATCGCATAGAAGCCACCGGCGCTGGTCACGCAGCTGGCCATGGCGGTGTAGCCGGTTGCGAACATCAGCAGCAGGCCGAGGGCCACCAGCACCAGCACCGGCGTGCCGGCGCCGTTGCCCAGCATCATCCCGATCGGGAAGCCGCCTGCCACCACGCTCAGCGGACTCGCGGCCGAGATGACCAGCAGCGTGATGAAGCCGGCGCTCAATGTGCCGCGGCGCAGGCTGGTGGCGTGAGGGTGGCGCGTTTCGTGGGCAGGCGTCATCGCGGGGTTCAGCGTTTCCATGGTGCGTCGCAATGCATGCCGCGCGCGGACGCGTGCAGCGGGGAGAGAGAAAGAAGGCCGCGCACCGGAGTGCCGGCCGCCGACAGGGGCAGTCTAGGAAGGCATGCGCGCGCAGCGGTATCCCGGATCGGCAATCCGGACGCACTCGCCCGCTTCAGGCGTCATGCCACTTCGCCGCGCGCGGCGTCTGCGACGGCAGTTCGCCGAAAAGCTCCTGGTACTCCGCCGCGAAATGGCTCAGGTGGAAGAAGCCCCACTGCCCCGCCGCGTCGCCCACGGTCAGGTCGCCGGCGCGGCTGCCCATCAGGGCGCGCCGCACGCCGTTCAGGCGCACCGAGCGCAGGTAGCTCAGCGGCGTGGTATCCGCCACCGCGCGGAAGCTGTTCTGCACCGTGCGCCGGCTGACCTGCAGGCGCTCGCACAGCTCCATCACGCTGGGCGCGCTCATGGTCTCGGCCATGGCCATCCGGTGGCACTTCTCGACGATGAAGTCCTGGGTGGAGCTGCCGCTGCGCTGGTGCCGGTCGCAGGCCGGGTCCATCACCAGTTGCAGCAGTTCGCCCAGCAGCGCGTGTTCCAGTTCGTCCTGCCGCGCGGGCGTGCCGCTCATCTCGTCGTTGACCAGGGCCTCGGAGAATATCGCCAGCAGGCGCTGGCGGCATTCGACGAAGCGCTGCACCGGCACCTTGATGACGGGCTGGCGCAGCAGCCGTGCGATCTCGTCGGCGAACGGCACCTCCCGGAGCGTGGCGTCGAAGAAGGCTCGGTCGAAGGCGATGGACAGAAGATCCATCCCGGTGGGCATGTGGCACATGAACTCCTCGCCGCCGCGCAGGAAGTACAGGCTGCTGCCGTCCGCATCGCGCCCCTGCATCCGGACGGTGCCCGGCATGGAGATCGGGATTGCAAAGCAGACGCTGTCGCGGGGTGCTTCTCCCTGCTGCACAACACGCTTGTTGATGCGCTCGCGAAAAGCATGGCAGTGTTCGCTGGACAATTGCTGCAGCGAGCTCTCGAGTGCGCCGGCCGCGAGCTGGCTGTACAGGAGCTGGCTCCAATGAGCGACTGATGCGGCATGCGCATGCACGTCCTGGAAGTGGTGGATGCTTCGGTTCATGTTGCGGGGTCCTGGATCTGGAAGGCTGCGTCGATCTGTAGATATGCATTTTTCTCAGATAGGAAAAATTCTGCATTTTTCGTGCCTGCCGCCAGACAGGGGAAACCCGATGGATAAGTATTGGAAATTCTTGGAATTTCACGTCTCAGCCTGTGGCTGATGCCGGTTTTAAGCTTGCTTGATTTGTTCAGAGCAACAATCGTGCACAGATGCGGCATGCCAACCGCACCCTTGCGGTGCGTCGGCGCCGCGCATCGTTGCTGATTTGGGCTAACGCCGGGCGGCAACGTCCCGGACACTGCGGCCGCTCGAACACCCGCAGACACCATGACCCAGAACCTCAAGCATTTCATCGAAGGCGCCCACGCCGAAGCCTCCGACGGCGCGCGCATGCGCCTCGTCAGCCCCGTGGACGAACAGGAGTACGGCAGTGCCGCGCGCGGCACCGCTGAAGACGTCGACCGCGCCGTGGCCGCGGCCCATGCCCAGCTCGAAGGCGGCGCCTGGAGCCGGCTGCACGCGGGCCAGCGCGCCCAGCTGCTGCTTCGCCTTGCCGACCTGGTCGAGCGCGACACGGCCCTGCTGGCCGACATGGACGCCGACGCCATCGGCCGCTCGCCGATGGAGCCGCGCATGATGGACGTGCCCAACGCCGTCGCCAACCTGCGCGCGGCCGCCGGCTGGACCAACCAGCTCGAAGGCCGCACGGTGCCCACCGGGGGCTACATGGGCACGCCCACGCTGTCGTACACGCTGCGCGAGCCGGTAGGCGTGGTCGGGGCCATCGTGCCGTGGAACTCGCCGCTGATGATCACCGTGTGGAAGCTCGCCGCCCTGCTGGCCGCCGGGTGCACAGTGGTGGTCAAGCCCGCCGAGGAAACGCCCCAGTCCGCCCTGCACTTGGCGCGGCTTGCGCAGGAAGCGGGCTTTCCCGACGGCGTCATCAACGTGGTGACCGGCTTCGGCGACGTGGTGGGCCGCGCGCTGTGCGAACACCCGCTGGTCGCGAAGATCAGTTTCACCGGCAGTCCCGAGGCGGGCCGCGCCATCCAGCGCATCGCCGCGCCGCTGTTCAAGCGCGTCACGCTGGAGCTCGGCGGCAAGAGCCCGCAGATCGTGTTCGACGACGCCTCGTTCGACAACGCATTGCGCGGCTGCGCCATGGGCCTGTTCGTCAACCAGGGGCAGGTGTGCGCCGCCGGCTCGCGCATCCTGGTGCAGCGCAGCCTCGCGAAGCCTTTCGCGCAGGCGCTGGCCGAGGCCGCCCGCGCGGTCACTGTCGGCAACCCGCGCCAGGCCGGCGTGCAGATGGGACCGTTGGCCAAGAAGGCGCAGTTCGAACGCGTCAACCGCTACATCCAGATGGGCCAGGACGAAGGCGCAGTGCTGCTGGCCGGCGGTGTTTCCCGGCCCGAGAAAGGCTGGTTCGTGCAGCCCACCATCTTCGCCGAGGCCACCAACCAGATGACCATCGCCCGCGAGGAGATCTTCGGGCCGGTGGGCACCGTGATTGCCTTCGACACCGAGGAAGAAGCCATCGCGCTGGCCAACGATTCGTCCTACGGGCTGGCGGCCACGGTGTGGACCACGCAGCTCGCGCGGGCGCATCGCGTGGCCGCGCGCGTCAAGGCCGGGGCCGTGGGCGTCAACTGCTGGAGTCCGCTGGACGCCAACCTGCCCTGGGGCGGCCTCAAGACCAGCGGCATCGGCCGCGAGGGCGGGCTGCCCGGCGCGCTGGCGTACACCGAGGAGAAGGTCGTCACCGTGCTGCTGCCGGCCTGAGGCCCGGCCTCACAATGCACCACACAAGGAATCCTGACATGGGTTGGCGCAACACGATCGACGCCTGGGGCCGGGCCTCGATGCTCTTCCACTGGGCCACGGCCGCGGCCTTCATCACTGCCTACGTGGTCGTGTACTACGTGATCTGGTTTGTCGATCCGCAGACCAGCATCAAGCCGGCGCTTTTTGGCACCACGCCCAATGCCGAGCGGGTGGTGCCGCTGCTCAACATCCATTGGGTGCTGGGCCTGTCCATCGGCTTTCTCACGCTGCCCAGGCTGGTGTGGCGCATCGCCGGCGGCGTGCCGCGACATGTCGCCGGCTCGCGCCTGGAGCGTCTGTCGGCCGACGCGGCGCATTGGGCGCTCTACGCCATCCTGCTGTTGATGCCGCTGTCGGGCTACATGACGACCTACGACCCGACCGACTTCGGGCTGTTCGTGATCCCGGCCTGCCGCGACACCGCCATCGCAGCCGCGACCCGCGACGCCTTCGGCCTGTCCGTGGCGCAGCTGGAAGATGCGGCCTGGGCGGTACACAGCTTCATCGGCGCCTGGCTTGCCTGGCCGCTTGTGGTGCTGCACATCGGGGCCGCGATGCTGCACCACTTCGTGCGCAAGGACGCCGTGCTGCGGCGCATGCTGCCGCTGCGTCGCAGCACCGGCTAATCCACTCCCCTCCGTTACCCGACCCGCACCACGACGCACCACCACGCACCGCATCGCGGTGCGTTGCGGCGTCGTGCGGCCACGTCCGAAGCGGCGCGACGACGTACCTGCAAGCAGATGCCGATCTCGGATAACGGCCGGCATCGCCTCCCTCCGATAGTCCAAAGACCCCACTGCCGGTTGGTAAAGCGGGCATCGGCGCAGCCCGGTCACGGTCCGGGCGATCCGGATCCACACCTCGCCTCTTCATCTTTCAGGAGTTCCCATGACCCAGCACTGTGCAAGAACCCTTCGCCCCCTCGCCCTGGCGGCGGCCATCGCCGCCGGCCTGCTCTGCCCCGGTTTCTCCGCCATGGCGGCGCCCGATGCGGCCCAGCTCGACAAGCTCACGCCCTCGGGCGCCCAGCGCGAGGGCAACGCCGACGGCAGCATTCCCGCCTGGCAGGGCGCGGAGCCGCCGCTGGCCGGGTGGGAGTGGGGCAAGCTGCGGCGCGACTTCTGGAAGCACAAGGACGAGAAGCCGCTGTTCACCATCGATGCGGCCAACGTCGACAAGTACGCCGACAAACTCTCGGCCGGCCAGGTCGCCATGCTCAAGCAGCGCAAGGACTACCGCATGGATGTCTACCCCTCGCACCGCACCTGCGGCGTGCCGGACTTCGTGGCCGCCAACACGCGCAAGAACGTGGGCACCGCCCGCCTCAACGACGACGGCTGGAGCCTGAAGGAGGCGACCGTGCCGGGCTATCCGTTCCCCCTTCCCTCCAACGGCGTGGAAGCGATGTGGAACTCCAAGATGCGCTACCGCGGCGTGGGCGTCGACTACAAGGGCACCATCACCGCCGTCTCGCCGCGCCGTGGCAGCACGGAGTGGATCCGCGCCGATTCGGAGCAGACGGTGTTCATTCCCTCGGGCGCCAAGGGCTCGCAGCAACTGTCCTCGCTGCCGCCCGTGGAGTTCTACGTGTACTTCGGCTACACCTCGCCCGCCGCGCTGGCCGGCCAGGCCCTGGCGATCACCCAGTACATGAACCAGGCCGAGAACGAGACCTTCTACTACTTCCCCGGCCAGCGCCGCGTGCGCCGCATGCCGACCTACTCGCACGACTCCCCGCAGATCGGCATGGAGAACCAGTACACGCTGGACGAGCCGCAGGTCTTCAACGGCGCGCTCGACCGCTTCGACTGGAAGCTGGTGGGCAAGAAGGAAATCTACGTTCCCTACAACGCCTTCGGCGCCTACGACTTCAAGGCCAAGTTCGAGGACGTGGCGCGCGACGACTTCATTGCGCAATCGCACCGCCGCTACGAGCTGCACCGCGTGTGGGTGGTGGAGGCCACCGTCAAGGCCGGCATGCGCCATTCGGCGCCCAAGCGCACCGTCTACCTCGACGAGGACAGCTGGGCGCCGCTGCTGATGGACGACTTCGACGGCCAGAACAAGCTCGCCAAGATGCGCGAGGGCTTCCTCATCCCGGTGTACGAGACGGGCTCCTGCGACGCGATGGCCATGGTGCAGAACAACCTGGCCGAAGGCCGCTACGTCTTCGACACGCACACCGCGGGCGTCGGCAAGGACATCCGCTGGTTCACCGAGCCGACCGGCCCGCGCATGCGTTCGGGCTTCTACACGGCCGACAACCTGCGCGCCATCAGCGAACGCTGATCTGCGCGCTTCGAACCACGACAACAAGCCCCGAGGAGAAGAACCGATGAACTTCACCGCCCGCCCCTCCAACACCCTCGCCCGGCTGAGCGCCGTGCCCGCCGCCTGCCTGCTCGCCGCGACGGGGGCCGCCCACGCCTTCACCTTCGAGACCGACAACGTTCGAGGAAGCTTCGATTCCACCATCACCATCGGCACCGGCATCCGCGTCAAGGATCCCTCCTGCACGCTCGTCATCCAGGGCGCGGTGGGCGTCGGCGCGCCCGCCGGCTGCCTGGCGCCGACTTCGTCGATGGGCGACCAGGGCAACCTGAACTACCGCAAGGGCGATGCCTTCACCACCTACGTCAAGGGCAGCCACGAGCTGCTCCTGAAGATGCCCGACGACGTCACCTTCCTCGGGCGGGTGAACTGGGTCCGCGACCTCACGGCCACCCGCACCCCCGGCTACACCAGCGCCGCCGCGACGCAGTACCTGCCCGACGGCCTGGCCAGCGACGCGCGCAGCGACCTGCGCTTCAAGGCCCGGCTGCTGGACTTCTGGGTGAGCAAGACCTTCCAGCTCGGCGGCGAGACGGCGCGCGTGCGCGTGGGCAACCAGGTGATCAGCTGGGGGGAAAGCCTTTTCCTGCCGGGCGGCATCAACTCCACCAACGCGCTGGACATCATGCGGCTGTCGCAGCCGGGCACGCAGCTGAAAGAGGCGGTGCTGCCCGCGCCCATCGCCAGCTTCGCCACCGGCCTGGGCCACGGCCTCAACTTCGAGGCCTACGTGCAGTCGCGGTGGAACGGCAACTACATGGCACCCACCGGCTCCTACTGGTCTGTGGCCAACGGCATGGGCAAGGGCCACGACGCCTACGGGCTGATCGAGACGAAGCCGAAGAACGGCGGGCAGTGGGGCACCGCCCTGAAGTGGCAGCCCGAGGGCACGCAGCTGAACCTGGGTGCCTACGTGATGAACTACAACGACAAGTCGTTGAACTTCAGCACCAATGCGGGCGGCACCGGCCGCTCGGGGTGGGCCTACCCGGAGAACCGCCGCCTCTACGGCCTGAGCGCCAACATGCCGGTGGGCGACTGGTCGGTGGGCACAGAGCTGTCTTACCGCCCGCGCGATGCCGTGGCGCTGAACCCGGCGGCCAGCGGTTGCTCGTTCAACCACGGCAACTGCTGGGTCGACGAGAAGAAGCTGCAGTGGCACCTGACCGGCATGCTCAGCCTCACGCCGAGCAATGCGCCCGGCGTGCTGCGCCTCCTGGGCGCGGACACCGCGACCCTGATGGCCGAGAGCGTGGTGGTGCGCTATCCCAACCTCAAGCAGTACTACGGGTCCGATCCGATCGCCGCCGGCGCGTGGGGCTGGGGCCAGGAGTTCAGCGCCGCGGGCACGCCGCAGCCGGTGGGGTCCAAGACGGCGTGGGCCTACAACCTGGACTTCAGCTGGGTCTACGACGGCACGCTGATCCCCGGCTGGCAGGTGATTCCCGAGGTGTACTACTTCCAGGCCGTGAAGGGACGCACGCCCAACGGCGCGGGCCAGTTGATGGAGGGCGCCAAGTCCGTCAACCTCGTCGTGACCTTCGTGCAGAACCCGGCGAAGTGGCAAGCCTCGATCAACTACGCGGCCTTCTTCGGCGGCAAGCGCGTGTTCGACCAGCCCTATCGCGACCGCAACTTCGTGGGCCTCACCCTGTCGCGCAACTTCTGACCCGTCGCGCCGCGCACCGCCCGCGCGGCGGTGGCTGCGCCGCCTGCTGAAAGCATTCCGTGTCCGATTCCAACCCCGCCCCGGCCTCCGCGCTGCAGCGCACCGTGCAGCGCCTCGAGGCCTTCTGCTTCTCTCATCGCCGCGGCATCCTCGTCGCGCTGGCCCTGTTCACGCTGGCCATGGCCTGGTTCGCGGCGCAGCTGCGCATGGATGCCGGCTTCGACAAGCAGATGCCCTCGGGCCACGAGTACATCCAGACCTTCCAGGCCTACCGCGAGGACGTGCTGGGCGCCAACCGGCTCAACGTGGTGGTCAAGGCGCGCCACGGCACCATCTGGAGCGCACCGGCTCTCAAGCGCCTGTACGAAGTGACCCAGGCCGTGACCTACCTGCCGGGCATCGAGCGGCTGGGCGTGCAGTCGATGTGGACGCCCAACAGCTTTGTCAACGAAATCACCGAGGAAGGGTTCCGCGCCGATCCGCTGATCGACGCCACCATCACGCCCGAGCGGCTCACGCCGGAGATCATTGCCGGCATTCAGCGCGCGGCCGCGCAGGGCGGCTTCATCGGCACGCTGGTGTCGCGCGACCAGACCAGCGCCATGGTCACGGCCGAGCTGGCGGAGTACGACGCGCAGGGCCGCAAGCTGGACTACGTGGCCTACAACCATCTGCTCGAAGAAAAGATCCGCGCACGCTTCGAGGACGGCGACTTCGAGGTCCAGATCATCGGCTTCGCCAAGCAGATCGGCGACATCGCCGACGGCGCGCAGTCGGTGCTCAAGTTCTGCCTGGTCGCGCTGCTGCTGACCGCCGGGGCGGTGTACTGGTACTGCCGCTCGGTGCGCTTTACGCTGCTGCCCATCGCCTGCTCGCTCGCCTCGCTGGTGTGGCAGTTCGGCACGCTGCGGCTGCTGGGCTTCGGGCTCGATCCGCTCGCGGTGCTGGTGCCCTTCCTGGTGTTCGCGATCGGCGTGTCGCACGGCGTGCAGCAGATCAACTACATCGTGCGGCGCATCTCGCAGGGCCACACGACCTACGAGGCCTGCCGCGACAGCTTCGGCGGCCTGCTGATCCCGGGCACGCTGGCGCTGGTGACGGCCTTCGTCTCCTTCGTCACGCTGTTGATGATCCCGATCCCGATGGTGCGCGAGCTGGCCATCGCGGCCTCGCTGGGCGTGGCCTACAAGATCGTGACCAACCTCGTCATGCTGCCGGTTGCCGCCTCCTTCTTCGAGGTGAGCCGCGACTTCGCCGACCAGGCCCTGCTGCAGCGCGAGCGCCGCTCGGGCTGGCTGCGCGTGCTGGCCCGGCTCGCCCAGCCGCGCGCGGCGGCCGTGATGCTGCTGGTCACCGCGGTGGTGTTCGGCGCGGCCGTGTGGCAAAGCCGCGACCGCGTGGTCGGCACCTTGCAGCCCGGCGCGCCGGAGCTGCGCGAGGACGCCCGCTTCAACCGCGACGCCGCGTCCATCGCAGGCAATTTCGACACGGGCCTGGACTGGCTGACCGTGGTCTTCGAGGCACCGCCCGAGAGCTGCGGCAACGTGAACATCGGCCTTTACCAGGACCGCTTCGTCTGGGCGATGCAGCCGGTGGAAGGCGTGCTCTCGATCTCCTCGTACGCCGGGCAGCTGCGCCTTTACAACGAGGGCTACAACGAAGGCAACCCCAAGATGGCCGTGGTACCCATCGACTCGGCCAACTACGCCGCCCTGTCCACCGAGATCGCCCGCATCCGCGGCACCATGCGCAAGGACTGCAGCATGACGGCGGTGAACCTCTTCCTGACCGACCACAAGGCCACCACCATCCAGCGCGTGATCGACGCGGTGAAAACCTTCCGCGCCGGCCACCCCATGCCCGGCGTGAACATCCGCCTGGCCGCGGGCAATGCCGGCGTGCTGGCGGCCATCGACGACGAGGTGGAGAAGAGCGAGCTGCCCATGATGCTGTACGTGTACGCGGCCATCGTGGTGCTGGTCTTCCTGGTCTACCGCGACCTGCGCGCCGTGGCGGCCTGCTGCCTGCCGCTCACGGTGGGCACCTTCATCGGCTACTGGTTCATGAAGGAGCTGCAGATCGGCCTGACGGTGGCGACCCTGCCGGTGATGGTGCTGGCGGTGGGCATCGGCGTGGACTACGCCTTCTACATCTACAACCGCCTGCTGATGCACATGGCCGCGGGCCAGACCATCGTCAAGTCCATCGAGCATGCGATCCTGGAAGTGGGCACGGCCACCATCTTCACCGCCATCACGCTGGCCGTGGGCGTGGCGACCTGGTCCTTCTCGCAGCTGAAGTTCCAGGCCGACATGGGCAAGCTGCTGGCCTTCATGTTCATGGTGAACATGGTGATGGCGATGACCGCCCTGCCCGCCATGGCGGTATGGCTCGAAAGGCTCTTCCCGCGTCGCAAGCCGGTGCGGGCGACCGGGCTGCAGCACCACTGAATTCCATCCGACGATCGAAGATGAAACCGACTTCCCACCTTGCGCGCACGGCATTGGCCGGCGCCCTCGTTTCCCTGTCGCTGGCTTGCGCGGCGCAGGCGCCGCAGGCAAAAGAGGTCTCCGCCGCCACCGACGGCGCACCCGTGCTGGTTCCCGCGGTTCGCGCCGCGCATGCCGCCCGCGCCACGATGCTTGCCAGCACGCGGGCCGGCGGGCGCATCGTCGCGGTCGGCGACCACGGCGTGGTGCTGCTGTCGGACGACGGCGGCCGCAGCCACCGCCAGGCGCGCCAGGTGCCGGTGGATGTGGCGCTGACCTCGGTCTCCTTCATCGATGCCAGTCGCGGCTGGGCCGCGGGCCACTGGGGCGTGATCCTGCACACCACGGACGGTGGCGAGACCTGGCAGGTGCAGCGCAGCGATGCGGCGCAAGACCGGCCGCTTTTCGCCGTGCACTTCTTCGACGAGAAGCAGGGCGTGGCCGTGGGCCTGTGGTCGCTGGTGTTGCGCACCGAGGACGGCGGCGCCCACTGGCAGCCCGTCGAACTGGCGCCGCCGGAGGGCGGCAAGCGCGCCGACCTCAACCTGTTCGGGTTGTTCGCCGACGCGCGCGGTCAGCTGTTCGCGCCGGGCGAGCGCGGCATGGTGCTGCGCTCGGACGACAAGGGCCGGAGCTGGAAGTACATGAAGACCGGCTATGCGGGCTCCTTCTGGAGCGGCATCGCGGCCCCCGGCGGCGGCCTGCTGGTGGCGGGGCTGCGTGGCTCGATGTACCGCAGCGTCGACGACGGCGGCAGCTGGCAGCGCGTGGACACGCACACGGAGTCGTCCATCACCGCACTTGCCGGCGCCGGCAGGAAGATCGTCGCAGTCGGCCTCGACGGCCTGGTGCTGGACAGCGAAGACGGCGGTGCGAGCTTCACCGCCAGCACGCGCGAAGACCGCCAGCCCCTGACCAGCGTGGTGCTGGACGGCCAGGGCCGCGCGACGATGTATTCGCGCCAGGGCGTGGTGGCAGCCGCTGGCGCCAAGGATCCGTCGGCGCGCTGAGCGCCACGGACCCGGCAGGAACGCAGGCTACTGGCGGAACACGCCCTCGGCGGCCGTCTCGGCGAGCGCACGTCGATCATTGGGCGTCTCGAGCTTGCGCACGCCGTCCGGCAGCACGGCCGGATCGCCCTTCTTGCCGACGGCCACGACCGTCTCGATGGCATAGCCCTGCGGCAGCTGGATGGCCGCGCGCAGCTTCTCGGCGTCGAAGCCGGCCATCGCATGCGCCGACCAGCCCGACAGCGTGGCCTGGAACGCGAGGCTGGCCCAGGCGGCACCGGCATCGAAGGAATGCCACTGGTTGGGTGCCGCCTCGGTGCGGCCCGGGAACAGGGCCTCGCGCTGCGAGACCACGACCACCAGCGCGGCGGCGCGCTTCGTCCACATCTGGTTGAACTCGACGAGGCTGTCGAAGATGGGCTGCCAGGCGGGCGTGTCGCGGCGCGCGTAGATGAAGCGCCAGGGCTGCACGTTGTACGCCGAGGGCGCCCAGCGGGCCGCTTCGAGCAGGCTCATGAGCGCGGGCTCGGCGATGGTCTCTTCGGCGAAGGCGCGCGGCGACCACCGGTTGGTGAACAGCGGGTCGATGGGGTGGGTGGATTGGCGGGGGTTGCTCATTGATGACTCCAGGGAACGAAGAAAGATGAAAGAAGGTGCGGCACGGCGGTGCCGCGCGGATGTACGCAGAGGTGCGCCGCGAAGTTGCCGCGCGAAAAATGCGAATGCGCTTCAGCCGGGCATCAGTCGATGCCGGCCATGTTGATGTACTTGATGACCAGGTAGTCCTCGATGCCGTGGCGCGAGCCCTCGCGGCCCAGGCCCGACTGCTTGACGCCGCCGAAGGGCGCGACCTCGTTGCTGATGAGGCCGGTGTTGACGCCGACCATGCCGTACTCCAGCTGCTCGGCCACGCGCCACACGCGGCCCAGGTCGCGGGCATAGAAGTAGCTCGCCAGGCCGAACTCGGTGTCGTTGGCCATGCGCACGACCTCGGCCTCGTCGCGGAAGCGGAACAGCGGCGCGAGGGGCCCGAAGGTTTCTTCGCGCGCCACCGTCATCGCCTGCGTCACGCCGGTCAGCACGGTGGGTTCGAAGAAGCTGCCGCCCAGCGGATGGCGGCGGCCGCCGCTGAGCACCTGCGCGCCCTTCGCCACCGCATCGGCCAGGTGCTCCTCCACCTTGCGCACGGCGGCCTCGTCGATCAGCGGGCCGATGCGCACGCCCTCCTGGTCGCCGGGGCCCACCTTGAGCGCGCGCAGCGCCTCGGCCAGCTTCTGCGCGAAGGCGTCGTGGACGCGTTCGTGCACATAGAGCCGGTTGGCGCACACGCAGGTCTGCCCGGCGTTGCGGAACTTGGAGACCAGCGCGCCTTCGACCGCCGCATCGAGGTCAGCGTCGTCGAAGACGATGAAGGGCGCGTTCCCGCCCAGCTCCATCGATACCTTCTTGACCGTGGAAGCCGTCTGCTGCATCAGCAGCCGCCCCACTTCGGTGGAGCCGGTGAAGCTGAGCTTGCGCACCACGGGGTTGGTGGCCAGTTCGGTGCCGATGTCGCCGGCCGACCCGGTCAGCACCGACAGCACGCCCGCGGGCACGCCGGCGCGTTCGGCCAGCACCGCCAGCGCAAGCGCAGTGAGCGGCGTCTGGCTCGCGGGCTTGACCACCATCGTGCAGCCGGCCGCGAGCGCGGGGCCGGCCTTGCGTGTGATCATGGCCGCGGGGAAGTTCCATGGCGTGATGGCGGCGCACACACCCACCGGCTCGCGCACGACCACGATACGCTGCGAGGCCACGGGTGAAGGAATGGTCTCGCCATACACGCGCTTGGCTTCTTCACCGAACCACTGGATGAAGGAGGCCGCGTAGGCGATTTCGCCGCGCGCCTCCGCCAGTGGCTTGCCCTGCTCGGCCGTCATGACGCGCGCCAGGTCTTCCTGGTTCTGCAGGATGAGCGCGTGCCAGCGCGCGAGGATGGCCGAGCGCTCGTGCGCGGTGCGGCGGCGCCACTGCGGCCAGGCAGCATCGGCTGCCTCGATGGCACGCCGTGTGGCGGCGGCGTCCAGCCGGGGCACGCGCGCGATCAGCGCGCCGGTGGCGGGGTTGGTGACGGCGATGGTCCGCTCGGCGGATATCCATTCGCCCGCCACCAGGCATTGCTCGCGCAGCAGCGAGGGGTCGTCGAGAGTCAGCATGGGGTTCCGATTCAGATCTGGGTGATGAGCTTGGTACTGAGAAAGCTGTCGAAGGATTCGGTGCCGCCTTCGCTGCCGAAGCCGCTGTCCTTCACACCGCCGAAGGGCAGCTCCGGGTGCGCCATGCCCGAGTGGTTGATGTTCACCATACCGGCCTCGAGGCCGTCTCCCACGCGGGTCGCGGTCTGCAGCGAACGGGTAAAGACATAGCTCGCCAGACCGAAGGGCAATGCATTGGCCTGCTGCAGCGCCTCGTCGACGGTGTCGAAGCGCGACAGCGCGGCGACGGGGCCGAAGGGTTCTTCGTGCATGACGCGCGCATCGGCGGGCACGTTGGCCAGCAGCGTCGGCGCGTGGAAGTGGCCTTGCACTCCGATGCGTGTGCCACCCGCCAGCAGTTCGGCGCCGCGCGCCTGGGCGTCGTCCACCAACGCCTGCACGGCCTGGAAACGGCGCTCGTGGATCAACGGGCCCATCTGCACGCCATCCTCCAGGCCGTGGCCCACCTTGACCGCGCCGAGCGCATCGGCGAAGGCGGCGGCAAAGCGATCGTGGATGCCCGACTGAACGTAGAAGCGCGTCGGCGACACGCAGACCTGGCCGGCGCTGCGCGTCTTCAGCCGCGCCAGCAAGGCCACGGCGGCGTCCACGTCGGCATCGTCGAACACCAGCACCGGCGCATGGCCGCCCAGTTCCATGGTCATGCGCTTCATGTGCAGGCCGGCCAGCGCGGCCAGCTGCCGGCCCACGGGCACCGAGCCGGTGAACGAGACCACGCGCACCAGCGGCGACTCGATGAGCTGGCGCGAGATGTCCGCCGGCACGCCCCACAGCAGGTTGAACACGCCCGGCGGCAGGCCGGCATCGTGGAAGAGCCGCGCCATGGCCACCAGCGCGCTGGGCGATTCCTCCGGCCCCTTGAGCACGATGGGGCAGCCAGCCGCGATGGCGGCGGCGGCCTTCTTCATCGCCTGGCCGAAGGGAAAGTTCCACGGGCTGAAGGCAGCGCACACGCCCACCGGCTCGCGCACCACCAGCTGGCGCACGCCGGGCTGACGCGCGGGCACCACGCGGCCGTAGACGCGGCGGCCCTCTTCCGCATGCCACTCGACGTGCTCGGCGGCGTTCATCACCTCGGCCACGGCGTCGGCCAGCGGCTTGCCGTTGTCCAGCGTCATGGCGCGGCCGATCTCTGGCGCGCGCTCACGCGCCAGCGCGGCCACGCGGCGCAGCAGGTCTGAGCGCTCCAGCGGCGACACGCGCCGCCAGCCGGCGAAAGCCGCATGGGCGGCCTGCACGGCGGCCTCGACGTCTTCGGCCTCGGCCCACGGCAGCAGACCCAGGGGCTGCAGCGTGGCGGGATCGTGCACGGCCTGCGTGCGCCGGCCCTGCGCGTCGATGAAGCGGCCGGCGATGTAGAGCGAGAGTTCTGGGTACATGGTGGGAGGGCCCGCTGCGCGGGCGTTTGGGCGCGGGTGTTTGGGCGCGGTTCGCGCGAGCTTCAGGCCGCCAGGGCCTCGGCTTGCACGAGGGATTGATTGGCCGCGGACTGCGGCCGCGCCGTGTCGTCGGGGGCCAGCACGGCTTCGCAGAAGCTGCCCAGTTCGGCAGCGGCGTCGGCCCGGCGGCCGACGGCGGCGATGAATCGGTCGGGGCGGATCAGCACCCAGTCCACGTCCTTGCCGTGGAACCAGAAGTGCAGCGTGTTCTCCAGGTCCTCGATCACCGTGCCCGAGAGTTGGCCGGGCATCGGCGAGCCGGCCTCGTTGCCCATGCTGCGCGAGCGCACGGCCACATAGTGGTCGCAGCCCAGCCGAGCGAGCTGCGCGTGCAGCGCGGCGGGCGCGCCGGCCAGCGCATCGCAGCGCCAGCTCAGCAGCGCGAAGCGCGCGCCGACCACGTCGTCGAGCTTGCGCGGCAGGCCGCGCTCGCGCTCCACGTTGGGCTGGATGAACATGCGGCCCACGAGCGCGTCGCGCCCGGCCACGCCGCTGTTGCGCACGATGCCCTTCGCGAAGCGCGGCATGGGCTTGAACTTCATCTGCAGCACGTAGTCGCGCACCTTCGGAATGTTCCGGATCGCCATGAAGAAGCGATCGCGCGCCCAGGCCAGCAGCGGGTTGCGCTGCGACAGCACGGCGCCGAAAGTGTCGGCCAGGTCGATCATGGCCTTGGCATGGGCATGGCGCTCGTCGTGGTAGCTGGCCAGCAGCTCGGGCCGCAGCCGGCCCTGGAGGATCCAGGCGAGCTTCCAGCCGAGGTTGAAGGCATCGCGCACGCCGGCGTTGAGGCCCTGGCCGATCCACGGCGGCGTGATGTGCGCGGCATCGCCCGCCAGGCAGACGCGGCCCGCGACGAAGCTGCCGGCCACGCGCGAGTTGTGCGTGTACACGCGCGCCCGTATCACGTTCAGCGCCGCCGGGTCGGCCACGTGGCGGCCCAGCAGCTCGCGCACCTTGTCGGGCGCGAGCATCTGCTCGCCATCCTCGCCGGGAAAGAGCATGAACTCCCAGCGCCGCAGGCCGTAGGGCAGGCGCAGGCAGACGTAGGGGCGCTCGGGGTCGCAGTGCAGCGCGGTGTAGGGCGCGTCGAGCGGATCCTGGTCGCATTCGATCACCACCCACTTGGCCGGGTGGGTGCGCCCCTCGTAGGACAGCCCGAGCATCTCGCGCACGGCGCTGCGCCCGCCGTCGCAGGCCACCGCATAGGCGGCGCGCACCTGATGCTCGGCACCGGCTTCGTCGCGTAGGGTGGCGGTAACGCCGGTCTCGTCCTGCACCAGGCCCACCAGCTCCATGCCGAGCCGCAGCTGCACGTGGTCGAAGCGCGCCAGGCCGCGGCGCAGCGTCTTCTCGCCCAGGGGCTGCGAGAACAGGTTGCGGCGGAACCAGCCGAACTCGCGCGTGCTGGGCAGGATCTCGGCGAAGCACTGCTTGCGCGCGGTGTACATGCGCATGGGCACGTTCTGGATCATGTCGCGCAGCATCTCCTCGGCCAGGCCGGTGGCCTGGAAGGTGCGCAGGGCCTCGTCGTCCAGCCCCACGGCGCGCGGAAAGTCGAACACCGCCGTGCTGCGCTCGACCACCAGGGTCTGCACGCCGTAGGTGCCCAGCAGGTTGGCCAGCGTCACGCCGACCGGGCCGGCGCCGATGATGAGGACGGGGGCTTCCACGGAAGCGCTCATGAAAACTCCTTGGGACTGGGACGGAAACGGCGGCCTGCGCGAGCGCCTCAGACGGGCGAGAGCAGCCGGCTCTCCTGGCGCACCAGCAGGTGGCGCACCTGCTTGCGGAATTCCGCGAAGGCCGGGTCGGCCATCAGCGCGGTGCGGCGGCGCGCGCGTTCTTCGAGGCTGTCGAAGGCCCAGTGGAAGACCAGCTGGTTGATGTCGCCGCTTTCGGGCGTCATCAACGCGACCAGCTGCCCGAGCGTGCGGGTCTGCAGCTCGCGGCCGCACTCGTTGTAGATGCGCAGGTAGTCGCGCACGCCGCCGGGGACGAGGGTGTAGGTTCTGAGTTCGTGGATCATGGATGGGACTGGCCCGCGGCGGCCGCCTCGGGCCGCTTCAGGAAGGTGGTGACGGCCTCGGCGAAGAGCGCCGGCTGGTCGTCGTGGACGTAGTGGCCCGCATCGGGAATCTCGAGCGTGGAGATTCGCGGGTTGAGCGCGCGCATGTGCTCGGCCATGGCCGGCTGCAGGTAGTCGGAGCGGCCGCCGCGCACCACGAGGGTCTCGCACTGCAGCTGCCTCACGTATGCGGCAAGGTCCACCTGGCGGGTGGGGTCGGGGTTCAGGCGCGTGGCGGCGATGCCCGCGTGGTCGTAGCGCCAGGTGAAGCCGCCGCCACTCATGGGCTTGAGCATGCTCTGCAGCCGCTGCTGGCGTGCTTCCTCCGTCACCGTGGGGCGCAGCGCGCGCATGAACGCGGCGGCTTCGTCCCAGGAAGCAAAGGCGGTGGGCGTGCTCGCCAGTTCCCTGCGGATGCGGGTGGCGCCGTCGCTGGCGTCGAAGGCGCCGGGGCCGGCGTCCTCGATCACTAGGCGCCGGACCTGGCCGGGATTCCGCGCGGCATGCACGATGGCGTTGATGCCTCCCATCGAGTGGCCGAGCAGGTCGAAGCGCTGCAGGCCCAACTGCGTCACCAGTGCCTCGACGTCGGCGACGTAGGTGTCGGTGTAGTAGTCGTGCCTCGGGTCCCAGTCGGTCTCGCCGCGGCCGCGCTGGTCGAAGGCGATCACGCGGAACCCGGGCTGCAGCGCGGCCGCCACGCCCGCGAAGGTCTCGGCATAGCCGCGGATGCCGTGCAGCATCAGCACCGGCCAGGCATCGGGCTCGCCCCATTCGGTGACGTGGAAGCCCAGGCCATCGTGGCTCAGGCGGAAATCGCGGCGCTGCATGTGCGTTGCTCCGGCGGCGCTCAGACGAGGCCGTCCTCGCCCTTGATCTCCGAGGCCTTCAGGCCGCCCAGGCGCGCATTGAGCCGCCCGCGCGTGGCGAAGGCCCAGATCAGCACCACTTCGTCGCGGTTGGGGCCGTCGCCGAACATGGCCGAGACGGTGTCGTAGTGCGAGCGCACGTACAGCGCGTCCTTGTGCGCCAGCGGAATGTCGATGACGGTGCCGGGCCCGCCGCGCTTGCCGGTGGAAGGCACCCACGACTTGCCGCCACCCACGCCTTCGCGCACCGGGTTGGCGGCGGGATTGGTCAGCAGCGCGTTGCCGTGCTCGTATTCGCCGTCGATGCCCACCAGGCAGGCCTTGCCGTAGCTCTCGATGGCCTGCCCGCCCGCGGCCTCGCGGATGCGGCGGCCGAACTCCTTGCCCAGCTCGGGCGAAGGCGCGATCCAGGACGACAGGTCTTCGACGTAGCGGCCCGCGAAGGGGTTGCGCAGGCAGGCGGCGATGACGATCTTGCGCAGCGGCTCGCCGTCGGCGGGTGCGCCGGTCTCGCCGGCCAGGGTGTCCTCGATCTGGAGGTACCACTTGCGGATGTGGAAGGCGCTGAGGTCGGGGGTGCTCATGATGATCTTTTGCGGAAATGGGAGTGGATGGAACGGATGTGCAGCGGGCTGTCGCTCACAGCGGCTGCAGGTCCAGGGCGTTGCTGGGCGCGTTGTATTCGCCCAGCAGGCGCTTGGCTTCCTCGTCGTCATGGACGAGCTCGAGGAAGAATTCGAAGCGGTGGCCGTCGGGGTCGTGGAAGTACAGGCCGTAGCCCACCTTGTGGTCGGTGGTCTTGACCACCTCGACGTTCTTGCGCAGCAACATGCCGTAGAGCCGGCGCAGGTCGTCCAGGCCGCCTTCGATCTCCAGGCCGTAGTGCTGCATGTTCACGGTGCCGCGGGTGGCGGCCTCGGGCTCGTCCACCTGGATGAGCGCGATGTCGTGGTGCTTCTGCCCGAAGGAGAGGAACACCCAGCGCGTCCCGCGCGCCGTGACCTGCATGCCCAGCACCTCCTCGTACCAGGGCGCGGAGGCGAAGGGGTCCTTCACGAACAGCGCCAGGTGCGTGCGGCGGATGCGCGGACGAACCTCTTCGGCAATGTCGCCGGCGCCGTCGGTGCCGTCGGTGGATGCGGGGTCGCGGGTGTTCATGGCCGGCCTCCGTGCTTCAGTGGATGGACTGCGGATGCGCGTGCACCGGCGCCACGAAGGGCGTCCAGGCCACCGAGGTGATCTCGCTGAAGTCGCGCCACTCCTTGAACCAGCTGCGCCCGCCGTTGGTGGAGCGCAGCAGGTGGCCGTACTTGGTGCCGGCAAAGAGCAGCCCACGGTCGCTCGCGTGGCCGCCGAAGGCCCACACGGTGGAATTGGGCGCGGTGTTCAGCAGCGTCTGCGCCCAGGTCTCGCCACGGTCGGCGGAGCGGTAGATGCGCGTGCGCGAACCCGGCGTGCCGTCGCCGATGGCCAGCAGCAGTTCGCGGCCTTCAGGGTCCAGCGGCTGCACCGTGCGGGTGTAGTACAGGCCGTCGAAGCGGTCCTTGGAGGGATGGCAGACGAAGCTCTGGGCATCGTCGATGCTCTCGCACACCGAGTTGACGGTGACCACGATGTGCTTGGCAGGCGCATCCTGCGTGGCCGGCAGCACCGAGATGGCGTGGATGTCGGAGTTGTTGATGCCGCGCCCGGGCGTGTCGATGCGCTCCCAGCTGTCGCCCGCATCGCGCGTGCGCCAGGCCCCGCCTTCTTCCACGCCGAACCAGGCCTCGCCCGCGCGCTGCGGGTGGAAGGCGATGGTGAGGATGCGCGGGCGGTGCACGCCGGAGCAGAACTCCGGCAGCTCCACGTCCAGCAGCTGCCAGCTCAGGCCGCCGTTGCGCGAGCGGTACATGCGCGCCCGCGAAGGTGCGCCGGTGCCGGCAAACACCAGCTGCGGGTCCAGCGGGCTGAAGGCCAGGGCCCATACGGTCTGGCCATCGGCCGGCGAGGCCATGCGCTGGAAGTGCGCGCCACCGTCGATCGACAGGCAGATGCCCGCGTCGGCGCCCGCCAGCACGCGGCTGGGGTCCGACGGGTCCACGGCCAGCGCGCGTACCGTGCCGTCGAATTCGATGGCCTCCTTCAGGCCCAGGCGGTGCCAGGTGGCGCCGTCGTCCACGCTGCGCAGGATGCCTTGCCCTGCCGTGCCCACGAGAATGGTTCCGTTCATGTCTGCGACTCCTTGGATGGATGGCTCAGAGGAAGATGCCGCGCGTGATGCCGCCATCGACCGCGATGGATTCGCCGGTGATGGCCGCCGCGCGGTCCGAGGCCAGGAAGAGCACCACGTCGGCGATCTCATTGACCTGCAGCACACGGCGGATGGGCGTGGCCTTGGCGTAGTTCGCCTCGACCTGCGCGGGCGTGAGGCCCTGCAGCCTGGCTTCCTTGGCGTAGAGCTCGTGGATGTGCGGCGTCTCGACCACGCCGGGGTGGAGCACGTTGACCGTGATGCCCGAGGGGCCGAGCTGGTCCGACAGCGTCTTGGTCATGTGCGCCACGGCCACGTTGCGCATGCCCGAGAGCTGCTTGCTGCCGCGCCCGGTGAGGCCGCCGATATTGATGATGCGGCCCCAGCCGCCCTTGCGCATGTGCGCCGCGCAGGCCTTGGCGAAGCGCATGTAGCCGACCACCTTGATGTCGATGTCCTGCAGCAGCCCTTCGGGGTCGGCGTTCTCGATCTCGCTGCGCACCAGGCCGCCCGGATGGGCTGCGCCGTTGATCAGGATGTCGATGCGGCCGAAGTGCGCCGCCGCCTTGTCGACCGCGGCCTGCACCTGCGCGGTGTCGCTCACGTCGGCGGGGGTGGCCAGCACCTCCACGCCGGTCTTGGCGGTGATTTCGCGCGCGGCTTCCTCCAGCGCGCCCTGGCTGCGCGCCACGATGGCCACGCGCACGCCCTCGGCCGCGAAGGCTTCCGCCACCGCCCGGCCGATGCCCAGGCTGCCGCCCGTCACCACGGCCACTTTGCCCTTGAGTCTGAGATCCATGTTCGATTGCTCCTTGGATGTTGGGAAAGGCGCCGGCCTGCGGCTCAGAGCGCCATTTCGATGAGGGCCGGCCCGCGGCGCCGAAGGCGTCACGCAGCTGGACCGAGAGTTCTTCGGCCGTGGCGGCCCGCGTGGCCGGCACGCCATAGGACTGCGCCAGGCCCACCCAGTCGATGCGCGGCGAGTCGAGCGCGGTGAGCGCCTCGGCGCGCGCGCCCAGCGCGGCGCCGCCGCGGCGCAGCTCGTTGCGCAGGATGGCGTACTGGTGGTTGGCGGCGATGAGCACGACCACGTCGAGCTGCTCGTGCGCCATCGTCCACAGCGACTGGATCGTGTACTGGGTGCTGCCGTCCGACAGCAGCCCCACCACCCGCCGCCCGGGGCAGGCGATGGCCGCGCCCACCGCCACGGGCAGGCCCTGGCCGATGGCGCCGCCGGTGTTGGTCAGCGTCGTGTGCGGTGCCGCGGCAGCCGACGCCGCATAGAAGGGATAGCCACAGGTGCCGCCTTCGACGGAAACGATGGCGCCTTCGGGCAGCGCGCGCGTGAGCACCGCGCCGATGGCCGCGGGCGTGAGCGCGCCGGTGGGCTCTGCCGGCAGCGGATGCACCGGCGCTTCGAAAGCGGGGGCCTGCAGCGCATCGGCCAACTGCTCCAGCGCCTCAGCCACCGGATGGCCGGGCTCACCCAGGCTCAGCAGGCGATCGGCTTCGACCATCAGGCTGGGATGGCCCGCGTAGCCGAAGTAGGTGACCGGCGGCAGCGCGCCGGCCAGCACCACCAGGTCGGCGGGATCGAGCACGGCGCGCGCCGGCTCGGGAAAGTAAGGCAGCCGGTCGAAGGCCGGCAGGCCTTGGCCGCGCTCCGCGCGGGCCGGGAAGGTCTCGGCATAGGCCGTGGCGCCCAGCGCTGCGCACAGCCGCGCGGCGGCATGCTGCGCCCGCACGCCCAGGCCACCGAGTTCACCACCGCCGCCCAGCAGGAAGACGATACGGCGCGCCGAGCGCAGGCGCTGCGCGCAGGCGGCGATGTCGATGGGCGCAGTGGATGCCGCGGCCTGCGCCGGAGCAACGGCATCGGCCGCCGCGCCCTGCAGCGGATCGGCCTGGTAGTCCGCCGGAAAGATCAGCGTTGCGCCCTGCCCGCCGTTGGCCAGCGACTGGCGCACGGACTCGGCAGCAGCGCGCGGCGCATCGGCCGTGCTGGCGATGCGGTGCACCCAGCCCGACACCGGCCGCGCCAGCGACTCGATGTCCGAGGTCAGTGGCGCATCGAAGGGCAGGTGCCAGCTGGTGTGGTCGCCGATCAGGTTGACGATCGGCGTGCGCGCGCGCCGTGCGTTGTGCAGGTTGGCGATGCCGTTGGCGAAGCCTGGGCCCAGGTGCAGCAGCGTGGCGGCGGGCCGCCCAAGCATGCGACCGTAGCCGTCGGCCGCGCCGGTGCAGACGTTCTCCTGCAGGCCGATCACGCAGCGGATCGAGTCCTGGCCTTCCAGCGCGCGCACCAGGTCCAGCTCCGTCGTGCCGGGGTTGGCGAAGCAGGTGTCCACCCCTTCGCCGGAGAGCGCTGCCCACAGGGCCTGCGCGCCAGTCTGCTCAGTCATCGCCGATGTCCTCTCATTGCTTCTGTGTTGGGAATGCAGCGACCGACGTCACTGCACCTTGATGCCGCGCTCGCGCACGAGGCGGCCGATGCGGTCGTTGTCCACGGCGATGCGTGCGTCCAGTTCCGCGGGCGTGGAGGCGCCGGCGCCCAGGCCGCGCTCGGCCGCCCAGCGCTTGAGCTCGGGCTGCGCCAGCACCTTGGTCAGCGCCGCGTTCATGCGCGCCAGGATCTCGGGCGGCACGCCGCTCTTCGCGTGGAAGGAATAGGAGGTGGACAGCAGCATGTCCGAGCCGCCCGCCTCCACGATGGTGGGTACGTTCGGCACGATGGCCTGGCGCGTGGGCGCGCCCACGGCCAGCAGCTTGAAGCTGCCCTTCTGCACGTAGGGCAGCATGGCCTCCACGCCGCCGGAGGTAACTTCCACCTGGCCGCCGAGCATGGCCGGAATCACCTCCGCCAGGGCCTTGTAGGGCACGTGCAGGAACTTGACCCCGGTGCCAGATTCGAGCAGCTCCATGTTCAGGTGCATCACGCTGCCCACGCCGCCCGTGCCGAAGGTGACCTTGCCCGGGTTGGCCTTGGCATAGGCAATGAAGGACTTGAAGTCGTTGGCCGGCAGCTGCGCGCTGGTGACCAGGTACAGGTTCACGTCGGCGATGTTGCTGACGGAGACGAGGTCCTTCTTCGGGTCGTAGGGCGGCTGGTAGAGCAGCGGGTTGACGGTCAGCGTGAGCCGGTCGACCAGCAGATAGGTGTAGCCGTCGGCCGGCGCCTTCACCACTTCGGCGGTGCCGATGATGCCGTTGGCCCCGGCCTTGTTCTCCACCACGACGGAAGCCTTCAGCTCCTTGGAGAGCCCCTCGCCCACGAGCCGGGCCATGACGTCGGGACCCGTGCCCGGCGGGTAGGGCACTTCGATGCGAATCGGCCGCGAGGGCCAACTGCCCTGGGCCGAAGCCAGCGGCGACACCAGCCCGCATGCCGCCGCCAAGGCGACGGCACCACAGACCTGCAGAACGGACTTTCTATTCATTGCGCGATTCCTCGGTACCCCTGCGAAGACGGGGCCGACACCAGGAGCCAGAGGGGACGCTCCTGGGCGGCAATGGACGACTGACGACACCGAACACTCATCGGTCGCCGAATCATATGCTGATTTGTCGAATAAACGAAATTCAGCAATCTAATTGGCTTTTAGTGGTTTCCCTTAGGATCAACTTTCGTCCATGTGACACATGAGCAAGCAATCGGCGTTCCAGGGCGAGTGTGGGCCGACAATCTACGTATTACTGCATAGTGATAAGTGATGATTCAGGCACCACGTCCTAGGGAAAAGGATGTCACCGCCGGCACGAAACGCGCGCCGCAACCAAGCGTTTGTCAACTATCCAGGTACTTCTACCGACACGTGCGGCCCAGATCGAATGGCATATTTATCGCATAGAAGTAATTTCATGACCATGTCTTCGACCCTATGCAACACAACGGGGCACCGTTGCACCAGAACGCTGCGCGGGCAGCGGGTCGGCACCGCATCCGCGCCCGCAACGGCGCTCATCCCGGGTCTGCCGGCACGCAGGCGCGCCCCTCCATCCCCGCGAGGCGCCTTGCTGCCATGAAGCTCTATCTCACTCCCAGGACCTGCGCACTGGCCGTCGACATCGTGGCGCGCGAGATCGGCCTCGCGCTCGAACTCGTCTGGGTCGACGTGCGGGCCAAGAAGCTCAAAGACGGCGGTGACCTCCACCGCATCAATCCCAAGGGCCAGGTGCCCGCGCTGGAGACGGACGACGGCCAGTTCCTCACCGAGGGCGGCGTGATCATTCAGTACCTGTGCGACCGCCACGGGGCGGACCACCTGCTGCCTGGCAGCCTCGACATGGAGCGCTACCGCGTGCTGGAGTGGATGAGCTTCATGAGCTCGGAGCTGCACAAGACCTTCACGCCGCTGTTCCGCGCCAACACGCCGCCCGCCTACCGCGGCATCGCCATCGAGAACCTGCAGCGCCGCTTCGCCTGGCTCGACCGGGTGCTCGCCGCTCGAAGCTTCCTCCACGCGCAGCGCTTCACCGCGGCAGACGCCTATTGCTTCACCATCGTGATGTGGGCCGAGCTGCACGCCATCGACCTGGCGCAATGGCCGCACCTGCACGGCTACCTGCAGCGCATCGGCGCGCGCCCCAGCGTGCGGGCGGCGCTGGCCGACGAGCGCGACGAGCTCGCTACCCACCCGGCCGCCTGAGCCGCCGGCGCCGTTCCATTCCCGGAGAACCCCATGAAGCTCTATCACGAAGTCCGCGGCTGCTCGCTCTCGGTGGACATCGTCGCGCGCGAACTGCAGCTGCCCCTGGCGCTGGAGTGGGTCGACATGAAGACCAAGCGGCTGGCCGATGGCCGCGACTACTTCGGCGTCAACTCCAAGGGCACCGTGCCCACGCTCGAGATGCCCGACGGCCAGCACCTGAGCGAAGGCTGCATCGTCATGCAGTACCTGGCCGACCAGTGCCCCGGCAACACGCTCCTGCCCGCGTCGGGACTGCCGCGCTACCGCGTGCTGGAGTGGATGAGCTTCATCGCGGCCGACCTGCACAAGGGCGGCTTCATGCCGCTGTTCAAGGCCGTCACGCCGCCCGAGTACAAGGCCATCGCGCGTGGCATCGTCGAGGCCAAGCTGCAGTGGGTCGACGAGCAGCTGGCGGGCCGCACCTACCTCACCGGCGACACCTTCACCATCGCCGACGCGCACTGCTACACGATCGCCATGTGGACGCGCGCGCATGCCATCGACACGCGGCGCTGGCCCGACCTGGAGGCCTACCTGGCGCGCTGCAGCGCCCGGCCCAGCGTGCGTGCCGCGGAAGCCGCCGCGGCCGCGCAGGGCGAACGCGAGCGCGCTGCAGCGGCAGCCGCAGTCGCGCACTGAGCCCGTCTTCGCCACCCTCGCAAGGACCGACCATGCCCATGCTCCGACGCCTCCCCTGCCTGGCCGCCCTCGCCTGCCTGCTGCCGGCGCTGGTCTGCGCCCAGGCCTCTCCCTCGGCGCCCATCCACCTGGTGGTCGCCTTTCCGCCCGGCGGCGGCACCGACGGCGCGGCGCGGCTGATCGCCGAGAAGCTGGCGCCGGAACTCGGGCAGTCGATCGTGGTGGACAACCGCGCGGGTGCCGGCGGCACCATCGGCGCCCAATCGGTGGCACGCGCCAGGCCCGACGGCCAGACGCTCTTCTTCGGCACGGGCGCCGAACTGCTGATCAACCCGGTCACGCGCAAGACCGCTCCCTACGATCTCCTGAAAGACTTCGTCCCCATCATCGAGGTGGGCACCGTGAGCTTCGTGCTGGCCGTGCCCACGGGCTCGCCGGTGCGGGACGTGCGCGAACTCATCGCCGCCGCCAAGTCGCAGCCGGGCAAGCTCAACTACTCGTCCTTCGGCATGGGCTCGACCAACCACCTGATCGGCGAGATCTTCCTGAAGGCCACCGGCACGCGGGCTGCGCACGTGCCCTTCCAGGGCAGCCAGCAGGCCATGACCTCCTTGCTGGCCGGCGACGTGGACTTCACCTTCGACACCACCGCCGTGGTACTGCCGCAGATCAAGGCCGGCAAGCTGCGCGCCCTGGCCACGCCCTCCCCCAGCCGACTGCCGGGCCTGCCCGACGTGCCCACGCTGCAGGAACTGGGCTACGGCGGGCTCGTGGCCGAAGGCTGGATGGGCGTGTTCGCGCCCGCGGGCACGCCGCCGGCCGTGGTGGCGACCCTGGGCGCCGCGCTGGACAAGGTGATCCGCACGCCCGACATGGAATCGCGCCTCAATGCGCGCGGCGTGGCGGTGACGGCGGCCGACGGCCCGCAGTTCCGCGCCAAGCTGCAGGCCGAGCTGGACAAGTGGCGTCGCGTGGCCCGCGAGGCCAACGTGTCACTGGACTGACGCCGCTGTTGCACCTTTTCCTGGAGCCCGCCATGCCGATCCTTTCCTCCACGCGTCGCCGCGCCCTGCTCTCCCTCCTGGCCGCGGCCTGCCTGCTCGGCAGCACCGCCGCCTGCGCCGATGCCTGGCCCTCGCGCCCGATCACGCTCATCGTCTCCTTCGAGCCGGGCGGCTCCACCGACATCTCGGCGCGTGCCGTGGCGCAGGCACTGTCAGTGGAGCTCAAGCAGCCCGTGGTGGTCGAGAACCGCGCGGGCGCGGGCGGGCGCATCGGCACCAAGGCGGCGGCCATGGCCAGGCCTGACGGCTACACCCTGCTGTGGGGCAGCGGCAGCAGCCTGACGGCGGCACCGGCGATCTACCCCAACCAGGAGCACGTCGCTACGCTGGTCCCGGTGAGCCTGGGCGCCACGCAGGCCTTCGTCTTCGTCACGAATCCGGGCCTGGGCGTGCGCACAGTGCAGGAATTCGTGGCGCTGGCCAAGCGCGAGCCGGGCAAGCTCAACTTTGCCTCGGCCGGCGCGGGCTCCAGCAACCACCTGCTGGGCGAGATCTTCCTGGCCGCCACCGGCGCGCCCGTGGTGCACGTGCCCTACAAGGGCGCCGTCATGGCCAAGGACGCGGTGATCCGCGGCGAGGCGCAGCTGATGGACGAAGTCACCTCGCCCCTGATCGGCGCCCTGCGCGCCGGCCAGCTGGTGCCGCTGTTCATGACCGGCGAGCGGCGCGACCCCGGCCTTCCCCGACATTCCCACCGCCGCCGAGGCCGGCCTGCCCGAGATGACCATCCAGGGCTTCTTCGGCCTGCTGGCCCCCGCCGGCACGCCGCTGGAGACCGTGGCGCGGCTCAACGCGGCCATGCGCGCCGCACTCGCTTCCGAGCCCGTGGCCAGGACCTTCGGCAACCTGGGCTTCACCACTGTCTACAGCACGCCCGAGCAGATGGCGGCCCGCATCGCCGAGGGCCGCGCAACCTATGACCGCATCGTCAAGGCGCGGCAGATCCGCGTCGACTGACGCGCAGCCCTCTTCTTCTCCCAGTTTTCCCGCCACACCATGACTTCAGCCCCGTTCCATCGCGAACTTCTCGTCCATCGCCGCAAGGCCCTCGGCGCACTCGCCGCCCTGGCCGCCTGCGGCAGCGGCCTGGCGCGAGCGGCGACCTGGCCGGAACGGTCGATCAACCTCGTGGTGCCCTTCGCCGCTGGCGGTGGCACCGACACTGTGGCCCGCCTCATCGGCCAGAAGCTGCAGGCCGCGCTGGGCGGCACGGTCGTGATCGACAACAAGCCCGGCGCCAACGGCCTGATCGCCGCGCGCACCGTGCTGCAGCCGCCGGCCGACGGCCACATGCTGATGTTCGGCAGCAACTCCACGCACGTGATCGCCGCGCTCGCCTCGAAGCAACAGGTGGCGCCCGGCAAGAGCATGCAGGAGGCCTTCACCATCGTCAGCGTGATGGCCAACGCGCCGCTGGTGCTGGCCGTGCGCGCCGACAGCCCCGCGAAGGACCTGCGCGCCTTCCTGCAACAGGCCAAGGCCGGCAAGCTCAGCTACGGCAGCTTCGGGGCGGGTTCCTCGGCCCATGTGATGGGCGAGGTGCTGGCCGGGTCGGCCGGCGTCGAGCTGCTGCACGTGCCCTACAAGGGTTCGTCGCCCGCCATCACCGACCTGATGGGCGGCCAGGTGGATGCGGTGTTCCTCACCGTCGCCGCCGTCGAGGCCATGGTGACGGCCGGCTCGGTGCGCCCGCTGGCGGTGACCGGCCTGCGCCGCGTGAGTTCGCTGCCGGCGGTGCCCACCTTCGAGGAACTGGGCGTGCGCGACATGGGCAACGCCGGCTGGTTCGCGGTGTTCGCTCCCGCGGGTACGCCGGCCCCGGTCGTCGCCAGACTGGCGACTGCGCTGCAGTCCATCGCGGGCGATGCCGAGGTGCAGTCGCGCATGGTGGCGCTGGGCCTCGAACCCGTGGTGAGCACGCCCGCACAGGCATTGGAGACCTGGCGCCGCTCGCTGGCCGCGGCTGCGCCCATCGTCAAGAAGGCCAACATCGTCTTCTGAAGTGGCCAGCCTGCCGGGTCGACTGGGGTGTCTACAGGTGCCCGTCGGCCGACAGCCGCACGCTGATCATGTGCGCGGTGCGCTTGACCAGCTCGGCGATGGCCTCTGCATCGAAAAGCGCCAGCCGCGCATCGCTGCCCAGCGCAGTGACGCTGGCGACCACGAGCCGCCCACGACCGAAGATCGGCGCGGAGACGCCGGTCTTGCCCTCGTTGAGTTCGCCCGAGGTACGGCAGTAGCCCTCGCGGCGGATGCGCTGCGCCTCTTCGTAGAACGCATCCCATGGCGGGGTGTCGACCGCCTCGCCGGCCATTTCCTGGTGCAGCTTGCGCAACCGCGCAGCCGGCAGGAAGGCCACCAGGGCCTTCGCGCTCGCGCCGCGCGACACCGGCACTGGCCTGCCGCGGCCATAGCGCAGGTGCGGCAGCGGGTCGTTGAACTCGGTGTGCACCGTGATGATGGAGTGGCCATAGAGCTTGGACAGGAACACATCCAGCCCCGTCTGCTCGGCCAGTTCGCGCATCGGCGGCGCGGCGGCACGGATCACCGGGTCGGACTCGCGGATGCAACGGTCCAGCTCGATGATGCGCGGACCCAGCGTGATGCTGCGGTCCAGCCGCACCAGCAGACCCACCTTCGACAGTTCCTGGATGTAGCGGTAGGCCGTGCTCTTGGGCACCTTGAGGCGGGTGGCGATCTCTTCGACGGTGAGCGAGGGGCTGGCGGTGGAGAAAAGCCCCAGCGTGCCAAGCAGGCGCGAAAGGCTCGACTCCGCCGCGCCGCGCGATGCGGCGTCGAGCTGTCCATCGATCTCGCCGGACAGCGCCGGCGCACCTGCATCCGCAGGTGCGCTGCGCTCCACGCTTACTTTGCGGCGCGACTCGCGCCCGCCCTCTTGCTTCATCGGACCGATCTTAGTGGATGCGATCTGCGCGGGGCGGGTCTTGCGATGCTTCACTCGCTGCTGAGCGGCAGGCGCCGCGCCCGACCCGATCGGCATCGGCGAGGCCCGAACTGAGCTCGGCGTTGCCATGCTTTCGAGGCCTCGCTCCGAAGCGACATATCGCTCGGGCCAGGTCACTCGGCCGGGCAAGTTCATCTTGCCGAGGCACTCAGGCCGGCATGCTTGCTTTGAGCAGGCCGCGCGCCGATGCACCGCCGGCCAAGAGAGCATCGGTATCAGTCTCTGTCTCGGGATCGGAGCTCACCGACTTTCGTGGCACGCGACGACGAGTGACGTAGTCCGGATGAATGCAACGCTGGGTGCCATCCTCGAAAGCCACGGTGATGGACCCCTCGGTCGAGGCGACGACGACGCCCGCACCAAAACGCCTGACCTTGACCGGATCGCTTTCGGCGAAACGCAGCTTCCGTGCGGGCGCCTTCGCCGGAGGGTTCGGAGCCACGGCCACAGTCGCCGTTGTCGACTGCGTGTTCATGAGGATCGGCTGCGCCATCGCGGCCTCATGGGCTGCAATACGACGGCAGTTGTCGCATGTGTCGCAGCGCTTCGCCTCGGCCGAAGGATCCAGATCGGCCAACAGCATCTGCCAGCGACACTGACCTGCCTGGGCGTACGACAGCATGCGCTCGAGCGTCTCCCGGTCCTGCAGCCGGCGCTCCTTGTAGGCGTCCAGCATCGTGCCCAGGTCGACGCGCGAGGCCGCCTCCTGTCGAAGCGCAATCTCTCCTCGCCGGCCGATGCGCAGCAGCTTTTCCTGCCGCAGCAGAGCAACAGCGGCCTGCATCTTGCTGCGCGGGCGATCCATTGCGTCGAGGAGACTGGCCGAGGTCCAGCCCTCGCCCGCAGGCGGTGTGGCGAGCAACTGCCGATAGACCGCATCGAGGTCCTCGAGCTGGGGATACTTTCCGGCCAGGAAAAACTGCTGAACCGCCCGGTCCTTGGCATGGAAGAGCAGCACACAGCGCGCCCGCAGCCCGTCGCGGCCGGCGCGCCCCGCCTCTTGGTAGTAAGCGTGCAGACTCGATGGCATCTGTGAGTGAACGATGAAGCGGATGTCCGGCTTGTCGATGCCCATGCCGAAGGCATTGGTCGCCACCATCACCCGCGTGGCACCGCTCATAAAACGCTCTTGGGCTTCGCCACGCTCGCGCGTTCCCAACTTGCCGTGATAGAGCGCGACCGACTCGCCTCGCGCGCGCAGCGTCTCGAAGGCCTGCTCCGCGGCCTTCACCGTGGCTGCGTAGACGATGCCGCATCCGGTCTCCTCCTGCACCAGCTCCACGATGCGTCGCTGGCGATCGTCCTCCTGCTGCATCTGCTCCACCGAGAAGTGCAGGTTGGCGCGATAGGCACCCGTGTCGATCAGCCCGCTGCGCGGGATCCCGAGGTGTTTCATCACGTCTGCGGCAACCTCGGAGCCGGCCGTGGCGGTGAGGGCCAGCACGGTGGGGGCGCCCAGCGCCCGAACGGCGGGGCCGATGTCCAGGAACGCCGGCCGAAAGTCGTGGCCCCATTGCGAGATGCAGTGTGCCTCGTCCACCGCCACCAGAGCGACGGGATGGGTCGCGAGCTGCTGCAAGAAGGCGTGATCGGCAAGCCGCTCGGGCGTGGTCAGCACGATGCGCGCGCTGCCATCGCGCAGTGCCGCCTCGGCCGAAGCGAGCTCGTCTGCGGAAAGGGCGCTGTTGACCTGGATTGCCCGTATACCCAGGGCTCTGAGCTTGTCGCACTGGTCCTTCATCAGCGCGATCAGTGGAGAGACCACCACCGTGCGCCCCTCCAGCAGCATCGCCGGCAACTGGTAGCACAGCGACTTTCCTGCGCCCGTGGGCATCACGGCGAGCGTGGACAGCCCCCGCATGATCCGCTCGATGACTTCGGCTTGACCGGCGCGCAGACGGGTGTGACCGAACACGCTGCGCAGGGTGCGGTTCAGCTGGCTGGAGGATGGACGCCGTCCGGCAGAGGCAGGCAAGCAGGTTGAAGGCATCAGCGCTGCCCGCTGCCTTGGTCCTCAGGCTCCTCGCTCCCCTCGCCCTCTTCGCCTTCAGCCGCTTCGCCCTCGCCTTCTGAATCGACTGCAACCTCGTCGGCCAGGTCCTGCGCGCTCAGCGCCTCCGGGGTCGTCCACCGAACCCTCAACCTCGGCCGCGGCATCCGGGAGGACGCCTACGCGGTCCGGAAGAATGTCGGCATTGGTAGGGGCCTCGAGTCCGCCTTCGTCCGCCGCGTCATTGGTGCCCGATGCGTCGCTCCCGCTGTCGCTGGAGTCGCTCGGCCCGAGGCTCTCCGCATCGGTGCCCTTGGGTGTGATCGGCGCGCGCTCGCCGCCGAGGATGCTGCTGGTTGCCATGATCTTTCGTGCCTCGAAAAGAAAAAGATGCACCAAGCCTGCGCGCTGCCGGGCGTCGAGGAAGTAGGAGATTGGCGCGTTCCGGCCGCTTCTGATTTCGGTCGAGACGCAGACAGGCGCTGGGGCGATGCATGCAGTCACGTGCCACGCCGCGTAGCCGACTGCACGGGCGCGCGCAGGGCATGTACGGCATTCCATCAAACTGACCGCCGCGGGCGAAGCGCTCATGCCCTGGCTCATCGCGTGGCGCTGCCAGACGAGATTTTCAGCCGGACGCCGGCGAACATTCGAGAGCTGAGTTCGTGCTCACGGTCCGCGCCTGCGCGGTCCACGCACTTGCCTGCATGCGCAAACGACTGGCCGTGCGCTAAGCGCTAGACGCAGAAAGGCTCAAGTAGCTTGCGCAGGATGCTGAACATGCGGCAATCCTGGGACCCGGAACGGCGAGGCCATGCCTACCCGCCAGTCGCGGACATGTGGCGGACCAGCTTGACCGGCAAGACGCGTCCTTGAAGCGAGAATTCGTGTCCCTTGGGCTTTTGCTCCACGGCATGGCCGATGGCCTCATGCACGTGCGCCTCGCTCATCGAGCTACGCAACAGCTTTCTGAGATCGATGCCGTTCTCATGCCCAAGGCAGGTATAGAGAGTGCCGTCAGCCGTCACGCGGACGCGATTGCAGTCACCGCAGAAGTGCGCGGTGAGCGGCGTGATGAAACCAATAAGCCCTCCTGTTTGCTCGACCCTTGCGTAGCGCGCAGGGCCTCCGCTGCGGTCCGTCAGGTCGCTGAGAGTCCAGCGCCTGCTGATCTCGCGGCGCAACGCGTCCAGGCCCAGGAACTGTTCCGTGCGATCGCAGCCGGTCTGGCCCAAGGGCATGGTTTCAATAAGGCTCAGGGCCATGCCGCGGCCGTGTGCGAACTCGATCAGCTCGTGGATCACGCGGCATCAACTCTCCCCGAGCACCCCGAAATCGCTGTCGCCCTGCTGCACGGCATTGACCAGCTGCACCCGGTTGCGCGCTGCAAAGCGGCGCCGCAGCTGCCGCATGTGGTAGTCCACCGTATGGGACGAAAGGTCCAACCGGTTGGCGATTTCCTTGTCGCTGCGCCCCTGCAGCAGATGCTGGAGGATGTCCTGCTGCGTGGCCGAGATCTCGATGCGGCCCGCGCCCGGCGCACCGACGATGCGCGTGTGGCGCGACACGTACTCGTGCACGCCCAGTCCCAGTATCAGCCCCTGCCCGATCACGCTGTCGCTGATCCAGTCGCTTCCTGGCCTGCGCGACAGCAGGCTGATCACCGTGTGCTGGTTCACGTGCGTGGGAGATGCCAGGCGAAACAGCAGCCCGCTGCGGATGCCGCTGGCATACAGGTCGTCGAGAAACCGCTGCCGCTCTTCGCTCAGCTCGTCCGACGTCTCCGCCGCCAGGGCCTCGAGCTGGGCCACGTCCCAAGCCAGCGGAAGGCTCGACGCGGGCACGCCCTGCTGCCTGAGGTCGACGCCGCAATGGTTGTGCGCGAAGTAGCGTTTCGTCCATTCGGGGTTCGCGTAGGCGGTGAAGAAGCTCAGCGGCCACCAGTGGCCCCGCATGTACGCCACCGTGCCGTAGCCCAGCCAATCGAAATCGAGCGCGTGGAGCATGCCGCGCACCAATGCCGTGCGGGCTTCATTGCTGGGCGCATCCAGCAGCTCGCCGACTATGGCCGGCACGCCGCCGGCATGGGGCGGCGCACTTCGCGGCAGGTACAGATGTTCTTCGTCATAGAACTGCGGAACCGGATTGGCGGGTTGCTGCTCCGCTTGCGACCGCGACACCGGATCGAAACCCTGCGCCTCGGACGCCGACGCAGGCGAGGCACGATGAAACAAGGTGGACAGAATCATGGAAGGCCTGATGGATGTACCGCCATGCCGGAGAGGACGACGGACTTGGGCCAAAGTACCGCAAGGGCCTTGTCATCGCCTTGTAAATTTTTAGCTTCCGGCGCATTTGCCAAAACCCCACGCATCCAATTGAGTACCTTCGCTTGAACAAGGCGTAGTCTGCACGGGTCCTTGTCCGGCGGAGGCTTCACAGATGCCGGCGGCGCTGGCATGCTGCACATCGCGCGAGGCAAACGCCCGACCTCCGCACACACCCCGGTCCTCCATGGCACTGCCTGCCTCCCAATACTGGCGAGACGCGGATCTCGCTGGTCTTCAATTCACGATCAACCGGTTTCGCCATCGCGAAGTCCGGCCGCACCGGCACGTGGGTTTCACGCTCGCGGTGGCCGACACCGAGCTCCAGGTGCGCAGCGGCACGCGCGTCACCGTGGTGCCGCCGGGCGCGCTGTTCCGGATCGCGCCGCATGTCTGGCACTCCGTGCAGGCGTGCTCGCATGCCTGGCGCGAAGACGCCCTCTTCTGCAGCCTTGCCGTGGCACGCTGCATCAGCCCCGCGGACGATGCGCCGCCGCTCGCGCGCGTGGAGAACGATGCGGGTGTCTCGGTGTTCATCGACGCCGCCGCCGCGCTCGAATTTCTCGAATGCCACCGCCTGCTTTTCGTTCCCACGAGCACCGGCGACCCCGAGGACATCGCGGCCGGCCGCGCACTGCTGCGCCGGCGCCTCGCGCAGTGGCTCCCCGCTCCCTCGCCCACGGAGAACGACTCCCTCGACGCGGAACGACCATTCCCCGACAGCGGCGACGAACGCCTGAACCGGCTCTATGCCCTGATCGCGTCGGGCTTCCATCAACGCATGACCCTCGACAGCCTGGCCGATGCGGTCGGCTGGCACCCCGTGCACGTGCAGCGGCGCTTCAGCGCGGCCTGGGGCTTCACGCCGCACGAGATGCTGGTGGGCCACCGCATCGAGTACGCGCGCGACCTCATCGCCGGCGGCGCCCATGTCACCTACGCGGCGCATGCGGCGGGCTTCACCGACCAGAGTCATCTGCACAAGACCTTCATGAGCACCTACGCCGTGCTGCCGGGCGACTACCGCAGGCTCGCCGCGCTCGACGCGCTGCAGCCACCCTCGGCCAGGAACGGCATCGCCGGATAGCTCGCGACCCGGTGTCATCCGAGGCCCTGCGCCCAGCGCAGCAAAGTGGCCACAGGCGCATACAGCGAACGCGGAATCGGCTGGTCCACCGGAACCTCCGCATAGATGCGCTCGGCCAGAGAAGGCTCGAACTCCATCGGCACCAGGCCCTCGCCGGCAAAGCGCCGGATCTGCGCCGCGACTTCGCCCTCGCCGCGCGCGATCACGCGCGGCAGGTCGGTCTCGCCGAGGTACTGCAATGCGACGGCCGTGCGGGCCGAATGGATCACGGCCGAAGCCATGCGCACACGATCGCCCAGGCTGGCATACACCGCCTCGAAGTGCGCGGAGCGGCGGCGCGACTGGTTGATCGGGTCCCCCTCCACTTCCTTGTATTCCTGGCGGATGTCCTCGATGGACATGCGCTGCTGCTTCATGAACTCGAAGTGCTCGTGCGCGTAGTCCACCGCGGCCATCAGCGCGAAGATCACGACCGACCACCCGAAGGTCACCAGCACCATGTGGGCCGAAGCGGTCATGATGGCTGCAGGGTTGGCATACCCCAGCTTGAGCGAGGTATCGACGAAGCCGCGCACCACCACGAACATCAGGCCCGCGAGCAGCAGCGTCTTCAGGCTCATCTTCAGCAGGTTGATGAGGTTGCGCGTGGAGAAGATGCGCTGCAGCCCCTGCGCCGGGTTCATGCGGTTCAAGTCGGGCTTCAGCCGCTCCCACGCCGCCACGCCCCCCACCTGGGCTAGCGAGCCCGCGATGCCGGCTACGGCCGCGATGGCCATGATGGGCAGCGTGCCCCACGCGAGTGCCTCTCCCGTGTGCAGCAGCAGTTCGGCGAAGCGGTCGTCGGGCTGCGTCAGCAGGCTGGTGCTGGTGGCATGCAGCCAGAGTTCGCGCAGCAGGCTGTAAAGCGCACCGCCCCCGAGCCACATGCAGACCACGACCACGGCGAACACGACGGTCGATGCCACGTCGCTGCTGAACACCACCTCGCCGCGCTTGCGCGCGTCGCGCAGCCGCTTGGGCGTTGGGTCCTGGTCTTTCTCCGCCATGGCGCTAGAGCGTGGCCCGCAGGAAGTCGAGCACGCCGTTCTCGGGCCGCAGGAATTCCTGCAGCGACTCGTACACGAAGAACACGAACAGCAGCATCATCAGATGCGCCAGCAGGCTCTTGAGGGGCTGCGAGAACACGAACACGTTGAGCTGCGGCGCCACGCGGCTGACGAGGCCCACGCCCAGTTCGACCAGCAGCAGCACGAAGATCACCGGCGAGGCCAGCTTGACGATCCACAGGAACAGCGTTTCGCCCTGGCGGATCGCGAACTGCTCGATCACCAGCCCCAGGTTCGGAAAGAACGAGGCCACCGGCCAGAGCCGGTAGGAGTCGACGACCACGCCCAGCATCGCGAGCAGCCCGCCGGCCGAGACGAACAGCGTGATCACCATCCAGCCAAGGAACTCGCCCGTGGGCCCGTTCTCGTGGCCCGCCACGGGGTCGAAGAACGACGCGTTGCTGGAGCCGGTCTGGAAGTCGATCAGGTCGCCCACGCTCTGCACCGCCCAGATGAAGATGCCGAAGCCCAGGCCCAGCAGCAGGCCGATGAAAGCCTCCTTGCCGGCGATGAGCACCCAGGTGCCGATGGAGGCCACCGGCATGTCGCCCGCCACGGGCGACATGAACAGCGCGAGCATCAGCAGCAGGCCGTTGCGCACCGTGCCGGTGATCATGCCGCCCGAAAGAAAGGGCACCACCGCGAAGATCGCGAACAGCCGCGGCAGGGTGAGCACCACCGACGAGAAGAACCTCTCGAGGCTGGCCAGTTCGATGGAAGCGTCCACGGCAATGGATCTCTCTGGTTGTCTTTTCGTCTTTTCGTTGCCCCTAGGCCCGGCGCCGCGCAGCCCATGCCTGCGAGGTAGCTTCCTCGGTCGCATCGTCGAGCCGGAGCTCGCGCAAGCGCAGTTGCTCGCTGCGTGCGCGCTGCAGCATCTGCTGCGCCTTCTCAACATCGCCGCTGACGGCGCGCAGCTTCTGCCGGCTGGCTTCGAGCGTGCTCTCGCGCAGCGCGTGGGCCTGTCCGGCCTGCGCGGCGAGCTGGCCTGCCTCGGCGATCCGCGCATCGAGCGCGGTGCTCCAAGCACCCGCATGCCGCAGTTGCGCAACGCTGCATTCCCCGTGCGAGAGCGCGCCAGTCGTCGCCTGCCAGTGCGCGGCCTTGTTCTGCACCTGCTGCTGCTGCCACGCCTCGGCCTGCCGGAGTTCGGCGTGGCTCTGTTCGGCGGCGGCCCTGTCGCGCGCGACCACGCCCATGGCCGCGGTCTTCTGGCGCTCCCGCACGCCCACCAGCAGTTTCCAGTCGACGCCGCTCATCGCGCGCGCTCCCCGGTCCAGCCGAACTGCCGCAGTACCTCGACCGATTGCGCATAGGGCAGGCTCGCGTCCGGCGGCTGCGACAGGAATTCGAGCGTCGCCGGTCGCGCGCCGATCGCCTCGTCGGCCAGCGCGTCGGCGCCGGCCTTGTACTCGCCGATCTGCACGAGCAGCTCCATCTCCTGGTACTTGGCCAGCAGGCCGCGAAAATGCGCCGCCGCCGCGCGGTGCTCGCGCGAGGTCACCAGCGGCATCACGCGGCTGATGCTCGCGAGCACGTCGATCGCCGGATAGCGGTTGGCCGCCGCGACCTTGCGCGACAGCACGATGTGACCGTCGAGGATCGAACGCACCTCCTCGGCGATGGGGTCGCTCTCCTCGTCGCCCTCTGTGAGCACCGAGTAGACGGCCGTGATGGAGCCGGTCCTGCCCTGCCCAGCGCGCTCCAGCAGCTGCGGCAGCATCGAGAAGATCGAGGGCGGATAGCTGCGCCGCGTGGGCGGCTCGCCGCTCGCGAGGCCGATCTCGCGCTGCGCGCGCGCGCGAAGCGCGTGAGCGAATCGACCAACAGCAGCACCTTTTTGCCCTGGTCGCGGAAATGCTCGGCGATGGTGGTGGCCACGTAGGCCGACTTGATGCGCTCCATCGGCGGCCGGTCGGAGGTGGAGACCACCATCACCGTCTTCGCCAGCCCCTCTGCGCCGAGATTGTGCTCGATGAACTCCTTCACCTCGCGCCCGCGCTCGCCGATCAGCGCAATCACGTTCACGTCGGCCGTCGCGCCGCGCGCGAGCATGCCCAGCAGCGTGCTCTTGCCCACGCCCGGCGGCGCGAACACGCCCACGCGCTGCCCCTCGCCGAGCGTGAGCAGGCTGTCGACCGCGCGGATGCCCGTGGGCAGCGGCGCCTCGATCATGCGGCGCGCCAGCGGACTCACGGGTTCGCGGTGCACCGGCAGCAGCGTGCGGGTCTTCAGCGGCCCCTTCTCGTCGATGGGCTGGCCCAGCGCATCGAGCACCCGCCCGAGCAGGCCCGCGCCGACGGGACAGACATGGCCGCGCCCCGTGGGCAGCACCTCGGTCAGCGCCGAAATGCCGGTGATCGGCCCGAGCGGCGTGAGGATGGCGGTGTTGTCGCGAAAGCCCACCACCTCGGCCAGCAGCGGCGGCTCGCCTGGCGTGACCAGCTCGCACAGCTCGCCCACATGGGCCTGGATACCCGATGCGTCGATCAGCATGCCCACCGCCTTGCTCACGCGCCCGCGGATCGTCGCCGGCGTGACGCGGCCCAGTGCCTGCTCGAGCTCGGCGACGATGCCCAGCGCCGCGTCGGACACCGGATTCACTGCTGCCCCTCCCCGCCCTCGCCAAGGCCGCTGCGCTCCACCGCGCGGCGAAAGGCCTCGAGCTGTGCATCGGCGCCGATGTCGAGCACGCCGGACGCCGTCTGCAGCACGCATGCACCGACGGGCAGCGCCGCGTCGGCCACGAAGTGCACGGTCATGGACCAGTTGGCGTCGCTGCGCAGCCGCGCGACCACGCCGCGCAGGATCGCCTCCTGCGCTGGCGCCACGCGCACGGTGATGAAGGGCTCCTGGCGGATCAGCGTATCGACGCGCAGCAGCGCCGCCTCGAACAGCGCCGTCGGGTCCGCGTCGGCAATGAACTGCCCCACGGCCTTGACCACGATATGCGCCATGGACTCGCGCAGGGCATGGAGCTGGCGCTCGGCCGCCACGGTGTCGGTCACCAGCTGGGTCGCATATTCCGTCCTGGCCTGCCGCAGGCCCTCTTCGTAGCCCTGCCTGCGGCCGGCCTCGGCATCCTGCGTGGCCTGCTGCACGATGCGGCGCGCCTCGCGCCGCGCGGTCTCGACCACGGTCGAAGCGTCGAGCAGCGCCGCGTACTCGTGTTCCTTCAGAACCTTGCGCTCGCTCAGGAGCTGAAGGTTCTCGGTGGTGATCAGAAAAGCCAATCCCATTGGGGCAGTCTTTCGGGAACGATGCACGAGAGCATCAGTTCGTTGAGTTGCAGGATCTGGCGTCGCCGCAGCGGCGGCGCGCCGAGCACCGAGATGCGGCGCGGCAGCTTGTGTTCCAGGCGGCGGCGCACCACCTCGCCTTCGGCGGCGGCCGCCGCCAGCAGCAGGCGATAGCCCCGGTCGACCGCGACCCGGCCCGCGGAAAGCGGCCACTGCTGCAGCGCGGCGTTGTCCATGCGCAGCTCGGTGAGCTGCGGCACGCGCTCGAGCAGGAACTGCACGGCATCCGCGTCGAAGCGGCGGGCCTGGCGGCGGATCTGCGCGCCCGCTCCGCCACGCAGCCGGAACAGCGGCAGGTGCACGCAGAAGCCCATGTAGGCCGCGAGCCGTCGCAGCGCGGCGCCGTCGAGCAGCACCACGCGCTTGAGGCGGGCGTCGAAGTTGTAGTCGGCGGCACCGTTCGCCGGCCCCTGGCCGCGGCGAAGCTGGCCGGCAAGAACCGTGCGGCCCGCTTCCCCCAGCCGCGCCGGGATGCGGTGGCGCGCCGGCCAGTCGGCGGGCAGCCAGCTCGGGTGCAGGTCGATCTCGGGATGCAGGTTGAAGCGCATCACCAGCCGCACGAGGTCCATCGGGCCGGGCGCGGCCTGTGCGGTTTGGGGGTCGACGGAAGGAGCGGATGCCGGCATGGCGTGTCAGCGCCTGAGCACCTGGCGGCGCGCCCAGTTGCGCCAGTCGACGCCCTGCCTGCGCAGCAGCACCGGCAGCACCATCAGGCAGACGGCGGCCACAAGCAGCAGGCCCAACAGCACCATCGCGGTCGAGGCCGGGAACAGGCCCAGCACCATCGGGCGCTCCCTGGCGCCGCCTGCCAGGGCGGCCGCCGACACCGCCGGCCGGCGCGCCTCGAACAGCGACAGCGACACCTGGTCGTGCGTCAGCCCCTCGATGCTGTGCGCCACCATCTCCTTCACGGCCGGCGCCAGCAGGCGGATGTCCACGTCCGGCCGGTGCTTGATGAACACCGCGGCCGACGACGGCCGCGTCTTCTCGCTGAGCGGATCGTTGGCCGGGATCACTACGTGCACGCGCGCGGACACCACGCCGTCCACGTTGCGCAGCGTCTGCGACAGCTCCTGTGAGACCGCATAGATGTAGCGCATGCGCTCCTCGGAGGGCGTGGACACCAGCCCCTGCTTCTGGAACACCTCGCCCATGGTGGCGAAGCGCTCGTGAGGCAGGCCCTGGGCGCGCAGCACGTCGAGCGCGGCGCTCATGCGGCTTTCGTCGACCTCGACCTGCCAGTTGCTGCCCTCCACGCGGCTCTTGGCCGCATCGATGCCTTCGGACGACAGCGCGGCGACGATCTCGTTGGCTTCCTGCTCGTTGAGGTTGGAATACAGGCCGACCTTGCAGCCGCCCAATGCCATCAGCAGGGCCAGCGCCGCGAGCCAGCGGCTGCGGCGCGGAATGAATGAAAGGGTGCGCGACAGCAGCTTCACGGCGTCCTCACTGCTGGTTCTTCAGCAGGGTGCCGAACAGGCTGGTGGCGGCGCTCGCCAGGCCCGTGGAAATGTGCATCTTCGCGAACATCATGTGCGCCTCCATGGCGTGGTCGGTCATCGCGAACATGGTCTTGATGGGGTCGGACATGTCGATCGACTCGAGCATGCTGCGGCGCATCTCCTCGTAGGAGCGCACGTTGCCCGAGAGCTGGGACGCGAGCGCCTTGGCGGCATCGCCCAGCGCACTCGGCGCGGCCACCGCGGACGGCGGCGCCTGCACGCCCTGCATCATGTTGGCGAACATCCGGGTCTCGCCCGGATCGAGGCGCGAAGGGGCCGCGGACTGCTGCGGCGCCGCGGGCCCGGACACGCCGGCCGGCTGCGCGCCTGCCGCGACCAGCGCGGTGGGATCGGTCATGGTTCACCTCTTTCGGGGGTCCTTGGGGGAAAAGGGCCGCGCGATGCACCCCGGGGGCATCGCGCGGACCTGCTTACGAGGACTTGGCCGACTGGCGGATGTCGTTGCCGGTGGACTTGGCCACCTCGCCGCCGGCGGCGCTCGCACCGTTGACCGTGTGCGCGGTGGAGGCCGCGCCCTGGATGCTGGTGGAGGCGGCCATGCTGGCCGACATCAGCCTGGCGTTGTCCGCCGCGGCCTGGTTCATCTGCTGGATAGAGCTGTCAACTGCGCCTGCCATGTGTATCTCCTGGTCAAGAAAGGATGATTTACGAGGGTTGAAGCGCTCCGTCCCGGCGGGACGAGCCATTCCACGCGGCGCACGGATGCGGCGCCGCATGAAATCCGGAGTGCGCGCGAGGAGGACCTTGCCGATGGCCATGCCTCACCTCCCGCGCCTGTTGTTGTTGCCGCTGTCGGGCACGCCGCCGCTCAGGACCAGCCCATCGGCGTCGATGCGCTTGAGTTCCGCGCCGGAGCGCAGCACCGAGCCTTCGTAGTACCTGCTGCCGTTGGACAGCTGGATGTGGCGCAGGCCGTTGCCGTCCTCGGTGATGCTCACCATGCGCGCCGGCAGCACGCTCTGCCAGCCGTCCCACTGCGTGCGCAGGTCGGTCTCCTTGGGCTCGGCGGCGGGCTTCTCGCGGTACTGGACCTTGTCGGAGACCAGCACCGACGGATGCAGGTCTTCGCTGAGCCTGCGGATCTTCTGCCGCACGGCCGCGTCTTCCACGGTGCCGGTGAGCACCAGGCGGCCCTGGCCGGTGTAGGTGACCGCCACGCCGGGGTCGCCGACGTAGCGACGCGCCTGCTCGACCATGTCCTCGGCGGAATGCACGTTGACGCTGACCTGGCTGCCGAAGGGCTCCATCGCCTGCTGCAGGGCCTCGCGGCGCTGCCTCGACTCGACATAGCCCTTCACGCCGAGCCGGCCGCCCTGCGCGGCCACTACTTCCACCTCGGGGAACGGCACGAGCGCCTTCTCCACCGCCGCCAGGTCCACGCGGGCGGTGCGCCGCGAACTGGCGCCCGCATCGCCGAGCGACACGGCGGCCAGGCCGACGAGCGCCAGCATCGCCATCACGCCGCCCGCCCAGTAGCCCAGGCGCCGCGATCGGGCCGACGACGGGCTCGCCTGTGCGAGCGCATCGGGCTGCGCCACATGGTCCGGAGCGAACATGCGGTCCTCGCGCACGCGGGTCGCATAGCTGCGGTCGAGCTGGAAGTCGATCTGCCCCAGGCTCACGACATCGCCCGCCACCACGCTCCTGCGCGGCTGCCGCATATCCTCGCCGTTGAGCCGCGCCGAGGCCGTTCCCAGGCGCTGCATCGACACCACCAGTTCGCCGACGGTGAACGCCAGATGGCGCGGCAGCACGTCGCCGCCGGGCAGCATCACTTCGCAGTCGCCGCCCGAACCCAGCACGTTGAGGCCGGGCTTGAGCGCGATGGTCCGCCCCTTCACCGCGCCGCTGAGGAAGCGCAGGCACCAGCCGTCGCCGAGCGCCGCCGGAGCCGGGCCGGCCGCGGCCTGCTCTTCGCCGTCGAGGGAGATGTCGTCGTCCTGGTCGCGCACGTTCAACCTCCCACTTCCGGCAAGGGCAGCGTCGGCACGTTCGCCGTGGCGCCGGGCAGCACCAGGCGCGGCGTCAGCAGGTAGAAACGCTCCATGTTCGAGTGCTTCTTCTCGGTCGAGCGGAAGAGTCCGCCGACGCCCGGAATGTCCTTGAGCAGCGGCACGCCCGTGACGGCATTGCTCTTCTCTTCCGACGAGTAGCCCGCGATCAGCAGGCTCGCGCCCTCCTCCACCAGCGCCTGCGTGTTGACGGTGCGGCGCCGCACGATCGGGATCTTGTCGACCGACATCGGGCTGAGGTCGCCGTCGACGATGTCGATGGACATCATCACGCCGCGGGAGGCCTTCTCGTCGATAACCAGCGGCGTCACCCGCACGGCGGTGCCGGCCGTGATGCTGAACAGGCCCGCGTCCTGGAAGCCGTCCACCCGCACGTAAAACTCGCTGAGGTTCTCCAGCACGGCTTCGGTGTTGTCCAGCGTCATCACCTTGGGGCGCGCCACGAAGTTCGCGTTGCCGTTGGTGGCCAGCGCGGTCACGCGGGCCAGCAGGTAGTTGCGCGCGCTGTTGCCGATGGCGGCGGTGAACATGCCGCCCAGCGGCGTGAGCGGATTGCCCGAACCGTCGGAGCTTCCGATCTGCCCGGCCTCGCTGCCCGTGCCGCCCCAGGTCAGCTGCCCGCGGTCGCCGCGGCCCGTCTGGAAGTCGGCGTGCCGGCCATGCAGGCGCCAGTCGATGCCCAGGCTGTTGAGCGTGTCGGAGCTGATGTCCATGATGGTCACTTCGATCTCGACCAGCCGCGGGCGCACGTCCATCGACTCGATCAGCTTCGCGTACTGCGCCATCTTGTCGGGCATGTCCCGCACCAGCACCGCGTTCATGCGCGTGTCGGCCTGGAACTGGGGCAGCTCGCCGCCCGCGATGCCCGAGACGCCGCCCGGTGCGATGGCATCTCCGCCGCCGCCCCCGGCGATCTCGACCTTGGGGGCGTTGATGGTCTCGCCGCTGCGCAGCTTGATCTGCCGGTTCGGCCCGAGCGACATGCCGCCGCTCATGCCCCGCGCGCCGCCGCCGCCCGACGGGGCATTCCCGCTGGCGCGGCCATAGAGGCTGCGCAGGACGTTGGCCACACCGGGAATGACGGTCTCCTTGCCTGAGCGGTTGATCCGGAAATCCGACGCCCACGCGTACTTGAGCGGAAACAGCCTGATCTCGGCGCCCTCGGCCATCGCGCTCTTCTGGTCGGCCAGCTTCACCGCCTGGCGCACCATCTCGACGTAGCGGCGCGGCCCGGTCACGTACACGCTGGCGTCGCGCTCGCTGATGCTCAGCGGATAGCGCTCGTCGGAGATGTGCAGGCGCACCAGCGTCTCGGCGATGCGCCCTGCGTTCTCTGCCGCGATGGGCAGCACCTCGCTCTTCGCGTCGGCGGCCAGGTCGATGAACAGGAAGGCGCCGTCGAAGTACCAGGTCAGCCCGTTGACCGCGCACACGCTGTTGAGCGTGGCCAGCGCGGAGCCGGCGAACTTGCCGCTGATGACGCCGGCCACCTTGGTGTCGATCACCGCCGTGACGTTCTGCGAAGACGCCAGCTCGCGCAGGAAGTCGGCCAGCGGCTTCTCGTTGGCGACGATCTGGAACGGCCGGTTGCTCCAGCGCAGCTCGGCCGCGCGCGCCGGCGGCTGCACGGCCAGCAGTGCGAGGGCGGCGTAACCCCACAGCACGAGGCTGCGCAGGCTGAAGGTTTTCAGGCGCGGTGCGGGCATGTCGAAGAAGTTCCTCACGGCAGCGAACTCAATGCCTGGATCGCGCGCTCGGCGAAGCGCATCACGTCGCGCCCCATCCAGCCCGCGGTGGCGATGATCGCGACCATCACCGCGATCATCCGGATGGACTGGCCGATGCTCTGGTCCTGCACCTGCGTCACGGCCTGCAGCACCGCCACCACGAGGGCCGTGAGCGTCGCCACAGCCACCACCGGCAGCGAGATCCACAGCACGAGGAGCAGGCCCTCGCGCGTGATGTCCAGGATGTTCTGCGGAGTCATTGCGTTGTTCTTGCGGTGCGCCTTCGAAGGCTGTGAAAAGTTCATCAGTGGGCTTGCGGATTGGTGACCCAGCCCACCGGCTGCAGGGCCACGTCTTCGTCGACTTCCTGGTAGGACAGCACCGGCAGCAGCGGGGCCACCGGCTCGATCAGCGTCTTGATGTAGCGGCGCACGTCCGATGAGGCGATGGCCACCACGCGCGTCGCGGCCGACCCGAGGATGCGGCGCACCTGCTCGCGGATGTCCTGCGTGACCGCCGGGCTCAGCAGCAGCAGGTTGCCGCGGGGCGAGCGCTCGATCGCGTTCTGGACGCGCTCCAGCAGGCTCGACTCGAAAAGGATGGCCTCGAGCTGCCGGTTAGGCCCCACGTAGCGGCTGGTGATGTAGCGCCCCAGGTCGATGCGCACCAGCTCGGTCAGCGCGATGGCGTCCTGCTCCTTCGGCGCCCAGGTCGCGAGGCATTCGAAGATCGCATGCAGGTTGCGGATCGGGATGCCTTCCTGCAGCAGCCGGCGCAGCACCTCGGCGATGCGCTGGCTCGAGGCCACGCGCGACACCTCGGCCGCGAGCTCGGGCGCATCGCGCTGCACCGAATGCAGCAGGCGCTGCACCTCCTGCAGGCCGATGAGCTCGCGAACGTTGCCGCGCACCGCATGGTCCAGATGCAGGCCCACCACCTCCTCGTTGTCCCAGGCCTTGAAGCCTGCAGCCTCGCCCGGCACCCAGACCACCCGCGCGAAGGGACCGAAAGGCTCGGCCACCTCGGCACCGGCCGGCGGTGCGGCCGCTTCTGCCGGATCGAGCATCAGCCACCCGGGCCGGAGCGTGCCCTCGGTCACGGCGACGTCGTGCACCAGAACCTGGTAGCCGTGCTCGGCAAGGCCGTCCGCGTACGCGAGCTGCAAACGCGGGAACACGGGACCGAGATCGGACTCGACCGAAGTCTTGACCCGGGCCAGTTGCAGGTCGAGCGCATGACGGTCGATGCCGCCGCGCAGGCCGCTCGACAGCCGCACCGCCAGCGGCGCTGCGATCGCGTGGTCGCCGTCGGTGTCCTCCTGGTCGGCGCCCTCGCGGTGCGAGATCCAGCCCGGCGTCTGGTTCTTCTGGCGCCGCATGCGCACGGCGAAACCCAGACCCAGCAGCACCGCTGCCAGCAGGCCGAACACCCACTTCGGAAAACCCGGTACGACCAGGAAGCTCGCGACCGCGAGGCCCGCGATGATCAGCGCGCGCGGGTGCGCCATCAGCTGCTGCCCGATCTGGTTCGCGAGCTGCGTGTCGCGGCGCTCGCCGGTGCTCACGCGCGTGATGACGATGCCGGCCGCGATCGACACCAGCAGCGACGGGATCTGCGAGACCATGCCGTCGCCCACCGTGAGGATCGCGTAGCGCTGCAGCGCGCCGCCCAGGCTCATCTCGTGCATCATCGTGCCGATCGCGATGCCAGCGAGGATGTTGACCAGCGCGATCACGATGCTCGCGATCGCGTCGCCCTTGACGAACTTCATCGCGCCGTCCATGGCTCCGTGGAGCTGACACTCCTGCTCCAGCATCTGGCGGCGCTTCTGCGCCTGCGCGGACGACAGCACGCCGGCGCGCACGTCGGCGTCGATGCTCATCTGCTTGCCCGGCATCGCATCGAGCGCGAACCGCGCGGCCACCTCGGCCACCCGCTCGGAGCCTTTCGCGATCACGATGAACTGCACGATCGCGATGATCAGGAACACCACGCCGCCGACCACCACGTTGTTGCCGACGATCAGCTTGCCGAAGGTGTCGATGATGTGGCCCGCGTGCGCATGCAGCAGGATCAGCTTGGTCGACGCGATGTTCAGCGCGAGGCGGAACAGCGTGGTGAACAGCAGCAGCGACGGAAAGGTCGAAAGCGAAAGCGCCGAAGGCACGTACATCGCCACGATCAGCAGCACCAGGCTGACGGCGAGGTTGCTCGCGATCAGCAGGTCGAGCAACGGCGTGGGCAGCGGCAACACGAACAGCGCGACGATCACCACCAGCAGTCCCGCGAGCAGCAGGTCGTTGTAGCGGCCCGCATTGCCCAGCAGGTCGCGCACGCCGCCGCTGTAGGCAGGGAAGGGTCGCGGAGAACTCGCCATGGTGTCTTTTCTTCTTGCGGGTGTTCCGAAGTGCCGTGCGATGCCGATTGCATTGCATCGCTTCGTTGTCGATCGCGGGGATTCGCGTCGCGACGGACTCTATGCGCCGCCATCCATTCACGGCAACCACGAGTTTTCGTAAACGCTCGCCGCGTGTGGCGCGCACGGCACTACGTGTTTGCGGACTACCTTCGCGCAATGCGTCTGGCTAAGCTGCCGGTCCCGATGCGAGCCGTCTCGCGTTGCTCCGAGGCATGAAGAAGGTGACAAGAAGCACAGCCGCCAGCATCCGCATACCGACCGAAAGCACGCATGCCTGACGCAGGCGCCGACGCAGTGACTGAGCTCGGCGAAGCCCGCGCATTGCCGCGTGCCGATGCAGCCAATGTGCGCGCGCTCTATCGCCTCTACGGCGCCGCGCCGCTGCCCGACATGGCGGCCGCGCGCGGCGCGCGCTACCGCATCCGCTGGCACCACGACCCGGCCTCCGGCCGCACCGCGCGCGAGAGCTTCCGCTTCAGGCTCGGCGCGCACATCGGTCATCTCTCGATGGATGCGCCCAGCCTCCAGGCGTTGCTGGGCGAACGCCGCATCGACCTGCTGCCGCGCGACCTTCGCTACATCCTGCTTGCCGATGCGCTGCATCCACTGGTCGATGCGCTCGAGAAGGCGCTGCGGCTTCATTTCGAATGGCAGCCTTCCGAAGCGGAAGCGCGCGAGGCCCGCGAGCGCAGCCCGCAGGCGGTGCCGCTTCACTGCGATCCGGAACGCGCGGCCTTCTTCGTCGCCATGCCGCTGGAAGGCAGCGCCGTGCTGCACGGCTTCGTGCAGTTCGAGGATTCATCCACGCTCGACGCGCTGGTGCCCGCGGGCTCCGGCCCGCGCCACAACGCCCACGCCGCCAATGCCTTCGACGCGCTGCGCCTGCCCGTGAGCTTTCGCCTCGGCAGCACGCCGATCCGCCTGGGCGAGGTGGGCAGCATCCGGCCCGGCGACATCGTCGGCATCGAGCAATGGAGTTCTTCTGGAGCCGCCATCGTGGTCACGGCGGAACTCGGAGGCCCCGCGGGTCGGCATCTTTCCGCCTTTGCCGAAGGCTCGCGCATCACCGTTCAGCAATCGAGAGACAGTGCCATGAAGCCAGACACACCCGCCCTCGCGACCGACGTCGCGGACAACGCCAACCTGCCGATCGACCGGCTCGACGCGCTGGAGGTCACGCTGCGCTTCGAGGTCGGCGACCTCTCCGTGTCGCTGGGCGAACTCCGGAGCATCCGCGCAGGCCACGTCTTCGACCTGGGCCAGCCGCTCAATCGCAGCCCGGTGCGCATCCTTGCGCACGGCAACGTGCTGGGCAAGGGCTATCTGGTCGCGGTGGGCGACCGACTGGGCGTGCGCGTGTCGGAATTCGCGCCGGGCGAAGTCTGAGAGGCCGCCCCTCAAGCGGTCCATACCCATGCAAGGCGGACTTCCCGAACCCCTCACGCTGGTCGCGCTCATCGTCGCCTTCGGCATCGCGCCGTTCGTGGCGCTGATGGTGACGAGCTACACCAAGCTGGTCATCGTGTTCGGCCTCCTGCGCACCGCGCTGGGCCTGCAGCAGACACCACCCAACATGGTGCTCAACGGCATCGCGATCATCCTGTCGGTCTACATCATGGCGCCGGTGGGCATGGACATCGGCGACACGCTGCGCAGCCGCAGCTTCGGCGCCAAAGGCGAAGGACTCGGCGACATCATGGCCGTCATCGACGCGGCCAAGGCACCGGTCAAGGAGTTCCTGCAGAAGCACACGCACGAGCGCGAGCGGCAGTTCTTCCTGAAGTCGGCCGCCAACATCTGGCCGAAGGCACGCGCCGAGCAACTGAAGGACGACGACTTCATGGTGCTGGTGCCGAGCTTCACGCTCAGCGAGCTCACGCGAGCGTTCCAGATCGGCTTCATCATCTACCTGGTGTTCGTGGTGGTCGACCTGATCGTCGCCACGGTGCTGCTGGCACTGGGCATGTCGATGATCTCGCCCACCACCATCTCCCTGCCCTTCAAGCTGCTCCTGTTCGTGATGCTCGACGGCTGGACGCGACTGGTGCACGGGCTCGTGCTGTCGTATCGATGAGCTCGCGACGGCGCATGACTCTTCGGCTGCCGCGCGCATCGCGCAGCCCCTCGAATCCACGCATTGGCGCGCGTCCGTCTACGAGAACTCGTTGTTGCCCGCGCGCGGGTATGCCACTTAGAGTTCGCGCGGCATCGGAGCCGGCCGGGCAGTTCCGCGCGCCCTTCTTTCAATCTGCAACTTCATCCGGGGTCTTATGGTTCTAGCAGTCAGCAGCGATGGGTCGGGAACGCAATCCGCCGCACAGGCAGCGATGGAGGCATTGGCGGCTGCCAGGGCTGCCGAAGAACTGCGGCGCCAGGCGGAAGCCGCGGCGAAGCGCGCGGCCGAGGAGGCACGTCGGCAGGCCGAGGAAGCGCGCAAGCAAGCCGAAGCGGCACGCCGCAAGGCGGAGGAAGCGCGCAAGGCCGCGGAAGCCGCCGAGGCCAAGGCCGAGAAAAGCAAGGCCGAGGCCGACCAGCAGGAAGCCACCAAGGCGCGCAGTGCCAGCGACGCGGCCGAGCGCGATGCGCTCAAGCAGGAAGCGGCGAGCAACCTCAAGCAGAAGCAGTCCACGCTCGCCGATGCCAAGCTCGACGACATCCAGCAGCGCCGCGCGGACAACAATCCGTCGGAAGCCACGCGCGCCGCGCAGGGCGAGGTCGACGCGGCGCAGAAGATGAACGCCATCTTCGAGCCGCCGGCCAACCAGCCCAAGGGCCAGGCCCCCGCGACCAGCCCGGGCACGCAGGACCTGCTCGAGAAGGCGCAGACCGCTGCCAAGCCGGTGTTCAAGGCGCAGGCGAACGGCGGCGACGGCACCAAGGAACAGAAGGCCGCCGTCGACACCGCCATGACGGACTGGCTGCAGGCCGCCGAGCAGGACATGCGCAAGGCCAGCCTCAAGGCGATCGCCGAAGGCAAGGACCCGAACGACGCGATCGACAAGGTGGCGGCCGACGCCCACGACGCGCTCGACAAGGGCGGCGTGTTCGACCCGAAGAGCATCGGCGAGTACATCGACAAGGCGCGCGACGGCGTGCGCGCGGACTCGCCCGAGGTGCGGCAGTTGCGCGGCGAGCAATACGACGCCGGCCAGGCCGGCAAGGCGCACGTGGCCGACGCGCGCAGCCGCGCACAGGACGCCGACGCCGCCGCGACCAAGGCCGAGAAATACGCCGCCAGCTTCGGCACCGGCGGCGGCGGCAACGACACGATCATCACCGCGCAGCAGAACGCGAAGGCCGAAGCCGAGCGCCTGCGGGCCGTGGCCAACCGCGCCAAGTCCGAACTCCAGAGCGCCGAGAAGGCTTTCGGCACCACCGATCCGTCGGACCCGCAGAACCCCAAGACGAACACCCTCGGCACGGTCGATGCCGACTACAACGCGCGCGTCGCCGACGCCGAGGTCAAGGAGCTGAGCTTCAAGTACGACCAGGCGGTGGCCGGCGGCGATGCCAAGGAGATCCAGAAGGCCGACGCCGCCCTGCGCGATGCGCAGCAGGGCCAGCGCTACATGCACGCGCTGAGCGACGACCTCGACGCCAAGCTCGGGGCCAGCGACGCCGAGAATGCCAAGACCGACGCCGAGAGCGCATGGAGCGCGGCATCGCTGCAGCGCCCCGCCCGCGTCACCGTGACCGAGCACGACGGTGACAAGACCACAACGCGGAACATCGATCCCGACGGCTACGACCCCGCGTTCTGGGCCAAGCCCGGCAGCGAGGAAGGCAAGAAGGTCAAGAACATCGACGGCAAGTACTTCTACGTCGACGGCGACAAGAAGACCGAGCTCGATCCGCTGACCGCCGCGCTGTACGCCGCGAACGAAAAACAGGATGCCGCCAAGGCCCGCGGCGACCAGACCACGACCACGCTGAACGCCGTCAAGGACGACCTCTTCGGCGGCGCCGACGGCAGCCGCGCCAAGCTCGACGAGGCCGGCTATCTCGATCGCGCGGACAAGATCAACCGGGGGCTGACCGACGCCAACAACGCCGTCGCCAACGCCAGGCCGCAGGACCTGGGCCGGGCGCTCGAGCAGCAGCGCGCCGCGCAGGCCGACGCCAAGGCGCTGAAGGCCATGCAGGACCTGCGCGCGGCCGAGCGCGACCAGGCCGCGGGCAAGACCGTGGACGGCGGCAAGCTGGATGACCTGCGCGTGGCGGCGCGCGAGGCCCAGCGCCTGGCCGACGGCGCGAAGCCGAAGCTCTCGGCCGACGACGAGAAGAAGATGCGCGAGACGCAGTTGCCCGCGGCGAAGGAGGCCTACGACAAGAAGGCCGCGGAGGTGACGACGCTCACCGCGCCCGGCAGCAAGGCCACCGGGGCCGAGCAGCAGAAGGCGCTCGACGAACTCGACGCGCTCGATCTCTCCAAGCGCGACATCGAGACCCAGCTCGGCCTGATCGACGCCGAACGCGCCTGGTATGCCGCTCGCTACCAGTACGACCGCACGACCTTCGCCAAGCCGCAGCTGACGATGTTCATGAACGGCGACAAGTCGACCACAGGCGACGTCTACCCGAAGAACTACGACCCGACCTGGAACATCAAGCGCGGCGACGACGGCAAGGTCAGCGCCGAGGGCCTGCCGCGCGGCCTCTCGCCCGACGACATCGAGGTGCACTCGGACTGCAACGGCGGCTACAACGTCACGATCAAGAAGGACTCGAAGGTCTTCGGCTGGCAGCAGTCCGACCAGGGCAAGATGGTCGACTTCTCGGTGCGCGCCGGCACCTACAAGATGAACCCCGCCACGGCCGCGCGGTGGAAGACCTCCGAGTTCGGCGACGGCGACCTGGCGAAGGCGCGCGGTGCGCGCGCCGACGTCGAGAAACGCCTTGCGCAGGCCGCGGCCGATGCGCCGCCGCAGCCCGGCGCACAGCCGGCGCCCGGGCCCGACGGCAAGCCTGCGCCCACGCTGAACTTCGGCGACGACCTCGCGCCGCGCAAGAAGACGGTGGACCAGAACCTCACGGATGCGATCAAGGCACGCGACAAGGCACAGGCCGACTACGACGCAGGCACCGGCGACCGCACCGCGCTGGGCAACGACCTCGACGACGCCAAGACGCGCGTCACCATCGCCCAGAACGAACAGCTCGCAGTCGATGCCGCGATCGCCTGGCAGGAGGCCAACCACGCGCGCCAGCGCATCGAAGCCGACAAGCGCGCGGGCCGCGCACAGCTGTGCTACGCCACCTCGCCGCAGCAGACCGCCGACGATGCGCGCGACAAGGCCGACGCCGCGCGCAAGGACTGGCTCAGCTCGGTCAACAAGTTCCACACCGACACTGCGGCGCGCGATCTCGCAGCCGCGAAGTCGGCGCACGAGAAATGGAAGAGTGCCAACCCTGGCCTGGCCGAGACCGGCAGCGACACATGGAAGAAGCTGCAGGCGGCGCAGACCCAGTCGGACACGGCCGTGCGCTACCAGGCCGCCGGCGCACGCGACAACGCCTACGCGCAGCAGCAGGAATTCACCATCCAGAACCTGCCGTTCAACCAGCGCGAGGACAAGCGCGCGCTCTACCGGCTTTTCGAGAAGAACCCGCAGGTGATGGCACAGGCCATCATGAACGACCAGTTCGTGCAGTACGGCGGCGGCCCGATCGAGATGAAGAGCCGCACGCAGCTCGAGAACGAGATCGGCCTTGCGCTCGGCTGGAACCCCAGCCGCTCGCTCGATGCCGCGACGCCGGCCGACAGCGAGCGCATCCGGCAGAACCAGCGCCTCTTCGGCAACCTCGGCGACGCGCAGAAGGACTTGCTCTCGAAGATGGTCGACAAGGTGGTGGAAGTCGGCGGCGAGCACGCGCACGTGACCGTGCTGCCCGTCGTCTACGCCCTCGACAGCGACGACGGCGGCATCATCAAGACGGCGATCTTCAAGGTCGAGAGCAAGGACAAGCCGGGCGAGACCAAGCTCGTCGACGAACAGGCCTGGACCTACAAGAACCTCACGGACTACCGCGCCAACAACAGCCTGCCGGTAGAGGGCGTGAAGCTCGTCACGCCCGAGGACGCCAGCTACTCGCTCGACCAGAACGGCAACGTCAAGCTCTTCGCCGGCGACGCGCGCACCGAGACCGGATGGGAGACCTTCCGGCGCGCGACCCACCTGGACATGGTGGTCGCCGGCGTGGGCCTGGTGGCCGGCGTGGCGCTGACGGTGGGCTCCTTCGGCACGCTCGCGGCGCCTGGCGTCATGCTGGCGGCCGGCGCGTTCACCGTGCTCGCGGCCGGCTACGGCGTCGCGACCTCGGTCGAAGACCTGAACAAGCTCAGCGCGCACGGCCAGAGCATCAATCCGGCGAACAGCGAGCAGGCGCGCATGGACTGGCTGAACCTCGGTCTCTCGACGGTCAGCGTGCCGGTGGTGGGCGCCTCCACGCGCGCCACCATGGCCGCGCTGCGCGCAGGCCGGGCCGCCAAGGCGGCCACGGCCGCCGAAGCCGCCGGCGACGCCGTGACGGCACAGGCACGCGCGGCCGACTTCGCGCGCTACGCGAAGACTGCCCAGGCCTGGGGCAAGCCCGCGGCGATGGCCTCCAAGCCGCTCGGCCTCGGCAGCGCCTACGCCACCGGGGAAGGCGTGCACTCGCTGGTGAAGAACTGGGACCAGATGAGCCCGGCCGAGCGCGAGCAGCAGATCATGATGCTCAGCGTCAACGCCGCGGGCTTTGCCTCGCCTATCTTCGCCAAGGGCTACGTGCGCGTGCACAACGCGATCAAGCCGCCATCCACGAACACCGCGCGGCCCGCGGTCGTGAACCGGCCGGCCGGCACGGTGGGCGACGAGGCGCGGAACACGACGCCCACCGACGCGGCCGTGCCCGGGCGGCCGGCGCAATCCGCGTCGCCCAAGCCTGTCGATGCGGTCGATGCCGCCGATACGGCCGGTGCCGCCAGGCCGGCGGACGCAACGACAAAGCCCGACGCGCTCACGCCGTTCCGCGAGCCGCCGCGCATGAGCGTCGCATGGCCGACAACGCCGCGTACGGTGCCCGCCGACGTGGCCGGTCCGGCGGCGCTGCCGTCCATCGTGACCGATGTCTCGTTCAACCCGGTCATGGCCTCGGTGCGACGCGCGGGCGATACCGCCGATGCCCCGGGAGCCGCGCGCGCACCGACGGGCGCACGCAGTCCCCAGGAGAAACGCGCGGCCCCAGGCTCGAACACCGCGGAAGACGCACCGCGCGCCAACGCCCCCTTCGTGCGCTCGGCGCAACGCATCGGGCTGAAGCAGAACGCAGGCACCAAGGACCTGGTGAGCGTGAAGTCCACGCCGGCATCGCCCGCCAAGGGCGACGAGGGCAGCTTCGCTGTCTACAAGCCGGCACAGGACCCCGAGCTCGGCGGGCCCACGAGCTATCCGCTGCCGGCAACCAGCCGTCTCGGTCCGACGAACTGGTCGGATTCGCTGCTCACCGTGTTCGCCGCCGGCGGCGAAGCCGAGGGCGTGCGCTACTACGTCTATCCGCGCACCGTTGACAACAACGGCTTCGTCTTCGCCGCGCATCGCGACGGATTGCCTGCCGGCACGGACAGCCCCAGCGCCGCGCAGCGCGCCAGCGCCCATGCACAGGGCGAAAACAGCGGCGACTTCTCCGGCGTCCTGCCCGCTCACTACACCACCCTCGACGAAGCGCTCGCGACGGTGCAGCCAGAGGGCTTCGTCGCGCTGGGCGACGAGATCGCGATCGTGCACGCGGCAAGCATCGCGCCGGACGGCAGCGTCCCACCCTCGGCCGTGATGGCCACCGTGAAGGTCGAAACCACCCAAGGCGGCCCCGCGAAGGCCATGCAGGTCACCGCCCATCCAGGCAGGCCCGCCCTGCGCATCGCCTACCCCGAGGGCTATGCGCCGGGCCGGCCGCTGATCTACACCAGCGCCAACGGCCAGCGCGTCGACCTGCTCAACACGCAGTCCGGCCGCAGCGAGATGGGCATCAACGCCTTCCGCCGCCGCGTGGCCGACCTCGAGATCTTCGCGCCGGGCGAGCGCGCCGTACGCAGCGACGGCAAGCCGGGCAGCGAGGCGGTCCCCATTCCCGAGGGCTACTTCGCGGTCAACGGCCACGGGCTCGAAGGCATGATGAACGACGCGAGCGGCAATCCGCTCACGGCCGAGGGGTTGGCGCGAGCCATCGTCGCGCACGAGAACTATCACGGCCAGCCGGTGCTGATGCTGTCGTGCCTCAGCGGAGACGGCGCGGTGCCGATGGCGCAGCGCCTGGCCACGCTGCTCGGCCACGACGTGTACGCGGCAACCGAGTCGGTCATGATGAACAACCGCGACGCGAACGCGCCGGGCTCCCTCTACACCCGGCGCATCTCCCTGAGCAACGAAGGCAGCTCCTACAACGGTGGCGCACTCAAGGCCGAGCCGCTGCAGTCGCTGCCCATCGTCGGAATCCGCGAGAACGGGCGTACCGTCTACGACGACATCGCGGTGCAGGGCACCCCGGTCTACGCGCGCTTTCGCCCGGGCCTGTCGATCGAGCCGGCCGGTGCGCAACCCACCGCGCCCCGCGCCGCATCCGCCATGCCGGAGCCCCCGCGCACGACAAGACCGATCGCGCCCGAGTTGCCGCGCACCGCCGGCACCGGCCGCGGCGACACCGACACGCCCTCCGTCAAGACGGCCGGCCAGCCAAGGGACCCCGCCGCCACCGGCGTGGATGCGCACGGCGCTCCCCTGCCGCCGACCACGCTCGGCAACGGGCGCAGCTGGCTGCAGATCGCGCTGCGCGGCGACAGGCTCGTCGGGTTCCACCAGCGCGCGAGCGAGCCCGGCTCGGGGCTGCGGCCGCTGCAGCCCTCGCCCGACGAGGCCGCGGTGACGGCCCGCATCACCGAGGACCCCGCCGCGGGTTCGAACGTGCGCTTCGCCGTCCATCCGATGGCGCCGGGCGAAGCCATGTACGGCGGCACCGGCGTGCGCGCCAAGCGCAACAACACCTTCGGGACCTTCGCCGAGGCCTCCGCCGCGGCGCAGCAGAAGGGCGGCGCGTGGGTGTACCGCATCCATCCCGACGGCACCATGGCGCCGCTGACGAAGCGCGGCCGCGCGACGCCCGAGGAGATCATGGGTTCGGTGCACGTCGGTGCGAACGGGAAGCCGATGCCCATCGGCATTCCGAACGTGCGCTCGGCCGCATGGCGCGAAGGCGCAACCGCGCCGGCAGCACCGAGCACGGCGGCGGCCAATCACCAGGCAGGCGAGTCCACCGGCCTCGCGATGGTCGAGCCCGACATGGACGCGCTGCTCGAAGGGGGCAGCGACTACACCAAGCCGCGCCCCGCCTACGCGGGCCCGGCCACGATGCGAGAACTCCAGGCAAGCAAGGCCCCGGCCACGCCCGAGGACGTCGAGCAGACGCACTACCTCGCAAGCGCCGGCTCGCCTGACGGCCATGCCGCGCGCGACGTTCCGCTGCGCACGCGCTTCATGCAATGGGCACGCGGCCAGGCGCCCTCCTTCATCGGTGCGCCGGACTACGTCGGCGGGCGCTACGTGCTGGCCCGGGACGCGGCAGGCCTCAACCAGGGCGCGCCCGACGCCACCTTCTCGCTGCTCGACCGATCGCACGTGTACTCCAGCTTCGAGACCGCGCGCGCGGCGGCGGCCGCGCATGCGAACGCCGAAGGCAGCGGCCTCGTGGGCGTGGTGCGGCTGATCGGCCCGAAAACCGAGATGGCCCAGGTCGCGGCCACCGGACGCTTCACCCAGGCGCAGGTCGACGGCATCGTGGGCGTGCGCCCCGACGGCGCGATACACCCCGTCAGCATCAGCAACCGCCAGGCCGCGCATGCGCCGAAGCCCGGCGAGGTCTTCGTCGATCCGCACAAGACGATGGAGCAGAACGATCAGGTGATGACGCCGGCGCAGAAGAGGAAGATCTTCCTCAAGTCCGTCGGCTACATGGTCGGCACCGGCGCGGCCTTCTATGGCGCCGTGCGCTTCGGCGGCGCGGCACTGGGCCTGCACATGACCAACCCGGCGCTCGGCGTCGCCGGCGCTTCGCTCGGCGGCTACGTCGGTGCGCGCGCCGTGTTCCTTCGCTACGCCTACGAAGCCTTCTTCTACCGCGGCAGCATCGCGGGCCTGAAGCAGGGCGGCAAGATCCGGCTGCAGAAGTACCTCAACCCAAAGGACCAGGACACCTTCGCGCTGATCGGCAACATCGCCGATCCGGCCAAGCGCGAGGCCTCGCTGTTCCAGCTCAAGAGCCAGCTCGACAGCTGGCACGCGGCGCGGCGCGGCATCGAGGGCCGCCACGACTATGCCAAGGCGCTCAGGATCCTGTCGAGGAACCCCGACAGCACAACCGCCCTCGACACGCTCTACAAGGGCGCGATCGAGCGCAGCGCTCGCCCGGTGATCGGCAAGCGCGGCTGGCTGAACCGGATACCGCCGGCGCTTCGCAACGACTACGCCCAGGCGCTGAAGGCATTCAACGCAACCCCCCGCGACACCCAGGCCGCGGCGCTGCTGATGACCGCACCGGAAGTGGGACGCGGCACCCAGCATGCGGGATTCGTGCGCGGGCGCCTGCTGCGCAACGTGCCGGGCGCGGACCGCGCGCGCTACCGCGAGGCTGTGCAGACCATGGCGAACAAGAGCGGTGACGTCAACGCCGCGCTCAAGACGCTGGAGGGCATTCCGCTCGACACCGTCGCGCGCCAGACCACGGGCGCCCGCGGCGCATTCCGCGGCATTCCGAAGGCCGACCGCCAGACCATCGCGATGGCCACGGAAACGCTGCGCGCCAACCCGTCGGACGAACGCTCGCGCGCCGTGCTGGACCAGAGCCCCGGCAAGCTCACCTCGCCAAACTCGCCGGTGGGCCGCGCGCTGTTCGGCGCGCGCGTGCTGAGCTTCGGGCTGAGCCACTCGGCGGGCACGCGGCTGTACCTGAACCCCTTCTTCGACGCGCCGAGCCACCAGTGGACCTGGGACATCACCACGCTCGACGGCGTGCGCCAGTGGATCAGCAACGAGGGCAGCCTGCACTATGCGGTGGGCAACGCCACCGGCCTCGGCGCCAGCGTGGCGAACCGCTATGCATCGATCGCGCAGGCGCGCGGCGGGCACGTCATGAGCGAGCGCGGATCGACCGAGGCCCCGGCCCCCAAGGCCGGCGAGACGCCGCCGCCCAAGGCCACCACGGCGCCGCTCGACAAGGACGGCAATCCGCTGCCGGTCTACAAGGCAACCAACGGCTACTCGTGGTTCAGGCGCGCCCTCATCGGCCTGGGCAACCCGAAGGCCGTCACGCACGACGGCGTGGCACCCGACGGCGGCCCGATGGTCAAGCGCACCTTCACGCAGCGCCTGGCGCAGTTCTCGTCGTGGGGCGACTCCAGCGGAACGATCGGCCTGACGATCTCCGACAGCATCCAGGCCTACATGTACATCCGCGCCGGCCAATGGGACCTCGCGACACCGCAGTTGATGAAGGTGGCGAGCGACATAGGCATCTTCCGCGGCACGCAGAAGGACTACATCGACGAATACCGCTCGAACCGGCAGATGGGACCGATGGTCTACCACTCGCGCCTGACCAACTACTTCAACGCCCCGCTCGGAGAGGCCAGGACGAATCCGACCGAGACCTCGCACGGCTGGATCCGTCGCGGCGCGGCGCCGCTGGTTCTGCTGGGCGTGGCCGTCGCCGCACGGGTGGCGGCCGAGGAATGGTCGATGCACGAGAAGAACAAGAAGCCGCAGCAGCCGGCTCCTACACCCACACCGACGCCCACTCCTTCGCAGACGACCACGCCGGTGCCGACTCCGTCCCCTACCCTGACGTTCACTCCGACACCGATACCCAAGTCGACGACAACGCCCAACCCGACACCGAATCCGAAGCCAACTCTGACGCCAACGCCGACACCGACACCGACGCATCCCCAGCGCGGCGGCGTGCGCTTCATCGTCGACACGATGCAGCCCACGGCCGTCGAACTCCAGGCGATGCTCGATGCGGGTACGGCGCAGGACCCGCTGCAGCCCGTCAACCCGGCGCTGTCGGGCTTCCTCAACGTCGATCCGGGCCACTCCCAGCGCACGAAGGCGGCGGAGGTACTGCTCGCCTGACTTGGACGCGACCCGTGCGGGGCCGCGTGGGGTCGCGCGGCGTCAGTCGACGATGCCGTTCCTCGCCGCCGGCGGTTGCAGCGCATCGAGCGCCGACAGCCGCCGGTACTCGCTCGGCGCCACCGCGTAGGTGCTCATGAAGGTCTTGTGCAGGTGGCTCTGGTCGCTGAAGCCGGCCGCGTGCGCCGCATAGGTCACGCGGGCGCCGCCGGCCATGAGGTCTCGCGCGTATTCGATGCGGTGCCCCACCAGCAGCTCGTGCGGCGTGAAGCCCCATGCGTCCTTGAAGCGGCGGTGCAGATGGATCGGATGCCAGTTGACCGCCTCGGCAAGGTCGTCGAGCGTCAGGCGTTGCTGGAAGCCGGTGGCGATCAGGCCGTAGGAGCGGCGCAGGCGATCGTCCGCCTCGCCTGACTCGGTCGTCTTGCCGGCTTGCATCGGGATCCACTGCGCGAGCAGGCGGCGCACCAGTGCGCGCGCCGCGATGCCCGCGTCCTCGCGGCCCGTGTCCGCGATCTCGTGCAGCAGCCTGTGGCACTGCGCGAACTCGCGCCCCCAGGGCTCGCACGCGAACACCGAGACCGGTTCGGGCTCTGGCCCGTGCATGCCGTCGTCCGCCTCGGGCACCGGGTTCACGCAGCGCGCAACCGCCACGCTGCAGTACATCGCGTCCTCGCGCCACGGCGTGCTTCGCGCCTTGATCGAATGCCAGACCTGCGGACCGATGCGCAGCAGCGCACCAGGGGGCACCACGGTGACGCCGGCGCTCGTTCTCACATGCAACTCGGTATCGGAAACCGACAGCGTGTAGCCGCCATGCCGGTGCGCCCGGATCTCTCGTTGAACGAACCGGTTGGCGGTGAACTGCAGGCCTGCCAACTCTTTGTCGCGCCAATAGGAAGATGCAAGAAGTTCCATGGAAGCTAAGAATCTACATGGCGGGGGAAGCCGCCGCTTGCTAATGTCCCGGCATCGATTTGCGCCCACGGATCCAACGATTCAAGCGCATGAATGTGTGTCGATGGCGGGCTGGATTCTATGAATCCCGAACCGTTGCGACAACCGGAATTCCAACGGAGACAGAACCCATGAGACCGACCCTGCGTCACTGGCGCGCGCTGCTGTGCGGCGCGCTTCTCGCATGCCTTGCATGTCTTTCCAATGCGCAGGAACTGCGTATCGGGCTGAGCAGCAATCCTTCATCGGTCGATCCGCATTTCGTGAACAACGATGCGATCAGCGCGGTGGTGAGCCACGCCTACGAAACCCTCGTCGCGCTCGACGCCGACGCACGCCTGACACCCGCGCTCGCGACCTCGTGGCGCGCCATCGACGACACCACCTGGGAGTTCAAGCTGCGCGACGGCGTGAAGTTCCACGACGGCAGCCCGCTCACCGCGCAGGACGTGGTGTTCTCGCTCGAAGCGTCCCGCGACCATCGTGAACAGCCCGAGCTCGTTCGCCGCCTACACGCGTGCCATCACGGGCAAGAAGATCGTCGACCGCCTCACGCTGCAGCTGACGACCGCCACGCCGGCGCCGCTGCTGCCGAACGACCTCACGCGCATCTTCATCGTCTCGCGCAAGTCGGCCGAGAAGGCCAGCAGCGACGACTTCAACCAGGCGAAGGTGCAGGCCGGCACCGGCCCCTTCAGGCTCGTGAAGTTCACGCCCGGCACCGGCGTGCAGTTCGCGCGCTTCGACGGGTACTGGGGCTCGAAGCCGGCGTGGTCCGGCGTCACGCTGCGCGCCCTGCCGGCCGAATCGGCGCGCATGTCGGCGCTGCTGTCGGGCGACGTGGACCTGGTGGAGAACGTGCAGGCCAACCTGGTCTCCCAGTTCCGCCAGAACAAGAGCCTGAGCGTATTCACCAAGGTGTCGAGCCGGGTGATGTTCCTCTACACCGACCATCGCGATACCTCGCCCTTCGTCACCGACAAGGACGGCAAGCCGCTCGATCGCAATCCGCTGAAGGACGCGCGCGTGCGCCAGGCGATCTCCAAGCTGATCGATCGCGGCGTGCTGGCCGAGCGCGTGCTCGACCAGCTCGGCGTGCCCACCGGCAACCTGGCCGCGAGCGGCATGTTCGGCTTCAACCCCGAGCTCAAGCCCGATGGCGTCGACGTGCAGGGCGCGCGGCAGCTGCTCGCCGAGGCAGGTTATCCCGCGGGGCTTCGGCCTCACGCTGTTCGGGCCGAACGACCGCTACGTCAACGACAAGCAGGTCGCGCAGGCCATCGGCCAGATGCTCACCCGCGGCGGCATCGTGACCAAGGTGCAGGTTTCACCGATGGCGACCTATGTCGGGCGCGCCTCGAAGAAGGAACTGGGCTTCGGCCTGCTCGGCTGGGGCGTGGGCGGCGGCGAGCCCTCGGGCGCGCTGCGCGGCCTGCTCGCCACGCCCGACAAGGAGCGCGGCATGGGCGCGACCAACTGGAGCAGCTACAGCAATCCGCAGTTCGATGCGCTGCTGAACGAAGCGCTCAACACCGTCGACGACGCGAAGCGCGAAGCCCTGCTGCAAAAGGCCACCGCGATCGCGCTGAAGAAGGACTACGCGATCATTCCGCTGTACCACCAGGTCTCGACCTGGGCCGCGCGCAAGGGCCTCACGATGGTGCCGCGCGTCGACGAGTTCACGCAGGCCCAGCAGGTCCATGCCGAGGCGGAGGACCGCAAGTGAGCGACATGTCCGACCTGCCGCATGTGCTCGACCACCTGCCGCCCGCGTTCATGGGCGCGTCGGCGCGCACGCTGCACGAGGTGCTGCCGGCACCGACGCTGATCCACCTGCCCGGTGTGCGGCCCCGGCCGGTGTTCGTCTCGGTGCTGCTGCACGGCAACGAAGACGCGGGCCTGCTGGCGCTGCAATCGGTGCTCGCGAAGTTCGAAAACCAGCCGCTGCCTCGCGCCCTCTCGATCTTCGTCGGCAACGTGGAGGCCGCGCGCGCCGGCGTGCGCCGGCTGGAAGACCAGCCGGACTACAACCGCATCTGGCCGATCGCCGTACCGGCCACGCCGCACCAGCGCATGGCGGCACGGGTGATGGAAGCGATGCGCGAGCGCGAGGTCTTCCTGGCCATCGACCTGCACAACAACTCGGGGCGCAATCCGCTCTATTCCTGCCTGAGTTCGACCGGCGCGGAGCATCTGCGGCTCGCACGCATGTTCTCGCCGCTCGCGGTGCTCATCCAGGCGCCGCAATCGCTGGGCGCCGCGTTCACGCCGATCTGCCCGACGGTGTGCTGCGAATGCGGGGAAATCGGCAACGCCGAGGGCGTGGCACAGGCCGCGACGCTCATCGAACGCTGCCTCGCCGACGACTTCGGGGACGGCACCGCGCACGACGACGCGAAGGCGATCGACATCTACCAGGCCTTCGCGATGCTCAAGGTCGCCGAGGGCCTCACGCTGAGCTGCGACGGCCAAGCCGCCGACCTCCAGCTGCCGCCAGAGATCGAATCCTTCAATTTCCGCGCGCTCGAGCCCGGCCACGTGATCGCCACCACGCTGTCTCACCCCGACACGGAACCGCTTCGCGCCTACCGGCTCGACGGCGAGGCGATCGCCGGCATGCTGGTTCGCAAGGGAGCCGACGTCTGCCTTTCGACGCACGCGGTCGCCGCCATGTTCACGCGCGACCTGCGCGCCATCCGCCAGGACTGCCTCGGCTACCTCATGCAACGCGTGCCGGTGCTCGCGCCCTAGGGCGCACGCGCAACCTTCGATACAGGACCTTCACCTTCATGCTGGTTTATGTGATTCGCCGCCTGGCGCAGAGCGTCGGCGTGCTGCTTGCGATGTCGATGCTGGTGTTCGCCAGCGTCTACCTGATCGGCAATCCCGCCGACATCCTGATCAGCATGGACGCCGATCAGGCCGAGCGCGCGCGGCTCGTGCGGGCCATGGGCCTGGACCAGGCCCTGCCGCTTCAGTACTGGAACTTCCTGCAGCACGCGCTGCGCGGTGACCTGGGCAACTCCTTCGTCCATGGCGTGCCCGCGATCTCGCTGGTGTTCGAGCGGCTTCCCGCCACGCTCGAGCTGGCCTGCGTCGCGATGCTGATCGCCATCGCGCTGGGCGTGCCGCTCGGGCTGTCGGGCCGGCCTGCGGCCTCATTCGTGGATAGGCAGGAGCATCATGACCGGCTCGATCCTGGGCTTCTCGCTGCCGACCTTCTGGGTCGGGCTGATGCTCATCGTCGTGTTCGCGGTGCAGCTGGCCTGGCTGCCCGCGGGCGGGCGCGGGCCGACGCGCGAGGTGCTGGGGCTTTCGCTGTCGATCTTCAGCGTCGAAGGCTGGAAGCATCTGCTGCTGCCGGCGGTGAACCTCGCGCTCTTCAAGCTGGCGCTGGTGACGCGACTCACCCGGGCCAGCACGCACGAGGCACTGACGCAGGACTACGTCAAGTACGCCCGCGCCAAGGGCCTCTCGCCGGCGCGCGTGGTGGGCGTGCACGTGCTCAAGAACATCCTCGTGCCGATCGTGACGGTGGTGGCGCTGGAATTCGGCGCGCTGGTCGCGTTCGCCGCCGTGACCGAGACCATCTTCGTCTGGCCCGGCGCGGGCAAGCTGATCATCGAGTCGATCGGCTCGCTCGACCGCCCGGTCATCGTCGCCTACCTGCTGGTGGTGGTGTCGATGTTCACCCTGCTCAACCTGCTCGTGGACATCGCGTACTCGAGCCTCGACCCGCGCGTGCGGCTCGACGAACAAAGCGCATGACGACCATGTTCGAAGAAGACGAATCCCCCCTGCGCCGCCTGCTGCGGCAGTACGCCCGCTCCAGGCTCGCCGTGCTCGGCGCGGCCGTGCTGCTGGCGCTGATGCTCGCCGCGCTGTTCGCGCCCCTGCTCGCGCCGCAGAACCCGTACGACCTCGCGCAGCTCGACATCCTCGACTCGCGCCTGCCGCCGGGTTCGCACGGCGGCAACGATGCCGCCGGCCAGGGCAAGCTCTACCTGCTGGGCACCGACGACCAGGGCCGCGACATGCTCTCGGGCATGCTCTACGGGCTGCGCATCTCGCTGGGCATCGGCGTGGTGGCAACGCTCGCGGCGCTTTCGCTGGGCGCGACGCTGGGCCTGCTCGCGGCCTACGCCGGCGGCCGGCTCGATGCGCTGCTCATGCGCATCGTGGACATCCAGCTGTCGTTTCCCGCAATCCTGGTCGCGCTGGTGCTGGTCACCGTGCTCAAGCCGGGCGTCGGCAATGTCGCCATCGCGCTGGTGGCGGTGCAATGGGCCTACTACGCACGCACGGTGCGTGCCGCGGCGCTCGTCGAGCGCCGCAAGGAATACATCGAAGCCGCGCAAGGCCTGGCGCTGAGCGATACGCGCATCGTCCTGCGGCACCTGCTGCCCAACTGCCTGCCGCCGGTGATCGTGGTGGCCGCGCTGCAGGTGGCCAACGCGATCTCGCTGGAGGCCACGCTGTCCTTCCTGGGACTGGGCGTGCCGATCACCGAGCCCTCGCTCGGCCTGCTGATCGCCAACGGCCAGCAATACCTGCTGGCGGGCAAGTACTGGATGTCGCTCTACCCCGGCGTCCTGCTGCTTCTCACGATCCTCGCCATCAATCTCGTCGCCGATCAGCTGCGCGACGTGTCGAACCCGAGGCTGCAGAAGCAATGACGAGCGCATCTCAACCCGTGCTGCTCGTCGAGGGCCTGAAGACGCAGTTCGCCACGCGCGCCGGCATCGTCAAGGCCGTGGACGACGTGTCGTTCTCGATCGAGCGCGGCCAGATCATGGGCCTGGTCGGCGAATCGGGCTCTGGCAAGTCGATGACGGGCTACTCGCTCATAGGGCTGATCGACCCGCCGGGCCAGGTGGTGGCGGGCCGGCTGCGCCTCGCGCCGCGCAACGGCGAGGTGCTCGACCTGCGGCGCCTGTCTCCTCGCGCGCTGCAGGGCGTGCGCGGCAATCGCATCGCGATGATCTTCCAGGATCCGATGATGACGCTGAACCCGGTGCTGCGCATCGACACGCAGATGATCGAGGCGGTGCGCGCGCACCACCGGGTCAGCGAGCGCGTGGCGCGCGAACGCGCCGCCGCGGCGCTCGCCAAGGTCGGCATCCCGTCGCCGCACGAGCGGCTGCTGGCCTATCCGCACCAGTTCTCGGGCGGCATGCGCCAGCGGGTGGCGATCGCGATCGCGCTGCTCAACGAGCCCGACGTGATCATCGCGGACGAGCCGACAACGGCGCTCGACGTCACGGTGCAGGGCCAGATCCTCGCGCAGATGCAGAGCCTGTGCCGCGCCTCGGGCACCGCGCTGATCTGGATCTCGCACGACCTGTCGGTGGTGGCGGGGCTGGCCGACACGGTCTCGGTGATGTACGCCGGGCGCATCGTCGAGCAGGGCCCCGTGGCCGAGGTGCTCGACCGGCCGCGCCACCCGTACACGCGCGGGCTGATCGCGAGCGCGCCGTCGCGCAACCCGCGCGGGCGCCCGCTGCAGCAGATCCCGGGCATGACGCCCTCGCTGCTCGCGCTGCCGCAAGGCTGCGCATTCCAGGCGCGCTGCGCCAGCGCGGACGTGGTCTGCCGCAACGAGCCGCCGCTGGTGGCGCTCGACGGCCGCAGGCTGCGCTGCTTCCACCCGACGCCCCTGCCCTCTCCCTGTGCGATTGCGAACTGACACCATGGACACCGTCACCCCGTTGCTCGAACTGCGCGCCAGCGCCAAGCGTTTTGTCCGCAAGCCCGATGCCGCGGCAAAGATCGCGCGCCTGTTCGGTGCCCCGGTGCCGTCGCGCACCGTCCACGCCGTCGACGGCGTCTCGCTCGCCGTGCGCCCCGGCGAAGTGGTGGGGCTGGTGGGCGAATCGGGCTGCGGCAAGTCGACGCTCGGGCGCATGGCCGCGGGGCTGCAGTCGCTGAGCGAGGGCGAGCGCTGGTGGCAGGGCGAGAACGCCGAGCTGCGCAAGCGTCGCCTTTCGGCGAGCGCGCACCGGCGCGACATGCTCGGCGTCCAGATGATCTTCCAAGACCCGTATGCGAGCCTCAATCCGCGCATGCGGGTGCGCCAGATCATCGGCGAGGCGCCCGTGGCGCACGGGCTGGTCGACGCCGGGGACCAGGAGGCGCACGTGGCTGCGCTGATGCAGAAGGTCGGCCTCGACCCCGGCTTCATGCGCCGCTTTCCGCACCAGTTCTCGGGCGGCCAGCGCGCGCGCATCGGCATCGCCCGCGCGCTGGCCGTGCGGCCCCGGCTGCTGATCTGCGACGAAGCCGTGGCCGCGCTCGACGTGTCCATCCAGGCGCAGGTGATCAACCTGTTCATGGCGCTGCGCGAGGAGCTCGCCCTCACCTATCTCTTCATCAGCCACGACCTCGGCGTGGTGCGGCACATCAGCGACCGCGTGGTGGTGATGTACCTCGGCCGCGTGGTCGAGTCGGCGAGCGCCGACGCGCTGTTCGAACAGCCGCTGCATCCCTACACCGAGGGCCTGCTGGCCGAGGCGCCGAAACTCGAGGTGCGCAAGAAGGCCTTCGTGGCGATCCGGGGCGAGATCCCCTCGCCGCTGAATCCGCCGCGCGGCTGCCATTTCCATCCGCGCTGCCCGCGCGCGACGCGACGCTGCGCCGAGGAGATACCGGCGCTCGTGCGCGTGGGTACCGATCATTGGGTCGCCTGCCATCTGATCGAGCGGGCGGGCAGCGCATGAAGATCGTCGTCATGTGCTGGCTCGCGCGGGCATCGGTCGATGTCTTCGTCGCGCGCAACATCGTGCTGCGGCCCGATCTCGCGGCCAAGGCGCCGCACCAGGTCGCCGCGGAGCTCGCCGCGCTCGCGCCCGACGTGGTGATCGCGCGCGAGGCGCAGTACGAGGCGGTCTCGGCCATCGCGGCCGGCCCCCCCGGCTGCCGCTTCATCTTCTGCGGCCTCTCGGCCTCGCGGGTCGCCATCGATCCATCGACGCTCCAAGGGCGCTGCGCCTTCGTGACCGGATCGAACTGGGAGCGCGCCGAGTACGAAGCCTTCGTGCTTGCGGAATCCATGTGCCGGCCGAGGCATGAGCCGGCCGCCAAGGCGGTGGCCGGTGCGCCGGGCGAGGTGATGCTGGTCGGCGCGGGCGTCGTCAACCTGGTCACGGCCCTGACGCTGTGCCGGCGCGGCCATCGCGTGTCGGTGTACGACCGCATGGCCGATCCGCGCCGGGGCGACACGCCGCACGCCGAGCGCGCCGGCGCGACCTTCGGCGGCAGGGACGCGCGCATCTTCTCGTACAACGAATCGCGCCATCACCTGGCCTGTTCGCCGCTCTATACGCCGCGGGACACGCCGCGCTTCCGCCTTAGAATTTCGCGGGACGGCTGGCTGTCTCGCGACTACGAGACGATGTCGAACGCCGACCGCCGCTGGATCGACCAGCTCGAACAGGTGCCACCCTGGGCGGCGCTGCTCTATGGCAACGACATCGTCGGCTTCAACCGGCAGAGCCACCGGCTGTGGCGCGAGCTCTTCAGCCTCTATCCGGAGCTGCTGCGCGAGACACACCACGTCGGCCGGCTGCTGCGCATCTACCCGAGCGAGGCGTCCCTGCGCTCGGCGCAGACGGCCGAGGCCGAGATCGGTGCGCTGATCGGCACGGTCCCGCTCACGCGGTTGCGCGAGCGCGAGCCCGCGCTGGGCAGCGCGATCAACGAGGGAGCGATCGCGGGAGCGCTCGATGTGCAAGGGTTCTCGCTCAACATCGTCTCGTTCTGCCGCAACCTGATCGGGCTGCTCGAGCGCCTCGGCGCGAGCTTCCACTGGCAGCATGAGGCGAGCGAGGTGCGGCATGCCAGTTCGGGCGCGGTGACAGGCATCGTCGTCAACGATGCCTTGCGGCGAGCCGACCACTATGTACTCTCCCCCCGGCGCGCAGGCGCACACCCTTGCCGCGAGGATAGCGGGGCTGCCCGCCATCGGCGCGATGGTCGGCATGTGGGTCACACTGCCGAACGACGGCGCCGCGCTGAACACGCCGCTGAAGGTGCGCCGGCGCGCATTCGCCAGCAGCGAAGCGGCCCAGGGCGCCAACGTGGTACCGGGCCGCGACGCCGCCGGGCGGCCGGTGCTGCACTGCAGCTCGGGGCATGGCTTCGTCGGCGTCTCGGCCGACGACGTACGCCTGGCCGACCTGCCCGAACTCGCGCGCTGCGTGATGGAAACGGCGGAGGAACTCTTCGGCGACAAGTTCAGGCGTGCCAGAGAGTCCGGCATGCTCGGCGAGCGTCCGCGCTTCTGCGTGCGGCCCTGGACGCCCTCGGGCCTGGGAGTGCTCGAAGTTCAGGAAGCGGACGCAGGCGGCAAGATGGTGCTCAGCGGCGGCCACAACACCGGCGGCTTCGCGCAGTCGCCGGCCGTCGCGGAGGCCGTGGCCTGCGCGCTGGAGGCAGGCCCCCATGCGATGCACACGCTCTACCACCCACGCCGCTTTGCCGACGTGTTCGAGGTGACACTGTGAACGCGCCGCGACCATCTCTCACCGCGCTACTGCGAGACGGCCTGCGCACCGGTGCGGCGACGCTCTGGATCGACGACGACGGCGCCATGAGGCGCGACGAATTCGCGGCACTCGTGGTCGCGCAGGTGTCGCTGCTGCGCCGGCAAGGCGTGAAGGCTGGCGAGCGCGTGGTGCTGCATGGCGTGGCTTCGCGCGGACTGGCGGCGATGCTCGTGGGCTGCCTGCTCGAGGGCGTGGTCGCCGTGCCGGTCGACGCGGCGCTGCCGCCGGCGCGCAAGCAGGCGATGCTGGACGCGGCGGCCGCCACGCTTGCCATCGAGTTCGCGATGCAGTCGCCGCTCGGGGCCGACGGCATCCGGCGTGTCGCGGGCGTTGCATCGCCGCAGGCCGGGTGGACGCTCGACGACCTGGGCCTGCCGAAGATCGCGCCCGATGCGGGCTGCTACATCTTCTTCACCTCCGGCACGACCGGACGGCCCAAGGGCATCCTCGGGCGGCGCGGCGGCCTCGCGCATTTCTTGGCCTGGGAAGCCGGCATGCTCGGCCTCCAGCCCGGCGACCGCGTGGGTGTGCTCACCCGCCTGTCGTTCGACGTGGTGCTGCGCGACCTGCTGCTGCCGATCGTCGCGAGCGTGACCGGCTGCCTGCCGCCGGCAGACGCCCCGCCGACACCGGCTGAAGTGCCGGACTGGCTCGCAAGGATGGGCGTCAGCGTGCTCCACGCGGTGCCGTCGCTGGCGCAGGCCTGCCTGGCGGCGCTGCCCGCGGGCGCGCGCAACGCTACGCTGCGCCACACGCTGTTCGCAGGCGAACCACTGGGCAGTGCGCTGGTCGGGCGCTGGCGCACGGCGTTTCCTTCGAGCGCGGTCTACAACCTGTACGGGCCGACCGAAACCACGCTCGCCAAGTTCTGCGCCCGCGTGCCCGACCCGGCGCCCGAGGGCATCCAGTGCTGCGGCCTGCCGCTGCCCGAGGTCGACGTGCGCATCCTCGACGAGGCGCTGCAGGCGTCAGGCCCGGGCGAGCCCGGCGAGGTCGCGATCCGCACGGTGCACCGCTCGCTGGGCTATCTAGACCCGGAGGAGCCCTCGGCCGCGCGCTTCATCGTGCTCGACGGGCAGCCGGCCTACCTGAGCGGCGACCTCGGCTTTCTGGACGCGCAGGGTGCGCTGCACCTGCGCGGACGCAAGGATCATCAGGTCAAGATCCTCGGCACCCGCATCGAGCCCGCCGGCGTCGCGGCGGTGCTGCAGTCGCACGAGTCGGTGACCGACGCGGCCGTGGTGTGCGTGACGAACGAGGAAGGCGGCGCGCAGCTCGTGGGCTACTTCAGCACGCACGCCGATGCACAGGCCGTGCGCCGGAGCCTGCGCCCTTTCCTCGCGGAGCGCTTGCCGGCGGCGGCGATACCGAGCCACCTGATCGCGCTCGATGCGCTGCCGCTCACGCCCAACGGCAAGCTGGATCGCGCACGCCTGCCCGCGCCTGCGCCGCGCGCGGACGCCGCTGCCGCCGCCTCCGACGCGGATGTCGACGAGCTCGCGCTCGGCGTGGCCGCAGCGATCGCACTGGTGCTGCGGAAGGCGCATGTCGGCGTCGACGAGGACTTCTTTGCGCTCGGCGGCGACTCGCTCGCGGCGATGCGGCTGTGCGCCGAGCTCGAAGCACGGCTCGGCGTGCATGCGCAGCCGCTGTTGCTGATGTACGCGCCCACCGCGCGCGAGCTGGCGCGGCAGCTGCAGGAGGCCGGTTCGGCCGCGCCGGCGCCGATCCCGCCCGCCCCGCGCACCCGCTGGTTCGCGCTGAGCCCGCAGCAGCGGCGCTACTTCCGCACCTTCTGCGCGGGCGGCAACCGCAACTGGTGCAACATGGTCGCGCTGTTCGAACTGCCCGACGAAGTCGACGCCTATGCGGTAGGCCGCGCGCTGACAGAGATCGCGCTGCGCCACGACAGCCTGTGCCTGCGCTTCGACCATGACGAGGAAGGCGCCGTGCGCCAGTCGATCGTGCCGACGGAAGACGTTCCTGTGGCTCTGTGCGACCTGAGCGCTCTCGACGCGGAAGCACTGGCGCGCCGCATCGACGCGCTGCGCGTGGCCCAGGGCGAGGCGGAGATCGCGCTGTTCTCCGACGCACCGCTGTTCCGCGCGACCCTGCTCGTCCTGCCCGGCAGGCGGCGACGGCTGCTGTGGACCGTCCACCACCTGGTCAGCGACGGCACGAGCCAGGGCCTGCTCGGGCGCGAGCTGGCCGCCCGGCTTGCGGGCCGACCCTGGACGACGGATGCCCCGCCGTCGATGCGCGACATCGCGGCCTGGGCCGGCGCGCGCAACGCCTCGGCACAGGCCGCGCGCTCGCATTTCCGCGAGCTGCTCGCCGCGCCCTACCGCCACCGCTATATGCCCGACAGGCTGCGCTGCGACGATCCGCAACGCTGCCATGCCATCGAGGCCGCCATGAGCGGCACGCTGCGCGATGCGGTCGTGGCGGCGGCGCGGCGCCTGAAGTGCACGCCCTATGTGCTGTACGTGGGCGCGTATTTCCGCTGGCTCGCGGCGCTGACCGAATGCGACGACCTGGTGGTCGTGACGCCGCTGGCCGGCCGTGCCCACCCGCAGGTCGCGCAGGCCATCGGCGATTTCATCAACCTGGTGCCGCTGCGCGTCACGGGGCTGGGTGCGCTGTCGCCCGGGCAGCTTGTCGAGCGCGTGCGCGACGGCATCGCGCTGGCCGCGCGCCACCAGGACTTCCAGTTCGACCAGGTGCTCGACGAACTGGGCCTGCCCCCCGGCGCGGACCGCAACCCGCTGACCGGCTTCTCGCTCAACTTCATGCCCCAGGCCGATGGCGACGCGCCCGGACTTGCGACGCCGCGGCACGCCGATCGCGGCTACCGGCTGAAGTACGACCTGCTCATGCTGATCCGCGGATGGCACGACGCCACGCACGTCGAGTTCCAGTACCGCGCCGGCCTGCTTTCGCCCTCGGAGATCGAGGAGTGCTTCACCGACTACTGCTCACACCTGGAGGCGCTGAGCCATGCCTGAGAAACAAGGGACAAGGGCCCCGGCGCCGCCGGGCGAATACATGCTGCTGGTGCTGCTCGCGATCCTCTGGGGCGGCTCCTTCACGCTGATCAAGGTGGCGGTGGCCGGCTATCCGCCGGCCACGCTGGCTGCGGCGCGCATCCTGCTCGGCGGCGCGCTGTTGACGGCGCTGGCCCTGGCGAAGGGCTTCACGCTCCCGACGCGCGCCGGCCGCTGGGGGGCGCTCTGGGTGCAGGGGCTGCTGCAGGGCGCGCTGCCGTTCACGCTGATCGGCTGGGGCGAGCAGCACATCGCAAGCGGGCTCGCGGGCGTGCTCAACGCCACGGTGCCGCTGTTCGCCTTCATGCTGTCGGTGTTCGTCGTCGGCTCGGCGCCCTTCGTGTTCACGAAGTTCGTGGGCGTGCTGCTCGGCCTTGCGGGCGTCGCCGGGATCGCCGGCCTCGGTTCCCACGCTGCGCTGGGCGGCAGCGACTTTCTCGCGGTCATTGCGGTCCTGGGCGCGAGCGCGTCGTATGCGTGCGGGGCTGTATTCGGCCATCGCTTCGGCGACCAGCCCGCCGTGGTCACCGCGGCCGGCTCGCTGCTGTGCGGCGGGCTCACCATGCTGCCTTTCAGCCTGGCCATGGACCGGCCCTGGACGCTCACGCCAAGCCTCGAGGCCACGCTGGCACTGCTGGCCCTCGCGGTGCTGTCAACCGCGCTGGCCAGCGTGATCTTCTTCAGGCTGATTCGCACGCTGGGCCCGGTCACCACCACCAGCAACGCATATCTGCGGGCACTGGTGAGCGTGGCGTTCGGCGTGGTCTTTCTCGCGGAGCCTTTGAACTGGAGCCTGCTGGCCGCGAGCACGCTGATCGTCGCCGGGGTGATGCTGGTCACGCTGCCGAGCAGGCCCAGCGGGGAGCTGCGCCGTGCGGGTTGAGATCGCGATCGTCGGCGCCGGACCCTGGGGTCTGGCGGTGCTCGATAGACTGGTCACCGCCGCGCGCCGGTGGCCACGGCTTGCGCTCACCGTGCACGTGATCGACCCCGACGAGCCGGGCCCGGGCCTGCACAAGCCCCACCAGGAAGACTTCCTGCTGCTCAACACCGTCACCGGCCAGCTCGACAGCTTCAGTGCACGTCATTTCGGCGAAGCGCCGCTCACGGGCGCCATGGCGTTCATCGACTGGCTGCGCGAGGCGCGCGACATCGTGGCCGATCCCCACGGCTTTCTGCCTCGCGCACTCTTCGGCGCCTACCTTCGGCACGTGTATGCAGTGCTGTGCGACAACGCGCCCACGCAATTTCGGATCTCGGAGGTGCGCCATCGCGCGCTCGATGTCTCGATCGTGGCTAACGAGCGGGCGTGCGTGCGCCTAGGCGACGGGTCTGCGCTCACGGTGGACCACGTCTTTCTCTGTACCGGCTATGGGCTGGCACGTTCCGAGGTCGAACGGCCGGCATCTCCGGCCACGCCGCTGGCCCCATATCCTCTCGCGCCGCTGCAGGCCCGCATCGAGGTCGGATCTGCAGTGGGCATCTCGGGCGGCGGACTGGTGGCCGTCGACGTGGTGGCAGCCCTCACGGCCGGGCGGGGCGGGCGCTTCATGCGCGACGAAGACGACATGCTGCAATACCTGCCGAGTGGCCGGGAACCCGTCATTTTCGTGTACTCCCGCAGCGGCATGCCGTTCGCGTGCCGTCCCGCGCAATCGCTCGACCTATCGGGCATTTTCGCGCCGATCTACTGCACCGATGCCTATCTGGCCTCGCGACGCGCGGCACGCGGCCCCAAGGGCCTGCTGCTCGACGAAGACCTGTTGAGCGTGCTGGCGGCCGAGATGCGGGCGGCCTACCTGATGCGCGCGATGGCGCTGTCACAAGGCCCGGATGCTGCCGCGGCGTGCCGGCGCGTGCTTGCCTTGCTCGCACCCGCTGAGGTGAGGGATTTTTGCGAGGCGAAGCTCCCATCGATGACCACGTTCTCGCCTGAAAGGCTGCTCGCATCGGAATCCGCGTCTGTACCCTTACCGGCGCCGCGCAGCAGCGCGGAATTCAGCGCCGCCTTCGCAGCTTGGCTGCGCTTCGACGTGGACGAATCGCGCAAGGGCGAGGCACACAGCCCATACAAGCACGCGGTCGAATTGCTGCGCGTACTGCGCGGCTTCATTCGTCAAGCCGTGGAGTTCGATGCGCTCGCCCCGGCATCGCGCCACCGTTTCTTCGATGTCGTGGCCCCGCGGATCTCGCAGCTGGTCGTCGGCCCTCCGATCCGGCGAGGGCTCGAATGGCTGGCATTGATGCGCGCCGGGCTTCTGCGTGTCGATCTCGGCCCGGCGCCTATGCTCGAACGCGATGCGGCGCTCGGCGTCTGGCGGGCGCGCTCCAGCGCATTCGAGGTACCCATCGTGGCCTGTCTCGATCATCTGGTGAATGCGCGGGCAGGCCAGCGCGGCATCGACACCAGGGATGGCTCCCTGCTCGCTGCCCTGTGCCGCTCAGGCTTATGTACCGGCACCGCGCCGCCCGAACCGGCACACACCCGACGGCGAGTGCCTCGCACCGACGTGGCCGGCCATCCGCTCGACGCGACGGGTCTGCCCGTGCGGCAGTTGACGCTGATCGGCGTGCCGACCGAAGGCCTGCGCTACTTCAACCACTACCTGCCGTCCCCCAAGAGCAGGTCAAGGGTTTTTGACAACATTGAGTTGGCACTCGGCGCCTTGTGGGAGCGACTCGCGGCGACGCCTGGCAGGGGGGTGCCGAGGGCGGACTCGCCCTGTGCTTGAGCGCAACTGCTAAGGACGAGACGTGCCCCGACTGGTCGAGGGACGGGGGCGGGATGAAATGCGTTCATTACTTGCCCGAAAGAAGGGGCTCATATCGCGCTGCGCCTGCGAGGTCGTGGCCGCCGCGTCTGACCCGATCAGATGGCCTTGACCGGCACATCAGGCAGACTCAACGCCAGTTCCGCGATCCGGTCCTTGCGCATGAACACCACGCCTGGGTGCTGCTTCGCATAGCGCAGGAAATCGCCCAGAACCTTCACGCGCGCTGGCGTGCCGCCGATGCGGTCGTGGGTCGACATCGACATCATTCAGCGTCGGTGAGCGGCTTCCTCGTAGAGCTGGTCGAACTCGTCCTTGAGCTCTTGACCGAAAGCCGAGGCCGTGAGCGGGCCTTCGGCGCCCCAGCGTGCGATGTCGTTGTTGCGCAGGGTGTAGGGAACGATGGCGAAGGGCTTGCCGTTCACCCTTGTGGTCAAAGGCGTCACTGGACAGATCATTGATGCGGTACGTGAAGCCCAGGTCCTGCAACACACCCAACGTCCGCGGCCTGCCACGCAGCCAGAAGGCATTGAAGCCGACCGGACGCATGCCCGTGGCCTGTCGATCGCCGCGATGTTGGCAGCGTAGGAGGCGCGCTCCTCGGCTTCGGTCAACGTCCAGTGCGGTGTCCAGGTCTGGCCGTGAGCGGCGGCTTCATGCCGGCGCGCCACGATCTCGCGCCAATGCCGGATTGCGCTCGACCGCCTGTCCCGTCATGTGCAAGGTGATTTGCAGGCCATGCGCATCCCACAGGTCGAGCATGCGAGGGATGAGATGGGTGAAGTAACCGGTTTGACATGCACCGACTCAACCTCCGTCGGGAGACAGCGTAGAAGCGAGCTTTTGTCAAATCGATTGCTTGGAATCTTGTGAAGCAATTGGTTTGACAAGCCGCGGTTTGGCAGCGACGGTGGAGCTTTGCTGGGAGTGATCCTCACCCGGACTGCATTGGGAGCCAAGCACCTCTGGCAGTTGTGGAACGCCATTGATCTTTCGCGTCGAGGGCTAGAGCCCATGGGCTGCTAACTCATGCGCCAGCAGATCCTCCCGCAGCGCGCCACTCAACTCGCGCAGACTCAGACTTCCACGCTTTCAACTTTCGCGAATCTGCCCCAGGGCGTCTGCTTTGGGCCCGAAGCTCCCGATGGTCGTCGGGTTACATTCAGTCGCACGCCGACATTGACTGCCGTCCTTAAATTCTTCTGCGAAGATGCGGCATGAGCCGTCCCGAACTGCCCCTGGCTGGAGGTGCCGCGCCTGTAAATCATTTGTTATCGATAGATGGGTGAGGGTTTGACATGCGCTGATTTGGCTTTTCTCTCTCGAGCGAGTTGCTTGGTGCATATCTGTCGAAGCGAATGCCAGGATATTGGCTGAGGCAACTGATTTGACAGGCCGCGGGCTCAGCGATGGTGGTTGAGCTTCGCCAGGAGATGATCGTCGTCCGGGCCGGCGCTCGGGGGAGCCAAGCACATCTTGCACTGCCCCCTGGCCACTTCGTGGTCAACGCGCCGAGGCAGAAAAGGGCGCCTAATGCGGATTCAGTCGCGGCGAATGCCTGCATGCGCAGCATCGCCGGTCTTCGGATGCAGCTTGCACAAGGACATGAGCAGATGTCTTGCCCATGCGCGATCTGCGGCCACGGCGGCCACGCCTTACTCAATCTGGCGGCAGGAAATTCGTCGGTACACGGCCCGCGCTTCCGGCGCGCACCACGCGATGGATGAAGTCAAGCTTCTCGATCACCGGCGGGACAATGATGAATGGGTAGCTGTCGTGCGCGCCGAGGCTTCGGTCCATCGCGTTGATGAATTGTGAGACCGGCAGCCATTGCAGGACGATGAGCTCGCGGATCGATTCGGCATTCAGGTCAAGTGGACGCACCTTCAAGGCCGGGCCGGACGGCGAGGGCAATTCAAGGTGTGTGCCCCATGAGGCGGCTGTTTCCAGGCCATCCACCAGGTGCAGGTAATGGGCCCAGGTCTCCGCCCAGTCTTCCCACGGATGCGAACTCGCGTATGCGCTGATGAAGTTTTGAGGCCAATCGAGGGCCGGCCATACATAGTGGGTGTTCAATGCCGAGTCATAGTCCGCGCGCTCGTCTCCGAAGAGCGATCGGTACTCCGTGGCCCATGGCGTATCGCGCACCAGCCGATCCCAGTAGTAGTGGCCAATCTCGTGGCGAAAGTGACCCAGCAGCGTGCGGCTGGGCTCGTGCATCGAAAGGCGGATGTGCTCGCGGCAGGCATCGTCCGCCTCGGCAATGTTGAGCGTGATGACGCCTTCGTCATGTCCGGTGAGCACCTGCTGCTGCGGGTGCATCTGCTCGAGAAACTCGAACGACAAGCCATTGACGGGGTCTTCGTGCTTGTTGGGTGTCGGCAGCCCGAGTTCGATGAGCGTGTAGAAGAGCCGGCGCTTGGCCTGTTCGAGTGCCGCCCAGTAGCCATGGTTTTCCGACTTGGTCAGCGCAGGAATCGTCTGGGTTGTTCGGCACGACAAACAAAGGCCATGGTCGGAGAGAGAGAGCGCCATCCAGTTGCATCCATTCGCCTTGCGATTGGCGCAAGGCCTGTATGCGGGACCTTCCGAGCCCAGGCGGTGCCATGAATCCTCATCCGAAATCTCGAAAGCAAGCATGCGCTGCGCGTCCGGAGCGTAGCCAAGGAACGAGCTGCAAACTTCGCAGCGGAGGTTTTCGAAGAACACGCGATTGCCGCACTCCGAGCAGATCATCTGCTTCACGTGGGCACCCTGGTATCGGCATCGAGCGTGCTTTTCAACGACGCTTCCTGATGCGCGTCGGCTTCCATGTTTCGATTCACAGTGGGGTTCCGTTCCGAGGTTGCCGAAGACGCGGTCGTCCCGGCTGTGCGGCCTGCTTGCGCGGTGATTCATCCCCTGAAAGGATCTTCCTCGACCAGAAGTGGGTGATTTCGATCTTCGGTACTTGCGTGCGAATCATTCTGCGCTCCCAACCTTGATGACGTCAGAGAAATTGGATCGCGTTGATGTGGGATGCGGTGCCATCCGGTCTGCTGCGGTTGGGCGCTGCAGGTTGGACAAGGTGCAGAAATCCGTTCGGCTCTTTCCATCAGCACCCATGGTGCCAGTGCCGTTGCGCTGGTGTCCTCGCAGGTCCATCATGCATGAAGTCAAGCTTTCGCGAATGGATCGGCGATGGAACAAATACAAAATCTCATACAGGTCGAAACCGGACCGCGCCATGTCATTCAAGGCACATACCAAGGGATCCGCATAGAAGTTGTCGCTGGCTACAGCATCGATACGGACGAGTGGCTGTTTCATGTGCGTATTCACGACAACCAGGGGTGTGCTGATCGCTTGACGGATTGCCCGACCACCCATCGGGCCCATGGGTTGCAAGACGCCTTTGATCTGGGCCTCGAGCTCGCCGTGTCACACCTGAAAAACCGCTGAGCTCCTGGAGCTCGCGAAGGCACGTTCGCGGTGGCAGCCGGCGCGCATCACAGGCGAAGATCGATCTGCAGGCTATCCGCCCCCAATCGACGTGAGGCCACCGCCTGCACCGTGCCGCCTCTGCGATGCAGGCGCAGGTCCGCAGTCCCCTGGGGCAACCACAAGTCACGCAGCACGAACTCATCGATCTCGCTGGGAAACACCGGTTGAGCCACCACGATGCGACCGTGCAAGGCATCGATGTCGATGCCCAGACAACCTTGCACCAGCATGAACACCGAGCCGGCGGCCCAGGCCTGCGGCAGGCAAGCCACCGGATAGGACACGGGCGCTTCGCCGCGCGCCCTTTCGAAACCGCAGAACAACTCGGGCAGGCGCATGCCGACCTGGCTGGCGCATTCGAACATTTCGCTCGTCAGCCGCGCCGTACTCTCTCGCTCACCGTAGCGCGCCATGCCGGCAGCACACAAGGCCACGTCATGCGGCCAGACCGAGCCGTTGTGGTACGACATGGGGTTGTAGCGGATGGCCTTGGATGACAGCGTGCGCAATCCCCAGCCCGACTCGAGCCCGGACGCCAGCAGCCGCCGTGCCACGGCGCGCCCGCGCGTCTCGCTGGGCAGCCCGGTGTACAGCAGGTGGCCCGCATTGGAGGTATAGACACGGCAGGGTGCACCAGCCCCATCCAGTGCGAGCGCGTAGAACTGCATGTCCTCCTGCCAGAAGCGCGATTCCACCCGTTCGGCCCAGGCTTCGGCGGCTTCCGCGTAAGGTGCGGCTTCCGCGTCGTTGCCGAGCCACTTCGCCAGCAGCGCCATGCCCCTGAGCGCGGCAACCGCATAGCCTTGCACCTCGACCAGAGCGATGGGGCCTTCGGGTGTACGCCCGTCTTCGTGGAAGATCGCGTCGTGGCTGTCCTTCCAGCCCTGGTTGGCCAAGCCGGATGCCTGGGCACGCGCGTAGGACAGAAACCCGCCGTGACGGCTGGCGTTGCGCTGGATCCAGCCCGTCGCCGCCACCAGCGCGGGCCATAGCCCCACGATGAAAGAACGGTCGGCGGTGCGCCGCGCATACGCCGCGGCCAGCGTAACAAACAGGGGCGTCGTGTCCACGCCGCCGTAGTAGCGCCCGAAGGGCAGCTCGCCCATGGCGGTCATTTCCCCTTTGCGCAGCTCGTGCATGATCTTGCCGGGCTCTGCATCGTGGAATGCCGAGGTTTCCTGCGCCTGGTGGCTGGCGAGGTACGCCAACACGCCACGCGCCAGCAATGGCTTGAGCCACAGCGTTTGCAGCGCGGTGATGATGGCATCGCGACCGAAGGGGGTGGAAAACCAAGGGATGCCTGCGTAAGGGTAGGGGCCCGTCGGCAATGCCGTGGTCAGCAGCGCGAGGTCGGCACCTGAGCGGTCCAGCCAGGCTTGGAACTGTCGGGACGAGGTCCGTATCCGCGCGCCGCCGCGCTGGCGGATGCGCATGCTGCGCCGGGCTGCCGCGCCCGCAGCCCTGAACTGCGCCCGCGCCGGGGCCGACGCGGCTGGGCCGATGTCCACGTACAGCGCGATATCCTCCCGGCCACCCAGGATGAGATCGAAGCGGCAGCGTCGCTCGTCGATGGCGGTGGGCTGGATCGAGAAAGCCAGCCGAGTGCGCCGCGTGAGGCCGTCCAACCCCCGGTAGCTCAGTTCGATGCTCGCGCCTTGCACTCGAGGCGCGAGAAACTCCCCCCGCTGCGGACGACGCTCTCCGCGTACCTCGAAGGTGTCGCTGAAATCCGCACCATAGACCAGGCCGAGCTGCAGCCGCGTGACCATCGTGCTGTAGTTGCTGAGTGTGATGCGCTCGCGCAGCAGACCGTCCCGAAGGAGGCGCCGCCGCTCGATGTGCACCACGCCTTGAGGCAATGAATCGCCGCCGAGAGGAGGCAGCGGTCGATTGGTGAGGTGCGCAGTGAAGAAGACGTTGTCACGGCTCACGTCGCTGGACAGCAGGGTCGGTCGTGCGCCCTCCAGCAGGAGGTGGAAGCACGACAACAGCCGCGTATCGTCCTGAAAGAAGCCATCGCCCGAGCCCGCGATGTCACCATAGGTGTCGGCCACCACAAAGCTGTCGCCATCCTTGAGAACGAAGAGGTGGTCGGGCGTGCGCGGCACCGAGGTGTCCGCCGTGGTGGATCTAGGGGGTTGAGTACCCTCGGGATGAGGTAGGGTCATGCCACCTCGCTCTCGTGAAGACGACGGGCACGCGCCAATTGCCAGTAGAGGCGGGCATAGCGCTTGGCCATCGCCTGCGCGGTGAAGCGCTCGTCGAACGCCCGGCGCACGCGCGCGCGAGACAGGCCGCCGATGCTGTGCACCGCCTTCACGGCCCCGGCGATGTCGTCGACGATGAGGCCCGAAATGCCGTGCTGCACGACCTCCGGAACGGAACCGCAGCGCCAGGCGATGACCGGCGTGCCGCATGCCATCGCCTCGATCATGACGAGCCCGAAGGGCTCGGGCCAGTCGATCGGAAACAGCAGGGCTCGTGCGCCGCCAAGAAAGGCACTCTTCTGAGCGTCGCCGATCTCGCCCACGAACTCGATCAGCGGATGATCCAGCATCGGTCGGATGCGGGTGTCGAAGTAGATGCGGTCAGCGGCGTCCACCTTGGCCGCGATCTTCAGGGGCACGCCGGCGGCCTTCGCTATCTCGATCGCCCGATCGGGCCGCTTCTCCGGCGAGATCCGCCCGAGAAAGGCGAGGTAGCCGTCCTGTGCCTGCGGGCTGAACCGGTATTGGTCGGGCAGCATGCCGTGCTGCACCGTGGCATACCAGTTGGCATCTGGCAGCGGGGCGCGCTGGCTGCGGGAAATGGATACCAGCGGGTACAAGGGCCAGCGCGCATAGACGTCGCGCAGATCGTCGATGTCGAGCCGGCCATGCAGCGTCGTGAGCGTACGTTCCGGCATGCCCTCAAAGAAGGGAAAGTGGATCAGGTCGACGTGAAAGTGAATGACGTCGAATGCATCGGCCCGCTGCCGTACCTCATGGATCATCGCGAGGTGGCTCGCCAGGTCCGAGTTGAGGCGCCCGCTATCCAGCCGCAGCGGTTGGGCACGCGTCGCTACCAGGCGGGCCTTGGTCTGGGTCTCACCCGCGGCGAACAGCGTGACTTCGTGTCCCTGGTCAACCAATGCGTCGGTGAGGTGCGCTACGACCCGCTCAGTGCCGCCGTACAGCTTGGGCGGCACTGCCTCAAACAGCGGGGCTACCTGTGCAATTCTCATGCTGTCGCTCCTGCGTCCGCGCCTTCGAGCATGAGGATCAAGAACATCACAGGCCCACGCGTTTCAAGCTTGCGTCACCATCGCCCTGCGCGAGCGGATCAGCTCGGCATGGTCGATCGCGTCGAAGAACCGGTCATAGCGATAGCCCTCGAACGTGTACTGGTGGCCGTCGAAGCCGATTGCCGGGTCCTTCATCCGGGAGGCCGCCGCCGCGGGTTCACTGGCCAGGTCGACTCTTGGCGCGTGAGGCTCGAAACCGGCACCGCCGCCTTCGTCGAGGAGCGAGTCCTTGGCCTGGATGGCCTCGGGCGAGCTATTGCCGGGGGGCCAACGAGCCCATGGGAAGGTCAGGCCGAATGCGGGCACGCCCTGCGTGAATCGCAGGTAGTACCAGCTCGCGATGACGTCCAGCAGAGGAATGCTGCATGCCGCGATCAGCAGTGCAAGCATGAGATAGGTGAACAAGGTCATGTGACCTCCAAAAAGATAGCCGTCCGCACCAGCGGAGAACGCCGAGGCACGCAGCGGGTTGCGTGCCCCGCTCACCGTGGCCGAACTACCGCTTGCGGACCTTTCAGCTGGAGCAGAGGGAAGGCATGGAAGCCTTCACGGGAAGATCGCCGGCGATGGTGTTGGCGAGACATTGCTGTCTCCTTCGGGTGACATGCCGAATGGCATGCGGCAGATCATCATCCGCCTATAGCCGCCAATCACCTAGCATTGCTTTGACCTATCTTTTGTGGTGCCAATGCGATCCGATTGTTGGTGGTTGCGTGGCGCGCATGGACCTGCTCTCGAGGAAAGTAGCGTGCCTTGTGTACGGCAACGCACAGACCGATTTTCTCGACTTTCCTAACGTGCCAGCGCACTCAAGGGAAGAAAATCAATGGCAAGGAAAGTCATCCATAGCGCAACCATCACTCTGAAGCTGCCGCTCGACACGAGTGTTGAAGAAGAAGAGGCAGCGTTGCAGGCCGCCGGCATTCCCGTCGACGCGATCGGCAATGCGGCGTCCGGCTTTCTGTTCATTCGGTACACGAGCGATTGGAAGAATCCGGCCAAGATCTTTCGCTGGTTTGCCACCGGCGTCGGGCACGTCGCCACCTAGCCAATGCGCCTATGTTCGCTGGCGAACCGTTTCATGCCTGGAATGCGCCTAATCTGAGGAGGCCTTCAAAGGATTCTCCATGAACCATTCACCACTGACTCTTGCGCTGCTCGGTGTACTGAGCTTGGCCGCACGCGATAGACCAGCAGCGGTTGTTTGTTGCACGGGCAATACGGCAAGCTTCCCAAGCTCTCTCCAGCAATACCGATGATCACAAAGGGAGCTGCAAATGGAGAGAGAAAACGATGACTCGGTGGTGAGCGAGGAAGGCCTGACGCGAAACTACTCCGGTCGCGGGCAATTTGAGGAGCCGGCCCCGCAAAGTGCGACCGCGGTTCAGTGGCCGCACTTTCTGGCCGGGCAACACGCTAAGCCGGTACGGGTTCTGCTGGTGGCTCCGAATCCCTCGATCCGACATGTGATCGCGCAGGAGTTGCTTGACGATCGTCGCATCCAGCTCGAAAACCAGGCGAACACCTTGCGCGAAGGGCGACGCTTGTTGATGCGACACGAGTTCGAGGTGTTGATGGTGGACGTTTGTCTCGTGGACGGCAGCGGTTTCGAACTGATTGAAGAGGCCAGGAAGCATCGCAGTGCGCCCGAAGTCATCGCCATTTCAGCGCACCTTGACGAGGCTCAGGCCCTGCATGCGTTTGAGCTCGGAGCCTCTGGCTACCTGGTCCAGGCCGCGTGGCTGCAGAGCTACGCACAGGCTGTCTTGCACGTGGTCAACGGCGGAGCCGCCGTCACTCCGACCCTGGCCCGCAGGTTGCTCGGGCACCTGAACCGCTCGCGCGCCAATGGCACTCCCATTCAGTCACCGACTGGCCGCGCGATATTGACCGAACGAGAACTGGATGTGCTGCGGCTTGTAGCGCTCGGGAACGTCGGCGCCGCTATCGCCAAACAACTCAGGATCAGCCCGCAAACTGTCAACGTCCACATAAAAAGCATCTACCGCAAGCTGCAGGTCCACACGCGCGCGCAGGCTGTGAGTTGTGCGACGGACAAGGGCCTTCTATAGAGAGGCTGCCAACTTCCTCAAAGGCGATCGATCGCGAGCCAGTCCTCGGGGCCTTGAATCCTGGAGCTTTCCATTGCTAGTCCCGGACATGGCCTGTGCTCCTACGGTGCGTCGTCAGATCGGACTATGTTCGATGCCGTACAGATGAAATTTTCTCGCGCAGGTAAAGATGGACTGGTACGCCCGAGAAGCAAGTCGGGCGACATTCATCGATGAACCCGGCGAAAGCCATCGAGGTCTCGGAACATGCGCAACTTTCTCACCAACAACCGGGAAGAGCTGGTTTCAAGGTGCAAATCGAAGGTTGCACGCAGACCACGGCGCGCCGCCACCGAACAGCAACTGGCAAACGGCATCCCGATGTTCCTCGAGCAACTGATCAGAACCCTTGCGGCCGAGGAGGACGATAAACCTGCGGACAGCATGAGGATCTCAGGTCCTTCCGGTGGCGATTCGCCGACTCTGTCAGAGATCGGGGTGACCGCCACAGCCCATGGAAAGGAACTGCTGCAGCTGGGGTACACGGTCGACCAGGTCGTTCACGACTATGGCGACCTTTGCCAGGCGATCACGGACCTCGCCTTCGAACGCGACGTGCCGTTCTCCATCGGAGAATTTCGGACGCTGAACCGCTGCCTGGACAACGCCATTGCCGATGCGGTAACCGAATTCAGCTGCCAGCGCGACACGCAGATCGCCCGCCAGCAGAGCCTGGACGCGGCAGAGCGTTTCGGTTTCCTGGTGCACGAACTGCGAAACGCCCTCGGAACAGCAACCCTTGCGATCCACGCCCTCGAACTCGGCAACATGACCGTGGGTGGTGCGACCGGGACCGTGCTGAAGCGCAGCCTGTCTGCAATGGGCGAGCTGATCGGCCGGGCGCTCGCCGAGATCCGCAATACCGCGTCAGAACAGCGGCAGACGTTCTCCCTCGCCGCGTTCATCAAGGAAGCCGAAGCTGCGGCCCAACTCGTCGCAGGCGCTGCAGGCTGCGCCTTCCAGGTGACGCCCGTCACCCCGATCCTGGCCATCCAGGGAAATCGCGAGTTGCTGCTCGCCGCATTGGGGAACCTCCTGCAGAACGCGTTCAAGTTCACGCACCCATGCACCGATGTCGCCTTGAGGATCCGCGAGTCCGACCAGCACGTCCTGATTGAGGTGGAAGATCACTGCGGAGGGTTGCCACAGGGAGTCGCCGCCAGGATGTTCGCCCCCTTCAGTCAACACAGCCACGACCGGTCGGGCCTGGGCCTGGGGCTTTCCATCGCCCGACAGAGCGTGGAGGCGGACTTCGGTACCCTGACCGTTCGGGATGTGCCGGGCACCGGTTGCATCTTCACGATCTGCCTGCCACGCCACGCTCTCCCATGACCGGCGCCTGCGCCGTTCCCCTTTCCCAAAGGACTCGCCATGGACATTCAATTGCTGATGCGGCTCGAACGCATGGCGCAGCCCCGGTGGCTCACGCTGTCGGCGGACGTGGCTGCGGCAAAACGCCTGGTTGCCAGCGGCATGATCGAAGCGACTCTTGAAACGCAATTCAGGTCGAGAGCATTCGCGACGGAAGCAGTGCATGTTCACGCGATCACCCGCGAAGGCGCGTTGGCCATCGCCAGCGAGAAATCCTGCTCGCGGAAGAAAACAGCGCTCCAGGCACCGTGATTTGGGTTGAACGGGTGGGGCATTCGCGAGAAGCGGATTTGTGCGATAGCGCACAAGAAATGCCACCGCTGCCTATACTGAAGGGGGCTCTGCGCCTGAACTCGGATCCCGAATAATCTCCAGAGCTCGTCTGGAGCACGCGATGTCTGTTGCGATCGACCCGAGAAGAAACAAACTGCTGGCGTCTCTGCCCGAGGCCGAATGGCAACGCTGGCGGCCGCAACTCGAAGCGGTGGAAATGCCGCTGGGTCAGGTGCTGTACGAATCGGGCATAGCACTGAGCCACGTCTACTTTCCAACCAGTGCCATCGTCTCGTTGCTGTATGTGATGGAGAACGGTGCATCGGCCGAAATCGCTGTGGTCGGCAACGAGGGCATCGTCGGCATCTCGCTGTTCATGGGTGGCGAATCCACGCCTAGCCGCGCCGTCGTGCAGAGCGCGGGGCAGGGCTTCCGGCTGCGGGCGCAGGCCATCAAGGAAGAATTCACGCGCCCTCCCATCCTCCACCTGCTGCTGCGCTACACCCAGGCACTGATCACGCAGATGGCACAGACGGCGGTGTGCAACCGACACCATTCTCTGGATCAACAGCTCTGCCGTTGGCTGCTGCTGAGCCTGGACCGGCTGGAAGGGAGCGAGCTCGTGATGACACAGGAACTGATCGCCAACATGCTCGGTGTACGCCGCGAAGGCGTGACCGAGGGCGCGCTCAAGCTGCAGCGGGCCGGGCTGATCCGCTACGCCCGCGGTCGCATTTCGGTGCTGAATCGCCGGGGCCTGGAGCAACGCACCTGCGAGTGCTACGCGGTGGTCAAGAAGGAATACGACCGGCTTCTGCCGGACAGGAGCGCGTTGTAGGTGCTGCGGGCGGTGATGACCGGCGTCCGCGGACGCCGGCGCACTGTGTGCGCCATCGAACGGTGAAATCCCGGCGCTCGTTGCAGACTCGTTCGGACTGCCAACATAGCAGAGGGCGAGATCGACCACCGTAGAGAACCATCTGATCCAACGGCTTCCCGCGAAGGACCGGCGGCGCTTCCTCGCCCTCTGCGAACCTGCTCCCTTGATCTGGGCCGACGTGCTCTGCACGCCCGGAGAGCGCACGCGCTATGCCTATTTCCCCACCGAAGGCTTCATTTCGCTGCTGACCTTGACTGACGGCAGTCCCGAACTCGAAGTCGGCATGGTCGGGCACGAGGGCATGTTGGGCGTGCAACTGGTGCTGGGCATGGGCATGACGCCCCTGCGTGCGGTGGTGCAGGGCTCGGGGATGGCGTGGCGCATCGACGCTGGAGCCTTCCGAAAGGAACTCAAGCGCAGTCCGACGCTGCAACGCGTGCTGAATCGCTATCTCTACGTGCTGATGGCCCAACTGACAATTTCAGCCGGATGCCTTCGCTTCCATCAGATCGGCCCACGTCTGGCCCGGTGGCTTCTGATGAGCCAGGATCGCGCCCACGCCGACAGCTTTCGCGTGACGCATGAATTCCTGGCCTACATGCTCGGCGTGCGACGCGTGGGCATCACCGTAGCTGCCAACGCCTTGCAGCACAGCGGGCTGATTGCGTACCACCGTGGCGACCTCCAAGTACTCGACCGTCGCGGGCTGGAAGTAGCCGCATGTGGCTGCTATGCAGCCGAGCAGAAGGCCTACATCGACACGTTGCGCTGACACCGACCATCAGACGACCAGCCACGCGGAAAGCTCGACGCCATGCTTGACTCTCCAACCCGTGTCCACAGCGTTGAAAAATCCTGGCTCAGTAAGCTTGGGCCAGGGCTCATCACGGGCGCGGCCGACGACGATCCGAGCGGCATCGCCACCTACTCGCAAGCAGGCGCGCAGTTCGGGTTCGGCACGCTGTGGACAGTACTGCTGACATACCCGCTGATGGTCGGCATCCAGATGGCAAGCGCGAGGATCGGGCGGGTGAGCGGCCATGGACTGGCCACCAACATCCGTCGCCACTACCCGGCGTGGCTACTGTACGCAGTGGTCGGTCTTTTGCTGATCGCCAACACGATCAATATAGCCGCCGATGTTTCCTCCATGGGCGAGGCGCTGAAGCTGATCGTCGGCGGTACGGCGCAACTGTATGCCGTGGCCTTCGGAGTCGTCTCGCTGCTGCTGCAGGTTTTCATTCCCTACCGCCGCTATGTGCGCATTCTCAAATGGCTCACCCTGGGGTTGCTGGCGTACGTGGCAACGGCATTCGTCGTGCACATCCCCTGGCGGCAGGTCATTGTCAGCACGCTGGTGCCCAGCGGGTTCTGGAGCACGGATTACATCACCACCGTGGTGGCCATATTCGGCACCACCATCAGTCCCTATCTGTTCTTCTGGCAGGCTGTTGATTTCCATGGAATCCTGACCCGGCGGGGGTGCGGATAAAAACTTGGACTGGTTTATGCCGCAAGTCCAAGGCTCACCCGGTATTCGATAGGGCTGAGGGAGCCAAGGGAGATCTTGATCCGCTTCTCGTTGTACCAGCGGATGTACGAGTCGAGCGCCTCGATGAATTGCTCAATGGTGGCGTTCTTCCAGTCCCGAGGATAGAACAGCTCGTTCTTGAGCCGACCGAAGAAGCCTTCGCAAGCTGCGTTATCAGGTGAGCATGCCTTGCGAGACATCGAGCGGGTGAACTTCGCGTCGCTCATTCTTGATAGCCAGCCCGGCCAGCGGTAGTGGCCCCCTCGGTCGGAGTGGACCACGGGCCGATCAGCTGTGTTCGCCACCGTCTCGATGGCTGCATCCAGCATCGTGTTGACCAACTCAGCGTCCGGGCTGGTCCCGATGGTCCAGCTGACCACCATCCCATCGAAGCAATCAACCATGGGCGAGAGGTACACCTTGCCAGCCGGGATTTGGAACTCCGTGATGTCCGTGAGCCACTTCTTATTGGGGACCGCAGCCTGGAAGTCGCGGTTGATGAGGTTCTCAGGCGCTGGACTGATCTCGCCCAGGTATGACGCATACCTGCGCTTCCTGGGCTTCGGAACAACCAGGCTCTCTTGCTTCATCAGCCGCTGCACCACCTTCTCGGAGATCGCCACGTCCTGTCTGCTCAGGGATGCCTGCAGCCTGCGGTAGCCATAGCAGCGGTGGTTCGACTCAAAGATGTCGGTGATGGATTGCCGCACCTCCAGGTACTTGTCGCCCATCGCTGAACGAGCCCGATGATAGAAGTACGAACTGCGCGCCAGATCCAACTGTGCAAGGAGCTCCGGTAGGCCGTAGTGCTCCCTGAGGGCGTCAATCAGCAGTGTCTTCTCCCGGTTGGACAGGAGCTGCAGGTCGACGCCCAGGCCTTTTTTTAACAGTTCATTGGCCTTGTTCAAGAGATCCTGTTCAAGGCGAAGTTGCCTGACTTCGCGGCGCAGCGACTCGACCTGGCGCTCGAGCTCGTCGCGCTCTTGCGAAGGCGAGGATGGATGGGTGCGTTTCATGGATGCGGGTGCCTCACGTCCCAGAAGTTGGTTCTTCCAGTTGTACAGCGTTGGCCGACACACGCCGAACTTGTCGGCTACTGCCTGCGCACTTTCCTCGCGCGTGCAAAGCTCCATGACTCCCGCTTGCATCAGCTTCCCAGAGTACCTTCTTCGGCCCACGCTGCCAACGGCGGCCCTTCTGGCCTCAGGAACGGCCTCGCGAACCCAAGCGGTCAGTGTCCCTCTTCCGGGGTAGCCCAATGCCCTCATGGTGGCAGCAATGCAGCGGTCGTGGGTGAGGTAATGCTCGATAGCTGCCGCCTTCTGTTCCAGCGAGAACTTGGGTCTGCGGCCCGCATAGCCCATTGGCAAGTCGAGCTTCTGCTGATATTCGTTGTACCAGCCCTTCAGAGAATTCTTTGTTGGATAACCAAGCTGGCGGATGGTGGGCCGCACGCGTTTACCCAGCTTGATGTAGAGCTCAACGGCTCGAATCCGATCTTCGTAGGAATACATGAACTACCTCCTGGTAGTCCAAGTTTTCGTCCGCACCCCCACTGGGTCACTTCTGGATGGAAATCAACAACGCATGGGATCTGTCCTGAGACTTTTCTGCGCGATAGCCGGTGGAGGCTGATCGACGGCGAGAGAAGACCGGCAGACCCTGCGCATCACCCGGGGCACGGTTTTGCGCAAAGAATGGGCCGAGATTGATACGAAAGCACGGCCGAACTGGATCGCCCTGATCATATTTCACGCGGTCGAGATCCAAGTTTGTCCAACCAGTCAGTTGCTGACGATCGCGCGCGGAATCTGTACTGGAAATTTTCTGTGTGTTAGCCGGTGGCTGATCGACGGCGAGGAGGGCAAGAACTCCCAGTCGCTTTCCCGAGCGACGCGCCTTGATTTCTGCGAATGCGAATCGCGTTGTCAAAAGATTTACTTCGCGTTTGTCAAAAGATTTACTTCACCCGTCTGGATGCCTTCGCGCACGCCAGTCGAACCAGGTGCGCGCCGGGAGGTCGGGCACGTTCTCGGCGAGTGGCGGAAATGGCACGCCGTTGTCGTGTTCGCCTTGTGCGCCGGCTTCGAACTGCATGGAGACGAACACCACCAGGCGGATTCCGTCGGGCCAGAAACTGCGCCGGGGTGCATGAAATGTGGACATATCAATCTTTCGTGGAATGGAATGAGAAGAGAAGAAGACAAGGGGTCTCGTCTTTCAGTGGACGGCGGTCACCAGCTCGACCACCTGCCCCTCTGGAATCGCGATGAAGAACTGACGCTCGCCCCTTCCAGGCACGTTCGCTTCGTGGTACGACCAGGCACAATCCTTCAGCCGCTGGCGGATTGCCCGCGCATCGGCGATCCGGAAAGCCACGTGATCCACCACGCCGGCGCCCGGAGCGCGCAGGGCACCTACCTGCGCCGCAGGCCGGCGATTGTCCCGGCGCAGCGCGAGGTGTACGAGGGCCTGCGCCCCCGCGTAGAGCACCAGCCGGGGAAGCGAAATGCCGGACGAGGCCCGATGCGCAGGCCGACTACGTCCGTCAGGAACGAGAGCGTCGTCTGCGCGTTCCGCACAACGAGCAGCACATGATCAAGCCGGGGATGCGCCGCGGACGCCATGCTCAGGCCACCAGCGCGCCACTGTCGATGTCGATCACCGCGCCCGTGAGCGCTCGCGCCTGCATCGCAAACAGGTAGCCCGCGGCGGTATCGTCTTCGTCGGCCGCGAAGCCCACGGGCAGCGTACCGTCGAGCCTCGCGAACATCGCGGTCCTACTGGCGTCGTCCATCAGCCGCCAGCTCGGCGTATTCACCGGACCAGGGCTGATGGCGTAGACACGCACGGGAGCGAGCTCGCGTGCCAACTGCCGGGCGGCGGCTTCCAGCGCCGCATGACGGCGGTCTTCACGACCGCATGAGGCGAAGGCTTGCGCGCCAGGACGCCGGAAGATCAATGGGCTCGCATCCCAATTCGTCCGAGCAACGGCAAGAAAGTCGAGAAGGCTCTGACCTTGGCCGGGACGTGGGACCGACCGGGATGGCAGACACGGGGCGTCGAAGGGGGCGCACGCGTCCTGCGCATGTCAGCCAAGCCGTTTTTCCAGGCCGGCGATTCCAGGTCACCGCATTACGCAGCCGAGCTGAAAGCCGCTCTTCGTGGCGATCGGCAATCCGGCCACGGAACCGGTGGGCTCATGAACCATGTTGCTGTCAGGCCGAGGAGAACCGCATGACGGCGCATTCGGGCGAACCTTGGCGGCGGCGGACTACAAGCGACTTTGGGCAGCCCTTTAGATTCACCGCGCAACACCACCGAAGGAAACCGATGGCCGAAGAAGCCAACCACGCTGCTTTCATTGACTGGTTGACGGCGGAAGCCGCCGCCTACACGGCCATCCATCAGCTTCACCAGCGCACGCAGGGCGGACGCCGGAGCATTCCGAACCACCGCATCGAGCAGATTGCCAAGCTGCGCAAGGAGGCGGACCTTCGGTTCGCCGGCTTGGCGAAGACGTTGGGCGCGACGTTGCCACAGCCCGCAACGGTCGCGCCAGTGCGGCGCGAGCACAGGTCGCGCCCAGCCTTCGAGCTTCTCTCGCGCGTGCCTGTCGAACGGTCGAGGACCACCTTGGACGGCGCCTGCGCTCCTGTCCAGCGATCGGCGGGATAGAGGGCGCGCGATTTCGCGCCTGTTCGCCCCGCCATTCCGTCCCTTGGTTGGGCCTGATGAAGATCGCAACATTCAACGTCAACGGCATCAACAGCCGCCTTGCACGCCTGCTCGAATGGCTGGCCGATTCGAAGCCCGATGTCGCATGCCTGCAGGAACTCAAGAGCCCCGATGGCAACCTGCCCATCGATGCGATCCAGGGCGCGGGCTACGGCATCGTCGCACTCGGGCAGCGCGCCTGGAACGGGGTCGCCATCCTCGCGCGCGGAAAAACGCCGATCGACATCGGACGTGGCCTGCCGGGCATGGAAGCCGACACGCAGAGCCGCTACGTCGAGGCGGTGGTCGACGGCATCCTGATCGGCTGCCTCTACCTTCCCAACGGCAATCCTCAGCCGGGGCCGAAGTTCGACTACAAGCTGCGGTGGTTCGAGGCCTTCAACAGGCATGCGAAGAAACTCTTCGCGAGCGGCATGCCCGTCGTGCTGGCCGGTGACTACAACGTCGTGCCGACAGATGCCGACATCTACAGCCCCGCCTCATGGCGCGACGACGCGCTGCTGCAACCCGAAAGCCGGGCGGCGTTCGCACAGCTTCTCAAGCAAGGCTGGACCGACGCGATCCGCACGTGCCATCCCGACCGCGCACCGTTCACCTTTTGGACCTACTGGCGCAACCGCTATTCACGCGACGCCGGGCTTCGCATCGACCATTTGCTGCTGAACGCGGAACTCGCGCCGATGCTTCGCAATGCTGGCGTGGACCGCGACGTGCGCGGGCGCACCGGTGCGAGCGACCATGCGCCGGCCTGGATCGAACTCGACATGCCAAAAGCGTAGACAAACGCGCCTGCATCGGCGTGGTCCTCGGCAGCGCGCAGGCTACGCTGGCGGGGCTCTGGCCAGAGGGGCGAACCTGCCGCTGGACAGAAGCGCCGTCGGCCTCGCGGCGCAAGGCGCGGCGATGGGCCTGCTTACGTCCTGTACCCGAGCCGCTTCATCGCTTCAGCGAGCGGCTGGCGCTTCTTCCAATAGCCTTCCCAGGGATCCTCCGCCTGAAAGGAAAGGTACTCGCGCGCGGTTCGGATGTTCCACTGCGAACCGCTCTTGAGCTGCCCCAGGTCGTCCCAGGCCACCGGCATCGAGACGCCGAGTCCGGGCCTGGCCCGCGCGGAAAACGCCACCGCCGTCGTCGCGCCATGGCCGTTGCGCAGATAGTCGACGAAGAGCTTGCCGACGCGATTGCTCGGTCCGCTCTTGGCCACGAAGCGCGCCGGGATCGTTCGCGCCAGGTGCTGGACGATGGCCTGCGAGAAACCCTTGACGGTCTCGTAGTCGTAGCGCGGCGCCAGCGGCACGACGACGTGCAGTCCCTTGCCGCCGCTGGTCTTGAGCCAGGCCTGCAGCCCCAGGGCGTCGAGCATCGCGCGCACGAGCGCCGCGGCCTCCTGGACATGTTCCCAGCTCGTGCCTTCGCCGGGGTCCAGGTCGAACACCATCCTGTCGGGCTTGTCGATGTTCTTCGCGGTGGAATTCCACGTATGGAACTCGATGACGTTCATCTGCGCCGCGCCTGCCAGCGCCTGGGCGCTGCCGATCTCCAGCAGCGCCGCATGGCCGGGCCACAGGTCCTCAGGCAGTTCGGTGATGCCGGGAATGCCGATCTTCTCGCCGTGCTTCTGGAAGAACAGTTCCCCACCCACTCCCGTAGGACCGCGCACGAGCGAGCACGGCCGCCCCTTCAGATGCGGCAGGATGAACTGGGCGACGGACTCGTAATAGCGCACCAGGTCCAGCTTGGTGGCGCCGGTGGCCGCGTCGATCACGCGCTCGCCATGGCTCACCTTGACGGAGGCCGCTGGCGATCCGCCAGCCTTCCCGCCAGGCGGCGCAGCGGACGTCCCGAACTGCCGGGGCCGCTCGCGCACGATGACCTTCGCGGGCTTGTCGTCGCGCAGTCCGATGAAGGACGCGTGCCGGATCTGGTCGTCAGGGGTCCACTCGGCGAAGCTCACCTCCGCCAGCAGCCGGGGCTTCACCCAACGCTCGCTGCCCGCCTTGCGCCTGGACCACCGGCCCGGCCTGGGATCGCCCTTGTCGAACGGGGACGTCGCCGCAGCCAGCGGCAGCAGCCTCTGCTTGAGCTCGCTGGCCTCCTCGCTGCTCCAGCCGGTGCCGACACTCCCCACGGACACCAGCTTGCCGCGGTCATCGTGGATGCCCAGCAGGAGGCTCCCGACCTGATCGGTACGGTCCGTCCGGTCGGTGTAGCCGCAGATCACGAACTCCTGGCGCAGCTTGCACTTGAGCTTGAGCCAGGTTTCGCTGCGCCGGGAAACGTACGGCGCATCGGCACGCTTGGCGATCACGCCTTCCATCTGCATCTGGCAAGCGGAGCGCAGCAGCGATGCGGGATCGGCTTCGAAGTCGTCGCTGAAGCGCACGTGGTCAGTGGCTTTTTCCGCGAGGAAATCGCGCAGCAGTTGGCGGCGTTGCGACAAGGGGAGCGAGCGCAGGTCGTGCCCCTCGAAGAAAGGCACGTCGAAGACAAAGAACACGACGTGCTCGGCACCCCGGCCGCGGTCGAAGGCGTTCTGCAGCGCATTGAAATCCGGCGCCCCATTGTCCCCGAGCACGACGATCTCCCCGTCCAGGAAGCTCGCGTGAAGGCCCAGCCCGGCGAGCTCCTGCACCAGCGTCGGCATGCGTGTCGACCAGTCGTGCCCACCGCGGGTGATGAGCGCGACCTTGCGCCTGTCGAACCGCGCCATCAACCGGTAACCGTCGAACTTGATCTCGAACAGCCATTCGCCACCTGGAGGAACGCCGGCGGCGAGGGTGGCGAGCTGCGGCTTGATCTCGGCGGGAAGCGCGGTCTTGCGCGCCGGCGTGGGTAGGCCGGGCGCCTTGCCGGCGCGTTTAGCCGCAGGCCTGGCCGCCTCGCGACCGGGCTGCTTGAGGGGATTGGCGATGACGCTGTCCGGCAGGGCCGTGATCACGTCGTACTCGGCATGGGCGCGCGCGAAGGCGTCCTTCTTCTTGAACAGGATCCAGGGCTCCTGGCGCTCGCCGCCCTTGGCGATCTTCACGAGCTCCCATAAACCTTCGAGCTTCTGGCCGTGCAGCCGGAACACCAGCTTCCCGGCGGCCAGGCTTGCACGGGGATCGCCCACCGGCTCCCACGTGCCGTTGTCCCAGACGATGACGGTTCCCGCGCCGTACTGCTTGGGCGGGATCGTGCCTTCGAACGAGGAATAGGAGATCGGATGGTCTTCCACGTGGACGGCCATCCGCTTTTCCTTTGGATCGAAGCTCGGGCCCTTGGGCACGGCCCACGACACCATCACCCCGTCGAGCTCGAGCCGGAAGTCGTAGTGCAGCCGCGAGGCGGCATGCTTTTGCACCACGAAGGTGAGCGCGTGCGGGCTCGGTCGGCCACCATCGGCGGGCTCTGCGGTGACGGCAAAGTTCCGCTTGGCCTTGTACGTGGACAGCGCATCGCTCTTGGCCATCGGGCGTCCTTCGCAGGGCCGGAGTGCGTGGTCAAGCCGCCTTTCGGGTGGGGGTCGCCGCCTTCTTCGAAGCCGCCTTCGAAGCGGTCTTCCGCGCGGTTCCGCCCGACTTGCCTGCCGCCTTGGCAGTGCGCTTCCTCGCGGCGGGAGCGTCGGCCTTGGGAGCCTTGCCACCCTTGAGACTGCGCTGGAGCAGCTCGGTCAGGTCGATCACGTTCGAGCTGTCCTCGGGCGCTTCTTCCTCGGGCTCGATCACGGTCTCGGTGTCGCCGGCCTTGACCTTCTTCTGGACGATCTTCATGACGGCGCTCTTGAACTCGTCCTTGAAGTCCTCCGGGTTCCATTTGCCCGACATGCTGTCGACCAGCTGCTCGGCCATCTTCATTTCAGCCGCGCTCACGTTGGCGCCCTTCATCCCCGCGGCAGGCAGATCGAGGCCTTCGAGCGTCTTGACCTCGTCGCCCCATCGCAGCAGGTTCAGCACCATCGCCTTGCCGGAGGGCACCAGCACGGCCAGATGCTGCTTGGTGGCGATCACCACCTTGGCCAGGCCGACCTTGCCGGTCTTCAGGAGCACCTCTCGCAACAGCGCATAGACCTTCTGGCCCTTGTTGATCGGCGCGACGTAGTAGGGGCGCTCCAGGTAGAGGAAGGGAAGCTCCTGTGCGTCGATGAAGCGCTGGATCTCGATCGTCTGGGTGGTGCGAGGGTAGACGGCTTCGATTTCCTCGGGCGAGATCACCACGTACTTGCCGTCCTCGTACTCGAAGCCCTTGACGATGTTGTCCTTGTCGATCTCCCGACCGGTCCTCTTGTTGATGCGCTTGTAGCCGACCGGGTCCATGCTGCGCTTGTCCAGCCAGTCGAAATCGATGCCCTGCTCGACGCTGGCGGTGTGCAGGCCCACCGGGATGTGGACGAGTCCGAAAGTGATGGCGCCTTTCCAGAGGGTTCTGCTGCCAGTGGCCATGTCGAGTTCCTTTTTTTCGCCGCGCGGGAGATGTAGCAAAACGAGGTGGCGTGCCGAAACCAACTCGTAACCTCGACTTTTCCGGATCGGGCCTCTGGTCCTTGTGGGACATGAGCGAACCCGGAGGGCAGATAAGTGCCAGTGCCATCGGCATTCGCCGCCGACGACGTATCCGTGGCCGGACACTCTGGCCACGCTGCCCGGCGGCGACATGGTTGTCACATCGAATGCGTCGAACGAGCACTTCGCAGGTTCGGTCAAGAGCGGCGAGGAGCGCTACGACCTTTGGCACCTACCGGTCGCCGGCATGCTTCATCTCCAGTTCGCCGCACCTTCCGCGCCAAAGACCACTACCTCCCCTGGTCCAGCCACGCCTGGCCGCGCGCATAGAGTGCCTCGACCTCCGCCCCCTGCAGCTGCGGCATGTCGCGTTTCACGGCATAGCCGATCTGGGTCTGGATATAGGCCAGGTGACGATAGCCCGCAGGAAAGGCGGCCAGGCGGCCAGTGTCGAGCTGCAGCGGCACGGCGGGGTCGACGGGGTCGATGCGGTCTTTCTCGTAGATGGGCTGGCGCACGACCAGGCCCCAGCGGCCATTGCGCTTCTCGAGGAAATCGTAGAAGCGCCCCGTGCACACCACGTCGCAAGGCACGCCCTGGACCTCCGCACGCTGCGAGATCGTCATCTTGGTCTGCGCGATGGCGCGCTGGCCCGCCAAATCGATCGACGTGCCGCCGAGAAAATGCAGGATGCTCACGCCCTTGGCCATCCCCTCCTGGGTGACCCGGATGAACTCGCGCGCAGGCCCCTGGAACCACGTCGCGTGCATGAAGCCGTCGTCGTGCCACACGGTGGCGAAGCGCTTCCAGTCGCCGGCATCGCGCCATACGGCCCAGTTCTCGATGAGCTCGCGAATCACGAGCTTGTCGCTCCATGCATCGGTCATGTCCATGTTCCTGTTCGACCTCAAAAAAACTCAACGCGGCGGCAGCGAGCCGGTCTTGCCGGTGCGCAAGCGATAGACCTTTCCTGCGCCGACGGTGGCGACATACAGCGTGCCCGCCTCCGGCCCCCGCCCGAACCCCAGGTTGACCGGGCTTTCGTCGTGGGGCAGCGCCAGGCGCGCGGCCAGCACGCCGGCCGGCGTCATCACATAGATGCCGGGTCCCGATGCGGCACTGGGCAGTGCGAGGTAGACGTTGCCTTCGTTGTCGGTGGCCATCCCGTCGACGCAGCCTGACTTCTCAAGATCGAGCAGCACGCGCGGCGCGCCCGGCCGGCCAGACTCATCGAGCGGGTACGCGACGAGGCCGCCCGCACCGGTACGGTCGAGCGCCGCCTTCCCTTGCTCACCGAGCGCATTCGTACCAGGGTCGCACAAGCCCACGTAGAGGGTCCGCTGGTCGGGCGAGAGCTCGATGCCGTTCATCTTCGAGTTGTCGCCGAGGATGCGCGTGAGCGGCCACAGCCCCTTGGCGCCGGCGCCGGGTGGATCGATCCTGTAGACGGCGTTGATGCGCTGCTCGATCGTCTCGGGGCCGAAGAGGCGCAGGTCCGAGAAATAGATGCGGCCCGCGCGATCGATTGCCACGTCGTTGGGCGCATTGAACTGGCGGTTCTCATGGAAATGCGCGACCACACGATAGGCGCCGGTGCGCAAGTCGGTGATCGAGACGCGGCGCCCCCCATAGTCGGCGCCCTCGGCAGTGACCATGCGGTCCTGCGCGTCAATGGCCAGGCCGGCGGCCATGTTGCTGGGCTCGCGGAAGATGCGCGGCCTGCCGCCGGGCGGTACGACCCAGATGCGACCGCCCTGCACGCCGCCCGCGTCGGAGCAGCCGACCGAACGCGTGATCTCGGTGAAATACGCGCTGCCATCCGAGGCGCTCGCGATGCCCTCCATCACGCCGCAGCCTCCCGAATGAACGAGTTCGAAGCTCGGCGCGGGGAAGAACTCCTGCTGCCGCGCCGGTGTCGGTGTCGGCACTTCGGCGTGGCTTTGCAGGACGCACAGCAGCGCCCAAAGGATCATCGACAGTCGCATGGCTCGGCCTCTCCTACGGATCGTCAGGCGTGACGCTGCAGGAACGGCAGCACATGCGCCAGCACCTCGTCGGGTGCCTCTTCCGCCATCAGGTGGCCGCAGTCGATGGCCGCGCCCTCCACGTGGTCGGCCCATTGGCGCCAGATCTCCACGGGGTCGGGCCGCGCGGTGTTCGATGCGCTCCACAGCACCTGCAGCGGACAGGCGATCCGTCGGCCCGCGGCGAGGTCTTCGTCGTCGTGGCGAAGATCGATCGACGCAGCAGCTCGGTAGTCCTCGATCATTGCGTGGCGCACCGACGCCTTGGCGAACGCACGGTGGTATTCGGCGAGCGCCTGGGGCGTGACCGCGTCGAACCGGAGCACCGCGCTGCGCAGCGACCAGTCGAGAAAGTACGCGGGATCCGCGTCCAGCAAGCGCTCGGGCAGGTCGAACGGCTGCGCGAACAGATACCAGTGAAACGCCTTGAGCCCGAAGTCCATGTTCGCGCGGCGCCACATCGCCTCGGTCGGCACCACCGTGAGCGAGGTGAAGGCACTGACCACGCCGGGCTGGTCGAGGCACAGCCGGTAGCCCACGCGTGCGCCGCGGTCGTGGCCGACGATGGCGAAGCGATCGAAGCCCAGCGTCTTCATGAGCCCGACCTGGTCCCCGCCAAGAGTGCGCTTGCAGTGATGGATGTGCAACGGATCGCCGCCGGGCCCCGTGCTGTCGCCGTAGCCGCGCAGGTCGGGTGCAACGACCGTGAAATGCCGGGCAAGTGCGGGCGCGATGCGGTGCCACGCCACATGCGTCTGCGGATAGCCGTGCAGCAGCAGCAACGGCGGGCCGCTGCCGCCGACCTCGGCGTGGATCGTGGCGTCGCCAAGCTCGGCGCGATGGACCTCGAAGCCGGGGAAGAACGGCGCGCTCATGTTTGCACCTCGCCGAAGAAGAAGTCGGCCATCGCCTCGAGCTGCTCGTTCATCATGTGACGGCCGTGGACGATGCGCGCGCCGCGTGCCTGCGCCTGCACCAGCAAAGGTGTGGTGGCGGGCTCCATGATGACCTCCGCGACCGTCTGCCCGGCCTGGATCGCCGAGAGTGCGAACGGCAAGGCATCGCCTGGCTTCATGCCCATGGGCGTCGCGTTGACGACGAGCTCGCGAGGACTCGCTGCATCCCAATGGCCCGCCGCGTGTCCGAGCGCGCGCAGGCGCTCGACCAGCTCCGCGCACTTCGCGGCATCGACGTCGTGCACGTCGATCGACGCCGCGCCCGCCGCCGCCAGGGCCAGGCCGATCGCGCTGCCCGCGCCCCCCGCACCGGCCATCCCCACACTGCGCCCCTTCACGTGGAAGCCGTTGCGCGCGAGCCCTGCGACGAACCCCGCGCCGTCGAGCAGGTCACCCTGCCAGCCGTCGCTGGTGCGGCGAAGGACGTTCACAGCCTGTGCCTGCCTTGCCGAGGGCATCAGCTCGATCGACAGACCGGCCACGCGCTGCTTGTGCGGCACCGTGACGACGATGCCCGCGACGTTGTGCACTGCATGCAGCGCGCTCAGCAACGCCGCGACCCCGTTGCCGTGCACATGCAGCGGCACCAACACCGCGTTGATGCCCCGCGCCTGCAGCAAGCGCGTCAACGGCAGGGGTGCCTTCACCTGCGCAATGGGGTCGCCGATGATGCCCAGGACGGTCGTTTGGCCGTCCAGTCGCAGTCCGCCGAGGGTGTCATTCGTGGTCATGGCCATGTCCTTGCAAGAAATCCCGGGTGGCACGGCTCGCCGCCGCCGCGCGCGCATGCACGTCCAGCGTGGCCGTGCGGATGGCGCTCGGCGCCTCGATCGAGAGGGTGGCGTCGTCGTTCAATTGCGCCAGCAGGCGGTGCACGGGCAGCTCGCCCTCCCCAGGGAACAGCCGGTGCGCACGGCCCTCCTCGGCGGGCGACAGGCCCGGGTGGCGCCGCGCGAGCGCATCATTGACCTGCATGAAATCGCGATCGATGTACGGGCCGGCCATCTCGTCGGGCACGCCGCCCGCGCGAAAGAAATGCAGTGCGTCGACGAGCACGCGAACCGCAGGGGAACCCGAAGCGATGGCGAGCTCACGCGCGATGCGCAGCGAGCGTGCCGCCGTGTAGATCATGAACTCGAGGCCCAGCGTGAGGCCGTGCGACTGGGCGCGGGCGGCCAATGCCCCGATGTTGTCCGCCGCGCGCACCAGGTCCGGATCGTCCACGTTGACCATGAGCCTGCGTGCGCCCAGCCGCTGAGCCGAGGCGAGCACGCCCGACAGCGCCTGCACGTCGAAGTCCGGCCTGACCCGCACGATCTCGATGTCATGCACCGTCACGCCGAGGTCGCGCACGCGTGCAAGCGTCTCGCGCAGCATCGGCCCGCCCTCTTCCATCGGGAACGCGGCTTCGCCAGGCCGCGCCGGCTGAAGGCGGATGCCGACCCCGCGCAAGCCCGCCGCATGCGCGGCCTCGACCAGCAGCGGCGGAGACGCATCGAGCATGCCCAGGTGCGCGAGCGAGAGACGGAACTTCATGCCGCCACCGTGACGCTGGCCTCGCGCAGCGGCACGCCCTGTGCGCGCAGCAGGGACTGCAGCCGGGCCACATCCACGTCGCGCGGCAGCACGCCGCTGTCGGCCGCCAGCGCCGCAGCCGTGCCGGCCGCCTGGCCCGTGAGCCAGCATTGGGGGATCTCGCGCAGGAAGCCATGAGAGTTGGTGTCGCAGGCGATGTGCTTGCCGGCCGCAAGCACACCGTCGAGCGACGCGGGCACCAGCGCGCCGTAGGGCACGGAGATCGATGGAAAGCGCGGCGACGGGCTCGGGCTGATGCCGATCTCGTCGGGCTCCACCGCGCCCGCATCCCACGCGCTGCGCAGCACGCGCTTCACACCCACCAGGCGCCGGCCATGGCGGGTGCCGATCTGCGGGGCCATCAGCATGACCCACGCCTTCTCGAAGCCCGGGGCATGCGCCCGATAGAAAGCCAGGTGCTCGTTCATGCTCTGGCGCGACTCCCATTCGACCTGCGTCATCTCGTCCACGTCGAGCGCGCTGTAGCCTGCCTTGCGCGGTCCGAGGAAGGTGGCGACGTCGGGGCGCCACGAGACGATCGGCTTCTCGAAGCTGCCCAGCGCTTCACGCCCACGCGCCATGAAGGCCGAGAAGGCCTCGGGTTCGCCTGCCCTGAAGTCAAGCCAGCGCTGCATGTCCACCCCTGCGAACAGCCACGAGGTATTGATGCAATGGTGGATGTCGTGCGCGTCGATGTCGGATTCGAAGGCTGCGCCCGCCGCCGCGTAGAGATCCCCCTCTCCGGTGGTATCCACCACCACGTTCGCCAGGATCGCGCGACGACCCTGCTTGCTCTCGAAGATCGCCCCCTTCACGCGTCCCCTGTCCTGGATCGGCGCAGCCATCCAGGCATGCAGGATCAGGTCAACGCCCGCCTCGCGGACCATCTGGTGATACACGCCTTTGAGCATCTCGGGGTCGATGGTCGGCGAATGCGTGACCACGCCGTGGAAGGCGGCCGTGCGCAGGCCCCAATAGGCGGCGGCGTCGGGGTCCTGCGAGCCCCATTCGTCGCGCGGCGGGCCGGCCACGGCCTCGGCACCCATGCGCGCCATGAACTCCGCGGCGAGCCCCTGGATGACATGCTGGCCCTGCCAGTCGCTCATGCGATCGATCCAGATCACGAGGCCGCCCGTCGAAAGGCCGCCCAGGTGGTTGTAGCGCTCCAGCAGGACCACGCGCGCACCGTTGCGCGCGGCCGCCACGGCAGCGGCCACCCCCGACGGCCCGCCGCCCAGGACGAGCACGTCGCACTCCGTGTGCACGGGCACGTCACGCGCGGGCTCACTGACATGGCCGCCCGTTGCGCGCTGCCGGCGCTGGCTCTGGCGGGCATTGACGTCGGAGCGAAAGAAATAGCGTTCTTCGGAGGTGAGGGTTCCCATCGCGGGCTTTCGAGAAGAAGGAATGTGGATGTGAATGAATGGATGAAGGGGATCAGGCAGCGAGCTCGCTCAGCAGCATGTCGCTCAGCGGGCCCGGCGCAATGACCATCGCGTCGTGGCCCGTGGCAAGGGTGCGTGTGCGCCACCCCGCGTCCGCACGCACGCGCGCCTTGGTGGGCTCCAGCGTCGCGATCGGCTCGGTGGTGCATTCGATGTAGGTCTTCGGCAGGCCGTTGCCCAACGGCGCCCTCAGCTGCAGCGGCTGCAGGTAGGTGCCCACAGGCTGCGGCGTCATGCGTCGCTGCACCCAGGCCGCATCGGCGGGGTCTTTCACACCGAAGGCGGACGGCGGCAACGCAGGGGCGGCGCCCACGCCTGCACCGGTTTCGCGGATCGTCTTCAGGCGCTGCTGCACCACGGCATCGGGGAAGTCCGAGAACAGGCTCTTGCCGGAATCGAGCAGCAGGGCATCCAGGAACACGAGTTGGCGCAGTCGGTCGCGGGCGCGGTCCGCCGCGCCCGAGATCACGATTCCCCCATAGCTGTGGCCCACGAGCACGACGTTCTGCAGCTCCTCGCACTCGAGCAGATTGACGACGTCGGCGATGTGCGTGTCGAGGTTGACCTGCGGCGACAGCAGATGCCGCCGCTCGCCGAGACCCGTGAGCGTGGGGGTATGCACCGCGTGTCCCGCCGCGCGCAGCCGTGCCGCCACGCGCGACCAGCACCAGCCGCCATGCCAGGCACCGTGCACAAGCACGAAGGCCGGCCTGGACGCTGGATCGGCCGCAATCTCGGCCGCCCGCACAGGCGGCACGAGCGCAGCGGCGGCGCCGGCAAGGCCGGCGGTGAAGACCTGCCTGCGTTGCATCGCACGCCTCCTATTCGGCGCGCGCGCCGGTCAGGCGGATCACGCCGCCCCACATCGCGGTGTCCTCGGCGATCTTGTGCGCGAGGACGCCCGGCGCGCTGCCGGCCGCGAGCCAGCCCTGTTCGAGCAGGCGCTGCTTCACCTCGTTCGTCTGCAGGATGCGCGCGATCTCCTGCGAGAGCCGCTCGGCCAAAGGTGCGGGCAGGTTCACCGGACCGAAGACCGCGTTCCACGAGGCGACGTCGAAGCCTTGCCTGTCGAGCGCCGACTGGATCGGCGGCACGTCGCCCGAGCCGGGGAACGCCGCGGCCGTGCTGACGCCATACAGGCGCAGCCGCCCATTCTTTGCCTGCGGTACGGCGATCGACGGAATCATGAACGAGAGATCGATCTGCTTGCCCATCAGCGCCGTCGCCACCTGCGGAAAGCCGGGGAACGGCACGTGCACGGCGCGGATGCCCGTGTGCGTCTTCAGCAGCTCCATCGCGAGGTGCGAGCCCGAGCCCGGCCCGATGGAGCCGTAGCTGAGCTTGTCGCCCTGCGCCTTGGCGAAATCGAGGAAGCCGCGCAGGTCGGTGGCCGGCATCGCCATGCTTCCGGCCAGCACGAAGGGACTGGTGGCCACGAGCGAGATGGGGCGCAGGTCGCGCGCCACGTCGTAGGGTGTGGAAGGCGTGAGCGCCTTGGCCGTGGTCAGCGGACCGTTGCCCGTGAGGCCGATGGTGTAGCCATCGGTGGCCCGCGCCACGGACGCCACGCCGATGCTGCCCGCGGCGCCGACCTTGTTGTCGACGATGACCGGCTGCCCCAGCGCCTGGCCGAGCGGTTCGGCCACGGCGCGCGCCAGCATGTCCGGCGACGAGCCCGGCGGAAAACCGACGATCAGGCGCAGCGGCTTTTGCGGCCAGGTGCCCGCCGCTGCGCTCGCGGCTGCAGGCACGAGCGAGGCCGGTAGGACCGAGGCGGCGAGCGTGCCGCACAGCAGGCGGCGCCGGCGCGAGAAAAAGTCGGAATCGGTGTGCATGGCTGTCTCCGTCACTTGTTGTTGAACGCATTCTTGGCCCGTCATGCAGCGTGCGACGTGATACTTTATGATCCCTCGCATCACGTTTCGTGATGCCTTGCCCGGGAGCCCTGTGCCCGCATCCACCCCGCCTCGCGCTCCGCGCAGCCATACCGTCGACATCGATCTGCTGCGCGTGCTCGACACCGTGCTGCGCGTGGGCAGCTTCACCACGGCGGCCAAGGCGCTGTCGCGCACGCAGTCGGCGGTGAGCATGCAGCTCAAGCGGCTCGAAGAGCAGCTGGGCGTGCAGCTCGTGGAGCGCGGCACGCGCAAGCTCGCTGCGACGCTGGAGGGCCAGCAGCTGCTGCCGCTCGCGCGCCAGATGCTGAGCCTGAACGATCAGCTCTTTCATGACATCGACGCGCAGGAGGTCTCGGGCAGCATCCGCATCGGCGCCATCGAACACTACGCCACGCGCGTGCTGCCTGCGCTCATCGCGGAGTTCTGCAAGCTCCATCCGCGCATCCACGTCGAGTTGCAGCACGGCGTGTCGGCGCTGATGCACAGGGAACTCGGCGCACGCTACGACCTCGTGATCGGCATCGGACCGGTGGGTTCGGGCGAAGGCCTTCGGCTTTCGAAGTCGCGCGTGGTGTGGGCTTCGACCGCGGGTTCCACCACGCACCTGCAGCGCCCGCTGCCGCTGGCGCTGAACCCCGAGGGAGCGATGCTGCGCGACTGGGCTACGCACGCGCTCGACCAGGCGGGCATTCCATGGCGCATCGCCTACACGAGCACGACGGTCACGGGGCTGGAGGCCGCCGTGCGCGCGGGGATCGCGATCGGCGTCTTCCGGGAGGCCACGATCTCGCAGCGGCTCAAGGTGCTGGGTGCGCGCGAGGGCATGCCCGGGATGCCCGAATGCGAAGTGTGGCTGGCGGCCACTCCGGGTCCGGGGCGCAAGGCGGTCGAGCTGCTGGAGGCGTTCCTGATCCACAAGCTGCGCAGGGCAAGGCGCTGAGCCAGCGGCAGTCGCGAAAAGCCGCGCCGACGATGGGCTCTCTCGTCGTGGCATCGGTCCGCCCGGCAGCGGCCTCCATGCGCCCTGCAGCATCCTCCTCGGCCGAACGCCCCGGATCGGGGCTCGAATGGGGGAAGCTTTGGTCTACCCTCAAGCAGGCGGCGCAGCTGCAGCGCCTGCCAAGGCCGCAGGGGAAGGCACGCTGTCCCGCATGCGAAGTTCCAGCATCTCGAGCAGCGCACGCAGCGCGGCGCTGTTCTGGCGGCGCTGTGTATAGGCCGCATAGAGCCAGATGTCGCTGGGCATGAAATCCTGGAGAACCGGGACCAGGTGGGCGCCTTCCACGTAGGGCTGCGCAAGCAGGTCGGGAACGCACACCGCGCCGATGTCCGCCAGTGCTGCGCCGATCAACGCACTCGCATCGTTGGCGTCCATGCGTCCCCGGATGGGCACGTTGTACGGCTGGCCGTCCACTTCGAATGCGATCTGTGGAGGCCCTGGCGTGACCGAGTATGCGAGGACATCGTGCTTTCGCATGTCATCAGGCTGTAGCGGGATGCCGCGCCGCGCCCAGTAGCGCGGCGTCGCGCAAAGTGTGAGCCCCATCCGGCGCAGGCGCCGTACGATCAGGTTCTCGTCGCCGATCCGCCCGAAGCGCAAAGCGATGTCGACTCCTTCGTCGACCAGGTCGATCATGCGGTTGCTCAGCTTCAGGTCGAGCTGCACGTCGGGATAGCGGGTGAGGAAATCTCCCAGCAGGCGCGGAAACGCGGTCTGGACCATTCCGTGGGGCGCGGTGATCAGCAGGCGACCGCTGGGGTGCGAGCCACGTGCCTGCAGCTCGCTCGTGGTCTGCTCGATCATCTCCATCAGGGGCGCACATCGCGCCTGCAGCAAGCGGCCTGCATCGGTGAGGGAGACTGAACGCGTCGAGCGGTTGAGCAAGCGGACATTGAAGCGGGACTCCAGTGCTGCAACGTGCTTGCTCACGCTGGCCTTCGAGATACCGAGCCTGCCGGCCGCGCGCGAGAAGCTGCCTTGGAAGGCCACTTCCGCAAAGGTCCTGAGAAGCTCGAATCCGTCCATCTTTCATCCCGTCACTTGCAAAGCGGCCCATTGCAGACGACTGCGCTTCGCCCTCACTGGTGCGGCGCAGCGGAGCCGCTCTCCCATCCGCCACCCAAGGCCATGAATACGCCGACTTGGTACTCTGCCAACCGGGCGTCCGACTCAGCCAGCGCGGCTTCGTGCGAGGCCAGGGTGCGTTGGGCGTCCAGCGCATCGAGCTGGCCGACCTTCCCGTTGATCAGCAGCGCCCGCGCCTGATCGGCCACGGTCAGGCTCTGGTCGCGTGCGGCAGCAAGAGCCGCATGGCGATCGAGTTCGCGGGCGTAGGTGTCCAGCGCGGCTTCGGCTTCGCGCAGCGCATTCAGCACGGTTCCGTCGAATCGCGCGACTGCGCCGCGAGCCGTTGCTTCGGCCTGGGTGATGCGCGCTCGCGCGACACCCGTGTTGGGAAAAGACCAGCTGATCAGCGGCCCCACGCTGTAGCTGAAGGTCTCGCGGTTGGCGAACCGTTCGACAAAGCCGGCGGACGCCGATGAGAGGCCCAGCGTCACCTTGGGATAGAGATCGCCCGTCGCGACACCGATTCGCGCCGTCGCGGAGGCCAGGCTTCGTTCGGCCTGCCGCACGTCGGGGCGCCGGGCAAGCAGCGCAGCGCCGTCGCCCACAGGCAGCAACCCGGCCACGCGTGGAGGCTGCTCGCAATGGCTGAGGGCCTCGGGAAAGTCGCGCGGCGGCGAACCCGTGAGCACGGCGAGCCGGTACAGCGCCTGCTGGCGCCGGGCTTCCAACGGGGGAATCGCGGCACGCAGGGTTTCGAGCTGGGCGCGCGCACGCGCGGCGTCCATGGTTCCGGCCTTGCCCGCGCGCTGCAGCCGCCGCGTCAGCCCGAGAGCGTCCTCCTGCAGGCGCATGGATGCCTGTGCCACGCGCAACTGCAGCCCGGTGGCGCACACCGCGCCATATGCCTGCGCCGTGCCGCCGGCAACGCTCACGCGCACCAAGTCCACCGCGGCGCGCGCGGCGCCGGCATCCGCTTCGGCAGCTTCGATGGCGCGATGCAACTGGCCGAAGAGGTCCAGCTGGTAGGACACGCCCATGCCCATGCTGTAGTTGAGCCGGCTCGGCGGCGCATGGTCGGCTTGCAGCACCGACAAACCCGAGACATGACCGAAGCTCGGACCGCCATTGAGGGTGATCGATGGTTGTTCGCTTCCGTGCGCCTCGGCCTCGCGGGCCATGGCACGCTCGAAGGTGGCCAGGGCTTGCCGCAGATCGGTGTTGTGCGCCAGGGCCCGGGCGATCAGGCCGTCGAGCTGCGGGTCGTCGAAAAGGCGCCACCAGTGCGCGGGCATCGTTGCATCCGATGTGGCCGCGCCTCCGGAGAGGAAGGGGCCGGCCGAAGCGGACTGCGCTGCGGTGAGCGCGGCCGGTGCGACGTAGTCGGGGCCGACGGGGCCATGGGCGCAGCCAGCCAGCATCACACATGCGGCGGCGGTTGCAAGAGCGAGGACGCGAGGTGGCTTCATGACCTCGGCTCCTGAACGCGGGCCGCGGCGGCGGTGGAAGCTTCCCGAGCCTCCATCACCTCGACGGAGACAGTCTGCCCGACGATCAGGCGAGCATTGGCCGGCAGCGGGTCGAGCTTCACCCGCACCGGAACGCGCTGGGCGAGCCGCACCCAGTTGAATGTGGGATTCACGCTGGACAGCAGGTTGGCACCGGTGCTGCGGTCGCGGTCGCCGATGCCGGCGGCAATGCTGTCGACCTCGCCTTCGAGCGAGGGCGCGTCCATGGGGGTCACACGCACCCGGTCGCCCAGCCGAATGCGCGACAGCTTGTTTTCCTCGAAGTAGCCCTCGACGTAGATCGAGCCGTCAGCCACGAGTGCCAGTGCGGGGTGGCCTGCGGTCGCATAGGCGCCCTGGCGCAGATCGAGATTGGTGACACGGCCCGCCGCCGGCGCGCGCACTTCGGCGCGTTGCAGGTTCAGGCGCGCCACATCGAGCGCCACCTGCGCTTGGCGCAGGGCCGTTTCAGCCGCCAGCAGCGCACCCCTGGCCTGCTCGACACGCAGGCGCGACTGCTCGCGCACCTCCTGCGCGACAAGGCCCTCCAGTTCGTCGTTGCGGCGGCGCTCGCGCTGCGCCTGGGCCAGCGCGACCCGCTGGTTGTCGATGACGATGCGCTGCGCCGCGACTGCAGCCTCGGCCTGCTGCAGCGCCAGCGTGAAGCGGGCTTCGTCGATCGAGAAGAGCAACTCGCCCGCCATGACGGGCTGGTTGTCGCGCACCGCCACGACGGCCACCATGCCGGAAACATCGGGAGCCACCTGGACCACATCGGCCCGCACCCGGCCGTTGCGCGTCCAAGGCGCCAGCTCATAGTGGTCCCAGAGTTGCTGAGCAGCCCAGCAGGCGCCGGCAGCGACGAGCGCGGTCAACAGCATGCGCAAGAAGGATGGAGCCGGGCGCGACAGCCAGGCGGGAAGACGGACGGATTTGGTATTCATGGTCGAGCAGCAGGGCAACGGATCAGTTCAGGAGGAGATGGCGCCGGCCAGCCGGACGAGCGCATAGAGCAACAGGACGTACAGCCCCAGATCGAAGAGCGGTGGATGCCACACCCACCGGTAGACCCCCAGCAGCGCCAGCAGGCGGCGAACCCACCAGGCACAAGCCATCGCGCCCCCGGCGAGCAGGAGCGGGCCGGGAACGTAGATACCGAACAAGCTTGTTTCGATCATGGTTGGAGGTCCGAAGGCGCAGAAGCAAAGAGGTCCCTGCGCAAGCCCACGAGGGCCGAGACAGCGGGCTCGCACGCGGTGCTTGCGAGGCAAAGGGCCAGTAACCGATCGATCTGCGGCAACAGCGCGTCGAGCCGGGACGGCGATGCCTTGGCCTGGAGGAGGAAGGCCCGCTCGAGCGCGGCCAGCAGCTCGCGCACAGGCATTTCGGGCAGCAGGTGGCGATGCTGCTGAAGGAGGCCAATGCTCGCGCCGATGCGAAGTTCGCGCATGGCGAGCCGCGCCGCCTCGCTGCCCTGGTCCGCGGCGCCGCCAGCCGTGCGCGGAACCAGCAGCGCGATGCGGTCCAGCATGCGGCCGGCGAATGCGTCACGCGCCAGCGCGCGTTTCGGGCGCGCTGCCCTCCTGGACATCGTGGAAAGATCGCGCCAGGTGGCCCGGTGGATGCGCCGCGCGCTCCATTCGCTGCTCACGCTGCGCACGATGGCGGTAACGCGTGCGGCAATCAGTGCACCCGCGAAGAGCGCCAGATTGCCCTCGATAAAGCTGACCCAGTCGGCGCTGGCAATGTCGTGCAGGGCCAGCGTGCCGGCCACGCCGAAAAACATGCCCAGTGCCGTGAGGCTGCTTGCCGGACGAGCCAGGTAGCCGCCCACGACCAGGAACAGGGGCGCAATACACAGCACCAGCATGCCGAAGTCATGCGCCAGCGGCATGACGCCAAGGATGTAGAAGGCAGACACCGGCATAGACCACAGCAGGGCGATCAGGAACTTGTGCATGCCCGGCACGGGGTCGTCCATGGTGGCGAAGAAACTGCAGAAGACCGCTGCCGCCATGGCCATCGACGATCCCGCGCGCCAACCGCTGAAGATCCACGCCGTGCATGCAGTGCAGGTGGAAAGCACGACCGTGAATGCGGAGCGCAGCGCCAGGCCCCTGTCCACGTGGAGGACCGAAGGCCGCGAAGCCTCTGCCCGCTTCGGAGGCGACGCATGGCCGACCAGCCCGGCGGCGATGTCGGCGCGAAGCGCGTTGCACCGGCGCCATCGCGCGACCAGCTCGTCGACATGAGCGGCCACGTCGATGCTCAGCGCACGCACCCAGAGCGAATTCCGCCGGTCCACGCCCTCAGCCCGGACAGCGGCGAGGACGCCGTCCAAGGCGGCGGGTGGCGCCTCGGCATCGAGGCAGGCGCTGCCTTGCGCCATGGCCCGCGTGACCGGTTCGGGCACACCGCCTGTCGCATCGCGCAAGGCTGCGAGCCGGTCCTCCAGAGCCGAAAGCGATGGCGCCAGTGCCGCAAGGCCGTCGTGCAGGTCGCCCACGGCATGCCGAGTCCATCGCAGGCCGCCGGTATCGAAAGGCACGTGGGTTGCGAGCAGGCGCAACTGGGTGATGTCGGTGGCGATGCGCCGCCTGTCCTGTGCCAGCCGCTTGCGAACCTCCTCCTCGGCATCAGGGCTCATCAGGTCGCCGGCCCACCGGCGGACATCGCCCAGCGTGCGGTCGATCAGCCCGAGGAGCGAAGGCGCAAGGCTGGTGGGCAAGACGACGCTGTGCACGAGACTCGCGCAGACGATCCCGAGCGCGATCTCCTCGGTTCGGGCGATGGCGGTGTCGAACATCGCCGCAGGCGCGTCCACCAGCGGAAAGCCGATCAGCGCCGCAGAGTAGCCTCCGAGCATGAAGGCATAGGAGCGCGCGCTTCGGTCCATCAGCGACAGGTAGAGGCACGAGCCCACCCACAGCGCCAGCGCGAGCGACAGAAGCACCGGCGACCCGGACAGCGACGGGATCAGCACCACGGTGGCCGCACATCCCAGCACGGTGCCGCACAGGCGGTAGAGCGACTTCGAGCGCACATGGCCCGCCAGAGGATGGGCGACGATGTACGCGGTCATCATGGACCAGAAGGGTCGGGGCAGCCCGAAACGGCTGGACAGGTAAAGCGCGAGCATGGCCGCGAAAAAGCTCTTGAGCGAAAAGAGCCACTCCTGCCTGGAGAAACGAGGCCGCGTGATCATGCGGCGCGCCTGGGGATCGGGTTCGAAGGCGTCGATCCGGCCTGGAACTTGTTGCGAATCATTTGCATGTATCGATGCTAGGTATCCGCACGCGAGGCAGGAATCGTAAACTTGGACAAATGACTTCTCTTTTCGGTCATCCCGGATGAACCGCTCGGTCCGTACGGCGTCTCGCGCCAGTCTCGACCTGGATTACGAGCCGTCAGTCCCTGTCATGGCACATCGCGTGGATGTCGAGGAGCGCGAGCGCGAGGTTCCGATTCACATACATCGTTCCGGCCAGCTGGTCATGGCGCTGCGCGGGGCGGTCTCCTGCGACGTGCCCGGTGCGATGTGGATGGTCCCGCCCCAGGCGGGCGTGTGGATTCCGGGCGGAACGCCGCACAGCAACCACAGCACGGCGAACGCGGTGATCTTCTATCTGTTCGTTGCGCGCGATGCCGCGCCCTTGCCTGCCAGCTGCTGCACATTGCGCATCAGCCCGCTGCTCGGCGAGATGATCCAGTACCTGGCGGAACAACCGCCCTCCTATGAGCCCGGCGGTCCGACCGATCGGCTCGCCCATGTGCTGCTGGACCAGCTCTGCGCCATGCCGAAGGAGGAAGTCTCCTTGCCCATGCCCGAGGATGCGCGGCTGCGAAAGGTGTCGCGCGCCATGATGCGCGACCCGTCCGACCGCCGTACGCAGAAGGATTGGGCCCACCAGCTCGGCATGAGCGAGCGTACGCTGAACAGGCTGTGCACAGCCTCGACCGGCCTGAGCTTCGGACGCTGGCGGCGCCAGCTGCACATGATGGTCGCGTTGCGGGAACTGTCCGGGGGAGCGACCGTGCAGCAGGTCGCCTACGACCTCGGCTATGAGTCGCCCTCGGCCTTCATCACGATGTTCAAGAAGGCGTTCGGCAAGCCTCCCGCCACGTACATCAATGACCGGCTGATGGCCGGAGGATGAGAGTCGCCGGAGCGCCCCATCGGCCGGCATCACGCCGTGCCGGCATGAACGCAGCCGAAGTTCCGCCTCCGGACTTCACCGGTAGGGGCGCGCGTGGGTCACGCCGCCATCCACCACCAGGGTGGCACCCATCACGTAGTCTCCCGCCCGCGAGGCCAGGAATATGGCGGCGCCTGCGATGTCGTCCGGCGTGCCGATGCGACGGGCGGGAATGTGCTCCGACAGCGCCTCCCCATGGTCGCGGGCATTGCGGTTCATCTCGGAGGGGAATGCCCCTGGCGCAATGGCGCTGACCGCGATGTTGTCCTGCGCCAGGCGCATCGCCATGCGCCGCGTCAGGTGAACCAGTCCTGCCTTGCTCGCCACGTAGGAGTAGTTCTCCTGCGGGTTGAGTCCGATGCCGTCAGTGGAAGCGATGTTGATGATCTTCCCGACCCGCGCCTTGGCCGCGGCGCGCAGTGGTCCAGCGAGCGCCTTCGTCAGAAAGAAAGGCGTCTTCAGGTTCAGGTCGACCACCTTGTCCCAGCCGCTCTCCGGAAAAGCATCGAAGTCTTCTCCCCATGCAGCCCCGGCGTTGTTGACCAGGATGTCCAGCATCGATTCATGGCGGGCGTAGGCGTCGGCCATCGCCTGGCAGCCCGCGACCGTGGACACGTCGTGCGGCAGCGATACGCAGTAGCCCGCGCTCGCGAGCTCCCGCGCGGCCAGGTCGCAGGCCTCGGCCTTTCGCGCGCTGATGTAGACGCGTGCGCCGCGCGCCAGGAACCCCTCGGCGATCATGCGGCCGATGCCTCGCGAGCCACCGGTGATGAGCGCCGTGCGGCCCTGCAGCGAGAAAAGATCCTGGGCACTCATGGCGACGTCACCGCCGTACTCGCGCGCATGGACGTGCCTTCTTCTGCGGGGGCCTCGAGGCGCGATCGCCGCACATAGGCCGTTCCGTCGAACAGGCGCCGCGCCGTGCGCGTGAAGTGCACTTCGCGCACCGTCCATTCATTCTCGCCCGCATGCTCGACATTCGCGAAGATCTTGAGCACCCCGCTCGGATGGCCGATGCGGATGCGCGTCGGGCCCGCATGCGTGCCCCGCGCTTCAGCCGGAACGGTTCCTGCGATCTGCGCTGCGACCGAGAGGCACACCGAGCCCCCGCCAGGGAACGCCTTGTGCATGGCGCCACCGTTGAGCACCATGCGCGCGACGAAGTCGATCTCCGATGACTGCACGACGCGGTCGCCGGCGATGGTCCGGTAGTCCTGCGCTTCGCTGATCAGGATCTGGTACGGCGTCAGGATCCCGGACGACGGAAGATTGCAGCGTTCGACGACCCAGCGCCTCACCTCCTCGGCCATCTCGTAGATCTCGGGGCCGAGCTGGCCCGGCAGTTCCGTGCCAGTGATGCCCAGGTCCGCCGCGCGGATGAACACGCACGCCGTGCCGACGTCAACCACCGACACCGGTATTTCACGGCCGAGCTTCGACACGTGGACCCAATCGCGCGCCTGCCCCGTGGGCAGCAGCTTGCCGGTCGTGGAGCCGCTGGTGTCGGAGTAGTCCAGTGCCACCTCTGCACCGGTGCCGGGCACGCCATCCACTTCGCTATCGCCCTCCACGCGCGGCTCCCCGTCGGCGCATTGCACGGCCATCCGGAGGATCTTTCCGGTGTTCGTGTTGTGGACCCGAACGGTGGTGACGGGTTCCTGTACCGCAACCAGCTTCTCCTGCAACGCATAGACCCCCGTGGCCGACGAAATGTTGCCGCAGACGATCTCGAAGCTGACCGTGGGCTGGTCGATGCCGATCTGCACGAAGGTGTAGTCGATGTCCGCGTCCGGGCGCGAAGGCGGCCCGATGATGGCGCACTTGCTCGTCAGGATATCGGCGCCGCCGAGCCCGTCGATCTGGCGCACGTCGGGGCTGCCGAACAGAGCAAGAAGAAATCGGAGACGCGCTTGTGGGTCGGTGGGCACGTCGTGCTGCGAGAGAAAAACAGCCTTGCTGGTGCCACCGCGCATCAAGGTGACCGGTACGCGAATTTGTTCTTTCATCGGCTCAGTATGCAGATCGCGCTGGCCGCTGTCCTTTCAGTTCTGCTGGCCATTGTTTAGCTGGACTGCATGCGTCGAATCGTTAAGCGCCGCTAAAGAGCGCCCAGCAGAAATCCAATGACCGAGGCGACCTGGATCTCGATACTTTCCTTCGCTGTGGCGAGCTCCACACGAACAGGAGACACCTTTGAAGATCATCAAGCGAACGGAATCCCCCTTCCGTGAAACCCCCGGCGGCATGGTGCTCGTCGCGACCCGCGTGGCCGGCCAGCCGGCCCAGTTCCCGCCCATCGAATTCACCCACGACGACCAGACAGTCGAAGACATCGAGCTCGGACCCACCGGCTCCCTCTACAGCTTCACGATCGTTCACCCGGGCAAGGACAAGCAGCCCTATGGCCTTGCCATGGTCGACTTCGAACCCGGCGTGCGCGCGTTCGGCCGGCTGCTGTACAGCGCCGAGCCGCCAGCCATCGGTGCCCGCCTGCGGGTGGTGCCCTTCGCGTTGCCTGACGGCACGCCCGACTATGCATTCCAGGAGTGACGCGCCATGAAGCAACCACTGATCACCGGCGTCGGCATCACTGACTTCGGCCGCTTCCCCGAATTGACCGAAGAGGCGATGGCCCAGGCGGCCATCCTCGACGCACTGGCCGATGCCGGCACGCAGCTTGGCGAGGTGCAGGCGTTCTACTGCGGCAACGCGCTCGGTGCCATGCTGCCCGGGCAGCGAGCATTGCGCGAACTGCATGTCGGCGGCGGCGCGGTCTACAACGTGGACAACGCCTGCTCCAGCGGGGCCACCGCGCTGAATCTCGCGCTGCAGGCGCTCAAGGTCGGCCAGTACGACACCGTGGTGGTGTTCGGCATGGACCACCTGAGCAGCCTCGGCGGCGGCCCGCTGCAGCTCAGCCAGAAGGACTGGAACAACAGGCGCGGGATGATCATGCCCGCCCTGTACGCCATGCGTGCCAAGCGCTACATGCACGATCACGGCCTCGCGCTGGAGACCCTGGCGGACATCTCCGTGAAGAACCGCAAGCACGGGGCCTTGAACCCGATCGCCAAGTTCGCCAAGCTGGCGAGCCGCGAGGAAGTGCTGGCGTCCCGCCCGGTGGCCGAGCCGCTCACGCTGCTGCAGTGCTGCCCCGCCGTGGTGGACGGGGCCGCGGCCCTCGTGCTCAGCACCAGGCCCTCCGGAGGTACCGCCAAGCCTGTGCGTGTGCTGGCGTCCGTGGTGCAGTCGGGCTTGTTCGAGACCACGCCGGTCGACATGACCGAAGCCGAGATCACCGCGCGTGCCGCCCGGCTGGCCTACGAGCAGGCCGGCATCGGGCCTGAAGATCTCAGCCTGCTGGAAGTGCACGACGCGTTCACCATTTCCGAGCTGCTCTATTACGAGGCCCTCGGCCTTTGCAGGCGCGGCGATGCGGCGAACCTGCTGCAAAGCGGCGCGACCGCGCTGGGCGGCCGCGTGCCGGTCAACCCCAGCGGCGGACTGATCGCCAAAGGTCACCCGCCGGGTGCGACCGGTGTCGCGCAGGTCGTGGAGGTCTGTGAACAACTACAGGGCCGTGCCGGCGCGCGGCAGGTGCAGGGCGCGCGCATCGGCCTCACGCAGGTCACGGGCGGCGGCATCTGGGGCGTCGATCACGCCGCCTGCTCGATCAACATTCTTTCGCTCTGATGGCACTCCCCATGAACCAGACAAACACCACCGCCCCCGCCTCGCTGCAGGGCCTCGTCGCCGTCGTGACCGGCGGCGCCAAGGGCATCGGCCTGGGCATCGCGCGCGAGCTTGCACAGGGGGGCTGCCGCATCGCGCTGTGGGACTTCGACGACGCCGCGCTGAACGAGGCCGAGCGGACGTTGTCGAGCGAAGGCGCCGACGTGACCACCTTCAAGGTCGACGTCAGCTCCGTGGATCAGGTGGAGGCCGCCGTTGCCCGGCTGCTGGCATCGCATGAACGCATCGACATCCTGGTCAACAACGCAGGCATCGGCGGCGACAAGCTGGTCTCCAAGATGGATCTCGCGTTCTGGAGCCGCGTCATCGAGATCAACCTGAATTCGCAGTTCATCTGCACCAAGGCGGTCCTGGCGCAGATGGCGCAGAACCGGTTCGGGCGCATCATCAACATCGGCTCTCGCGCATGGCTGGGCAACCGTGGCCAGGCGGCGTACTCGGCCTCCAAGGGCGCCGTGGTGAGCCTGACCCGCTCGCTGGCGCTCGAATATGCGCGCAAGGGCATCACCGTCAACGCCGTCGCGCCGGGCATCGTGGAGACGCCGCTGTTCGCGACGCTCACCGAAGAAGTGCGCCAGAGCCTCCACAAGACCGTGCCGATGGAGCGCATCGGCCAGCCGCAGGACATCGCCCGAGCGGTGCGGTTCTTCGCGGAACCCGGCTCGAGCTACGTCACCGGCCAGCTCCTGTACGTCTGCGGCGGCCGCAGCCTCGGCAGCCCCTCGGTATAGAGCCGGATCGCGCCGACAGAAATCGAACAAGGCTGAAGATCGCATGCTCGCGAATGCATTGACCGGTTTGAAAGTGATCGACTTCACGCAGGTGATGGCCGGGCCGACCTGCACGTTGTGTCTGGCCGACCTCGGCGCCGACGTGGTGAAAGTCGAGACGCCCACGGGCGATCTCTCGCGGGCCCTTTCGCCATGGGTCAACGGCGAAGGCGTCGCCTTCCTGGCGCTGAACCGCAACAAGCGCGGGATCGTGCTCGATCTGAAGCAGCCGTCGCATCGGCAGGCCGCGCAGGAGCTGATCGCGCAGGCGGATGTGCTGGTCGAGAGCTTCCGTCCCGGCGTCATGGCGCGGTTCGGGCTCGACTACGCCACGGTGTCCGCGGACAACCCGCGGCTCATCTACTGCTCGGTCTCGGCATACGGCCAGCATGGCGCCAGCAGGGATCTGCCCGGCGTGGACGGTGTGCTGCAGGCCGTGAGCGGCCTGATGAGTGTCACCGGGGCGCCCGATGGAGAGCCTTGCAAGGTGCCGGTGCCGGTCGTCGACCTGGTCACCGGCTCGCTGGCGGCCATCTCGGTGCTGGCCGCCCTTCAGGAGCGGCAACGCACGGGCCTCGGCCAGCACGTCGAGGCCAGCATGTTCGCCAGCGCCATCGCACTCCAGCACGTGAGTTTCGCGTCCTACTTCGCGGACGGCATCGTGCCCGGACCGCAGGGCAACGCGGCGCCCTATTCGACGCCCAACGAGGCCCTGCGATGCGCCGACGGGTGGATCATGGTCGCGGCCTATCACCCTGCCCGATGGCAGGCGCTGTGTGCCGCCATCGGCGCACCGGAACTCGCCTGCGATCCGCGCTTCGCAGAGAACAAGAGCCGGCTGCAGCATCGCCAGGCGCTGCTGCGCCTGCTGGAAGCTCGCATGCTCGCGCATCCGCGCGCCTTCTGGCTGGAGAAGTTCACTGCGGTGGACATCATCTGCGGCCCCATCAACGACTATGCCGAGGTGGCGCAGTCGGCCCCCTTCGTCGAGGCGGCGCTCGCGGAAAGCGTGCAGCATCCTGTCGCCGGCACCTTGACGCTGACGCGCAGCGTGCTCGGCGCAGTGGGCGAGCGGCCGCGTGCGCGACGCGCCGCCCCCACGCTCGGCGAACACACCCGCGAGGTGCTGGCCGCGCTGGGCATGCCAGCCGGCGCCATCGACTCGGTGGCCGCAGCCAGCCCTTCCCAGACCTGAAGAACGGAAAACCATGCCCATCGTCTACACAGTCCAGGATGGCGTCGCCATCGTCACCCTGAATCGGCCCGAGGCCATGAACTCCATCGACCCGGAGTCCAACGAGCAGCTGCTCGGCATCTGGGACCGGGTCTGCAATGAGGAGGACGTTCGCGTGCTCGTCCTCACCGGTGCGGGCGAGCGTGCCTTCTGCACGGGGGCGGACCTCAAGAAGACGATGCCGTCGGGCGATGGCGTCGCGCGGGAAGTCTTTCGCGGCGGCAACCGGCACTTCAACTTCGGCACGCTGCACACCGACAAGCCCGTCGTCGCGGCGATCAACGGCTACGCCCTCGGCGGCGGACTCGAGCTGGCCCTGCTGGCGGACATCCGCATCTGTTCGGACAACGCCCAGTTCGGCTTGCCGGAGGTGCGCGTCGGCAGCATCCCGGGGGCGGGCGGGACGCAGCGCCTGATCCGCGCGGTAGGCCAGTCCGATGCCATGTGGATGCTGCTGACGGGTGAACGCATCGATGCCGCCGAAGCGCTGCGCATCGGTCTGGTCAGCAAGGTGGTGCCGCTTTCGGCATTGCAGGAAACGGCCATCGGGCTCGCGCGCAAGATGGCCGCCAATGCGCCGCTGGCGATGACGGCCGCCAAGCGCCTCGCGATGAACGGGCGCGAACTGCCCCTGGCCGGCGGGCTTGCGCTGGAACGCCAGGCGTTCGGGCTGCTCAGGGACAGCGAGGACCGGTTGGAGGGGCGCCGCGCCTTCGCCGAGAAGCGCGCTCCGGTATTCCGTGGTCGCTGAGTTCCTCGAACGGAGGACGACGGCGTCGACGAAGACGCCGCCTCCGGTCCGCCCGCCCTGCCCTGCACTGCCTGCATCCGGACAACCGATCCGACCTTCCTCCTGGAGCATCTCGTGAAGACACTGTCTGCTTCCTGGCGCTGCAGCCTCGCACTCGCCATCGCCGCCTTCGTCGGCGCACCGCCGGCCATCGCCCAGCAAGCCAGCCGGCCGCCAGTCAGGATCCTCGTGGGCTTCTCGCCAGGCGGCACCCTCGACGTGGTGACGCGTGCGCTCGCGGACCAGCTGCACGACCCGCTCCACCGCACGGTCGTGGTAGAGAACAAGCCGGGCGCCGGCGGAAGGATCGCGATCGACGCGATGCGCGCCGCACCGGCCGACGGCAGCGTGGCCATGCTGTGCCCCGACTTCCTCACGTCGATCTACCCCTTCGTCTTCAACAAGCTCAACTACGACCCGCAGCGCGACATCCTTCCGGTGTCGACCGTCGTCGAGTTCGCGATGGCTCTCGCCGTGCCCTCGTCTTCACCGGTGAAGTCCTTCGGCGAATACGCCCAGTGGGTGCGCGCGCATCCCCAGAGCGCCAACTTCGGCCATGCGGCATCGGGCGGGCCTACGCATTTCCTGGGGCTGCAGATCGGCAAGATCATTGGAACGCCGCTGCAGGACGTTCCTTTCCAGGGCGCGGCCCCGATGATCGTGAACCTTGCCGGCGCCAACATCGGAGCGGGCACTTCCACGGTCGGCGACTTCGCGCAGCACCACGAGGCCGGCAAGCTGCGCGTGCTTGCCGTCACCTCGTCCCAACGCTCTGCGCTCCTGCCGAACGTGCCGACCTTCGCCGAGCTCGGCCGCAAGGAACTCACCACGGTCGGCGTGCTGGCCATCTGCCTGGCACCCGGGACGCCTGCACCCGTCGTCGCTGAATGGAGCGACGCCGTGCGAAAGGCGGTTGCGACGGAGCAGTTCGCGAAGAAGGTCGGCGCGCTCGGTTTCGTGAACGCGGGAAGCTCACCCACCGATGCACGCGCCAGGTTCGCAGAGATGCGCGCATTCTGGGAGCCCGTGGTCAAGGCCTCGGGCTTCAAGGCCGACTAGCAGGCCCCCGGGGCACGACTAGCGGACCGACCGGATCCACTCCCTGAACAGCCGCACCGGGGCGGTAGCCGCCTTCATCGGGTCGCAGACGAGGTAGTAGCCGAGTTCCGTCCGTGCCATGTGGTCGACAGCGACCACCAGGCGGCCGGTTCGAAGGTCGTCTTCCACGTAGGCACGCTGGGCCATCGCGATGCCCAGGCCATCGGCCGCGGCCTGATAGCACAACGCGGCATTCGCCAGCGTGATGCCGCGCGAACGGGCGGGATCCGCAAGGCCAGCGGAGCCGAACCAGAGCGGCCACGCTTGCGGCCGCATCATGGAGTGCAGCAGGTTGGCCTGCAGCAGGTCGCGAGGTGTCTGCAACGGCCCCGCCTGGCCCGGTGCGCAGACCGGGACGAACTCGTCATCGAAGAGATGGTCCAGCTCGACGTCGGCCCACTCGCCCATGCCATGGCGGATGGCGCAATCTGCGCCTTCGAGCCGCATGTCGTCGGCCATGGCGATCGTTGCGATCTCCAGTGCGATGTCGGGGTGCTTTGCGTAGAAGCCATGCAGGCGCGGAACAAGCCAGCGGATGGCCAGGCTCGGTGTCACCTTGAGGCGCAGCCTTCTTTCACTCCGATGCTCGGCCAGGTCGCCGAGTGCGTCCTGCAGGCGGTCGAAGGCATCGCAGACGCGGTGGGCAAGCCTTTCGCCCGCCGCCGTGAACCCGATCTCGCGGCCGGACCGCTGGAACAGCTGCACGCCCAGCCCGGCCTCGAGCTGCTTGATCTGCTGACTCACGGCCCCGGGCGTGACGTGAAGCAGCTGGGCTGCCCGCGAGACTCCCTTGGCCCGGTACACCGCATCGAAAGCCCGCAGCGGGCTCAGGAGAGCGCGAAGGTTCTGCATGGCGGATCGGACCCGTGCCGCATTCAGCCGCCGCTGCCGACGAGGGCGCGAGCCGGCGCCGGCTCGCGCAGCCACGATAGCGATCGCGCAGCAGGCATCCGCTTCAGCATTTCTGGATCCCGATGGTGCGGTTCAGGAGTTCCTCGTCCTCGCGCAGCGCGGCTGCCGAACCGGCATAAGCGGCGACGCCGCGCTCCAGCACGATGACGTTCGTCGAGAAGTCGAGAACGACGTCCACGTGCTGTTCCACGAGGATGCATCCGACGCCGAGCTTGTCGCTCATGCGGACGATGGCGTCCATCAGCTCCTCGCGCACCATCGGGGCCAGGCCCTCCAGTGGCTCGTCGAGCAGCAGGATGCGCGGCTGCCCGACGAGCGCCCGCGCCACGGACAGCATCTGCTGCTCGCCGCCCGACAGCTGGGTGCCACCATTGCGCCGCCGCTCCTTCAATCGCGGGAACAGTTCATAGACCGCAGGAAGCGCCACGGCCGCCGAGCGCCCCTGGAGGCCCGACAGCAGGTTCTCCTCCACCGTGAGCGAAGGGAAGATGTCGCGGCTCTGCGGCACGTAGCCGAGGCCGGCGCGAGCGCGTGCGAAGGTGCTGACGCCGCTGATGTCCTTGCCGCCGAAATGGACGCGCCCCTTCATCAGATCGGCCAGGCCCGTCGCGGTCGCCAGCGTCGTCGTCTTGCCGGCGCCGTTGCGCCCGATCAGCCCCAGGCGCTCGCCTTCGCGCACGCTGAAGCTCAGATGCTCGACCACGGGCACGCCGGCGTAGCCGGTCGTGACGTCGTCGAACCGAAGTTCAATGGGGGTGCTGGGCATGGTGGCCGTCCCGTCCGAAGTAGATTTGCTTGACTTGTTCGTTGGCCGCGACTTCCTGCGGCGACCCCTCCACCATCACCGCGCCGGCAACCAGGACGATGATGTGCGAGGCGAAGCGGAACACCAGGTCCATGTCGTGCTCGATGAGCAGCACCGACAGGTCCTTCGGAAGACTCTCGATGGCACTCATGATGCGGCCGCCTTCCCCCTGCGGCACGCCGGCGCCGGGCTCGTCCAGCAGCAGCACCTCGGGTTTCATGGCGAGCGCGAGCGCGATCTCCGCAAGCCGCTGCTCGCCGAGCGCCAGACGCCCCACCACCCGATCCGCAAAGGGGTTCAGGCCCAGCATGCCGAGGGTCTCGTGGACCTCGTCGTGCACGCGCGCGGAACGCGCCGGCGAAGGCCACCACTGCATGGAGGCGCGCAGCCGCTGAAGCACCGCGACCTTAACGTTGTCCGCCACGGTCAAGTCCTTGAACAGGCGGCTGATCTGGAACGTGCGCACGATGCCGCTGCGCACGCGTGCGTACTGCGGCAACTGCACGATCGAGCGGCCGTCGAGCTGGATGTCGCCGGACTTCGGACGGATCGCTCCGCTGAGCAGGTTGACCAGCGTGGTCTTGCCGGCACCGTTCGGCCCGATCAGCGCCGTGCGAGCGCCCTGCGGGAGGGACAGCGTGACGTTCTGCGTGACGGCCAGGCCGCCGAAGGAGTGGCACAGGTTGCGGGTTTGCAGCCGGGGAGTCATCGGGTTCCTCCTTTGCCGCCCAGACGCCTGGCGTACGCCGCGGCCCGGTCCAGGAGTCCGACCAGACCTTCGGGCAGGACGATGAGCACGAAGATCAGCATCGAACCGATCACGAAGAGCCAGTGGTACGGATTCAACGTCGATGCGATGTGGTGGATGGTCATGTAGGCGACGGTGCCGAGCACCGCACCCGACAGGCGACGCGTGCCGCCCAGGACGATCATGACCACGACACCCGCGGACGTCGTGAAGTCCAGCATGAAGAGATTGGCCACCTTGCTGGTCTGTGCGGTCAATGCGCCAGCCAGGCCTGCCACGACGCCGCCGATGGTGTAGACGGCCAGCAGGTGCAGGTACACGCGCCCGCCCAGCGCCTGGACGCGGCCCAGGTCCTGTCGGATCGCCCTGGCCGTCAGGCCGAAGGGCGACTCGACCAGGTTGCGCACGAGGAAGTACACCAGTACCAGCGCGCCCAGCGCGTAGAAATAGCCGGTGTGGCCCATGAAGTTGAACTCCCAGATGCCGAACAGCGGGGCAACTTCGAAGCCGGCGAGTCCGTCGTCGCCGCCGGTGAGCCATCGTGCCCAGTTGGCGAGCTCGAGCAGCAACTGCGCCACGGCAATGGTGAGCATGACCAGCGTGAGCTTGGTCGAGCGCAGCATCACGGCACCGCTGAGCAGCGCGATCAGCCCTCCGCCCAGGCCGCCGAGGAGCACCCCGACGACCGGATCGGCCGTCAGGTACAGCGCGGTCCAGCCCGCGACGTAGGCACCGGTCCCGTACAGCGCGGCCTGGCCCAGGGTCGCGATGCCCGCCTGCCCGAGCACGAGGCTCAGCGACAGCGCGAAGATGGACATCGTTGCCATGTTGGTCAGCAACCCGAGGTCCTGCGGGAACAGCACGAAGGCCAGCAGCCCGGCCAGCGTCAGGACGATCTCGGCGCGCAAGTGCTTCCACGGGCGGGTGCGGGGCGCAGCAGCCATCGCCATGGGCGGAATCACTGCGCTCATGCCTGCCTCCCGAACAGCCCCTGGGGCCGGAACAGCAGGACGACGATCATCGTCAGGAAGAAGGCAGCCGATGCCAACTGGGGAACCATGTATTTCATCGAGGTCTCCACGATGCCGAGCAGCAATGCTGCGAAGAAAGAGCCAAACAGATTTCCGTTTCCTCCCACGGCCACGACGGCCAGGAGGATCACGAGGTACTTGGAGGCGTAGTTCGGCTCCATCGGCAGCATCTCGGCACCGGCGATGCCGCCCAGCGCCGCGAGCGCGGCACCGATCGCGAAGGTGGCTGCGTAGATCTTCGTCGTGTCGATGCCGATGGCCCGGGCGATGGGCGCGTTGTCGACCGCTGCGCGCACGCGAATGCCGAAGGACGACCGGTCCACGGCGAGCCACAGGACGACGACCACCAGCAGCCCGCAGGCGACGACGATGAGCCGGTGCCGGGGAATGGAGCGAAAGCCCAGGTCCACCGAGCCGCCGAATGCCTCGGGAAGCGCGACGGAGGTCACCGACGATCCGAACATCAGGTTGACCGCCGCGGTCGCGACGAACATCAGCCCGATCGTCACCAGCATCTGGTCGAGATCGTCGCGACGGTAGAAGCGGCGCAGCAGGGTGCGCTCGAAGATCACGGCCAGGAGGGCCACGACGGCGATCGCCAGCACGAAGCCCAGCCCGATGGGCACGCCCAGGCGCTGCGGAATGCTCGCCGCGAGAAAGCCGCCGAGCATCGCGAAGGCGCCATGGGCCAGGTTCACCACACGCATCAGGCCCATCGTCATCGACAGGCCCACGGTGATCATGAACAGGATCATGGCGTACGTCACGCCGTCGATCAGGATGCTGCTGAGAAGCGCGAAAGACATGCTGCAGTCTCTGCGTTACTTGGCCGCGCCCTGGATGCGTCCGTAGTCGGGCTGCATCTCGAAGGTCCGGAACTCGCGGTTGACGAAGCGCCCCGACGAATCCTTCTCGACCACCCGCATGTAGACGTTCTGCACGAACTCGCGGGAGGCGGGGTCGATCTTCACCGGGCCGCGCGGGCTCTCCCACGAGAAGCCCTTGGCGGCGGCAAGGGCCTTGGGCCCGTCGCGCTTGCCGTCCGTTGCCTTGACCATGTGATAGATCACATGCAGGCCGTCGTACGCATTCGCGAGCTGGACGGTCGGGATGGCCTTGGGTGCCACCTCGGCCAGCGCCTTGACCGCGGCATTGTTCAGCGGCGAGTTGTGCGTCGCCGAATAGAACATGCCGGTCTCGATTCCCAGCAGCTCGGGTCCGATCGCGCGCAGCTGGTCTTCATCCGTCTCGCCCGTGCCCAGGAAGCGCACGCCCGCGGCCTTCAACCCTGCTTCGTTGTAGGCCTTGATCATTGCGTAGGTGGCCGGCCCTCCAGGACCGAAGACGTACAGCGCATCGGGCTTGAGCGCCTTCACGCGCTGCATCAGGGGGCCGAAGTCCGTCGTCTTCAGCGGCGCGCGGATGGCCTCGAGCAGCTTGCCGCCTCCGGCGACGAACGCGGTGTTGAAGGCCTTCTCGGCGTCGAGGCCGGGACCGAAGTCGCTGACCAGCGACACGACGTTCTTCACGTTCTTCTCGAGCGCGTACTTGGCCACCGGCACGGCCATCTGCGGCAGCGTGTAGGAGGTGCGCAGCAGGTAGTCGGACTTCTCGAGAAGCGACGAGGTCGACGCGTTGAAGATCACGACCGGCACCTTCGCCTCCTGCGCGAGCGCGGCGACAGCCAGCGTATCGGGCGTGAAGTACAGGCCGGCGATGTACTGGGCGCCTTCCTTGATGATGAGCTCCTGGGCCAGTGCCTTGGCCTGCGCGGGATTGATGTCAGGCAGGTCGCGGTAGATGACCTCGATCGTGTGCCCGCCCGCGGTGGTGCCGTTGAGCTTCTGGTAGGCCTTGGTCGCCCCTTCCCAGGTCTGCCCCACCGCGGAGAAGGATCCGGACATGGGTGCGATCACACCCACCTTGATGACGTCGGCGCGGCTTTGCAGCGCGAGCGTCGCGAGTGAGACCGCGATCGCGGCAACGAGTTTGAGGGTCATCTTCTTCTCCAGGTAGTGGGGGTCGCTGGCGGGGCATTCGCCCGGGTTTTGACGAGAGGTGGGTCGGGAATCGTGGGCCAGGGCTGGCTTCAGGCCGGCACGCCGTGCGGCTGCGCTGCTTCAGTCGCCTGCAGTGCGGCGTCGCGGGGCATCAAGGTCGCGTACTTCTGGTCCATGTCGAAGAGGTTGGCCTCGTGCGCCTGCAACGACCGGTCGCCCACGCAGTCCGTGACGACCAGGGGTCGAAAGCCGTGGCACATGGCATCGACCACGCTGGCGCGGACGCACCCGCTGGTGGTGCATCCCGCGATCAGCAGCGTCTGCACGCCGCGTTGCGACAACCAGGAAGCCAGCGAGGTACCGAAGAAAGCCGACGGATGGATCTTGCGCAGCACCAGCTCGCCGCTGCGCGGCTGCAGCTGCGCGACGATCTGGCTTTGCGGCGCGTCCTCGCGCAGGGCCAGGATGGGCGGCACCTTGAGCGCGAAGATGTTGGCGTCGGCGCCATCGTCCTGGTACACGACCCGCGTGTGGACGATGGGCCATCCGCGCTCGCGCGCGGCGGCCAGCAGGCCGCGAGTGCATTCAATGGCCGGCTCGATGTTGCCGCCGCCGAACGTGAGCGGATCGGCGAATCCGTTGACGAAGTCGATGATCAGCAGGCCGTACGGCGCCTTCGGCGCGACGGCATTGCCGAAGCCCTGCTTCTGGTAGATGTCCGGATCGGCGCTCATCGGAAGGCCTCGTCGATGACCTTGCCGTCGCGAACCACGACGACGTCGTCGAGCTTCACCGTGCAGTTGCGCAAGGGAATGTCCAGGTGGCACGGCGTGGTGCGAGGCCCTCCGGCCTCGTTGTTGGGGCCCAGCGAGAACAGGAAGTTGCCTTCGAACGCACGCGCGTCCTGTCCGGAAGTGGCTTCGCGGTCCACCAGCGACAGCGTGTGCCAGTAGCAGCGCGGCTGCATCCCCCAGCCGATATGCGCGATGGCGTAGGCCTCGGGGTCCTTGTAGGCCTCCATGAACTCGCGCAGCAGGGCGGCGTCGATGTCACCCTCGATGCTGCGCACGAAGCCTTCGCGCAGCTGCATGGTGATCTTGTCGGAGACGTAGTTCTTCTGCGGCAGCAGGATGTCGCCGCGATCGATCACGATGGTGCCGTCGCTGCCGCCCTCGTTGGCGAAGGTGAAGAGGAAGCCGCTGGGCCAGTGGTCCCAGCGCCCGGGCTCCTCGCAGAAGCCGTACTCGGAGATGGTCGGGTAATCGCCGAGCTTGAAGGTCACGTCCGTGCCGGCCGGCGAAGTCACGTGCATCTTCCTGGCGGCCTTGAGCAGCTTCGATGCGGCGAGCACCCGCTCGCGATCGGCCTCCGTGGGCACAGCCCGCACCAGCACCTCGGGCGGTTCGACGGCCAGGAGGATCTTCGTCCCCGACTCGAGGATCTCCATCTGCTCGGGCGAGAACAGCAGCAGCATCAGGTCCAGGACGATGTCGCTGTTCTTCATGGCCGCGAGCGCGACCGGGTTGTTGGTGAGGGGCGTTTCCCCCAGGTAGTTCATCAGGTCGCGGCTGGGCGCCTTCTCCGCGTTGATGGGCTGTAGCTCGATCCGGGTGACGACCGCGCCCGCGGCCTGCGCCGCGATCGTGGCGGTCTGCAGCGTCTGCGGATGGGTGTGGGGACCGCACAGGATCGAGACCTTCTGTCCGCGCTCCACCTTGCTGAGCTTCAGAACCTCGTCCCAGGCCTTGACCATTTGATAATCGCTGACTGGCATGTTTCGTCCTCTGTTTGAAAGTGTCAGATCTGCAGGAGCGCAAGGTCCTGCGGGCTGCCGAGCTTGAAGAGCCGGCGCGCATTGCCGTGGCACACCAGCTCGCGGGTGCGTGCGTCAAGCGGCGCCTGCTCGATGAAGGCGCAGGCCTCGGCGGTGGATTCGTAGGGGTAGTCCACGGAGAACAGCACGGCCTGGGCGCCGAGCTCGCCGATGGCGCCCAGCAGCGCCGGCGCGGAGCACACGCCGGACGTCGTGATCAGGATGTTGCTGCCGATGTACTCGCTGGGCTTGCGTGCCAGCTTGATGCCTGAGGGATACGCGGCGAAGCGGCTGTCGATGCGCCAGCGTTGATACGGCAGTGCCTCGCCCATGTGGCCCAGCAGCAGCGTCAGCCGCGGGAAGCGGTCGAACACCCCGCCGAACAGCAGGCGCAATGCGTGCCCCGCCGTCTCCACGCCCCAGCCCCAGGTGGCCCCCTGAAGGACCGGCATGCCCTCCAGCAGCGCCGGCGGCTGGCTGAACGCGTTGGGGTGCAGATAGATGGGCACGCCGAGTGCCTCCGCGCGCTCCCAGAACACGTCGAATTCGCTGCCTTCGTAATAGCGGCCCAGGGTGTGGCCGTTGATCAGCGCGCCCTTGAAGCCGCACTCGACGACGGTGCGCTCGAGTTCTCGAGCTGCGGCCGCCGGGTCCTGGAGCGCGACGTGCGCGAAGGCGCCGAAGCGCTGCGGATGGCGTGCCACGCGCTCGGCGAGGAACTCGTTGTTCTCGCGCGCGCGCCGCACGGCGGCGGCGCCGTCCGTCTCGGCCTGTACGCCGGGCATCGTCTGCGACAGCACGGCGTACTCGATGTTGCCGGCGTCCATCTCGGCCAGGCGCTGGTCGTCGAAGTCGCCGAGCCTGGCGTCGAGCCGCGCCACGAAGTCGGCCGGCAGCGCTCGCGTGTACTTCGCGGAATAGGCGTCGAAGCCCGGGGCGCTGAAGTGCTCTTCGAGCGCGATCTTGGGGGTTGGATTCATTGGGGTCCTCAATGGATTCAGGCCGGGTACGCCAGGGCCGTGTCGAGAATTTCCGTGTCGTGCACCACCTCGCGGCTTGCGATGAGCAGCCGTTCGCCGTCGCGCACGAAGCGGTCGTGGTAGATGCCCGCGAGATGCACGGTGGAAGGCCCCTCGACCAGGGTCTGCATCAGGATGAAAGGCGTCTGCGAGCTGATCGTGTCGCCCGTGTCTTGAAGCACGCGCGTGATTCCCAGCACATGCAGCATGTGCCGTGGCGCGAACATCTGCGAATGCGCCACCGCGAGCGCGCGGTCGGTGATCATGTCCAGGCCCTCGCAGTAGACGAGGCCCACGGGCATGTCCAGCAGCGCGTTCTGGCGCGAGGTGATCCGGTAGGTCGCGTCCTTGCTGAAGAACTCGGGCCAGCGCTCGATGTCATTGGCATCGAGGGCGGCGCAGTACTCGACATGGAAGGAGTCGACCTCGGCGCGCAGCTCGGCCGCGCGGCGCGGCGAGATCGTGGACCTGGCGTAGGCGAGCCGCTCTTTCATGCTGCCATCTCCGCGACACGGATGCCCATGACTTCCCGGTAGTACTGGTAGAGCGACCGGATGCACGACTCCGAGATCAGGTTGCGCGCCGTTCCCTGGTGGCCCGCATCGAGCTTGACGACGTTGTTGTCGGTGGACGAATTGCGGATGCCCTCCTGCACGAACTTCAATGCCTCGTTGTCCTCGAGGCCCAGGAAGCCGGAGGGGCCCATCAGGTTGCCCTGCCGAAGGCGGTGCCGCGTCATCTCGGGCGTGTCGTCCTCATAGCCGAACATGGTCCACTGCATCACCATGCTGTTCGGGCCGTTCGGAATGATCTGGCGCACACCCATCGTGTTCATCTGGCGCTGCACGATCAGGTTCGGCCACATGGTCATCATGTTGGCGGACCAGGGCGAATCAAACTCGCGCACGTAGTCCAGGAACCGCTCGTCGCGCAGCCGGAGGTTGTCGCTGAACGACCGCATCTCCGCCTTGTCGTCGGCGGCGACGGTGGCATAGACCTGGTCGGGCTTGGACGACGCCATGTAGCCGTGGCGGCCATGTTCCTTGTCGGCGAAGACGATCGACTTGATGCCGGGCACCAGAAGGCCGAACACCACGAGGAACGAGTGCAGCAGCGTCGCGTGGTACGGGTCCTTGAGGTTCTCGTGGTACATCTTCCAGTTGCACGGAAGCTCGTTGCGGCAGTAGCCCAGGATCCTGAGCTTCTTGCCCGAGAACGGAACGTCGAACTCCTCGACGATCTCCTTGGTCATGTACTCCTCCAGCGGCGGAGTCTTGTCGGAGTAGGTGGCGAACACCACGCCGTTGCGCGTGGCCACGCGAAGCTGCCGGGTACCGTGTTCCGCGTTCTTGAAGTCCGGCGGCATGCCGCCAACCTTGTTGATTCCACGCTTGAACGGAACGCCCTGCAGGTTGCCCTTGAGGTCGTACGACCACTGGTGGTAGGGGCAGACGAACTCCTTCGCGTTGCCGTGGCTGGATCGGCAGAATTCGGCGCCGCGGTGGGCACAGCGGTTCTCGAAGACGGAGATCGTGTCGTCTTCCGCGCGAACGATCACCACGGCTGTGGCGCCGACGTAGCCTCGCTTGTAGTCGCCGGGGTTCGGGATCTCGGCTTCCAGCGCGACGAAGTTCCATGTGTCGCCGCGGAAGATGCGCTCGATCTCCTGGTCGTAGATGGCCTGGCTGGTGTAAACCCAGTCCGGAATGTTGTTGAGCGCGTCCGCGGGCCAGACGCACTGCTCCAGGGGCGGGTTCTTTCGGGCATTCGTGATGCCGATGACCGCCTGCGATTGATACATGAAAGCTCCTTAGGCTGTGAGAGGTCGTTGAACGGGGGAAGGGGTGCCGCCTCGCATCTGCTTGGCCCATGCGCGCAGATCGGTGGCGTCCCGCTGGAATTCGTCGAGCAACACCGGGCGCCGCTGCTCGAAGAGGGGCCGGATGGCGCGCAGATCGGCGCCGGCGTTGATGGCCACGCCGTGCAGCGGAACGCCACCGCAGTGGCCGATCCACAGCACCTTGCCGGTGGCCGGATCGCCCCGGCGCACGTATTCGAGACCGGGGCCCGCCAGGCCCAGCATCTGGATGTTGTGTTGGCCCTGGTCGGTCCAGAACCAGGGCACCGCCGGCGCTGGGCCGGCCGCACCGAGCATGGCGGCCGCGGCGGTGCGTGCCTGCTCGTTGGCGTTCTGCCAGGACTCCAGGCGCCTCGGCGTCGCGTGCCCCGGGCGTTGCTGGCTGGTGCAGTCGCCGCACGCGAACACGTGCTCGTCGCTGGTGCGACACTGCGCGTCTACGAGCACGCCGCCGCCCGCCGCGATCTCCAGGCCCGCATCGCGGGCCAGTGCGTCGTTGGGCGAGAGGCCGATGGCCACGACAATCTCGTCCGCCTCCAGATCGCCGGCATGGGTCGACAGGCGCATGCGGCCGTCGGGCAGAGGGTGGACGCCTTCGAGGGCAGTGCCGAGCAGGAGCCGCGCGCCTGCCTGCCGCAAACCGGATTCGAGCCACGCAGACGCTTCCGGCGGAAGAAACCGATCGAGCAGGGACGTCGCGCGCTCGATCACGGTCACCGCCGCGCCGGCCGACAACGCGGAGCTGGCGATCTCGAGGCCAAGAAAGCCGCCACCCAGGATCGCGACCCGTGGCTTGCCCTGAAGGGCCGCGCGCAACCGCCGCGCGTCGTCGAGGGTGCGCATGTAGTGCACGTGCGGCCGGCCCGCCGGTGCGCACGCCAGCGTGCTGGCCTCGCCGCCCGTGGCGATCAAACACATGTCGTACGTGAGCACCTGGCCGTCGGCAAGGCGAACCTGCCGCTTCGAGAGATCCAGGGCTACCGCATCGGCGTTGCTTCGCAGATCGATGTCGCCAAGTGCCCAGGCGTCCTGCGCGAGGACGTCGAGGCTCGGCTCCTCGGCCGCCACCAGCACGGCTTTGGACAACGGGGGGCGCTCATACGGCCTGTGACGCTCCCGCCCAAGCATCGTGATGCGTCCGCGGTAGCCGTGTTCGCGCAGCGCATGGGCGGCGACCGCCGCAGCCTGGCCCGCACCAACGATGACGATGCCGGGCGAAGTCATTTCGCGGCCGGCGACATCACGTAGATGTCATCGCCTTCCTGCTTCACGGCGTGAGTGCGCAGGTCCACGGTGACCGGCGCGCACATTGCCCTGCCCGTGCGGATGTCGAAGCGGCCCTGGTGCAGCGGGCATTCGACACAGCCGTCTTCGACATAGCCCTCCGACAGCAGCGCGGTGGCATGCGTGCACATGCTGTCCGTGGCGAAGAACTCGTCGTCGATACGAAACAGCGCGACGCCGTGGCCTTCGACGCTGACGGTTTTCGCTTCATCGTTTTTCAGCTCTCGCGCCGAAGCGACTTTGATCCAGTTCATGGCTCCATCCGGTGATTTCCGGACCCCTCAAGATTAGTCAGTGAACTGTCATATTAGTAGTACGAGCTTGTGATTTCAAGTACGGGTTTTTACTGTCCGACGCTGCACCAGATTGGATTCAGCATGCAGGAAGTAAACGCCACAAAGGGGCGAAAATGCCAACGTAGCTGCACCACTTTCGAGATATCGATCTGTTAGGGTTTGCATCAACAGCGGCTGTCTTCCATTGCGCCAACATCGGCCATATACTTGTGCCAGTGAACTGTCATATCGTGCGACTCAGATGTCGAAACGCACGTTGGCGGTCAAGGCCCTTGTGCGGGGTGCGGCGAAGGGACTTGTTCTTGCGCGTCGATCACCAGGGCAGTGCCGGGCATGGGCGGACTCGATGGAGTCCGGCACCAGGAAACCAGTCAAGGAAAAGGAAACGCATGGACCGAGCAGACATTCCGGCGAGGCTGTTGAAGCGCGAGGGCATCGGCGCCCGGGTGCCTCGCAAGGAGGACGCGCGCCACCTCGTGGGAAAAGGCAACTTCGTGGGCGACTTCGTGCTGCCGGGCCTGCAGGAGGTCGCGTTCCTGCGCAGCCCGCTCGCGCATGCGGTCGTCACCGGCGTCGAGATTCCCGAGGCGCTCGCGGGGAAGGTGTTCCTGCGCGACATGATGTCCGATGCGGCGGACATCGGATCGCCGTCTTCGGTGCCCACCTACCAGTACTCGGCACTGCCGCCGTTGGCGTCGGGCAAGGTCCGTCACGTCGGCGAGGCCATCGCGATGGCGGTGGCCCCGACGCGCGCCATGGCGGAAGACTTGCTGGAAGAAGTGCAGGTCTCGTACGACGAACTGCCCGTGTACCACAGCGCGGATTCCGCGCTCGCGGCCACGGGGGAGTTCATGCACCCCGAATGGAAGGACAACGTCTTTCTCACGCTGCGGGCCGATCGCGACTTCGAAGAACTCGCCGCGAAGGCCGAGGTGAAGGTCAGCCGCACGGTCGAGCTGTCGCGCCAATGCATCGTGCCGCTGGAGGGCAAATCTGTCTTGGCCTATTGGGACTTCCAGACCGAGCAGCTCGTGGTCGTCAGCGCCACCCAGGTCCCGCATCTGCTACGCGTGGGCATCGCCCAGCACCTCGCGATGAACGAGGAAGCCGTGCGGGTCGTGTCACCGGACGTCGGCGGCGCCTTCGGCTACAAGGGACAGCTCTATCCCGAAGACCTCTGCGTCGCCTGGCTGGCCAAGACGTATCGCACACCGTTTCGCTACCTCGAGGATCGGCGCGAGCACCTGATCGTCGGCGCCAACACGCGCCAGCATCACTACCGGCTCACGGCCTATGCGGACCGCACGGGCAAGCTGCTCGCGCTGGATGCCGTCATCACCATCGACGGCGGCGCCTATTCCTACTATCCCTTCTTCGTCGGCCTGGAGCCTGGCCAGGCGATCGGCAATCTGCCCGGGCCCTACAGCTTCCGCGGCTATCGGTGCGAGACCCTGTGCGTTGCGACCAACAAGCCGGGATTCATGGCCTACCGTGGCGTCGCGCGCACCGGCGTCTGCTTCGCGATCGAGCTGCTCATGGACGCCGTGGCCCGCGAGGTGGGGCGCGAGCCGTGGGAGGTACGGCTGGAGAACCTGGTTCCAGCCTCGGCCATGCCCTATGTGAACGTGGCGAACAAGCACTTCGACAGCGGCGACTTCCCGGCAAGCCTGCGCCGCGCCGTGGAGATGATCGGACTGAAGGCCGTGCGCGAGCGCCAGGCGCGCGGCGAGCCCGACGGGCGGCTGATCGGCTTCGGCACGGCCACCTATACAGAGCAGTCCGCCCACGGCACGACCGTGTTCGCGAACTGGGGCCTGCCAGTGGTGCCTGGCTTCGACCAGGCGGTCGTCCGGATGACAGCGGACGGCGGACTCGAAGTGCGCGTGGGCGTGCACTCGCACGGCCAGGGCATGGAGACCAGCTTCGCGCAGATCGCCAACGACGTGCTCGGCATTCCGGTGGCACGGATCCGGGTGGTGCACGGAGACACGGCGCTCACGCCGTTTTCCTCGGGCACCTACGCCTCGCGCGCCACCGTCATGTCGGGAGGCGCCATCTCGGTCGCATGCAAGGAATTGCTGCCGCGCATCCAGTCGATCGCAGCCTATCTCATGGGTGTGGATGCGCAGACTGTCGCATTGATCGAAGGACGCGCCGTGTCCGGCAGCAAGTCGATCCCGCTGTCGGAGGTCGGGGGCGCCTGGTACCTCACGCCGCAGGACCTGCCTGCCGACGTTCATCTCGGCGGCCTGGAGGTGTCCCGTGCGTACAAGCCCAAGGTCGACACCGGCACCTTCACCTATGCGACGCACGCGGTGGTGGTGGCCGTCGACACCGAAACCGGTGAGGTCGAGATCCTCGACTACGTGGTCGTGGAGGACTGCGGGACCATGGTCAATCCGATGATCGTGGAGGGTCAGACCATCGGCGGCATCGCACAGGGCATCGGCACCGCGATGTACGAGGAGAGTCCGTACGACGAACAAGGCCAGCCGCTGGCCTCCACCCTGGCCGACTACATCCTGCCGGGCGCCACCGAGGTGCCGCGCATTCGCATCGACCATTTCGAGACACCTTCGCCGCACACCGAATTCGGGGCCAAGGGCGTCGGCGAAGGCGGTGCGATCGCGCCGCCCGCGGTGATCTTCAACGCGGTGAACGACGCCCTGCGCGGCACCGGCGCTGCCGAGGTGCTCATGACGCCGCTGACGCCGCGCCGCCTGCTCGCGGCCCTCGAGGGCGCGAATCGCGAAGAGGAGCACGCCCGATGAAAGCGCCGAAGTTCGCATACGCGCGCGTCCTCGATGTCGGCGAGGCGGTCGCTGCACTAGCGGCAGGCGCAGGCGCCACGAAGACCATGAGCGGAAGCCAGTCCCTCGGCCCGATGCTCAACCTGAGGCTGGCGCGGCCTGCCCACGTGGTCGACGTCGCGCAGATTCCCAGCCTGCGCACTGTCAGCCGCAAGGGCGACTGGATCGAGATCGGTGCCGCCGTCACCCATGCGGAGATCGAGGACGGCGTGCACCCGCCGCTGGCCGCGCATCCCATGCGCCAGGTCGCAGGCGGGATCGCCTACCGCGCGATCCGCACCCGAGGTACCGTGGGCGGCAGCCTGGCGCATGCCGACCCCGCAGCCGACTGGGTGGTAGTGCTGGCGGCACTCGGCGCGCGCCTGGTGGTCAGGTCGCCGCGCGGCGAACGCACGATCGACGCCGATGCGTTCATGCTCGGCGCCTACACGACCGTGCTCGAGTCCGATGAACTGATCGTGTCGGTCGCCGTGCCTTCGGAGACATCCTCCATGCATTGGGGATATCACAAGGTCTGCCGCAAGCCGGGCGAGTTCGCAGAGGCCAGTGCCGCGGTGTATTTCGACGCTTCGCGCGAGCGTGCGCGGATCGTCCTCGGGGCTGCCGACGGCCCTCCCCTTCTGCTGCTTGCGCTCGCAGCCGAGATCGCGCGCAACGGTGCCGGCGCGGCCGGCCACGAGTCGCTGAGGGCGGCCGTGCGCGCCGCGCTCCCCGAACGCGACGCCATCGACCGGAAGCTCTTCACCGCCTGCCTGGAGCGCGCACTCGAGCAGTCCGGCGTCCTGGCCGGTGCCAAAAACGCGGAGTAAAAGACTTGGACCCGATTTCCATTCAAGTGAACGGTCGCAGCATCAGCCGGCCGGCCGAGCCCAGGGTGCATCTGGGCGATTTCCTGCGCGACGAACTGCGCCTCACCGGAACCCACCTCGGCTGCGAGCACGGCGTGTGCGGCGCCTGCACCGTGCTCGTCGACGGCCAGCCCACGCGCTCGTGCATCACCTTCGCCGTGGCATGCGAAGGCCGGGAGGTCACCACCATCGAGGGCTACGACGACGATGCGGCGATGCAGCGGCTGCGGCAGGCATTCACGCGCCACCATGCGCTGCAATGCGGCTTCTGCACGCCGGGAATGCTGACCACGGCACGTGACATCGTGCTTCGCCTGCCCGACGCCGACGAAGCGCGCGTGCGCCTCGAGCTGTCGGGCAACCTGTGCCGCTGCACGGGTTACCAGGGCATCGTCGACGCCATCCTGGACGTGCTCCAGCAGCAGCGCGACACCCCCGACGCGCAGTTCGAGCAGCTGCGCAAGCGACTGGTCGCACCGCGAACGGTCGCGCTGAAACGCGTCGCCGCAGCGGCGCCCGCCGAATCGCCGGTGCCGTCGCCCGGCAGGACCGCGGCATCCGGTCCGGCCGCCGCGGCGGACATGGCGGAGGTCGATCCCGTGGCGATGGCCAAGGCCAAGGCGAAAGGCAACGCCATCGAGGTCCATTTCGACGTGCCTCATCCGGTCGACCGGGTGTGGGCATTCATGGGCGACCTGCCCGCGGTGGCGTCCTGCCTGCCGGGTGCGACCATCGACTCGCACGAAGGCGAAAGGGTCAAGGGCACGATCGCCATCAAGTTCGGGCCGATGTCCGCGGCCTTCGCCGGCGCGGCGCGGCTGGAACGCGACGATGCCGCCAGGCGCGCCGTCCTTCGAGGCGCGGGCCAGGACAGCCTGAGCAAGTCGCGCACCCAAGGCGACATCACCTACAGGCTCGAAGCGCTCACCGCCGACAGCACCCGCGTCCACGTGGACATGATCTACGCACTGCAGGGGCCGCTCGCGCAGTTCTCGCGCTCTGGGCTCGTGAAGGATTTCGTACGCCGCATGGTGGCGGACTTCGGAAAGCAGATCTCCCGCAGGCTGAGCGGGCAGGCTGCCTCGGTCGGCGAGCCGCAACCCGCGGTCTCCATGGCCGCGATGATGTGGAGCGTGCTGTGGAACCGCATTCGAGGCTGGTTCGGAAGGCCGCCGCAGTCATGAGACCGTTCGTGCCGTGTGCCGCACCGCTTCCAGCGCAGCGGCGAAGCTTCGTGTCGATACCGTTTGCGCCGCCAGCCGGAGCGGGAGTGGGAGTGGGATCGGTCGGTGAATGCAACACCTCGGAGTCGCAATGAGTTCATTTCTTCATGGCTACCACGTGCGCGCCAACGGGGTGCGGCTGCACCTGCTGCGCTATGGCGGCCAGGGCCCGCGCATGCTGGTGTTGCCCGGCATCACGAGCCCGGCCATCACGTGGGGCTTCGTCGCCGAGCGGCTGGCTCGCCACTTCGACGTCCATGTGCTGGACTTCCGCGGGCGTGGCCTGTCCTCCAGCGTGCCCGGCATGGACGCCGGCCTCGATGCCATGGCGGGCGACGTGCTCGATCTGCTGGAGGTGCTGGGGTGGTCGTCCGTCACGCTGCTAGGGCACTCCATGGGAGCGCGCGTCGCGATCCGCGCCGCGTCGCGCGACGTGCGCCGCCTCCACAGGTTGCTGCTGATCGATCCGCCCGTCTCCGGCCCCGGCCGCCGTCCCTATCCCGTGCCGCTGTCGTGGTACGTGGATTCCATCCGGATGGCCATCCAGGGCGTCACGGCCGACGAGCTGCGTCCCTACGCGCCGAGCTGGACGGACGAACAACTGCAACTGCGCGCCGAGTGGCTCCACACGTGCAGCGAGGAGGCGGTGGTCCGGGCGCATGCCGGTTTTCACGGCGACGACATCCACGCCGATCTGGCGAGGTTGCAGACGCCCGGGCTGCTCATGACGGCCGGGCGCGGCGGCGTGGTGCTCGCCGAAGACCTGGCGGAGATCGAAACCCTTGCACCCCACCTGAGGCAGTGCACGGCCAGCGGCGCCGGCCACATGATCCCGTGGGACGACGAGCTGGATTTTCACCGCCTGTTGGGCGAGTACCTCGAGGTCGACCTGCTGTAGTGGCGGGCGCTCTCGTTCCTTTGCATATGGGGGAGCCGATACACTCGCCGGCTGACACTATTGGCGATCTCGAGATGATGACGAAGCGTTCTCCCGCCCGGAAGAAGACAGGTGGCACCACGGACGTGGAGGCGCCAAAGCCCAAGGGTCCAGAGCCATTCAATCCGCTGCGCGAAGTCATGTGGCGGCGTCCGGGCTTCCTGATCCGCCGGCTCACTCAGATCGGACAGGCGATCTTCTTCGATCTCTGCAAGTCCGAGAGCATCACGCCGCTGCAGATCGGCATGTTGACCGCGCTTTCGATGAATCCGTGGCTCGATCAGAAGGCTCTCGGTCGCGAGCTTTCACTGGATCGAACGACGACGGCCGAAGTGGTCAAGCGCCTGGTCGACAAGGGGCTGGTCGAGACTCGCGTCAATCCGGACGATCGTCGATCGAGGCTGTCGGTGATCACCCAGGACGGGCTGAACCTGATCAACGACCTGCAGGAAAGCATCCACCGCTCCCAGGAACTGCTGATCGAGCCGCTGTCGCCCGAGGATCGCGCCGTCTTCATGAAGCTGCTGGCTCAGCTCGTGGATGCCCACGAGAAGATGGAGAAGCAGGGCTAGCCCGGCCGGCTTGACGCTCCGCATCGTCCTGCCGTATGTCCGGCGCTCCTGTTCGGGAGGAGCCGAGTTTTCATTTTTACCTTGGATCTGCTTCGAAAGAAAATCGAGATGAGTTACGTCGCGCCCCTTAAAGACATGCTGTTCGACATCGAACACCTGGCCAACATCGGCGAGATCGCGATGCTGCCGGACTTCGAGGACGCCGGCCTCGAAACCGCACAGGCCGTGCTCGAAGAGTGCGCGCGCTTCAACCAGGACGTGATCGCGCCGCTGAACGTGGCAGGCGACCGCAATCCCTCGTCGTTCAAGGATGGCGCCGTCACCACCACGCCGGGCTTCAAGGAAGCCTTCGCGCAGTACGTGGCGGGCGGGTGGCAGGGGTTGCAGCATCCGGCGGACTTCGGCGGCCAGGGCCTGCCCAAGACCATCGGCGCGGCCTGCGGCGAGATGCTCAACTCGGCCAACATGAGCTTCGCGCTGTGCCCGCTGCTGAGCGACGGCGCCATCGAGGCGCTGCTCACCGCCGGCTCCGACGAGCTCAAGGCAACCTACCTCGAGAAGCTCGTGAGCGGCCAGTGGACCGGCACGATGAACCTCACCGAGCCGCAGGCCGGCAGCGACCTCGCCATGGTGCGCAGCCGCGCCGAGCCGCAGCCCGACGGCACCTACAAGGTGTTCGGCACCAAGATCTTCATCACCTACGGCGAGCACGACATGGCGGAGAACATCGTGCACCTCGTGCTCGCCCGCGTGGCCGGTGCGCCCGAAGGCGTGAAGGGCATCAGCCTGTTCGTCGTGCCGAAGTTCCTCGTGAACAAGGACGGCTCGCTGGGTGAGCGCAACGACGTGCACTGCGTGAGCATCGAGCACAAGATGGGCATCAAGGCGTCGCCCACGGCCGTTCTGCAATATGGCGACCACGGCGGTGCCATCGGATATCTCGTCGGCCAGGAGAACCGCGGCCTCGAGTACATGTTCATCATGATGAACTCGGCCCGCTACGCGGTGGGCATGCAGGGCATCGCGATCGCCGAGCGCGCCTACCAGCACGCGGTGGCCTACGCGAAGGAGCGCGTGCAGAGCCGCCCTGTGGACGGCTCCATCAACACCAGCGCGCCGATCATTCATCACCCCGACGTCAAGCGCATGCTGATGACGATGCGTGCCTACACCGAGGGCTGCCGCGCGATGTCCAGCGTGGCGGCTGCCGCCTACGACGCCGCGCACCATCACCCTGACGCCGACGCGCGCAAGCAGAACCAGGCCTTCTACGAATTCATGGTGCCGCTGGTGAAGGGCTACAGCACCGAGATGAGCCTGGAAGTGGCCTCGCTGGGCGTGCAGGTGCATGGCGGCATGGGTTTCATCGAGGAGACCGGCGCGGCGCAGTACTACCGCGATGCCAAGATCCTGACCATCTACGAAGGCACCACCGCCATCCAGGCCAACGACCTCGTGGGCCGCAAGACGGCGCGCGACGGCGGCCAGACGGCGAAGGCGATTGCCGCGCAGATCGAGAAGACCGAGGTCGAGCTGGCCAGGCTCGACAACCCCGCTGCGGCGGCCGTGCACAGGCGCCTGAAGGCCGCGCGCGAGGCCTTCGTCGAGGTGGTCGATTTCGTGGCGGGCCAGACCAAGGCATCGCCCAACGCAGTGTTCGCGGGCAGCGTGCCCTACCTGATGCTCGCGGGCAACCTGGTGGCCGGCTGGCAGCTCGCGCGCTCGCTGATCATTGCGCAGGACCTCGCCTCGCGCAGCTTCGACACCGACTTCATGCTGGCGAAGATCGCCACCGCGCGCTTCTACGCCGAGCACATCCTCAACAAGGTGCCGGGCATGCGCGACAGCATCGTCGACGGTGCCGAGAGCGTGACGGCGCTGGCACTCGAGGCTTTCTGAAGCAAGGACGCAAGCCTCTTCCCCCGCGCGACGAAGGTCAAGCCCGGTGGCGCTCTCCTCTGCTGCCGAAGCCACGATTCACAATCGCGCTAACCTTTGAGCAACCGTCTTGGCAGTCAAGCGATATGCATAGTCGAGTCCCAAGTAGAGCCATGCTTTGCGATGGCATTGAGCATGGTCAGCAGCTTGCGCATGCAAGCGACCAGAGCGACTTTCTTGCGCTTGCCAACAGCCAGCAGGCGGTCGTAGCAGGCCTTGAGGGCCGGGTTGTACCGCACCGCTGTGAGGGTGGCCATGTATAGGGTTCGCCGCACATCGGCTCGCCCACCCCAGATGGAGCGTTGACCACGCATCTGGCCGGAGTCGTGGTTCAAGGGTGCCACGCCCACGAGTGCTGCGATGCGGCGCCGGTCGAGTTTGCCGAGTTCGGGCAGCTCGGCCAGCAGCACGGCCACGCTGGCCGCGCCGATACCCGGCACGCTGGCCAGCGCCTGCGCCAGTTGAGCGTGATGGCGCTGGACATGTGCAGCCACCTCGACTTCGCTGTCTCCCTGCTCCTTCTTGAGGAACTCGATCACGCGCTCGATGCTTGGGCGCGCGGCCGCATGCGCTAGGCGCAGGCGTTGTCGCTCTGAGGTCAGCATCTGCACCAACTGGCGCCGCCGCAGCACCAGGGCTTGGAGCTGCTGCAGTTCGGCATCCGCCATCGGCTTGACGAAACGCTCGCGCTCGGGATGCTGGTGCAGCACGCGGGCGAAGGCCGCAAGCATGCGCGCATCCAGGGCGTCGGTCTTTGCCAATGCGCCCATGGCGCGAGCAAAGTCACGCGCTGTGCGCGGATTGACCACGGCCACCGCCAAGCCTGCGGCCTGAAGCGCGCAGGCCGCCTCGAATTCATAGCCGCCAGTGGCCTCGAGCACTGTCAATGCGGGCGCCAAGGCCGATGCCTGGCTGACCAGTTGCTCGATGCCGCTGGTGTCGTTGGCGACCCGCCAGGTCTTGGCCTGGTCGCTGCTGGCGATCTCCAGCGTCTGACTGGAAACGTCGATGCCGATAAAAACAGAGTCGGACACGTCCTCTCACTCCCATCCTTGTCTATGCGAACTTCAAGTTCCTACAACCGTTCGGGCTGTAGAGAAGGACGGTCCGGCTCGGGCGCCCAGTGCTCAGAGGCGGGCTTCAAGCATCCCAGAGGCCGCTCGGGCTACCCGAGCCGGTCCGAGCCATAAAGATACAAGGCCGCCCGCATGAACATCACATCCATCCTCACCGATCGCGAAGCCGGCAGGCCGCTCGAATGGGACATTCGCAATGGTGTGGTCTCACGTCGCGGCCGGGCTCACGGCATTCCGACGCCGATCAGCGACGTCCTGGTGCCGCTGCTCGCGGCGGCGAGCGACGGCCCTGGCTGATTGCCAGCCTGCGCTCTCTTTGCTCCCACGTACCGTGGGGCCTGCCGCTGGCGTCCTCGGCGGAGTCGTCAGCATGGACTCCTCGTCGAGCCGGCCCAGTCCCGCCCCACCCCGGCTCAGTCGGCCGGACGCTCCTCGATGCTGCGCTCCAGGAAGCGCCAGAGGCGCTCGTCCTCGCTGAAGGCGACGTTGAAACGCAGCCAGCCGGTGGGATGCGGGTTGACCAGGAACAGCTGGCCCGGGCCGAGCATGATGCCCTGGGTCGCCGCGCGCCGAGAGAGTTCGGCGCTGTCGGTGATGTCCGGATGCCGGGCCCACAGGTACATGCCGGCCGCAGGCTCATGGAACAGCTCGAAACCCAGTCCGCTCAGCCGCCGCGCGACACTGCCATGCGCCTGCGCGAGGCGCTCGCGCAGGGCCTTCAGATGCTTGCGCCAGCGGCCGTCGGTCACGGTGCCGAAGGCCAGGCGCTCGGTGATGTCGGACGATGTGAGGCCCGAGATCATCTTGAGCTGCGCCAGCTCGTCGAGCAGCTCGGGCTGGGCGACCACGTAGCCGACACGGATGTTCGGCGAGATGGTCTTCGAGTAGCTGCCCACGTAGACCACGCGGCGCAGCTGCCCCAGGCTCGCAAGCGAGGGTCGCATCGACGCGTCCATCTCGGCGTAAATGTCGTTCTCCACCAGCGTGAAGTCGTGCGCCTGCGCCAACTGCAGCAGTTGCACCAGCTGCGGCAGCGAGGCCATGGAGCAGGTCGGGCTCTGCAGCCGCGGCTGCGTGAAGAAGGCCTTGGGGTGGTGCACCGCCAGCAGCGCTTCGAGCGCGGGCATGTCGTAGCCCGTCGGAGTGCGCGGCACGCCGACGATCTCCACGCCCAGGAAGCGCAGCATGAACATCAGGTTCGGATAGCCGGGATCGTCCACGAGCACCCGGTCGCCCGGCTTGAGCAGGCGGCGCGCGACCAGGTCCAGCGCCTGGCTCGAACCCTGGGTCAGCAGCACCTGGGCGGCCTCGACCACGATCTGCTGTTCCGAAAGCGCCTCCGCCGTCGCCATGCGCAGCGCCATGTGGCCGAAGGGCAGGCCATAGCCGCCGATGTCGCTGCCTTCGGAAGCCAGATGGCGCAGGCTGCGGCGCATGCCGTCCTCGAACAGCCAGTCGTGCGGCAGCCAGCCGCATCCGGGCTTCAGCGGCAGGTTGCGGTTCTCGAAGATCTGCTGGAGATACCAGCGCGCGTCGAAGCGGGGATCCGCGCGGGGCACGCTGGCGGCGCCGGCAGCACTCTCCTCGCTGCGCCGCTTGACGAAGAAGCCGGCATTGGCGCGCGAGACCAGCAGGCCCTGGGCCACCAGCCGGTCGTAGGCCTCGACCACCGTGAAGACGCTGACGCCGTGGGCGGCGGCGAAGGCGCGAATCGACGGCAGCTTGGTGTCGGCCTTGAGCTTCTGGGCGCCGATCAGTCCGCGCAGCCCTTCCACGATCTGGCTCACCAATGGCGTTGGCTGTTCGGGGCGAAGAATGAGCATCGGGGTGTCTCCGGCGGTCCGGCCTGCACCATATTGAGGAAAGTATGTACAGGATACAAGACCAGTACAGTCCTCCGGACGACCGCTTCCGGTGTACATGGCCGGTCCGGATCGGGCGACCTAGAGTGCCGGCATTCCTTTCCTCCCAGCACTCAAGCACAGGTCGTCCCCATGCAACGCGAACCCCACCTCAGCAATGCCGCCCTCATGGCCCGCCGCAGCGCGGCCGTCGCGCGCGGCGTCGGCCAGGCCCATGAAATCTTCGTCAGCCGGGCCGCCAACGCCGAGCTCTGGGACGTCGAGGGCCGCCGCTACATCGATTTCGCCGGCGGCATCGCGGTGCTCAACACCGGCCACTGCCACCCCGAGATCACGGCCGCCGTCAAGGCGCAGGCAGATCTTTATTCGCACACCTGCTTCCAGGTGCTGGCCTACGAGCCCTACGTGGAACTGGCCGAGCGGCTGAACGCGCTGGCCCCGGGCCAGTTCGCGAAGAAGTCGATCTTCCTGAGCACCGGTGCCGAGGCGGTGGAGAACGCGGTCAAGATCGCCCGTGCCCACACCCGGCGCCCCGGCGTCATTGCCTTCACCGGCGGCTATCACGGCCGCACGATGATGACGCTGGGCCTGACCGGCAAGGTGGCGCCCTACAAGATCGGCTTCGGCCCCTTCCCGGGCGAGGTGTTCCATGCGCTCTACCCGAACGCGCTGCACGGCGTGAGCGTCGACGACGCGCTGCATTCGGTCGAGCTGCTGTTCAAGAACGACATCGAGCCCGAGCGCGTGGCGGCCTTCATCCTGGAGCCCGTGCAGGGCGAAGGCGGCTTCTACGTGGCGCCCAACGACTTCGTCGAAGGCCTGCGCGCGCTGGCGGACCGCCACGGCATCCTGATCATCGCCGACGAGGTGCAGACCGGCGCGGGCCGCACCGGCACCTGGTTCGCCAGCGAACAGTGGCCCGTGGCGCCAGACCTGATCACCACCGCCAAGTCGATGGCGGGCGGCTTCCCGATCTCCGGCGTGGTGGGCCGCGCCGAAGTGATGGACGCCCCCGCGCCCGGCGGCCTGGGGGGTACCTATGCCGGCAGCCCCATCGGCTGCGCCGCGGCGCTCGCGGTGCTGAAGGTGTTCGACGACGAGCAGCTGCTGGCGCGCAGCCGCGCGCTGGGCGAGCGGCTCACGGCCGGCCTGCGCCGCATCGCGGCCGGGGTGCCGGCCATCGGCGACGTGCGAGGGCTCGGCGCCATGGTGGCCATCGAGCTGTTCGAGGAGGGCGACACCGCCCGACCTGACGCGGCGCTGACCCGCAAGGTGGTCGCGGAGGCGGCGCGGCGCGGGTTAATCCTGCTGTCATGCGGCACCTACGGCAATGTAATTCGCGTGCTGGTGCCGCTCACGGCATCCGACTTGCTTGTGGACGAAGGCCTGACGCTTCTCGCGGACAGCTTCGCCGCACTGCGCTGATCGACCGATCCTTTGCCGACATCCTCCATGACTGCTGAACCCTTGGTGCGCTTCCAGCGCGTTCAGAAGACCTACGACGGCGAGCACCTGGTGGTGCGCCAGCTCGACCTGGACATCCATCGCGGCGAGTTCCTGAGCCTGCTCGGACCTTCGGGCTCAGGCAAGACCACCACGCTGATGATGCTGGCGGGCTTCGAGTCGCCGACCTCCGGCGAGATCCTGCTCGACGGCCGGCCGATCACGCGCACGCCCCCGCACAAGCGCAACTTCGGCATGGTCTTCCAGAACTACGCGCTGTTCCCGCACCTGAGCGTGGGCCAGAACGTGGCTTACCCGCTGACCGTGCGCAAGGTGTCCAAGGACGAACAGCAGCGCCGCGTGCAGCGCGCGCTCGACATGGTGCAGCTGCGCGGCATGACCGACCGCCTGCCCGGCCAGCTCTCGGGCGGCCAGCAGCAGCGCGTGGCGCTGGCGCGCGCGCTGGTGTTCGAGCCCCAGCTGGTGCTGATGGACGAGCCGCTCGGCGCGCTCGACAAGCAGCTGCGCGAGCACATGCAACTCGAGCTCAAGGACCTGCACCGGCAGCTGGGCGTGACCTTCGTCTACGTGACGCACGACCAGGGCGAGGCGCTCACCATGAGCGACCGCGTGGCGGTGTTCAACGAAGGCGTGATCCAGCAGCTGGACACGGTCGACCGGCTCTACGAGGCGCCTTCCAACCGCTTCGTGGCCGGCTTCGTCGGCGACAACACCGTGCTGAAGGGCCAGCTGGGCCCGCAACAGGGCCATGGCGGCGGGCATGCCGAGATGAGGCTGCCCGACGGCCGCGTGCTGCGCGGACTCAACGTGAGCGGCGCGGCTTCGGGCGCGGCCGTCGAGGCCTGCATCCGCCCCGAGCGGGTGGTGCTGCACCGCCGGGCGGACGTGCAGCGCGCCAACATGCTCGACGCCGAGGTGGCGCGCGTCATCTACTTCGGCGACCACCTGCGGCTGCTGTGCAGCGTCGGCGCGGGCCAGGCCGAGGCCACGGTGAAGCTGCCGCTGAGCGGCCTCGACGGCGCCGCCGCGCCGCAGGCCGGCGAGGCGGTGGTGCTCGAGTTTCCGACGGCGCATGCGCGCATCTACGCCCCCTGACCCCGGCCGATTGCCGTTTCCTCGTTCGCGTTCCCTTTCTCCTTCCATTACTCCATCACCCCAGGAAGACTCCACCATGAAAAAGACCCTCCTCACCTGTACCGTCGCCGCCAGCTTCGCCCTGCCGGCCTTCGCCCAGCAGCAGCTCACCGTGGTCAACTTCGGCGGCGCCAACGCCAATGCCCAGAAGAAGGCCTACTACGAGCCCTTCGAGAAGACGGGCACCAAGATCATCCCGGTCGAATACAACGGCGAGCAGGCCAAGATCAAGGCCATGGTGGAGACGAAGAAGGTCACCTGGGACGTGGTCGAAGTCGAGTCGCCCGACGCCGCGCGCGGCTGCGACGAGGGCCTCTTCGAGAAGCTCGACTATTCCAAGATCGGCAGCAAGGCCGACTTCCTGCCGGCCGCCGTCACCGACTGCGGCGTGGGCCTGTTCGTATGGTCGACCGTGATGGCCTACAACGGCGAAAAGCTCAAGACCGCGCCCACGAGCTGGGCCGATTTCTGGGACGTGAAGAAGATCCCCGGCAAGCGCGGCATGCGCAAGGGCGCGCGCTACAACCTCGAATTCGCGCTGATGGCCGATGGCGTGAAGCCGGCCGACGTCTACAAGGTGCTCGGCACCAAGGAAGGCGCCGACCGCGCGTTCAAGAAGCTCACCGAGCTCAAGCCGAACATCCAGTGGTGGGAGGCCGGCGCGCAGCCGCCGCAGTTCCTGGTGGCCGGCGACGTGGTGCTGACCACCGTCTACAACGGCCGCATCGACGCGGCCAACCGCGAAGGCCGCGACCTCAAGATCTACTGGCCCGGCGGCATCTACGACCTGGACTACCTCGTGATCCCGAAGGGCGCGCCGAACAAGGAAGCCTCGCTGAAGTACATCCAGTTCGCGATGCAGCCCGCCAACCAGGCGGTGTATGCCCAGAACATCGCCTACGGCCCCACCAACACCAAGGCGCTGGCCTCGCTCAGCCCGAAGATCCTGGCCGACCTGCCAACCTCCTCGACCAATGCCAAGGACGCGCTGCAGTTCAACGTCGGCTTCTGGGCCGACCAGGGCGAGGCGCTCGAGAAGCGCTTCGCGGCCTGGGCCACGCAGTAAACAGACCGACGAACCAGCGAACGCGAAAGAGGCCATGCACGCGGCAACGTCTGTCCCCCTGGTTTCAGCGGAAGCGCCCCCCGGCGAACTGCGGCGCGCACTGGCGCGCGCCGAAGCCCGCCGCAAGTGGCGCGCCTTCGCGCTCACGGCGCCGCTGCTGGTGTTCCTGCTGCTGACGCTGCTGGTGCCCATCGTGGCGCTGCTGCAGCGGGCGGTGGAGAACCCCGAAGTGGCCAACGCGCTGCCGCGCACCGTGCGCGCGCTCGACGGCTGGAACCGCAAGGAGGCGCCCGCACCCGCGGCCTATGCGGCCATGGCGACCGATCTGGGCCAGCTGCCCGACAGCTCCGACGCGGGCGCCCTGGCGCGCCGCCTCAACACCGAGATCGCGGGCGCCCGCTCACTGGTGATGGGCGCCTTCAGAGCGCTTCCGATCACCGGCACGCCGGAGGAGATCAAGGCGCGCATGCTGGAGCTCGATCCTCGCTGGGGCGAGGCGCCGTACTGGCAGGCGATCGCCAAGAACGGCTCGCGCTGGACGCCCGACTACCTGCTCGCCTCGGTCGACCTGCGGCGCGACGTGGCCGGCGAGGTGGAGCGCATGCCCGCCGACCAGCGCGCCTTTGCCGGCATCCTGCTGCGCACCTTCCAGATCAGCGCGGTGGTCACTTTCTTCTGCCTGCTGCTGGCCTATCCGCTGGCGTGGTGGCTGTCGACGCTGCCGGCGCGCAAGGCCAACGTGCTGATGATCCTGGTGCTGGTGCCGTTCTGGACATCCATCCTGGTGCGCGTGGCCGCGTGGATCGTGCTGCTGCAGTCCGAGGGGCTGGTCAACCGCGGCCTCATGGGCCTCGGCCTGATCGACCAGCCGCTGGCGCTGCTGTTCAACCGCACCGGCGTGATCATCGCGATGGTGCACATCCTGCTGCCCTTCATGATCCTGCCGCTGTACAGCGTGATGAAGAGCGTGCCGCCCACCTACCTGCGCGCGGCCGTCTCGCTGGGCAGCTCGCCACTGGCGGCCTTCTTCCGCGTGTACGTGCCGCAAACCTATCCGGGCATCGGCGCCGGCGCGCTGCTGGTCTTCATCCTCGCCATCGGCTACTACGTGACGCCGGCGCTGCTCGGCGGCGCGGACGACCAGATGCTGAGCTACTACATCGCGCGCTACACCAACGTCGAGATCAACTGGGGCATGGCCTGCGCGCTGGGCGCGGTGCTGCTGGTCGCCACGCTGGTGCTGTACGCCGTGTACCGCCGCATCGGCAAGGCCGAGCTGAGCCTGGGCTGAGCAGCCAGAAAGACACACAGTCATGCTGAAGCTCCCTCAATTCCCGGCCTACGCGACCTTCGCCGACAAGCTCGGCTGGTGGCTGGTGCGCGCCGGCTGCGTCGCGGTGCTGGCCTTCCTGCTGGCGCCGATCCTGGTGGTGATCCCGCTGTCGTTCTCCGACAGTTCGTTCCTGGCCTACCCCATTCCGGGCTGGTCGCTGCGGTGGTATCGCAACCTCTTCGAATCGCCCGAGTGGGCGCGTGCAGCGCGCAACAGCTTCATCGTCGCTCCGGCCGCCACGTTGCTCGCCACCGTGCTGGGCACGCTCGCCGCGGTAGGGCTGTCGCGCACGAACTTCGCGTTCAAGGGCCTGCTCATGAGCGTGCTGATCTCGCCGATGGTGGTGCCGATCGTGGTGGTTGGAGTCGCCACCTACCTCTACTTCGCACCCCTCGGACTGGCCGACACCTACCTCGGCCTGATCGTGGTGCATGCGGCGCTGGGCGCACCCTTCGTGCTGACCACCGTGCTCGCCACGTTGGCCGGCTTCAACCAGAACCTGGTGCGCGCGTCGCTGAGCCTGGGCGAGACACCATTCAGGACCTTCATGCGCGTCACGCTGCCGGTGATTGCGCCGGGCGTGATCTCGGGCGCGCTGTTCGCCTTCGCCACCTCCTTCGACGAAGTGGTGGTCACGCTGTTCCTCGCGGGGCCGGACCAGGTCACGCTGCCGCGCCAGATGTTCACCGGCATCCGCGAGAACATCTCGCCCACCATCGCCGCAGTGGCGACGCTGCTGATCGTCTTCACCACCGCGCTGCTGCTCGCGCTCGAATGGCTGCGCGGACGGCGGCGCTGAACCCACGACACACGATGCCGACCACCACCACACCGAACCAGCCGCTCGGCGGCAACATGATGCCGCGCTTCGCCGGCCCGGGCACGATGATGCGGTTGCCCGGCGCCACATCCCCCGAAGGGCTGGACGCCGCCTTCATTGGCGTGCCGCTGGACATCGGCACCTCCAACCGGCCGGGTGCGCGCTTCGGCCCGCGCCAGATCCGCGCGGAGTCCGCACTGCTGAGGCCCTACAACATGGCAACCGGCGCGGCGCCCTTCGACAGGCTGAACGTGGCCGACCTGGGCGACGTGCCGATCAACACCTACTCGCTCGACAAGTCGCTGGCCATCGTCTCGGCCTTCTACGACACGGTGCTGGCCGCCGGTTGCGCGCCGCTGACGCTGGGCGGCGACCACACGATCGCGCTGCCGATCCTGCGCGCGGTGGCGCGCCAGCACGGCCCGGTCGCGCTGGTGCACGTGGACGCGCACGCCGACGTCAACGACGACATGTTCGGCGAACGCATTGCCCACGGCACGCCATTCCGTCGCGCCGTCGAAGAGGGCCTGCTGGCCTGCGACAAGGTCTGGCAGATCGGCCTGCGCGGCACCGGCTACGCGGCGGACGATTTCGACTGGCCGCGCGCACAGGGCTTCACCGTCGTGCAGGCGCACGAGGTCTGGTACCAGTCGCTCGCACCGCTGATGGCGCAGGTGCGCGAGCGCATCGGGCCGACGCACCCGGTCTACATCAGCTTCGACATCGACGGGATCGACCCCTCGTTCGCCGGCGGCACCGGCACGCCCGAGATCGGCGGGCTCACCGTGCCGCAGGCGCTGGAGATCGTGCGCGGCTGCCGCGGCCTGAACGTGGTGGGCGCCGACCTGGTGGAGGTCAGCCCGCCCTACGACCCGAGCGGCAACACCGCGCTGCTGGGCGCCAACCTGCTCTACGAAATGCTCTGCGTGCTTCCGGGCGTGCCTTACCGCTGACACCGGCTGCGCGCAGCCGCCGCTCTTTTTTCTTTCCTCGAGACAACACGACACACGAGACCATGGACGACAGGACTTCTCCCCTTGCACTGCTGAACGACCCCACCCTGCTCAAGACCGATGCGCTGATCGCGGGCGAATGGGTCGCTGGCGCCAGCCGCTTCGACGTGAACGACCCGGCCACCGGCCGCAAGCTGGCCGACGTCGCCAACCTCGCGCGCGCGGATGCCGCGCGCGCCATCGCCGCGGCGGACAAGGCGCTCGCCGCCTGGCGCGGCAAGACCGGCAAGGAGCGCAGCATCGTGCTGCGCAAGTGGTTCGACCTGCTGATCGCCCACACCGAAGACCTCGGCCGCCTGATGACCGCCGAGCAGGGCAAGCCCTTCGCCGAAGCCAAGGGCGAGGTCGCCTACGGCGCGAGCTTCATCGAGTGGTTCGCCGAAGAGGCCAAGCGGGTGAACGGCGAGGTATTGCCGCAGTTCGACAACAACCGGCGCCTGCTGGTGCTCAAGCAGGCCATCGGCGTGTGCGCGGCGATCACGCCGTGGAATTTCCCGCTCGCGATGATCACCCGCAAGGTGGCGCCAGCGCTGGCTGCGGGCTGCACGGTGGTCATCAAGCCGGCCGAGCTCACGCCGCTGACCGCGCTGGCCGCCGCCGAGCTGGCCGTGCGCGCCGGCATTCCCGCGGGCGTGCTCAACGTGCTCACGGCCGACAGCGCCAACAGCATCGCGATCGGCAAGGAACTGTGCGAGAGCGACGTCGTGCGCCACCTGAGCTTCACCGGCTCCACCGAGGTGGGCCGCATCCTCATGAGCCAGTGCGCGCCGACGGTTAAGAAGCTGTCGCTGGAACTGGGCGGCAATGCGCCTTTCCTGGTGTTCGACGACGCCGACGTGGATTCGGCGGTCGAGGGCGCCGTCGCGAGCAAGTACCGCAATGCCGGCCAGACCTGCGTGTGCGCGAACCGGCTGTACGTGCAGGAAGGTATCTACGACGCCTTCGTCGAGAAGTTTGCCGCCAGGGTCAAGGCGCTCAAGGTCGGCAACGGCTTCGAGGACGGCGTGGTGCAAGGCCCGCTGATCGAGGATGCGGCCCTCGACAAGGTGCAGCGCCACGTCGACGACGCCGTCGCCAAGGGCGGCAAGGTGCTCGCGGGCGGCCACAGGCTGCAGGGCCAGTTCTTCGAGCCGACCGTCATCGCCGAGGCCACGCCCGACATGCTGTGCGCACGCGAGGAAACCTTCGGTCCCTTCGCGCCCGTGTTCCGCTTCAAGACGGAGCAGGACGGCATCGATGCGGCCAACAACACGGAGTTCGGCCTCGCGAGCTACTTCTACACCCGCGACGTGGGCCGCATCTTCCGCGTGGCGGAGGCGCTGGAATACGGCATGGTCGGCATCAACGCCGGCGTGATCGCCACCGAGCACGTGCCCTTCGGCGGCGTGAAGCAATCGGGCCTGGGTCGCGAAGGCTCACACCACGGCATGGACGACTACGTGGAGATCAAGTACCTCTGCCTGGGCGATATCCGGCGCTGAACGCAGCACAGGTGCGAAGTCATCCTCCGGGCCAGCCGCAGTGGTCGTGACGGAGCCATCGGCAGGCGAATCGGACGGGGATTCCTGCCGCACCACAACCCGGAAGCATGAGCACTTGACGACGGCTCATCGCGTCCCGGGCCGATGGCCTGGGCGAGCGAGCAGACGATCTCGCCGATCATGGAGTCTGTCGCAGAACAGGACGCGGACGCGGTCCGCTCAGCGCGCCGCCAGTCCGAGCCGGCGCAGCGTGGCTGCCTTGGAGCGGCTGTCTTCGCGCAGTTGATGCTCGAAGGCTGCACCGGGGCGGAAGTCCACCACTTGGTTGGCCCCGCGGGCCCAGTCCTGGTAGCGCGGTGAAGCCACCGCTTGCCGGCAGGCTGCTTCCAGCCGCGAGACCACGGCGTCCGGCGTACGAGCGGGCGCCAGCAAGCCGCCGAAACTGGCCTGCACCACGTCCACGCCCGACTCCTTCAGCGTCGGCACATGGCCGAAGGCGGGGTGTCGCCGGTCGGCATAGACCGCAAGCAGGCGCAAGGCGCCGCTGCTGAGCTGGCCGGTGATGGAGCTGATCAGCACGGCACCGAATCCGAGACGACCGGCCAACAGATCCTGCAGCATGGGTGCATCGCCCTTGTAGGGCACGTGCGCCAGGCTGACATGGGTCACCGCCTCGATGTCCGCGGTGCCCAGGTGCGGGATGGAGCCTGTGCCGGAGGTGCCGTAGCTGACACCGCCCGGGTCCTTGCGCGCCGCCGCGAGCAGGTCGGCCATGCTGCGCCAGGCCGATCCGCCGGCACGGCAACGGCGAAGATGTTGTCGAACACCTGGCACACGGGCCGGAAACTGTCGAGCCCATACGCCAGCTTGAGCCGATGCGGCTCGCTCGACAGCGGCACTGCCGGCGTGAAGGCCAGCGTGTAGCCGTCGGACTGGGCGCTCGCCACGGCGTTGAGACCGATGGCGCCGGCCGCGCCATCGCGGTTGCTCAGCACCACCGGTTGGCCCAACTGTTCGGACAGCGCCGCACCGAGGTTGCGGGCGTTGAGGTCGAGGCCACCGCCGGCGGCAAAGGGCACCACCATGTGCACAGGGCGGTTCGGGAAGTCCTGCGCCGAGGCGCAGAGGGCCAGGGCGGCCAGCAGCAGTCCGGGCACGGCCCTCCCGGTAGCGCGCAGCAAGTCGATCATGGGTTGTCTCCCGATAGTTGTGAGGCCGAGGCGGCGCCACGGCCGGGCCGCTTCAGCTGGCCGGCGAAGCGGTGCCCTGGCAGGCAGCCAGCTCCCAGTCCATCCCTTGCCGCCGCCAGACGGCCAGGTAGCTACTGGCGACCTGCCGCAGCTCGCCGCCGCGCAGCACCTCGGCCCGCATCTCGCCCGCGACGATGACCGCATGGCCGCAACACGACACGGCCAGCGGTGCAAGCTCGAGTTGCTGATAGGCGATGACGCCCGTGGCGAGCTTGTGCAGCAGGCTGTCGCGCGAGTCGACCGTGCCGGTGGAGTGCACGTAGCGGAGATCGGGCGCGAGCAGCGCGCCCAAGGCTTTCACATCGCCGGCCAGCATGGTGTCGCGGCGGCGGGCCTCCAGTGCGCGCAGATCGTCGTCGACACTCGTCATGGCGCGGCGCCCATCACTCGTCGCGAATGCCGTTGCGCAGCACGCCGATGGCGTCCACCTCGATCTCGCACACATCGCCCGGCTTCATGAACACCTGGGGCGTGCGCTTGTTGCCCACGCCGCCCGGCGTGCCCGTGACGATCACGTCGCCGGGCTCCAGCGGGATGAAGGCCGAGATGTAGGCGATCTGGCGCGGGATGCTGTGCACCATCATGTCGGTGGTGGCGCGCTGCATCTCCTGGCCGTTCAGGCGGGTGACCAGCGTCATCTTCTGGTCGGGCGCGAGCTCGTCGGCCGTCACCATCCAGGGGCCGAAGGCGCCCGTCTTCCAGAAGTTCTTGCCGGGTGCCCATTGCGAGGTGTGCAGTTGCCAGTCGCGCACGCTGCCGTCGTTGTAGCAGCTGTAGCCGGCGATGTGCGACCACGATTGCGCCTCGCCGATGTGCCGGCCGCCCTTGCCGATGACGATGGCGATCTCGCCCTCGTAGTCCAGCCGCTGCGAAACGCCGGGGCGCACGATGTCCTCGCCGTGGGCCAACTGCGAATCGGCCACGCGCAGGAAGATCACGGGCTTCTCGGTCGCCTCCTTGCCGGTCTCGCGGATGTGCTCGCCGTAGTTCAGGCCGATGCAGAAGATCTTGCCGGGGTTGGGAATGACCGGCAGCAGCCGAACCTCCGACAGCGGCACGGTGGCACGCGCGGCATCGACATGCCCCGCCGCCTTGGCGGCCAGGCCCGCAGCGATGAAGGCCTTGAGGTCCGGTGCTTGTGCACCGAAGACTTCGCGCAGGTCGACCACGCGGTCGCCCACGACGGCACCGTAGCTGTCCTGGCCGTTGTACTGGTAGCTGATGAGTTTCATGGTGGTTCCTTTGGATAGAGAAGGTGGGAGGTTCCAGGCCGGCCGACTCGGGCACCGCGTCGCGGCCACGTGGTCAGGCGGACTTTTTTCAGGGTCGATGCTCGCCTGCCGTGAGAGATCGAGCGCAAGGAAGACGGACCGGGCGGATCGCGTGGATCGTCATGGCGCCACCGGCAGGTGCTGGGAGATGCGGTCGAGCTCGGCCTGCGTGCGCGCCACGCCAACGATGTAGCGATCAGGCCGCAGGATCACGGCCCCTGCTTCGTGCCTGCGCAGCCACGCGTCGAGCTGAGCGTCGGGCTGGTCGATGACGAGGGCCTCGCTGCGGGCCCAGCGCTCGGCGGTGGCCGGTGCCACCCGCTCCAGCAGCGCGCGCCGGCCGATGACGGCGCTGCGGCGGCCGAGCAGTTCGTCCAGCAACCGGCCGTCATCCAGGCGCGGCTGGGGGAAGGGGCGGCCAGCCAGGTCCTGCTGCTGCGCGTCGAAGGCGCCCTGGCCCAGCAGCTGCGGCGGCAGCTCGAAGACCTCCGGCTCGCTGTCGACGAATCGCGCATCGCGTTCGGCCGCGGCGGCCGGGTCGGTGGTCTGGATGATGCCGCCCAGGCGCACCGCCAGCTCGATCAGTGCGCGCACATGCGGCTTGCGCTCTGATTCGTAGGTGTCCAGCAGCAATTCGGGGGCACGTCCGCCGATCACGGCATCCAGCTTCCAGGCCAGGTTGGAGGCATCGCGGATGCCCGCGCACATGCCCTGGCCCAGGAACGGCGGCGTCTGGTGGCAGGCATCGCCCGCCAGGAACAGCCGGCCCTGGCGCCAGCCGTCGGCGATCACCGAATGGAAGGTGTAGATGGCCGCGCGCTCCAGCCGCGCCTGTGCAGGGCTCACCCAGGGGGCCACCAGTTTCCAGAGATTGTCGGGCTGCACCAGCGCCTCGCGGTCGTCGTCGGGCAGCACCATGATTTCCCAGCGGCGGCGGTCGCCCACCACGTTGCAGTAGGTCATGGGCCGACGCGGATCGCAGTGCTGCACCGTGTGCGGCGGCAGGTCGAGCGCCTCGTTCAGCACCACGTCGAACACCAGCCAGGGCTGGCGCAGGCCGAGGTCCACCATCGGGCTGCCGATGTGCTGGCGCACCGGCGAGCGGGCACCGTCGCAGCCCACCACCCAGCGCGCGCGGGCCTCGAACGCCGGGCCGTCATTGCCGTGGCTGTCGCCCTGACGGCAGTGCAGCGTCGCGCCGTCGCCGTCCGCTTCGATGGCGCTCAGCGTGGTCCGCAGCCGGACATCCACCTGCGGGAAGCGCGCCAGCCCTTCGCGCAGCACCGCTTCGAGCTCGGGCTGGTGGAAGTAGTAGTTGTTGGCGCAGCCGTGCGGCCCCAGCGCCGCGGTCCCGCCGCGGATCAGCAGGGTCTGCCCCGCGCCGTTGACGAAATGCATGCCCTGCGTGCCCGGCCGCGAGATGGCCAGCACCTGCTCGCGCAGTCCCGCCGCTTGGAAGATGCGAAGCACCTCGCCGTCGTAGTGAATGGCCCGTGGCAGCGGAAAGATGCCGGCCTCCTTCTCGATCACCAGCACCGAGCGGCCGGCCGCACCCAGCAGGTTGGCCAGCGTGGCACCGGTCGGGCCCAGGCCCACGATGGCCACGTCGTACACGGGCGGGCGCTCAGACATTCTGGTCTTCCTGCATGCGGCGCGCGACCTCGGCCTGCCACTGGACGCGGGTCATGAACTTGGGGAAGCGCTTCGCGATGGCCTCGGCCCGGGCCAGGATGGCCTCGTCGGACTGAGACAGGTCGATGGGCTCGCGCAGCGGCTGGTCGCAATACCAGGGCGTGTCCATGAACAGCTCGAGGCGGTTGCCCTCGGGGTCGCGGCAGTAGACGGAGACCGCGTTGCCATGCGTCACGGGGTGCATGTCCGTGGCGCCCTCGTCCAGCAGCCGGCCATGGAAGGCGCGCAGCGTTGCCAGGTCGGGCACGCGAAAGGACAGCTGGTTGACCACGTTGAAGGCCATGTCCGCCGGTCGGCCGGTCGCCAGGACCAGCTGGTGATGCTCGTTCGGGTCACGGCTGAGGAAGACCAGCCGCACCGGGCCCAGGTCGCCTGCGTCGGTCTGGGTGAACCGCAGGGCGCGCTTGTAGAAGCCGGCCATGCGGTCCAGGTCGGTGACGTACAGGCCGATGTGACTGAACTGCAGCTGGAGAGGAGATTTGGATGGCATGAATTGTCTTCTTTCGATAACGAAGCGTCTCTTTTATGGCTTCAACAGACAAATTATATCTGAATTATCTTATTTTGATAATTTGCTTCGTTTTTATATGATTCGTCCGCGTGCAGCCTGCACGCATTCGCAAAACGGAGACATTCATGACCCCCATCCAAAAGCTCGTCGCGGCGGCCGCGGCCTTCCCGCTGGCGGCAGTGCTGGCGCTGTCAGGCACCGCCGCCAGCGCCCAGCCCGACTACCCCTCCAAGCCCGTGCGCATCATTGCCCCCTTCCCCGCAGGCAGCGGGCCCGACGCCAACGCCCGCGAACTGGCGGCGGAGCTGACGAAGATCCTGGGTCAGTCCTTCTATGTGGAGAACCGTCCGGGCGCGTCGAACATCATTGGCACCGAGGTGGCGGCCAAGGCGACCAACGACGGCTACTCGCTCTACATCGGCACCACGAGTTCGCTGTCGGTGGTGCCGCACCTCTATGGCAAGCTGCCCTTCAATGCCGAGCGCGACTTCGCGCCCATCAGCCTGCTGGGCGTGCTCAACACCGGGCTGATCGCCACGCCCTCGGTACCGGTGAAGGACGCGCGCGAGCTGATCGCGCAGCTCAAGACCAGGCCCGACTCGGTCAACGTGGCCACGCAAGGCATCGGCAGCTATTCGCACCTGTCGGCGGCGTGGTTCAACAGGGAGGCCGGCGTGAAGTCCAACCTGGTGCCCTACAACAGCAACAGCCCCTATGCCGACCTGCTGGCAGGACAGATCCAGCTGATGTTCGACGGCCTGCCCGCCGCCGCCACCAACGTGCAGGCGGGCAAGCTCAAGCTGCTGGCCATCACCGGCCGCGAGCGGCACCCGAGCTTCCCCAACGTGCCCACCTTCGCGGAACAGGGCCTGCCCGACTACACGCCCATCGCCTGGCAGGGCCTGCTGGCGCCCGCCGGCACCGCACCGGCCATCCTGGAGAAGCTCAGCGCCGCGATGGCCAAGGTGTGCCAGTCACCCGAACTGGCGAAGAAGTGGCGCGACTACGGCGGCGAGTTGCGCTGCAACACGCCCGCCGAATTCACCGCCTTCATCCAGGCCGACCGCGCCATGTGGGGCAAGGTGATCCGTGCCGCGGGCGTCAGGCTGGACTGAGGACGCATGACGCCCGTGTCTCTTGCGCTTGCCCGGATCGCGGGGCCCGACCAGCGCCACGGCACCCACGTCGAGGTCTGCTGACCATGCGCGCTCTCTCTCAAGCAACGACCTGGTCGACGGCGACGGTTACGCCATACGCGTGGTGGCACATTCCGCGCTCACCTTTGCCGTACCGGCCGGACTCGGTCTGCATGCCGCCGTCGAGCTGCCCGAGGCGCTCTTCACCTGTGGCACGACTTCTTCGGCGTTGCGGCCCTGAGGCCGGAGAGCAGGTCTCAGCCAGAGTTCATCGTGCCGGTTGTGAAGAGACGGCGCAGGTCGACACGCGCCGGCTGACGCTGCGCCGTAGCTGACCTACGCCAGCCGCCCTCCGATGCGCGAGGCGCCCTCGGTGATCAGATGAACGATCTTTTCGAGATCGACGATGGCCAGGCGCGAGGTATCGAAAACCAGCGAGATCGCGGCCCATGCACCACCGTCGGTCTTCAGGATCGGCGCGGCCACCGCCGCAAGCTGTGGTTCGAGCTCACCGATCGATACGTAGTGGCCCGCCTTGCGAATCGCCGCAAAGCCACGGCGGAATTCGCTCCAGTCCGCGGGCAGTCCGCTGCGAATGATTTCGTCGTGGCGGGCGTCGAAGACCTTGCGCAGTTGCGCCGGCGTGAAATTGGCCAGCAACACCTTCGGTGCCGCGCCTTGGAACAATGGGCGGGGGCGTCCACGCCCATAGGCGAGGGTCGCCGGAGCCCCGCCCATCTCGCGATGCGTGTCCAGGGCCTGCATCCCGAAGAGGCCGGAGAGGACGCAGTCGAACCCGGTCGCGGCGACCAGTTCGCGCATCACCGGAATGCCCTCGCGCAGCACCGGGTCCGCCTTGCGGATGTAGTGGTCGAGCAGGATGATGCGAGGTCCCAATGCGTAGTGCGAGTCCTCGACGCGTTGCAGAAGACCGGCTTCGAGCAGCATCCGCACGTAGCGATAGCCCGTTGGCAGCGACACGTCCAGTGCCGCCGAAATGTCGTCCGCAGTGCGTGTCAGGTGCGTGTCGTCGAAAAGATCGAGAACTCCCAACATGCGTCCCAAGCTGGACATGGATTTTTCCGGCACGCAAATTTCTCCAGGATGTAATGACGCGACAAGGAGGTGCTGCGAGATGCGATCCAGCTCGTGCCCCTTGCGCGCGACGCCGACAATATATCGGTCCGGCATGCTGGCCCGAATCGAGGCCATACGTCACGCCTCGAGGCCGCGCGGGGGATGCCCGGCCTGCGTTCATGGAAATTGTGCTGCAGGTCATCCCTCCAAGCACGCCCCGCAACGAGGGCTGCCCCTGGCGGAGTGGTGCGACGGTATCGCCCGATGCGCCTGCCGGTCGCGGGCTTTGCGCTTTCTCGCCACCGCAATACCGCGCAAGGTTTGGATATGCATACTGCGCCCATGTCCGTGCCGCACCCCCCATCGCTTCTGCGTCCCATCCACTGTGCGGGCGCCCTTCTGGCGTTCACGAGCTTGTCCGCGCAAGCGGATCCCACAGTGGACCTCTTCCGCTTGCTGGGCTGGACCGCGGCACTGGGCTTTGGACAGATCCTGGCCTGGGTCGTGGGGTTGGCACTTGTCTTCCTGGTAACGTTCTTCGTGCCTGGCCCGCTCCTGCGGGCGCTGGTTCGCGCCCCGCTGCTTTGGAGCCTGTTCCTGCTTCTCGTGCCTCGCTTGCGTGGGGGGCCGTGGAGCTGGAGCAGCGTTCTGCTGGGCCTGGCGACCGCCGCCTTGGGTGCCTGGCTCATCGAGCGTCGCTGGAATGACGACGACGTGGATCTCGATCTGAGCTGACACACTGGAGTCGCCGATGAGTTTGTTTCGCAGGGCCGTTGCGCTGGTCATCTTCCTGGGTTCGGCCTGTTTCGCGATCCGGATACGTTCGGACGGTTCCGGGCTGGCAGCAATCCTTCTCATCCCGGCAGTGCTCGTCGCGTTCTTCGCGCTCGCGATGGTCCTGTTCGACCTCCCCGTCCTCGGAGATCGATCGTTCGAGGACAGCGGTTTCGAACGCACCGTGCTGTCGCCGTGGCAGTTGAAGATCTTCGGCATCTTTCTCGCGTTCCTCTTCGGCGGTGCACCTCTCTTCATTGCCGTGCGAGGCCTCTCCAGAGGCGTCATTCCCGCCCCCTGGGGTGCTCCAGATATCGTGCTGGCCCAGGCGCCATTTCGCTTTCTGCTTGCGTGTGCGCTCTTTGCCGGAGCCGGTGCGGTGCTCGCGGTGCTGATCATGAAAGGGGCCGGGCGAGCCAGCGGCTCAAAGCCGCCATATCCCAGATCGCCAGCGGGGACGCGAAGTGGACGGGACAAATCCGGCCGGCGACGGTGACAGCGCGTCGGCCGTCGCGTTCAAGACACCGTCGCTGCCAAGTGCTGCGCGACATCGATCGACAACATCGAACCGGACACCAAACCATCGGACAAGTCCCTTGGCTCGTCGCAGCAGATCGGATCGGTAGCGTCGGCCCGCCGAAACATCAAAGACTGATCGCCGCGATCCCGGCCAGCACGATCACTCCCCCGGCGATGCGGCGTGCGAGCTGGCCCTCACGAAAGAGCCAGCACGCCAGAAAAGCGCCGATGACGATGGACGACTCGCGCAGCGGCGCGATCAGCGCCACCGGTGCACTCAGCATGGCGGTGAGAACGAGGATGTAGGCCAGCGGGGACAACACGGCAACGACGAGGATCGGCACTGCGTTGGCACGCAGGACATCGGGGATCCGATGCCGCCGCAGCAGCGCGATGGGTGTCAGGATCAGGCCTTGCAGCAGGAGCGTGCCTGCGTAATAGCTCACGGGCGCCAGGTGCCACGAGGTGACCGAGTAGCTGTCCCAGAGGGTGTATGCGGCGATGGTGGCACCTGTCGCGGCCCCCCAGAGGATCCCCGGTACCGGACGGCGGGGTCCGCCTCCGAACAGATTGCCCGCGACGACGAGGATGCCCGCGACGATGAGCAACGCTCCGAGCATGGCGACCGCGGTGAGTCGTTCCCCCAGCAGGAGAACCGCGAACAGCATCGTCAGCATGGGTCCCGTGCCGCGGGCGACCGCATAGACCACGCCCAGTTCTGCGCGGTCGTAGCCGGCCTGCAGGATCAGGGAGTAGGCGATGTGCAATGCGGCCGAGACGGCGGAACCCACCGCGAGCCGCCAGTTGAGCACCTGCTGCCCCTTGGCCATGAGGGCCAAGCCGATCGGCACGCACAGCAGCGCCGAGGCGCAGGTATAGGCCCAGACGAACAGAAAGGTGTCGCCGCGCTTGTATTTCGAGGCGATGTTCCACAGCGCATGGGCTGCCGCGGCGGCGAGCACAAGCGCGACGGTGCCGGGCTGCATCAGCAGATGTCGGGCAGGTCGATGCCTGCCCGCTCTGCCAGGCGGCTGCGCTCGGGGTCGCGCAGCGCGAGCATTGCGACCAGCGCGTCGATCACGACGAGTTGGGCCAGCCGACTCCCCGCTGCGGCCATCTGCGCCGGCAGCGGCGCACCGCCGACGACCAGCGCGATATCCGCGAGGGTCGCCAATGGCGTGCCGTACTGGTTGGTGATGGCAATGAGCGAAGCCCCGGCGGACGACGCCGCATCGGCGATGGCGAGGGTGGTCGAAGTGCGTCCGGTCGAACTGACGGCGATGACGACGTCGCCGGGGCCGAGGAGGCGCGTCGCGATCATGGCCGACAGGTAGTCCGGGATGCCGATGGTCGTCACGCCGACTGCGCGCAGCCGGAAGACCGCGTCGGCAGCGACCGTCGCCGACGGTCCGGCACCGAATGCGATGACCTGTCGCGCAGACTGGATCGAGCGGACCGCTTCTTCGAACGCAGGCAGTTCGACGGCCCCGCCGAGCGCGGTCAGTGCGTCGGTGCCTGCGCGGATGGATGTTTCGAGCACCGTGGCCGACGTCGCATCCGCGGCGAGCACCTCAGGCGGCGCGAAGAACCGGGTCGTGCCCCGGGCACGAGCGATCTCGATCTTGAGTTCGGTGAACCCGGTGAACCCGATGGCACGTGCGGCGCGGACAACGCTCGGTGGCGAAACGCCGGCACGAGCCGCAACCTGCGCGGTCGTGCTCGCGCCGACGAACAAGGGATCGGCGAGCAGCAGAGCCACGACCTTCGCTTCGCTGGCGGCCAGATCGCCGCAGCGGGCCTGGATGCTCCCTATCCATTGCCCGAGCCGCGCTTCGTCCGAAGAAACTCCATTACCAACTTCTTCATTCATTTGGAATATATTACATCCCTCATCCGAAGCAGACAACCGCCGCGCAAGCAGGCGTGCTCTGCAACAAAGCCGCAGGAGTCCCGTTGCATGAATCCAGAACGCAGTCCATCCGTGGCCGTCGTGGGGCCGGGTGCCATCGGCACCACGATCGCGGCGGTGCTGCACGGGGTCGGGCGCACGCCGTTGCTGTGCGGTCGCACGTCCCGCGATCAACTGGTGCTGCGCGATGGCGATCGCCTCATCACCATTCCCGGTCCGGTCCGGACGGATCCCACCGAAGTCGAGCACCCGGTCGATCTCGTCTTTCTGGCTGTCAAGGCGACACAGATCGAGGCAGCCGCAGCATGGCTTGGCGCATTGACCGGTCCGGAGACGGTGGTGTGCGTTCTGCAGAACGGCGTCGAGCAGTTGGAGAGGGTCGCGCCACATTGCCCGCGTGGGCGGATCGTGCCTGCCGTCGTGTGGTTTCCCGCACAGGCGCAATCCGATGGCTCGGTGCGCTTGCGTGGCGACGCTCGCCTCAGCTTGCCGGACACGCCGGCTTCCCGCGTGATCGCCGAGGCCATGCAAGGCACTCGCTGCTTCGTCGAGTTGGCGCCAAATTTCAAATCCCTGGCTTGGCGCAAGCTGCTGCAGAACGCGGTGGCCGGACTCATGGCGCTCACGCATCGTCGCTCGGGCATGTTCGGCCGGTCCGACATCTCCAGTCTCACCCTGGGCTATCTGCAGGAATGTCTGGCGGTGGCCCGCGCCGAGGGCGCCGAACTCGGCGACGAGGTGCCGCAGGCGATCCTCGACAAGTTCCAGGCGTCTCCCGCCGACATGGGCACATCCATCCTCACCGATCGCGAAGCCGGCAGGCCGCTCGAATGGGACATTCGCAACGGTGTGATCTCACGTCGCGGCCGGGCTCACGGCATTCCGACGCCGATCAGCGACGTCCTGGTGCCGCTGCTCGCGGCGGCGAGCGACGGCCCTGGCTGATTGCCGGCCTGCGCTCTTGCTGTCCTTCCGTGCCGCCGGCATGGCCGCTCGAGTCCTCAGCGCACAGTCATCGAGTCCGATGCAATCACCCCCGTGACGCGCGCACCTCGGTTCGAACCTTGCCCCTCTACTTTCAAGCACTGCCCTACCGACGAGCCCCGCCGGTTTTTGAAACACCCGCGTGCCCGACTCGGCTGCTCCAGTGCCCTGCGTGGCGAAGCGGCCTACTTCCGCACTTTCTCGATTTCCGTCATCAACTCCTTGACGGTGGCCTCGCCCACGGACGCCGAGTACTTGTCGATCACCGGCTTGACCTTGGCGCGCAGCTTGGCCATCTCCTCCGGCGGCAATTCCGAGACGGTCATGCCCGCCGCCTTCAGGGCATCGAGCGCGCTGTCGGCCGCGCCGCGCGAGGCCTGGCGCTGGAACGCCGTCGCCTCGGCCGAGGCTTCGGCAAGAATCTTCTTCTCCTCGGCGCTCATGCCGTCCCATGTTTTCTTGCTGACCAGCAGCGCCTGCGGGTTGTAGATGTGCCGGGTCTGGGTGATGTGCTTTTGCACCTCGGCGAACTTGGACGACAGGATGGTGGTGTTCGGGTTCTCCTGGCCGTCGACCGCCTTCTGCTCGAGGGCGGAATACAGCTCCGGGAACGGCAGCGGCGTGGCGTTGGCGCCCAGCGCGGCGAACATGTCGATGTAGATCGGCGACTGGATCACGCGGATCTTCAGGCCTGCGATGTCGTCTGCCTTCGTGATCGGCCGCTTGCTGTTGGTGAGATTTCGAAACCCGAGGTCCCAATAGCCCAGCCCGTGCAGGCCCTTGTCCTCCAGCTTGGCCATGAGCTTCTGGCCGAAGGGGCCGTCGGTGACCGCATCGGCCTCCTTGCCGCTGTTGAACAGGAACGGGAAATCGTAGGCCGCGAACTCCTTCACTTGCGCCGAGAGGATGCCCGCGTTCAGCACCGTGAGCTCCACCGTGCCGCCCTGCAGCGCCGACACGGTCTGCAGGTCGCCGCCGAGCACGCCGCCCGCGAACAGCTTGACGGTGATCTTGCCGCCGGACTTGGCGGCCACCAGATCGGCGAACTTCTGCGCGCCCTGTGCCTGCGGATGGCCGGTCTGGTTCTGGAACGCGAACTTGAGCGTGCGCTCCTTGACCTGTGCGACCGCACCTGGCGCGGCAAGCACAGCCGTGGCGGCCACCGCGGCCCAGAGCAGCTTGCGAATCGGATTCTTCTTCATGGCGGTTGTCTCCTCGTTGGGGTTGTCAGGCTCTCTTCTTGAACAGCGCCGAGGCGCCGCTGGCGCGTGCGACTTCCTCGGCCGTGCCGAGCAGCGCCGGCCCCAGCGCCTCCATCCGCTGCGGCGTCAGCCTGACGGCCGGCCCCGCGATGGTGACCACGCCGATCACCGCGCCGTTGACGGAGAAGACCGGGGCGGCCATGGCGGTCATTCCCGGCGCGAAGACCTCGTTGATCATGCTGAAGCCGCGCTGGCGGGCGGCCTTCACATAGGCCATCACCGCCTTGAGCGTGGTGGGCGCCTTCGGGCCGAAGTCCTCCGGCTTGCCCAGCCCCTTCTTGGCCACCAGGGCCATCGCATCGTCTTCGCTCATCGTCGAGAGCCAGGCATGCCCAGCGGCGCTGCACGACAGCATCACCGACAGCCCCATGTCCGGGTCGTAGCGCAGCCCGTGCGTGGCCCCTTGCGCCTTGGCCACGAACGTCAGGTCTTCGTCGTCGACCACCGCCAGGCGCACCAGTTCGCCCGAGGCGGCCGCGAGCTGGTCCAGCAGCGGCTGGGCCACATCCACGATGCCCGAATTGCTCAGGAACGACAGCCCGACGGAGACGAGCTTGATGGTCAGCACGTAGTGACCGTCGCCCGGGCTCTGTCGTACGTAACCGCAGCGAATCAGCTCCGTGAGCAGTCGGTGCGATGCGCTCAGGGGGATCTTCAACTCACTGGCCACCGTGGACAGTGCAACACCCTGCGGGTATTCCGCCAGGTATTCCAACACTTTGAAGCTGCGTCCCAGCATCTCGCTCATTTGATGTCTCCCGGTTCAATCGCGCCCAGCCGCCTGTCGCGACGGCATCACTCTATCAGATCACGGGAAGGGATTTCCATAATGGAAAGATTTTCCGGAAAACTCAGAATCGCCGCAGTCAGTCCTTTCCGCTTCCTCTGGAGACCTTCCGTGAAACTTCTTCGTACGCTTGCCGCCGCCGGCCTGTGCATCGGCCTTGTCGCCCCGACCTGGGCCCAACAGGAACGGGTGATCCGCTTCGGCCATCTCAACAATGCGGACCATCCGGTGAGCTTCGGCGTGAAGCGCTTCGCGGAGCTGCTCGCGGCCAAGAGCGGCGGCAAGATGAAGGTGCAGGAGTTCCCGGCCTCCCAGCTCGGCAACGAGATGCAGCAGCAGTCCGCGCTGCAAGGCGGCGTGCAGCAGATGTCGGCGCCGGCCACCACGTCGCTCGCAGGCATCGTCAAGGAGTTCGGCCTGGTCGACTTCCCCTTCTCCGTCAGCAGCTTCGCCCAGGCCGACGCCCTCCTCGACGGCCCCCTGGGACAGGCCCTCGTCGCCAAGCTGCCCGAGAAAGGCCTCGTGGCCCTCGGCTACTGGGACCTGGGCTTTCGCAACGTCACCAACAGCAAGCGTCCCATCGGCAGGCCCGAGGACCTCGAAGGCCTGAAGATCCGCGTCATTCCCAACCCCGTGTTCCTGGAGACCTTCAAGGCCTTCAAGGCCAACCCGGTGCCGATGCCGTTCGCAGAACTCTACGGCGCACTCGAAGCCAGGGCGGTCGACGGCCAGGAGAACCCGTATTCGGTGATCCTGTCGAACAAGTTCTTCGAGGTACAGAAGTTCGTGAGCGCGACGAATCACGTGTATGCCGCCAACATCGTGCTGGTCAGCAAGAAGTTCTGGGACTCGCTGTCCCCCGCCGAGCAGAAGATGATGCACGAGGCCGCCGACGAGGCGCGCGGCTACCAGCGCCAGGTCAGCCGGGCGGCGGCCCAGAAGGCCGTGGGCGAACTGCAGGCCAAGGGCGCCCAGTTCAACGAGGTGAGCGCGGCCGAGCAGGTGCGCATGCGCGAGATCGCCAAGCCGGCGATCGACAAGTTCGCGGCCCAGTACGACCCCGCCATCGTCAAGCTCTACAACGAAGAGCTCGCCCGCATCCGCAAACCATGACCGCGCCACGCGCCACCTCCATGAAGATACTCGTCCTCCACGGCCCCAACCTGAACCTGTTCGGACGCCGCGAACCCCACATCTACGGCAAGACCACGCTCGCCGAGATCAATGCCCGGCTGCAGGCGCTGGCCGGCGAACTCGGCGTGACGCTGGAGACCCTCCAGTCGAACCATGAAGGCGACCTGATCGACTTCCTTCATGCGCATATCGACGACGCGCAGGGCGCGCTGGTCAACCCCGCCGGGCTCACGCAGCACGGCGTGCCGCTGCACGACGCGATCAAGGCCATGCCGTTCCCGACCATCGAGGTACACATGTCCAACATCGCCGCGCGCGAAACCTGGCGCGCCCACTCGATCATCTCGCCGGCGGTCAAGGGCACGATCCAGGGACTGGGCCCCCAGTCGTACCTGGCCGCCCTGCGCGCGCTGGTGGAGCTGCACAGGCAGACCGAAGCGCAGGCCGCCGCATGAGCCGCTGGATCGACCGGTGCTGCCGCGGCATCGAGGCGCTGATCGCAGCCGCGCTCGCGGTGATGGTCGTGCTCGTCTTCGGCAACGTCGTGCTGCGCTACGGCTTCAACTCGGGCATCACGGTATCCGAAGAAGTGTCTCGCTGGCTCTTCATCTGGATGACCTTCCTGGGCGCCGTGGTCGCCTTGAAGGAGCACGGGCACCTGGGCGTGGACATGGTGGTGCAAAAGCTGCCGCCCCTGGGCAAGAAGGTCTGCCTGGCCGTCGGGCACGTCGTCATGCTCTACATCGTCTGGCTGCTGTTCCAGGGCAGCGTCGCGCAGGCGCGCATCAACTGGGACGTGACCGCACCCGTCACCGGCGCATCGATGGCCATCGTCTATGCCTCGGGCGTGGTCTTCTCCGTCCTCGCCGGCCTGATCCTGGCGCTCGACCTGCTGCGCCTGCTCACCGGGCGCATCGCCGAGAGCGACCTCGTGATGGTCCAGGAGTCGGAGGAAGCCGTGCAGCTCCAGCAGATCCTCGGCGCGAACGACGACGCTCGGGGAGCGCGCCGATGACCATCCTCGTCTTCGTGGGCACCTTGCTGCTGGCCATGGCGATGGGCATTCCCATCGCGTTCTCGCTGCTCGCGAGCGGCGTGGCGCTGATGTGGCACCTCGACCTGTTCGACGCACAGATCCTTGCGCAGAACGTGATCGGCGGCGCCGACAGCTTCCCATTGCTGGCCGTTCCCTTCTTCATGCTCGCCGGCGAGATCATGAACGTCGGCGGCCTGTCCAAGCGCATCGTCGACTTCGCGCTCGCGCTGGTCGGCCATGTGAAGGGTGGCCTTGGCTACGTGACCATCATGGCCGGCTGCCTGCTGTCGGCGCTCTCCGGCTCGGCGGTGGCCGACGCCGCCGCGCTGACCGCGCTGCTGCTGCCGATGATGGTGAGCGCGGGGCACGACAAGGCACGCGCGGGCGGCCTCATCGCGGCCACCGGCGTGATCGGCCCGGTGATCCCCCCGAGCATCGGCCTCGTGATCTTCGGCGTGGCCGCCAACGTGTCGATCTCCAAGCTGTTCCTCGCGGCGATCGTGCCGGGCCTGCTCATCGGCGGTGCCCTGTGGATCACCTGGGCATGGCTCGTGCGGCGCGAGAAGATCGTTCCGCCGCCGCGCAAGTCCTCGGCCGAGATCGTTTCGGCCTTCCGCAAGGCGCTGTGGGCGCTCATGCTGCCCGTGATCATCCTCGTGGGCCTGCGCATGGGCGTGTTCACGCCGACCGAAGCGGCCGTGGTGGCTGCCGCCTACGCACTGTTCGTGTCGACGGTGGTGTACCGGGAAATCACGTGGAAGGACCTCTACGGCATCTTCGTGAGCGCGGCCAAGACCAGCGCCATCGTGATGTTCCTGATCGCCGCGGCCATGGTGAGCGCATGGCTCATCACCGTGGCCGACCTGCCGTCGAAGGTCGTCGGCCTGCTGCAGCCCTTCATGGGCAATCAGGTCCTGCTGATGGCGGCGATCATGGTGCTCGTCATGGTCGTGGGCACGGCGATGGACATGACGCCGACCATCCTGATCCTCACGCCGGTGCTGATGCCGATCGTCAAGGCCGCGGGAATCGATCCGGTGTACTTCGGGGTGCTGTTCATCATCAACAACTCGATCGGACTGGTCACCCCGCCGGTGGGCACGGTGCTGAACGTGGTGGCCGGCGTCGGGAAGATCTCGATGGACGACGTCACGCGCGGCGTGGTGCCCTTCATGATTGCCGAGTTCGCGATCCTGTTCGTGATGGTCGCATTCCCGCAGCTGGTCATCGCACCCGCGCGATGGTTCGGGGGTTAGGCGGTGGCGAGGTCCGCTTCTTCCGGCCTGCGGCGGCGTGGCCGCATCTTCCTGGGCATGCTCGCGCTCCTGACGCAGTTGCCCGCGGCCGCACAGGCACCCGACCGCGAGGTGCTGCCCGAGCAGCGCCAGCCGCTGGCTTTCGTTTCGCCCACGGGGCTGACGCCACTGGGCGGAAAGATGATCTTCAGCGCCTTCCATGTCGAAAGCGGGCAGGAGCTGTGGGTCACGGACGGCAGCCGCGCAGGTACCGCGATGCTCAAGGACATCCGCCCGGGCTTCCAGGGCGCCTTCCCCGCCGGCCAGACGGCGTTCAAGGGCCACGTCTACACCGCGGCCACCGATGGCGTGCACGGGATCGAGCTCTGGCGCACCGACGGCACCGCCGCGGGCACCGCCCTGGTGATCGACCTTCAGCCGGGCGAAGAAGGCGCGCTGCCGAGCGAGCTGACGGTGTTTCGCGACGCGCTGTACTTCGTGGCCAATGACGGGCGTTCAGGATTCCAGCTGTGGAAGACGGCGGGCACCGCGTCCACCACCGCGCGCGTGTCCTCGATCGACGCTGGCCCGCGCGCGGTGGCACGCCAGCTCACGGTGGCCGGGCAGCGCCTGTTCTTCACCGCGACCACGCGCGAGCACGGCCACGAACTCTGGGTCAGCGAAGGCACGCCCGAGAGCACGCGCCTGGTTAAGGACATCCGGCCCGGCCCCGAGGACGCAGGCATCCAGAACCTGACGGCGGCGGGCGACGAACTCTATTTCACCGCCCACGACGGCGTGCATGGCATCGACCTGTGGAAGAGCGACGGCACGGCAAGCGGCACACGCATGGTGAAAGACCTGCGGCCCGGTCCCGAACCCTCCCGACCGATGCACCTGACGGCCCTCGGCCGCGCCCTGTACTTCGCTGCCGACGACGGCGCGCACGGCCTCGAGCTCTGGAAGAGCGACGGCACCGAGGTCGGGACCACACTGGTGAAGGACATCCGCCCGGGACCGTCCGGCGCCATTTCCAGCCCGATCACGGCCATGGGCGGCCGGCTCTATTTCGCCGCCACTGACGGCACCTCGGGCGCGGAGCTCTGGCGCAGCGACGGGACGGCCGCAGGGACCGTTCTGGTCAAGGACATCGCGCCGGGCGCGCAGAACGGATCGCCCGCGCGCTTCTCGGTCGTCGGCTCCCGCCTCTGGTTCTCCGCCAACGGCGGCAGCGCCAGCGGCGTCGAACCGTGGACCAGCGACGGTACGCCAGCGGGCACCCGCGCCGTGGCGGACATCGCGTCGGGCGCACGCCATGCGATGCCGCAGGGTTTCCGCCAGCTGGGCAATTCGGTGCTCTTCGTTGCAGACGATGGCAACGGCAACGAACGGCTGTGGACGCACCGCAAGGACGGCCGGGTGGTCCTGGTCGGCGATCCGCTCAGCCAGCGCCTGCACTGATCCGCATGCCGGGCGCGGACTCGCCGGCGCCGCTGAAGGCCTGCGTGAGCGCGTAGTCGTTCAAGGCCTGCCGCATGGCTGCCGCGATGGCCGGGTGCGTCGGGTCGTGGCCGGCGCCCGGCACCCACCGCAGGATGGCACGCCCCTGCAATGCATGCGCCAGCGTCCGGGCGCCCTGCGGCGGGCACAGGCGGTCCTTCGTGCCATGCACGATCAGCGTGGGGACCGCGGGCAATGCGGCGCAACGCTCGAGCAGCGTGGGCGCGCGCAGCCAGCATCCATGCCTCAGGTAGTGGCTCTGCACGCGATAGCGCGTCACCAACCGCTGCAGCGTTGCGTCGTCGGGCTGCGATGCGGGCCTTCCCGTGGCCATGCGTTGCTCCCACCCGAACCAGAGCGCGGCGATCCGGCACTGGCGTTCCGGCGTTCCATGCGCCAAGTTCTCCGCGATCACGTCGGTGATCGGACATTGCCGCCGCCACGCCTCGCTCCACAACGTGCACCACTCGGGGTCGCCGTGGCGTACCGCCTTCGCGAAGAAGCCGTCGATGTCGCGGGCGCGCGCAAGGAACACGTTCCTCAGCAGCAGGCCCGCCACGGCGCCGGGCTGGTCCAGCGCATGGGTCAAAGCCAGCGTGGCGCCCCAGGAGCCGCCCACCACGAGCCAGCGCTCGATCCGGAGGTGATCGCGCAGGCGCCTCAGGTCGTCCAGCAGATCGGCGAGCGTGTTGGCCGTGATCGCGCCTGCCGGCGTGCTGTGACCGGCCCCTCGCTGGTCGGGGCAGATGATGCGGTAGCGCCTCGCATCGAAGTCGCGGCGCAACACCGGCGAGCTGCCCGAGCCCGGCCCGCCGTGCAGCACCAGCGCCGGCAGGCCCGCCGGGTCGCCATGCTCCTCGACATGCATGACATGCCCGCCGTCCAGCGGCAGCCGGTGGACGATCGGACGAGGACCATCCGTCACACGCGGGTCCGCTCAGCCCTGCGCCCGTGCATTGGCGTCCGTGCGAAAGACCAGTTCGCCCGACCGCCTGGCGCCGGGCACGAAACGGATCGGCGTGCCGCCGGTGTCGCCCATGCCAGCCGCGGCCGTGACCATGGCCTCGACCTCCGCGTGGCGCGGACTCTTCGGGCAAACCGGGTCCGTGGCGGCCGCGTCGCCGGTGAGGAGATAGGCCTGGCAGCGGCAGCCGCCATGGTCCTTTTCCCGGTCGTCGCAGCTTGCGCAGGTGCTGCTCATCCAGCCGGTGCCGCGGTAGGCGCCGAAGGCCGGACTGTCGTGCCAGATGCTGCGAACGGCGTGCTCGCGAACGTTGGGGAATTCCAGCCCGGGCAGCATTCGCGCACTGTGGCACGGTAGGGCCATGCCGTCGGGCGCCACCACCAGGAACACGCTGCCCCAGCCGGCCATGCAGGGCTTGGGCTTTCCCTCGGCATAGTCGGGCACCACCCAGAGGATCTTCATGCGCCCCTCGAGGCGCGGCCGGTGCGCCTCGACCACCGCTTCGGCGCTCGCCAGCGCCGAGCGGGAAGGCATCAGCATCTCCCGGTTGCGCCATGCCCAGCCGTAGTACTGCACGTTGGCCAGCTCCAGGAAATCCGCCTCCATGGATTCGGCCATCTCGATGATGCGCTCGACATGCGGCAGGTTGTAGCGGTGCATCACGCAGTTCAGCACCATCGGATAGCCCAGGTCCTTGATCGTGCGGGCCACGCGCTGCTTGAGGTCGAAGGTGCGCGTGGAGCTCAGGAAGTCGTTCAGCTCGCGGCTGGAGTCCTGGAACGACAGCTGGATGTGATCGAGGCCGGCCTTCTTCAGCGCCTCGGCCCGCCGCGGCACGAGGCCCACGCCGGAGGTGATCAGGTTGGTGTAGAAGCCGAGCTGGTGCGCCGCCGCGACGAGCTCTTCGAGGTCATCGCGCACCAGCGGCTCGCCACCCGAGAACCCCAGCTGGACGGCCCCCATGGCGCGCGCCTCGCGGAACACGCGAATCCATTCGCCCGTGTCGAGTTCGTTGCCGTAGCGCGTGTAGTCCACGGGGTTCGAACAGAAGGCGCAGTGCAGCGGGCAGCGATAGGTCAGCTCCGCGAGCAGCCACAGCGGCGGTTTCACAGCGCCCGCGCGGCCGCGCTCACCGGATCCAGTGGCGTCCACGGGCCTGCTCCAGGAACTCGAGCACGTCGGCACGCAGATCGGGTTCACCGAAGGTGCTTTCCAGGTCGGCCACGAGCGCCGCGACCGAGGTCTTGCCGTCGCAGCGCTTCAGGATCTCCGCCGCCGGCTCGTTCAGCCTGATCATGCCCTCGGGAAACAGCAGCACATGGCACTGCTGCGCCTCTTCCCATTGCATCCTGTACATCGTGCCGAGTGCCGGCTGTACGCTGTCGGTCCATGCGGTCATGGCTGCTGCTCTTTCGCAAGGTCGTCGGGATAGGCCTTCTCGATCGCGTCGAGCATGGCCCAGAGGATGTCGAGCTTGAAGCCCAGGATCTGCAGGGCTCGGACCTGTCGTTCGCGCGTGGTGCACCACTGCATCGCCACCTCCAGGCCATGCTCGACATCGCGGTCGGCCAGCGGGATGCGGCTGCGGAAATAGTCCAGGCCCGAGGTGTCGATCCACGGATAGTGCGTGGGCCAGCCCGCGAGCCGGTCCTTGTGGATGCGCGGCGCGAACATCTCGGTCAGCGAGGAGATCACGGCCTCCTGCCAGGGCGCCGTGCGCGCGAAGTTGACGTAGGCATCCACGGCGAAGCGCACGCCGGGCAGGACGAGCGCGTGCGACTCCAGCACATCGCGCCGAAGGCCGGTCGCGAGGCCCAGGCGTGTCCATATCTCGATGCCGCCGGCGTGGGGGCCCTCGTGGTCGCCGTGCCCGTCGTGGTCGAGCATCCTCACCACCCAGCGCCTGCGCGTTGCGCGGTCATCGCAATTGGAGAGGATCGCCGCGTCCTTCACGGGAATGCGGCACTGGTAGTAGAACCGGTTCGCCACCCAGCCCCGGACCTGGAAGGGTTGCAGTTCGCCGGCATTGAGCCGCCGGTTGAACGGATGATGGCTGTGATAGCGCGACTCCATCGCGCGCAGCTGCGATTCGAAGACCTGCGGCGACCAAGGCTCCTGCTGCGTCTGCGTCTGCGTCTGCTGCTGTTGTTGTTGCTGGTGCGTCACGCCTCAGATCTCCAGTTCCATGCCATCGAAGGCCACCTCGATGCCGCGACGCACGAGCTCGGCGCGTTCCGGCCCGTCTTCGTCGAGGATCGGGTTGCTGTTGTTGATGTGGATGAGTACTTTCCTGCGCGCGGTGCAGGCGTCCAGCGCCTTCAGCATGCCCGGACCGTGCGGTCCGTCGCACTGAGGCAGGTGGCCCATGTCGGCGGCGTGCTTCTTGCCGAGGCCCGCCGCGACCATCTCGTCCTCGGTCCAGAAGGTGCCGTCGACCAGCACGGTGTCGCAGCCGTCGAGGCACCTGCGTTCGGCCTCGCCGACCCGTGCAAGGCCTGGTGCATAGAACACGCGCCGGCCACTGGCCGGGGCCTCGATCAGCACGGCCGCGTTGTCGCTGCGCGTCTCGGCCTGCCGGCGCGGCGAGTAAGGGGGCGCCTTGCCGGGAACCGGCACCGCCTGCAGGCGCAGGCCGGCGATCTCGTGCCACGTACCGCCGCCGGGTTCGAGCGGCATCGGGTGCCAGCTCACACCGCTGTAGCTTTCGAGCGCCTTCAACAACGGCAGGCTGCCGGTGAGGTCTTCATGGGACTCGGGCGTGCAGTAGAGCTGCAGCCGCGATCCCTCGCGCAGGCTCAGAAGCCCCGCGACATGGTCGATCTGCGAATCCATCAGCACCACGGCCTCGATCGCGGAATCGCGCAGGCCATGGCGAGGCCACAGCGCCGGCGAGGCGCGCAGCTGAGCGCCGATGTCGGGCGACGCGTTCAGCAGCACCCAGCGTTCGCCGTCGGCCGACACGGCAATCGAACTCTGCGTGCGAGGAAGGGCCCGGACCTGCCCGGTTCGCTGGCCGGCGCACAGGCGGCAGTTGCAATTCCATTGAGGGAAGCCACCGCCCGCTCCCGAACCAAGAACCAGAATCTTCATGGGGGACAAGAAAAAGACGGCACCGGCGCGAAGCCGGTGCCGTCGGGGCCGCGCTCAGCGCGCGGAGATGTACATCGTGATCTCGAAGCCGAAACGCAGCTCTTCGAACTCAGGCTTGCACCATTTCATCGCATTGCTCCTTCAGTGGTTGGGGGATTGAGGGATGGGATCAATACACGACGATCTTGCCCGTCGGGCGCGGGCTATGGCAGTCGTTGTAGAAGTATTCGCCCGGCGTGTCAAAGGTGTGGGTCGCGGACTGGCCCGGAGCCAGCCTGAAATCGAACCTGCCTTCGAAGAACTGCGTGGCGCAGTGCGTGTTCGCATTGGCCGCCGGGTTGGTGAAGGTCACGGTGGTGTTCGCCGGCACGCGCATGAAGGTCGGCGTCATGGCATTCACCGCCGTCGATTCGGTGGTGCCCGGCTCGTTCGCGGCGGTCTGCACGCGTGCCAGGAACACTGTGTTCGGGGTCGGCAATGCCGCGCCTTCCACCGCCGAACCCGACACCGGCCGGCGCACGACGGGCGGCACCGGCGTGGGCGCGGGCGCGACGGAGCCGCCGACCTTGAACGCCCACAGGCGATCGCCGCGCGGTGCCGAATCGCCGTACGGAATGCCCGTACCCCCCGAGAACACCGCGATGTACTGCTCGCCATCGATCTCGTAGGAGACCGGGCTGGCACTGATCGCGGCACCGGTCTGGAAGCGCCACAGTTCGCTGCCGTCATGCGCATCCAGGGCCAGCAGGTTGCCGTCGGGCTGTCCGATGAACAGCAGGTCGGAGGCCGTGCTCAGGATGCCGTTGCCGTGCGCCAGCGAATACGGCATCTGCTTCTTCCACTTCACGAGGTTGGTGCTCGGATCGACCGCCACGACCGCACCGGTCATGTAGGTGCCCGGCGGACGCAGGCCGTTGCTCGATTCGGTGAGCGAGTGCGCCGCCGACACGTAGCCCATGCCCGTGTAGACCAGGCCCGTGCGCTGGCTGAAGGACTGGTGGTTCCAGTTGGCACCGCCGCCATGTCCCGGAATGGAGAGGATCGGCACGTCCCAGTGCGCGTCGTAGAGGCAGCCCTTCACGTAGTTCGGGACCGCGCGGTTGGGGTCGCCGGGGATCGCCGTGCCCAGCGGCTGGTCCACGATGCAGGTCTCGGTCCAGGCGCCCTGGCGCGGGAAGGGCTGGGTCGGCCAGCTGGCCTGGCGGGCGTCCTGCTTCACGGGCACTTCGTCGATGCCCAGCGGCGCGCTGCCGTCCTTGCGGTCGAGGATGTAGTACATGCCCGTCTTGCTGCCGTAGATCACGACCTTGCGGTCTTTCCCGTCGATCTTGACGTCGGCGAGCACGGGAGACATCACGTTGTCCATGTCCCAGATGTCGTGGTGCACGGACTGGAAGTGCCACTTGTATTCGCCGGTCTTGAGGTCCAGCGCAACGATCGAATTGGCGAAGAGATTCAGGCCCGGGCGCGTGGAGCCGTTCTGCGACGAACCGCCGCGCACGTTGCCGAAGGTCCAGTAGACCAGGCCCAGTTCGGGATCCACCGCGGGATGGATCCACGGGGTCGCACCGGTGCGTTCCGATTCGGCGGCACCGCCCCAGGTGTCGTAGCCGATCTCGCCGGCGCGCGGCACGCCCCAGAACGAGGTCAGCACCTTGCCCGTCAACGCATCGGCGGAGAACGCCGCACCGCGATTGCCGTCGTTCGTGCCGAGGTAGAGCCGCTTGTCGTGATAGACGAGCGCCACTTTCTGCAGCGCGCCCTGGTAGTCGGGGTCGGTGCTGCTGCTCGGGTACTGCTTGATCCAGGCGATGGCACCTGTGTCCGTCCTCAGCGCCACCAGGCGGTTGCCGTTGGCGACGGTGAACACCAGTCCCAGGTCCTTCGCGACGGCCACCCCGCGGCGGGTGATGGCACCGTAGGGCGTGGTCCATTTCCATTTCGTGAGGCCGGTCTTGCCGTCCACCGCGATCACGTTGCCCAGCGCGGACTCGATGTAGAGCACGCCGTCGACGACCACCGTCGTGCTCTGGTTGGTGCCGGTGGTCATGCCGCCCTCGATCTGGTTGACCCAGGCGCCGCCCAGCTGGCCGACGAGGCCCTTGTTGATCTTGCGCAGGCTGGAGTAGTTCTGGTTGCCCAGATTGCCGCCCACCTTGGGGAAGTCCTTGTCGCCGGCCGTACAGCAGTCAGACAGGTCGGCCGCGGGCGCGGCGGCCGCCGGCGGAGATGCCAGTGGCGGCGCGCTCGATGCCGGCGGTGGCGCGGGGGCCGGGTTGACAGACAGCACCGGCGCGCCGCCGCCGCTCGAACCGCCGCAAGCGCCGAGCAACAAGGGGGATGCGAGCACGCCGCAGGAAACCAGCAGCGTGACCAATGATCTTTGTTTCATGGATGTCTCTACTTGGTGAAGTTGGGAACGGATGTGCGCGAGGCCGCACGCACCGCGGGCAGTGCGCGGTGCGCGAAGCCGGCCTCGCAGGCTCGTTGCTCGGTCGCTATTCGGTGCAGAAGGGCGTGAGACCCATGGCCGACTTGACGCCCTGGACCACGAGCTTCTGGAACTCGATGGCCCCCCACGCCCGACAGGTCCGCGGTGAACGAGTGGGCGTTGTGCCCGAGGGTCGTGAGCCATGCGCGGCCACCGTCGTAGTACTGGCACCAGGCGACGGGATGGAAGTCCGCATGGCCCGGATGCGGCGCCGCCGTCAGCGGCTTCAGCGTCGAGGTGTCGACCTTGGCCAGGAACTTCACCTTCGTGGGGAAGGGCATGAGGTTGTACCACTCGTCCTGGAACGAAAAGCGCTTGGGCACATCCTTCGTCGACGGGTCGTCCGAGACGATCTCGACGTCGCCGGCGCGGTTCGGCCCGTGGTTGTAGAAGTTCGCGTTGCCAAGCAGACCTTCGTAGTAGGGCCAGTTGTATTCCGCGCCGAATGCGTTGTGCAGGCCGACGAAGCCGCCGCCGCGGCGCATGTAGTTGCGCAGCGCGGTGCGCGCGGCATCCTGGCTCGTGCTGACCGCGCCGTTCCACAACGTGTCGCGGTTCGAGCTCGCGAAGATGATCGCCTTGTAGTTGTTGATGCGGCTGCCGAGGACCGCGACGTCTTCCGTCCAGTCGACCGTGATGCCTTCGGCCGACAGCATGCGAACCAGGCCCGCCTGCATCACGTTGTCCGGATTCATCACCGGGTTCAAACCCGCGGCCATCGGCGTGCCCAGCACGGCATGACGCGGCCCCGCGGTGCGCGAATAGACCAGCACCCGGTCCGGCGTCGAAGCAAAGGCGCCCCAGTCGTTGTAGCACTTGGGATTCGTTCCCCTGCAGACGTTGTAGTAGGTGTCGAAGCTGTCGTCGGGGGCTTCGGCAACCGGGTCCGTCGGCTGAACCGGTGTCTCGCCCGCAGGCTCGGTCGGATTGCTCGGTGCTGCCGGCGACACGGGAAGGGCCGTGAGCGGCACTCCTCCCCCTCCTCCGCTTCCTCCTCCGCATGCAGTCACGGCCAGCGTCACGGCCGCCGCCAAGGCGAGCCTGAGAGTCAATGATTTGGCAAGTTCCAAGGGTGTCTCCTCGTTCTGATCGATGGCGCAGAGTGCGAGCGCTCTGCCGATGCCGGCCCGCCCGTGTCCGCTGCGGCAGGGTTGACCGGGGGCGATCATAGGAAGTTTATGGAAACTATTTCCATTATGGAAATCCCTTCCTATTTTGACGGGCCGGATGATCACCCACCGCTGGACGCGCGGAACGGCCATGGAAAAGCCTGCTCGCCGGACGGCCGCGGCAAGCTGCGCATCGACCACAGGTAGTAGTGCGTGCAGTACTTCCCGGTCATCAAAGTAATTCTTTCGATGGGCATCACAGAAGCCAGAAAAGGCCATGGGATTGCTTCATCGAGCATGTCGTTACGCTCGTTCCGGCATTGCCGCACAACGCAATGCATCCGAATTCAAAAGAACGAACGGGGTCACACATGCATCCGACACAGCCGCCGGGCGTGGTCATTCGTGCCATCGCCTGATGAAGCAACTCGCCCTGCAAGGCGCGACCGCATTCATGCTGCTGGGCATCTCGGTCGGTGTCCAGGCCGCGTGCTTCCCGAACTTCACCTAGCGCTCAAGAAGCGCCACCTCCGGCAGGCGCCTATGTCATCCGACCGCCCGGCCAACGTCCTGCGAGGAAGGTACGCGTCCTGAAGGACCTCATGGAGTATTGCGATCGATTGGCTGGACTGTCGGTGAACGGGTGCGCGTCAGCCGAATACCGGGACGTTCTGGCTTGTTGCTGGCGGTCCTTCAGCACGCGTGATCAGCGTTCACGGCGGCCGTCCGGCCACGAGTAGGCATCTTGGTGATTGCCCTCATGTCGCAAGCTCAGCAGCGCTGAACGAATGTCGTGAACGCGTCCTTCGCCGGGTCATGGAAAACATAGACCGCCGCCTCATCATGAAAGTAGTCGGCGACAGGAAACTGCCCCAGGAAGACCAAAGGGCCGGCATCTCCGATGGGCCACGCTGGAGACTGCAACCAGCGCGGGGGCTGGTTCACATACTTGAACAGTTCCAGGATTCTCTGACGCAGCCATGCCTTTCTCTGTTTGGAAGGCAGGCTTGGCGCGGCTTCGAGCAACGAGGTGTTAGTGCCAGCGCAATCTTGACCAGCTAAACCGCAAAGTGCCAATCCAAAATTGACCAGGGTGTTCCACTGACCTGCTGAGAATTTCAGCAGGGGATTCAAGGTGATCACCATGGACATGATTGGCAAGGTCAGGCGCATGAGGCTGCGCGACCAACTCTCCCTTAGCGAGATCGCAAAGCGCACGGGCCTGTCGCGCAATACGGTCAAGAAGTGGCTCAAGGCGCCCAGCGATGTGGTGCCGAAGTACGAGCGGGTGAAGCTCGACGGCAAGCTCACGGCGTTCGAACCGGCCTTACATCAAGCGCTCACGACCGACAGCCATCGCCCCAAGCATGGAAGGCGCAGCGGCCGTGCACTGTTTGCCCAGATACAGGCGCAGGGCTACCGCGGCGGCTACAGCGCCGTCACCGACTACATCCGGCGCTGGCGGGTGGAGTCGGCAGCCAGTCCGGCCAAGGCGTTCGTTCCGATGAGCTTCGAGCTGGGCGAGGCCTTCCAGTTCGACTGGAGCGTCGAAGCCATGGTCGTCGGCGGCGTGTTCTACAACGTGCAAGTGGCGCACCTGAAGCTGTGCGCCAGCCGGGCCTTCTGGCTGGTGGCCTACCCCAGCCAGGGCCACGAGATGCTGTTCGATGCGCACACCCGCTCGTTCCAGGCACTCGGCGGCGTCACCCGGCGCGGCATCTACGACAACATGCGCACCGCCGTGGACAAGGTGCAGCGCGGCAAGCAGCGCACCGTCAACGCCCGCTTCGCTGCCATGTGCAGCCACTACCTGTTCGACCCCGACTTCTGCAACGTCGCCTCGGGTTGGGAGAAGGGGGTGGTCGAGAAGAACGTGCAGGACAGCCGCCGGCGCATCTGGATCGAAGCCGCGACCCGGCGCTTCGGCTCGTTCATCGAACTCAATGCCTGGCTGAGCGAGCGGTGTCGTTCGGTGTGGAGTGATACCACGCACCCGATCCACCGGCAGTTCACCGTGGCCGAGATGTGGGAGCTGGAGAAGCCTCACCTCATGTCCATGCCTGCTCCCTTCGACGGCTACGTCGAGCGGCTGGCCCGGGTCAGCAGCACCTGCCTGGTGGCCGCCGCGCGCAACCGTTACTCCGTGCCGTGCGAGTGGGCCGGCCACATCGTCAGCACCCGCGTCTATCCCGAGCGAATCGATGTGGCGGCCGCGGACGCCGTCGTGGCCAGCCATGCCCGGCTGCCGGGCAGCGGCCAGACCAGCTACGACTGGCAGCACTACATTGAGCTGGTGCAGCGCAAGCCGGGCGCGTTGCGCAACGGCACGCCGTTCCTGGACCTGCCGGCGCCGTTGCTGCGCTTGCGCCAGTCGCTGCTCAGGCACCCTGGAGGAGACCGGGTCATGGCACAGGTGCTGGCTGTGGTGCCGCAGGCCGGGCTGGAGGCGGTGCTGGTGGCCATCGAGCTGGTGCTCGAAGGCAGAGCGCCCAGCGGCAGCATCAGCGTGGAGCACGTGCGCAACGTGCTGGCTCGCTTGAACAGCCCGGCCACGCCAGACCAAGCGCAGACGTCCTTGCGACTCACCCAGGCGCCCAAGGCCGACACCGCGCGCTACGACCGGCTGCGCCCCACCCACCAGGATCATCTGGACGGACAGGAGGTCGGCCATGCGTGAGACCTCCAGCGATGTACAGGCTCAGCTGAAGGCACTGCGGCTCAACGGCATGGCCACGGCCTGGGCCGATCTGACGGAGCAAGGCGGCGATACGACCCTGGCCGCATCGCGCTGGCTGGTGGAGCACCTGCTGCAGGCCGAAGATGCTGACAGGGCCATGCGTTCCATTGCTCACCAGATGAAGTCAGCGCGCTTCCCCATGCACCGTGACCTGGCCGGGTTCGACTTCACCGTCTCGCAGGTCGACCGCGCGTTGATCCAGAAACTGGCGGACCTGTCGTTCACGCAGGATGCGCAGAATGTGGTGCTGGTCGGTGGCCCAGGCACTGGCAAGACCCACCTGGCCACGGCGTTGGGGATTGCCGGGCTCACCCGGCACGCGAAGCGAGTGCGGTTCTACTCCACGGTCGATCTGGTCAATGCCCTGGAGCATGAGAAGAGTCAGGGACGTGCCGGACGCATCGCCATGAGTCTGGTGCGCATGGACCTGGTCGTGCTCGACGAGTTGGGTTACCTGCCGTTCAGCCAGGCCGGTGGTGCCTTGTTGTTCCACCTACTGTCCAAGCTGTACGAGCACACCAGCGTGATGATCACCACCAACTTGACCTTCGGGGAGTGGTCCAGTGTGTTCGGCGACGCCAAGATGACCACGGCGCTGCTGGATCGCTTGACCCATCACTGCCACATCATCGAGACGGGCAATGAGTCCTACCGCTTCCGCCACAGCACGCGCGAAGCCAAGGGGCGCATCAAGACGCGTGAACAGACCAGGAAGGCAGCGGCCGCCCAGGTGAGCGAGGTCGCGGAGGAAGGGGCCTCGCCTGACGGCTCGGAAGTACCAACAACCGGTTCAAGAAAAGGAGGACCTACCGAGGCATCCAACCTATAGTTATCCACAGTTGGCTCCTACCGGAACCAGCTCCAGCCCCTGGTCAATGTTCGACTGGCACAGCTGATCTCGATTGCACTGGCGCTAACAGAACAGCGGCTTTCCGGTCGAAAGTCGGTCCCGTACGTCGAGCACACCGAGATTCGTGATTCGCCGGACTTCGCTCACCAGTGAGGCGGTCGGGTCGCACGGTGCTGTAGAAATGGTCACACGGCTCATCTTCTTCTAGAGATGCAAGGGTACGGCTGGTCTTGGCCGACTTGGGCGGGGCGCGACTCCATCCTGAATGGGCAGTCCCTGGAAACTTCGTAAAGCAATCACTCAGGCGAAGCCTCGGATTTATCCGGCGATCCGCCAGGCTCCCAATCTAAGCTGACTGGCAAAGCTTGATCCAGCGTTCGAGCCGACCCACCACACGCGAAGTGTTCAGTCTGCCGATCGAGCCTTCCATGTCCTCGTTGCCCTCGATTTGGCATAGCAGCACAACCTCTTCACGCGCCTCGCCCGTGCCGAAGAAACCTTCACGGTCAAGTTGTTCCATCGCGGCAATGCAGGCCTCGAAGAGACCCGCACGCAGGACGTCGAATTCAACGTCGCAAGGCAAGTCGCTGCGATGGCATGCCAGGATCATGCGGTAAGCGATGTCGAGAAACTCACCGCCCTCCGTGTAGGGCCATTCGGCGGAACTCCAGATCTCGCTTTCATCGTCCATGTCGCCCGGAGCACCCAAGGAGAGATCGCTTGCAGCATGGACGATGGTCATCGCATCGTCATCGCTGTAAAGCGCGAAAAGGCGGATGGTCTTGTCAGGATGGGCCGCGCGGATGGCCTGGAAGGTGTGGCGAGCACCTTCGCGAATCTCCGCGGTGAGCAAGGGGAAGTCGATTCGAGCGGGATCGTGTATGCCGTGGCGCACTCGCTCGTAGCCTTGCGCTTCGATCTCGTTGCTTCGCTGCGCGAGGGCTTCCTTTGCGGCTTCGGGACTTGCGAACTCGGAGACCATGGAGTGACCCATGGTGTGCACTTTGCCGTTCGCGGCCCACAGCGAATTGCCGAACTGCCGCAGTTCGTGAAAGTCCGTGGGCACCCCGTTGTCGAAGCGATAGAACAGTGACCAGGTCATCGGCGGAGAACTCCTTCTGAGGGCGCAGGGCCACCGCGAGCCTTCTTGCTGAAGGCCTTCAAGGGGCTTCTTGCAGCCGAATTTTGCCGGAGCAGTGGACATCAGGAGTATCCAATGCGGAGAACGATTCGTCTGCCCTGCGCTGGGCGAGCGTCCGTTCGACGAAGACCCACGACTGAGTGCCTCGGCTGAATTTCCGCTCGGAAAGTGATCGCGGGCCGAAAGGCGATGCAATCATTCCCGGGCAGTTCGAGATGTCGTACGAAGCTCGTCGGTTCCGGCGTCCTCCCTCGAAGCGAGTCGGCCAGAAGCGTGTGCCGACCCATCAGTCCCGCCTAGAGGATTTTGCTCAAGCCGGCGTTCCCAGAGATACAGCGCGGGCATGGCGACGAGATGGGCCAGCGCCGCCAGCAGACCGAAGACCAGCACGGCGAGTGCAATGACCGGACTCGCCACAATGCAAAGCAGAGTTCTGAGCATCCATGAATTTTCTGGACCGCCCCCTCGCACTGGATGTAGGAATTTACCGAGACTGCAACCTGACCCGACGCACTCCAACGGGGGGGAGTGCGAAGGCGCTGCTTCGGCCGCAGGCTCTTCACACCTCGCCAGCCCCAGAGCGAACGACGATGCCGAGCGCGAGCCACGCCTCCTGCGCATCCACCACATCCCAGTGCTCGACCAATAGTCCGTCTTGCAGGCGATAGCGATCCGCCGTCGAGAAGTGAAGCACCTTGCCGGTGGCTGGCACGCCGAAGAAGACGCCGGTGTGCGTCGCCTCCCACCGCGTCATCGCCATGAGGCCTTCGTCTTCGACCATGACCTCCTGGCGCACCGGTCTGAGGTCGGGCAAGCCGACGTAGAAGGTTTTCACGAATTCCTTGTACGCGGGCCGCACATCGACGTGCCGTCCGCCGCTCGATCGGGCCGCCTCTAGCAAAGGACGGACATTGGCGCTGTGGCTCGAGAAATCCGGAGGCAGGTGGTCGTCGACGGCCGTGAGGTCGTGCCGACCGTAGAGCCGGCTGCGAAAGTCCAGAAAGCGTTCCCTCGTACGGGCGATGGAGGTCATCGGGTGTTCCTTCGTCGGTTGAAAAACCCAGCGTAGAGCGCCTAATATCCCTCGACAAGACAGGAAGTTATCCAGGTATAGGAACCACCAGCCTCGCGCAATGACCCACCCGTCCAGCCCCCAGGCGCGTGCCGAAGTGGCCGCGTTCCTGCGCAGCCGCCGCGAGCGTTTGAAGCCCGCGGAAGTCGGCCTGCCGACAACGGCGAGGCGGCGCACGCCGGGCTTGCGGCGCGAGGAGGTCTGCCACCTCGCGGGCGTCGGCCTCGCCTGGTACACGTGGCTGGAGCAGGCACGCGAGATCGAGGTGTCGGCACATTTCCTCGATCGCATCGCCCACGCGCTGAAGCTCGATGCGACCGAGCGTGCACATCTTTTCACGCTGGCGCACAACCGCCCGCCGCCGATCGTGCCCGGTCCCTCGCTGGCGGTCACGCCGCACCTGCGCCGCATGCTCGATGCGGTCACCGGGCCTGCCTACCTTGCCACCGCCTCGATGCACGTGATTGCCTGGAACGGCGCGCTGTCGGCCGTGTTCGGCGATCTCTCGGCCATCGCGCCCGAAGACAGGAACATGCTGTGGCTGGTGTTCGCGAGCCCGGCGCATCGCGCGGCGATACCGCAGTGGGAAACCGATGCACGCGCGATGCTCGCGCGCTTTCGTGTCGAATTCGGGCGGCATCGCGACGACCCGGCCTTCCTGACATTGATCGAGCGCCTGCAGATCGCCAGCCCCGAGTTCAGGCAGTGGTGGCCCGATCATGACGTCAGCATGCGCACCGACCGGACCAAGCGCTTCGAGGTGCGCGGCGTCGGCCGGATGGAACTGGAGCAAAGCTCCTTCATGGTCGAGGAGTCGCCAGACATGCGGCTCGTCGTCTACACGCCGGTCGATGCACCGAGCATGAGGAAGGTCGAGCTGCTGGAGCGCCGCAGGAAGGAGCGTGATGCACAACCTCCCAGCTCCGCTCACCGCTAGCGTCCGAGCGACTGACGGGTATCGGCACCGATGCCGGGCGGCCGCTGTCCGTCGGCGCCGTCATGAAAAGTGCCATGACGATGCTTCGCGGCCGGCGGCTTCCCCGCCCCAACACCTCCAATCAATCGTTGAGCACGCCGAATGGCAGCGTCCATCCGGAAAGGTTGCTCCCTGCGTCCGACGGGAGGCGACCGTACGGCAGGAAGACGGGATTGGCGCGGCGCTGCAACGTCTCCTTCGGCGTGTGGCCGAACTCGGCCTTGAAGAGGCGATAGAAATATTTCTCGTCCGAGAAGCCGTGGCTCCAGGCGATCTCCGCAATCCGCACATCCTGTCGTTGCGGATCGCTGAGCACGTGGTAGGCATGGCGCAGTCGCCTGCGCCGGATCTGCCGCATGATCCCCTCCCTCTTCCTCGAACAGCTGGTAGAGCTTGGCCCGCGACACCCCGACCTCCCGGCAGATCCGCTCGGGCGTCAGATCGGGCTCGAGCAAGTGCGCGTCGATGTAGTGCCGGATCCGTTCGAGCAGCACCCGGCGGATGGGACTGCTGGCCTCGTGGATTGCCTCGGCAGTCGGTGAAACGGCGGCGGCCATCAGCAGCAACGTCGACTGGACGACGCTGGGCACGTCCTTCTGCTGCAAGGTGGGGAGATTGCGAAACAGCGACAGCAGCTGGTCGCCCAGCAGGCGGCCAATGCCGCTCCTGAGTGTCTGGTCGTGCACAAGCGCGGCGGATCCGGGCAGGAGATGCCGGGGCACCACGACGCTGATCACGTCGCCGGCTTCGACCATGCAATCGTTGGCCTGCGCGACGTCGTAGAAGAAGAGATCGCCAGGTCTCTTGACGGAATCGGGCCCCATGGCGCGGCGGGTCACCTGCCCACCGAGCAGCAGTGTGAAGCGAAAGGACTCCTGGCCGTCCAGCCGGATGCGCCTTGCATTGCGATGGACCGCATAGGTCAACGGCCGCGGCCGCCTGGGCCAGCGCCGCCCCGAGATGACCAGCGGACCGAGCGCGGCGCCGGTGGCCTCGGCGTCGAACGCGCCGCAACCGTCATCCTCGAACCTGCAGTCGCACAGGTTGTCCTTGACCCAGAGATGAAATCGGTCCCGTTCGGGATAGTCGGCGGTGGCAAATCTGAAGACAGGGACGGCATCCAGCGAATCCATGGCAACGGGCTCTCTTCTCATGACCCAGGAATCATCGCCGATCGGTGCCGCTCCCGCGCTGTGGGCGCCAGGTGCAATTGCATCTACATCGGGTGGAAACTGGTCATCGCCATGCCCGCTACGCTTCGACGATCATGGCGCTGGCCACGCTTTGAAATCTGCTTGCTCCGAATCTCTCGCCATGCTGTCACGCTTTTTTCTGAATCTCATCGATACACCTGCCGCTTGGGGGGCGGCGATCACGCTCGGCCTCGCGTTTTCGCTGCCGGCGGCCGCGCAACCGAATTCGTCGGCGAATGCGCCCGCGCCGCGCGTGATTTCCGAGTTGAAGAACATCCGGATGAGGGCGATCACCAGCTTGCCCAGGGCCGGCGGCAGCGCCAGCGACCGAGGCGGCTGCCCATCGTTCGTGATCCAGCCGAAATCGGCCGCGGCCAAGGCGGTGGCAGCGCAAGGATGGGCAGTGATGGCGGATCTGCCGCTGGGTTCCTATCGCGCCGTCGGTTTCGCCGGCCAACTGGAGGCGGGGACCAGCGGCACATGCAACATCACGCAGGGCAATGTCGGGGTGTTCGATGGCGACAAGCTCGTTGCACTGGCCTATGGCAAGTCGGCCGAGGACACGGCCATCGGCAACCTGACGCCCCTGGAAGGCGGTGCCGTGCGGGTGTGGGACGGCGACATCGTCGGCTCGCCGGTGGGCGACCTGCGCGTCGAGGCCGACGGCACCGTGCGCCTGGGCAGGTTGGCCGACGAGGAGTCCGTCTGCAAGGGAAAGGCCGTCGTGCCGAACGTCTACGGCATGCCGATCGACAAGGCGCGCAAGGCGTTGGCCGACAAGGGCTGGAAGCCGGTGCGCGTGAAGCCGGACGGCGAATCGCGCCAGTCGGGCTTGATCAAGCGCGGCATCGTCGAGGTCGAGTCCTGCGCGGGCACGGGCCTCGCCTACTGCAGCTTCAGCTATGCCGGCACGGCCGGTGCGCTGTCGGTCATCACCGCAGGCGAGAAGGGTCTTCCGAACGTCGTCGGCTACGACGCAAAGTGCCGCTGATGCAGCCGCGCTCCCCGTCTTCACCCCGAACCGCATCGGCGAACCCCTGATCAGCGGGGCCACCCTGCTGCTTCCCTGGTCCCGGCGGGACCCGGTGCCAGGAGGGCCTGCCTCAGGCTCCAGATGCAGGCCCCCAGGCGAAGCAGTCTTTCGACGTTTCTGTCATGGCTCGCATCCTCCGGATCCTCCTGGCCGATCAGGTCGGAGATGCAGTCGAGGGCGTCAGGGGGATTGAAGCCCAGGCCGGCGCGCGCCATTTCGATCGTCGTCACAAGAACGTCAGTTCTTTCCATCTCGAGCATCCGCAAAAGGTCAGCGTGCGCCATGCACGGCGCGGCCGCCAGGGCGCGAGGCGGCGGGCACGGGCACCCCGTCGGGGCCGGGGCCCGGCCAGTCGTCTCGCATCAGATGTAGGTCGATGCCAGGCCGCCGTCGACGGGGATGTTGACGCCGCTGATCCAGCGCGCCTCGTCGCTGCACAACCATGCGATCACCGGCGCGATCTCGTCGGCGAAACCGGGGCGAAGCATGCGGTGCGCATCGGCCTGCACCCGCTCCTGGCCCAGCATGCTCACGAAGTCGCCCAGGATCGGCGTGAAGACCGGGCCTGGCGCGACGCAGTTCATGCGCACGCCGTGCGTCAGGAACCACTGCTGTGACTGCGTGGCACTCCAGACGATCAGCGCCTCCTTGAAGTACTGGTAGCAGGTCTGCTGAGGCACGGGATGGTCGCGCAGCCACTGGGCGCCGGCCTCGAAGCCTCGGGCTTCGGCCAACGCTTTGTGGGCCTCCAGTCGCTGCGGCCACTCGGCACCGAGGATGGACGCCACATTGACGATGGCACCGCCGCGCGCAATGCGCGGCAGCGCCTGCTCGGTCAAATGCCGCAGCCCCAGGTAGTTGACGTCGGCCACCAGCCCGGCCGGCGCCGTGCCGGGCACGCCGGCGATGTTGCACAGCGCATCGAAACGTTCCGGCAGCTGGGCCACGGCCGCGTCGATGGTGGCGGCGGAACTCAGGTCGGCCTTGACGAAGCCGTCGAGCGTGAGGCTCGGGTCGTTGCGGTCCATGCCGACGACGCGGGCGCCTGCGAAGCGGGCCACACGCGCGACCTCGGCACCGATGCCCGACGAGGCACCCGTGACGACGATGGTTTTTCCTTGAAGCTGCATGAAATGTCTCCTTGTGGAATTGGTCGACGGCACGCTCAGAACGGATAGGGATGCGGCGCCTGCTTGATGCTCAGCCACTGCCACTGGGTGTATTCCTCCCAGTCGGCCGGGCCGCCCACGCTGCTGCCGTTGCCGGCGATGCCGGGGCCGCCGAAGGGATTGACGCACTCGTCGTTGACGGTCTGGTCGTTGATGTGGACCATGCCGGAGTTCAGTCGCGCGGCGATCGCCATGGCCCGTCCGATCGAGGGGGAGATCACGGCGGATGCGAGGCTGCCCTGATTGTCGTTGGCCAGCGCCACCGCTTCATCGTCGGTCTCGAAGGTGATGATGTTGGCGACGGGGCCGAACACCTCCTCGTCGTACACCCGCATGCCGGCCTTCACGCCCGCCAGCACCGTCGGCTTGTAGAAGAGGCCCTCGCTGACGCCACCGGCGAGCAGTTGCGCGCCGGCGGCGATGCTGTCCTGCACGATGGCATGCACGCGGTCGCGCTGCTTCGCGTCGATCAGGGGCCCGAGCGCCACCTGCCCGCTCGCGCCGTCGCCCACCGGCAGGTGCTGCGCCTTCGCGACCAGCCGCTGCGTGAACGCGGGGGCGATGCGCTCGTGCACGAGGATGCGGTTGGTCGCCATGCAGATTTGCCCCTGGTGCAGGTAGGCACCCCAGGCCGCGTTGCTGGCGGCGATGTCCAGGTCGGCATCGTCCAGGACGATCAGCGAGTTGGCGCCGCCGAGCTCCAGCGTCACCTTCTTCAGGTGCCGCCCCGCCAGCTCGCCGATGCGCCGGCCCACGGCGGGCGAGCCGGTGAAGGCGATCATCGGCACGTGCGCATCGGTCACCAGGGCCTCGCCGGCGACGGCATCGCCTGGCAGAACCTGCAGCAGGCCGGCGGGCAGGCCGGCCTCCTCGAACACGCGCGCGAGCATGAAGCCGCCGCTCACGGGCGTGCGCACATCGGGCTTGATCACCACGGCGTTGCCCGTCGCGAGGGCCGGCGCCACGGCGCGGATCGTGAGGATGAGCGGGAAGTTGAACGGCGAGATCACGCCGACCACGCCCCGCGGCACGCGCCGCGCGAGGCTGGTGGTGCCGCTCGCGCTCGGCAGGACCTGGCCCTGCGCCTGCAGCGGCATGGCCGCCGCCAAATGGCACAGAGTGATGGCCTCGCGCACCTCGTGCTGCCCCTTGGGCAGGATCGCGCCGGTTTCCCGGGCCACATACAGCGCCAGCTCGTCGAAGTGCTGCTGGAACAGCGCCGCGGCCCGGTGGAACACCGCGGCCTTCTCGCGCGGCGCCGTCTGCGCCCAGCTTTTCTGCGCCTGTGCCGCGGCGGCTGCGGCCCGCGCCACATCCTGCGCGTCGGCGATGCCGACGCTTGCCATTACCGTGCCCGTGGCCGGTTCGACCACGTCGCGCACGCCCCCCGCGGGCGCGACCCATGCGCCGTTGAACACCTTGCCTGCCCATGCCGCTGCGTCCAGGAACGCCGGCTTCTCGGAAACATCCATGACTTGCCTCTTGTGAGAAATTGATCGGCTGGCCGAGGCTTGAACCGCCCGCGGCACGGCCTCCTTTGCGCAACGGTCGTACCAAGGGCGCAGCGGCGCGATCATTCAGCGTCACGTCACGAGGCTGTTCTTAGAGGAGAACTAGGTGGAATCCCGAGGACCTACTGGTTATGACGGATAACTGGTTTACCCTGATCCGCCGTTTCACCAAATCATCAAGAATCGGCCGCTCGTTTCACCAAAAGATGAAGCCGACCTTGACAAAATCCCCCGCTTCATCCCTCCCGCCACGGATCTCGCTGGCCGAGGTGGCGCGCGCCACCGGTGCCGCGCTCGGGCGTTTCGAGGGCGACGAAGTGGCACGCGCGCTGGGCCGCTTCGAGGCCTCCCACGTCGGCAGCGAAGCGCATCCGACGATCGCCGACATCAGCGAATGCCTGTTCTTCTCGCCCGGCGACGGCCGCATCTGGCTGCAGGACCAGCGCATGGTGCTGCTGCACACCGAGGCGCTGGGTTCGCTGCGGCGCGAGCTGATCGACAGCCTGGGCCAGGAGAAGGCCCGGGGTCTCTTCACGCGCGCGGGCTACGTGAGCGGCGCGCGAGACGCGCAGCTGGTGCGCGCGCAGTGGCCCGAGGCCGAACCCGCCTCGGCCGCCATCGCCGGCACGCGCCTGCATGCCTTGGAAGGCGTCGTGAAGGTCGAGCTGGTGCACGTGCGCTACGACCCCGAGACCTCGGACTACGAGGGCGAGTTCATCTGGCACCACTCGAGCGAGGACGACGAGCACATCGCGGCCTACGGCATCGGCGGTTCGCCCGCCTGCTGGATGCAGGTGGGGTACGCCACCGGGTACGTCAGCACCCTGTTCGGACAGCTGGTGGTGTTCCGCGAGGTGGCCTGCCGTTCGATGGGCGAGAGCCACTGTCGCGTGATCGGCAAATCCGCTGAGCGCTGGGACGACGTGGAGGAGGACATGCGCTACCTGCGGGCACGCGATTTCGTCGGCTCGCCACCGCACGGTGCATCGACACCGCAGGCCGCGCATCTGCCCGCGGCGCCACGCAGGCACGACGCGATGGTGGGCGCATCCGCGGCCTTCAACGCGGCCTGCCACCTGCTGCACCGCGTGGCGCCGACGACGGCCACGGTGCTCTTCACCGGCGAGTCCGGCGTCGGCAAGGAGAAGTTCGCCAGCATGCTGCACAGCATCGGCCCGCGGCGCGACAAGCCCTTCGTCGCGGTGAATTGCGCGGCCATTCCGGAGACGCTGATCGAGTCGGAGCTGTTCGGTGTGGAGCGCGGCGCCTACACCGGCGCGGGCGCGTCCCGTCCGGGCCGCTTCGAGCGCGCCCATGGCGGCACCTTGTTTCTGGACGAGATCGGCACGCTGAGCTACGCGGCCCAGGGCAAGCTGCTGCGCACGCTGCAGGAGGGCGACGTCGAGCGCGTGGGCGGCACGCGCAGCGTCAAGGTCGATGTGCGCGTCATCGCGGCGACCAACGTCGATCTGCGCCAGGCCGTGCGCGAAGGCCGATTCCGCGACGACCTGTTCTTCCGGCTCAACGTCTTTCCGATCCACCTGCCGCCGCTGCGCGAACGGCGCGACGACGTGCCCCTGCTGATGAGCCATTTCCTGCAGCACTATAGCCGCAAGCACGGCCGGCCGGCCACGGGCTTCACGCAGGCCGCAGTCAGGGCGCTGCTGAACTACGACTATCCCGGCAACATCCGCGAACTGCAGAACCTGATCGAGCGCGCCGTGATCATCGCCCCCGAGGGAACGCTGGTGGACGTCCATCATCTGTTCACGAGCGGCGAGGCGCTCGACAAGAACGTGCTGTCGATACGACCGGATGGCCACCTGAGCGAGGCTGGCAGCGCCCCGGTCTCACCGGACTCTTCTGCAAACCAGGTGGCGGCGGATGGCGCCCCGGGCCCCGGCTCATGGGGACAGATGGAAGAGACGCTGATCAAGAGCGCGCTGGCGCAATGCGGAGGAAACCTGTCCGCCGCCGCGCGCGCACTGGGCATCACGCGTGCGCAACTGGCTTACCGCGCGCGCAAGCGCGGCATCGCAAGCTGACGGCAGGCTGGCCGTTCGGCATCGACAGCCCCGGTTGTCGTCTCCGGGTTCATTGGCGCCCCGACGCACCCAGCCATTGCACGGGGCAAGGCCAGCCGCGCGGTCACATCCCCGCGACGCCCTGGGCCAGCGCGAAATCGAGCAGCACGCGATCCGAAGGATCCTCGGGCCAGGTGATCTGCGCCAGCCAGCGGTGGAAGGTGGTGCCGGCAATGCGGCTGGCGGGGCCGTCGCGGCGCCAGGCGCGGGCGATGGGCGCGGCAATTTCCGCCAGCCGTTCGGCCTCGAAGCGCGAGCGCATCTCGGCCTGCATGGCTTCAGGCATCTCGAGGTAGAGTGCCTTGGCCTTCTGCATGCGGTCGTTTTCCCAAAGCTCCCGGATCCGGTGCATGCGGTCCTCGGTGCCCAGCGAGGCGCCCGCGCGCCCCTGCGCGGGCGAAAGCAGGGCCGGCGCAGCGGCGGCGGGCTCGCCTGCGCCCTTCATGCCGGCATAGCCCTTCTTCAGCGCGTCCTTGAAGTACGCGGCCGAGGACTTGAGCGCGGGCAGCGTCTGGCTGCGCAGGCGCTGCTCCACATGCTCGAGGGTGCTGCGCAACTGGCCCTCGTCGGTGGTGGCGTACAGGTCCTGGGCCTCGTCCTGCTTGAGGCCGAGCGCGATCAGCTTGCCGACCAGTTCCAGGTCGAAGACGTTGCGGCTCGGATCATCGGCTGCCCCCATGCGCTGCTGCACCTTGGGCTGGACGCGGAACTGGATCTCCTCGATGCGGCGTCCGCGCTTGTGCTCGATGAGTTCGAGGCTGAAGTCTTCGCACAGGGCATCGATCTCGGCGAGCGCCTTGCTGATCACGTCGCGCTTGAGAAAGCGGTAGTCGACTTCGGTGATGTCGCTGCGGCCCGTCAGGACCGCGGCCCACCACAGCACGTCCTCGCGCATCGAGAGGCGACTTGGCGAGCTGAGATAGCGCGCACCGATCTCGTAGAGCACGGCGGCGGGATAGCTGCGCATCTGCCCGCTGATCTCCAACAGCACGCGCGTGTATTGCAGCGGCTTGACCAGCCGCTCGCGGATTTCCTCGGGATAGCGCCAGGTGATGGTGCAAGGGCGTCCCCTGCCCTGCTCCTCGATGGTGACGGTGCCCAACAGCTGCGAGGAGACCCAGCGTTTCAGTCCCGTGCCGCTGGTGGACCACTCGATGGTGGTGGCCTGCATGTCGCGCAGGTGGGACTTGAGCAGTTCGGTGTTGTTGGAGTTGAAGCGGGCGTCACCGATCAATTCGCTCAGCGCCAGCTTGTAGACGGGTTCGTCGACCCCCTGACGCTGCGAATGGTAGAGCAGTGCGTTGTAGATGCGGCGCGACAGCAGTGTGAGCCGGCCGCGCTTGGGCCGGATCGCGATGGCTTCGTTGGCCTTGGCCACGCTCTGCTCATCGGGAGGAGACGCAGGTTTGGGCGGTTGTCGTGGGACTTCGCCCTCTTCCATGGGCTGCTTTCGGGTATCTACGGTTTCACATCATGCCCGCGTTTTGTGAAGAGGTCAATTTACAGATCACGAAAGGGCTCTTGAATCTTTGAAGAACTAACACTTGGGGATATTGAATATTTGGCGGAGCACTTTCTTTTTGTCTGACAAGGACTTGGAAGGGTTTCTGTGAGTAACGCTGGGATTTGACGTGAGATTCCTTGGGATTTAATGTGAGACCGGCTGGGGTTTGGCGAGCGGGAATGTGCGGATGCTTGGGATTTGAAGTGAGTGGACAAGGGTTGGTGGAGGCAGAGGGAGCGATTTCGATCACCTTGCGCCTGCTTCCACCGCCTTACCGAGCATCTTTGGGACGCCGAAGGGGCCTGCGAACCCGAAATCGGAGCTCGCGCAGGTGCGTCCGGCTCTGGAATCCCAGAAAGTCTCACGTGATTCCCCAACGGCTCTCACAGTTGGGGCGTCTTGTCAGGTGGTGTTCTTTGTGAATCTTGTTCATTCGACGGATTCCCATAGAATGGCTGAATTCTGTCGAATAAGGTCGCTTTCACATGGCACTGCCCGCTCCCGCCGGCGCTGGAAACCCGGTTTCCACGCCCTCCCCTTCTATTCCTTCTCCTGCCCGGGCGCGCATCGACATGCCACGGATCGCGAACCTGGCCACGCGTGCCGGTTCCATGATCGAGCAGATCCGCGGTCGCCTGCTCGCACCCGAGGCCCGCAAGGTTGCGCCGATTTACTCGACGGCGCAACTGGCCGCCTTGTGCGGCGTCGACAAGGCGCACGTGGCTTACCGCATCACCAAGGAGGACCTGCCCAGCGGTCGGCTGACGCCTGCCGGCGGCAAGCGCAACTTCGAACTGAGCGAACTGCGCAGGTGGACGCGAACCTACCGTACCGACAAGATGCGCCCTGCCGGCAAGAAGGCCTTCACGATCGCGGTGGGCAACTTCAAGGGTGGCGTCGCCAAGACGACCACGGCCATGGTGCTGGCCCAGGGGCTGAGCCTTCGCGGCCACCGGGTGCTGGCCATCGACACCGACCCGCAGGGGTCGCTCACGACCCTGCACGGTTTGCTGCCGGAAGCGGAGATCAGCGAGGACATGACGATCGCGCCGCTGTGCGACGGCAGCCAGTCGGACATCCGCTACGCGATCCGCTCTACCTACTGGGACGGGCTGGACCTCGTGGCCGCCGCCCCCTTCCTCTTTTCGGCCGAGTTCGCGCTGCCGGCGCGGCAGATGCAGGAACCCGGCGCGCGCTTCTGGGACGTGCTCAACGCCGGGCTGGAGAGCGTGCGGGATCTCTACGACGTGATCGTCATCGACACTCCCCCGTCGCTTTCTTATGTGACGATCAATGCCTTGTGGGCGGCCAACGGCATCGTGGTGCCGGTGCCGCCGTCCGGCCTGGACTTCGCGTCGTCCGCGCAGTTCTGGTCTCTCCTGGCCGATTTGGGCAGCAACCTCGATGCGCAAAGCGGCGAGCGCGCCGGCAAGGCATTCGACTTCCTGCACGTGCTGCTCAGCCGGGTCGATCCGAGCGACCCGGCGACGCCCGCGGTCCGGCAATGGATCCAGGCCACCTACGGCGAGTACACCCTGCCGGTGGAGATTCCGAAGACCAGCGTGACCAGCAACAAGGCCGCCGAGTTCGCGACGGTCTATGACGTGCAGAAGTACGAGGGGGCTGCCAAGACCTACAAGCGTGCGTCCGATGCCTATGACGCCTTCGTGGACCTCGTGGAGCAGTCGGTGGTGAGCAGCTGGTCGGACAAGGGCCAGGCGCAATGAGGCCCCGCATGCACGAACCGGAAGGTGCGTCGACGTGGCGTGGAAACCAGGTTTCCAGCAAGGACTCGCGGTCCCTGCCCTGTCCCGTCGCGACGGGCTGCGGTTGGAAGGCCGCCGTCTTTCCGAATATCAGGTGGAGTGCCAGCCGGCTGGGAGCGGTCGGCGCTGCGTGGAAACCAGGTTTCCACGTGTGGACGGCGGCTGGCGGAGTGGAAACCAGGTTTCCATGCCGCGCGCTCCGATCGGTGGGCTCGCTCGCGGGCGGTCCATTTCAGGCCACGCGATCCGCGTGGAAACCAGGTTTCCATCGCCATGGAGGTGTCAATGGCTAGTACCCGCAAACGTTTAGAAGCCCTGACCGCCGGATTGTCGATTCCGGAGCCTATGCCCGCGGCAGCCCCGGAGTCCGCTGCGGCCCCGGCGCCTTCGATCGCGCCGGTTCTTCCCGGCGCCGCGGCCACCGCCGTGGAAACCAGGTTTCCACCGGCACAGGCCGGAGCGCTCGCGCCGCGCACAGGTCCCGGCCAGATGCTGGCATTCCGCGGCCAGATGCAAGTGGTGGAGGGCGAACTGGCCACCCTGCGCGAGCGGCTGCGCCAGTACGACGGGTCGACTCCGACACGCAAGCTGGACCCCGCAAGCATCCGCGTCTCCCGCTGGGCCAATCGTCATCCGGCCTCGTTCGAGAACGCGGAGTTCGCCGGTCTCAAGGCCGATATCGAGCAAGCCGGCGGGAATGTGCAGCCGATCCTGGTGCGACCGCTCCCGGACCAGGCCGGCCAGTACGAACTGGTCTTTGGCCATCGTCGTCACCGCGCGTGCCTGGAGCTTGGCATTCCTGTCCTGGCCGCGGTCTGGCTCGACGAACTTGGCGACGCCGAACTCTTCGCAGCCATGGACCGCGAGAACCGCGAGCGTGCGGATCTTTCTCCCTATGAGCAGGGCGTGATGTACCAGCGAGCGCTCGAGGAGCAGCTCTTCCCGACCCAGCGCCAGTTGGCCGAGAAGCTCGGCGTGAGCCATACCTGGGTCCGCAAGGCATTGATGGTGGCGCAGCTGCCGTCGGCCGTGCTGGAGTGCTTCCGCACTCCGCTGGAAGTCCAGCATCGCTACGCGGAGCAACTCAATGCGGCCCTCGATAAAGATCGCCGAGGGCTTCTCAAGCGCGCCGAGAAGATCCGTGGCCAGAAGCTTGCGCCGGCGGCCGTCGTGGCTCGGTTGCTTGGCGTGGAGGCGGTCGCGAAGCCGGAGAAGCTCGCGATCACGAGCGATGGCCAGACGGTGGGCTCGTGCCTGCGGGCGCCCGACGGTACCGTCACGCTGACCCTGCTGCCAGGGCCGGTTGCGGGGCTTCCATCGGAAGCGCTCCTGAAATCTGTCGCTGAGACGCTGCAGAAGGTCAAGCTGCTCGGCTAGGGTTCACAAGCCGATGCAAGCCCTTCGCGACCGAGCGGCGAAGGGCGTTTCTTCAACCATCCGGGTATGGCCACCCCGGCGTATCCCTCGGCCCGGGTCTCGCACCCTCGGCGTTGGTTGCCGGCCCGCCCGGCCATCCCGGCGCAGGGCGGCGAGAGCCGACAGACCCGCGAGCGTACCTCCGAGTCTCGCGATGCCTTCTGCCTCTGCAGGACTGGTCGGACCGTCAGTCCGGATGCGTCGCCGATTGTACAAGGCGCAGGGTCTGCAGCATCCGTGCGGGCAATCGAAGAAGCTATGGCTGCCGCCTGGAAACCAGGTTTCCACCGCGATTGCGCCGGCACCGGACAGTGGTTTCAACCGGTGCCATCGGCCGGTCCCCGCCGCGAAGTGATCTCCAGGCCGGACCATCTCGTCCAAGGCGGCCGGATCCTGTCGTGGAAACCAGGTTTCCATCCCTGCGGCAGGTCCGTAGTGCCCGCGAGCCCAAGCTGTCACCAACCAACGGTCGGGCGACAAGAGTCCTCCGCGCACGGTTCGAAGTACTGCAACGGCACAGAGGCGCAGGTTCATGGCTCCGGGCCGGATCGTTGCGGTTCGTGGAAAAGGGGTGCGGGGTGCCACGCGCGGAAGGTCGTGTCAGTGGAGTTCGCGCCCGGCCGCCCGAGTTGAAGGCGAGGGCAGGGTCGAAGGGACCGCAGTCCCGGCGGCTTCGCTGTAGGAAGTCGTTGCATCGCCAATGGGCATTCGGCGCCAAGTGAAGCCTGCGTTTCAACACTGCTCGTCGCGCTGACGCTGTAGGGTGATGCAAAACCTCTCATGGGAGGCTCTCCTGAAATCCTCCGTCGAGCGCTTCAGGAGGAGAAGTCGGGCACACGAGAACGGCAGATTCGCTCTTCATGTGAGTGCCAATGGGATTTGCGAAAGGGCAGGGCAGTGTGAAAGCGCGGTGGGCCAAAAGGCCCTTTCTGGGGACTGTGGTCGTGCCCTGTGGCCCGGCCAGACGAAAGCGTCGGGGTGTCCTGACCGGGCCCCAGAAGAACGAGCCATCACGGCCCAAAGCCCATCGCACCGCGGCGGCGGTGAGAGTGAATGTGTGCACTCACTCCAACTTAAATTCAATGGTCGCCGTCGACGTCTTTTGGAATAGCTCCGTTCGGGCCGATGCCCGATTTCGGATATCTCCGAATCCCGAGTACATCGCCGCTCCATCCTGGAGCGACGTCGGCGGCGCGACGACGGAGCCATCCATTTCAGTCCATGCCGCGCTCGTTGGCCTGCCTGCCCAGTCGTCGCGGCTACGACGAACCTCGATCCGGTCCGCGGCTCGATACGCGCAAACGGTCGTGGATCGTTTGCGCGGCGGACTCATGCGTGGCCCAGCGTCTCGTCACTAGCAGTGACAACGACTTGGCAGCCAAAGCGAATCAAGCTCCTCAGCTGTGGTGAATTCACTCCTTCCCAGTGCCTGGATCCGGCCCTCCGGCGATCCAAAAGATGTAATTAAATCAAGGAGTTAGCACCCAGATCGCCGATGGTTTCTCCAGAACGCGGCAACAAACACCTAGAATTACAATTGATGATTATGCAAAATCTCGACATGGAAAACGAAGGGGAGGTCGCACCATGAGATTCGAACCCGCCGGGGACACCGGCCGTAGGGAGAGTGCGCGAAGCCACGCGCCGAGCCCCGGTCCGGTGTACCGCCGCTGCACAAGATTGGCCATCGCCGAGCGCGGAAAAATGGTCGCAAGGCGATGAGCCGTTACCCTGTCCCGGGCCCGGAGGAGCTGGCCGGACTGAGCGATGAAGAGCTCGAGCGCCTGGCCGTCGAATGGCGTACGCAGGCCTTGCGTGGCGTGAAGCAGGCCTACGGCGTTGCCCATGCCCTCGAGGTCGAGCTGCGCCAGCGCATCCGAGCGAGTCAAGCCCGCCAATTGCCGCCTCGCACCGATGCACCCCGGCGCCGCTGGAGGTTCTGGCAGGCCGATGTGGCCGGCGATTCCACCACGTCCCCATGAAGAAAGCGCCCACGCGCCGGTTGCACCGCGGCCACTTCGCGTTCATGCGCGCGCTCGCCCAGGGCGTCGACGAGCGCGATGCCTGGGACCGCTACCTCCGTCTGGAGGGCGAGCACGTCGACCTGCGCACCGTGCGACGCACGATCGCCTGGATCCGCGACGCCTTCGCCGCGGCTGCACGCCGCGAGCAGAAACCTGGCACGGCCCGCCTGATCCTGCTCGACCCCGAACGCTTCACGGCCGCACCGGTCCTGCCGAGCCTCGCCGATTTCGCACTGGCCCAGGGAATGGAGGATTTCTCCGAGGCCGAGCAGATCGAGGCCTACGAAGCCGCCTTCGGGCAGGCAGGCGCCGGGCAGCCAGGACGGGGGGGAGGCGGTGGCCGGCCCACCCGGCGCGCGCGCGTCATCGAGCGGCAGCTGGAGGCGCTGCGCTGGCTGGAGGACCTGGTCGCAAAGGATCCTCGAGCAGGGGACGGCGTGGCCGCCTGGCTGCATCCTGTGCTGGCCGAGCGGCTGGAGCGCGCGGGCCTCGCGACGCTGTCCGCACTGGTGGAGCGCATCAATGGCGCCGGTGCGCGCTGGTGGGTCCATGTGCCGGGCGTCGGTGAACGCAAGGCGGGCCGGATCCTGGACTGGCTGCACGCGAACGAGCAGGTGCTCGGTCTGCGCGTCGGCGCGCATGCGGTGCAGCCGCGCCGGCAGTTGCGCCCCGCCGTCCTGGCGGCGGTGGTCCCCGCCGCCACCGCCTTGCTGCCCTACGAGAAGTTCGTGCTGCCCGCTGGGCTGGACGGCCGCACCGGGGCCTGTCGCGCGCCGCGCGAGGCCTGTCGCCTCGCGGCGGCCAACGACCACGAGGCGATCGGCGCCTGGCTGGCCTCCAAAGGGGAGCCCGGCGCGGCCCCAGGCACCCTCTCGTCCACGCAGCGGTCTTACCGCAAGGAAGCGGAGCGATTGCTGCTGTGGTCCGTGCTGGAGCGTGGCAAGGCGCTGTCTTCGCTGACGCATGAGGACGCGGGCGCCTACCAGGCCTTTCTGGCCGCGCCGCCCGCGGCCTGGTGCGGATCGCGCCATCACCAGCGCTGGTCGCCTATGTGGCGCCCGCTGGAGGGCGCGCTGACACCGGTGACGCTGCGCCAGGCGCTGATCATCCTTCGCAGCCTGTTCGCCTTCCTGCAGGGCCAAGGCTATGTGACGGGCAATCCCTTCGCGGCATCTGCATTGCCTCGGGATTCCCAGCGGCCGCTCGGCGCGAATCGCACCCTGAGCTTCGCGCAGTGGGACCACATCGACAGGCTGCTGCACGCCCGCATGGGCACCGAAGCCGGACGGCGGCTGCGCAGGGGCATGCGCTGGCTCTATGCTACCGGGCTGCGTCTGAACGAGATCACCGGCGCGCATTGCGGGGATCTGCGACGTCAGCCCGCCTCGACGCCCGGCGACGCGGCCCCGGCGGCCTGGTCGCTGTCAGTGAGTGGCAAGGGCGGCGTCCGCCGCCAGGTGCCGGTGCCCCACGAATTGGTCGACGAACTGGCCGATGAGCTCGCGCGCCATGGCTTCGACAGGGAAGCGGATGCGCCGGGCAATCGTGGTATCGCGGTGCTGGCCCGGTTCGGGGCGGGCGGCGAGCATCCGCCCGCATGGTCGTCCTCGGGGCTTTACCAGGCCATGAAGGCGTTCCTCGCGCGTGCTGCCCAGGGCCTCGATGCGGCGGATGCGGAGCGCCTGCGCAGGGCCAGCACCCACTGGCTGCGCCATACCCACGGCGCGCACGCGCTGCAGGGCAGGGAAGGGCGTGCGCCGCTGCCCCTGCAGGTCGTGCAGAACAACCTGGGCCATGCCTTGCCGAGCACGACCTCGATGTATCTGCCGAAGCAGCCACGCCCCTGGCCAGGGGCGTGATCGCCCACGGAGACTTCGCGGCGGACGGTTCCTGTCGCTGTCAGCCGCGGCCTGTTCATCGGCCTCGCGCTCGCCACGATCTTGCGTAGCAAGCAAGCATGACAAGCCTCGGACCACGCCCGTGCGTGGACATTCCAGGCTCTTGCGACGACGCCGTGCGGTGATGCTTTTTGCATCCCAGGCAGGAGTTGATCCTGTGCGCAGCCGGAGAAAGACTTGGGCTTTCGATCCCCAACGTCCTACCCATGTCCCTTTATCTTTTTCGATCGCTCTCCGCGCGTCTGCTGTGTCTGGCCGGCGTGCTCGCCTGCGCCGGCATCGCCTGCGCGCAAACACCCGGTTCGAGCCGCCCGAACCTTGGTCCACCGGAGCCCGCGGGCAGTTCGGGCCTGAACTGGCCCACACGACCGCTGCGCCTCGTCGTCGGCTTTGGTGGCGGTTCCTCGCCGGACTTCGTGGCACGCGTGCTGGCCGCGCCCATGGCGAAGGCGTTGGGCCAGCCGGTGATCGTCGAGAACCGCTCGGGCGCCAGCGGCAACATCGCCGCGGACATCGTCGCGAAGTCCACCGACCAGCACACGATCGGCATCCTCATCAACGGCAACATGACCATTGCCAAGATCCTCAATCCGGCTCTCTCCTACGACCCGCAGAAGGACCTGGTGCCGCTCAGCATCATCTGCACCGCCCCGCTGGTGCTCGCCACGACGCCGGAGGCATCGAGAACGGACGCCCGCGGCTTTCTCGATGCGGCGCGTGCCGCGGGCAACAGATGGAGCTACGGCTCGCCCGGCATCGGAACGATCGGCCACCTCGGCATGGAGCTCCTGAAGGCGCGCACCGGCATCGGCGCCACGCACGTGCCCTACCAGGGCAATCCGCAGGTCATCACCGGGTTGATCGGTGAGCAACTGCAGCTGGCGCTGCTTCCGCCGGGGCTCGCCGACGAACAGGTCAAGGCCGGGAAGCTGCGCGCGATCGGCGTGACTTCGCCTCGCCGCTCCGCACTCGTGCCGGACTACCCGAGCCTGCAGGAAGTGGGGCTGAAGGATTTCGAACTGGAGATCTGGACGGCCGCCGCGGCGCCCGCGAGCTTGCCGGCGCCCATCGTGCAGCGCCTGAACCGGGTGCTCGCGGAACTCATCCGGCTGCCCGAAGTGCGACAGCAGCTGTTCCAGCACGGCTACGAGGCCGTTGGCCTCTCGGGCGAGGCGCTGGTGCGCCGGGTGAAGGCGGACACGGCCGCGCTTGCCCAGATCATCGCGAGCCAAGGCATCCGGCTCGAATAAGGAAATCCACATGACATCAGCACAACAGTCGCATTCGACCGGGCCCCAGGAGGCCGTGACCCCGGCCCCGGAAGGCGCAAGCACGGGCCTCGTCGCCGACAGCGAGACGGCCCAGCAGGTCCTGCAGTCGCTGCGCGACGAGCTCGACGGGTTGGACAGGTCGCTGCTGGAGGTCTTGAGGCAAAGGCTTGTCTGCTGCTGCCGTATCGGTCTTCACAAGCGCAACCACGCAATTCCGATGATGCAGCCCCATCGCATCGGCATCGTGCAGGAGCGCGCGGCCACCTTTGCCGTCGAGCACGGCATGAGTCCCGCGTTCGTGCGCACGCTTTACGAGTTGATCATCACCGAGACCTGCAGGCTTGAGGACGAGATCATCGGCGCGTCCGCAACCTCCGGATGAGCTTGTACGCCCTCTGTTCGAACGAGTGCCGGCCAAGGCGCTGCGGCCTCGCGCTCCCGCAGCACCTTTCTGTCGAGCGCGCGCAGTTGCTCCTAGCGCGGGCTGCCACCGCTAGCAGAAAGTGGTGGCCCGCAAATGATTTCCGGGGCGCTCAGTGTGGCGGGAGTGTGGGGTTGAGCGCACCGTCGTAGAGGCTCGCCGGAAGGCCCAGCATCTGCGGGCCCTGAAGGGTGCTTCCTTCGAGCGAGCCGCTCGCGTTCAGCACATTTTTCAAGGCGTCGACCACGGAATTCATCTCGGCGATATTCTTGAAAAGCGCCCGGGGCCCGTGATGGAAGATGTGCAGCGCGATGGGCAAGGCATGCACGAAGACCAGCTCGGCGCGCAAAGGGATCGGCCGCCATGCACCGCCGTCGTCACGCGCCTGAAAGCAGTCCGGCGGCTTCATGGCGGAGCACAAATGCGATGCAAAGACCAGACCGAAGGCCTCGGGGATACAGTCGCGCAGACGGCGTGAGTCCAGGTCGTTGCCGGCCAATCCGAGGAGTTGACCGACAAGCAGTTCCTCGGTCGCCATCCGCGCCAAGCATCTCGATGAGGTTGTGCGCAGTCGAGGACTCAAAGTCCTTCTCTGAGATCGCGTCGCTGCTGCACCAGATTGCGTCGGCCGCGGTTGTGGTACGCAAGGCTTCAGTCCAATCGGAAGGAGTGATAGCAAGGAAGATCATCTGGATTACCGGATGTTCGTGGAGCTCGGGCCTCAGTTTGTCACCGGCGCGGCAACAGCTTTTCTATCCGTACGGGCACATAGCCTTGACGTGACGAACGTCAGGCAGTGGATGTCGCGGGCTGCCGGCGATGCGGCAGCAATTCGCCGACGAGTCGTACCTTGTGCGTGAGTACCCCATGAATCAGGTAGGCGGCTCGGCTAGTGTCACCAAGGCAACGTCGATACGATCTTTGCTGCACCAAGTATGAAGAAAGCCGCCCGATCAGTGGTCCTGGAATGAGCACTACTGAGCAGTGACTTCTTGCCTTGCTCCAGCTCACCGTCACCATAAAAGCAACCCAGGCGAGGTCCATCCATGAAACTCTCACAGCGCCCCAAACGTTTTATCGTCGTTCCGGGTCCGTCCTCGCCTTCTGTCGCGCCAACGCCCCTCAGAACGATGCGCCTGATGCGCCTCGATCTGCGTGGCGGTTCACCTGTCGGGGCTGCCGTCAGGAATGGTGCTCGCCCGACTCGCAAGACCGTACGGGCCACCGTCCGGCCTGAAACATTCAAGGTGGTAAGCCGCTCGCCAGCCGACGGCGCATTGCTGCTCCAACCGCAGGATCACTTCACTCTGGGCCAGCTCAAGGCGCACGCGCCTGAGGGCACGAAGGTGCTTGAGGAACAGTGGTACAGCCTCGAGCGGCCGGCACGCCCCTGGTCCGCGCAGAGCACGGCACTGAAAAAGCCTCGCCTGCGTGCGGGCCATACCGTCTCATGGTCAGTCACGGTGGTACTCGACGACGGGCAGCGGCAACGCCTGGTCGGTGCGCTGGTTACTGTGATGACGAACGAGGGCAAGGGCATCGGCGTGGAGGGCACGACGGATCGGTACGGCAGGGCGAGCTTCGAGCTCAGCGACAAGACGAAAAGCGTGGACGCGGTCTATGTCGACCCACTTCACTCGGGTTGGCCGATGCGCGTATCAAATGTACTTATCACGGCGACGGGCTACGAAATTGCCGTGATGCCGATCGACCTGACGGCGCCCGACGCCAGGGGCATGATTTATGGAAAGCCTGCAGCCGGTGCCGGCAATAGGGTGCAGGTAGCGGTGGTTGACACCGGCGTTGGCCGGCACCGCGACCTGAAGATCAAACGAGGGCTCAACACAACTGCCGCCGAGTCGAGCCGACGCTTTCGCGACGAGGACGGGCACGGGTCGCATGTGGCAGGGGTGATCGCCTCATCCGCCGCCGGCTGGCGCCGTGGCGAGGCGAGCGCCGTCGAGCTTCACGCCTACCGGATTTTTGAATCGGGTGATCCATACGCATCGAGCTTCGCGATCGCGACGGCCATCAAGGATGCGGCAAGCCGCGGTTGCGACCTGGTGAACTTGAGCATCGGTGATAGCATGGCCGACGATGGCATCAGAGATGCAGTCGAGTTCGCTTGGGCGCGGGGTTGTGTCTGCATCGCCGCAACGGGCAATGATGGCAAGGGCCAAGTGGACTACCCGGCTCGCTACACCGAGGCGGTCGCGATCTCAGCGATCGGCCTTGTCGGTAGTTGGCCAGCCGGCACCTATCTGGATTGGACGTCAAGTCCATCAATTGGGAAAACGCTGGGCGGGCATGACAGTTTCCTTGCCAGCTTCTCCAATCGAGGCGCAAAAGTAGCGCTGACGGCACCGGGCGTGGGAATCGTATCGACAATCTTTGGTGACCGCTGGGGCGTGATGAGCGGTACGTCCATGGCTACGCCGATCGCCACCGGGGTCCTGGCCAGGCGACTCGCCGCTACGCCGGCTGTGAAAAGCCTGCCGCGGGACAAGACCAGATCGGCCGCCATTGTCGCGATGGCTCTCCAGGCGGCAGAAGACCTCAATTTGCCCCCAGCTATGCAGGGAAACGGCTTGACCCGATAATCCTGCCCATGAGCCGCTACGTCTTCTTCAACAGCAGCGCCCAGGACATCAAGGTCCTGACGGCGGCTAAGAGGGCTGCGCGTTCCCGTGGCGCAACCGTGGTGAAGTCGCTGGCCGGAACAATGCTGCTGGAGTTGCCTCCCGCACAGGTCTCTGAGGTGGCGCAGGCCTTGCCGGGCTGGCGCTACTCGGCCGAGCGCAAGACGACACGTGTTCCAGAGCGCCGGCCGCTGCAGCGCTCCAAGGCGCGAGGCGCCGCCGCTTCTGTCGCCAAGAGATAGGCCTTCGCGGCTGGAAGCGGCATCTCGGTGTCGTCCTGGTTGGGCCTGAATGGTGTCAGTTGCGTTTACCTCAGGACGAATGCTGCCTCAATACTTATCGAAGAAGAAGATTTCTCGCTGGCCGAGACTATCTCTTGTCGACTTGGTACCCAGGAGGAAACGTGAGCACACAGATGGCAGACCCGCACCAAGGGATGTGTCCTTACAGGAAGGCCTGAAAGGCGGATTGCTGGATTTGGCAGCGGTCAGGAATCACAGGGACTTGTTCAGCCACTTCGACCTCCCTGCGCCGGGAGTCGGTCGTCTAACTTCTGCACGGTTGAGCAAAGATAAACAGAGCGTGAAGGCGTTTCTCGCGTGCATCATGAATGGTGAGATCGACGGCTCACCTTGCATGTCTGTCGGCTACGCAGTGCCAGAAGAAGGGCGCAACAAAGGCCTCGCCAAGCAAATCTTCAGGGAGGTGATTCAAGATCAGCTTTCCCAAGCGAGAAAAGCGGGTCCTAGCAGTTTGTTTATTGAGGCCGTGGTCGACATAGAGAACGTGCCATCGCAACGAGTAGCAGAAACCGTATTGGGCGTGGAGCGTGAAAGCATTACCGATGCGGCATCGGGGCGGGCGGCCTACCGCTACACAGCTCATTTTGATACGGTCTCTGGACGCCAGCTTTAGTCTGGCGATGCTTGAGGGCCTGAGCAACTCGTTTACGGATTCGCAGCGTTTATCTAGCCCTTCACCTCAGTGAGATCGAGAAATTTAACGATCTCATCGGGGTACTTTGCAAATCCCTTCGGGCGCTATGGACGATGGGCGAGCGTCGCGAGCCGCGTCCTTCACCCATTGCTCTGCTATGTATTCAGCTTCTTGAAAAGTGTTGGGGGCGAGGACATCCGGTGTCTTGAAATCCGGGCGCATCGGTGTATCGCGCGGGCCCACTCATCTGGTAAATACTGATCGCGGTTCAGACACATGTCCGAAGCTTGGGCATGTAATTTGTCTGGATGGCGAACATCGGCGGCCCGGTGCGTCAGAAATACCGTTGTGGATCAACGCCTTGGCGCCTGGCATGTCCCGTGCAGGGTCTGTTCGATCCGATCCACGGTGTGCGCGGGTCGCGGGGCGAAGCCGACCGCGCGCGGCCCTTTCCGTGCGCACACGAGAACCCAGACACAGGAGACGCATGAAAAGCACCCCGCGAATTGCCGTTCAGGCGAAGGGAGCGGTCACGGGCAGGCCACATCATCCGCTGAGCGCACAGAAGACCGGAACGCCCCGCGCATGGGAGGGGGACGCGGTTCGATCGCGCGCGGATGCGCCGCAGGCACATGACAGCGTGGCGATCTGGTTCGATCCCTTGTTGTCCGAACGGCTCGCGCAAGCGGGTTTCGGCACGCTGAGACAGCTGGCGCAGCGCATCAACGACACGGGCACCACCTGGTGGTATCCGGTGCGCGGCATCGGCGTCACGCGTGCCGAACGTCTCGTGCAGTGGCTGCATGAACAACAGGAAAGCACGGGCATCCGCGTGAACCCCCGGGGCCTGAAGGCCCGCGCAAGCGGCTCGTGTGAGGCGGCATCGGAACATGCGGCCTGATCCGTGCGGCGGTCGGCGAACACAGGAGGCGTTCCCTCATCCTTCTGTGCCAGCGCTCGGTCCGGGAGGAAGGAAAGCACGACTGGGTGGCGATCCCCGAACCCGCCGAGCACTTTCCGTGAGGACACACATGAGGCCGGGGCGCCATCTGCATGCGATGGACGCTCGATGCGGACCTGCGTGCCTGGCCTTCGGCGAAGGGCAGCCTGATCGAGCGTTTCGCCCGATCAGGTCACTTCCGCGTCGGACCCGCATGGGTGTGCAAGCCTGGCGCGCCGCGGCCGGATCACCAGGGCTTCCACCAGCGTCGCTTGACCTGCCGATGCTCGAGCAGCCGCAGGTCCAGCATCTCGTAGTCAGGGGGGAGGGCGCCGGCGCGCCGGCGCAGTTCGGCCTCCAGCTGATGGGCAATGCCACGGGCATGCAGGTCGCCTTGCAGCGCTCGTCGGCGCCACTGCGTGGCCTGGGCGCCCAGTTCCTCGTCGGGCAAGGTTTCTGTCTCGGTCATGGTGCGGATGGTGATGAGGGGCCGGGGCTTCGTCGAGCCCGCATGCCCGTGCTGCTGCAAGCGTAAAGGTTTGCAGCGTCTCTTCATCGCCAAAACATGGGAGGATGCGCCGAGCGATTCGGGGTTGCCTTTGCCCTGGTGCCTTGGTGCCCTGGTGCCGTGGATGAGCCGGGCGAGTTGGCCATGCGGCTATCAGGGAACTTGCACTGGCGCGCACCGGAATCGCGGCACTGCTCGACGTGCTGATTTCGGCCATGCGCGCCGCCGACGAGACGGGAGTCAGCGTGTGAGCAGCCGATGCAGCGTGTTGGCGACCACGCGTGTGGCCTTGCGCAGTTCGTCCAGCGGCACGCGCTCGTCGGCGCGGTGACCGTTGGCTTCGAGCAGCGACTCGGGGCCTGCGCCGTACATCACGGTGGGAATGCCCGCCTCGCTGTACAGGCGCGCATCGGTGTACAGCGGCACGCCGATCGGCGTGACCGGCTTGCCCATGACTTCGCTCGCCTCGTGGCACACGAGCGCGGCGAACTCGTCGGCGCCGGGTGCGGGCGCGAAGGGGCGGGCCAGCAGGATCTGGCGGATCTCCACCGAGATGCCGGGCAGCGGGCGGCAGGCGGCCTCGATCACCTCGCGCAGCTCGGCCTCGACGGCTTCGGGCGATTCCTCGGGCACGATGCGCCGGTCGATGCGCAGGGTCAGCACGTCGGACACCACATTGGTGTTGATGCCGCCGTCGATCAGGCCCACCACCATCGTGGGATGGGTGATGCCCGGCGTGCGCGATGGGCGGTCGGCGAGGCTGTCGCGGTAGCGGTAGAGCGCGGGCAGCAGGGTGGCCGCGGCTTCGATCGCGTCGTGGCCGGTGTCGGGCCGCGCGGCGTGCGCCGAGGTGCCGCGCACGACGACCTCGAGATGCAGGCAGCCGTTGTGCGCCACCACGACGTGGTGCGAGAAGGCGGCGGAGAGCACGAAGTCGGGCTTGCTCAGGCCCTTGGAGAGGATCCACTCCGGGCCCGTCATGCCGCCGGTTTCCTCGTCATAGGTCAGGTGCAGCTCGACGCTGCCGGCCAGCGGCGTGCCGGCGCCCACAAGATGCTTGAGCGCGCGCATCGCGAAGGCGTAGGTGGTGAAGTCCGACTTCGACACGGCGGCGCCGCGCCCGTAGAGCCAGCCGTCGCGCACCTCGCCGCCGTAGGGGTCGACGCTCCAGCCTGCGCCGGGCGGCACCACGTCGCCGTGCGCGTTGAGCGCCACCACCGGGCCGTCGCCGAAGCGTTCGCGCACGATGAGGTTGGTCACGCTGCGCATGCCGTGCGCGGCCGCGAACTCGGCGGGCACCTCGTGGCGCTCGACCGTGAAGCCCATGGCTTCGAGCAGCCGAGCGGTGAGCTCGGCATGCGGGGCGCAATCGCCCGGCGGGTTGTCGGAGGGGCAGCGCACGAGTTCGGCGAGGGTGCGCACCTGCTCGTCGAAGTGCGCGTCGATGTAGTCGCGCAGCGTGTCGCGCGGGGAAGCGTTTTCGGTCATGGCGGTCAGAGGAAGCGGTCGATGAGGAAAGGGCTGATGTCGATGTCGGTGCGCCCGCGCACGAGGAGGTCGGTGACCAGCCGCGCGGTGACGGGGGCGAGCGTGTAGCCGTTGGAGGTCACGGCGTTGTAGAAGCCGGGGTGGCCGGGCACCTCGCCGAGGATGGGCGCGCCGTCGATGTTCACGTTCATGCCGGCCCAGCAGCGCACGATGTGCAGCCCGCGCACGGCCGGCAGCACGTGGCTGGCCACCCAGAGGTTGCCTTCGATGCTTTCGCGCTCGGCACGGTTGAGGCGCATGTCCTCGCTGAAGGCGGCCGTCCAGCCGCCGCCGATGATCAGGCCGCCGCTGGCGGCCTGTTTCAGGCTCAGGTGCCGGTCGGCATGCGCGACGAGGTGGTCGACCAGCGGCGGCGCGGGCTCGGTCACGATCATCTGCAGCGGCGCGCCCTTGACGGGGATGTTCACGCCCAGCATGCGGCCGACTGCGCTCGACCAGGCGCCGCTCGCGTTCACGACGCGCCCGGCGTGGATGCTGCCGCGCGAGGTGCGCACCATGAAGCCGGCGCCTTCGCCGGGCAGCGCCTCGATCGACTGCACGTCGCAGCCGCGCAGCATGCGCGCACCCTGCTGCTGCGCGCGCCGGGCGACGGCGTAGGTGGCGCGCAGCGGGTTGATCTTGCCTTCCATGGGACAGAGCTCGGCGCCGAGCAGCTGCTCGGAGAGCGCGGGCGAGAGGCGGCGCAGCTCTGTGCCGTCGATCACCTGCGCGTCGATGCCGTGGCTGCGCTCCAGCGCGGCCTTGGCCTCGAGGAAGCGCATGCCGGCTTCGCTGTCGGCCACCATGAGGCCGCCGGTGATCTTGATCTCGAGGTCCTCGTCGCAGTCGGCCTCGATCTCCTGCCACAGGCGCACCGACATCGGCCCGAGCGGCAGCGTGGCCGCGGCCGGGCCGCCGCCTTCCTGCGCCTTGGTGCCGAAGTCGAAGGACAGCAGCTGCACGTGCAGGCTGCCGGCGTTGGCGCCCGAGGCCTGCAGGTTGATGTCGTCGCGGTCGACCACCGTCACGTCCTGGCCGGCCTTCGACAGGTAGTAGCCGAGGCACGAGCCGAGCACGCCGGCGCCGATCACGAGCACGTCGGTGCGCAGCGTGCCCTCGAAGGGTGGCTGCTCCACCGGCCGCGCGAGGTTGGGGGTGATGGCGGGCTTGTGGCCGCCCCATTCGGGCTTCTCGAAGCCGAGCGCGCCGGCCGGCACCGGCTTGGCGGGCGGGCGCGGTGCAAAGTACTGCTCCACCTGCGGCGGCCGGCCCGTCAGTTCGGCCAGCAGACGGCTGGCGGTGACGCCGCAGTAGCGCGCCTGGCAGCGGCCCATGCCCAGGCGCGTGTTGCGCTTGAGCGCAGCCAGCGTGTCGCTGCCGGCACGGATCTGCTCGCGCACCGAGCCGAAGGTGACTTCCTCGCAGCGGCAAAGGAGCGTTTCGTCGGGCACTGCCGCGAGGGTGAGGGGCGGTGGGGCGTAGATCGACCACAGCGCCTGCTGGAAGCATTCGGCGCGATGCAGCTTTTCAGTGGCCTCGCGGGGCTCGAGGGCCTTCAGGCCGAGGTTGCGCGCGGCGGCGGTGCCCGCCAGCGTGCCGCGCGCAAGCGCGACGCGGGAGCCGCCGAGGTCGGCGCCATCGCCCACGACGTACACGCCGGGCAGGCTGGTGGCGCCATCTTCCTGCGTGACGGTTGTCAGGTAGCCGAGATGGCGGGGCGCGAGGCGGTGCTCGCAACCCAGCATGCGCGCGAGTTCGGTGGAGGGGATGAAGCCGTAGCCGAGGCAGAGCGTGTCGGCTTCGAGGCGGCGCAGCGTGGAGGGCAGTGCGTGGCCTCGGGCATCGATCCGAGCCACCTGTACCGAACTCACTCCGGCGGGGCCTTCCGCGGAAACGACGGCGTGTTCCCACAGCACGGGCACCTTGTGGGCGCGCAGCTTGCGCAGATAGCGCCAGCCGTCGAGCAGCAGATCGGGCGCCGTGCGCGCCGCGCTCAGCAGATGGCGCCATTGCCGCAGCGAAGGGCGCGAGGCCGACTCCAGCACAGCGACGACTTCGGCGCCGCCCGCGAGCAGCTCCGCGGCGAGCTGCAGGTTCAGCGGCCCGTTGCCGGCGATCACCACGCGGCGTCCGGGTGCGACGCGGTAGGCGCGCGCGAGCGTCTGGCCGGCGCCGGTGGTCATCACGCCGGGCAGGGTCCAGCCGGGGAAGAGCACGGGGCGCTCGTAGGCGCCGGGCGCGATGACGAGTTGCCGGCAGCCGATCACGCAGGCGCGCCCGTCGATGAGCGCGGCCACTTCGCGCGGAGAGAAGGCCGCCCAGACCTGCGCGCCCGAGGCGATGACGACGCCGGCGGCGCGGACTTCATGTTCGAGCGCGAGGCCCTGCGCGAACTGGCGGTCGGCCGGGGAGGGCGCCTCGTGCGACGGCGCGAGCGGCTTGTAGAACTGGCCGCCGGGCTGGGGGCGCTCGTCGAGCACCAGCACGTCGGCGCCGGCCTGGCGCGCGGCGAGCGCGGCCGAAAGCCCGGCCGGGCCCGCGCCGACGACGAGCACGTCGACCTGTCGGCGCTCGGGTTCGGTGCCGGCCTGGGATGCGAGCGGCTGCAGCGGATCGTCGGGCGTGCCGGCAGGCTGCGCCGAACGCACCTGCTGGCCGTCGGCCACTTTCGTGAGGCAAGCGCGCTGGCTGGCCTGTCCGTCGACGGTGACGAGGCAGTCGAAGCACGCGCCCATGCCGCAATAAAGACCTCGGCGCTCGCCGCGGCGGGTGTGGCGCATCGCCTTGATGCCGCCGGCCGCCAGCGCCGCCGCGATGGTCTCGCCCTCCAGCCCCTCCACGGGCTGCCCGTCGTACCAGAAGCGCACGGGGCGTCCGGCCGGGGTGATGCAAGGGTGGGTCAGTCTGGCGCTCATGGGCAGTGCGAAGGAAGAACGTCAACTTACGATTGACGCGCCCAATTGTATACGTATACTCAACGTATACATATACCGAATCGTCCCGAATTTTCCCAAGGACTGCCCATGACAGCGTTCCGCGGCACCTATACGGTGCTCATCACCCCCATGACCGCCGACGGCAAGCACGTGGACGTGCCCGCGCTGAAGAAGCTGGTCAATTGGCAAATCGAGGAAGGCATCCACGGGCTGATCCCCCTGGGAAGCACCGGTGAGTTCCTCTCGCTGACGCCCGACGAGCGCCAGCTGGTGATCGAAACCTGCGTGAGCACCGCTGCAAAACGCGTGCCGGTGTTGATCGGCACCGGCGCGGAGTGGACCGACGAGTGCGTGCGGCTGAGTCGCGAGGCCGAGAGCATGGGCGCCGACGGCGTCATGATCATTCCGCCCTTCTACAGCACGCCCACCGACGACGAGCTGTTCGAGCACTACTGCAAAGTGGGCGAGGCGATCGGCATTCCGATCATGGTCTACAACAACCCGGCCACCGCCAACGTCGACCTCAAGCCCGAACTGGTGGCGCGCCTCTCGCGCATCGACAACTGCAGGTACATCAAGGAGTCGACGCTCGAAGTCACCCGCGTGCGCGACATCATCGAGCTGTGCGGCGACCGCATGACCGTGTTCGCGGGCATCCTCGGCTACGAGTCGTTCTGGCTCGGCGCACAGGGTTGGGTGGCCGTGTGTTCCAACCTCATCCCGAAGATGTCGGCGCGCCTGTTCGAGCTGGTGGCCGACGAGCGCGACATGCCCGCGGCACTCGCGCTCTACAAGAAGATGCTGCCGATCGTGCGCTGGGTCGGCGGCCACCGCTACGTCGCGGCCTCCAAGGACGGCCTGTCGATGATGGGCCTGCCCGTCGGCAAGCCCCGCGCCCCGCGCCTGCCGCTGCCCGATGCCGATGCCGCCGAGCTGCGCCGAGAGCTCGCGCGACTCGAACTGCTGGACTCGATCCGCGCCTGAAGCCGCCGGCAACTCGTTTCCAACTCACCCCGATTTCCCACCTCGTCGCCTCGATCCCTTCCTCAAGGACCACACCATGAAACTGCTTCCCGCTCTCGCGTCGGCAACGGCACTCTTCATCTCCTTCGCTGGCGCCGCGAACGCGCAGCAGGCCTGCAAGTCGCCCGTGCCCGATTCGGCCCTCGTCAAGAAGGGCACGCTGACCATGTCGGTCAACCCGACGCTGCCGCCGATGCAGTTCGTCGACCAGTCCGGCACGCTCAAGGGCATGCGCGTGGAGCTCGGCGAGCAGATCGCCAAGCGCCTGTGCCTCACGCCCGAGTACGTGCGCATCGAGTTCTCGGCCATGATCCCCGGCCTGCAGGCCGGCCGCTGGGACGTGATCAACACCGGCATCTTCTTCACCGAGGAGCGTGCCAAGCTGATGCAGATGCTCGTCTACGAAGACCAGGCCATCAGCATCAGCGCCGCCAAGGGCAACCCGCTGAAGATCGCCAAGCCCGACGACCTCTCGGGCAAGAGCATCGGCGTGGAGCTCGGCGGCTTCGAGGAGCGCAAGGCGCGCGAACTCGACAAGCAGCTCACCGACAAGGGCATGAAGGGCATGACCATCCGCACCTTCGAGAACTTCGCCATGGCCTTCCAGGCGCTGCGCGCGGGGCAGGTGGAAGTGGCGCTGTCCATCGACTCGACCGGCGCCGAATACCAGAAGCGCGGCGACTTCGAACGCGTGCTCAGCGGCCTGTTCCCCACGCCGGTCGCGCTGGCCGCGCGCAACAAGGAGCTGGCGGCCGCGATGGCCAAGGTCATGAACGACATGAAGGCCGACGGCAGCTTCCAGAAGCTGTTCGACCAGTACGGCGTCAAGGCCGCCGAGGGTGCCGTGGCCGTCAAGGGCCCGGCGAGCTGACGGCGCGCCGCCGTCCGCATCGCCATCGAGCAAGCGAAGGAAACTTCCATGGGACAAGGCTGGAGCTGGTCGGGCTTCTTCGACTACCTGTTCAACCCGTACATCCTCAGCGGCGCGGTGACCACGCTGTGGCTCACGCTCGCGGCGATCGCGGGCGGGATGGTGGTGGGCTGCGCGCTGGCACTGGCTCGCCTGTCCAGCCACCGCTGGCTGGCAGCCCCGGCGCACTTCTACATCTGGGTGTTCCGCGGCACGCCGCTGCTGGTGCAGCTCATCATCATCTTCACCGGGCTGCCGCAGCTGGGGCTGAAGCTCTCGGTGATCGAGTCGGCGCTGCTGGGCCTCATCCTCAACGAGGCGGCCTACCTCGCGGAGATCGTGCGCGGAGGCATCCAGTCGATTCCAGCGGGGCAGACCAACGCGGCGCGCGCCGTGGGCTTCAGCAGCGCGCAGACGATGCGCTACATCGTGCTGCCGCAGGCCATGCGCCTCATCGTGCCCACGCTGGGCAACAGCATCAACGGCCTGCTCAAGACCACCTCGATCACCTCGGTGATCTCCATGGAGGAGCTGCTGCGCCGCACGCAGGTGCTGATCCAGGAGAAGTTCATGGTGCTGGAGCTCTTCATCGTTGCCGCCATCTACTACCTGCTCATGACCACCGCCTGGGACTTCGTCCAGCGCCGCATCGAGCGCCACTACGGCCGTGCCTATGGCAATGGCTCCACGCCGGCGGCGGTGCCCCCCGAGCCCGCGCTCGAGCAGCGCTAGAAGCTAGAAAGAACGCACGCCCCATGCGCACCTACGACCTGATCCTGCGCAACGCAGACATCGCCACCGCCGGCGACCGCTACACCGCCGACATCGGTGTGCGCGACGGGCGCATCTGCGCCATCGCGCAGGGGCTCGACGCGAGCGCCGCGCGCGAGATCGATGCGCGCGGCCGGCTGGTCACGCCAGGCGGCGTCGACGGCCACTGCCACTTCGACCAACCCACCAGCGACGGCTCGCGCTTCGCCGACGACTTCCTCTCCGGCACGCGTTCGGCCGCCTGCGGCGGCACCACCACCGTGCTGCCCTTCGCCGCGCAGCAGAAAGGCCGGAGCGTGCAGGAGGCGGTGGACGACTACCACCGCCGCGCCGAGGGCAAGGCGGTGATCGACTACGCCTTCCACCTCATCGTGGCCGACGCCACGCGCGACGTGACGCAGCGCGAGCTGCCCGCCTTGATCGAGAAGGGCTACACCTCCTTCAAGATCTACATGACCTACGACGACCTGAAGCTGGACGACCGCCAGATCATCGAGGTGCTCGCCACCGCCCGCCGCCACGGCGCGATGACGATGATCCACGCCGAGAACAGCGACTGCATCGCCTGGCTCACCGAGCAGCTGCTCGACGCGGGCCTCACCGCGCCGCGCTATCACTCCAGCTCGCGGCAGATGGCGGTGGAGCGCGAGGCCACGCACCGCGCCATCGCGCTGGCGGAACTGGTCGACACGCCGATCCTGATCGTCCACGTCTCGGGCCGCGAGGCCGTCGAACAGATCCACTGGGCGCGCGGACGCGGGCTGCCCATCCACGCCGAGACCTGCCCGCAGTACCTGTTCCTGAGCGCCGAGGACCTGGGCATCGACCCCGACGACCCGATGCACGGCGCGCGCTGCATCTGCAGCCCGCCGCCGCGCGACAAGGCCAACCAGCAGTTCATCTGGAACGGCCTGTCGAGCGGGCTCTTCACCATCGTCTCGTCCGATCACGCCCCCTTCAACATGAACGGCAGCGACGGCAAGCGCGTGGCCGGCGACAACGCCTCCTTCGACCGCATCCCCAATGGCATTCCCGGCGTGGAAACCCGCCTGCCGCTGCTCATGAGCGAAGGCGTGCTCAAGGGGCGCGTCGACATCCACCGCTTCGTCGAGCTCACCGCCACCAACCCCGCGCGCCTGTACGGCCTGTACCCGCGCAAGGGCACCATCGCCGTGGGCAGCGATGCCGACTTCGTGGTGTGGGACATGTTCCCCGAGGGCCAGGAGAAGCTGCTGTCCAACGACATGCTCCACCACGATGCCGACTACACGCCCTACGAGGGCATGCGGCTGCGCGCCTGGCCCGGCCTGACCGTCTCGCGCGGGCGCATCGTGTGGCAGGACGGCGTGTTCCAGGCCGAGCCCGGCTCCGGCCAATTCCTGCCGTGCCTGCGGCCGCGCGCGCCGAACGACGGCAATCCGTTGGACAAATGGCTCTGAAAGAATGGCGCTGAGGCCGCCTGGCCGGCCCTGCTAAGCTCACCCGCCCTCGAGGCTTTCGCCCTTTCCCGCATGCCCAGCCTTCCCAGCCCCTCGCAGCCCGCCACCATCACGATCGCCCCCCTGGAGGTGCGCTCGGCCAGCCTGGCCGAACAGGCCTACGACCGGTTGCGCACCCTCATCCTCGATCGCCAGATATCGGCCGGCAGCCCGCTGCAGGAGGCACGGCTGGCGGAAGACCTGCGCATTTCGCGCACGCCCATGCGCGAGGCCCTGGTGCGGCTGGCGGGCGAGGGGCTGCTGGTGCGGCGCGACGCGCGCTCCTACGCCGTGCGCGCCCTGGGAACCAAGGAGTACTTCGACTGCATGCGCGCGCGCGAGGTGATCGAGTGCGAGGCCATCGCGCTGGCGGTGGGCAAGATCACCGATGCCGAGATCGACACGCTCGAGGCCGACATCGCGACGCTCGGCGGCAGCGAGCACAGCGAAACCGAACACTGGCACTTCGACGACCGCTTCCACCTGCTGATCGCCACGGCCAGCGGCAACGTGGTGTTCCCGCGGCTGGTGGAAGAACTGCGCGTCAATGCGCGGCTCTTCCGGCTGCACAGTCCGCTGCACCGGCAGCCCGAGAACCACGACGAGCATGGCGAGATCGTTCGCGCGCTGCGCGCGCGCGACGCCGAGCGCGCACGCGCGGCCATGCGCGAGCACCTGCGCAATCTGCAGGAAGATGTGAAGCGCGCGCTCGTCGAGTAGTTCGTCGGCGTCCAAAGACGCAAGGCGTGCCGGTTTGCATCTGCCAGGCCGGGAGCAGCGTGGGGCTGAAGCCGTGGCGCTTGCAGGTGGCACCGATCGCATCGAACACCATCGACCGTTGATCACTCTCGAATCCTGGGAAGTGCACGTCTGACAGCCTGTGCGGTGCCGCAGGGCAGAGGGAGGGGTTGGCTGCCCCAGATTCAGTGGGTCTCCCTCGTTCTCGTGGGCGAACTGGTTTGTCTGCGGCTAGAGCCAGCCCTTGATTTGCTGGCCCATGGCCTGCGTCGAAATCCCGTAGCGATCGTGCAAGGTCGGCAGCGCCCCCGCGTCGAGAAAGAGATCGGGCAGGCCGATCTGGTGGAATGGCACCATGACACCTGATCGCATCAGGAGGCTCGCAACAGCCTCTCCAAGGCCGCCGATCACCGAGTGGTTCTCCGCGACCACCACCAGCCGTCCGGATCGGCGAGCCTCCGTGAGGATGGCTGCTTCGTCGAGCGGCTTGATCGTCGGAACGTGCAGAACGGCAACGTCCACTCCATCGCTTTGAAGCAGCTGAGCGACTTCCAGCGAGCGCATCGTCATGAAGCCGCTGGAAATCACCAGGACGCCGTTCCCACCGCGAATCAGCTTGGCCTTGCCGAACTCGAACTTGTAGTCGTACTCGTCCAGCACGAGCGGAACGTTGCCGCGCGGCAGTCGCATGTAGACGGGGCCTGAATGGTCGGCATCTGGGGGACTGCCTGTTCGACGTCGAGCGCGTCGCAAGGATCGATGATGGTCATGCTCGGGATGCTTCGCATCCGTGCCAGATCCTCGGTCGCCTGATGACTCGGCCCGTATCCGGTGGTCAGGCCGGGCAGCGCGGCGGGTGCCGAAGACTGCATAGGTTGTCGCGAATGGAATGAAGCCCTCCTTGGCCATGCCCCCTGCGGCGGCCGTGACGGGGGTGCGGATCAAAACTTGGACTGGTTTATGCCGCAAGTCCAAGGCTCACTGACCCTGTCCCAGGGTTCCGTACCGTTCGGTAACAGAACGACCGGCATGATGAAGGCCCTATTTGGGCCAGGAGCATGTCGTGAAGAAGAGCAAGTTCACTGAGGATCAGATCGCCTTTGTGTTGAAGCAGGCCGAGCTGGGCACGAGCGTTGAAGAGGTCTGTCGCAAGATGGGCATCAGCGATGCAACCTTCTACGTGTGGCGCAAGAAATACGCGGGCGTGGGGCCGTCTGAGCTTCGCCGTCTGCGTCAACTCGAGGAAGAGAACCGCAAGCTCAAGCAGATCGTGGTCGATCTGAGCCTGGATAAGGCCATGCTGCAGGCGGTGGTCGCAAAAAAGCTCTGGGGCCTTCGCAGCGCCGCGCGTTGGTGCCCGAGCTGATTCAGCGTTTTGGATGCAGCCAGCGCAACGCCTTGCGCGTGGTGAAGATGTCGGCGTCGACCTACTTGTACAAGCCCGTCAAGAAGGACGAGTCGGCGCTGAAGATGCGGATCAAGGAGATCACCGACACGCGTGTGCACTACGGCTACCGCCGGGTGCACGTTCTGTTGCGCCGCGAAGGCCACACCGATAACGTCAAACGGATCTACCGGCTTTACAGGGAGCAAGGGCTGTCACGGCCGACGCGCTGTTTGACGGGCGCAAGCTGCGCATGCTCACGGTGGTGGATCTGTTCACGCGCGAGTGTCTGGCCATCGAGGTCGCTCAGAGCCTGAAGGGAGATGATGTCGTGAGAACACTCAATGCGATCGCGGTGCGGCGTGGCCTGCCGGGCACGATCAAGACCGATAACGGCAGCGAGTTCATCTCCAAAGTGATGGACAAATGGGCCTATGAGCGCGGCGTGGAACTCGACTTCAGCCGACCGGGCAAGCCCACCGATAATGCTGCAGTGGAGAGTTTCAACGGCAGGCTTCGCCCGGAGTGTCTGAACGCACATTGGTTCTTGTCATTGGCCGACGCACAGGCCAAGATCGAGGCTTGGCGTCAGGACTACAACGAGAGTCGTCCCCACTCTGCCTGGAGGGGCGACACCTGCCGAATTCGCCCGCCGTTGCTGCCTGCAGGCAGCAACGGCGATGTCAGAGGAGCCGGAAGTTTCTACTTCCGAGCGCTACTGATTCGGGTACAGGGTCACAGCTTGTATTGACGTACAAGACCCTGATTCGTGACACGGCGGGCGCTTACCACTTCACGCGCAGCCCGATTGAACCCCGCAGGGAGGTCTTCACGTTCGTAGCGCCGCCCGAGGCCCACAGCTTGCCGATCTCACCATAGACGCTGGTCGTCTGGCTCAGCGCCAGGGTGAGGCCGCCGGCCAGTTCGCTGACTGTGGAGCCGGTGCGGCTGGTGATGTCGGTCGTGGCGGCGGGGCTGATGAAGCGGGCCACATCAGCACCGCTGCTCGCCCTGTAAAGGTTGAAGCGGCCGTACGGCTGGAGCGTGCCGAGGCCCGTGGAGAGCTCGCCCTTCACGCGCACGCCGATGCGCGCAATCCAGCCGCTATCGCTGTCCTGCCGCACATTGGCGCCGGAAACCGCGACATCGTCCAGGCTGATGCGCTGGTGGATCAGCTGCAACTGCGGTTCGATCTTCCAGCCGCTGTCGCCCATCGCGAAGGCCTGGCCGACTTCGATCGAAGCCGTCAGGCTGTCGCCCTTGCCTGCGCTGCGCAGGTTCGACAAGGGGGCAATGGTGTAGCGATGATGGCCCGCTTGCAGCACGGCATCGGCGTAGAACCCCGAATCGGCGGTCCAGGTGCCATAAGCACCCAGATACCGGCTGCGCAGGTCGTTGGAACCCACGGCCAGGTTGGCGATGCCGCTCGCGAAGCCGCTGACCCTGACGCTGCCATCGAGTTGGCCGACGTACACGCCGGCACGCCAGTTCGGGGTGGCGAACAGATCGGTGCCGGCCTGGAAACCCTTGACGTTGCCCTTGCTGTGCGGATTGACGGTGCCTTGCTGGCGGATGTCGATGTCGGAGGCGATCACGCGGCCCCAGGCGCGGCGCTCGGCATCGGCAGATGCCGCTGCGCCAGCCTTGGCATCGTCATCCCCAATTCGCTGATGCAGGTTGCCGATCATAGCGAGATCCGCCTGACGCACCTGGCTTGGAAGCGCGGAGAGCAAAGGCACTTCGGCGCGGTAGGCAGGCACTTGCAGGACGCCTGGGCCTGCACCACCCGTGCCGCTCGTGCCACCTGTTGCACCGCCCGTCGTGCCACCGGTGCCTGCCGTCGCCGGCGTGGTCGATCGCAGGTACCAGTTCTCTCCCGCCCCGTTGGCATCTGCGGCATACAGGCGGTACTCGTACGCGCCCGCATCGACGTGGCCGCCTGCGAGCGTGAACGCGTCCTTGGTAGTCTGCGCGGTGGTGGTGGCGCCATTGAGCGCCGAGACCACCTCGATGCCGTTGCCCGTGGTCAACGCGCCCAGGCCGCCGAGCTGGGTGATCTGCACGCTGGTCTTGCCGCTGGCCGAAGCGCTCGCGCCATTGAGCACCAGCCGGTCGCTCACGCTGGTGCTGTCACCGAGGAAGGTGCCCAGTCGCAGCACGCCGTTGTTGCCCACGTAGGCGCCGTTGACGGTGAGGGTGGTCCCCGGCGTGGTGCCCACGAGCGAGACGGTGCCGCTGTTGGCGAGCGATGCGACCGTCTGGCTGAAGCCAGCGAGGTCCATGGTGGCTCCGCTTCGCACGGTGTGGGCCGAGGGCGCGCTGAAGGTGCCGGTCGCACCGGCCTTCAGGGTGCCTTCGGCCACATCGGTCGCGCCGGTATAGCTGTTGGCACCCGAGAGCGTGAGGGTGCCGGTGCCGACCTTGGTGATGAAGCCGCCGCCGGTGATGTCGCCGCTGAGGGTGGCGCTGAAGCTGCCGGTATCGATCACCGGGTCGTTGCTGCCCGTGAGGACCACCGCGTTGGCAAGGTTCAGACCGTCCGCGACGAAGCCGAGCGTGGTGCCGTCGTCCATCGCCAGCGTGCCGGTACCCAGCGCCAGGTTGTTGCCGACGTTCAACCGGCCTTGCTTGAGCGCGGTGCCGCCGCCGTAGCTGTTGGCCGCGGTGAGCGTCGTGGTTCCGGCGCCTTCCTTGACGAGCGAGCCGGTGCCGCTGATGGTGCCCGACAGCGTGAGCGCGTCCGAGCGGTTGACGGCCAGTGTCGCGTTGTTCAGGACGTTGCCCACGATGCTGCCCGTGGTGCCGCCGTTGCCGAGCTGCAGCGTGCCGGCGCTGATGACGGTGCCGCCTTCGTAGCTGTTGTCGGCGGTGAGGATCGTCGTGCCCGTACCGGCCTGCACCAGCGAGCCGGTGCCGCTGATGGTGCCCGACACTGTGAGCGCGTTGGAGCGCTGGATGCTGAGCGTCGCGTTGTCGACGATGTTGCCTTTCACCGAGCCGGTGGTGCCACCGCTGCCCAACTGCAACACGCCGGCGCTGACCGTGGTGGTGCCGGTGAAGGCCTGGTCCTGCGTCAGCGTGAGCGTGCCTGCGCCGGTCTTCTCGATGCCGCCCGTGCCGCTCAGGAGGCCGCCATAGGTCGCGTTGTCGGGCTGGGCGAAACGCACCAGTCCGTTGTCGGTGATCGACGAAGGTGCGAATTGCGCGCTGCTTTGCAGTACGCCGGCTGGGCCCACGGTCATGCTGCCCGTGTAGGTGCTGGCGTTGGCACCGAGGATGAACGTGCCGCCGTTGACGGTCGTGCTGGTGATGCCCGACGACGGAAGCGCGACGTTGAAGGTCCAGACCCCGCCATTGCTCTGCAGCGTCTGGAACCCGGCCAGGGAAAGCGGGGCAAACGTCGAGGCGCCACCGGTTTCGCTTTCGAGCGTCAGGAGGTTGGCGCCGCCACCGCCGCTGATGTTGCCGGTGATCGAGGACCCCGTGTAGACATGCAGCGCATCGTTGCCGCCTGCAAAGAGGAGCGACCCGATGACGCTGCCCTTGTTCGTGAAGTCGACGGCGGCGGTCCCGTTGGCGCCGAACACCGTGGCGGTGCCTGGATTGGTGTTGCCCGCCACGTAGCCCGCTTCCATCGAGCCGGTGTTGAGGACAGTGTTGTTGCCGGAAGTCGCCTGGAACCAGATCGCGGCATGGGTCGATTGCACGGTGCCGTGATTGATGATCGTGTTGCCGCTGCCCACGGGATTGATGGCCTCCGAATTGGAGGCCGTTCCATAGGCCAAGACCTTGGCTGTTTGCTCGATGACGAGGGTGCTGTTGTTGTTGAACTCGATCGTGTTGGCACCGAGGTTGCCCCCGTAGGGGCTGTCTGCGCCCGTCGAGCTGTTCTGGACCGTGGCGCCGCTGCGAACCGTGATGGTGGCGTTGTTGCCGAGGCTGATCGCGGTAGCGTTGTTCGTTTGGATCTGGGCCCCCGACAGCACCTCCACCGAGGTGTTGCTCGCCGTCGTCGGCCCCGTCCCGACGGTCGTGCCTTGCGCGCCCCCGGCCGTGCTGCAGCTGATCGCCGCGCCCGAGGCCGTGCAATCCGCCGAAGCGGGCATCGACAGAGTGCTCAGGGCCAGCGCGGCTGCGGCCCCTGCGACGCTCACGGTGGCGCGCGCTTTCGCGTGGCCACGGCTCAACTCCGAAACGACGGTCCATGCCGCCAGAGCATCGTTCCACACGATGCGAAAGACTTTGTTCATGATGTTCCTGATGGGGATTCCGCCGCCGCGGAGGAACGACGCGGTGCAAGCCAGGTTCAGAAACAACGGCAGTGGCCGAGCAGAACCTTTGCGCTACAACGTCAAGCGTGAGCGGGCGAGCATATGTAACAAGTGCCCGAATTGATCGCCGGCTCAGTTAACCTTTGTTGACTTTTATTAACTAATTCACACGCAAGATACGAATATGTGATTCGTCGATGAGCCGCGTCGGCTTGAAGCGACTGGGTGGGGTCTTCTTCAGGGTCCAGTCAGGCTGAGTTGCCCGTGTACCGAAGGAAATCAAATTCCGTTTGAATGGACAGTGCTGGCCTTCATTCCCGAACTCGAAAGCTTCGAGTGGCGGGCGTCCTCCGTTACCCCAGCGGTGTCCGTGATGCTCACCCGATACCCTGTCTTCCTGCCTGTCAGCCGCGTTCTTCTTCGTGTCGCGGCGCGCAGCGAAGGCGGTCTAAGCTTTGTTCACTGGTCAAACGCACAAACTCGCATGTACCTCTCACGCCCTTCGTACAACGTCTGCTGGTTGCGTGGCCTTATTTCGTTCCGGTCGCAGGCTCTTTGATCGCGCTCACCGCCGCCCGCCGAATCGTGGGGCCTGGAGGCCGCATCAGCCTCTATCACTCCGCCACCGACGGGCTCGCCCTTGGCGGCGTTGGCGTATGGGCCATGCACTTCATCGGCATGCTGGCACTGCAACTTCGCGTGGGCGTGTCGTAGTCCGTGTCGAGACGCTGATCTCGCTCGCCGCTGCCGCCGTTTGACGACCATGGCGCTTGCTGATGTAGCTGCCTCGCCTCGTCACTCCGTGTGCCTGATAGTGGCCGGCTTCCTGCTGGGCATGGGGTCGTCGTCATGCACTGCCTGGGTATGTTCGATCGCACCGCCACGGTCGAGCACCTGGAGCGCGTAGGCAGTGCGCAGGTCTTTGGGGAGCGTGCCGCCCCCGGGTGGTGCCGCCGGTGTAGGTGTTGCCTGCAGTTCACTGGGCTGCGCGCGAGACCACGCTCGGGCATGCTGACCTCGCCCCCAATAGGACGTTTCGGCGAGCACGAAATTGACGGCTTTGCTGGCCGCGGCAATGGTTGAAAAGTTCCGAGCGGTCATAGCGATCTCCCTCAGAAAGCCCAGTTCAGAGTGAACTTGAATCCGTGGTTATGCAGTTCCTTGCGGTGCTGGCCCGGGTAGGAGGTCCCTCGCTGCGGGCGCAGGCGGCGTCATGAACCTCGCATTGATGCTGTCGCCTTCGCCGTCGAGCGCCGCTAACCGGCAGTGCTCGGCCAACGCGTCGCCGTACGTCCGCACGGGGGCGAAACGCACGCGAATCGCCGCGGCACAGTTGCCTGTTCATCCGCGAGGGCGACGAAGCTTTCTGGTCATGGCACTTGCGCTCGGGCGGCAAGTAGGAGACGGTGAACGTGCGCGGCGCGCTGAGCAGCAATGACGGCGAGTGCGCCCTGGCCTGGGCACTCGGCGGCACGGCATCCTGACGTGCGTTCGCAGCGCTCAGCGCCTTACCTGCGCTCGGGACGGCTGCGGCAGGTGCAAGGCGGCTGGGCGCCGCCGCCAGCGGATATTTTCATGGTCTTCCAGACCTAGGCCCACCTGTCAGCCAAGACCCGCGCGCTGGTCGAGTTTCTGCACGACGGCTTCGCGGCGCACCGTGGAGGCATTGACGTCGGCGATCCGTCGTGGTGATGCCGCCCCGTCAGAGGGGAGCACGCGCTCTCATCAGGCGGCCGCCGCCACACCGCTCCGGCAGAAACCCCGACAGCGGAGATCATCCTCCGCCGCTGGAATCCGGTCGCACGGGCGCCGTAAGAACGTTCAGTTCAGATTGGCCTTGAAGCCGCGGTCCTTCACCAAAGCCAAACTGGCCTGAACAGGCGCGCCCAGCTTGAGGTTGGGTCGCAGTTGCGTCTCCACGCCGCTTCCAAGACCGCCACGTTCCTGGCGAGACGAACGCCTGCGATCGTGAAACGGGTGCTGCCCGCAAACGTTTACGTGCTGGTGGGCGTGGTACGGGGGTTAAGGGACCTCGAGATGCGATCTGGCAAGAGTTTCTGAATTTCAGTTCGATCGCGCATTCTTTGGCAGTGGCGTCAATGGAAATTCATGATCTGTTGTTTTTTATTCATATTGAATTTGAGAGCCACTGATTCTTTTTCGAGCGAATCGCTGCAGCGGCTGTTGAAAATGAAAACTTCAGGTTAAGTTTTTGATGCCAATGCAACGAAACGAGAAGATGTGGCTTGGGAGAAGCCACATTGATTGAACGCCATGCCTTGCGCACGAGACCCCTTTCATGGCTGGCTCGTTGGTGAAATTAATTAAAGGCAGACAGTCTGCGCGCAGAGAAATCAAGTGACCGCGATTCCTTTTGTAGGCAATCCGCTCTCCGTTACTTTTGGGCCGTCCATGCCGCCATGACCTTCGTGCGGGGCCCCGAGATTTGCGCAACGGCAGGAGGAAAGATGCTTTGTCGAGGGCCTGAACCAACCGAAAGAGGCTCGGTTTCATTGAGAAAACCGCTCCAGGAACCGGTCGGAGTGTAGACCCACATCTTGCGGTTCCCTACTCACCGTCGAGCACGCCGTGCCAACGAACGCACACGGTCGGACCGGGCGCCTCGCCGGTCGCCGCACAGGTCACTACTCAACTTTTTCGCAATCGCGGCAATAGTCCACAAAAGCGGCGACTGTTTATTTCGGCCTCGAAAAAATACATCTACAAGCAAAAAAATTAACGCTATGAAAGGGGCAGAAGCATGGTAACAAAGATAATTAATCAGTAAATAAGTATTACTATTGAATTCTTCTTGACGATTGGAAATTTGAATCATTTGGACTAAATGGCTCCCAAAAGCAACAGTTCAGGTTGCAGTATTTAACGGTGTCATCAATAGTTGTTAACAACGGTTAACCGAGAAATTCCAAGGGAGAGACGGTTTTTTAATCAAATGGACGGAGCCCTGTGAATACTACTTATTGTTCAGTTTGGAATGAATCCCTCGGCGCCTGGGTCGCGGCGTCGGAGCTCACCTGCACTCGCGGCAAACGCGGCGGCAGTCGCGTGGCACCTACTGCCGCCGCAGGGGGCGTGTTTACATCATTCCCGTCGGGGCGCCTGCGAGCGGGGATCGCGACCGTGTTGATAGCGATGGGCGGAACGGGATTGGCCTCGCTGGCGCAGGCGCAGGTGAACTGCACTGCTGCGCCCTACTACTCCTACAGCGGCAGCTTGACGTGCGCGGGTCAACAGTCCCAAGCGACTCTGGGCGGAGCCACTGCTATAGGTTTTAACGCCTTCAGCGGGGGCATTAATGCCACAAGCCTTGGCATCAGCGCCCTTGCCTCAGCCACCAACGCCATTTACGTGGGTTCGCGCACCACAGGAACCGGAGCGTCCGCGGAGTCGGCAATTGCTATCGGCACAGACGTGAATGCCAGCGGGATCCGGGCCATTGCCGTTGGCCTCCAAGCCTCGGCCGCCGGCTACTCGGCCACCGCCCTCGGGGCGACCGCAACGGCGGTCGGGGACGGCACCGTTGCGGTCGGCCAGGCGGCCGGTGCGGCCTCGACGAGCGCCAATACGGGTTCGGTCGCAGTGGGTATTGCCGCGGGACAACTTGTCTCCGGCGCGCAGAACACCGCCATCGGCGGTGGCGTTGAGAGCAAGATCCGGGGCGCGGGTTCGGGCGTCACGGGAACGCGCAACGTCGCCTTCGGCACCGGCGACGGCTCGGTAACTTACGCCGGGACCTTGAAGGCTTCGGCAGGCAGTCTGGTCAGCGGCAACGACAATATCGCCATCGGCACCAACGCAGGCATCGGCGTCGCGGCCAGCGGGACGACGTCGATCGGCTTGAACGCGAATGCGACCGCGACATCTGCAGTCGCGGTAGGTACCGGCACGGTCGCTAGCAACATCAATGCGGTCGCGCTGGGAGCTTCTGCCACTGCCACCGCAGCTGGCGCCAGCGCGTTGGGCACCTTCGCCACCGCGACGGGAGCCAATTCCACAGCGCTCGGTGTCAGCGCCACGGCCGGCGCCGACTTTGCATTTGCCGGGGGATGGAGTAGCAAAGCGCTTGGGCTGCGCACCGTCGCAATAGGCAATGAGTCAGAGGCAACCAGCGACGCAGCCACCGCGGTCGGCAACGCCGCTCGAGCGGTAGGAAATAGTTCGCTTGCGCTCGGGGCGCAAGCGCTCGCGATGGGTGCCAGCACCGTTGCGGTCGGCCAGGGTGCCGGTGCGGGCTCGACGGCTGGCAATACCGGTTCAGTCGCATTGGGTATCGCATCCGGGGCACTGGTGACCGGCGCACTGAACACCGCCATCGGCGGCGGCACTGCGAGCGTGATGCGGGGTGCGGGTTCGGGCGTCACGGGAACGCGCAACGTGGCCTTCGGCTCGGGCGATGGCACGGTCGCCTACGACGGCACCCTGAAGGCCGCGGCAGGCAGTCTGGTCAGCGGCAACGACAACGTCGCCATCGGCACCAACGCGGGCATCGGGGTCGCGGGCAGCGCGACGACGTCGATCGGTCTGAACGCGAATGCGAGCGCGGACAGGGCAATCGCCATCGGCTCCCAGGCAAACGCTTCCGTAACGGATGCCATCGCACAAGGCAGCAGCGCCAACGCGAGCGCCCAGAATGCCATTGCGATTGGCTTCGGGTCGATCGCCTCCAAGATAAATTCCATCAATCTTGGTGCGCGCACGCTTGCAGGAGCGGGCGCCACTGCGGAGGGTGCCATCGCTGTCGGCACGGATGTGACGGCATCGCAGGATCGCGCGGTCGCGATGGGGATAGTCAGCCGGGCAACCGGCACGGATGCGGTAGCGATCGGTACCCGGGCCAACGCGGCCTCGACCAACGCCACCGCGCTCGGCTCGGGCGGGACTGACGCCGCGACCGCCGTGCGCGCCTCGGGCACCGGTTCTGTGGCGCTGGGCGGCAACACGACCGCGGGCGCCAACGCGGCAGCCGCCGATGCCATTGCCATTGGCGGAGAGTCGTCCGCGACCCAGACGGAAGCGATCGCAGTCGGCCGGCTGGCCACCGCCTCGGCCGCAAACGCCATTGCGGTCGGCAGGAATGCCCGGGCGGATTCGGCCGAAGCGGTGGCGATCGGCACCAACGCCACCGCCACCGGCGGTCGCTCGGTCTCCATCGGCTCCGGCAACGTCGCCAGCGGCAACGGCGCGGTGGCGATCGGTGACCCGAACACCGCCACTGGCGACGGCGCGATCGCAAATGGCATGGACAACACCGCCACCGGCAACGGTTCAGTGGCGATGGGCAATACCAACATGGTCGGCGGGGGCGGTCAGGGGGTGAGCGTGGCCGGCACGCCGGCGCAGGGCGCGGTCGGCATCGGCTACCAGAACACCGTGGTCGGCCAGGGCAGCGTGGCGATCGGCAGCACCAGCAAAGCGCTGGCCGCGGGCGCGGTCGCGTTCGGCGACACAGCGGTCGCGAACAACGCGCGTGACGTGGCGCTGGGTTCCGGTTCGGTCACGGCAACAGCCGTCGGCACGCCCAGCACCGTGATCAATGGCACGACCTACAACTTCGCGGGCATCACGCCGAGCAGCACGGTCAGTGTCGGCACGGGCACGGTGGGCGGCGAACGCACGATCACCAACGTGGCGGCGGGCCGGCTCTCTGCAACCAGCACCGATGCGATCAACGGCAGCCAGCTGTACCAGACCAACCAGGCGATCGAGGCGGCGGCAACAACAGCGGGCAAGGGATGGAACCTGAGTGCCAATGGCGAGGCGACGCCGCAAAACATCGCGCCAGGCGCAACGGCAGACTTCGCCAACGGCAGCAACACGACCGTCACGCGCACGGGCAACCAGATCAGGGTTGATGTGGTGGCCGATCCGACCTTCAACTCCGTGACCACAGGCAACACCAGGATCGACAACAACGGCCTGACCATCGTGGGAGGCCCGAGCGTAACGACCACCGGCATCAATGCCGGTGGTACGCAGATCACGAACGTGGCAGCCGGCACGGCCGCCACGGATGCTGTCAACCTGAGCCAGCTGAACACCACGGTGGCCGGCAGCAAGACCAAGTACTACAGCGTCAACTCCATCGGTGGCGGCAACGAGGACAACCTCGGTGCGACAGGCGCCGACGCCATCGCATCGGGCAAGGGCGCAACGGCCGCAGGTGCCTCCAGTGTGGCCATGGGCCTGGGTGCCACGGCCGGCACGGCCAACAGCGTGGCGCTGGGTGCGGGCTCGGCCACGGCAACAGCCGTCGGCACGCCCAGCACGACGATCAACGGCACGACCTACAACTTCCAGGGCATCACGCCTGTGGGCACGGTGAGCGTCGGCACGGTGGGCGGCGAACGCACGATCACCAACGTGGCGGCGGGCCGGCTCTCTGCAACCAGCACCGATGCGATCAACGGCAGCCAGCTGTACCAGACCAACCAGGCGATCGAGGCGGCGGCAACAACAGCGGGCAAGGGATGGAACCTGAGTGCCAATGGCGAGGCGACGCCGCAAAACATCGCGCCAGGCGCAACGGCAGACTTCGCCAACGGCAGCAACACGACCGTCACGCGCACGGGCAACCAGATCAGGGTTGATGTGGTGGCCGATCCGACCTTCAACTCCGTGACCACAGGCAACACCAGGATCGACAACAACGGCCTGACCATCGTGGGAGGCCCGAGCGTAACGACCACCGGCATCAATGCCGGTGGTACGCAGATCACGAACGTGGCAGCCGGCACGGCCGCCACGGATGCTGTCAACCTGAGCCAGCTGAACACCACGGTGGCCGGCAGCAAGACCAAGTACTACAGCGTCAACTCCATCGGTGGCGGCAACGAAGACAACCTTGGTGCGACCGGTGCCGATGCCGTGGCCTCGGGCAAGGACGCCAGTGCAACCGTCGCCGGTTCCGTGGCCATCGGCTCGGGCTCCGTCTCCGACCGCGCGATCGCAGGCGGCACCGGCAACATTCCCGCGGGCAGCTCGCTGATCCCCTTCAACACCACCGACCGCACGCTGCTGGGCGCCCTCTCCGTCGGCAGCGCCACCACCTACCGCCAGATCACCAACGTGGCCGACGGCACGCAGGCACAGGACGCCGTCACCGTGCGGCAGCTCAGCGGTGCGTTGCAGTCCTTTGCGGTCACGCCGATCCAGTACTTCCACGCGAACTCCACCGCGGCGGACTCGCTGGCCATCGGTGCCGAATCCGTGGCGGTCGGCCCGCAGACCGTGGTCAACGGCAACAACGGCGTGGGCATCGGCAATGGCGCGGTGGTGCAGCAGAGCGCGCCGGGCGGCATCGCGATCGGCCAGGGTGCCACTTCGCACCTCGCCGATTCGATCGCCATGGGCACGAGCGCGTCGGCCGCAGCCGTTCAAGGCGTCGCATTGGGCGCGGGCAGCAACGTGACGCAGGCCGGCGGCGTGGCTTTGGGCGCTGGCGCTGTCGCCTCGACGGCGGCGGGCGTCGCAGGCTATGTGCCGCCCACGGCCACCGACGCGCAACGCATCGCCATCGGCGCCACCACCAGCACGCTGGCGGCCGTCTCGGTGGGCAATGCAGCGAGCGGACAGTTCCGCCAGATCACCGGCGTGGCCGCGGGCACGGCCGACAGCGATGCGGTCAACGTCTCGCAGCTGCGGGGCGTGCAGGGCACGGTGGCGGCGATCGACCAGTCGACGGTCAAGTACGACACGAACCCGGATGGATCCATCAATTACAACAGCGTGAGCATGGGCGGCAGCAGCGCCACCGGTCCGGTCACCGTGCACAACGTGGCGCCGGGCGTGGCGGGCACCGATGCTGTCAACGTCAATCAACTCAACAGCGGCATCGCGGGGGCCAATGCGTACACCGATGCACGCGTCAATGCCCTCGGCGGTGAGATCCGCAGCATCGCCAAAGATGCCAGTGCAGGCACCGCCGGTGCGATGGCCATGGCCAATATGCCGCAGGCCTACATTCCGGGCAAGAGCATGGTGGCCGCGGGTGTCGCGAGCTTTGACGGACAGGCGGCACTTGCCATCGGCGTGTCGAAGCTTTCGGACAACGGCAGGTGGGTCGTGAAATTCAGCGGATCGGCCAATTCGCGCGGGAAGGTCGGCATGGCAGCCGGCGCGGGCTTCCATTGGTAAGCCGACCGAAAAAAAGAGGAACAACATCATGAAAACGCAATTCCATCGCTTCTCGGCCGCTGCAGTGGGGGGTGTAGCACTGCTGGTGCTTCACGGCTGCAGTTCCTATGTGAGCAAAGGCATCACCGACGACGGCAAGGCCACGGAAGTGGTATTTCCGAACATCGACAACGATGCGTGGCTCAAGGAAGGCACGTTCCCGAATCTCGATAACCTGCGCGCCGTGGCGCCCGGCGTCACGAAGGACCAACTGTATGACCTGCTCGGTCGGCCACATTTCCGGGAGGGCTTGGCGGGCCCGCGCGAATGGGACTACATCTTTCATTTCCGTAAGGCCGGTGGCGGAGTGACCACCTGCCAGTACAAGGCGATTTTCGACAAGGACTACAAGGCGCAGACCTTCCATTGGCTGCCTGCTGGTTGCGGCGATGTGCTGGCAGCCCGTCCACCAGTGGTCGAACGGCAGGCCGCTGCGGGCCTGGCCGCACCGCGCAGGACCACGTTAGGTGCCGACGGCCTTTTCCGCTTCGACGGTCGCTCACTGGCCGAATTGCTGCCTGAAGGGCGACGCAAGCTGGATGGGCTAGCGAGCGACATCAAAGGCAGCCTCACGTCTGTGCAGTCAATCAAGCTGACCGGCCATACCGACCGGCTCGGCAGCAGCACCTACAACGAGGCGCTCTCGCTCGCTCGCGCCAACACCGTCCGTGACTACTTGATACAGACCGGCGTGCCGGCGCAGACCATGCAGGTCCAGGGCAAGGGCGAATCGGAACCGAAGGTGCAGTGTGCGCAAGCAAGGCGGGCGGACCTGATCGACTGCCTTGCGCCGAACCGTCGAGTCGAGATTGAGGTGTTCGGGCAGCGATAGATCGGCGTGACGGGACGCGCCTGCCGGGCTTACTCCTGGGCATTGGTGCGCCTCATTGCCGTGGCGCCGGGCAGGAAGGGTGGCCGGAGATCGACATTGGATCTCGGCTGCGCGACAAGCTGCTGGCGAGCGAAGTCGAACTGTTAGTCGTCACCGACAGTGTCCGGCTATGTCGCCGGCAAGCTTGGTCATCGCAAGGCATTGGTGCTGGCGGGCTCTGCCTTGACGCCTATCGCTCAGGCGTTGCTTGCGCTGGTCACTGAATGGCCGTCGCTCTTGCTGGGCCGCATCGTCTCCTGGTTCGGCGAGGTGGGCTCACCGTGCGGGCCGTGGGCTTCGGCGATTCCGCTCGAAGAACCGGAGATTACAGAGCATCTCTGTGGTGGTTACTCGTCCGTTGGTCCGTCTCTAGACTGAATAACGGATGCTCGAATATGTCGTTGAGAGCCTCAGATACCCACACCACGTTGGGCTGGATCAGGATGACATTGCGGTACAGGTTTGGAAAGATCGGCGAGTCATGCCTGCTGTCGGTAAGCCGTCAATTAACCACGCCCTTGTTCAGGGAGCAATGAGCTGTGAGGCTACGTGCCCATGTATAGCAACATGGACACGTAGACATGACAGAGCAGTACGCAGAGTTGAGAGGCCGGTTGGTTGTGGGGCGCAAGAGTGACGGTCGCGGCGTCTACGACGAATCCGCCAAGAGGGAGTTGATCGTTGCCTGTCTCAAGCAGGGAGTGTCGGTGGCACGCATGGCGATGGAGCACGGTGTCAACACGAACCTGCTGAGGACCTGGATCGCGGCTTACCAGAGGCGAAGCGCCCAAGTGTCGGCGGGCGACATCGCGCGAACGCAAGATGCGGCATTCGTTGCCGTACACGTGGAGGGCGAACAGGATCCGCCGCAGCGCGAGCGTGCGGTGGCTGTGCCCGCGGTAGCCCACACACCTGCCACGGCCGTGGCGGTGATCCCGGATGAGAGCCCCTTGGCGACACCGACTCCGATGGTCGGTTTGCAGGTGCGGCTGCCCAACGGTGTGCAGCTCGATCTCGGCGAGACGAGCTTGCAGGAATTGCCGACGCTGGTGCAGATGTTGAGCCGATTGCCATGTTCCGCTTCGACGAAGGGCTGAAGGTCTACCTGCATCGCGAGCCGGTGGACTTCCGGCTGAGCATCAACGGCCTGGCGGTGCTGGTGGAGCAGGCGCTGGGCCTGGATCCGTTCGCATCGTGCGCCTACGTGTTCAGCAACCGCAGGCGCGACCGGGTGAAGATCCTGGGTTGGGAGCGCAACGGCTTCTGGCTGTTGCTCAAGCGGCTGGAGAAGGACAGGTTCATCTGGCCCTCGGCCGAGGCGGTTCCGGCGCTGACGGCCGAGCAACTGCACTGGTTGCTGGAAGGCATCGACATCGCGGTGGTGCAACGCCACCCCCATCTGCGCTATTGCAGCGTGGCCTGACGGAACAATGCTGGGGCACGCCGATCCAAGCTGGCGTGTCCACGCCTGCCACCATCACCGCTGAAGAACTCGCTGGCCTCATCGCCGAGCGCGATGCGCTGGCCGGCGCGCTTCGTATTGCGACCACCGAACGGGACTTGGCGCTCGAACGGTTGAGGTCGCTGCAGCGCCAGCTGTTCGCCGCCAAGAGCGAAGCGCGCGGCACCGAGCAGAAGGATCTGTTCCTCAACGAGGCCGAAGCACTCGCGCCCACTGATCAGGCACCGCAGGCCGAGACTGACGAAGAGGAATCGACACCGGTCGCCGGGCATCAGCGCAAAAAGCGCGGACGCAAGCCGCTGGACCCCGCGCTGCCGCGCGAGATCGTGCGCCACGAGCTGCCCGAGGCCCAGCGCGTGTGCGCACACGACGGACACGCGCTGGTGGAGATCGGCTCCGAGATCAGCGAGCAGATGGATGTCATTCCCGAACAGGTGCGCGTGCTGCAGCACCACCGCATCAAGTACGCATGTCCCTGCTGCGATCAGAGCCTGAAGGTCGCACCGGCGCCGGCGCGCATCATCCCTCGCGGGCTGCTCACCGAGCAGGCCCAAGCCTGGGTCATCACCGGCAAGTATCAGTTCGGCATGCCGCTGTACCGCACGGCCGCGCTGCTGCGCCGCTTCGGTGGCGACATCGTGAGCAACACCCTGGCCTCTGGCGTCGTGCGCATCGGCCGGGCTGTGCAGCCCGTCATCAACCTGCTGCGCGATCACCTGCTCGACTCGGACCTGATCTACGGTGACGAGACCACGGTCCAGGTGCTCAAGGAGCCCGGAAGGAAAGCCCAGACGAAGAGCTACATGTGGGCGCAGATGAATGGCACGGGTCCACCGGTACGGCTGTTCGCCTATGCGCCGGGGCGCGGCGCCGTGCACGCCGAGAAACTGTATGCCGGCATCCGCCCCGGCACCACGCTCATCACCGACGGCTACGAGGTCTACAACGGCATCGCGAAGGCCGGTGGCCTCACGCATCTTGGATGCTGGGTTCACGCGCGCCGACCGCTGATCAAGGCCGAGGAGGCCATCCCGAAGGCAGCTCGTTCGCTCGACCAGCTCGCGACCCGGTTCGTGCGGCTCATTGGCAAGCTGTACCGCGCGGAGGCACTGGCCAAGGACTGGACGCCCGCGCGTCGGCTGCGGCTGCGTTCGCGCTACAGCGCCGCCGTTGTGCGCAACATCGAGCGGTTGCTGCTCACGCACCTGCACAGCGTTGCGCCGTCGAGCCTGCTGGGCGAAGCACTGCACTACCTGCATGGGCAGTGGCCCAAGCTCGTGCGGTTCCTGGACAACGGAACCTGGCCGCTGGACTCCAACCCGGTGGAGAACGCGATCCGGCCCTTCGTCGTTGGAAGACGAAGCTGGTTGTTCGCCGACACCGTGGGCGGCGCGAACGCCAGTGCCAACCTGTACTCGCTGATCGAGACGGCCAAGGCCAACAACGTCGAGCCCTACCGCTACCTCGTCGCGCTGTTCAAGAAGCTGCCGCTGGCACAGACCGTCGACGACTACGAGGCGCTGTTGCCCTGGAACATCGAGCTCGGCTCGCCGTAGACCACCCCGTGCACGTCGATTCCGACACCGCGCGCAAGGGCGTGGTTTATTGACGGCTTACTGCTGTCGGTGGTGCGCACAAAGCGCCTGCGCGGCTTGATGCCTAAGCCCCGGGCCCTCATCACACGCGCGACACGCTTGTGATTGCCCACATGCCCACATCTGCGCAGCTCGTGCGTCACGCGCCGGTAGCCATAGCCAGGCAACTCGTCCTGAATGCTCTCGATCAGTTCGATGAGACGTCCATCATTGAGGCACTCGCTGGTCGCCGTCGACCGATAGTAGAAGGTGCTGCGCGGCAGTTCGATCACTTGGCACCCCCGTCGGATGGAGCAGGCTTCGGGTCGGTGACGATCGACAGGTTCTCGTTGTCGCTCACGAGGCGCAGGCGTGGCGTTTTTTTGACCAATTCCAGCTCCATCGTGAGCTGGCCGACCTTGTGCTCAAGCGCAGCGATCTTGGCTTCGTACTCCGCGATGACCGATGCTTCGGCCTTTTCGGTGCTGAGCTCGCCCCGGTCGTACTGCGTCAGCCACAGCTGAATCAGATTGGTCGACAGGGTGTACTTCCTGGCCGCATCACGCCGCCCGATGGCGCCACTGCGGATGGATCTTGAACTCCGGCGCGTGGCGCCGAAACGGACCTCTCGATGACATGACCTTCTCCTGGTTGAAGGCCCGGCCAGCGTATCAGTTCTGATTTGCTCGGTGGCCCCAGCCGCAGGGGTTCACTCCAATTGCGGGTCAGGATTCCATGGAAATCAACAGCGGGCGTTCAGCCGTGGCGCCGGCCCGCCGGCATGAGCAGTCGCTGGGTGCCCACCTGCGCTTCCATTTCGTGCATGTGGGTCTCGGCGTCGATCATGTGCTCGGTCATCAGGCGCCTGACGGTCTCGGCGTCCCCGTCACGAAAGCCTTGCAGGAGCCGGCGGTGGAAGCTCGCGTTGGCTTCGCCGAAATGGCGGTGCTCCCAGGCGTTCTTGAACACCATGAGATCGCGCAGCAGGTCGTTGAGAAAGCGGCATACGAAGGCGAGCAGGGCGTTCGGGCACCGGTCTGCCAGCAGATTGTGGAACTCGAGTTCCGCCACACGTTGTGCGCGCAGCTCGACATCGTCGCCGGGTTCTTGCTCGCACTGGCGAATGGTCTGCTCCAGCAAGTCCAGCTGCTTCGCGTCGAGCCGGCCGACCACGCTCACGGCGAGTTCGGGCTCCAGGATCTTGCGCAGCTGGTAGATGTGGTGTCCGTCCAGCTGGTGGAAATGCAGGAAGTTCCTCAGCGGCTCGGCGGCGTGGTCCAGCGACACCTGCTGGAGATAGGCGCCGCCCGCCGGGCCGGTGCGCGTCTTGATCAGGCCGCGTACTTCCAGCGCCTTCAGCCCCTCGCGCACCGTGCTTTTGGAGACGCCGAAGAGTTCGACCAGTTCCTTCTCGTTGGGCAGCCGGTCGCCGGGCTGTTTTCGCTGCGCGACGATCCAGCGCTTGACGTCTTCGACAACCAGATCCGAGAGCTTGGGCCGCTTTCTTGCGGGCTGGCCGATGGGCATGCACCTGTTCCTTGTAAAGCTCCCGATGTGGAGCCGAGCACCATCATAAATCGATGCAATTCGGCGCAATTGCCTCCAAAACGAGCGCAATGCGGGGAAGAACTGGGGTTTGTACGGGCATCGAACTTGCTTAGCAATCGATCTATTTATCTCTTTTATACGGTTAAATAGTAAATATCACTGCGCATCTCTAGGTCCCAGGGCTCGCAGTCGCACAGCGACGGTGCAGCGCGAGCGTCGGGAAACGGTCCCCAGCCCCATGTGACTCACTCAAAGGAAAAATCATGAAAGCAAGCGAACCTTTGCAAGCGCACTCGAGCCTCTGGAACGACGATTTAGCCCCCACGCGGGCCGACCAGCGCACCTGGCGCTGGTACCACTTCGCCGCGCTCTGGGTCGGCATGGTGATGTGCATTCCCGCCTACACCCTGGCGGCCGGCCTGATCGAGACGGGCATGTCCTGGACCCAGGCCGTGGGCACCGTTTTCCTCGGCAACTTCATCGTGCTGATCCCAATGCTGCTGATCGGACATGCGGGCGTGAAGTACGGCATCCCCTACGCGGTGCTCGCGCGGGCCTCGTTCGGAACCTCCGGCGCGCGCATACCGGCGCTGCTGCGTGCGCTCGTGGCGTGCGGCTGGTACGGCATCCAGACCTGGTTCGGCGGGATGATGATCTACACGCTGCTGGGTGTGCTGATCGGCCATCCGCTGCAGGGCGAGAAGATTGGCTGGCTGGGCATCGACTTCTTCCAGCTCGCGAGCTTCCTCGCCTTCTGGGCCCTGCAGTTCTATTTCGTCGTCCACGGCATCGAATCGATCCGCAAGCTCGAAACGTACACGGCGCCGCTGAAGATCCTCATCTGCTTCGTGCTGCTGGCCTGGGCGCTCAATCGCGCCGGCGGCCTGGGACCGATCCTTGAGCAGCCCTCGCAGTTCGCCGAGGGCGGCAAGAAGGCGGGCCAGTTCTCCGCGGCCTTCTGGCCTTCGCTGACGGCCATGGTGGGCTTCTGGGCCACCCTCGCGCTCAATATTCCCGACTTCACGCGCTTCGCGAAATCGCAGCGCGACCAGATCGTCGGGCAGGCGATCGGACTGCCGGTGCCCATGGGGTTGCTCGCGGGCCTCGCGGTGGTCGTCACCTCCGCCACCGTCGTGATCTATGGCAAGGCAATCTGGGACCCGGTCGACCTGGCCAGCCGCATGACGGGTGCCGCCGTGCTCATCGGGCTGATCGTGCTGCTGGTCGATACCGTCAGCGTCAACCTGGCGGCCAATCTCGTGGGGCCGGCCTACGACTTCTCCGCGCTGAACCCGCGCGCCATCTCGTACCGCACCGGCGGCTACATCACGGCGGGCATCGCGATCGCGATGATGCCGTGGAAGCTGCTGGAGTCGACGCAGGGCTACATCTTCACCTGGCTGATCGGCTACTCCGCGCTGCTGGGTCCGATCGCGGGCATCCTGATCGCCGACTACTACCTGGTTCGCCGCACGCAACTGGCCGTGGCCGACCTGTACAGCGACCATGGCCAGTACCGCTACAGGAACGGCTGGAATCCCGCCGCCATCGCGGCCTTCGTGATCGGCGTGCTGCCCAATCTTCCCGGCTTCCTCAATGCGGCCCTGCCGGCGGTCTTTCCGAACGTGCCGGAGTTCTTCAAGACCATCTACACCTACGCATGGTTCGCGGGCATCGCCGTCTCGAGCGCGGTGTATCTGCTCGCGATGCGTCTGCAGGTGCCGCTGGTGCCGCAGCAACCCCAGCCTTCGGAGGCCTGATCATGGCAAGCACTCCAGCGCTCCTGATCCGCGGCGGCACCGTCGTCAATGCCGAAGGGGAGGCCAGGGCGGACGTGCTGTGCGTCGATGGCCGCATCGTCGCCGTCGGCACCGACGCCGCCAGCCAGGCACCGGCCGGCGCGCAGCTGCTGGATGCGTCCGGGCAGTACGTCATGCCCGGCGGCATCGACCCTCACACCCACATGCAGCTGCCGTTCATGGGCACGGTCACCATGGACGACTTCTTCACCGGCACGGCCGCAGGCCTTGCCGGCGGGACCACGACCATCCTGGACTTCGTGATTCCCAACCCGCAGCAGCCGCTGATGGAAGCCTATGGCATCTGGAGGGAGTGGGCGGGCAAGGCCGCATCGGACTACGGTTTCCACGTCGCCATCACCTGGTGGGACGAAACGGTGCACCGCGACATGGGCACGCTGGTGAACGAGGAGGGCGTCACCAGCTTCAAGCACTTCATGGCCTACAAGAACGCGATCATGTGCGACGACGAGATCCTCGTGAAGAGCTTTCGGCGCGCGCTCGAACTCGGGGCCATGCCCACGGTGCACGCCGAGAACGGCGAGCTCGTCTACTTCCTCCAGCAGGAGCTGGCGGCCAGGGGCGTCACGGGTCCCGAAGCCCATCCGTTGTCGCGCCCGCCGGCGGTCGAGGGGGAGGCGGCGCAGCGCGCCATCGCCGTCGCGGACGTGCTGGGTGTGCCGCTGTACGTCGTGCACGTGTCCTGCATCGAAGCCGCCGATGCGATCGCCCGCGCACGCGCGTTGGGGCAGCGCGTGTACGGCGAAGTCCTCGCCGGGCACCTGGTGGTCGACGACAGCGTCTACCGCGCGGCAGACTTCGCCAGCGCCGCGGCCCACGTCATGAGTCCGCCGTTTCGCCCGAAGGCGCACCAGGAGGCACTCTGGCGCGGCCTCCAGTCGGGCAGCCTGCAGACCACGGCCACCGACCACTGCACCTTCTGCGCGGCGCAGAAGGCGGCGGGAAGGGAAGACTTCACCCGCATCCCGAACGGCTGCGGCGGCATCGAGGAGCGCATGGCCGTGATCTGGGACGCGGGCGTCAATACCGGGCGCCTCACGCCGAGCGAGTTCGTCGCCGTGACGTCGGCCAATGCGGCCAGGCTCTTCAACCTGTATCCGCGCAAGGGCGTGATCGCCGAGGGGGCCGACGCCGACCTCGTGCTGTGGGACCCGCAAGGCTCGAAGGTGCTTTCCGCGGCCACGCAGCACTCGAAGGGCGACTTCAACATCTTCGAGGGACGCACCGTGCGCGGCATCCCTACGCACACGGTCAGCCAGGGGCGCGTGGTGTATGCCGATGGCGACCTGCGCGCGCAGCGCGGCACCGGCCGCTACCTGCCGCGCGCCGCGTTCGGGGCCGACTTCCGGGCGCTCGGCAAGCGGGCGGCGCACCTTGCGCCCGGAGCGTGGAAGCCTTGAGCAGGCCGCGTCCGACGCCCCAAGCCACCCATCCACGCCCTCCGACGCCAGCAGCAACGTGCGGCTGATCGACCATGGGTTGAGGATCGCCATCGACCGCAGCAAGGAGCGGTCGAGCTCCCTGGTCAGCCAGCTGGTGGAAGGCATCGGCGAGGCGATCAGGCTGCGCCGGGTCCTGCCCGGAGAGAAGCTGCCTTCGGTGCGGCAGATGGCCGCCCACCTGCAGCTGAGCACCTTCACCGTCGCCCAGGCCTACCAGCGGCTGGTGTCGCTCGGCATGGTCGCTTCGCGCCCGGGGGCCGGGTTCACCGTGGCGAACCCCGTCACGGTGGGGGCCGTGTCGCCGGTTCGCGAGCCGCCATCCGGCCCCAACGATGCCTGGCTGCTGTCGGAGGTGTTCTCCGACCAGACGGCTTCCGTCAAGGCGGGCTGCGGCTGGCTTCCGTCCGGCTGGCTCGACGGCGTGGAGTTCGGCCGTGCGCTTCGCTCGCTGAGCCGCACCATGAAGGGCCAGGTCGGCGGCTACGGCCAGCCCTTCGGCGACGCCAGCCTGCGCGCGCGCGTGGCGTTCGAGCTCGCGCGCTTCGGCGTGCCCGCGGATGCCGGATCGGTGCTCATCACGCAGGGCGCTACGCAGGCGATCGACCTCGTCATCCGCCTCCTTCTGCGCCCCGGCGACGTCGTCGTGGTCGAGCATCCCTGCTACTGCAATCTGCTCGAAGCGCTGAGGCTGGCGAACGTGCAGCTGGTGTTCGCGCCGCGCACGCCCGACGGGCTGGACACCGACGCGCTGGAGGCGCTGGTGCGCAAGCACAGGCCCAAGGCGCTGTTCGTGAGCTCCGCGCTGCACAACCCCACGGGCACCTCGATCACCTTGTCCACGGCCTACAAGGTGCTGCAGATCGCCCAGGCCGCGCAGATGCGCATCGTCGAGAACGATGTGAGCCGGGGGCTCGCGCCGCCCGATGCGCCGATGCTCGCTGCCATGGCCGGCCTCGGCCCGGTCATCCACATCGGCGGCTTCTCCAAGACCGTCTCGCCGCTGCTGCGCGTGGGCTTCGTGGCGGCCGACGCGGCCACGCTCGATGCGCTCGGGCGGCTGAAGATGGTCTCGGGCCTGACGTCTTCCGCGGTGACCGAAAGGACCGTGCACCAGATCCTCGTCGACAGCGCCTACCGCCAGCACCTCGAACGCCTGCGCCACCGGCTCGCGCAGATGCACGCCCGGATCGAACGCAAGCTCTCCGCGGCCGGCGTCGAGCTGTTTCATCGGCCGCAGGGAGGGCTGTTCCTGTGGGGGCGCCTGCCGATCGGACCCGGCGAGGCCAGGGACGTGACGGCGCGCGCGCTCAGGCAGGGCATCTGGCTCGCACCGGGCATGTACTTCGGCGCGCCCGACATTGCGAGCGCCTGGTTCCGCTTCAACGTGGCCCATTGCGACGCGGAACGTTTCTGGCGCTTCCTGGCCGCGCTCTGACGGCGCGCGCTCAGGCGAGGACGGCCTCGATGAGGAAGGGCCCTCGCCGCATCAGGGCAACGGTAAAGGCATTGGTGAACTCCTTTGCCGAGGAGACGCGCACGGCCTCGACGCCCATGCCGTTCGCGAGGTAGACCCAGTCGAGCACCGGATCGGTGAGGTCGAAGCTGGAACGCACCTGGTGCTCGGGTGGCTTCACGCCCATGCGCCGCATCTCGTCGATCAGCAGCGCGTACTTCCGGTTGGCGAGCACGATCGTGATCGCATCGAGTCGCTCGTGCGCCTGCGTCCACAGGCCCTGCAGGGTGTACATGCCGCTGCCGTCGGCCTGCAGCGTGATCACCTTCCTGTCGGGGCAGGCGATGGCGGCACCCGTGGCCAGCGGAATGCCGATGCCGATCGAGCCGCCGGTGATCTGCAGCCAGTCGTGCGGGGCCGCGTCGTGCGACGCAGCGAAAAGCTGCGGCACGGACGACAGAGCCTCGTCGCAGACGATGGCACCGTCGGGAAGCATCCGCGTGATCAGCTCGGCGAGCACCTCGTTCGTCAGCGCACCCTGGGAAAGATCCTGCTGTCCGGTGCGCACCAGCGGAGGCGGCGGCGGGTCGAGCAGGAACGGCGTCGACGCGAAGTGTTCCGCGAGGCTGGCGAGTGCGGCGGCGGCGTCGCCGCCGGGTTCGCAAAGCTCGAGCACCTCGCAGTCGCCGCGAAGCAGCTGGCTCGGCATGCCCGGATGCGCGAAGAAGGCCACGGGCGGTCGCGCGTCGATCATGACGATCGCGTCGAACTGCTGCAGCTGCGCGACGGCCCGGTCCGTCGCATAAGCCACGCGCGGCACGACGGGCCTGCCGGCGCCGCGCGCCATGCGCGCATTGGCGAAGGGCGACAGCAGGCTCGCTCCCGTCTTGCCCGCGATCTCGGCCGCATGGGCGAGCGCTTCCTGCCTCAGGGCCCGGCCGCCAAGGAAGAGGGCAGTGCTCCTTCCCCGGCGCAGCAGGGCCGCGGCGCGCCGCTCCTTGTCGGCATCGGGCGCTGACGGGCTGACGGGCCGGATGTCCGCGATGCTGGGCGGCTGCACCGGGTCGGCGTCGCTCCAGGTCACCTCCGCGGGCACCACCAGCGTGGCGATCCCGGGCAGCGAGGTCGCCGCACGGCAGGCGTCGGCGACCGTCGGCACGATGTGGTGCACCGAATCGACGCGGCCATACCAGTTCGACATCGGCCGGGCCAGGCTTTCGATGTCGGACGTCAGCGGCGCGTCGAACGGCAGGTGATGCGATGCGTGGTCGCCAACGATGTTGACGATGGGGGTCGCGGCACGCCGGGCGTTGTGAAGGTTCGCCAGTCCGTTGCCGAGGCCCGGACCGAGGTGCAGCAGGGTCGCCGCGGGCTTGTCGGTCATGCGGCCATATCCGTCGGCCGCGCCCGTGACGACGCCCTCGAACAGCCCCAGCACGCAACGCAGGTCGGCCCTGCGCTCCATACCGGCCACCAGATGGAGTTCGGAGGTCCCGGGGTTGGCGAAACAGACCTCGATGCCCGAGGCGATCAGGGTCTTGCAGATGAGGTCGGCACCGTTCAATTCGCTCTCCTTCTTTCTTCGTGCTTCGTGGACGGCCTTCAGGCCGTGCGGCGCTCCAGCGCCGGTGTTGCGGCGGGAATGTGCAGCGGGCAACGCGTGAGCTTCTCGTCGTTCGTGTCTGTGAAGACGTACTGCTTCCACTCGAGGTCGCCGCGGTGGTAGGTGCCCACGACATCCGGGGCGGGCTGGCCGTCGTACTGCTCCACCTGCCGGCGGATGCGCTGGCGCACCTTGTCCCCCTCGGGTGTCGGGCCCGCGACCAGGTCGAAGCCCGCGCGCGGCTGCGTGACCAGCGCCAGCGACTGGCCGAGGTTGCGGCTCTTTCGCCGCTGGTGCGCTGGTGCGCTGACGTTGATGAAGAGCGGGACCCCCGCGAAGCACAGGCTCCAGAACGGCTCCTCCGGATCCGTGGGGATCTCGGGCGGCCACGGTTCGGGGTCGTTGTCGACCCAGTCCTGCATGATGTTCCAGGCGGTGCGGTGGTAATGGTCCAGCGACTGTTCCCGGGTTTCCGGCTTGAACAGGATCACCAGCACGTTCATGGATTCCTCGATGCCCGTCATCACCGACACCGTTTGGAGGTACTCGCCCAATCCCTGGCGCACGCGCGCGAGTTCGAGCGGATCGGCGTCGGTGCCGGCGAACACGAAGTGCAGCGTGTTCGTTCGGAAGGCCGCGCGCGCGAAGTTGCAGGGGAACTTGCTCGGCTCGCGCAGGTAGCCGCTGAAATCCTCCAGGCTCGCCCGGGCCCACGGATAGGCGCTCGTGCTCTCCACCCATTCGATCGCCTCGCGATGCGTCAGCGTGACCTTGGACGCCGACTCGGACACGGCCGGGCGCGGCACTGCCGCCACCTCGGTGCACCAGGAGGCGTATTCCGGGTAGCCGCCCGTCACGGTCTTGAGGTAGTGCGCCTGCAGCTGCCGAGTAATCGGGCCGACCTCGCCGTCGCCGATGGGCAGCCGGTCGACCGAGGTCACGGGCAGGATCTCGAAAAGGGTGCCGCACATGAGCACCTCGTCGCTGATCAGCAGCTCGGTGCGGTCGATCTCGCGCTCCACGACCTGCAGGCCGAGCTTCTCCTTCGCCAGCACGATCAGCGTGTCGCGCGTCAGGCTCTCGAGGATGTCCGCGAAGGTGGGCGGCGTGATCAGCACCCCGTCGCGGATGATGAACAGGCATGCCGCCGGGCCCTCGGACACCTTGCCGCGGTTGTTCAGGATGATCGCGATGTCGAAGCCGTTCTCGCGGGCCTCGTTCTGCGCGAGCCGGCTGTTCTGGTAGTTGGCGGCGACCTTCGCGCGCGGCGGCACGCAATCGTCCGAAATCCGCCGCCACGTCGAGATGCCCGCGGCGACGCCCTTTTCGATCTTCGGCGAGCGCGGCAGCGGAATGGCCGTGATGTGCGCGCCGGTGTCTTCGGTGGCGACCAGCGGTTCGCCAGGCCCGGAATACCTGAAATAGGTCGAAAGATTGATTTGCGAATGTGCCTTGAAATCGCAGCGTCGCAGCAATTCCACCGTTGCTTCATGCAGCGTCGGCATGTCGAAGCGCGACTTCATCCGCATGATCTTCATCGATTGTTCAAGTCGTTTCAGATGATCGTCGAGCCGGAAGACATAGGATTTACCGGTGGCTTCGTCCCAATAGGCGCGAAGCCCTTCGAATATGTTGGCGCCGAAGAAGCCCGCCTGCGTGCGCACATGGAGCGTGCAATGCTCCCAGTTGACGAATTCACCGTCCATCCAGGCTATGTCGGGATGCGGTGCGGGAAATACGGAGCGACCTGCATTGCTGTCCATAAGAAATCCAGTGGAATGAAAGAAATGAATTCCGAGGCGATCAATGGCCTTCGGTCCTGATGAGCCAAATCTGCTGGATTTGGTTGGTGTTCCGGGTGCGATTCCTTTTGAAATAAAAAGATTTAATGGGCTGAAAGGAAATTAACTGGATAAATCGTATGACGCCTTGTCGAGGGCATTCCATCGACGGTTCCCAATGTGATGAATCACTGTATTGGCACCAAATTGGGGGCTGTATTGGCCGCTGATTCGAGCGCGCGAGCGCCCCGGGGCTCGTCCGGAGCGAGGTGTGGATGTGCCGCTGCCACCAGCGCACGGATGATGTTGATCGCTGGCGTTTCGGCTGCGATCACGTAGACAGCCCCTGGGGCCGGTGTCTATCGCTCAGCGGTCCTCGTCGAGGGGGCGGGGCCGGAAGGAAGGCTTCATTGGCTGCTTCGACAGGCCACCTTCGCGACCGCTGCAACCATCTCGCGAAACCACACGTGTCCGGCATCGTGGTCGTTGCGCCGGTGCCAGACCGCCCTCGTGACCGATTGGCCGGCGCGGTATGGCGGCTGGCGCCCAACCAGATCGCCGCCGCGCGCGAGCGCCTGCGCCAGCGACGCGGGCACGATCGACAGCATGTCGCTGTCCCGCAGCAGCGCCGGGATGGCCAGCGCGTGCGGCACGGTCACGCGCTGCCGGGGCGGCGGATCTGTCCCGCGCAGCGCTTCTTCGAGTGCGTGCCGGTCGAACATCTCCGACTGGCGCGCGAGCCCGCGCTCCAGAATGAAGCCGTCGACCGCCCCCTCTTCCTGCCCGCCCACGGACAAGGTCACGAGCGGGTAGCGGGCCAGGTCCTTCACCTGCAGCTTGCGGCGCGAGGCCGGATGGCTCTTGCGCATCAGGATCTTCTCGCCCTGCGTCATGAGCGTGTCTGCATTCAGTCGCACGGGCACCTGCGAGAAGATGCCGATCGCGAGGTCGATGCGGCCGAGGTCGATCTGCTCGGCCAGGTCCAGCCGGGTGGAGGGGCGGATCACCAGGTCCACGTCGGGTGCGGCCTGTTGCAGCGCACGCAGCAGCTGCGCGACGATGACCGCGGTGACATGGTCGTTCGCGGCGATCACGAAACGCCGCGACGAGTGCGCGGGCTCGAACGGCTCGACACCCAGCGTGGCCTCGATGCGCCGCAGCGCGTCGCGCAGCACCGGAGCCATGGCGCTGGCCCGGCCCGTGGGTGCGAGGCCCTTGCCGGTGCGCAGGAACAGCTCGTCGCCCACCACCTCGCGCAGCCGTGTGAGCGCATGGCTCACGGCCGACTGGCTCAGGTGCAGCCGTCGTCCCGCGAGCACCAGGTTGCGGTCTTCGTAGACGGCGTCGAACACCTTCAGCAGGTTGAGGTCCATGCGGCCGATGCTCATCGCCGTCTCCGTGAGGTGGTTGTCATGAATTGAATCTCGTGCATTTTGAACTTGCAAAGGCATCAGTTCCATACAACTCACGGCGCGCCGATCATTCGCCGCATCCCCGCCTTCGGGCACAAAGAGGTCAGCACATGGACATCAACGCACGACTTTCCCGCCGCGCCTTTGCGCGTGCGGCACTCGCGGCACCGGCCGCGGCATGGCTGCCGCACGCAATGGGCCAGGGCGTCGGCCCCACCGGCAAGCTGCTGGTCGGCTACCCCGCGGGCGGGACGCTGGACACCACCGCCCGGCAGCTCACCGAGGCCTGGCGCAAGCAGGGCCGCGCCTACATCGTCGACAACCGCGCCGGTGCGGCGGGCCGCATCGCGAGCAGCCAGCTCAGGCGGGAGCGGCCCGATGCGAGCGCGCTGCTGTGCACGCAGACCTCGGCGCTGACCATCTACCCGCACGTGTACACGCGCCTCATGTACGACCCCGCCGCCGATTTCGCGCCCGTGTCGCCGCTGGTCACGGCGAACTGCGCGCTCGCGGTGAGCAATGCCGTGCCGGCTGCCGTCCGGAACCTGGCGGACTACGTGCGGTGGGTGCGCGGTACGCCCGGCGGTGCCAGCTACGCCTCGCCGGCGGCGGGCTCGATGGCGCACTTCCTGGGCTACCAGCTCTCGGAAGCGGCCGGGCTGAAGCTGCAGCACGTCGGCTACCGCGGCTCCGCACCCGCGATGCAGGACCTGGTCGGCGCGCAGATCCCGGCGTACTTCGGTTTCGTGGCGGATTTCCTGCCGTACCTGCAGCAAGGCCGCATCCGCATCCTTGGCGTGGCGAGCGAGAAACGCTCGCGCTTCATGCCCGGCGTACCGACCTTCGCCGAGCAGGGCCATGCCGAGATTCGCGGTGCCGAGACCTATGGCGTGTTCGCACCGCCGGGCGCGCCCGCGGCCACTTTGCAGGCGCTGTACGAATCCATGGTGGTCGCCGCCAGGGATCCAGCGCTGCTGGCGGCCTTCGAACAGGTCGGCCTCGAGGTCGGCACCCTCGCGCCGCGCGAGTACGCGGCATTGATCCAGCGCGAGCGGGAGTCCTGGGGCCCGGTGGTCCGCGCCTCGGGCTTTCGCTCCGACGAATGACAGAAAGGCATCCGATGATTCCCAAGAACGACGAACACCACGCGGGCCGCGAGGCGCTGATCGCCTGCGCCATTCCTTTCCTCGAACAGGTGCAGGACATGACGGCCGGCACCGAGACCGAGCGCTGGCTCAACCAGGCCTGCGGTCCGCACAGCGAGCTGTACCGCACGCTCGCGCAGCTGGTCACGCAGGGCGTGCGCGACGGCTGGGCTGCGAACGTGGCGCTCGACGGCCCCATCTACCGGCGCAGCCGCATCGCGGAGCCCTCCGAGCGCACGCGGTACTTCAGCATCACGGCGGTCTACATGGACAGCCGCGGCAACACGCAGGGTCATCCAGGGGGAACCTACCGCGGCCAGTACCACGCACACCCCTACGGCGAGCTCAACATGGTCGTGCCACTGAACCCGGGTGCGGCGCTCAACGGACCCAACGGCTGGTGCGAGGCCGGCTGGACCGCGCCTGCGCCTGGCAGCCATCACTATCCGGAGGCGAGGGGAGGGGCCGTCATCGCGCTGTTCTTCCTGCCCGCGGGCCGCATCGCGTACCACGCCGCACCGCAGGCCCAGGAGCCGACGCATGAGCCTGCCGCCTGACGCGGGTCGCTGCGTGGACGACGTGCTGCGCGCGCGCAGGTCGTTGCGTGCCTACCTGCCGCGAACGCTGGAGCGGAACACGGTGCTCGAAGATCCTGGCCGTGGCCGCGAGCGCTCCGAGCAATTCCAACACGCAGCCGTGGCGTGTGCACGTGCTCGCGGGCGCGCCGCTGAAGGCTTTCGGCGAGGACCTCGCGATGGCCTTCCGGCGTGGCGACTTCGCTGCGCCCTCGCACTTCCCGGACCCGCTGCCGCAGGCGCTATGCACGCACAGGGCTGACTTTGCAGTGCGCTACTACGGCGCGCTCGGCATCGACCGAGACGACACGGCGGCGCGCGCGGCGCAGACCGAACGCAACTTCAGCTTCTTCGGCGCGCCGGTGGGGCTGATCTTCAGCATCGATGCACGGCTGGGCCATCACAGCTGGCTGGATCTCGGCCTGTACATGCAGGGCGTGATGATCGCGGCGAAGTCTCGCGGCATCGACACCTGCCCGCAGGTGTCCTTCGCGCCGTTCCACGCGCGAATCGCGCGGCACCTGCGGATGGAGTCCAACGAACTCACGGCGTGCGGCATGGCCATGGGCTTCGGCGACCCTGCGGCACCGGTCAATGGCATGGCGATGCCGCGGCAGGGTGTGGAGGCATTCGTGTCCGACGCGGGGTTCGACGCCTCTGACCTTCAGGCCGACAAGACCGCAGCCTCGCAGCTTGCTGTCCAAGTCCAAGTTGAATAGAGCGTACTCGCGCACTCGGCCCTCCAGCGGCAGCCGCACCCGCAGCGCCCAGAGGTCCTTGATCAAGGTAGGACGACTGGCCGCTCACCCGGATTTCGTCCAAGCAATGAGACAACGAATGCGCTTCCTGGTCTTGGTTGAAAAGGAGCGGATCGGGCGCCGAGGAATCAGCCGGAATTGGCGCTGGTGCCGCCAGCAGAACCGCGTTGCTCGAAAACCCCCGATGGCGACCGATGGCCTCGAACCCTGGGAAGAGTTCACTGCTGACACGGGCGAGGAGAAAGGCTTGCGTCGCCACGGATTGCTCTATCTCAGCAACGATGTCGAAGAGATCGACGGCTGGTTGCTCAGGCGCTAGTTTGCGAAGACCGCGGGCGTGACCGCAGCAGTTGTTCGATTTCAGCCCGGTAGTTGTCCACCCACGTCCCTGCGATTGACCTCATAGAACAGGCCTCGAAGCCATCGGTTGGCGGGGTCGTTCTGCATACGGCGGTGCCAGAATTGCTGCACTTGCAGTTGCGGCGGGCGGAAGGGCAGCGCGATCTGGCGCAGCGGAATATGGCGGCCCACGGCGGTCGCGATGTCCTGCGGCACTGTGGCGATCAGATCGGTGCCCGGCAGCAGCGCCAGCAAGCTCATGAAGTGCGAGAGTTCCAGCGTCACGCTGCGCTGCCATCCTTTGCCGTCCAGGAAGCGCTCGAGCAAGTGCTCGCGCCCGTCCGGCCGCACCACCACATGTCGCGCCGCAAGGTACTGCTTCAGCGTCATGCGCACGCCGACGGTGCCGTTTCGGGCGCAGGTGATGCATTCGTAGCTGCTGGTGAACAGGCCCTGCTGGAAATAGCCCGCTTTCTGCAGGTCCGGGAAAAAGCCCACGGCGAGATCGGCCTCGCCCTTCTCAAGCGCGTCGGCCGCGGCGGTTCGCGACCTCGAAAGTGCATGCAGGCGCACGCCGGGGGCTTCACGCCGCAGGCGACGCAAGACTCCCGGAAGAAACGCCACTTCGCCGATGTCCGGCGTGAGGATGACGAAGCTGCGCTGCGCCTGCATGGGGTCGAAGTGCGGCGACTGAAGGATCTCGGACTGGATCGTCTGCACGACCTTGCGCACCACCGGCGCCAGTTGCAGGGCGCGCGGCGTGGGCTCCATCTGCGAGGCGGTGCGCACGAAGAGCGGGTCTTCGAAGGTTTCGCGCAGCCGCGCGAGCGCACCGCTTGTGGCCGACTGGCTCAGCCCGACGACCTCTGCCGTCTTGTTGACGCTGCGCACCTTCATCAGCGTGTCGAAGAGCACGAGCAGGTTGAGATCGACCGAATGAATATCCATGAAACCGATTTTATGAATCTTCCAAATCGCCTGTACAGCATGGATTGCGCTTCCTACGATGCACCCAGGAGACATGACTGTGAGAGCGAACAACATCCAACCGTGCCACCACTGCGGCGGCATCGACACCCATGCGCACGTGGTGCCGGAAAACTTTCCGGCCTATGTGGGGGCGAGACTGCCGGCCGAATGGCCCTCGATGGCGGCGGCCGAGCCTTGCCACCGCCACGTGATGATCTCGGGCAAGGTGTACCGCACCGTTTCCGACAAGTGTTGGGATGTGGCGAAGCGCCTGGAAGACCTCCCTGGCATGGGCGTCGGACTGCAGGTCATCTCGCCGATGCCGGAATTGCTGTCCTATTGGATGGCGCCCGCCGACGCCCAGCAGGTGCTGCGCTTTCTCAATGAACAGATCGCCGCGATGGTGGCCGAGGCTGGCGGCAAGCTCGCCGGCCTGGGGGCGGTGCCGCTGCAGGACATGGACCTCGCGATCCGTGAACTCGAATACGCGGTCCGCACGCTGGGCCTGAAGGGCGTGGAAATCGGAAGCAACATCAACGGTCTTCCAATTGGCGCGCCCGCTCTCGATCCCTTCTTCGAAGCCTGCGAGGCGCTGGGCGCGGCGGTGTTCGTGCACGCGCTTCGCCCTGCAGGGATGGATCGCCTGGTCGGCCCGGCGGCGCTCCAGCAGGTGCTGGCCTATCCGGGCGACGTCGGCCTAGCGGCGGCGTCGGCAATCACAGGCAACCTGCTGACGCGCCGGCCGAACCTGCGCATTGCCTTCAGCCACGGCGGCGGAACGCTCGCGTCGCTGCTGCCGCGGTTGCAGCAGGGCTGGACCGTGTTTCCCGCATTGAAGGAGAGCGTCGCTGCATCGCCCGTCGAGCAGGCACGCCGGTTCTTCTACGACACGCTGGTGTTCGACACGCCGACGCTGCGACATCTGGTCGACATGTTCGGCGCCAGCCAGCTCATGGTCGGCACCGACTATCCCTTCAACTTCCACGACCGCATGCCGGTGGAGCGCATCGCAGTCGCCGGCTTCGATGCCGACACGACGGTCGCGCTGGTTCGCCGCAATGCCGAGTGCTACCTCGGCCTCGAAAGGACCGCATCATGAGTTCCCCCTGGATCGAAGGGCTGCGCAGCGTCAGCCTGAGCGTACCGGACCTGGACCAGGCGCAGATGTTCTACACATCCGTCTGGCGGCTGGAGGTGGCGCATCGCAGCGCCGATGCGCTGTACCTGCGCGGCAGCGGCCGGGACGCCTATCTGCTCGCCTTGCATCGACGCGACGGTCCGCCACGGATCCTGTGCGTCACTATGCGGGCGCACAGTGCCCAGGCTCTGGGGGAAGTGGCCAAGCGTGCCGTGAGTGCCGGTGGCGAACTCGTGCGCGCGGCGACGCGGATCGACGATCCGGCCGGAGGCACCGGCATCCTCGTGCGCGACCCGCACGGACGCGTCTTCGAAGTGCTGCATGGCGACGCGCAGCGCGAGACTGCTACTGCGGAGCGCGACCGGCCGCAGCGCCTCACCCATGTGGTGCTCAACAGCCACGCCGTGGACGAAACACAGGCCTTCCTCACGCAAGCCTTCGGCCTGCGCCTGGCGGACCGCACGGCGGCCATCGCCTTCATGAACTGCAACAGCGACCACCACACGCTGGCGATCGGTGTCAGCGACAACGACGCGCTCAACCACATCGCATTCCTGATGCCCGATGGCGACGCGGTGATGCGCGGTGGCGGCCGCATGAGGGATGCGGGCTACCCGATCCAGTGGGGGCCCGGGCGCCATGGCCCCGGCAACAACCTCTTCAACTACTTCCTCGATCCGTTCGGCATCGTCATCGAGTACACGGCTGAGGTCGAGCAGGTCGACGACAGCTACCTGGCCCGACGGCCCCGACGACTGGAAATGGCCGCCCGGGCGCGTCGACCAGTGGGGCATTTCTCCTGCGCCCGGCGCAACGCTGAAGGAGGCGCAAAGGCGCGTTCTCTTCGCATCCCCCTCCCATTCAACTCAACCACTCGAACCATGAAATTCACCACCTACCTGCGCGATGGCGCACCCCGTCTGGCCGTCGTCGAAGGCGACCGGATCATCGACCTCCATGATGCCGACCCAGATGTGCCGGCCGATCTCCGGCTGGCCCTGAAGGGCGGCGTCGACCTGCATGCCGCGGCGCAAGCGGCGCTGAAGAGTTCCAGCGCGCGGCAACCCCTGTCCGCCGTCAAGCTTGCACCGCTGGTGCCCGAGCCTGGCAAGACGGTCTGCCTCGGCCTCAACTACTTCGATCACGCCAAGGAAGGCGGCCGCGACAAGCCCGAGTACCCGTGGTTCTTCTTCCGCGGCGCGAGTTCCCTGATTGCGCACGACGATGCCGGCGTCGTCCCGAGCGTGTCTCCGAAGTTCGACTACGAGGCCGAGCTGGCGCTGGTCATCGGTCGCAAAGTGCCGCGCCACGTGAAGGAGGCCGACGCGCTTCAGTACGTCTTCGGCTACAGCTGCTTCAACGACATGAGCGTGCGCGACTACCAGAAGCGCACGCCGCAATGGACCATCGGCAAGAACTTCGACGGCACCGGCGGTTTTGGCCCGTTGCTCGTGACCGCCGACGAGCTGCCGCCTGGCGCCACGGGTCTGAGGATCCAGGGCCGCCTGAACGGCGAGGTGATGCAGGACGCCAACACGAGCGACATGATCTTCAACGTGGCCGAGACCATTGCGCTGCTGGCCGAGGTGCTCACACTGGAGCCGGGCGACGTGATCGTCATGGGCACGCCCGCCGGCGTCGGCCAGGCGCGCACGCCGCCGGTGTGGATGAAGGCCGGCGACCGCTACGAAGTCGAGATCGAGCGCATCGGCACGCTGGTCAACCCGATCGTTGCCGAGGCGGCATGAGCGAGCCGATTTACGACGTCGCCATCGTCGGCTACGGGCCGGCGGGCCAGGTCGCGGCGGGGTTGCTGGGGCAACGCGGGCTGAAGGTCTACGTGTGTGAGCGGCTGGAGGACGTCTATCAGATCCCCCGCGCGATCTCGCTCGACCACGAGATCATGCGGGTGTTCCAGCAGCTGGGCGTGGCCGAAGCGATCGAGTCCTTCACGGAGCCGTTCTCGAACTCGGAGTACTTCGGTGTCGACGGCCAGCTCATCCGTCGCATGACGATGCTGCCGCCGCCCTACCCGCAGGGCTACACGCCCTCCGTCGTGTTCACGCAGCCGCCGGTGGAGCGCGCGCTACGGGCCCGGGTGGCGCAGATGCCCAATGTCACCGTCGAGCTCGGCGCGCAGATGACGCACCTGGCCCAGGACGATGCGCAGGTGGCGCTGAGCATCCAGCGCGACGGCGCCTCGCGCACGGTTCGCGCGAAGTACGCCATCGGGTGCGACGGCGGCGCGAGCCCGGTGCGCACGCAACTGGGCATCGCGCTGGACGATCTGGATTTCGATGAGCCGTGGCTGGTGGTGGACGTGCTGGTCAACGAGCGCGGCATGGCCAAGCTGCCCCGGGTGAGCGTGCAGTACTGCGAGCCGCAACGTCCCTGCACGCTGGTGCTCGGTCCCAAGAACCATCGGCGCTGGGAAATCTCGCTCATGCCGGGCGAAGACCCGAAGGCGTTCGAATCGGACGAGGCAACCTGGAACCAACTCTCCCGCTGGATCGGACCCGAGGACGGCAAACTGTGGCGCCAGGCGAGCTACCGGTTTCATGCCTTGGTGGCGAGCGACTGGCGTCAGGGGCGAGTGTTCCTCGCAGGCGATGCCGCGCACATGCAGCCGCCCTTCCTCGGACAGGGCATGTGCCAGGGCATACGCGATGCCGCCAATCTCGCGTGGAAGCTGGCGGCGGTGCTAACCGGCGAGGTTCGGGGCTCGGCCGCCGAGGCACTTCTGGACAGCTACGGTTACGAGCGCAAGGCCCATGTACGCGAACTCACCAGCCGCATCAAGGGAGTCGGCGCGGTGATCTGCGAGCGCGACGAGACCACGGCACGTGCGCGTGATGCGAAGCTGCTGGCCGATTGCGGCGGCGAGGTCAGGGACACACCGCGCCAGGACATCCTGCCAAGGCTGGAGGAAGGTCTTCTGTCGGCCGACGCGAGCACGGGTCGCGGGGTGCTGTTCCCTCAACCCTGGCTGAGTACGGAACGAGGCCTGCTGCGCATGGACGAGGTGTTCGGCAATGGATGGCGGCTGGTGCTGTCGCGCGCCATCGCCCATGAGACCGAGCCCGGCCTCGCGGGATTGCAGACGATCCCGTTGGCCGCAATCCCCGAAACCGAAGGCGTGGTGGCCGACTGGATGCTGCGACACGGCTGCGTCGCCGCGCTGGTGCGACCCGACAACTACGTCTACGGCACAGCCCAATACCCCGAAGGCATCGGCGCGCTCGTCGAGGAAGCGGCGGCCGCGCTCGGCCTCACGCTGGCGTGCACGGCCTGAGTGCCGGACGCCCGATATTCAAAAAGAAGGAGACAAAACCATGAACCGTCGACAACTCCAGCTGGGTGCGACCGCCCTCGCACTCTCGCTGATTGCGCCGCTCGTATCGGCGCAGAACTGGCCGGAAAAGCCCGTGAAGCTGATCCTGTCGCAACCCGCGGGCTCGGGCCCCGATGCGGTCGCCCGGCTGATCAGCGACCAGCTCTCGCGCAAGTGGGGCCAGCCGATCATCGTGGAGAACCGGCCCGGCGGGCAGAACGCGATCGGCGCACAGGCGGCGGCGAAAGCGGCGCCCGACGGCTACACCTTCTACTTCGCGACCGCTGCGGCACTGGTCACCAATGTCTACCTCTTCAAGAACCTGCCGTACGACCCGCAGAGGAGCTTCACGCCCGTGGGAATGATCGGCAAGGTGCCCTTCGCGATTTCGGTCACCGCATCATCCAGGATCAAGTCGCTGCCGGAACTCGTGAGCTATGCCAAGGCCAACCCGGGCAAGCTGACCGTGGCCAACGAAGGGCCGAAAACCTTCAGCGGGATGGTGACCCGGCTGCTCGCCGCCGACCTGGCAGTCGACGTCAACTCGGTTCCGTTTTCCTCCGTCGCCGCCGCGGTGACCGACACGGTCGGCGGCCAGACAGAAGCGCTGGTGAGCGACGTCCCTTCGATCGCGCAGATGGTGGCCGCCGGCAAGCTGCGGCCCCTGGCCGTTACGACCGGCAAGCGCATCGCCGGATGGGACAACGTACCCACCATTGCGCAGACCATTGCTGGCTTCGATTACGCAGGCTGGATGGGCATCGTCGCACCGACCGGAACGCCGGCGCCCGCTGTGCAGCGCTTCAACCACGACCTCGATGCGGTCCTCAGGGACAAGGACATGGCCGCCCGCCTTCTGGCCATCGGCCCGATGACCGAAGGAGCGGGCACCGTCGAACAGATGGCCGCCTACCTCGCCGCGGAACACCAGCGCTGGTCCAAGCTCGCTAGCGAGCTGAGCATCCTTCCCGAGTAGCACCCACTTCAGGAGACAGCCATGCACAGAAGATCGGCGCTCAAGATCGCCGGCGCGATGGCACTGTCCGCTGCGTTGCGCCCCGCCTTTGCGCAGCAGGACAAGACGGCCTTCGTGATCTCGGGATTTCCGGCCGGGGGGAATGGGCGACCAGGTGGCTCGGCCGCTGGCGGAGAAGCTGCGCGGCAAGTACGCGCCGAACGTGGTTGTCGACGCCCGCGTCGGCGCCGGGGGCCGCATCGCGGTGGACTACGTGCGCCGGGCAACGGCCGATGGCATGACCATTCTGCAGATCCCGAGCTCGCCGATGACGCTGTACCCCAACACGTACCGCAAGCTCACCTATGACCCGCTCGCCGATTTCGCACCTGTCTGCACCACGGTCACCTACGCTTTCGTGTTGACCGCGGGCCCAGGCGTGCCACTGGAAATCAGGACAGTGGCGGACTACGTCAAGTGGGTGCAGGCAGATGCAAAGAGTGCGAACTATGGCGTGCCGGCGGCCGGCTCGGCATTGCACTTCGTAGGCATGATGCTCGACAAGCACATCGGCAAGAAGCTCACCGCCATTCCCTACAAAGGCGGCGCGCCGCTTCTGAACGATGTGCTCGGAGGCCAGGTGCCGGTCAGCGTGAGCGTGCTTGGCGAAGTGATGCAGTACATCCGCAGCGGCCGCTTGCGCGGCCTGGCTGTTTCGAGCGCACAGCGTTCGCCCTTCCTGCCGGAGGTGCCGACATTCGCGGAGCAGGGCTATCCGGACATCGTGGTGCAAGAGTGGCTCGGCTGGTTCCTGCCCGCGAAGTCGCCTAAGGACAAGGTGCTTCAGCTCAATGCACTGGTACGTGAAGGGCTGCAGGACCCGGCGTTGATCGAATCGCTCGCAAGGAACGGCCTGACCCCCTTCCACCAGTCGCCTCAGGAATTCGCAAAGCTGGTGCAGAACGACCTGGCTCGCTGGACCCCGATCGTGAAGGCGTCGGGCTTTACCGCGGAGGACTGAGATGAGCCAGGAACTGAACGGGGCACAGGCCCTCGTGCGCGTACTCCTCGGCGAAGCGGTGCGGCATGTCTACGGCATCGTCGGCGGCAAGCTGAGCCCGCTGCTGCACGCCATTTCGCGGTATCCGCAGCTGCGGTTCATCGGAACCCGCCATGAAGGCGCCGGGCCCATGATGGCGGCCGCCAGCTTTGCCGGCACCGGACAGCTTGCAGTGGCGATCGCGGAGATGGGGCCGGGCGGCCTGAACATGATCTCGGGCCTGGGCGTCGCCTTCAACAACAACCTGCCCGTGCTGGCGATCACGACCAACCAGCACCGCGCGGCTGCTTACCCGCACAGTGGCATGTTCATGGATCTCGACACAGTCGCGGTCAGCCGCCCTGTCGTGAAATGGAACGCGGTCGTGCACGACGCGCGCCGCATGCCGGAGATTGCACGTCGCGCCATCCGCGAAGCGCTCAGCGGCCGGCCGGGGCCGGTGCATCTCGACATTCCGCAGGACGTGCTAGGCCAGGTGTGCCATTTCCCGGACGACGAGTTCGACCTTGTGCCGCAGCGCTACCGGCCTGTCGGTCGCGTGCGCCCCGATGCTCGCGCCGTGCTCGATGCCGCGACGCTGCTCGCCAAGGCGCACCGGCCGTTGATCGTGGCGGGCGGCGGTGTGGTCGCCAGCGACGCAGCCGGGCAGGTGCGCGAGCTCGCGCGCCGCCTGAATTGCCCGGTGATCCCCACCCAGATGGCGCTCGGCGTCGTGCCGAGCGACAGCGCGCATTTCATCGGCCACGGCGGCCTGATCGCCGGTGCGCCGATCAAGGAAGCCTTCGCCGACGCCGACGTGATCCTCAGCGTCGGCTGTCGATGGTCCTCGTGGATGTGGGACGAGAACGGACCGCTCGCGCGACGCAGCCACAAGATCATCGCGATCAATCTCGATCCATCGGCGCTGGGCCATCCGGCCGTTCATCAGGTGGCGATGCAGGCCGATGCACGCGCAGCGCTCGACGAACTTCTCGATGCGACCGCCAACGGCTGGCGATCTGGCGTCGAAGCCGGCTGGCTCCCGCGCCTGAAGGCATCACGCGCCCGCTACGACGAAGGCTTCGCCGCCAGTACGGCGACACCTGCGCCCGGGATGCATCCGGCTGCGCTTGCGCGCGAGATCGCACGCGCACTGCCACATGACGCACTGGTTGTCTACGACGGCGGCCACACCAGCTTCTGGTCCAACGACCTGACGCCGGTGCAGGAGGTGCGCACGCGGTTCCATGAACCAGGCATGAGTCATCTCGGCTTCGGGCTTCCGTATGCCCTGGCATTGAAGGCGGAGTGGCCTGAACGGCTAGTGGTGCTCGTCACGGGTGATGGGTCATTCGGTTTCACCATGAACGAGCTCGACACCGCGCGCCGCTACGGACTGCCGGTGCTCACGGTCATTCACAACAACGAGGCTTGGGGCATCATCCGTGCCGGCCAGAAGAACGCGCTCGACTTTGAACTGGGCACGTCGCTCGGAGGCACCGATTACGCGGCCATCGCGAAGGGCTTCGGCTGCCATGGCGAGCGCGTCGACAAGGCGCAAGAGGTGGGCCCTGCCATCGATCGTGCGATCGCAAGCGGCCTGCCTGCGGTGCTCGACTGCCGTACTCACTTCGTGCCGCACCCCGCGATGCCCATGTTCGGCAGCATGAACCGTTACGGCTTTGCGGCCCTCGACCCTTCCACATCCGAATCACACCACTGACCGACCACCATGACCACCCTGACACTCGATCAAGCCAACGCCATCATCGCTGCCGCCCTGGCCAGATCCAAAGCCTCCGGTTTCAAGCCGATGGGCATCGCAGTGCTCGACGCAGCAGGCAATCTCAAGGCCTTCGCGAGCGAGGACGGCGCGAGCATGTTTCGCTTCGATGTAGCCCGCGCGAAGGCGTGGGGTGCTGTCGGCATGGGCGCTTCAAGCCGCACGCTGGCCGAGCGCGCCAGGGACAACCCGAACTTCTTCGTGTCGCTTTCGGCTACCGCGCAAGGCCGATTCCTGCCGCAGACCGGTGCTGTGGTGATTAAGGACGCAGGCGGCAACGTGATCGGCGCGGTCGGTGCCAGCGGCGGAACGGGCGACGAGGACGAGTTGATCTGCATCGCGGGTGTAGAGGCTGCCGGGCTCGACCACGGCTGAGTGCCGAGTGAGGCTGTCATGGCAGCGCATTGCCAGGCGAAGCCCCTGTTGCCGGAACTCGGATGAATCCCATCTTCAGAGTTGAAGGGGAGGATGTCGTCCTGCGTCCGCTGGATACGGTGTCGGTTGCACTCGAACATGGTCAACAGATCGCCGAAGCCATGGACGAGCTGCTGACGCGCTCCTGGGGCCGATGGGCAATGCCGGGCGCTCCGGGTCTCGGTCGTGTTCTGGATGCTGAATGCCTCGCCGTTCGGCGGCAAGGACGGACCTGTAAATCACCGTCCGCTGTTCCAGGTCGACGTATCCGCCATGCGCGTAGGTGCTCGCGCATTGACCGCGACCGCAATGTCGCAGCTGGCCAGCGCGTGGTTCAGGGGACGCTGAGCGCTTGCGTCGGGGTCGGCATCGGGACAATCCGCCGCGCTTTCAGTCTCTGTGGAGCTCCTCCACAGCCCTCTTCAGGATCGGGAGCGTCACGCGCCAGTAGAACGCGATGTGGTGCCAGCCTGAATCCTCCCCGATCTCCCAGCCCTTTCCACGACGTACGGGCGAGGGCGGCACCTGCTGCGGACCGTCAGGACCGTCTCTACGCCCTCGGCCTCGAGCGCCATCGTGATCGACGAGTACGACTCTGGCGCATCCGCCAGACCGGACACCCGGGACCAATAGGTGTATCGAAGCAGCGAAGGCGGCTCGGACTGGACCACTTGCCCCTTGTCCCGGTAGCGCGCCGTTCCGATGATCGCTTCGATTTCGATGGCACTCCCAGGCTGCCAGTCCGTCTTGAAATACGCGTTGCGCCATTTCTCCCCGGCATCTGGATCCGTGAGCGCGGCCCATACCTGTTGAGGGTCGGCCGCAATGCGGATGGATTGCTGGACTGTTTGAAAGGGCATGCGTCCGGTGCGCCTTGGGGAAGGTGCGAACTAGACCGCCAATCATGCAGGGCGACGTTCTGTGGAGCAAGTCGTCGATCTGCTGCACGGCAGGCCTGGTCTCATGGGCAGCACGCGCGTGGCGGGCCCGGGATCGCGAGTCGATCGGACCTTCCCCGCCGTTGTGCCGAAGATTAATAAATGGGTATTAAGGAGTTCAACCCCCTCCTATATTCGCGGGATGGTCAATGCCTTGGCTGGAGCGAAATGATCTGTCGCCAGGCAGCAGTGGCCACTGCGTGGTGGCATCTGAGCGCTCTTCCGCAGAACCGGGCAGGGCGTTCAGTCGTCTTTCCACACATTGCTCGTCACGTGAGAGTTCAGTGGCTCAACTGGCCGCAACCGCACGCACGCGCGGTGGACATACCGCCAGCTTGGCGCAGGCTGCAATGGCAAGTGCCTCGCCTGTGCTGAACGGGCCCTCGCCGACGCGCTGATGACTCCGGCCGCCGCGCCAATCGAGATAAAGGATGCAAACATGTCTGACCCTATCGAGATCACGATCAATCCCAGATGGGTCGATCTTGGGACGCGTCCGGAGTGCAAGTACGCGCCCGTGATCGTCGAGAAGCTCCAGAGCGTCGCAGCGATACAGAGCATGAAGAAGGTGCTGGAAAGGCGCGTCGACATCTGCCGGTTGCTCGCGACACAGAACGACAACCCCAATCTGGAGGGCACCGGCTGGTTCTCCTTCCTTCGCGCGGGGCCTGCGCATGAGCCGCATCTGCGCTCTGCCAACGTGCCCGTCTTCGTCATCAGCGGCGGGAGCGCCCTGAAGCTCGCCCGCGAACTGGACGAAGACTACAGCCTCGCGTGGCATCCGATGAACCTTCGCAACGAACCGCTCTATATCCTGGTTCATACGCTCGATTTCAGGCCCTATCAGAGCGCGCTGTCCAGCATCATGAGGCGCTTCCGGAACGTGCATCTGATCGGTTGGGACGGAGGGAAGATGACGGGTTTCGGCGCTGCCCGCGCCGCGGCGCTGGCCTTCGCGGATTCCTTGCCCTACCGGCCGCAGCGCATTCTGCTGATGGACCAGGATGTGGTGCAGACAGAAGGAACTCGGCACACGAGCCCAAGCGTGAAGAGAAATGTCGTGGCTCTGCACAAGCAGCTCGCCAAGCCCATCGTTGGGATCGGGGTCGGCTATCCGACGAGGCAGCCCGTGCCGAAGCCGTTCGCCAAGGTACCTCCTCCCGAACCGAAGGACCTTGCGTCGCCGACCCAGCAATTCGTTTCCATTCAGGCACCGTTTCGCAAGCGTCCGCAAACCACCTCTCATCCCTATCTCGCGAAGAACTACCAGAAGACGGACGACGGGCTCTACCCGGCATTCATGGTCGCGGGCGGCGAGGACATGCTCGCGACTTTCGAGATGGACCTGATCAAGGACGACGACAACAAGACGCTGCGCCGGGACCGCATCGTCAAGAAGGCATTGCAGGGGCCGAACGATCCGAAGAATCTGTACTGGAACCAGGCTCGCGTGGAAACGCTGAAGCGGATCTTCGCCGAAGAAAAAAACACGCCGCTCAGCCTTGATGGAAGGCCCTGCACGCTCGACGACCTGATGCGCCTCTTCTCCGACAAGGGGTGGCAGGCGGGGCATCCCAGTCCCGAGACATACAACAACGCCGCCTGTGTGATCGAGCGCATCATCCTTCGGTACTTCAAACTTTCGCAGGGAACGTTCGGTCACCAGGAAGTGTTCCAGCAGATGAAAGGCTTCGTCCCCGCAGGTTGAGTCTCGCTGCAGTCTGCGAAGTCGACCGGGGCCCGGCCGAGGTTCTGCGCTTCAAGACGGTTTCAGCACTCGAGAAAAGCATGGAGTGAGCGCCCTGCCGAATCGCCGCGTCGACGCACCGTGCCGGCGGAGGTCCACGCGCATGCCGTTCGGGCAGCTAGTTTCGCGACCTGGCCTTGGAGGGCTTGGCTGCGAACAGCTCTTCGCACAAGGCGCGCAGCCAGCGACTGGCCGGGTCCTGGTGATAGCGCGCGTGCCAGTGCTGCTTGACGGTGAACGGCGGTACCGGCACCGGGCAACCGTGGACCTTCAAGGCGCTTGCGCTTGAACCGGCGAGGGTCTCGCCGATATGGCGCGGCACGGTCGCGATCAGGTCGGTCGTGGACACGACGGCCGCAAGGCCAAGGAACCCCGGCAGCTCCAGCAATACACGGCGCTCGACCTTCTGCCGCTGCAGTGCCGCCTCCAGCAGCAAGACGCCAGTGCCCCCGACGATGCCGACATGGGCCTCGGCCTTGTACTCGCGCAGGCCCAATCCCCTGGCGCCGATGCGCGGATGGCGTGCGTTCACGAGGCACACCCAGTCCTGGGGATAAAGGACCTGCTGGTAGAAGCCCGACTCGAGCTGGGGCACCAGGCCGATCGCGAGGTCCGCCTCGCCGGACTGCAACGCCTGGGCGGTTTGGTCGTCGATCCGCGCGGCCTCCAGGCGAACGCCGGGTGCGACCGCCCGCACATGCGCCAGCAAGCGTGGCAGCAGGGTGATGTGGCTGGCATCGGTCATGCAGATGCGAAAGCGGCGCGTCGCGACCGACGGATCGAAGGCTTCGGCGGGCGCGGCCACGCGGCGCAGCGCGGCCAGGGCTTCTCTCACGGGCACGATCAGTTCCTGCGCGCGCGGCGTGGGCTGCATGCCGGTGGTGGTGCGGACGAAAAGATCGTCGCCCAGCTGCCGGCGCAGCTTGGCGAGCCAGTTGCTCACGGTCGGCTGGCTCTGGCCCATCGCCTCTCCGGCCCGCGTGACGCTGTTCGTGCTGTAGAGCAGGTCGAACAGGCGCAGCAGCCTGATGCTGAGAAGGGACGCGTCGTCTTCGATGTCGTCGTCGTGGTCCAAGCGGCACCTCCATTTCAATACGAAATGTAGATCATTCAACCCATGCTATGGGCAACATGGGAACAGGAACCTATCGTCAGGTCATTCCGAACGAAGGCTCACATGAAAATCTACTTTCTCGGCGCCGGCGCATTGGGTTGCGCCATCGGTGGAACCCTCGCTGCAGCCGGGTCCGACGTCACATTGATCGATCCTTTCCAGGCCCACGTCGACGCGATCAACCGCGACGGCCTGCGCATGAAGGTCGGTGAATCGGAGCGTGTCGTCCGGGTCCGCGCGGCACTCGACAGCACGAAGCTCGAAGCCCCGGACCTCCTCATCGTGCTGGTCAAGTCCTTCCACACGCGCGCAGCCATCGAAGGCGCGCGAAACATCGTAGGGCCCGAGACAGCCGTGATGTCGCTGCAGAACGGCATGGGCCATGAAGAAATCCTCTCGGAAGTGGTGGGTGCAGGGCATGTGCTGGCGGGCAAGACCTACGTCGGCGGGGTGATGCTCGCTCCAGGTCATGTCATTGCCGGCACGCAGGGCAAGCGCACGGTGATCGGCGAGATCAATGGCCGCATCAGCGAGCGCGCCAAGGCGATCGCCGCCGAGTTCGAGCGTGCCGAGCTGCCTTGCGAGGTCAGCGGCAACATCCTCGGCGCGATGTGGGACAAGCTTCTGATCAACGTCGCGACCGGTGCGCTCAGCGGCATCACCGGCCAGGTCTACGGAAGCCTCTACGCGGTGCCGGAGATCGAAGCCACGGCCATCGCCGCGGTCGCGGAAGCAATGACGGTTGCCGAGGCCAGCGGGGTGAAGCTGTCGATCAAGGTGCCGCGCGACGCCTGGCTGATGGCTGCAGAGGGTCTGCCCTACGAATTCAAGACTTCGATGCTGCAGAGCCTGGAGAAGGGTTCGATCACCGAGATCGACTTCATCAACGGCGCAGTGGTGCGCGTGGGCCGCAAATACGACATACCGACGCCGGTCAACCAGACGCTGGTCGCCGCGGTCAAGGGCATCGAACGCCGCATGGAGGCGAAATGACCACCCAGGCCATACCCAAAGCCTATGTCGAGCACGTCGCCATCTGGGTGCGCGACATCCATTGGCACATCAAGTTCTTCCACGACGTGTGCGGCATGACCATGCGGGAGGTGCAGGGCACCGTCGAGGAGCCCATCCAGTACTGGACGCTCGGGGGCATGCAGTTCATGGCCAAGCCCGACTACGACGGCCCCGAAGGGCGGCTGGGCCACCTGGGCGTGATGTGCGAAGACCTCGAGGCCGCGCTGGCCGCCGCCAACGCCTTCGGCGTCACCGAGATGCCGCAGGGCCGCAACTGGCTGCGCCTGCCCGATGGCCTGGCCGTCGAATTCATCCAGGCCAGCCCCGGCGCCGTTGCCAAGGCGCTGGCGATCGATCCACGCGCCTGACCCCTGTTCGAACCGGAGACGCACACCATGAACACACTCACCATCGAAGACAAGTACTGGGACGACGCCGTCGTCGGCGAGGAATGCATCAGCCCACCGTACGAAGTGACGGAAGCCCGCGTGATGGCCTACGCCGACCTCACGGGCGACCACACGCCCGTGCACACCGACGAGGCCTACGCGCGCACCACGCCTTTCGGCACCCGTGTGGCCCATGGCTTGTTCGGCCTCTCGATCGCAGACGGCCTGAAGACCAGGAGCGACATGCGCTTCATGCCCGGCATGTCGCTGGGGTGGGAATGGAGCTTCGTCGCGCCCATCAAGCTCGGCGACACGGTGCGGGTGAGATTCCGTGTCGAGACCAAGCGCGAATCGAAGAGCAAGCCCGGCTGGGGCATCCTGGTGCTGCCGTCCGAGTTGATCAACCAGCGCGACGAGGTGGTGCAGAAGGGCGAGCATCGCGTGATGGTGCCCAGGAGGCCGGCATGAACGCGGCAGCACGGCAGGCCTTGCCGCTGGCGGGAATCCGCGTCATCGACTACAGCCACTTCCTCGCCGGTCCCTACGTGGGCCGCTGCCTGGCGGCGCTGGGTGCCGAGGTCATCAAGGTGGAGCGCCCGGGCACCGGCGATGCCGGCCGCCAGCACGCCTGGTTCGTCGGCGACCACAGCGGCTACTTCCTGCAGCAGAACATGGGAAAGAAGGGCCTGTCGGTCAACACCAAGGACCCGCGCGGCCGCGCCCTGATGAAGAAGCTGGTCGACAGCGCCGACGTGTTCGTCGAGAACTACCGCCCCGGTGCGCTCGAAAAACTGGGCCTGGGCTACGCGGAGCTGGCCGAGACCAACCCGGGCCTTGTCTACTGCTCGATCTCCGCATACGGCCATACCGGACCGGACTCGCACCGCGCCGGCTTCGGCCTGATTGCGGAAGCCAAGAGCGGCATCATGCAGATGGTCGGCAACCCCGGCGAGGCGCCACCGCTGCTGCGCATCTCGCTCGGCGACATGTACACCGGCATCCACGCCGTGGCGGCGATCAACGCCGCGCTGCTGGGCCGCGTGAGGTCGGGCCGCGGACAGCACATCGACATGGCGCTGTACGACACGCTGGTGTCGATGCACGAATACGCGGTGCAGTGCTACACGCTGTCGGGCGGCAAGGAGGTACCGGTGCAGACCGGCCACGACATGCCCAATTCGACCCTGTACGGCGTGTTCCGCGCGCAGGACGGCGACCTGGTCATCGCCGCGCAGGTCGACGACGCATGGAAGCGCTTCGCCGCGCTCGTCGAACAGAACGGCGGACCTGCGGGCTTCGGAGGCGACACGCGCCTGCACGGCGCGGCCGGGCGCAACGCAAACCGTCTGGAAATCCTCGAAGTGGTCCGCCCGTGGGTGGCGCAGCGCCCCGTGGCCGAGATCCTGAAGATGCTCGACGGCATCGACGTGCCCTGCGCCAAGGTGCAGCGCATCGACGAAGTGCTGGCCGACCCGCAGATCCAGGCGCGCGGCATGGTGGTGGAACAGGAGCACCCGGTGCTGGGCAAGATCCGCCTGCCCAACCTGCCCTTCCGCATGTCGGGCAGCGACACCTCCATCACGCAGGTGGCGCCGGAGCTCGGCGAGCACAACGCCGAGATCGCCGCGAGCCTGGGCTACGACGCCGCCCAGATCGCCGAGATGCAGGCCGACGGCGTCCTCTACAGCGCATGAGGAGGAGGGCAGCATGACCGACCGCTACGCCGTCATCGGCAATCCCATCGGCCACACCAAGTCGCCGCTGATCCACGGCAGCTTCGCGCAGGCGACCGGCCAGGACATCGAATACGGCGCCATCGAAGGCTCGCTCGAGCGCTTCGCGGACGACGTGCACGCGTTTCGCAAGGCGGGCGGGCTCGGCCTGAACGTGACGGCGCCATTCAAGCTGCAGGCGCTGGCCCTGGCGACCGAGCGGCTGGAGCGTGCCGAGCTGGCCGGTGCCACCAATGCGCTCAAATTCGAAGGCGACCGCATCATTGCCGACAACTTCGACGGCGTGGGGCTGACCAGGGACATCCAGAGCAACCTGGGTTTCGCCCTCAAGGGCGCGCGCATGCTGGTGCTCGGTTCGGGCGGTGCGGTGCGCGGAGCCTTGTTGCCCTTTCTCGCGCAACAGCCGGCCGAACTGGTGCTCGCGAACAGGACCCTGTCGAAGGCGGTCGACCTCGCTGCGCAGTTCGCGGTGCACGGCCCCGTGCACGCCTGCGCCTACGCGGACCTGGCCGGGGAGCGTTTCGACATCGTCATCAACGGCACCTCGGCCAGCCTCAAGGCCGAGTTGCCACCGGTGCCGGCGGAGACCTTCCAGAACGCAGGGCTGGCCTACGAACTGGCGTACGGAAAGGGCCTGACGCCCTTCCTGCGGCTTGCGCAGAACGCCGGCGTGCCCAAGCTCGCCGACGGCGTGGGCATGCTGGTCGAGCAGGCGGCGGAAGCCTTCCTGTGGTGGCGCGGCGTGCGGCCCGACACCCGCCCGGTCATCGAGCGCATGACCGTCCCGCTGGCCTGAGGCCGCTACAGCTGCAAGAAGGAAAGACCCCATGAAGATCCTCATGCTCCACGGCATCAACCACAACATGTTCGGCAAGCGCGATCCGAAGCAGTACGGCACCACGACGCTCGCCGAGATCGACGCGAAGCTGCAGGCGCTCGGCAAGGAGCTGGGCACCGAGGTCGAGAGCTTCCAGACCAACAGCGAAAGCGCCATTTGCGAGCGCATCCACCAGGGCTTCGCCGACGGCGTCGACGCGGTCCTGATCAACGCAGGCGCATGGACGCACTACAGCTACGGCATCCGCGATGCGCTGGCGATCCTCACGGTACCGGTGGTCGAACTGCACATGTCCAACATCCATGCGCGCGAGGAATTCCGGCATCACTCGGTGTTCGCGGACATCGTGAAGGGCCAGATCTGCGGCTTCGGCCTGGACAGCTACCTGCTCGCCTTGCGTGCCGCCGTGTCGGCAGTGCGAAGCGCTCTCTAAGCAGAAGCACGTTGCGCGAGCCCGCCCGGAGAAGCAGGGCGACGTCGTAGCGGGTTCGCAGCGCGATATCCGCGCCGCTTGAGGAACATGAGGCGGACGGTCGAGGAGCCGGGGCCGGCATCGACCCGGAGGGGCAAGAAAGCGCGGTGTCGCTGATCGTCGCACGCCCGCCTTCGATGTCATGGCGAGCGTCGGTGCTGCAACGCCGATCGCAAGAAGACGATGTCGCGTTCAGCGAAAGCATCGGCATCACTGCGCCTTCGAGATGGAATGAACGCAAGCAAGTTGCAGTGCTTCCGGTCATTCCGAAAATGAAATTCAGTCGCTCATTTTCAGAGGCAATCCAGCGCTCGCTGCGGCCTCTGTACAGGTCACACTCCTAAGCCTTGCCCTGTCGTGCCGGTCGAACCCGTGCGGACATGGCAGGGGCAGTGACATTCAATGTCGCGTCGCCGGCTTCTCATGTGACAACGAATGTCACTTTCTGCCGCTGCGTGTCCCTCTCGACACGCGCAATGCATCCATCGGTTTTACCGATTTCATTTCATCGAGCGATCGAAGTGAATGGCATGCAGCTTGCAGATTCATTTGTTTACATATTTGCGGAAATGACACATTCCTCGGACGACGACAAGAACGCGGCCCTGCTGGACCGGCGCACCTTCTTCATCGGCACCGCGAGCGCACTCGCCCTCGGCACGACCGCTTGCGGGGGTGGTAGCAGCGGAAGTTTTTCGCCGATAGGGGGAGCAACCGCGCAGCAGCCAACACAGCAGAGTCCGGGTGCCAATCCCGTTGCTTCCGCCAGCACCGATACACCCGCTGCCCCTGACACCCCGGCGCCCGAGCCGACCACCCCCGAGCCCCAAGTACGCAAGATCGCGCACCCCGGCCTGCTGGTCACCGACCCCGACCTGCAGCGCATCCGCGACAAGCTGGCCGCCAAGGCGGAGCCCTGGGTGGCTGGCTTGAACATGATGCTCAGGGCGAACACCACAGGCCTCGATGCGAAGCCGCGCCCCCTGGCGGTGGTGATACGCGGCGTCGATGGCCAGAACTTCGGCCAGATGGTTGGCGACATGGTGCGCGCCCTTCATTACGCACTGCGCTGGAAGATCTCGAACGACGAGAGCTACGCGAAGAAGGCGGTGGAGTTCCTCAATGCATGGTCCTCGACCTTGACCGAGCTGGGTGGCAATTCGAACGTCTACCTCGCCTCGGGCTTGTACGGCAACCAGTGGGCCAACGCCGCGGAACTGATGCGGGCCTACCCCGGCTGGGCGAAGGAAGACATGGCGCGCTTTCAGGCCATGTTGCTGAAAGTGTTCTACCCGAAGGCCCACGACTTCCTGGTCAACCACAACGGCAGCGAGACAAGAAAGGTCACCCACTACTGGGCCAACTGGGACCTCGCCAACATCTGCGCCGTCTATGCGATCGGCGTGTTCTGCGACCGCCCCGACCTGACCGCTGAAGCCAGCAACTACTACAAGGCCGGCCGCGGATGCGGCGCGAGCGCCAACAACGTCTACTACGTGCATCCTGGCTATCTGGGGCAATGGCAGGAGAGCCATCGCGACCAGGGCCACTCGACCCTCGGCATCTCGCTGGCCGGCATGCTGTGCGAGATGGCGTGGAACCAGGGCGAGGATCTCTACGGCTACTGGAACAACCGGCTGCTGGCCGGTGCGGAGTACGTGGCCAAGACGAACCTCGCCGATGCCAACAACAATGCCCTGTACACAATGCCGTTCGCCCCTTACAACGGCGTCCACGGAGCCGCTACCGCTGCGGCGGGCACCGGCAGCGGGCGGCCTTGCTGGGAACTGATCTACAACCACTACGTGAACCGCAAGGGCCTCTCCGCCCCCTGGACCAAGGCGATGGTCGATAAATTCCGTCCGGAGCGCGTCGATGGCGGCGACCAGCCTGGCATCGGCACGCTGCTCTACGCGCGCGATCCGGTCCCTGCCGCAAAGCCCAGCGGCCTGAGCGCATTCCTGAACGATGGAGAGGTACAACTGTCGTGGTGGGGCACCGCGGGTGCCTCCCAGTACCTCGTGCAGAGGGCGACTTCACCGAACGGTCCGTTCACGACCCTGGCGCCCGTCACCGACCCGCGCACCTACACCGACGACGCCGACCAGGGCACCTGGTACTACCGCATCGACGCGGTGACCGATGCCGGCGAGATGACCGGTGCGGATACTTTGCGCGTGGCGGTCCCCGGCGAGCTGTGGCTGCACCTGCCGCTCAACGGCGATGCCAACGACGCCAGCGGCCGTGGCCTGAACGCGCAGTTGAAGGGCGGCACGAGCTGGGGCGAAGGACGCAACGGCGGAAGCGCCGTGCAGCTCGACGGCCGCAGCGGCCACGTCCAGCTGCCCGACGGGGCCGTGTCGGCCCTGGGCGACTTCACGGCGGCGGTGTGGGTCTACTGGGATGCCTCGGCGGTCAATACGCGCATCTTCGACTTCGGCTCCAACGACGTGGCCTACATCTCGTTGATTCCTCGCGATGGCAAGGGCACGCTGCGCTTTTCGGGCTCGCGCAACCAGTTCTGGAACGAAGAGTCCGTGACGACCGACGTGCTGCCCACCGGGCGCTGGGTGCATGTGGCGGTCACGCTCTCAGGCACCGTGGGCACGCTCTACGTGGACGGCACGCAGGTCGCCACCGCGGATGGCATCTGGATCAATCCCTTCCAGCTGGGCAACACCACCCGGACCTGGCTGGGGCGCTCCGAGTACGGCGGCGACCCGTACTTCAAGGGTCGCATGCAGGACTTCCGCATCTACAGCGGTGCGCAGGACGCGGCCTTCATCGCGAACCTCGCCCGCTGAGCGCCATCGGGCGGCCGCGCTGCCCGAACAACCCTGAACCCCAACCGGCGTGCGCCTGCAGGGGCGTGCGCTGGTGTTTATTTCCTTCGACCTTTCGGACTTTTCTCATGGACATTCTTTCTCGACGTTGCGTTTCCGCGCTGATGGCCTCGCTGCTGCTCTTCGGCTGTGGCGGAGGAAGTGGCGGCGGTGGAGGGGCAGGCATTCCGCTGGCCGGCAGCCCAACGGGCCAGGGCAGCAGCGGCCAGAACAACGGAGGCCAAACGGCCGGCAACGCCTCCGGCGGCGGCACCCAGGGCGGCACTGGCGGCACGAGCGGCGGCACCGCGCCCGTGCCGGCCACCGTCGCCATGGCCAACAAGCTCGGCAAACCTTCCCGTGTGCTGTTCGGTCTGGGAGCGACCTCCATCGATGACATGAAGAGCCAGGACATCCACCCCGACATCGTGGAGCGCTACCTCGTGGGCGTCGGCTCGGGCGCGTGGCCCACGTGGAACAGTCCCGATGGGGCTTATGTCACCTACTCCGCGCAGGCTACAGATGCCTATGGTGCGGTGCCCATGTTCACGCTCTACCAGATGACCGCGAACGGCGAGGGCAACCTGAGCAGCATTAACGATCCGACCTTCATGAACAAGTACTGGGGCCAGGTCCGCTTGATGTACCAGCGCATCGCGGAATGGGGCAAGCCCGCGCTCGTCAACGTGGAACCGGACTTCTGGGGCTTCGCCGCGTCGCAGGCGCCGGGTCGCGACCTGACGAAGATGGCCGCCTCCGTGAGCGGCCAGCCCGAATGCTCAACGCTGCCCAACACCGTCGCGGGCCTCGGCCAATGCTTCGTGCAGATGGGCCGCAAGGTTGCGCCGAAGACGCTGATCGGGTTTCCGCCCGCCTTCTGGAATGGCACGCCCGTGGAGGTCGCCGCGATGATGCGGGCCGCCGGTGCGAACCAGGCAGACTTCATCGTCGCGCAGACCAGCGACCGCGACGCGGGCTGCCGGGAGGTGGCATCGCCGCCCGCGGAATGCCAGAACGGGAGCGCCCCGTTCTACTGGGACGCAACCAACCAGACCAGCCCGAACTTCCACGACAACCAGAAGCAGTATTCGGACTACCGCGCAGCGCTCGGCAACGGCCTGCCGATCCTGTGGTGGCAGACGCCGATGGGCGTGCCTTCCGACACGCCCGGCGGCACCGACCAGCACTACCGCGACAACCGCGTCGACTACATGCTGACCAACACCCAGGAATACGGCGACATGCACACCATCGGGCTCGTCTTCAGCGCGGGCGGCAGCCATCAGACCTCGATCAGCACGGACGGTGGCCAGTTCGCGCGCCTCTCGGCGCAGTACCTCGCGCGAGGCGGCGCCGCGTTGAAGTAGCTGCTCCTGCCGCTCGACCGCTATCGCGCCGAGGCACCGCCATCGACGGGGATGACCGCCCCCGTCATGTAGCTGGAAGCAGGCGAGGCCAGCAGCAGGGCCAGCCCCTTGATCTCATCGCACTGGGCCACCCGGCCCAGGGGGATGTGGGTCCGCATGCGCTCCGCCGATTCCGGAAGGCGCAGGCGCCCACCGTTGATGTTCGTGGCGAAGGGGCCGGGCGCGATGGCGTTCACCAGCACGTTGTGTGGCGCCAGTTCCATGGCAGCCTGCCGGACCAGATTGTTCGCCGCCGCCTTGGACGCGACGTAGGCGTAGCCCGAGAGCGACTCCGAGCGCAGACCCGCGATCGACGTGGTCACGACGATGCGTCCCTCCCGCCGCGGCTTCATGTGCCGAGCGGCCGCGCGCACGGTGTGCAGCACGCCGTCGAGGTTGATGCGCAGGACCTTGTCCCAGTGCGCGAGGTCGATGTTCTCCAGCTGGCCCGCCTCCACGACGAACCCGCGTCCTGCGCTGATGCCCGCGTTCGCGAACACGCAGTCGATGGCGCCGTGGCGCGCGGCCACGTCGTCCACCAGGGCATTCACGGCCGCGGCGTCGGCGACGTCCAGCGTCGCGCCTTCCACGAGTGGGTGGCGCGACTTCAGGCGTTGCACCTCCGTGTCCAGCGCCTGCGCATCCATGTCCGTCATGAGCGTGCGCGCACCGGCCTCCAGCATCGTTTCCGCGTATGCCAGGCCGAGGCCGCTGGCGGCGCCGGTGACCAGCACGCTGCGCCCGGCGAGGTTAAAGAGCGAAGCGATGCTCATGCGGCCTCCGCCTTCTTCTTCACCGGGAGCAGGGTCTCCCAGTGCTCTGCCGCCTCGATCATGTAGTGCACGGTCAGCACCACCTTCTTGAAGTACCACTGGCCGTCGATACGCACGTAGGCGTCGTCGAAGCGGCCCACCACGTAGAAGCTCTTGCCGCCGTGCACGGGACGGCCGTCGAGGTAGGACTGGCCGGTGCCCGTGTCGCCGTCGACGCTCACCTCGTGTTGGTGGATGAACTGTCGCGCGTACTGCACGGGGAAGTTCTCGAAGAAGGTGCGGATGGCCTCGCGCCCGAAGACCTCGGGGCGCCCGTTGTAGATGATGCTGGCGTCGGGCGCAAAGAGCTCATGCAGGCGGGGCCCCTGGTCCTCGTTGACCAGCGTGTGGTAGTGCGCACGCAGGGCGCGGATGGCCTCCACGCTCTCAAGTTGGTCGACGCGGCGCTGCAGGGCCTGCAGTTGCTGCGCGACCTGTGCGAGCTTGTCGCTGGATTCGGTGTTCATTTCGAAGTCTCCTGGAAAAGTGCTCGACCCTGGCAGTGCAGGGCCGTCGTGTTGAGGGAAGAGGGCGCCGTCTCACCCCGCGTCAGGGTGCTCCCTGCCGAAGTCGGCGAGGATCGCGTGCATGCGCTTCTCGACCGAAGCGCCCGTGTGGGCGTGCGGGATCACGTAGAAGCGCCCCGCGCGCACGGCAGCCAGCGTGGCCGAGGCCACGTCCGTCGCGTCGATGGGGGATGCCGCCATGCCTGCGCGCACCCTTTCGTCATAGCCCGCCGCGGGTGCGACGGTATCGGCGAGGTTGTCGGGCCGGTTGCGCTGCGACACGTGGATGCCCGTGGGCAGCAGCGAAGGGCAGACGACGGTCACGCCGATCGGAGAACCGGCCTGTTCCAGGTCGTGCGCGAGGCATTCCGAGAAGGCGACCACCGCGTGCTTGCTCGCGCTGTACACGGCGGAGCCTGCCAGCGTCGCGAGCCCGGCGGCCGACGCCGTGTTGATCACGTGGGCGGGCCGGCCGCGTGCGCGCATGCGCGGAACGAAGCTGCGCACGCCGTTGGCGACGCCCAGCACGTTCACGCCCAGCACCCACTGCCAGTCCGCATCGGTGGCGGCCCAGGCGGGCCCCAGCACGGCGACGCCCGCGTTGTTGAAGAGCCAGTCGACGCCGCCGAAGCGGTCGTCGCAGGCCTGCGCGAAGGCTTCGACATCGGCGGCGCGGCTCACGTCGCAACGCTGCGCCAGCGTGGGCACGCCCATCGATCGAACGAGCGCCTCGGTGGCTGCGAGCGCCTCCACCTCGACGTCGGCGAGCGCCACGGCCATGCCTTCGCCCGCGCAGGCCAGAGCCAGCGCGCGGCCGATGCCGCCGCCGGCACCGGTGACGGCGGCCACGGCGGGCGCGGCGAGTGTGCGCGGTATGGACGACGCGCTCATTCCAGCGTCACCCCTGCCGTGCGCAGGACGTCGGTCCACTTGACGGCCTCCTTGGCCACATAGGCCTGGAACTCCGCATGCGGCATGTCGATGATGAAGCCCCCCGCCGATTCGAGCGTGTTCTTGACTTCCTGCGAGCGCAGCGCTTCCGATGTCTCCACCGACAGGCGCTTGACGATGTGCTCCGGCGTCTTCGCGGGCGCGAAGAACCCGCCCCAGGTCAGCGACTCGACACCCGGGTAGCCGGCCTCCGCCATGGTCGGCACCTCCGGCAGCATGGGCATGCGCTGTCCGCGCGTGACCGCCAGCGCGCGCAGCTTGCCGCTTCGGATGTGCGGCGCGGCGGTCTGGAGGAAGTCGAACATCGCATCGACGTTGCCCGAGACGAGATCCACCAGGGCCGCCGAAGTCGCCTTGTACGGCACGTGCGTGAAGCGCGCGCCGGTGCGCGTCTGCAGCAGCTCCAGGCACAGGTGCCCGCCGGTGCCGTTGCCTCCCGAGCCGAAATTGAGCTTGCCCGGATTCTTCTTCGCGAGCTCGACCAGTTCACTCACCGAACCGACGCCGAGCTTGGGGTTCACCACCAGCACGTTCGGGTTGCCCGAGAGGCCGTGGATGGCCACGAAGTCCTTCACCGGGTCGTAGCGGATCGTCTTGTACAGCGCGATGTTGGTGCCCTGGGTGCCCTGCGTGCCCAACAGCAGCGTGTAGCCGTCTGGCGCTGCGCGCGAGACCAATTCGGCGCCGATGGACCCGCTCACGCCGACCTTGTTGTCGATCACGATGGGCTGCCCCAGGCGGGCGGCAAGCACGCGCGCGATCACGCGCGCCTGCAGGTCGACGACGCTGCCTGCCGAAAACGGCACCACCAGCGTGATGGGCCGGTTGGGGTAGGTCTCCTGGGCGCGCAGCACCGGAGCGAGCGGGAACAGGCCGGTGGCGACGGCGAATTGCCGGCGGTTGAGATTCATCTGTGTGTCTCCTGGATCAGTTCTGCCTGAGGATCTCGGCCCATGGGGCGTGGCCAGCGAGCACGTCGCTGCCTTCGAGGTCGACCTCGAAGTTCTCGAGCACCCGGCACACCAGCATGTAGTAGCCGATGGTCATCACGACCTCCATCAGCTGCTGGTGCGGCAGCTCGGCGGCCAGCGCATCGAACATCTCGCGTGGCGCCTTGACCTGGCGCACCACGGCATCGGTGAAGTCGAGCACGCGGCATTCAAGATCGCTGAACGGGGCCCTTTGGACGCCGCCTTGCGGATGGTCAAGCACCGCCTCGACCTGGGTGACCGGCACGCCGGCCTGCGCAGCCACGCGGCGGTGCTGGGTCACCTCGTAGCTGGAGCCGCACAGCGCGCCGACGCGCAGGATCACCAGCTCGCGCAGCGACACCGGCAGCGAGGAGTGCCGCAGGATGCTGGAGCCCAGGGCCAGGAAGCCCTGCGCGGTGGCGCCGCCGTGGGCGACCATGCGGTAGATGTTCAGCGGTGGGCGCCCGCCCAGCAATGCGTGGAGTTCCGCGGGCGCCTCGGCGAGGTCGAAGTAGGGGATGCGAGCCATGGTTTTTTCAGTCGAGTCGGATGGCGGCGGCGCGGATCACCTCGCGCCACCGGAGGGTTTCACTGCGCGCGAACTCGGCGAGCGCCTGGGGCGTGCCGCCCTGGGGGTCAATCGTCAGTTCGCGCATGCGATCGGCCACTGCCGCGGTCTGCAGCGCCCGGTTCACTTCCTGGTTGAGCCTGTCGATGATGGGCGGCGGCGTGCCGCTGGGCACCCACAGGCCGCCCCAGGCCGCGATCTCGCAATCGGGCAGGCCCAATTCCTCGAAGGTCGGCACCTGCGGCAGGAGCGGCAGCCGGCTGCGCGAGGTGACGGCCAGCGGGCGGATCTTCTCGCTGCGGATATAGGCGAGGTTGCCCGCCACGTTGTCGAAGATTGCCGGCACCTGTCCGCCAAGCACATCGGTGAGCGCCGGCGCGCTGCCCTTGTACGGAATGTGCGCGAGCTGCACCTTGGCGGCGCGGTTGAGCAGCACCAGTGACAGATGTCCGCTGGTGGCGTTCCCGGGCGTGGCGACGGCAACCCGTTCGGGCTTCGCCCTGGCCATCGCGATAAAGCTCTTGAGGTCGCGCGCCTCGAAGGCTGGGTTGACGCACAGCACGTTGTAGACCTTGCCCTCGAGCGCGATGGGCGCGAAGTCCTTCACCGGGTCGTAGTCCAGCTTCGGATAGAGGCTGACGTTCATCGCGTGGGTCGCGTTGCTGCCGTAGAAGAGCGTGTAGCCATCGGGTGCGCTGCGCGCCGCGACCGCGGCCGCTATGTTTCCGGAGGCGCCCGGCCGGTTGTCGACGATCACCGGCTGGCCCAGCTGGCGGCCCAGTTGTTCCGCAAGGCGGCGCGAGGACTGGTCGGCCGATCCGCCCGCGGGAAAGCCCACGATCAGGCGCAGCGGCCGGCTGGGGTAGGCATCGTCGCGTGCCGCCATTGCGGCGCCCAGGTGCGGCGCCGCGACCGTGCAGGCGGCTGCCTGGAGGAAACGGCGTCTGTGCAGCGGCTGCATGGTCTTGCTCAGGCCGAGGCGCGCGGTGCGGCGATGCCGCCGGTCAGGCCGCCGTCGACGACCAGCGCGTGGCCGTTCACGTAGGAGGCTTCGTGCGACATCAGGAACAGGGCCGCATAGGCCACTTCCCAGCCCGTGCCCTGGCGGCCGAAGGGCAGCGGCATCGCGAGGCGATCGGACCTGCGGCGCGTCGCCGCGCGGCCGATGGGCGTGTCCATCAGGCCGGGCAGGATGCTGTTGCAGCGCACGCCCCTGGCCTGTCCGGCCATCGCGATGGAGCGCGCGAGCGACACCTGCGCCGCCTTGGTCGTCTCGTAGGCCGGGTTGAAGCTGGAGTTGCGCAGCGCGGCGATCGACGACAGCAGCACGATGGAGCCGCCGGGCGCCATGTGCCGCAGCGCCTGCTGCCCGAACAGCATGCAGGAGCGCACGTTGGTGGCGTGCTCGCGGTCCCAGGCTTCGGCGGTTTGGTTGTCCAGCGACAGCCCGCTGGCCACGCCCACCACCATCACCAGGCCGTCGAGGCCGCCCATCTTCTGCGCCGCTCGCTCCACCGTCGTGGCAGCGGCCTGCGGCTGCGCGACGTCGGCCACCTCGGCGTGGGCCGTCGCGCCCGATGCGCGCACCAGGTCGCAGGTCTGCTGCAGCGAGACGGGGTTGATGTCGACGCAAGTCAGCGTCGCGCCCTCGTGGGCGAACAGCAGCGAGATCGCCCGGCCGTTGCCCACGGGCGGATCGGGGTCGTCGATGTCGCGCTGGCCCGCGCCCACCACCAGGATGCGCCGCTGATCGAGGCGTTGCGCGGAGGGGCGGAGGTCTCCGAGCGCTTCGGCAAAAAGCTGCTGCCCGGGCTGGATGGCTGGCGAGGACATGCGTGTCTCCTTCTTCGTCTTTCGTTGCGGTCATGGTTCAGTTTTGGAAACGTTTCCGAAATGGTGGAAACCCTCGCCCGCTGTCACCTAAGATTCACCCCGTCCCAGTCCCCCGTCTCCTTGCTCGCAAGGGAATCTCCATCCGAATGAATTCAGGAAAACAGAAGATCGATCTGCGCGACGTGGCGCGCCTGGCGGGCGTCTCGCTGGGCAGCGCATCGCGCGCGATGAACGGCGCCGGCGCGTCGGCGGCCACGCAGGAGAAGGTCAACCAGGCGGCGGCGGCGCTGGGCTACCGGCCCAACCACGCGGCGCGCGTGCTGCGTTCACGGCTCAGCCGCACCGTCGGGTGCCTGCTGCCCGACATCTCGAACCCGCTGTATGCGCAGGTGTTCCGCGCGCTGGAGGACGAGTTCCTGCGCCACGACTACCTGCTGCTGCTGGCCAACGGCGCCAACGACGTCGACCGCGAAACGAAGGCATTGGGAACGTTCACGCAGCGCGGCATGGACGGCGTGATCCTCGCGCCCGGCAACGAGCGCAACGCGGCGCTGGTGGAGGCGCTGCGGGTGCTGCCGATGCCGGCCGTCGTGTTCGACCGCGAGGTCAGCGGCGCCCACGACGCGGTGCTCATCGACCACGCGGGCGGTGTGCGGCGCGTGGTCGAGCACCTGCTCGGCCTGGGACACCGCGACATCGCCCTCGTGCTCTGGCAGGGCGACACGCGCCCGGTGCGCCGCCGCGTGCAGGGTTTTCGCTCGGCGTTCCAGGCCGCGGGCCTGTCCGTGCCCGATCTGCTGGTGCAGGCGCGCAGCGTCACGGCCTCGGTCAAGGCGGAGGTCACCGAGTTGCTTGCGCGGCCTGACCGGCCTACCGCACTCATCGTGCAGGGCACGCACATGCTCAACAGCGCACTGCGCGCCATCGCCGCGCGCGGGCTCCAGGTGCCGCGCGACATCTCGGTGGTCGCCATCGGCGACACGCCCTTCGCCGCCGAGCACGACCCCGCGGTGAGCGTGCTCGACATCGATCAGGCCGAGACCGCGCGCTGCCTGGTCGACCTGCTGCTCACGCGGATCGCCGACAGCGGCCTGCCGCAACGCAAGGCGCGCGTCGGGCTGCGCTACGTGGAGCGCGATTCGGTGGCCGCGCCGCCGCGGTATTCCTGAACGAGCGCATCCACCAGCTCGGCGACCGTCGGCACCGCGCGCACGCCGGACACCGAGTGGCCGGCGCTCCAGATGTCGGTCCAGCGCTGGTTGGGCGCCGCGTTGGCGCCGCCGCCGTAACGTCTTCTCGCTTCTTCTACCGAGATGCTTTCGTCGAGCGTCGAGATGTCGATGCCCAGCCGCCGTGCCGAGGGCGCCAGGAAACTGGCGGGCAGACCGGTGAAGCCGCGCGTGAGCAGCACGTCGTCGATCGAGCTGTCGACCAGCATCTGCCGGTAGTCGCCGCTCGCCAGGCTCTCCTGCGTGGCGATGAAGCGGGTGCCCATGATGCCGAGGTCGCAGCCGAGCTCCCTGGCGGCCCGCAGGGCGACACCGTCCGACAGGCCGCCCGCGAGCACGATGGGTCCGTCGAATACGCCGCGCACCGCGCGCACGAAGGCGAACGGGTTCGCCCAGCCGGTGTGGCCGCCGGCGCCCGCGGTGAGCAGCACCAGGCCGTCCACGCCCGACTCCATGGCGCGCACTGCATGGTGCAGCGAGGCCACGTCGGCGAACACGCGGCAGCCGGCCTCGTGCAGGCGCGGCACCACCGCGGCAGGCGAGCCCACGCTGGTGATCACGAGTTGCGTGCGGTGCCTGGCGATCAGCTCGACCTCGGCCATCACCCGCGCGGGGTCGCGCCGCATGATGAGGTTGGGGCAGTAGGGCGCCGTGCGCCCGGGCGCTGCGGCGGCTTCTTCGTCCAGGCGGGTGAGCCAGGCGTCGAACTCGTCGAGCGTCTGGCAGTTGGCCGTCGGAAAGGCGCCGATCACGCCTGCGACGCAAGCGGCGGAGACCAGTTCGATGCCGGAGACACGCAGCATGGGCGCTGCGATGAGTGGCAGAGCCAGTCGGTCGAGGAATGGGAGTACTTGGGTCATTGCAGTGCGGTGGATGCGTTCAGGTGCGTCACGGCAGCGCGTGCCTGCCGGATGATTTCCTCGACGATCGCGGCGACCGGCTCGGTGCGCGTGGCGAAGCCGATGGCGGGCCCGAGCGAGAGCATGCCGCCCCGCCAGTCGCCGTCACCGTAGCAGCGGTCGCGCGCCACGCGGCTGTCGAGCAGGCCGCCGAAGGCTGCATGGTCGGCCGCGCCGGCGCGCTCGATGGCGTCGACCTGCGCGGCGGTGTCGTTGCGCAGCACGCGCCAGGTGTTGCCCAGCGTGTGCAGCAGGCGCATGGTGCTGTGCTCGTCGCAGCCCAGCAGGTGCTTCTTGTAGGCCGCATGGGCCGAGACCTCGTCGCTCACGAGGAAGCGGCTTCCCATCAGCACACCGTCGGCACCCAGTGCGAGTGCCGCGGCGAGTTGGCTGCCGTGGCCGATGCCGCCGCCCAGCAACAGCGGAACGTGGAACTGCCCGCGCGCCGTGGCCAGCGCGCCCATCAGCATGGTGGGCAGCTCGTTGGCGCCGGGGTGCCCGCCTTCCTCCATGCCGACCAGCGCGACCGCGTCGGCGCCGGCCGCCTGGGCGGCGAGGGCGTGCCGCACGCTCGATGCCTTGTGGATCATGATTCCGCCGGCTTCGTGGATGGCCCGGATCAGCGCATCGGGCGCATAGCCCGCGGTCTCGAAGTGGCGCACCCCATGCGCCAGCGCGGTCTCCAGCGAGCCCTGCACACCGGCGTTGGCCTGCGGGCGCGCCGACAGCGTGAGGTTGACGCCGAAGGGACGGCCCCCGGTGATCTCGCTGCAGCGCCGCAGCTGCTCGCGTAGCGCGGCTTCACCATCGAAGGAGCGCGGCGTGATGAAGCCCATGCAGCCCGTGTTGGTGAGTGCACCGACGTAGCGGGCGTCCGAGAGCCACATCAGCCCGCCGCCGAGGATCGGGTAGGCCAGGCCGAAGAGCCGCGTCAGCCGCGTGGGCAGCGGTGGCTGGCTCACTGCAGCAGCTGCCGTGCGTTGTCGAGGCCGGGCGCGTCGCCCAGCGCCGACGGATCGACGCCCGCGAGCGGCACCGGAAAACGCACCAGCGACAGCGCCTCGGCGCCGTTGAGCAGGCCGCGCTGCGCGAACTGCGGCAGCGCAGCGAGATCTGCAGGCGGCACCACGGGCGCGACGGGCAGATCCTTACGCGCCATCGTCTCGAAGGCTTCGGCCGAATCGCGCGCGGCGAGCTGCTGCGCAATGCGGTCGTTGATGGGCTGTGCCTGCTTCTTGCGCGCGCCCAGCGTGCGATAGGCCTCGCCTGCGAACTCGCCCATGTCGAGCACCTCGCAAAGGCGCGCCCAGAAATGGTCTTCGAGTGCGGCGACGCTCAGGTGCTGCCCGTCGCGGCAGCGGAAGCTGCCGTACGCGGGCTTCAGCTGCGTGGACGCGCGCTGGCGCTCGAGGCTGTCCGCGCCGTCTGCGCGGTAGGCGCCCAGGCGCGGATTCATCCAGTGCAGCACGCAGTCGGCCAGCGCCACGTCCAGGTGCTGGCCGCAGCCCGTGCGCTCGCGCTGCAGCAGTGCCGCCAGCGTGGACGACAGCGCATACATCGAGCCGCACAGGTCCGCCACCGGCAGACCGAAGTTCTGGGCGGGCGGGCCGCCGGGTTCACCCGAGACCGCGAGCGCACCCGCCGCGGCGAGGTAGTTGATGTCGTGGCCGGGCAGCTGCGCCCACGGCCCCTCCTGCCCGTAGCCGCTGAGCGAGACGTACACGAGGCGCGGAAAGCGCTCGCGCAGGCTCGCGTAGTCCAGGCCCAGGCGCGCCATCACGCCGGGGCGGTACGACTCCACAAGCACGTCGGCCTGCGCCACCAATTCGTGCACGCGGGCACGCTGCGCCTCGTCCTTCAGGTCCGCCAGCAGGCTGAGCTTGCCGCGGTTGACCGCCTCGAAGCCGCCCGGGCCCATGCGCCGCGCGTTGTCCCCGCCGGGCGGGCGCTCGATCTTGATGACGCGCGCGCCCATCTCCGCGAGGTTCTGCGTGAAGAAGGGGCCGGGCAGAAGTTCGCTGAAGTCGAGCACGGTGACGCCCGCGAGCGGGCCGGCGGCGCTCACGCGGCGCCTCGCTCGACGATGACCGCATCGAGCGGCAGGGCGCCTTCGCCCCGTGCGCCGACCCAGATCGGGTTGAGGTCCATCTCCTCGATGCGCTGCGCGTTCGCCGTCACGAACTCGGACACGCCCAGCAGCAGCCGCTCCAGGGCGGGCACGTCGGCTACCGGCCGGCCGCGCGCGCCGTCGAGCACGGGGAAGCAGCGCATCTCGCGCACCATCGAAGCGGCGTCCTCGGGGCTCAGCGGCAGAAGGCGGCGCGTGACGTCGCGCAGGATCTCCACGTAGACACCGCCCAGGCCGAAGGTCATCACATGCCCGAACACCGGGTCGCGCGTGACGCCGGCCATCAGCTCCACGCCGCCGCCCGGCGCCATCTTCTCGATCAGCAGGCCGTCGATGGCCGCATCGGGCTTGTGATGCCTGGCCGAGGCCATGATGTCGTCCCACGCCAGCGCCAGCTGCGCGCCGTCGGCGATGCCGACGCGCACGCCGCCGATGTCGGACTTGTGCAGGATGTCGGGGCTCGCGATCTTCGCGACCACCGGGTAGCCCATGCCGTCTGCGAGTTGGCGCGCCTCTTCCCGCGTGCGCGCCACGGCCACGGGCAGCAGCGGGATGCCGGCCTTCTCCAGCAGGGCCTTGGCCTGCAGTTCCGACAGGTTGCGCAAGGCACCGGCCGGCGCTGCGGGCACAACCGTCGGCAGGCGGCGCACAGAGCTCCCGGCCGCGCTGCGTCGCCAGCGGCCCCATTCCGTCCAGCGCCTGATGGCGGCGATCGCCTTGCCGACCGAGCGCGGCGGCGCGAACCCGGCCGCAACCAGCATGCGGTAGCCCTCGCCGAGCCGGTCGCTCATCCAGATCGGGACGATGGGGCTTTGCACACGCTGCTGCGCGGCGATGATGGTCTGTGCCATGCGGACGGTGGTCTCGCCGTAGTCCAGCGCGATCGGCGTGATCACGCAGCCCGTGTTGGGGTCCGCCGCCACCGCGCCCAGCGTGCTCTCGACGAGGTCGGCGTCGCTGAGCACGGCGGCCGTGGTATCGACCGGGTTGTTGATCGCCGCGTAGTCGGGCAGCTTGCTGCGAAGCAGTTCGGTGGTCTTGGGAGCGAACTCGGCCAGCGTGAGGCCGGCCGTACCCACCGCATCGGCCGTCAGCGCGGTGGTGCCGCCCGAGGAGCAGTACACGCCGATCGCCTCGCGCTCGCCGGGCATGGCGCGCGCGAAGAGCCAGGCCGTGTCGACCAGCTCGTCGATGTCGTCGACCTCGATCACGCCGTATTGGCGGAACACCGCGCTGTTGACCTCGGCCGAGCCCGTCAGCGAGGCGGTGTGCGACTGCGCGGCGCGCTGGCCGTACTCCGACTTGCCGACCTTCAGCGCGATCACCGGCTTGCCGTTGTCCGCCGCGCACTGGAGCGCGGCCAGGAAGCGCGGGCCGTCCTTGATGCCTTCGAGCAAGGTCACGATCACCTTGATGTCCGGCGCGGTCGCCATGTAATGGATGAAGTCGGCCACCTGCAGATCGACCTCGTTGCCGGTGGAAGCCCACAGGCCGATGCCGATGCCACGCTCCATCGCCTGCATCACGTTGCGCCCCAGCCCGCCGCCCTGCGTGGCCAGGCCGATCGGGCCCTTGACCAGGTCATGCGGGAACGACGGCGAGAAGGTCATGCCCAGGCGGGCGTTGACGTTGGTGAGGCCCGGGCAGTTGGGGCCGTAGACGCGCATGCCGGCCTGCTCGGCGATCTCCTTGAGCCGGGCCTGGGCTCGCTCGCCCTCGGCACCGGCCTCGCCGAAGCCCGAGGTGAGGATGATGGCGAAGGGCACGCGCCGGGCTGCGCATTCCTCCATCACCGCGATGACGCCCGACGCGGGCACGGCGATCACGGCGACGTCGGGTGTCTGCGGTAGCGAGGCGATGCTGGGCCAGCAGCGATGGCCGCGCAGCTCGGTTTTGGTGGGATTGACCAAGTAGAGCTCGCCGTCGATCTGCGAATGGTCGAGCAGGTTGCTCAGGGTGCGCCCGCCGATGCTCTGCGGCCGCTCGGACGCGCCGACGAGGGCGATGGCGCGCGGATGGATGAGGCGTGACAGGTCGGTGCTGAAGGCCGGATGGGTCATGCTGTGCGACTCCCGCGGCGTTCAGGCGATGGCCGAGATGCCGAGGATCTCGCGCCCGACGATCAGCGTCTGCACTTCGGTCGTGCCTTCCGGAATGGTCCCGCCGCGGGTGTCGCGGAAGATTCGTTCGATGGGGTAATCGGTGGCGTAGCCCAGGCCGCCGTGCACCTGCAACGCCATGCTGGCCACCTCGTGGGCGGCTTCTGTGGCGTAGAGCTTGGCGATGGACGCGGCGGTGCGCGCGTCATGGCCCGAGTCGAGCGCGGCGGCGGCGCGCAGGCCCAGCGCGCGTGCGGCCTCCACGCGGATCGTCATGTCGACGATCAGCTTCTGCACCAGCTGGAAGCTGCCGATGGGCTTGCCGAACTGCGTGCGCGTGCGCGCGTAGTCGATGGAGAGGTCGAGCACCGACTGCGCGGCGCCCACGGCGCCCATCGCGATGTTCACGCGCGCGCTGTCCAGGCCGATCAGCATCTTCTTGAGTGCGCCGCCTTCCTCGCCCAGCAAGTTCTCGCGCGGCACCTTGACGTTGTCGAAGCCCAGCTCGGCCGTGCCGGTGCTGCGCAGCACCATCGTGTCGACGCGGCGCATCTCATAGGGGGAAACATCCCTCTCGACCAGGAAGGTGGAGAGCTGGCCCTGGCAGTCGGGGCTGAAGGTGCGCGCCACGACGATGCCGAAGTCACCGAAGGCGCCATTCGTGATCCACAGCTTGCGGCCGTTGAGCACGTAGTGGTCGCCCTGCAGGTCGGCGCGGGTCTGCACCTGCGCGATGTTGGAGCCCGTGCCAGGCTCGCTGATGGCGCTGAAGCAGCGGCGCTCATTGTTCAGCAGCGGCTTGAGGAAGCGCTCCTTCTGCGCGGGCGTGGCCTCGGCCGCGAGCTTGTTGATCGCCGCGTTGGTGATGTTGAGGATCGTGCGCAGCGAGAGCCAGGCGTAACCCGCTTCCTCCATCAGCATCGCCCAGGTGAGTTGGTCCAGGCCCATGCCGCCTTCTTCTTCCGACAGCCGGCCGCCCAGGTAGCCGAACTCCGACAAGGGCTTGAGCAGCTCGAACGGAAAGGTCTTCTCCTGGTCGTGGCGCGCGACGATGGGCGCGACCTCGCTCTTCATGAAGCGGCGGATGCTGTCGCGCAGCATGGCTTGTTCTGCAGTCTGGGTGTACACGTTGTCTCCTGTTTGTTGGTGATGAAGATGGGCGGCGCTCAAGGCTCTGCGGGAGGCGAGGCCTTGGTGCCGCGGCGGGAAGAGGAAGAAGAGGAAGAAGAAGCCGGAGAAGAAGAGGCCGATGCCGTCGCCGGCTGCTCACGCGTGGCGCCCTCGGCGGCCTGCTTGCGGAAGACGATGGCCTTGACCTCCTGCAGCGCCTCCAGGCAGCGCTCGCGCTGGTCGCGCATGCGATGGGTGAGCCCGGCCACCGACAGGGCCAGCGTCTCGCCGCCGATCTGGCCGGCCACGGCCACTGCGGTCAGCCCTTCGCTGCCTTCGTTCTCGACCCAGATCCAGCCCTGTTCGCGCGCACGCTCCACCTGCGCTTCGAGTTCGGACAGGTCGGTGAGCGTGCCGGAGGCCAGCACGCGCAGCGGCTTCAGGCGCAGCTGGCGCGCCGCCTCTTCCGGGGTGCCGACAGCGAGGATCGCCTTGCCGAGGGCGGAGACGTGCAGCGCGAGCTTGTCGCCCACGTGCTGCATGTAGCGCAGCGCGTGGCGGCCTTCGCTCAGCGCGATGACTTTCACGACGCCGTTCTCCAGCCTGCCGCACAGGCCGGTCTCGCCGGTGCGGTCGCGCAGCAGTTCGCAGGCCTCGGCACCCACGGCGTACAGCGGGTCGCTCGCGGAGATCTCCTTGGCCACCGTCAGCAGGCGCGCGGTCGGATAGAAGCGCCGGCTGCGCGCGGTGCGCAGCAGATAGCCCAGCTCGTGCAGCGTGTGCAGCAGGTCGGAGCAACTGCTCTCAGGCAGGTCCATGAGGCGGGCCAGGTCCGAGTTGGACAGCTCGCGCTTTTCGCGCGCAAAGACTTCGAGCAGGGTCATCGTGCGGGCGGCTGCAGGGACGATGGTTGGCATGGATCCTCCGATAGGTCGTAGAAGTTATCGATCATAGCTACGGGATTCATGCATTTGCCGGCGATCTATATTGAAAATTTCCTGCGGAGAGGAAGAAAACACGGTTGTCAAACAACGAGGGGTTGAAGTAGTCTACGTCTATTCGTAGAAAAAACGCAATCGAATCGCGTCACAAAACCCGGAGACAAACCTTGAAAACCTTCCTCAAAGCCCTCGCCGCTGCCAGCAGCGCGCTCCTGTTAGCCACTGCCGTGCATGCGGCCGGCGAAGCTGACGGCTGGCCTTCGAAGCCGCTGACCTTTGTCGTGCCGTTCCCTCCGGGCGGCATCACCGACAACACTTCCCGGCTGCTTGCGCTCAAGCTGGGGGAGAAGCTCGGCCAGCAGGTGATCGTTGACAACCGGCCCGGCGCCGGCGGCTCCATCGGCGTGGAATACGCGGTACGCCAACCGGCGGACGGCTACACCTTGATCTACGGCACGCAGGGCACGCACGCGGCCAACCTCGCGCTCTACAAGAACGTGCGCTACGACCCGGTCAAGGACTTCACGGCCGTGCACGGCATGTCGGAGTCGCCGCTGATCCTGGTCATCAACCCGAACAAGCCGTTCAAGACGGTGCCCGAGCTGGTGGCGTACGCCAAAAAGAACCCCGGCAAGCTCAACTTCGGCTCGGCGGGCGCGGGCACGGCCACGCACCTGACGGCGGAGCTCTTCCAGACGACCGCCGGCATCAAGATGACGCACGTGCCCTACAAGGGGAGCAGCCCGGCGCTGACCGACCTGATCTCCGGCAACCTCGACCTGGCCTTCGACTACGCGGCCGTGGTGCTGCCCTTCGTGCAGTCGGGCAAGCTCAAGGCGCTGGCAGTCACCGGCAAGTCGCGCCTGGGCAGCGCGCCCGACCTGCCGACCGTCGCCGAGCTGGGCTACCCCGGCGCCGAGTCGAGCGCATGGGGCGCCATGTTCGTCTCGTCGAAGACGCCCGCTCCCATCGTCAAGCGCCTGGCCGACGCCATGGCGGAAGTCATCGTGAATCCCGAGCTTCTGGCTGCCACCGAGAAGTTCGGCAGCGTGCCGATGCGCGGCATGCGCGGCGAGAAGCTGGACGCTTTCGTCAAGTCCGAGATGACGCGCTGGCGCGAGGTGGTTCAGAACTCCGGCGCCAAGCTGGAGTAGTCCGCGCGTCGCCTGCCGACCTTTTTTCAAAACCAGGAAATCAGCCCCATGACCACTGACCTGCGTGGCCTCCAGCCACAGCATCCAACGCTCTACCAACTCGCGCCCGACGGCGAGTCGCTGGAGTTCCTCTTCGCGCAATGTCCGGCGTGCGGCAAGCTCGTCTTTCCCGCCAACGTGCCCGGCTGCAGCCACTGCGGCGATCCGCTGCAGGGCGCCGAGAAAGTGGCGCGTCCCGGCGGCGGCAAGCTGCTGGAGTACGTCACGCTGCATGTGCCGCTGCTGCCCGGCATGGAAGTGCCGCGCATCGCCGCCGACATCCTCATCGATGACGGGCTCATCGAGGAGGGCGTGATCGCTGGATCGGACGAGTCGGCCCTGCGTGTCGGCATGGCGCTGCGCGCCATCGGCGTGGCGCAGCCCGGCGGCGAGACCTTCGCCTGCCGCTTCGTCGCGGCAGAGGGGGCGGCGCGATGAGCAACTGGATCGACGACAACGAAGGCGTGTACGTGGCCGGTATCGGCATGCATGCCTACCAGTTTCCGAGCGAGACGCCCTACACGCACCTCGGCCTGACTGCGGTGCGCGCCGCGCTGGCGGATGCGGGGCTGGCCTGGACGCAGGTGAACAGCGCCTACGTGGGCACCACTTCCATCGGCATGGCGGCCGGGCGCGTAATGCTGCGGCACCTCGGATCGAGCGGGCTGGCGGTCACGCAGGTCGAGAACGCATCGGCATCGGGCTCCTTCGCCTTCCGGCAGGCGTGCATGGAGGTGGCGCGCGGCGTCAGCGACGTGGTGCTGGCGGTGGGCGTGGACAAGCACGGCGATGCCCGGCGCGCGGCCGACAAGGAAGGCCTCGCCCGCCTGAGCGAGACGGCCAACGTTCCCGCGGTGAAGTTCGCGATGATGGCCCGCACCTACCTGCGCGAGCGCGACGCGGACCCCGCGTCGATGGCGCGGGTGGCGGTGAAGACCCATGGCAACGCATCGCGCAACCCGTTCGCGCAGTTCCGCAAGCCGCGCACGCTCGAACAGGTGCTCGCGTCGCCGCTGGTGGCGGGCGACCTGACCGTGCAGCAATGCTGCCCGCGTGGTGAAGGCGCCGCAGCCGTCATCGTCGTGTCGGGCCGCGCGCTGCGCCGGCTCGGCCTGGATGCCGCGCGCTGCGTGCGCGTGCGCGCGTCGGCCGCGTGCAGCGAAACGCCCGAAACTTCCTACGGCGCCGCGGCGGTCGACCTCGTGCGTGCCAGCGCCCGCGCGGCGCTCGAGCAGGCGGCGATTCCCGCCAGCCGGCTGGATCTGCTGGAGCTGCACGACGCCTTCTCGGTGGAGGAGTTGCTTTACAGCGAAGCCATCGGCGTGTGCGAACAGGGCGAGGGCGCCGCATACCTGCTGCGCGGCGACTCGCAGATCGGCGGGCGCTGCGCGATTAACGCATCGGGCGGCCTCATCGGCATGGGGCATCCGCTGGGCCCCACCGGCATCGGCCAGATCGCGGAGATCACGCGGCAGCTTCGCGGCGAGGCCGGCGACCGGCAGCACGCAGGTGCCGGGTGGGGCATGGCCCACATGATCGGGCTCGGGTCGGTGGCCATCGCGCACGTCCTCTCACGCGCCACGGCATGACAGAGCAAGAACTCGCAAGGAACCACCATGCCTGAAGAAAACAACCGCCCCGACCACATCGAACTCTCGACGCTCACCTATCGCGTCGAAGGCCACGTGGCTGTCGTGACGCTCAACCGGCCCGACCGCATGAACACGCTGGGCGGCACGATGAAGCCCGACCTCGCCCGCGCATTCTTCGAACTGGCCCGCGCCGACCAGCGCGTGCGCGCGGTGGTGCTCACGGGCGCCGGCGAACGCGCCTTCTGCGCCGGCGCCGACATCAAGGAACGCGCCGACCACCAGATCTGCGCCACCGACTTCTTCGTCGCACAGAAGGCGACGCACGACCTGTTTCGCGGCATCGAGGAATTCGAGAAGCCCACTCTCGCGGCGATCAACGGTGTCGCGCTCGGCGGCGGCCTCGAACTGGCCCTGTGCTGCGACCTGCGGCTGGCGGCCGATCACGCACGATTGGGCCTTCCTGAAGTGCGCCTGGGCGTGATCCCCGCAGCCGGTGGCACGCAGCGGCTGCCGCGCCTGATCGGCGAGGCACGCGCCAAGGCGCTGATGCTGACGGCCGCGCAGATCGATGCGGCACGCGCGCTCGACTACGGCCTGGTCACGCAGGTACTGCCGGGCGCCGAACTGCTCCCGGCAGCCATCGCGCTCGCACAGCAGATCGGCGAGATGCCGCCGCTGGCCGTGCGCTTCGTCAAGCGCGCAGTGAACCGCGGCATGCAAACCGACCTCGACAGCGGCCTTGAGTACGAGCGTTATGCCGCTGCGCTGCTGGTGGACAGCGAGGACCGCAAGGAAGGCATGCGCGCCTTCGTCGAGAAGCGCAAGCCCGTGTTCCAGGGGCGCTGAACCCCGCCCGCCAATTTATTCACTCATTCAAAAGCAAGCAAGGAAGCACACACATGAAACTCGGTTTGGAATCCCAGGTGGCCCTGGTGACCGGCGGCGGCCAGGGCGTGGGCCGGCAGATCTGCATCGAACTCGCACGCGAAGGTGCGCGCGTCGTGGTCAACGACCTGTTCCCCGAGCGGGCGCAGGCCGTGGCGCGCGAGATCGAGGCGCAGGGCGGCAAGGCGCTCGCCGCGCCCGCCGACATCACGCAGGCCGACCAGGTGCGGGCCATGGTCGATGCGGCCGCGCAGCACTTCGACGCGCCGGTGCAGATCCTCGTGAACAACGCCGGCATCATTCCCGAGCGCCGCGAGAAGGGCGGGCGAACGCCGGCCTTCGTCGACATGCCGGTGGCCGACTGGGCCAAGATCGTCAACCTCAACGTGTACGGCACCTTCCACTGCTGTCACGCCGTGCTGCCCGGCATGGTGGCCGCCAGGCGCGGGCGCATCGTGAACATCATCTCGGAAGCCGGCCGGATCGGCGAGGCCAACATGGCCGTCTACTCAGGCGCGAAAGCCGCCATCGCAGGCTTTGCCAAGGCGCTGGCGCGCGAGCACGGGCGGCACGCGATCACAGTCAATTCGATTGCCCTCGGCGCGGTTTCGCATGAAGGCATCAAGGACGGACCGCTGCATCCGGACGCGACCATTCAGAACAACGAACTGCTCGCGAAGATGGTGAACCTCTATCCGATCTCGAAGGGGGTGGGGCGGCTGTCGCGGCCGGACGATGTTTCAGGGCTGGTGGCATTCCTCGCGTCGGACCGCGCGTTGTTCGTCACCGGCCAGACGATCGGGGCATCGGGTGGCTTCGCCATGATCTGAAGGGCCGGAGCTGCATGGCATCCGGCTGGCAGCGCCGTCAACCAGTCCCGCAGCGCTTTTGAGGCCGGTGCGTGCGAGCCGGCACGCTGCCGACGACACTCGTGGCGTAGGAATCAGTTGGGACGAATCTGCTGTGGCGCGCCGCGCTGCCTGAGCACCCGTGTCGCAAATGCGGAAGGAGATGCGGAAGGAGATGCGGCGTCTTCTGTCGACGCGCCGGGCATCGCGATGGCCGTTGCGGTGCCTCCATGCTCCTGGTGCGCCAGCAGGGCCCGAACCCGGCCGACAAGCGCGGATCGGTTGGCGACGCGCAGCTTCTTGAAGGCGTTGCCCAGATGGAAGCGGACCGTCGGATACTCCAGGCCGAGCCGGCTCTGGATCTCCTTGTCCGGACAGCCGCAACTGACGAGCCACGCCACTTCGGCTTCGCGCTTGCTCAGGCGTCCTTCGCGCTGCAGCGTTGCCTCGGCGGATTCACCTTCCTCGATGGCGGGCGCGGATTCCTTCCAGCCCAGCCGTGAGAGCGCGGCGGTGATGGCCGGCTCGACGAGATTCAGGATCTCGATCTCGCCCGTATCGAAATTGCCCCGCTCCCGATTGCGCCAGATGCGAACGTCCCCTACGCATCGCTCGCGCTCGTAGAAATACACGTTCACTCCCCAGTACATGCGGTCGCGACGAAGGAAGTCGTTGAAGAACTCCGTGCGCGACAGGTCGGTCTGGCAGAGCACCTGCGTTGCCAGGGTGGGCTTGCGGCGCTGCATCATGGGGTAGGTCAGCGGGTCCACGAAGCGGAAGTAATCGTCCCAGGAACGCAGGTTCTCCTCGGACATGTTGAGCGCGGTCGTGCGGCCAAAGCGCTGCCTTTCGCCGTCCCACACCATCGACACGTAGGTGTCCGCACGAAGGAGGTCGAGCATGGGCAGCGCCATGCGCTCGCGCAGCTCGTCGCCGTCGGTCGCGTTCGCGACCAGGCGCATGAGGTCCGAAAGGGCCCTGGTCTGAATGGTGGAGAGGTGCATGGTCGATTCCAAGCAAGCTTCATGCGCGGGGCGCCAATGCTAGGCACTGCTGTGGTTTTCGCCAGTCGGGTCTGACCCTAGGCCGCCGCCCGGTGAGTGGCCCCTAACGATTTCTATAGGTCCCCGGCAAAACGCCGCTGCGTACATTGAATCGTCACCAAACGCTGAACGAGCCATGCACGCGATCGATCTTCCTCTCTCTGCCATTCGCAAGCTCCTCGATGGAGCATCCGTTTCAAGCCTGGACCTGGCCGAGGCCTGCATCGCGCGGTCGCAAGCCTATAGCGACCTCAACGTGTGGGTCAGCTTCGATCCCGAGGCGTTGCGGAAAGAAGCGCGCGATGCGGACAGCCGCCTTGCCGCCGGCGAGCGGCTCCCCTTGCTCGGCATTCCCATCGCCTTGAAGGACAACATCGAAGCGGCCGGCATGGCCTGCGGGGCCGGTACGGCGTCATTGAACGGGAAGCTGCCCCAGGCGGATGCGGAGCTGGTTGCCCGCCTTCGGGCCGCAGGAGCCGTGATCGCGGGCAAGGTGGGCATGCACGAGCTGGCGTTTGGCATCACCACCAACAACGCGGTCACCGGTGCGGTCAGAAACCCCTGGGATCGCACCAGGATCCCCGGGGGCAGCAGCGGAGGTTCGGGCGCCGTTGTCGGCGCGCGCATCGTCCCCGCCTCCATCGGAACGGACACCGGCGGTTCGGTCCGCGTGCCGGCGGCCCTCTGCGGGGTCAGCGGCTTCCGGCCGACGGTCGGACGCGTGTCGGCACAGGGCATCGCACCAATTTCGCTCACTCGCGACACTCCAGGGCCGCTGGCCTACACCATTGCGGACTGCGCGCTTCTCGATGCGGTGATGACAGGCGCCAAGGATGGCCAGATGAAGGTGGCGCTCAAGGGGCTGCGCCTTGGCGTCCCGAGGCGTCCGTTCTGGAATGACCTGGAGCCCGCACTCGAACAGGTGGCTGAATCCGCGCTTCAGACGCTGCGGCAGGCCGGTGTCGAACTCGTGGATATCGACATGTCCGCCCTGCGCGATCTCAATGCCGGTGTCGGCTTCCCGGTTGCGCTCTTCGAGTTCTTGCGCGACATGCGGAGATATCTGGAGGAGCGCGGGCGCGGCGTGACGCTCGAGGAGCTGATCGCAGCCGTCGGCAGTCCGGACGTGCGCGGTGCTGTCGGCACGCTCCTGACCGGCGGAGGCATTCCCGAGGATGTCTACGAGAGCGCGCTGCAGGCGAGGGCGAAGATGCAGGCGCTCTACGCGCAGACATTCGAATCGCACCGGATCGAAGCGCTGGTCTTCCCCACCACGCCGCGGGCCGCGGCCCTCATCGGTGAAGACGAAACGGTCGACCTGAACGGCACGCAGCAGCCCACCTTCGGGACATTCATTCGCAACACGGACCCCGGCAGCAATGCATCGTTGCCCGGCGCGACCATCCCGCTGGGCCTCGCGAACAACCTGCCGGTGGGCCTCGCGCTCGACGGTCCCATCGATTCCGACCGCCGGCTTCTGGCGATTGCCGAAGCCGTCCAGTCAGTGCTTCCGCCAGCCCCTCAACTCACAACTCCCAACTGAAATCCCGAAGGAGCATTCCATGGATCGTCGTCATTTCCTGCAAGCAACGCTGGCCGCAGGGGCAGCTTCTGCACTGCCCACAGCCTTCGCGGCCGACCCGCTCAAGGTGGCCGTGATGATTCCGCAAAGCGGTCCCGGCGGCCTGTTCGGTCCGTCGTGCAAGGCGTGCGCCGAGATGGCGGCCACGGCCTTGAACGCGCGAGGTGGCGTGCTGGGCCGCAAGGTCGAGCTCCTGTACGGCGACGCGGGCCTTGCGCCTGCGGAAGCAGGCCAGGCCGCGCTGAAGCTCTGGAAGGGCCAGAAGGCGGGTGCCGTCATCGGAATGCACGACAGCGCGGTGCGCGGTGCGCTCGTGGGTTTGTTCAAGGGTCAGGTGCCGTACCTGTACACGCCCGTCTATGAAGGCGGGGAATGTGCAAAGGGCACCTACGTCAAGGGCGAGACGCCGCCGCAGCAGCTGGAGCCTGTCATTCCATGGCTTGCAGCCGAGCGCAAGCCGACCAAGTGGTACATGATCGGCAACGACTACATCTGGGGTCGGAACACCAATGCCACCGCCAGGGCCTACATCGAGAAGACCGGCGCCAAGGTGGTCGGGGACGAGTACCTTCCCTTCACCGTCGACAACTTCGATGCGAGCCTCGCGCGCATCCGCGACAGCGGCGCAGACGCCGTGCTCGTGTCGCTGGTCGGCGGCGCTTCGGTGACCTTCAACAAGTCGTTCGCGAGCTTCGGCCTTTCGGACAAGGCGATTCGCCTGGGCACGCTGATCGAGGAGAACACCCTCGCCGGCATCGGCTTCGCCAACGCGCGCAACCTCTATTCGAGCTCGGGCTACTTCGCGAACATCGACACGCCCGCGGCGAAGGCCTTCGCTGCGGACTATGCCAAGGCCAACGGCGCGAACGCCCCGGCATTGAATGGCCTGGCCGAATCGACCTACGAAGGCTTCCTGATGCTCGAAGCGCTCGCGAAGAAGGCCGGCAGCCTGGATCCGGCCAAGCTCGATGCCGCCTCCGAAGGGACCACCTACGACGGCCCGAGGGGCGCGGTGACCGTCAAGGCGCGCCACGTGGAGCAGGACATCTACGTGGCCGACGTCACGGACAAGGGCTTCCGCGTGGTGAAGACCTTCCCGAAGGTCGGCGCGGGCCAGACTTGCAAGGTCTGACCATGCTCGACGGCAACATCCTGCTGCACGGCCTGAACCTGGCCTACGAGCTGGCCACGCTCGCGCTCACCACCTTGGGCCTGGCGATCGTCTTCGGCCTGCTCGGCGTCATGAACATGGCGCATGGCGAGTTCGTGATGCTCGGGGCCTATTCGGTCGTGACCGTGCAGAAGCTGGGGCTGCCGCTGGTGGCCGCGGTTCCCCTGGCGGTGGTGGTGTGCGGCGCGCTCGGGTACGTGGTGGAGCGCTGGCTCATACGGCCGCTCTATTCACGGCCTTTCGATACGCTGCTCGCGACCTGGGCGCTGGCCATGCTCCTGAGAAAACTGGTCGAAGCGGTCTTCGGCAGGGAGTACCGGAACGTCGAATCGACGCTGACTGAGCCGACGATGGTCTTCGGCTCGCAGTACCCGGCGTATCGCCTGGCGCTGATCGTCCTGGCGCTCGTCGTGATGGCGGGGCTCTTCCTCTGGTATCGGCGCAGCGCAGCCGGGCTTCGAGTGCGCGCCATGACGGCGAATCCTGTTCTTGCGCAAGCGCTGGGCATCAATACCCGGCGGCTCGCTTCGCAGGCGTTCGTCATCGGGGTCGTGTTCGCCGGGCTTTCCGGGGTGCTGCTTGCGCCGCTGATCCGCATCGAGCCTGGCATCGGCGTCGACTACCTCCTGGACGCTTTCTTCGTGCTGGTCGTGGGTGGCCTCGGGACCTTGGGCGGCATGTTCGGCGGCGTCGGAATCATCGGCGGCGCGCAGGCCGTCGTCAGCAGCGTGGCAGGGCAGACCAGCGGCTACGCGGTGGTGCTGATGCTTTCAATCCTCTTTCTCTGGCTCAAGCCCAATGGCATTTTTTCGCGACGCTAAATCGGCGGCCTTCCTGGCCGCAGTCCTGGTTGCACTGCCGTTCGCGTCCAGCGAGTTCGTGGCGTACCAGATCGCCCTTTTCCTGATCTACGGAATCGCTGCGCAGGGCGTGGCCCTCTGCTGGGGACGCCTCGGGTTCCTGCCGCTGGGGCACGCGCTCTTCTTCGGGCTGGGTGCCTACCTCTTCGGCGGGATGCTCAAGGGCGCGGAGTCGAAACCCGCCCTGTACCTGGCGCTGCCGCTCGCGGTGGTGGCGCCGGCATTGCTCGCCTACGTCATCGCGCGCCTGGTCTTCGCCAGAAGCTCGCGCAGCGGGCCCTACTTCTCGCTCATCACGCTTGCGCTGACGATGCTGGGCTTCCTGGCGGCGCAACAGTGGAGCGGCCTCACCGGCGGCTTCAACGGCATGGCGAACATTCCCGAAATTCCCGGCACGGCCCGCTACGAGACCTTGTACTGGCTCGTGGCGGCAGTCGCGGTCATCACGACGCTCGTTCTCGCGATGCTGGCGGCCCGGCCCATCGGGGTGATCTGGGAGGCGGTAGCGCAGAACGAGGAGCGGCTGCAACTGCTCGGGTATGCAACGGACCGCGTCAAGGCGAACGCCTATGCGTTCTCCGCCTTGCTCGCCGCCGCGGCAGGTGCCTTGTTCTCCGCGCACCAGGGCATCGTGACCCCGCAGGCGATGAGCTTCATCCTGTCGACCGAATTCGTGATCTGGGCCGCCGTCGGGGGCAAGGGAAGTTCGCTGGGGCCGTTGCTCGGTGCCACCGTGGTCGGCTACGCGTCCGCCGAGCTTCGGGAGCAGTTCCTCTACTGGGAAGTCGCCGTGGCGGCGCTCTTCATCGTCGTGGTGCTGTTCCTGCCGAACGGGGTCGCCGGTCTGCTGAAGCGCCGGGCCGAACCGCGCCACGGCGAGGACTCGCCGGCCCCCGCCACGCAGGAGACGGCCGCATCCG